>JAAEQC010000177.1 GCA_024231905.1 bacterium | reverse complement strand
GTGCGTCCGGCGAGGTCGGGAAAACCCGGTGGTGTCGCCATGACGCCGTGGCCGCGGCATGATATGGTCACGGCGTCGGAGCTGCGGACGCATACGAGGCTGTGGCTACGCGAAAAAGTGGGCTTTCCGGACGGGAACTAGTTAGGTTCCAGCGTGGATGGAATATTTGGGAGGCACAAGGGTCTTTTTTGCTCCTCGGACAGATTGTGCGGGCCATCTGAATCCATTCCTACCGGATCTGCATTGATTGAACTAGCGATCATCTGTCGCTCGAGGTTGCGCATGCCGCTGTTTTTGCTCCACCTCTTGAATGTTGAGCACCGTAGCTGTTCTTGAATTGGGGATAGAAGACCGCATCGAGACGAATACGCAGCCCACCTAGCATCTTGCCTAAACACGTGACGGATCGCCCAATTCCTCATGGATGAGCGTATCGCGGCAGCGAGCGGCGGGCATATAGCCGCGTGCTGACCCATTCGACGAGAGGGGTTCGACGGCGCGTTCTATCTGTGATCCTCGGACATGGAAGGAACCGAGTACTTGGAGCGCATGTGGCGTCGCCCAGCGAATCTTAGGGGAGACCTGCCATGACCAGATCGAGAGTAGTTCTATCACTGGCCTTCGTCGTCTTATTCGTTTCCTCAATGGCCCTCAGTGGTTGCTGCGCCTGGTGCAAGAGCAAGTGCGTGGGCACGTGTTGCCTCCCGGATCTAGCCGTGACCGCGGCTGAGTTCGACTCGGTGGCGCGGACGGTTTCGGTGACCGTGAAGAACATCGGCAGCGCAGGAGCTGGTGAGTTCCTTGTCTACTTCGAGATCAACCAAGTAGGCGCACCGGCGTCTGCCAAACCCGAATCGCAACACACGGAGTCGGTCGTCGGCCTAGCAAGGGGAGCAGAAGTTTCCTTCGACGACATTCCTCTCGGCTCTTTCAGCGAGAGACCGTCGATCGATCTCTCGACTCTCATGCATGGTGTCCTGGTTGTCAGCGCCGATGCCAAGGACATGGTAACTGAATGCGACGAATCCAATAACGTATCTGAAGAGACCTTCTAGGCCGGCACGTTGAACACTAAACGATAGCTGCTGCCTTGAACGGTGATTCCGTTCGGTAGCTCCACGGGGATGATCGATCAGATTGAGGAGGGAATGACATGTCGAATACAGTGCCAAGAGGAATGGGGTGGCTCAAGGAGAGAAGCGACGTAAGGGATCTATGGATCGATATCCAGGTTCCTTCTACGCCGGCGAAGGGCAAAACGGCCAAGACCAAGGCACTCACTCTGAAGGGCCTGGACGATGCAGCCCCCGCCAACAAGTTCAACGTGATCGTCGAATCCGTAGGTAAGTTGTCCTTTCCGTTTCCCCCTCCCAAGAAGCATCTCAAGAACGTTAAATGGTGCTCGCCGATCGAGGACCAGGGCACGCTCGGATCCTGCACGGCCCAGGCCGGCGTGGGCCTACTCGAATACTACGAGCGACGCACCCGCGGGAAACACATCGACGGCTCGAAGCTCTTCCTCTACAAGGTCACGCGCAATTTGCTGGGTTGGACCGGGGACACCGGCGCCTTTTGCCGTACGACGATGGGTGCTATGTCCCTTGTCGGCGTCGCGATCGAGAAGTACTGGCCGTACACGGTCAGCGATCCCGAGTTCGATGTGGAGCCGCCCAGCTTCGTCTATGCGCTGGCGCAGAACTTCCAGGGGCTGACGTACCACAGGCTGGACGGAGTGAAGGGGGCTCTTCCGCTCGAACTGCGCATCAAGCTCATGATCTCGATTGGCTGGCCGCTCATGTTCGGATTCACCTGCTACCAGTCGCTTCGAGACTTCTCGGTGAAGGCATCAGGAGAGATTCCGTATCCGGCTCCTACTGAGAGCGTCATCGGAGGCCATGCCGTGGTCGCCGTTGGCTACGATGACAACAAGAAGATCAAGAACCCCCGCCCTGGAGGAAAGGAAACGAAGGGCGCCTTCCTTATCCGGAACTCGTGGGGGACGAATTGGGGTTGCGTCCCGCCGGACGCGCCACAGGGCACGGCTCGAGGCTACGGCTGGTTGCCCTACGAGTATCTCGATAAGGGCCTGGCGTCGGACTGGTGGACGCTGACTAAGGCCGAATGGAACGACACAGGTGTCTTTGGCATCTAGCGGCACAAGCTGTCTCGCAGCAGCTTCTAGGCCGTGAGGGCCAAGAGACGGATGCAACGACGGGCGAAGGGCCGATGGGGCCCACAGTCTAGTGAGATGGCATCCGACTGGAGAGGAGAACTCCGTGCTGATCAAACTGGCGATTTCTTGGATCTGTGTTGGTGTGTTTGCCGCCACGGCTGTGATCACGCTACTCGCGCTAATCAGGGTGGTCAAGCTGGCTAAAAAGAAGTACTTGGATCGACTATTCGGAGTCCTAATCGTCGAGATTGTGGTGATCGCGGTGGGTGTCTTCGCTGGATTCGTCGATTCTCCGAAGACCATTGAAACACAGATCAAGGAAATCGGACGACAAGAACTAGCGCGCGAGTGGCAGCCTCGTCTTGAGGCTAGCCGGGTGACGATTGAGCGACTGTCAGATTCCGCCACCACACTTACTCCAATTGAGAGACAGCGACTTGCTAATTCGTTTGGGAAGTTCTCTGCAGCCGTGGACAGCGTTGCTACTGGCAGGAAGAGGTAGGCCACCGAACGCTATGGGTTGGTCACCCCGTATACTCGTTCTTGCAGGAGGAGGTAATGGCAGAGGCTATCTCATTTCGAACTTGGAAGGAGGAGCGTTTTGGCTCAAAGGACGGCTGTGCCTACCAAATATCCCGTCCGCGCTGGTTTTAAACCACTTAAAAGAGGCAGAGCCCGGTTGGGTTTACGGCAGGAATGACGGTTCATCCGGATGGAGTGGTCACACTAGGTATCCCAATCGATCAAATAGTGGCCGGATGGATTAAATGGTAGGCACAAGTACGCCAGGTACTCCTTCAGCACCCGCCGCAGGTGTTTGAGCATAATCGTGGATATCGGCCTGGCAAGCTAAGTCGTTAGATCCCAGCGAGGACGGAATATTTGGTAGGCACACCGGGTCTAGAGCCCCATATCGCGTCCGAGTCCGTGATTCTATGCTCGCCGGAGCGTTACTGAGATGTACATCACACTCTTGGACCCACCGCTTCTTCGCCTCGGAAGCCGTCTCGTGTGCCGTCCCGTAACTGCGGAATCGTCAGCACGGGGGGATCATCGGGTAGGCACAGGGGGACACACTATGCGAACCATCAGAACAGTCTTGTATCTTCTGATCGTCAGTGCGCTGACCGCCGCCACCGCCCATGCCTGGATTTATGGCGACGGCATTCCGATCTGCCAGCACGAGGAGAACGACTTCTCGCCGTGCATCGCCAGCGACGGGGCCGGCGGCGCCATTATCGCCTGGTCCTGCCTGCGGCCCCATCCGCATCCGAAGGGCGTCTTCGCGAACCGGATCAACGGAAACGGGAACCTCCTGTGGATAGGCTGCGGCACGCAGGTCAACGAGCCGGAATGGTTCACACACGACCCGGTGGACATCGTCGCCGACGGATCCGGCGGAGCCGTCATCTGCTGGGCCGGCTTTAATGGTGACGCCACGCCCTCGATACGGGCCGAACGGGTGAATGCCGCGGGTGGCCATGTGTGGTCCGGTGGTGGCGTGGAACTCTGGAGCGGAGAGGTCAACCCGGTTCCGACGTACCCCCGTATCTGCTCGGACGAAGCCGGCGGAGCGGTCGTCGTCTGGTACGAACAGCATGAGGGAAACTACAACCTCGTCGCCCGGCGGGTCGACGGAACCGGGACTCCTCTCTGGACCTCTGGTGGTGTCGACATCTGCACCGAGGAACACCAACAGCAGAAGCACCGGATCGTCAGCGACGGGGCTGGCGGCGCGATCATCGTCTGGCGCGATTCCCGAGGCACGTATAACGACGTCTACGCCCAGCGGATCGACGCGAGCGGGACCGTCCGCTGGACGGTCGACGGCATACCCATCTGCACCTATAACGGCGCCAAGGACGAGCCACGGATCGTGCCCGACGGACTGGGCGGAGCCATCATCACCTGGGAGGACGCCGACATCATGGCTCAGCGGGTCGATGGCGACGGAACGCTGCTCTGGGGACCGGACGGGGTGACGGTCTGTGGCATCGTCGGCGGCCAGTCCGACCCGCAGATCGCCAGCGACGGCGCCAACGGAGCGGTGCTGTCCTGGAGAGACACACGCTCCGGAGCCTGGGGCGTCTACGCCCAGCGGCTGAATCCGGCGGGCGAAGCGTTGTGGACCGACCAGGGAATCGCCGTCGTCCTCACGACCGAAAACGATATCCTTGTGGATACCTACATCGTCGGCGGAGGCGCCCTCGACGGCAGTGGCGGCGGCGCCGTCATCGTCTGGCAGCGGCGAAAAACCAACTACGACTACGACCTCTACGCCCGGGTGGTCAGTCCCGGAGGTATTCTGCTGGGCGAGCCCGACGGGTCGCTGGTTTGCGGGGATCTGACCAGCCCGCAATCCATTGGCATCGCCACCGACATGGCCGGCGGGGCCATCATCAGCTGGAACGACGGCCGGGGCGGAGCCGAGACGGAGGGGGACATCTTCGCCGCGCGGGTCGACGGCAGCGGCGTGTCGGAAGTCGTGCTGCCGGCGCGTGAGTCCGCCAGACTCGACCAGAACCACCCGAACCCCTTCAATCCGCACACGACGATCCGCTTCGATCTACCTGCGGAGAGCTTCGTTGAACTTACGGTCTACTCGGTCGCCGGCCGTCGGATCGCCACCCTGGTCAGCGGATTGCGGGAGCAGGGCCCGCACTCCGAAGTATGGAACGGCCGCGAGGATGGAGGAAGACTGGTGGCCTCGGGAACCTATTTCTACCGTCTCTCGACCGCCGGCTACAGCGAGACGAAGAGGATGACGTTGGTGAAGTGATATGGATCGACTAATGGTTGACTAGCCGTTCCATATCATTTGATCAGCATGATCTTATGGGTTTCTGCGAGCCCATTTGCAGTAAGTCTCGCAAAATAAGGTCCGCTCGGGAGGCCTGATGCGTCCCATTCAGCTCGATACTGGCCACCAGTCAAATCGGTACTGACCAGCACATCGACCACCTGGCCCCTTGAGTTGTAAATGGACAAATTCACGAAACCGTCATCCAGCAACTCGTAACTGATTGCGGTTTTGGGATTGAATGGGTTGGGGTGGGATGACAAATCGAAGCCTTCGGGAACGAAGGCGTCTACTGCACTGAGTGGCGAAAAATCCAGCCTCATTGCTACGGGTCGATGGTCGGACACATGCCCATCGTAGGCCGGCCAGCCACCGGGGAAATGCTCGTCTACCTTGATGGTAGAAATAGCAGAGCTGCCGTTTTCTAGAATACCGAACAACTCATTGGTAATGAGAATGTGATCAAGATGTGAGGGCCATGTCGGATACGACCAGTTGGAGCTGCCCCCTTGTTCAATCTCCAGATCAGCAAACAGGTAGTTCTCCGTATCACCGAGTATCATCTGGAAAACATTGTTGGCGGCTGCGTCTGTCAGGATGTCATTCAGGTCGCCCAGTACAATAACCTTGGCGCCGGGTAGATTCACGTCGACGTACTGTTTTAGCAATTCATTTGCCACATACCGACGGTATTCCTCGTCGGAGTCGTTGCCATGGTCCAGTATGCCGTCGCCACAGCATTTGTAGTGGTTGTTGATTACGAAGATGTTCTCGTCGCCAAAATTCAGATCCATCACCATCGGCGAGCGAGGGAAGGCCCCCCAGTACTCTTCCGTGGTATAGATTTCGTAAATGTCGTTGATCGTAATAGCATCAGGCTTGTAGATATAGGCCAGCCCGGCAAACCAGCCTGATTCATAATACCCGACATAATCTTCAAGGCCGGCTATCATTTGATCAAACATATCTGTATCGTCAAGCTCTTGCATCGCAATCAGGTCCACATCGAGCGCTTCGATGATTTGCGAAACATAATCAACGGTTGTTTGCCCATCTTTGGGAAACCATTCGATGTTCCAGGTCGCGACCTCGAACGTTGTATCGGTTCCGAATTCCAACTCCTCAAAGGTCTGACCAGGAGATTGGGTAGCTGCAAATACCACCAGGAGCAGCACTAGAATCCGTGACTGTCTCATGTTATCCCGGCTCTCCTTGATCAAGCTCGTGACAATACCCCGATCAACACCATAGCGCCTATTATACATTATGGTCATGGATCTTGCTATATTCAACTCTGCCTTGATTCCCGCCAGCCGGAGTGCCTACCGTTTAATCTATCCGCTGTATTCGACTGCTCGTGAGATAGCGATCGCCGGCTCAATCAGTCAGAGGCAGTTAGGCCGCGGCGCGGTAGTAGCGGTGATGCAGGCCGCCAAGGACCGGTTGGCTGGCCACGGGTCCTAGGTCAGGGTTTTCGACAGTCCTCGGCTCCGGCGCATCCTTCTCCAACCCAAGATGCGTCCGCGATCCGAGGTAGTACGCCAGGTACTCCTTCAGCGCCCGCCGCAGGTGTTTGAGCATCATCGTGGATATCGGCCTGGCAAGCTAAGTCGTTAGATCCCAGCGAGGACGGAATATTTGGCAGGCACGGGGGCATTCGGTGCGACCGGGACATGGCCCGCGAAAAAGCAAAATATATCGGCCAAAACGAATAATATATTTGACGTGTAGACAATTATACGTTACTCTAGAGTCCATGAACGCAAGAGTGAACATGCCCATGAGGTTGGCGAGGGTCGAGAAGGGCCTGTCCCAGAGCGAGTTGGCAGACCTGGTCGGGGCCACCCGGCAGACCGTTGGCTTGATCGAGAACGGCAGGTACAACCCGTCCATCAACCTGTGCGTCCGGATCGCTCGGGCCCTGGACAGAACCCTGGATCAGCTATTCTGGAGGGAGGACGAAAATGAACAGGTTTCGTCTTAGGCTTGATGAGAGAAACATCCGAACCGTCCAGCGGCTCCAGGCGACGGCTCAAACCGTGATGACGGTCCTGCTGATCGCGGTTTTCCTGAGAAGGCTCCACGTCCTGGAGCAGACCTTCGCGGAAAACTGGGACATCGGGGCGTTGATCATGCTGAACGGAGCCTTCCTTCTCGGGGGGATCCTGTTGCGCGGTGGCATCGATCTTCCACCCATCAGGCCGAAATGGGTCATTGCAGCCTTCTTTCTCTTCTTGCTGTCGGTCCTGCTGCTCAAGACATCCATCGCGGTCATTACCCGCGATCCGGATTTCAGTGTGCGGAGCCTCTTGAGCGGCGATCTGCTCGTCATCATGACAGTGTGTGCGGTCATCACGGTGGTTTTCGCTGGTATCGCGTATCTCGGACAGCGGGATATGGACAAGAGGTCGAGATGACATGGCTGGCGTACCGGCCTCCGGACCACGAATGGTAAGGGGGCGCGGCTTGCTGCCAAGGGCGATCACCGTATCGGCGAACCGCAAGGTCATGGGTTTGGCCGTCGTTGCTTGCTGCTGTTTGACCGCGTGCAGCAATACTCCCCTCTCGACCGAACGGACACTGGCTCGAATCCGCCAGGCGGTCGGCATCACCGTCTCCGGTTCAGCCGGCGCGGGTTTTCCCGGTGTCGTCGAGGCACGGGGCACGATACGTCGCGCGGGCGAGGAGGGGAGTTACCGGCTCGTCTTCGACGCCTCGGGATCAATCCGGGAAGAAGCTCGTCTCCGACTCGGTTTCACGGTCGTTCTCCGGGACAGCCAGGGCTGGTCTCTGGACTCGCTGGGCGACAGCCGGAAACTGCTTCTGGGTGAACTCGAGCAGACGAGATTGTGGCTGGGAATTCTCACGAACCGCTGGCTGGACCACGATGCCGGTTTCGAGACGGCCGTCGCGTCGGCATCGGCCGGGAAAGTGGCGCTCACCGTGGGCTTGTCCGGCGGCCTTCGTCCCGCGACCGTGATCGTCGATACCCTGACCTGGTTGCCCGCGTCCTTCTCCTATCCGACCGATGCCGGCCTGACCACCTGGCGACTGGAGGACTACCGTGCCGTCGCCGGCCGGCAACTGGCCCACCGTGCCGTTCGCGACTGGGACGGTGCGGACCAGTACCTGGAACTGGACGCGGCCGTCGTGTTCGCCGACGTGGCGGACTCCGTGTTCGCAGTCACTCGACAGCAACTGACGGATCATGGTTTCGATCCCCTGCTGCCGCCCGAGGTGGAGACCAGGATCCTGGATACCGGTCACGTGCTGGTACGGCCGGTCATCGATGGCCGGGAATCGGGCTGGTTCATCCTCGACACCGGTGCTGACGCCCACGTGATCTCACCCCGGATGGCGGATTCCCTGGGCCTGGTCGCCTTCGGCGACTACGAGGCCACCGGTACCGGTGGTACGGTGAGGATAGCGATGCGGCAAGCCGCGCGGATACGCGTCGGGCCGCTGACGATGGAGAACCCTATCCTGGCCGAGATCGATCTGAGCGGCATCATCCCTGGCGTGGAAGGCATCATCGGCTACCCCTTGTTCCGCCGGGCGGTCGTCGAGATCAACCCTGCCGGATCCGGGCTACCGGTCCGGGTATTCCCCCTGGGTGGGTATCCGGAGGAGGTGCCCGTCTGGCACGACCTGCTCCTGGTCGGACGGCATCCGTTCGTCGTCTGCGGTTTCGAGGGAGAGAACGAGGGACTGTTCCTGCTCGATACCGGTCATCGTCTGGCTGCGACCTTCAGCACCCGGGCAGTCGATCAGCTGGGTCTGCTCCGGAAACGGAAGACCTGGAAAGCAAGCGGTTCCGGTGGTGTTGGAGGCCAGGCGAAGAAGCGCCGGGGCAAGATCGAATGGATCGAGATCGGCGGCGTGCGCTTCATCGGGCCCACGGTCGACTTTTCTCGGGCCGTTCATGGCGGATTCAGCAATCCCTACAGGGAGGGAACGGTCGGGATGGGGCTCCTTTGCCGTTTCCGCCTCGTCATTGACTACGCAAACGGGAGAATGGCCTTTGTCCATCGGGAGTCATGACGATGTGGACTCGCCTGCCCATTTCCGACATCTAGAATGTACTTGCCTGCCATTTTCCGACATCTCAAAGAGGCTATTTTGGTATAGCCGGGAGGTGTTGAGATGAGTTATCTGCTAGAATGCGCCGTGGATTCCGAGGTAAGAGCGGGGTCGCAATACTCAGGATTCTGTCGGTGCACTATCATATTCGGTCCGGCGGGCTTTCGTTGAATGGAGAGATCTGACATGTTCGAGACCGCCCAGGAGTGGCTGATCGTCCAGGGACTGAACGCGTCGCAGGCCACCCCGATTCTCCGGGTGGGACTGGGTTTGGTCGTTCTGGTCCTATCTTGGCTGACCGGTGTCATCGCGCGTCGAATCATCCGGAATATGATCCAGAAGATGGTGGTCGCCTCGAGCACCGACTGGGACGACATCGCCCTGGAGTACGGGGTGTTCAATCATCTCCTGCGCCTCATACCCGCTTTGATGATCCAGCTGTTGATCGCGATTCCATTGACGGGGTTACCCGAAGCTCTCAGTCTGGTGCGCACCGGCATCCACATCTACATGCTCGTGGTCATGATCTTCGTGATCGATTCGATCCTGAACAGCGCCCTCGCCATTTATCGGAAGTACCCGGTCGCCAAGCGGTTCAATCTCATGGCGGTCATTCAGGTCTTCAAGATCATCGTCTACATCATCATCAGCATCCTGATCCTCTCGATGCTGTTGAACCGTTCCCCCTTGGCTCTGCTGAGCGGAATCGGGGCCATGACGGCCGTTATCCTCATCGTCTTCAAGGATGCGCTTCTGGGGTTTGTGGCCGGCATCCAGCTCACAGCCAACAACATGGTGCGCCGGGGCGACTGGATCGCGATGCCCAAGTACGGGGCCGACGGTACGGTTCAGGAAATCGCCCTGACCACGGTGAAGGTCCAGAACTGGGACAAGACGATCACGACCGTGCCGACCTATGCCCTGATCAGCGATTCGTTCAAGAACTGGCGGGGCATGGAGGAATCGGGGGGACGTCGCATCAAGCGGTCGATCGCCATCGACATGACCTCGGTGCGCATCTGCGATTCGGACATGATCGATCGGTTCCGGCGAATCGCCTACATCTCGGACTACATCGACGGCAAGTTGACGGAGCTGGCGGCATGGAACGCCGAGCACGGCGTGGTGGGTGACGACCTGATCAACGGCCGTCGGTTGACGAATCTCGGGATCTTCCGGGCTTATGTGGAGGCCTATCTTCGTCACCACCCCATGATCCACCAGGAGATGACGTTTCTGGTGCGACAACTCCAGCCCAACGAAAAAGGGCTCCCGATCGAAATCTACGTCTTTTCGAAGGACCAGCGGTGGGTGCAATACGAGGGTATCCAGTCGGATGTCTTCGATCACATCATCGCCGTGGTTTCCGAGTTCGAGCTGCGGGTGTTCCAGCAGCCGACCGGACAGGATGTGGTGAGTCTCCTGGATCAACGTCCGGGCGTGACCGACCCGTCCTGAACCCGACGTCTGCCGCGAGGATCGTGCCCGGCCGATTCAGTCGGGCTTTTCGTATGTCGGGTGGTGGGCGTGGTGAGAAACGGGCGGCTATCTATTCCTCTGAACGACCTGCCGATGGTTTTGGCGGCGCGAAGGCAGTCAACACAAGATATCCCAGTAGTCGGAACATTTGGCCGTGGCCTTTCAGGCGTGTTAGGTTCGCTTGGATAAATGACGGTGAGCGGTCAGAAAACGGAACTGCCAGTGCCGCGCCGGTTGCGTTTGTCACTGAAGCCGTAGTTGGCCAATTGGAAGGATGACCGTGGATATCAAGATCCGGACGACGCCTCGAGTGGCGGAGGAAGCAGATGGGTGACACAGCCGGTTCCAACGGTCTCACCCGCATCGAAAAGCGGGCCATCGAGGCTCAGGCCGTCGCACCGCTGATACGGGCTCTGTACCCGAAGATCGGCCGCGACGCTGCTTTGGCTATGCTGCGGGAGGTCAACGAGCAGGAGGCATATGAGCGTGGACGGATCATGGAACCTGCCGAGGGGGAGAACGGGATTCCGGAGTTGGTCGCGGAGGTAGCCGGCTGGGGCGACGGGGGCGTCTGGGAGATGGACGTCCTGGATGAGACCCCGACGACCTACTTCTTTAACGTGACCCGCTGCCCCTACTACGATACGTACAAGGAACTGGGCCTGGAGGAGTTTGGCGTGGCCCTCTCCTGCTGCCGCGATGCACCTCATGCCCGGGGTTTCAACCCGCGCCTACGGCTCGAACGGACGAAGACTCTCATGGAGGGCGACGATATTTGTGACTTCCGGTACCGCCTAGGTACCGAATGACCAGTGTATTTGCCTCCTTTTTCCGACATGTACCAGCTCAGATGATCGAGAGTGCTTCGGAGAATGACCCTGAGGCCATTGTTCGGTCTATGCGGTGACGGCGGCGGTGGCTTCCTTGGGGGTTCTCTTGCGGTTCCAGAACGGTATGACTGCCCTTCCTCGAGCTTGGCGTGAACCTGGCTGAGATGGGGGGCGTGTATACTGATTCGCGGCTGAAAGAGGGGACATCTCTGAATGGACGCCACACGGGAGGTACACCCGCTGGTCGTCTTCTTTGACTCGACCCCGCATGGTACGCTACCATGGTTCGGTCGTCGTTTGCGTGACGCCCCGCGCGGGTAACGGTTTTTCCCGCTTCCCATCAATTTGAGTGGCTGATCTGCGGCAAGTCGTGGCGGTTCGGGCCCGGAAAAGGAATAACATGATTCGCATGACTCGAGTGGCGCTGGTTGCCCTTCTGATCGGCCTAGGCCTGCTGGCGGCCTGCAGCGACAACGCGAACGAAGTGGATACGCAAGCGGCGGCCCTGGACCACGCGCAGGAGCAGACTGCGGACCAGGCCGAGCCGCCCGCACCGTCCGCGCAGACTCCGGACCAGGCGCCCCAGGAACTGGCGGGGGCCCACATTCTCTTCATGTACCAGGGCAGCCAGAGGGCGCCGGCGACCATCACGCGCACGAAAGAAGAGGCCCTGGCCCTGGCCCAGGACGTCGCGCAAAAGGCCAAGGACGGGGGCGATTTCGCGGCCTTGGCGCGGGAGCACAGCGACGGTCCCAGTGGCCCGCAGGGTGGCGACCTCGGCACCTGGGTGCAAGGGCGCATGGTGCCCGAGTTCGACGCGGCAATCCTCGCTATGGACATCGGCGACGTGAGCGACCCGGTGGAGACCTCCTTCGGTTACCACGTGCTCCTGCGCAAGAAGGTGGAAAAGGTCTCGGCGCGGCACATCTTGGTCATGCACGACGAATCCATGCGCAAGCCGCCGGAGATCGCGCGGACCAAGGAAGAGGCGCTGGCGCGCATCGATGAGATAGTGCAGAAGCTTGATGCCGGGCAGGATTTCGAGAACCTGGCGCGGGATTACAGCGACGGCCCTTCCGGTCCGAAGGGCGGCGATCTCGGCTCCTTCGGCCGAGGCAAGATGCACCCGGACTTCGAGGCGGCGGCCTTCGGCCTGGAGGTGGGTGGGGTCAGCGACGTGGTGGAGACGCCTTTTGGCTATCACCTGATTCAGCGCTACCAGTAGGGCGCGAGCCTGGGGGCACGCTTGATGGTGGAGTGGCCCAGGACGAGCCCCGCGGTGGCGGCGGCGGCCGTTGGCAGGCTGGTAAATCCAGCCCGAGGTTGGGCGATTGGGACCCCGCTGCTCTTGGAGTGGCGGGGTTTTCCTGCGGGGGAGTGCACTTGCCTTCCTATTTCCGACATCTCGAATGTGGCAGAAGGCTCTTTGCGTCTACGCAACCGGGATAAGATTACTTCATCGGCGGACCGATACTAATCGGGCGAGTCTACCAGTCCCATGATCGCCGCCGGCACCGGAGCTTCGAACTCCATACGCCGGCCATCGTGGGGATGAGGGAAGGAAAGGGTTCGGGCATGCAGCGCCATCCGTGCGACTCGATCGCGTTTCTTTCCATACTTCGCATCGCCGGCGACGGGATGTCCGGCCTCGGCGAGATGGACACGGATCTGGTTCTTCCGCCCGGTCAGTAGCGTGATGTCCAAAAGGCTGAAGCGGGGCGTTTCCTTGACAACCCGATAGAGAGTTTCGGACCATCTTCCCTTGGCTGCATCGGGGGTGGTATAGACGAACTGGTCATCATTCTCCGCCAGATAGCCGGCGAACTTGCCGTTCTTCTCATCGATACTTCCATGCACGACGGCGGCGTAGTGTTTCTCTACGGCTTTCCAGTTATCCTTGAGCTTCTGCTGGACGGCCTTGCTTTTTGCGAAGATAAGCAGACCTGAAGTCTCACGATCGAGTCGGTGGACGGTATAGGCACGTATCCACGATCGGCTGCTTCCTTTGCGCAGATAGCCTGTGAGCATACGTTCGGCGGTCGCGGCTCTGTCGCCCTTGTAGCTATTCGTCAGCAGGCCCGGGTCTTTGCAGATCACGAGGAGGTCTCGGTCCTCGTAGAGGATCTGGAAGCGGCCGCGACGGCCGCGGCTTGGTGTCTTCCGTTTGTTGTTCATGGGGTGCATCGTATACGCCCGGTGTGGGGAAGTCCAGATGGCGAGCCCGTGTGCGAAATCCGACCGGTGTGATATATTGGAATTCGGTTCGCGCAAGAACGGGGTGAAGCCTGTTTTCCCTTCCCCTGGGGCACATTCGGTGAAGGACACAACCTGCCGTGTTGAGAATCGGTCAGTTCAATAATCTGGTGGTCGTCAAAGAGGTCGACTTCGGCTTTTACCTCGACAGCGAAGACGACCGGTGGGGAGAAATCCTGTTGCCCTACGACCAGGCGCCGAAAGGCTGCTCCGCTTACGACAATCTCGACGTCTTCATCTATTTCGACTCCGAAGACCGGATCATCGCCACCACCAAGCGGCCGCACGTAATGGTCGGTCAATTCAATCTGCTGCGAGTCGCCTCCATGGAGAAAGTCGGCGCCTTCATGGACTGGGGTTTGCCCAAAGACCTGTTGGTGCCCTTTGGCGAACAGAAAATACGGTTGCAGGCCAACCGCTCCTACATTGTCTATGTCTTCATCGACGAGGGCTCGGGCCGGATCGTCGGCTCAACCCGTATTAACAAATTTATCGACCAGGTGCCGGCCGACTTCGAAGTGGGTCAAATGGTAGAACTGCTCATTGCGCGCGAAACGGAATTGGGCTACATGGCCATCATCAACGATGCCCACTGGGGCTTCCTCTATCACAATGAGATTTTCAAAGACGTGCGCATCGGCAAGAAGGTCAGAGGCTACATCCAGAAAGTACGGGACGACGGCAAGATCGATCTATCACTGACGTCCACGGGATATGAAAAAGTGGCCGGCATCGCCGAGACGATTCTCAACCAGTTGGCAAGAAACAACGGTTTTCTGCCCATTACCGCCAAGACCTCGCCCGAGGAACTATCGGATCGTTTCGGTGTGAGCAAGAGGAACTACAAGAAAGCCCTCGGATCTCTCTACAAGAAGCGTTTGCTCTCTATAGATCCCGACGGCATCAGGCTGTTGCCGTATCCGTCAGCCGAAGGAAGACCTGATGACCTGTAATGACGTTCTGGGACGCCTGCGCTACATATTCGACTATGGCGATGCCGACATGGTGGCGGTTTTTGCCGCCGCCGATCACGCCGCCACCGAAGAACAGGTGAGACATTGGCTGATCGACGAGGAGAACCCGCTCTTTGCGAAGCTTCATGACCGGGAGTTGGCGACTTTTCTCAACGGATTGATCAACCATAAGCGGGGCAAACGGCCGGGCCCGCCCCCTGTTCCCGAGAATCGGCTGACCAATAATCTTATCGCCACCAAGCTGAAGATCGCCCTGAAGCTGCAGGGCGACGACATGATTCGGATCCTGGCCCTGGCCGGTTTCGAACTCAGCAACCACGAACTGAGTGCCTTTTTTCGCAAACCGGGACACAAGCACTTCCGGAAAATGAATGATCAGGTCATGAGGAAACTTTTGCAGGGGTTGCAGCTGCAATTCCGGCCAAAGTGAGGTTTTTCAACATCTGTCTCTTCTGAATATTGCTACGCCACCCTCCTGGTATATCGGTGATGCAGTCTGCCGAGAACGTCCCGGAACGGAGGAGTATTCAGAAGGCACAACAGCGGAAATCTACAGACCGAGCATGGTCTCGCTGCCGCCCTAGTCGAACAGGTCGCGCCGCGAGAAAGCCGTCACCGCGGCCAGGATCAGGATCAACGAGAGGCCCAAAAACAGGGTCGTCGATGCCGTTGCCGTTGCTCCTTCGACTGCGACGCCCGCTTCATGATAGGCAAACAGCGAGACGACTTTCCACCTGGTCAACGCTGGCGAGAACAGGCGCAGGGTCTCGAACACGTAACTGCCGACCACGATACTGCCGGCCAGTATGGCGGAGTGACGGGATTTCGGCAGCGCACACGATCCCAGCAACGCCAGCGCGGCGAACATCCAGCTCAGCGGCAGGCTGACCGCGGTCGCCCGCACGATGTACCAGCGATTCATGGGCACATCGACAAACAGACTGCTGATCAGCAACGCCACGACCAGCAGGAAGGCCAGGATCGTGAGCGCGGTGATGATGGCCAGGTACTTCTCGACCACGACCCGCCAGCGCCGGATCGGCTGCGCCAGCAGGAAATCGCATGACTTGTGCTCCAGTTCACCGGTGATTGCCTGTGCGGCGCGGGGGATAGCGAATATAGCCAGCAGCAGTGGTAGCGGGTCGAAGAGTTTCATCTTCAGAAACCCCTCCAGCGTGACGACCGCATCGATCTCGCCTATGAGATTCTTGAAAACCGGCGGCAAGTTATTCATGAATGCCACCAGGCCTTCCATCTCGTAGAAGGGGGGGAACACCAGGATATTCGTCGCGCCCAGTACGCCAATACCGATGCCCCAGGCGAGAATCTGTCCACGCCAGTCACGCAGGGTCTTCAGGTAGATACTACTGAGCATGGTTGTTCTCCTGTTTGCCATACAACGCCAGGAAAAACTCTTCCAGATGTGGCTCCCGGCTCAGCACGTCGAGTATCTCGAAGTGGGCGGCCGCAGCCAGCAATGGTCCCAGTGGCCCGCGCACGCGGCAATGCAGATGACAACCATCGATCTGCAACTGATCGACGCTCGGCAAACTGTCGAAGGGATTGGACGACAACGGGTGCGCACACTCGATATACACGACGCGCATGGCGCTCTGGCGGAGAGCCGAGACGGTTTCAACCGCAATCAGGCGACCGTCCCGAACGCTGGCGATACGATCGCATGTCTTTTCCACCTCGGTCAGATCATGCGACGACAGCAACACCGTGTGCCCTTGGGAGCGCGCCTCGCGCACGAGTTCATGGAAAACCTGCCGTACAAGCGGATCGAGGCCGTTGGTCGGTTCGTCGAGGATCAGCACTTCAGGCTGCGGCGCGAACGCCAGGATCAGCGCCAGTTTCTGTTTGTTGCCGTGTGACAGGGTGGATATCTGGCGATCGTACGCGGCGCCGAGACGTTCGACAAGCGTGTCGACGAACGTGAAATCGAATCCGCCGCGCAACGAGCCGAGGTAGGTCAGCAATTGCCTGCCGGTGAGATTCTCGTACAGATTGAATTCGCCCGGCAGGTAGCCGATCGAGCGCCTGACCGCCAGGCTTTCTCGGTGACAGTCGTGACCGAGAATGGTCACTTGCCCGCGCGTCGGCCGGATAAGATCGAGTAGCAGCCGGATCGTCGTCGTTTTTCCAGCACCGTTC
This sequence comes from bacterium, assembly GCA_024231905.1. Taxonomy (GTDB): domain Bacteria; phylum Krumholzibacteriota; class Krumholzibacteriia; order LZORAL124-64-63; family LZORAL124-64-63; genus JAAEQC01. The sequence continues at coordinate 90,617 of JAAEQC010000177.1, read as the reverse complement.
GGCCCCAACAGGCCGAACACTTCCCCCTGATCAATCCGCAGATCAAGGTTTTCGATGCCCCGGACCTGGCCATAGAATTTGGTAAGATCCTGGCTGGCGATGGCTGATTCTGTCATCTTTCCTCCGCTGATCCAACCCGAGCCTCTTCATCTGTCGCTACCTAGTATCCCATCCGGGGCCCCTGATCGGCTAGTAGCGCTTTTTACGCCTCCCTCCGAGGCTGAGAACCTGAGTGTACTTGCCTTCCATTTTCCGACATCTCAAAGCGGCTACGATTGTGTCGCCTGGAGGTGTTGAGGCGAGCCGTTCCCGGCGACCGCTGGTAAGTTGGTCAATCCAGCCTGAGGTTGGGTGATTAGAACCCCGTTGCTCTTTGAGTGGCGACGTTCTCCAAGGTGAGTCGTCTACGGGATCTGAGGGTGGTAGCGAGTGCGCGTAGGATGATTTTGAACATCCATCCATGCTATAATCACCCCATCGCAATCGCAATAATGTCAACTCGAACGGATTATCTGGTAGGCCCAGGTCGCAATCCAAAGCGAAACGGCTCACGGTGCCGACGGCAGCGGCCAAGAAGGGATCTGCAATGGTACACAGAATCTTGTTGGCTGTCTTCGTGATCGCTCCGATGTTACCTGCTATCGGTATAGCTCAGAACTTACTCAGCAATCCCGAGAGCATTGTTTATGACGCAGAGCGAGGTCACTACCTCGTCTCCAACTGGCGCGGAGACGGACCCGGCGACCGCGGGGCTATCGTCCGCATCGACGGCAACGGCAACCAAACCTATTTCAATACCGAGTTGGTCGACGCGTACAGCATTGCCGGGCTCTACGTCTACGGTGACTCGCTGCTGGCCGCCGCCGGCGAGAATCCCAACTCGGGTATCGCCGTGTTCAGCCTGGAGACCGCGGCTCTGGTCGGCTTCATAGCGGTCCCCGGGATCGGGTTACCCAACGACATCACTTCTGACCGCGACGGCGTGATCTATTTGACCGATTACTGGGGTGACGCGCTCTATCGCATCGTCGACGGCGTTCCGGAGCTCCTGTTCGACCAGGGACTCTTCAATCCCAACGGCATCATGTACGACGAGGATAACCACCGCCTGTTGACCCTGGCACCGGGCACCGCCGGCTGCCCCGTCATGGCGATCTCGATCGCCGATTCGTCGATTTCGGTCCTTGCCTACTCCGGGCTCGGCGGCTACGACGGGATCGTGCGGGACAGCGCCGGGAGGATCTACATTTCCGAGTGGACGACCGACTCCGTGCACCGGTACGACGATGCGCTGCTCTCGGGTCACATCATCTTCTCCGGCGGCCCCGCCAGCCCCGCCGACATCTACTATGATTCCGTGAACGATCTGATCTGCGTTCCAAGCTTCAGCACTCACACTGTAGAATTCGTCCCAGTGCACGTGAGCGCTGTCGACGACGAGGAGAGCGACGAGTCCCCTCTCGAACTGAGTCTGCTGCCGAGTCATCCGAATCCCTGCCGTGGTACCACCGAGATCCGGTACCTGCTGGGCAGCGACGGACCGATCAGGATCGTCGTCTACGACGTCCGGGGCAGACAGGTAAAAGAGTTGACCGGGGATTGGCGGAGCGCCGGATATCATCAGGTGGTCGTCGATCTTTCACGCCTTGCAGCCGGCGTATACCCCTATCGGCTCGAGTCGGGTCGGCACGTGCGGACGGGGACAATCGTGTTGACCCGCTGAGACGCGAGTGTTGTTTCGTCCGCAGCCCTGGACTTGCCTGCCTTTCCCAACATCCCGAAACTGCTACAATCGTAGCACTCCCGAAACGTCGGAAACGGGTGACAGGTCCCATCGCTGATTCTCACCGCGGCGGATTATTCGGCGAGCAAAGTATGGAAGGAAACCATTGGGAAACGCGTGACGTAGTCGTGAAGCCGCTCGGGTTGTGAACGTAACAGACACAATACGATTCGCGGTGACGCTCCGGAGAAAGGACGCCAACCGTGCAACCGGACAGACCCGTGGATCGCGCCCGCCGAAAGTTCCTCGCCACGACGACCCTCACCGCCCTTGGATTCGCTCTGCGAGGCCGCCCGGTATTCGCCGATGCTCCGCCACCGCTCGACCTGGCGAGCCTGTTCGGTGCCGACTATCCCACCGGAGTCGCCACCTGCGTCGTCCGCGCGGGGAAGACCGATTTCCTGGGTGCACACGGCTGGGCCGACCGCGAGCGTCGAGTTCCCATGGGCGTGAACTCCCTGCTGAACATCGCATCGGTAACCAAGGTGTTCACGGCCACGGCGATCATGCAACTTGTGGAGGCAGGGCGGCTCGGACTCGACACGCCGATCGACAAGCACCTGCCGTATGTCGTGCGCAATCCGCGCTACCCGGATACGCCCCTCACAGTTCGACAGCTCCTGACCCACCGCTCGTCCCTGGCGGATGGGCCGGCGTACGATGCGGGCTATGCCTGCGGTGACCCGAGTATCCCTCTTGGCGAGTGGCTGGCTGCGTACCTCGTACCCGGAGGCGCGAATTGGGATGCCGCGCACAACTTCCACTCCTGGGCGCCGGGCACGATTGATCCGCCGGAGGAGCCTCGCCCCTACAGCAATATCGGTTACGGTCTCCTCGGGCACATGGCCGAGCGCGTGACTGGACAGCCGTTTACCGCGCTGACCCGGGAACGCGTCATCGCTCCGCTCGCCATGGACGGCACGGACTGGATGCTGGCGAACATCGATTCCGGGCGCCACGCCATGCTCTACGAACGTGTCCCGGATGAGGCAGCGGGTGACTCCTTGCGCGCCGATATGGATGCGGCTCTTTGGCGGGACGGTCCCGATGCGGAGGGCGAACCGGGCTCACTGCGCCCCCTCTGTCTGTACGGACACCCCACCTATCCGGACGGGTTCCTGCGCTCCTGCGCGGCGGACCTTGGCCGCTTCCTGCTTGCCTTGACCGGGAAGGGCGAGTTGGCTGGCCGGCGAGTCTTGCACGCCACGACCCTCGACACGATGCTCGATGATCGCCACTTCGGACGCGCGCTGTGCTGGAATTCGACGACGCTCGGCGGCCGTAGCGATACCCTCTGGTACCACAACGGGTCCGATCCAGGGGTGATGACAATGCTGGGTTTCCGACCGGCTGACGGTACGGGAGTTGCGGTCCTGACCAACTGCGGTGATCCCGGACCAGGTATGGGGGACTTGATTCGCGCAGTTTTTCTGGAGGACTCGTGAGCGATCCGGCACCGTCGAGAAGTCTGCTATACTATCGTCGCGCGCGGTTTTCGAATTCATAGCCGAATCCATTTCCCGAAAGGCCCGTCATGAATGCGCGCCGGATGCGATCATGGTCTGCGAAGCGGTGTGGGCTGGCCTGTCTTCTCGTCGTCTTTCTGGTGACCGGTGTCGGTTGCGGCGATGACGACCCTTCGATACCGCTCGTCGGTGGTAAGGGTGTCATGCCCTTGGACGTCGGCAACACCTGGCACTATGCGTTTCGTATGAACGAGCCAGGCGCCCCGATCATTCCCACGAGCAGGACGATTCTCGAACACCGCACGATCCCTGCGGGTGACGGCGCAGTCACCGTGGCTCTCGAGGTCGAGGTCCCTGACGGGACGAGAAAGGCCATATGGCCGGTTGGCCGGTTGTTGCGGAACGAAGCCGACGGCCTCTACCTCTACGGTACTGTCGAAGGCGAGAGCACGAATCTCCTCGAGGTCCCCCGCCGGTTGGCGCCGAGCAAGGGGAGTGTAGGGGAAAGCTACGACTGGGGTGGGGGTGCACTGCTGGTCTGCATCGCAGCGGACAGCCAGGTCACCACCGACTTCGGAGAGGTCCGGGCCGACGTCTATTACCTCTCGCTCGAGGGCGATACGATCCGGGTGCCGGACATCTACGTGGTGCCGGGAGTCGGAATGTCCCTGTTCAGCTATACCTCGCAATCCATGACCTGGCTCGTGGGCTACGACTTCGATTGAGCCGCCACGCGTTGGCTCGCGATCACGAACCGCCGTCGCTGTTGCTCATGTCCGCGAGGGTCTTCCACTCGCCGTCGATCTTCTTCCAGACGATGAGGTACGTGCCGCGATCCTCGACGGTGCCGTCCGGCGTATCCAGCTTGAAGTGGTAGGTGCCGCGGTCATAGGCCAGATCACCCGAAACCGCGACCTCGATAACGTCGGGCGCGAAGGTCGAAGTGACGTCGGGGTTCGGCAACCACAACTCGTACCAGGCCCGTATCGCTTCCTTGCCCTGGATACTCGGACTGTTGGCAGGCATCTGGAGCGCGTCCGGCGCGTAGTAGCTCATGATCGCGTCGAGATCCTTCACCGCGAAGGCCGCCGACCACTCCCGGCTCACCTCTCGAATCACCTGGGCTTCCGCCACGGTATCGACCGGCGGTTCGGATGAGCACGCAGCGAGCAGCAGAATCGACGATAAACAGGATATCACGAAGATACGGTGGAGCATTCCATCCTCCCATGCTGTCGGTGAGTCGTGCGGCAGATCTGATCCTGGGGTGAGAACCCGGTCGCGTGCAGGGCTGGCGGCCGGTCAGCCCAGCCAACGCACCCCGAGCGCGAGAAGCACCACGAGGAAGATCAACGACAGGCCGCCGCAGACACTGCGGGCCGATACTCCGTCGCCGTCCCAATCACGGTACCAGATACGGGTCGAGGCTCTCCGGTACAGGGAACCGAACACGACGATTCCTGCGACACACCCCATCGCGATCCAGGCTTCCAGGGTCATGGGCGCTCCTGTCTCGGTGATCGGATCCGCCGGGGATTCCGCCATCTCTGCCCGGCCCCATCAGTCCGAGTCATCCTACCTTGTTCCTTCCCGGCCTGTTATCATCAATCGTCACGCCCCGTCCCGAATCATGCGCAGCGCCACGGAGGTTCCCATGCTCCCGAGTCGACTCCTTCACGTTGTCGTTTTCGTCCTGATGCTGGCCGCGACCCACGCCGGGGCCGAAGACCGCACCCAGTCCCGTCCCAGCCTCGAACGGGTTCCCGTCGACCAGGCCCTGGTCGATGTGGGCGACGGCGATACCGTCGTCATCCGCTGGGGTGACGAGGACGCCGAACGCGTCCGCATCCTGGGTATCGATACGCCGGAGGTGGCCCATCCGTCCATGGGTTGGTACGACGATCAGCCCTACGGTACCGAGGCGACGGCCTTCGCCGAAGGCGTTTTCGCCATGGCCGAGTCCGTGGAGTTGCTCAGGGCCGCCGAGACCGACGGCTACGGACGCACACTGGGTTACCTCTTCGTCAACGGACGCAACTTCTCGGTTCTCATCGTGGCCGCGGGCTACGCGGTGGAAACCGTCAGCCACTACGGGGACAACGGCCTGCCCGACGAATCGGAAGCGGTGCTGGCGGCCTCGCGCGAGGTCGGCCCCGTGCCGTTCGAGGCTCCGTACCTGTTCCGGCGGCGTATGCGCGAGCTGAACGACTGGCGGGAGCAGTTGGAGGAATCTGAGGACTCGCACTGAGCGCACCGGCACGGAACATGGTGGGAGATCGCTCCGGCTTCACCCCCTGGATCTTGCCAGACAGCTCGTCGAAGGGTTGGCGGCCTGTCCTGGCCGACAGACCGGGCTGGTCGATGAAGTGTGGTATGATCACCGGCAATCTCATGCATTCGTCTGCCACGAGTCGTTGTCGTTGCAGCGTCGATATCAGGACAGGATCAGATATTGGGGAGGGGAAAAGGAGCAGTTTTGACGGGGGAGAAGACCATGTCGAAGAATCTCGGAATTTTTCGTTTCTTATCCATTTGTTTAGCTGCAGGACTTCTATCCTTGCCGGTGCACGCCCAGACCATCGACTTCGAGGCGCTGCCCGGCGGGGCCGCTACCACGGACCTGCAGCCGATCACCACGGAGTACGCCGCCGTCTACGGCGTCACCTTCTCCCTGCTCAGCCGGGATAAGGGGCTGCCCATCGGTTCGCCCCTCATCGCCAAGGCCGGCCCTTGCTCTGCAGTCGAGTCGAGCCGCGCTGCGGCGCCCGCCGGTTACGACATGCACCTCTTGTCACGAACGCGCGTCACCCAACACGGCGACTTCGTGGTTTTGGGCAATACCATGGGCTGGGATTGCGCTTCCAGCGGGGCGAATCCCGTGGTGGGCCATGTCGGCTACTGCGGCGGGTATGTCGCAGACACCGCACCGGATATTCTTTGGCGTTCGGATGACGCCGGCGGTACCGCGATGGCCAGTACGGCCATCACACCGGATCTGGCGCGGACGACGGCAGTGCTGAACCTGCCGGCGGGCGCAGACGTCACCCATGCCGTTATTTACTGGGCTGCTCCGCCGAACACGATTACCGCCGACCAGGAGATCCTGCTCGAACGTGCCGATGGTTCGGGCGGAACCCTGTTCAGCGAGCCGGTCATCGCCGATGATTCCTGGGAACAGGACTCCGACTGGTACCGCGTCGTCCAGTGCATGGCCGACGTGACGGCGTTGGTCCACCAGCACGGCTCCGGCGCGTACCGGGTGGGTGATCTGGAGTTCGAATCTCCGGTGGACCTGGACAGCGAACGATTCTTCGCCGCCTGGTCCATGGTGGTGTTCTACGAGCTGGAGGGCGCCCCGCTGCGCTATCTGGAGCTCTGTGACGGCTTCGATGTGCCGGAGAGCGGTAGCCCGAGTACGGTTTCCGTGTCCGGGTTCCTGGTTCCCGTCGCGGGATACGACGCCAAGCTGGGGATTCTGGCGTACGAGGGCGATCGATACTTCTTCGATGACGGACTCCGGTTCGGCACGGCGCCGCTCGACGCCACGGACGACGTGTTCGACGCCCTGAATCCGGCTGTGAACATCTTCAACGGCAGTCGCACCTATCTGGGCGCACCGGTATCCGTGAGCGGGGACCTTCCCCAGTTGGCGGGTACGATGGAAACCATGGGCGGCATGGATCTGGATGTCTTCGATGTCACGTCACGGGTCTTTCCCGGCCAAACGACAGCCGCCATCGAGGCCTTCACGAACGGCGATTCGTACTACGTCGGCGCCGTCGTTTTCTCGACCTCGACCCATGCTCCATGTCTGAACGATGCGACCAAGCTCTTCGAGGACCTGAACGGCGGCCTGGTGAATCCCGGCGACACGCTCCGCTATACGATCGAGGTTTCCAACAGCGGCAGCGACGCCGGCATCGATATCGAACTGATCGACCTGCTCGATGCCAACGTCGACCTGGTGCCCGGTTCGCTGGCGGTGGTCGGAGGCGCCAACGTCGGTCCGAAGACCGATGTGGTGGGGGATGACCAGGCCGAGTACGACCCCAACACGCACACCGTGGGTATACGACTGGGCTCCGGTGCCGATTTCGTCTCGGGTGGAACCTTGTCCGTTCTGGAGTCCACGGCCGTGAGCTTCAACGTCGTAGTGCAGGATGGCTTCCTCGGTTGGATCAGCAACCAGGCCGATATCCTGTTCACCGGGGCAGACAGCAGTCCGCGAGCCGCAGCGATTACCGACGGTGACGACGCCACGCCGGGGGATCAACCGACGGCATTCCAGGTCGTGGAGGCCAGTGGGGTTCCGCGAGCGGGAGCGTCACGCCTCGTCCTGCATGCCTGCCGTCCCAACCCCTTCAACCCCCAGACGACGATCTCCTTCGAGATACTCGATCGTCAAATGGTGACGCTGCGGGTCTTCGACGTTTCCGGCCGTCTGGTGAAGAGCCTCATCACTCACGAGGAACGCCACCCCGGCTTCCACGAGAGCGTGTGGAACGGGCGGAACGAATCCGGGCGGCAGGTGGCCTCGGGTACGTATTTCTATCGCCTGGAGGCGGGGGCGTTCAGCGAGGCGAAGAGGATGACGCTGGTCAAGTGATCTGTGAGGCCGGTGAGTGGGACCTGACCCACTCTTCGCGAGGCTCTGTGGCTGCAACCGTATCTCGGAGGCGACGGAATATTTTCCGCCAGCCGTGCGTCAATCAGTCTCAATGGCACCGTCCCACCGGCCTTGATGAGATCCGAGTTTGCGAGGAGTACGATCATGAAGCGCGCCGGCTGGATCATCTTCGTAGCGGGTCTTCTGTACATGGTGTTGGTGGGTTGGGTCGGCAGCTGGATCAATGCGCCCCAGTTCAGGAATCTGCCCCTGGGTGAACTCCAGGATACGATGTGGTCATTGGAGAAGCCCCCGTTCTGGGTCTGGGCCTTCTCGGTGCCTGTCGGCGCCATCCTCGCCGCCGTCGGCATTCTCCTGCACGCGTCGCGGAACGGATCGCGCGCCGGGCTCATGGGAGTCGCCCTGTTCCTGGTCTCGGGCCTCGCCTATTTCGCCACGAGAATCGGGCATATGCCGCTCCTTTTCGGCATCGGCGGCGGGCTGATCCTCAGCAGCTTCGTGGGCATCCTCTGGCTCTGGGGAAAACGCAGGGGCTCACTATCCGGAGCGGCCCGGGTCGGTGCCGATCTTCAATTGGTGGCCTATGTCTTTTTCATCACCGCGGCATGGTACCTCTGCGGACGGCTCGGACAACCCTACCTGGCATCCATGTCCGAACTAGGACAGTCCAGTCCGCTGGACATCATGATCTACCTGGCGCTCGGCTGGGTCTTCCTGTTCCTCGGCCATCTCAAGATGGACAGATCGAGAAGCTGATCCTCCGTCTCGCCCCTACCCGAATTTCAGCCATACCTTCTTCCAGATGGAGGCCACGGTGTAGACCGCGCTCTGCAGGATGATGGCGTCGTACTTCTTCTGCCGCTCGGCATCGAACAGTTCCGTGAAAGACGGCGTATCGTCGCCGTCGTAGGGATAGTCGGCCGGGGGGAAGAGGTGGCTCATCAGGGCGAACGAAGCCCGGCACCAATGAATGGCCTGTTCCCAGATGTCGTCGTTTCGTTCGATCGCCACGGCGGCGGGGAACTGCAGGTCGAGTTTCTCGTCGATGGACACGGCCCGGGCCATGATCGCCGTCGGACCGTCCTCGCACACGGACAGCTTCGGCTTGTCGAAGTAGGTGCCGGTGATGTCCCGGTCCCAGTGCCACTCCCAGTCATGGTGGACGTCGTCGATGTCGTCGTTGAACGAGCCCAGTTTCCGGCCGTCGCAGTGGCACGGCATGAAACAGTCGGCCACGTAGTGGCTCATCATCAAGAAGAACGTGGTGATCTGGCCCCGGCCCATGGTCACGCTCGGGCGCAGGTACGCGTGGAAGCCGGGCTCCCCGGGCACGAGTGCGGCGACGTCCTCGTTGCCCAGCAGCATGAGGTCCATGAGCGTGTCGTACAGGGAGGACAGCACGTCGGCCAGGTGGCTCCCGTTCGGCTGGTCCGCCTTGTAGGAGGCGGACCACCAGGCGTCCGTCAGCACGTTCTCCGTCTCCGGTCCGGCCAGGAATCCGTGGAGTGCCGTGTTGGCGTCGAGGTGGTCCAGCAAATCGTCCCGCTTGAGGATGAACCGCCCCGCGGGATCGTTCTGCAGGGGCTCGATCTTGAACGTGTGGTTGGCCGTCAGGCCGTGTCCCTTCTTGAAGTAGGCGTCATCGGGTAGCCAGCAGCCTACGGCGCTTTCGCGCACGCGGGGCTTGAGAATGGAGACGAGTCCGTCGGTCTCGCCTTCCTCTTCGAGCAGGGCCAGGGCACGGATGGCGATCCAGGCATGGGTTCGTTTCTGCATGGGGAAACTCCTCTCGGGTCGAATATGGACGTCATAGCGCTGGCGCGGCGCAATGCGCCGTCCGAGCCATTCATACAGCTGAGACCGGGCGGGAGATGGAGCGCAAAGGTGCGTGGCCCCGGGGGAGTATAGCAGGAATCCCGGTTCCTATCGATTCCGGATGATGGCGATCGAGGCCGACGCGGTCTAAAAGTAGCGTGAGCACATGACGGCCACCGCCGCTCCCACGATTGACGCCATGCGAATGCCGGTAGTAGGGTCTCGCCAGCCACGCCGGAACCGGCGCGGGGCCGAAACCGCCGTGCCGCATCGGGCTCGAATACCGCGTCCAGATACGAGGAGGGGACCATGCGCCGCCCATTGATCGGACTCACGGTTGTCGCCGTGCTGTCGGCGTCGTTCGCCATCGCCGACGAGGGTGTTTCCGAACCGGCGACCGGCTGGCAATCCCCCGCCGCGGACGTGATGGAAGTCCTCCATGCCCCGAAGCTGCCCTTGGTGTGGACCTCGCCCACGGGTGAGCATCTGTTCCTGGCCGATCCCACGAGCTATCCGCCCCTGGCCGAGATGGGTGCGACCATGCACAAGCTGGCCGGCATGCGGGTCAATCCCCAGCTCAACGCGGTCCACGGGCGGCACGGGTTCACCTCTCCGCGCCTGGTCCGGGTCGAGGGTGGAGCCGAGACTCCCCTGGATCTGCCGAGGGACGCCGAGGTCCACCGGGTGATCTGGACGGTGGACGGCGAGCGCTTCGCCCTGATCGTCGGGCACGCCGACCACATGGGCCTGTGGGTGGGGTCGGTGAAGGGAGATCTGAAAGAGATCGAGGACCTGGCGCTCAACCCCCTGCTGGGCGCCGCCGCGGACTGGTTGCCCGACCAGAAGCGCCTGATCGTCATGGCCATTCCGGAGCGCGGACCGGCGCCGCAACCGCCGGTCATTCCGGCGGGACCGGAGATCCTCCAGGGTGCCGGGGCCACGGCCCGCTCCACCTACGAGTCGCGGAATCTGCTCGAAACCGACCACGACGACGCCCTCTTCGAGTACTACGCCACCTCCGAACTGGTGATCGTGGACCCGGTCAAGGACAAGCGCCAGGTCATCGGCAAGCCGGACATCTACGCCACCGCTGATTTCTCGCCGGACGGTCGTTACCTCTTCGTCGAGCGCGCGGTCGGTCCCTGGTCCCACGCGGTGCCCTGGTGGCGCTTCGCCAACGAGGCCGAGGTCTGGGATGCCAAGGGCGAATTCGTGGCGACCGTGGCCTCGCTGCCCCTGGCCGACGAGGTCCCCATTCACGGCGAACCCCTCGGCCCCCGCAGCATCACGTGGCGCGCCACCGCGCCCCACACTCTGTACTGGGTCGAAGCTCTCGACGGCGGCGACCCTGTGGCCGAAGTGCCCCATCGTGACCGGCTCATGCGCCTGGAAGCGCCCTTCACCGGAGACCCGGAGGAGGTCTTCAGGGCCGAACACCGCATCATGTCCTGGCAACTCGTCTGGGGCGCCGACGGGGGCACGCTCATGCTCACCGAGCGGGAGCGTATGCGCCGTTGGCGCTACACCTGGCTACTGGACGTGGACGAGGGCACGTCCCGCCTCTGGTTCGACCTCAACGAGGCTGATCGTTACGCTTCGCCGGGTTACCCCTTGCGACGCCCCTTGCCCAACGGTCGCTGGGTGATGCATCAGCAGGGTGATGCGGTCTACTTCCGCGGCGGCGGCGCCACCAAACAGGGTGACCGGCCGTTCCTGGACCTGCGCCACCTGGAATCCGGAGAGGTCCAGCGCCTGTTCCGCTGCGACCCGGAGCACTACGAGTTCTTCGTCGCCTTCGCCGGCGACGTGGATCGCTTCGTCCTGCGCTCGGAGTCGTCGGCCGAAGTACCGAACTACCATCTGGCCACGCTGGGACAGGAGATCGAGGCCGCCGAGGGCGAGGCCGTTCGGGCCGTGACCCGCGAGCCGATCACCCGCTTCACCGACCCGACGCCCCAGCTGCGTGACATCGAGAAGCGTCTCGTGCGCTACGAGCGCGCGGACGGCGTGCCACTCAGTTTCCAGCTGCACCTGCCGCCCGGATATGTGGAAGGCACGCCGTTGCCCACGGTGCTCTACGCCTACCCCCTCGAGTACTCCGGCGCCGCCACCGCCGGACAGGTCCGGGGTTCGACCCGGCGCTTCAGCCGTTTCTACGGTCCGACGCACCTGTACTTTCTGTTGCGGGGCTACGCCGTACTCGACCAGACGGCCATGCCCATGCTCGGCGATCCCGAAACCACCTACGACACCTTCGTGCCCCAGCTGGTGGCCGACGCCGAGGCCGCCGTGGCCAAGGCCGTGGAGATCGGCGTGACCGACCCGGACCGGATCGGCGTCATCGGCCACAGCCACGGCGGGCTCATGGTGGCCAACCTCCTGGCCCACACGGACCTGTTCCGGGCCGGCATCGCCCGCAGCGGCTCGTACAACAAGACCAACCAGCCCTTCGGCTTCCAGTCCGAGCGCCGGTCCCTGTTCGAGGCGCGGGATGTCTACATCGCCCTGTCGCCCACCTTCTTCGCCGACCGGGTCAACGAGCCGGTCCTGATCATCCACGGCAACGCCGACTCCAATCCGGGCACGCTCACGTTCCAGTCCGAGGTCTTCTTCGAGGCCGTGCGCGGTTCGGGCGGCACTGCCCGCTTGGTGCTGCTGCCGTTCGAGGATCACGGCTACCGGGCGCGCGAAAGCGTGGAGCACGTGCTCTGGGAGCAGTTGCGGTGGTTCGACGAGTATGTGAAAGGGGCGCCGGCCGGGGAGTCCTCCCCTTAGGTCGTATGGGCGCGTCGCGGGCGATGGCTCAATCGTCGCGAACGCACGTGAAGCTTTCGAACAGGCGTATCAACTCGACGGCGCTCTCGTGGGCCACGTCGATGCCCCAGCGCGCGCAGAACACCTCGAAGAGTTCCAGGTTGACGGCGTGGCCGTAAGGCTGGAAGGCGCCGTCCACGTCCCCTGCCAGGTCGGCGTTGACGTCCAGCACGAGCAGTGGCGCGTCGCAGGCATCTCGCTGATCACCGGCGGCATCGGCATCATGAACGTGCTGCTGGCCATGGGATTGGCGGTCCTCGTCGGGGGCGGATTCGGACTCTACCCGGCGCTCGGGGCGAGCCGGCTGTCGCCGATCAAGGCGATTCGCCACGATTAAGGGCGGAGCGGTCGTCCCGCTTTGGCCGGCCCATGATCACGAGCCGCATGTTGAAATGGTAATCCGTCCGGATGCCGTCGCGGTTGAGGTCGATGCCTGGCGTAACGAGCCTGTCAACCCACTGTGTCCACGCCACACCCAGCGGATCACGGCAAGTCGTCGTCGGAATCCATCCCCGGCGATTGCGTGCAGGACGGTTCCTTGCACCCGTTCACCACAGGCCCAGGTCGCAGGATTCGCGTCGATCCAGGCCCCGAAGCATTGGCCTGTCGGTACAGGAGGGCCGGGGCCGGTTCGAGACGTGGCTGGGCCTCGACCTGCTCCGAGAGCCGGTCGTTCATGAAGGCCGCGAACGGCTTCAGGTGCAGGTAGAGGGCGGCGAAGGCGACGGCCGTGCCGAAAGCCGGCGGGTTGTGCGCGAGGCAGTCGCCCAGGGCCCGCCAGTAGGGGCCGCGGACTTCCCGGTCACGGATTCCCAGACGCCAACTGATACGCAGGAAGGACCGGACATCGCGCCACAGGCGTGGCAGCACGTTGGAGAGTCTCTGCGGCACGGGGTCGAGGATGCGCGCCGTGCGGCGCACCCGGTCGAAGAAGCTTCGCGGGTGGTAGATCGACGCCAGGACACCCTGGTAGTCCCGGAGGATGTCCGTGCGGAACCGCAGGGTGTCGAAGTTCAGGCCCGACGTGCACTGATCGGCGTCGGTCGTGTCCAGACGGTCGGAATCGGCGTGCAGGCGGCCTTCGGCGTGCAGCCGCCGGGAAAGCCGCGTGTTCGGCAGGGCATACAGCAGGCCCACCATGCACACCGGGACGGCCATGGCTTCGATGCACCGGGTCATGGCTTCGGCCACCGAGTCGGTCTCGGCGTCGAAGCCGATGATGAAGCCCGCGTTCACGTATATGCCGGACCGATAGATCTTGTGGATGCTCTCGACGATGTCCCGGCCCGTGTTCTGCCGCTTGCCGACGCTCAACAGCGTTTGCGTGTCCGGCGTCTCGATGCCGGTGAAGACGGCGAAGAAGCCGCTGCGGCGCATCAAGGCCAGCATTTCGTCGCTGTCCGCCAGATTCAAGCTCGTCTCGGCGGAGAACACGAACGGTCGGCCGTGTTCCTCGCTCCAATCGCCGAGGGCCTGCAGGAACGGCCGGGCGATCCGGGGATTCCCGATGAGGTTGTCGTCGACGAAGTCCACGTGCCCGCGGTACCCGAGGCCGTGGAGGGCCTCCAGTTCGCCGAAGATCTGTTCGTTGGTCTTGAAGCGGGGGCGGCGTCCGTTCAACTCGATGACGTTGCAGAACTCGCAGTCGAACGGGCAGCCCCGCGAGAACTGTACGCCGACATGCATATAGTGCTGGAGCTTGAGGAGATCGAAGCGCGGCTGCGGTGAACCGTGGAGGCTCGGATAGTCCTCGGCCACGAAGACGCCGCGCCGGTCGCCCCGTCGCCAGGCCGCCAGGAAATCCGCCATGATATCCTCGACCTCGCCGAGAATGCGGAATTCCACTTCCTCGTAGACGGTCGGGCTGCAGGTCACGTCCGGTCCGCCCAGGACGACCGGCTTGCGGCGGTCGTGGGCCAGGGCGATGACCCGCTTGGTATCGGCCTGCTGGGGCAACATGCCGCCGATCATGACCAGGTCGGCCCAGTCCAGGTCGCTCTCGGGCAATTCCTCGATGTTGCGGTCGATCAGCTTGAGGGACCACTCGGCGGGCAGGAGCGCGGCCACGGTGATCAATCCCAGCGGCGCGGCCGAGTACCGTCGTCCGGCGACTTCGCAGGTTTCCCGGTAGTTCCAGAACGAATTGGAATTGAAACGGGGAAACACCAACAGGACGTTGACGTCAGTGGTGGACAATGGAGCATCCTCATCCGTGGAGATGAACCAGGTGTGGAGGGGCCCTCTCGGGGACGGCATCAATGAAGGTGCAGCGGACCGGGTTCCACCGAATCACCATACCATAGACCAGAAAGGCGAAAGAGGCCGGTGTTTTCGGGGGGCGACCCGTCCGGGCACTGACCGGGGGATCGAATGGGTCGCCCCATGCCGGGGCTCACTCGACTTCCACGACCCCGTACACTGATCCGATCCCCGGCGGGTTGGCGAGGTCCTTCACGTCCACCCAGGGGCCGTTGCCCGAGTACATGGCCACGTAATCCTCGCCTATGGCAGCACCGCCGGGTGGCCGAACGGCTCTCGGCCCGCGGCGTACTCGCCCTTCCCGCGGGCGCGGTGCTGGAGGCGTTGGCTGCAGCCGGTCGGCGTGGCGCCGCTTGACGCCCGAATCCCCGGTCAACTATACCTTACCGTCTCGAGGAGGCCGTGGCTTTGCAACGGCTTACCACCTCAGAACACCAGTTCGGGACGGGCTTGTCACATGGTTGAGGCGCAGGGGAACCCAGCGACCGGAAAATTGCCCGCCCACGCGGCCGAGGCCGCGCCGTTCCAGCTCGATGGTTGGCTCGTCGAGCCGCCCTTGAATCGCGTATCGCGTGACGGCCATACCGAGACCATCGAACCTCGAATGATGCACGTCCTGGTCTGCCTGGCGGCGGCGCGAGGCGAGGTCGTCTCGCGGCGGGACCTGCTGGACACGGTCTGGGGCGAGACCGTGGTCGGCGAAGAAGTGTTGACCAGGATCGTCTCCCGGCTCCGCGTCGTGCTGGGCGACGACCGGCAGCGCACGCGCTTCATCGAGACCATTCGCGGCGGTGGCTACCGGTTGTTGCCGGTTCCCGAAGCCGTGGCGGAGCGATCGTGGCGCCGGTGGTTTCCTGGTCTCTACGTGGGAGCGATCCTGATTCTGGCCCTTGGCGTGGTCTGGACCGTAGGCCGCATGAGCACGGGGTCGGAACCGGTCGAGATTCTTACCGCGGTTCCCGTCACCGCCTTGCCGGGCAACGAAGCCTATCCCGCCCTGGCTCCCGACGGCGTGACCATGGTGTTCACCTGGACCGGCGGTGAGGACGAAGCCCCCGGACTGTTCGTCAAGCAGACCACCGGGGGCGAGGTACGCCGGCTCACGCGCCCCGACGGCATGGATACCCGGCCCGTCTTCTCGCCGTCCGGGTCCGACGTTGCGTTCGTCAGGAGAACACACGAGGGGTCCAGTATTCGCCTGGTGCCCGCGCTGGGTGGGGCGACGCGTCTGTTGACCGAGACGGCCGGCGGAGTGTTCGGGTTGTCCTGGTCTCCGGCGGGGGATCACCTCGTGTTCGCGGCCAAGGACACCACGTCCGGGCAGAGCTGTCTGCTGAGCCTGGATCTGCAGAGCCTGGAGGTCTCGGCGCTCACGTCCGTGAACACCGCGACCCACATGGGCGATTCCTGGCCAGCCCATGCGCCCGACGGCCGGACCATCGCCTTCGCGCGCTGTGACCATGCCGGGTTGCGGGAGGTCTGGCTGGTGCCGGCGACCGGAGGGCCGGGCCGCCAGCTGACGCAAGGCATGAAGGATTGCCAGGGGCTGGCCTGGCTGGCCGGCGGCGACGGGCTGATCGTCAGTTCGCCCGTGCGGGGCAGGACCGGCCTGTGGCAGGTCGATCCGGCCGACGGCGAGGTGTCTTGGCTGCCGCTGATCGCCCAGGGCGAGAACACCCATCCGACCCTGGCGGCCGACGGCTCGGCGCTGGTGTTCCGGAATCTGCAGCGGGATTTCGATCTGAAGAGGTTGGTAGTGGATGGTGCCGCAAGCGGGCCGCAGTTGCAGAATTTCTCGCCGTCGACCCGTAACGAGTACCTGGCGACCTGGTCGCCCGACGCCGCCCAGGTGGCCTTCATCTCCGATCGCGCGGGATCGCCGGCGCTCTGGCTGGCTCGCTCCGACGGCACGCATTCACGGCTCGTGGCAGCCCCACCGGATGCCGAGATCACGGCCCTGTTCTGGGCGCCGGACAGCCGCCGTCTGGCC
Source organism: bacterium (assembly GCA_024231905.1). GTDB lineage: Bacteria > Krumholzibacteriota > Krumholzibacteriia > LZORAL124-64-63 > LZORAL124-64-63 > JAAEQC01. Next base: position 73,863 of record JAAEQC010000177.1, on the reverse strand, counting down.
ATGAACCTGATGGCGGCGGACCTGGCCTGGGTCGAGTTCGTCGACACCGAGACGGGCCTGACCCATCCCCTGGGTGAGGCTCTCGTCCATGAACGTTTCTGTGGCTGGATGGACGAGTCCGGCTCGTTCGGATTACTGCGTGACGAGGGGGAGTTCTGGCGTCTTCACCGGCTCCGGGACGACGACGGCGAGGACGTTCCGCTGGATCTCGAACTGTCCGGCCACGCCCGGGTGCGGACCACTCCCCTGGGCCACGTCTTCGAGGATCCGGAAAGCCGCCGACTCTGGCTCCTGCCGGCCGACGGAGGGCCGCGCCGGCCGCTGGTGACCGCCGATGAGATGTCCCATTGGCGAGCGTGGCAGTATGTGGAGGCCGGCCTGCACGTGGTCCGGACCGACGAAGTGGGACGGGTCCTGGTCGAGGTCGTCGACCTGGCGGATGGCAGCCGGCGCCTCCTCGCCGAGGTGCCGGAACGCACCTATGATCTCGCCGTATCCGCCGATGGCGCCGAAATCCTGCTCACCACCTTGGCGGACGTCCGTTCGGACTTGTTGATGGTACCGGGGCCGCTTCCCACGGCGCGCTGACATTCACGTCCGGATCATTGCTCCTCTTCCTCCAGATGCCACAACTCGAGATCGTCCAGGACCACGCTGGAGGCTACCGCCTGGAAATGCCGTGCCTCGGTGGCCGCCAGGCCGCCATGGTAGGTCGCGCCGGTGACCGACTCCCGAAACACCGACGCATAGAAAACGCAGGCCATGAGGTACGAACCGCGCAGGGAGGGGTGGTTCCAGTCGGCCATGAAGAGATAGTGCTTGGGCGGGCTCTCGTGCATGACGGTGTTCCACGCCCAGCCCACCGGTGCGATGGCCACGTGCGCTCCTGCGGCGAGTTCCAGGGTCTCGTCGTAGATGCGCTGCTGCATGGCGAAGTAGTCATCGGTGCCGCCCGGCGTCCACAGCATGCCGTCCTCGAAGGCCCAGGGCATCTGGAACATGACCGTCGCGTCGCTGCAGTGCTGGTCGACCTTCCGCTTGATGGAATAGAGAGCCATGAGCAGGCGGAATGGCGCGTCGTCCGGATAGGCGGTGATACGGCCCACGCCCTGCAGGATCACGTAGTCCCAGTCCTGGGACCGGATCAGGGCATCTGTGGTGGGGCTGGTCTCATGGTAGGTGAGGTACTGTCCTGACGGGTAATGGCCGTCGATCACCACGTCCTTGCCCTGGGCTTCGGCCAAGCCGGCGAACAGATCGACCAGGCGGTTGACGCCGAAATAGCTGCTGCCCAGGAGCAGGATCTTCACGGGTTCCGTCGGCAGGGTGGAGTAGGTGACGCTGAAGGAGATCGTGTCACCTGCAACAACCGAGCGGGTCTCGCGGCGCGGGTCGGGAGTATGGAAACCGGCCAGGTCGCCCCAGATCATCTCGCAGTCACCGACCGGAAACCCGGTCAGGACCGAATCGCCCCAGCCGGTGTGGGTGTTGGTGTCGGCGTCGATCAGGCTCCAGGTGAACAGGGAACTGTCCGGCGACACGTCGACCAGGACGGCGCCGGTAGGAGGTGGCGTGATGGCCGGGGGCGCGATCGGTCCTTCATTCTCGGAGCAGGCGCCCAGGCCGGCGATCGCCGACAACAGAACGATAAGCACAACCGGGAACGGCTTCGCGAAATTCATCGGATTCTCCTCGGGCAAGGCGGGTGGAATCTCGGCGCGGCCGAAACCTACCGAAATCGACCCTGCCTCGCCTGAGGGGACGGTGAGGGGAGGGTGGAGTTTTCCTGATGGAGCCCGAGTTCCGGCTCACTCGCCCTGGGACTTCGCCGCCTCGATCATCTCCGCCTCTCCAGCCACCGGAATCCGCTCCATGACCTTGGCGCGCTCGTCCTCGGGCAGCGTGTCGAACCGTTCGAGCAGGGCGGCAACCGTGTCGGCCAGAGGGCGGAAGGTCAGGCCCGCCGCCGTCGACCGCGCGTTGCTGAAGGTGTGGAAGCCCTTGTACTCCCCTTCGTAGGGGGTCCAGATGGGGAAGTACACGTCCGGATGGGTCTCGCTGAAGCCCGTGCCCAGCCAGGTGAAGGTGGCGTCGCTGCGCGTGGCGGACTTGGTGGTCTCGACGACCTCGCCCATGGTCAGCACGCGATCCGGTCCGCAGCCGTTGAACACGCCGGTGGTGTTCTGCTCGGCCAGGTGGATGATCCACTCGGTCAGGTCCCGCACGTCGATGACCTGGATCGGGTCGTCCGGCGCCCCGGGCACGGCCACGGCGCCGCCTTGGCGCACGCGCAGGGGCCAGTAGCTGAAGCGGTAGGTGTGGTCGCCGGGGCCCACGATGTAGCCCGGGCGCACCACGGCTACGCGACCGGGCATGGCCGCCTGGGCCGCCTGCTCGCAGAGAGCCTTTAAGGGACCGTAATTCACCCAGTTTTCGCCCATCTCCTCGACGGTGGGGTCGTCCATGGTGGCCAGGGGGGCGTCTACGTCCTGACCCTCGGGCGCAGTGAGCGCGTAGGCGGAAACGGAGGACACGTAGATGTACTGCTTCACGTGGGGCGCAAGCAGTTCCGCCGACGCCTTCACGTGCCGCGGGTAGTAACCGCTGTTGTCGATTACCACGTCGAACTCACGACCTTCCAGCGCCGAGAGGCCCGCGTCCTTGTCGGGATCGCGGTCGCCCTTGAGCCGCTCCAGGTCCGGGAACATGTCGGGCCGGGACTTGCCGCGGTTGAAGAGCGTCACCTCGTGCCCGTGGGCCAGGGCGGCCTCCACCTCCCAGGGGCCGATGAAGCCGGTGCCGCCGAGGATGAGGATCCGGAGCCTGGGAGCGTCGTCGTCGGTCGGCGCCTCGGCCAGGACCGGACCGGCCGCCAGGAGCAGGGCGAGGCAGCAGAAAGTGCAGCGGAGCAGGGTCGTGCGGATCATGTTTCGGTGCCTCCCAAGTGGATGGAGCCGGGGCGTGGCGGCGACTCTAGCACGGGTACGATACCGGCGCGACCCGCAGACGCCGCCATGTGGTAAACTGCGCGTCGTCCAATGGCATCGTGTTGATTCGTGAGCGGGAAAGACGGGGGTTGTCCATGTTCGGACGGATATCTTATCGACCGTGTTACCGAACTCTATTGATCGTGGGCCTGTGCCTCCTGCCGGCCGCCTGCTCCAACGACGATCCCGCCGGACCCGCCCCCTATGACGGGCCGACCTTCGCCGAGATCTGGCCCGCCGCCGTGGGGCACACCTGGACTTTCGAACTCGTGGACCGGACCCACTATGACGGCAGCCCGACTTACGAGAACCGCGGGGACGTGCCGGATCTGCCGACCATGGAGGATCTCCGCCGCGATATGTCTTACGCTCTGGGTGGCACCGTTATCGAGGTGAACCATGGGCACTGGAGCCTCGAGGTCACGGCCGACGCCACCGTGGACCCTGATACGACCCTGTTGAGCCTCGAAACCACAGTCACGCCGTCGGCGGGCTATCCGAGCAATCCGCTGGGACTGACGCCGGGGCCGACGCTCCAGTTGACCAAGGACCGTGTCGCTGTGCGGCGGGAGGACGACCTTGTCTGGGTCCATCTGGATGGCGCGCTCACGGCGGGCCACGAGTTCGCCACGAGCCTCCAATGGGGCTTCGCCTCGACGTACGATCTCACGGTTCGCGTTTGGCAAACGGGTTCCCACGCCGGGCGCGACACGACCTATGCCGACTGCGTGGAGACCTTCTACGTGTTCGACATGGGGGTCCTAGAGAGCCTGGACGAGAACGGCGACTCCTTGGGGTTCTTCCGCGCCAGTCTCTGGGGCACGGTCGTCTACGCGGCCGGCATCGGTCCCGTCTACTGCCTGGAACGAGGATATTTAGGGCCTGGCATCCTGGTCCAGCGGGAGGCCGTCTTGGTGGAGAGGGCGCCGGACGATTAGGCCGTGCCCTACTCCACCCAGTACTCGGACCCGTCCCGCGTCCGCCCCAGGAATCCGTAGTCGACCAGGTACCGGCACAGGGTCGTGTGATCCTCGGACACTGTGGCCAGGATCTCGTTGACCTCGGTCTGGTCGTAGCGCCGCGACCCGTCGAAGCGCTGCAGGATGTGGACCAGCACGGCCACCTTGCGCTTCTGCTTCTTGGGGAAGCGGGACATCATGCCGTCCGGCCCATCCGTAAAATGCACCCCGATAATTTTTTTGAACTCGGCCCTGGTGATGGCAAACCGCTCGTCGTCCGCGGACAGCTTGCCGGGGATCTCGATGAAGTGCGCTCCGGGGTCCTGGTCGCTCCGTTCGAGCAGCTCCATGAGGGCCAGGAAGACCTTGGCCTGGCGGGCCTTTTCCCGCAGCTGGAAGCGATGATTGCGGAGCGTGGACAGGCTGACGCCACCGGCCAGAGGCTGGATCTCCTTGTCGGTCAGACCGTCGTAGAGGTGGCCGAGCAGCGCGCGCTGGGTGTCGGACAGTCCGGTGCCCTTCTTGCCCAGGGCGAGCAGGGCGTGGAACGACGAGCCGTGGGCCGCCGCCACATGGCGCTTCATGGCGAGTTCCGCCTCCAGGTAATCCTCCCCTTGGGGATAGACGTGGCCCTTTCGGGTCGTCTCATCACAGAACAGGCAATCGTAGGTGGTGTCGGTGCCGGTGTAGCCGGCCACCAGTTGGTCCAGCGGCATGGTGTCGTTGATTGGACGGGTCATGGTGTAGCTCCTCGTTTCGAGCAATATAGGCTCTGAATCGTTTATGTCTAGTAAATGATAGATGATATATAGATATATCTATATAAAACAGCGAGCTTCGGCAGAGTCCCGTCGTGCAGTCCAAGTTGCACCAGGAGCCCGCAAAGGCCCCCGGGGGCCCTGATTGTTGATCGATGACCTTGCCTCCGGCTCTTCACTGCACCATCATCCCCATCCCGAACCTTCAGACTCCGCTCATCCGCACGGAGGACCCATGAGCACTCCTCATATCGACCTCATCGCCGGCGAACTGGGCGTCCCCACCCGCGCCGTGGCCGCCACCGCCGCTCTCCTGGACGAAGGCGCCACCGTTCCGTTCATCTCGCGGTACCGCAAGGAGGCCACCGGCAGCCTGGACGAGGTGGCCGTGACCGCCATCCGCGACCGCCGGGAGCAGCTCCAGGAGCTGGACAAGCGCCGGGCCGCTATCCTGAAGTCCCTGGACGAGCGCGAGCTGCTGACCCCCGAGTTGAACCGGGCTGTCACCAGGGCGGCGACCCTGGCGGTACTGGAAGACATCTACCTCCCGTACCGTCCCAAGCGCCGCACGCGGGCCGCCATGGCCCGGGAGAAGGGCTTGGCGCCCCTGGCCGAATGGCTCCTGGACGTGGCAGCCCTCCCGGCCCGCGAGGCGGCTGCGGAAGATCCTGTCCACCGGGCGGCCGCCTACGTGGACGACGAGAAGGACGTGCCCGACACGGACGCAGCCCTGGCCGGTGCCCGCGACATCGTGGCCGAAGTGGCCAACGAGGACGCGGACGTCCGGGCCGAAGTGCGCGAACTCTACCGTCGGCAGGGCCAGGTCAGCGCCAAGGTGATCAAGGGCAAGGAGGAGGCGGGCGCCAAGTTCCGGGACTGGTTCGACTGGAGCGAGCCCGTGAGCCGGGTGGCGGGCCACCGCATGCTGGCCATGCGCCGCGGCGAGTCCGAGAAAGTCCTCACCATGCGCATCGCGCCGCCCGAGGAGGTGGCCCTGCGCATCCTCGACACCCGCTTCTGCCGCAACGGCTCTCCCGCCGCCGACGAGGTGCGCAAGGCCCTGGCCGACGGCTGGAAGCGCCTGCTCTCGGTGGCCCTGGAGACGGAGATGCGGCTGGATCTCAAGCGGCAGGCGGACGCCGAGGCCATCGGTGTCTTTGCCGGCAACCTGCGCGAACTGCTGCTGGCGGCGCCCCTGGGTCGCAAGCGGGTGCTGGCCCTGGATCCTGGTTTCCGCACCGGCTGCAAGCTCGTGGTCCTGGACCGGCAGGGGGAGCTTCTGCACAACGACACCGTCTATCCCCACACGGGCGGCGGCCGGGTCGCGGCGGCGGGTGAGCTGCTGAAGTCCCTGGTGAAGAAGCACCGGGTGGAAGCCATGGCCGTGGGCAACGGCACCGCCGGCCGTGAGACCGAGCGCTGGCTGGGGAGCCTGGATCTGCCGTCGGATATCCCCCTGGTCATGGTCAACGAGTCGGGGGCGTCGATCTACTCGGCCAGCCCCATCGCCCGGGCCGAGTTCCCCGACCACGACGTGACCGTCCGCGGTGCCGTGTCCATCGGCCGCCGGCTCATGGACCCCCTGGCCGAACTGGTGAAGATCGATCCCAAGAGCATCGGCGTGGGCCAGTACCAGCACGACGTGGACCAGAAGGACCTCAAACGCAGCCTCGACGACACGGTCATGAGCTGCGTCAACGCCGTGGGCGTGGACCTGAATATGGCCAGCGCCGCACTGCTGGGCTACGTGTCGGGGCTGGGGCCGCAACTGGCCGGCAACATCGTCGCCCACCGATCCGAGAACGGTCCCTTCGCCTCGCGTCGCCAACTGCTGAAGGTGCCGCGCCTGGGACCCAAGGCCTTCGAACAGGCCGCGGGGTTCCTGCGCATTCCGGACGGCAAGCAGCCTCTGGACGCCAGCGCCGTCCATCCCGAGCGCTACAAGCTCGTGGAGACCATGGCCAAGGACCTGGGCTGCGCCGTGGCCGAACTCGTGGGCGACTCGGAGCGGGCCCGCCGCTTGCGCCTGGACGACTACGTGGACGACGAGGTGGGCCGCCCTACCCTGGAGGACATCCTGGCCGAACTGGCCAAGCCCGGCCGCGACCCCCGCGATCCCTTCGAGGTCTTCAGCTTCGCCGAAGGCGTCGAGAAGATGGAGGACCTGGAGGAGGGCATGCGCCTGCCCGGCATCGTCACCAACGTCACCAATTTCGGCGCTTTCATCGATATAGGTGTGCACCAGGACGGCCTGGCCCACATCAGCCAGCTGGCCGACCGCTTCGTGCGCGACCCGTCCGAGGTGGTCAAGGCGGGTCAGAAGGTCATGGCGCGGGTGCTGGATGTGGACCTGCAGCGGAAGCGGATCTCGCTTTCGCTGAAGGACGGCTAGCGACCCCGTCCGCTACCGCACCACCATCATCTTCCGCGTCTACCGCTCCCCGGCGGCCGTCAGCTCGTAGAAGTACACGCCGTGGGCCACGGGCACGCCACGCACGTCGTAGATGCTCAGGCGCACATGAGCCGTCTCGGGCAGCTCGAAGGAGACCGTGGTCTCGTTCAACATGACCAGGTGGCGGTCGCCCGCGAAAGCGTTCGCAAACTCTGCCAGGATCTCCTCGTCGGCTGCCCGATCCTGGTCGTAGTCGGCCAGGGTCCAGGTGCCCAGGAACCAGTTGTTGCCAAGCCCCGGGGGCGACGTGAAGACCGCGACCATGCGGAAGGCCGGGAGATTGTCCCCGACAGGGTTCGCGGGACCAAATAGGACAATTCTTACCCTTGATATTTGGGCGGCCCTGGAAATCTCCACCGGATTTTTTTCCGAATTCCCATGCAGAAACTCCCCGTTCATCGGGTACCCTGTCCGGATCTAGCCGAACCTGCTCCGGGACCCGAGGGAGGAGAGCCCCATGTCGACTCGCATACATTTCGTCGCCCTGCTACTGATACTCATGTTGTCGGGCCTGGGAGCGGCTGCCGCCGCCCAGGAGGCCGGCGACCCCGTCATCCGGCTGGACAGCCGGTCCAAGGTCGAACTGGACCTGGGCATCATGATGGACGACCTGCTGCCCCGGTTCATCGACGTCGTGGCCGAGGAGGATCCCGAGGACGCGGAGATGTTCCGTCACATGCTCGAATTGATCGGCATGGACGCTCTCGACCGCATCAAGAGCGAGACCAAGCAGACCCGGGACCACTCCACCTGCGAGTTCGAGCTCACCCTCGATCCGGAGCGGAGCGAAACCCTGCTCTACCGGATGCTGACCACGCCCAACGGGAGCTGCGACTTCGCCCGCCACGTGAGCCGGGACGAGGTGGTCATGTTCGTGACCCTGCACAATTTCCCCCACTACCTGGGCCTGGTGCTGGACTTCATGGCCACCCCGGAGATCGTCGAGATGGCCGGGGACATGCCCGTCAATGCCGAGGGAGAGCTGGACCTGGGCGGTTTCGTCCCGCGCACGGACCTCCTGCCCCTGCTCTCGGGCGAACTCGATTTCTTCTTCCTCGATCCCGGTGATGAAGTGGCGCTCAATCCCATGGCCGCCCCCTACTTCATGGTTCTGGGCGCTACCGACGGTTTCGCCCTGCGGGACCGGATCCTGGAGATCGCCGCCATGTCCGGCGGCGGGGATTTCGGCGCAATGCTGGGCGAGATCGAGCCCGAGATGGTGGGCGGATTCGAACTGAAGGTGCTGCCCTTCGGCGGGGCTCTCGCCGTCAGCGAGGACTACCTGGTCATCGGCATGGCTCCGGACAAGATGCGCGACCTGCTCGCCGACCGGGACGGCGACCTGGACGTCCCCGACGGAATCGAGTGGGCCTACATCGACGGCCCCAAGTACGGTGCCTACATGGAGTCGATCATGGCCATGGCCGGCATGATGGCCCCCGAGGACGCCGCCGAGACCGCGTGGATGATGGAGATCTACGACGTGCTCTTCGACCACATGGAGTACGAGGAGATCCTGTACCGCAGCACGGACGATGGCCTGGAGGGCTCCATCGAGGTGCGCGGCCCGATCATGACCGGCATGTACAAGATGATGGTCGAACTGCTGGACAAGCTCCCCCTGATCATGGCCATGCAGGAGGACAAGGACGAGGGGAACGACTACCGCAGCGCCATCATGCACGTGGACGAGGCCATGATGGCCTACGCCGTCGATCATGACGGGTACTACCCGGCAGCGGTAACCGAACTCCTGGAGGAGGGCTACCTCGAGAAGTGGCCCTTCCAGCCCGAGACCCCCGCCGGCGTGTTTGCGGACTGGGCCTACACCTACCACACGTACCCGGATGAGCACGGAAACATCGAGGGCTACATCCTCTTCCTCTATGGCGGCAGCGCGGATGCCGGCTACGACGTCTACACGGAAGAAAACGTGGCCGCGGAAGGCCCCTACGAGCTGGGCGCCGACGGCATGCCCGACGGCGTGGTCAGCTTCTGCTACGACGGGGTGGCGTTGGAGCCGGTGCAGGAGTTCTTCAATCAGTAGGCGGGAACCCTAGATCGACGAACGGAGCGCGAGTCGGCCGCCTTGGGGCGGCCGGCTCTTGTTTCGGTGATGATTGAACTTGATGATTCATCCGGATTGTCATAAACCAGCCGCCGCGGCGACGGGGCGCACCTGTACAGCATGAAGCTGGACGGCAGCGACGTGCATCGGATCACGACCTTGGACGGCACGGTCTTCGGCTCCGGCAACGCGGTCCAGATCACCGACGACGAGTTCCATCCCTCGTACACGGTCGACGGCGAGTGGATCGTCTACTACAGCGACGTGTCCGGCTACCGGAGGATCTACATCGTGGACACCGGCGGGAGCGCTGCTCCCGTGGCCCTGACCGACGAGCCGGAGGGTCGCTTCAAGACGAGCAACCTGATCGTGCCCTAGAGGCCCGCGTCAGCGGATCCGGTAACAGATGACCTCGAGGGGCTCGATTTCGATCTCCTCGAGGTCTTCTTCTCCGTCCCCGGCATTGTCCCCGCCGAAGTCGCTTGCGGTGCCCTTGATCACCACGAGGCGGCGGCCGCCTACCAGGTAGCAGGTGCCGTCGTTCATCTGGTCGCCCAAGGGGATGGGCACCCGGCGGAGGTACTCGCCTTCGGCGGTGAAGACATCCCAGGTTTCGAGGATGCCGTCGGGCTGGTCGTTGGCGCCGTGGGGCTCCAGGACCCAGACCCGGTCCTCGTCGAAATCGTACAGCACGCGGCTGACGCAGGGGTCGTGGTCCTCGGCGACGGTCTCCTCGATGCGCCCGACCAGATTGATGATGGGGCTCACGTCCTCCTTGTCCTCGTCGGTCCGTTTGCGGGGCTCGTAATCCCGGCCGAAGACCCGCTGCAGCTCCCCGGTCCGATCGTAGACCGAGATCTCATAGGCGTCGCGTGTCATGGCCGTGTAGACGAGGCCTCCGGGACCCAGGGCCCAGCGGCGGTCGATGTAGTAGTCCTCGCGCTCCACGTAGCGTTGGCCCGTGGGGTCCAGGGGCGTGTTCTTCTGGAGGATGCGCAGGGGGGTGGCGCAATCGGTGTCGCACAGGGCCAGGAAACGCTCGGCATGGTTGTCGCTCTGTCCCGAGGGATCCAGGACGAGGCGGCCGCCGGTGGCGCCCAGGAGGCCGTCCACGAACTGGAGGCTGATCATGACGCCGATGTCGCCGTCCGCGGGCTCGCCGATGGGGAAACGGCTGTCGGTGGGCGTACCGTCGGCGTTCAGGCAGATGACCCGGCCGGGGAAGCCCGAGCCGAGCCCCACCAGGCCGCCCTCCATGAGCACGACACCGATGGGCTGGCGTACCTCGCCCGGACCGTCCCCTTCGCGGCCCAGGTCGCCCAGGTACTCGCCGTCCGGGGCGAATACGGACACGTGACAGAGCTGGTTGTCCATGACGTAGACCGTGCCGTCGCCGCTGCCGACCACGTCCACGACGCGGCCGAAGAGGACGGTCTCGTCCTCGCCGCCGGCGCGCCACAGTTCTTCCAGTTCGAGGGGCCGTACGCCCAGGGCGGGGCCGTCCGTATCCATGACGCGGGGGACTTCCGCGGTGGCGATTGACGACAACAGCAGCAGGCACAGGCAGGTCAGGAATCGCATGGATACTCCTCGTCCCGGCAAGGGGGCATCATGATATGATACATTCACCATATGCAATGACGCGCGAACCGGGAAACGGTTTCGCAGGCCCGGGCATCCGGGAATCTCAAAGGAGAGAATTCGTGTCTATCCGCTTGTCCTCGGCGATTCTCATGCTCGGCTGTTCGATCACCGTCCTCGTCGGCTGCTCCGACGACGACCCGGCCGCTCCGCCCGCCACCGGCACCATCACCATCGACATGCAACCGAATCTGACCGGCGGGGGCTGGGAACTCATCCTGCCCGGCGGTGGCACCGCCACCGGTGCCGGGGACACGACCATGGCGGACATGAAGACGGGTACCTACACCCTCACCTGGCAACCGGTCGCCGAGTACACCACGCCGGAAATCTTCACGGGCAAGCTGGCGGCCGACGTGACGCTGATCCTGACCGGCGTCTACACCTGGATCGATCCCAATGCGGCCGTCATCGTCATCGACGTGGAGCCCGACGCGGTGGACGCCTCCTGGCGGCTGGTTCGCGAGGGCCAGACGGGCGGGATCATCGGTCGCGGTGATGGGGTCGAGGACTATCAGATGCCCGGAAACTACCGGGTGGAGTGGGGTGCCGTCGTCGGCTACGTGACACCGGACACCTTGACCATGGCGGTGGTCTCACCGGAGACGACCACCTTCACGGGACTCTATGCAGCCGATCCGGCCCAGTATCCCACGCCGTCAATCGGCTGGAACTACGACAACCCGCTGCCTCAAGGCTTCTCCCAGGTGATCAGGGGGGGCGCCGTCGACGCGGAGGATGGCCCGTTGTTGCCCACGTCGTTCGTCTGGACCTCCAGCCTGGACGGCCAGTTTGCCGGCGGTACGGACACCATCAACACGGGCGTCCTGTCGGTCGGCGTGCACGAGATCGAACTCTCGGTCACGGACAGCGACGGCCTGACCGCCACGGCGACGGATACGGTGAGGATCGTCACGCCGCCCGCCGGCCAGCCCACCGTCACCATCGACCGGCCGGCCTGGGGAGCCTACGACGTACCCCAGGGCGCGGATCCGACCCAGACCTTCGGCTGGGACGGCACGGACGCTGCGTCGGGATCGGGACATCCGGCGTTTGTACGGCTGATCTACCTGCGGGCCGAACTGACAGGGGGCGGCTACGCCACGACCCGGGCCGCGGTGGAGTCGGAGATGGCCCGGTTCACGGATGCGTCGCTCATGGAGTGGTCGCCGTGGCTCCCCTGGTCCGAGATCGCCGATGACCGGAGGGTCACTTTCCCGAACCAGCCCAGCCATGATGGCGGTTCGGCATTGATCCACTACCTCTTCGCCGTTCAGGCCTGGAGCGAGACCGGCGCCGTTTCGACCACCTTCACATACGCCGACAACGTGGCCCATTTCTACATCGTACCGCCCAAGTAGCCGGCGGACCGGACTATGGACGAAAAGGCAGGCCCCGCGGGGCCTGCCTTTCGTGTCGTAGCGCCTTGTTGGTCTAGAGATACGCGATCAGGAACCCCAGCGGTAATACGAAGCCGATGGCCGTGAGCCACGCCCCGCGCCCGGTGATGCCCTTGCGTCCCTTGAGGACGAAGAGGCCGGTGATCGCCACGAAGATGAGCACGCCGCAGAAGAGGTCCGAGAACCAGGTCCACAGACGTCCCGGGTTGTAGTGCAGGAAGTTCACCTCGAAGAAGACCGGCCGCCGCCGGATCCTCTCCAGGTAGCCGGCGCCCGTGGCCCGGTCCAGGGTGATGCTGCCGCCGTGGAGGAAGATCTTCACCTGGCCTGGCTCGGGGATGTAGTGCTGCTTGTAGGCGTCGCCCTCGCCCATGGTCTCGAGGAAGCCAAGCACGTCGTCACGGGCCACGTCGCCCGCGGGAACCCCGCCCTGCCAGAGCACTTCCTGGTGAGAGATCTCGTAGTTGGGATTCCAGTCCTGCCGGTGGTTGAGCGCGATGCCCGACAGGGAGTAGATGACGGTCATGCCCACGATCAAGTAGCCCGTGTCGCGGTGCAGGATGTTGTTCCACTTGCGCCACTTGAATGCCATCTAGTGGAGCTCCTCGAAGCTGACAGCCTCCAAGTGATAGAAGCCGACGAATTCCTCGCCGGTCTCGGCTAGCTGCTTGCGCATGTTGTCGATCTTGGACTGGGCCTCGTTGGCCTGGTCTTCCGCGGTTTCGCCCTCGTGGTCTTTGCCGGTGCCGGCGATGGACTTGGCCTCGGCCGCGCAGGTCTCGGCTTCCCAGTTGTCCAGGTAGGCGGCGTCCATCTTGAAGACGCGGCCGATGCCGGTCACGCTGACCTTGGAGCCTTCCAGGGCGATGTCGAAGGTGGGGACCTTGTCGCTGGTCTCGATCTTCAGGCGGTGCGCGGGGTCGTCACCCATGATGAACATCTTTTTGCCGCTGTGCTTGCACACGTGGTCGACGGTGCCGGTGACGGTGATCGTCTGGTCCACGTAGTCGGCGGCATGGGCGTTGAAGTCCACGATGGACACGACCGTGGGGGCCGCGGCCGCGGTCTCGGCGGTGTTCTCGGCCTTCTCGCCAGAGCAGCCGGCGACCAGCAGGGCGAGGGCGGTGACGAGGATCAGCTTCTTGGTCATGGGATCTCCCTCTGTGGGTTGCGCGGGGATCCGGCAAAAGCCGACAACCGCGACGGGGAATTGATAAGGGTGAATCTAGGCTCCAGCGGGCCGGGAATCCAGGGGATTGAGGGTTTCAGACGACCTTTTGACTCACGAATTCGTGAGAAATTTTGTGTCATCGGCCTTCCTTGTGTGATCCCAATCCATATCGGATCGACTCGCATCCCGGGAGGAAGCCATGCCCGCCATCGCCCGTTGCCGCATCGTGTTCACCGTTGCTGCCCTCATCTGCGTCCTGGCTGCGCCTGGCCTGGCCCGGGAACGGATTCCGGCGCCGGAGCCGGTGCCCTCGGCGGGTGCGTTCCTGGCGGCGGACAATGCGCCTGCCTTGTCGGCGCCAGGCCAGAGTGCGGGGGAAGCCCCGGCCGGCGAGGTCCCCGGGGACCCGGCACGGGCGGAGTCACCAGACAAGGCCGGCGGCGTGTCGGTGCTCGTGAACGGCGAAGGTTGGGTCGCGTCCAGCAGTCTGGCCGTGACCAGCGACGGCGATCACATCGTGACAGCCGGCGGCTCCATCACCGGCAGCACGGAGATCTTCATCTACCGTTCCGGCGACGGCGGGGTCACCTGGTCTCTCTGGGGCACCCTGGGCACGGCCACGGGCAACTACTGGCAGCATGCACGTGTCGTCGTGGCCGAGGGAAGCGTGGACCGCTGCTATGTCATCGGCTCGCACTTCGTGGCGGGTCCCAACGTGTACCAGACCTGGATCGCCTGGGCCGACCTGGCCGACGCCACGCCCGACTTCGACGCCACCGCGGTTCCGGTCATGGACACCGCGGGCATCGAATTCGAGAAACCCCGCCTGCTGGCCGACGACTTCGTGACCGGCGCCTTCTTCCTCTACGCCGTGGCCGAGGGGGACGACGACGCCGGCACGGACATCTGGTTCACCCGCAGCCTGGATTTCGGCTCCACCTGGGAGACCCCCTACCGCATCGCCAACCTGAACGTGGACGACCGCCACTACCGGTGCCCCGACCTGGCCCTGGGGCATGGTGGCCGCCTGCACGTGGCCTACCAATTCGACCACGGCACTACCACGCTGGACGACGCCATTCGTGTACGCAGCGTCCCGAGCTACGGCGATGGCGGCGCCGCATCCTGGGAGAGCGTGCGGGCCCTCACCACCACCTCCAACGGGATCGAGGAGTACGAGCCGTGCATCGGCGCCTCCTGGACCAGCGACCAGGTCGTCATCACCGAGCGGCGCGGCGTCTATTCGGGGTCCTACATCTCGGTTCGGAGCCCGGGCATCTTCGTGTCCGCGGATGCTGGTTCGTCCTTCACCGAGACCATCAGCGGCAACTCGACGACGCTCACCGCGGTCGAGGATCTGGTGCTGGACGAGGGCCGTGGCCGCTGGGTTCTCGCGGGCAAGGCATACGGCACAAGCGATCCTGCCTTGGCTACGGCGTCAGTCTCCGATCCCACCGTCTGGTCCGCCCAGGATCCGTTCGAGTCGCTGCCCGACGACGTGTATATGCAGCAGATGGATATCGTCCTGGACCCGGTCCGCGACAACCGCGTGGCCACCGCCTGGTACACCCACGAGTACGTGTCCGGGTACTGGGAGGCCTCGGAGGTCCGTTTCGACGCCGAGTGGCGTGGCGATCCGGGCTGGCCCGTGCCCCTGGCCGGCTTCCCGGTGAATCTCCACTATTGGTCGGGAACCGACGCCTGCCTGGCCGACCTGGACGGCGACGACGACCTGGAGATCATCTGCGGCTACGGCACCAGCAGGCTCGGCGCCTGGCACCACGACGGGACAGCCGTGGACGGCTGGCCGCTGGACATGATGGGGCACCGGTACTCCGAGGCGTCCATCGCCATTGGCGATCTGGACGGCGACGGAGTGCCCCTGGTCGTGGTCGGCACCTCCCTGGGCGACGTCATGGCCGTCAACCCGGACGGCACCGTGGCCTGGGTCGCCCTGGCGGGCAATCCCCCCGGACAGGCTTTCGTTTCCATCGGTGCCTTCGGCGGCCCCGAACCGCGCCAGATCGCCGTCCTCCAGAACAAGTGCCTGTTTTTCCTCGATTCCGACGGCGAGCTTCCGCCGGGCACCGACTACCGCTTCTACTTCGGGAGTGCGGGCGAGGCCATCGCGCCGGCGGCCATCGGCGACCTGGACGGCGACGGCTTACCGGAAGCGGTCTTCAGCCTCGACACCGACGTCTTCGCCGTCAGCATGCGGCCCGGCGGCAACGAGTGGAGCAGGCGAATGGCCGCCCCGATCACGGGACCGCCCGCCCTGCTGGACATCGACGACGACGATGACGTGGAGGTCGCCCTCACGACCCGGGACGGTCGCGCCTACCTGCTGGATAACGGCGGCGTGGATCATAGTACGGGTTGGCCCGTGGACACGGGCACCGGTGTTTCCCTGACCGGTGTCGCCGCCGCCTCGATTCTGCCCGGCGATTCATGGGAGCTCGTCTTCATCGGGGCCGACAACCAGATCCACTGCGTGGGCAAGGACGGCTCCACCTCCGACGGCTTCCCGGTGACCATGCCTGCGGACGTGCCCCTGACGCCGGTCCTGGCGCCCCTGGACGGCGACGCCGCCGAACTCCTCTTTCCCGACCTGGACGGCGCCCTGCACGCTTGGCACTACAAGGGTGGGGAGATGCCCGGCTGGCCCCAGCCGATCACTCCCGGCTTGGCCATCTCGCCCTCGGTGGGTGACCTGGACAATGACGGTATCCTGGATGCCGTCTGGCTCGCCGAGGGCTTCATCTTCGCCTGTAGTCTCGGGCAGCCGTCCGGTGGTCCGCGCGACGCCTGGCCCATGGCCTACTACGACGCCAAGCGGTCCAGCTGCATCGACTGCGACGAGAACCTGGTCAGCGCTGTCGGTGAGGAGGAGGCAGCCACGCTCGTCAGCTTCGCCGCGCCGCAGCCCAACCCGGTCCACGACCGGACGGTCTTCTCGTTCATGCTGCCACAGAGTGCGGACGTGGCCCTGGACGTGTACGACCTGCGCGGCCGGCGGGTGGCGACGTTGCTGAACGGGCGCCTGGAACCCGGTCAACATCTGGAAGCCTGGACCGGCCACGACAACGCGGGACGCGCCGCGGCCAGCGGTCACTACGTGGCGCGGCTGCGGGTCGACGGCGAGGTGCTGAGCCGGAAGATCACGCTGGTGCGGTAGGCGGCGGCCCGGTCAGGCGATCTGAAAACCGCTCGCAGACAACCCGGCAGAGTGTGGTACATTCGTGTGGTCCCGAGACACCTGGAGGTGCCCATGACCACGCTTGCCCTCGATCGCCCTGTCGTCAGGGTGATCTCGCTGAACGTGCTGCTCTGCGCCGCCGTGGTGGCCATACCCAGCCTGTCCCACGCCACGGCCTTCCCTCTGTACAAATTCGAACCCATGCGCCTGCTGCTCTTCGGGGCCATCCTCTGGTCGAGCCGCCGCAATGCGTTGGTCATGGCCCTGTGGTTGCCGTTGCTGTCCATGCTCACCAGCGGGCATCCGGTCTTTCCGAAGGTCGTACTGATCCAGGGCGAACTCGTCCTCAACGTGCTCGTGTTCTACGCCCTGGCCCGGGGTTCGGAGCGCTTCCTGCTCGCGGCGTCGGTCTCGGTGGTGGCCAGCAAGGCCCTCTACTACGGCGCCAAGTACGTGCTGATCCGGACCGCCCTGCTCGGCGGCGACCTGGTGGCCACGCCCCCGGTCTACCAGCTCGTGACGTTCTCGTTCATTCTCCTGGCCGGTGCGCTCGTCTGCCGCTGGCGGGAGATCAAGAAGGTCCTCTGAACCGGAACTTCGCCGCGGAGGCTCAACCATGTCCGATCCGACCCGTCGCGCATTCCTGAAGACATCGGCCCTGGTGGGGGGCGGACTGCTGGCCGCCGACTTCTCGGCCCTGGTGGAGTCGGCCCTGGCCCAGGACACGCCGCCGGCCATGGCCATCGCCCGCTGGGATGAGGCCAAGTTGGCGAGCGCCGACCTGACTCTGGCCGCCGTTGGCCTCACCGAGGCGGCCGTCGCCTCCCTGGGCGGCATGGAACGCTTCGTGAACGGTGGCGACACCATCTGGATCAAGCCCAATATCGGCTGGAACCGCCGGCCCGAGCTGGCTGCCAACACGAATCCCGACGTGGTGGGCACCCTGGTGCGCCTGTGTAAGGACGCCGGCGCCAAGACGGTCAAGGTGGGGGACCATCCCTGCCACCCGGCCCGCCAGGCCTACCGCAACAGCGGTATCGCCAAGGCCGTGGAGGCCGCCGGCGGCAAGACGGTCTACCTGGACGCCAAACGCTTCAAGGACATGCCCCTGGGCGGCGAGTTCCTCGAGGACTGGCCCATCTACCTGGAGGTGGCCGAGGCCGATCTCGTGATCAGCGTCCCCATCGTCAAGCACCACGGCCTGACCCGCTGCTCCCTGGCAATGAAGAACTACATGGGCGTCATCGGGGGCAATCGCAGCTCCTGGCACCAGAACATGGACGCCTGCCTGGCCGACGTCACCCGTTTCATGCAGCCGCAACTGACGGTCATGGACGCCGTACGGGTGCTCACGGACCATGGTCCCCAGGGTGGGGATCCCAACGACGTCGAGGTGCGCGGCATCGTGGCCGCGAGTACGGACATCGTGGCCCTGGACGCCTTCGGAGCCTCCCTGCTGGGCCACGATCCGGCGGAGATCGGCCACGTTGCCGGCGCCGCCCAGCGGGGCCTGGGCACCCTCGACTTCGCCTCCTTGAAGCCGGTGGAGAAGATCCTCACGTGAGCACGGTCACCCGGGCCCGCCGCATCATCTGGCTGCGCCGCACGGTGCAGACGCTGGTCCTGGCCGCGTTCCTGTACCTGCTGACGGCCAACCGTCCCGCCGACGGCGCCGCTCCCGACTCGCCGGTGGATCTCTTCTTCGATCTGGACCCCCTGGTGATGGTCGCTTCCTGGCTGGCCACCCACACCCTCGAAGGGATCTCCCTGCTGGGCCTGGTCACGCTCCTGGTCACCCTGGTCTTCGGACGGGTCTTCTGCGGCTGGTTCTGCCCCTTCGGCACCCTGAACAACGCCGTGTCGAGCCTGCGCCGGCAGTTCCGTCGCGTGGTCAAGCGCACCGAGCAGTTCAACCGCTGGCAAAGGGCCAAGTATTATATCCTGGCGGCCCTGCTCGTGATGACGGCCCTGGGCGCCCAGTGGGTGGGCGTGCTGGACCCCTTTTCCCTGCTCTACCGTAGCGTCTCGTTGACGGTCCTTCCGGCGGCGGACATCGCCATGAGTTCCGTGGCCAACGGGGTGTACCTGGCGGATCCGCACCTGGGCTCCCTGCACCTGCGCGACCTGACCGAACCCGTGTACCGCTGGTGGCAGGAGCGGGTCACGGCCACGGAACTGCGGGTCTTTTCGGGGACCGCCGTGGTGTTCCTGATCTTCACCGTCGCGCTGGTGCTGAACCTGGTCCGCAACCGGTTCTGGTGCCGCTACCTGTGCCCCCTGGGCGGGTTGCTGGGTCTGGCCTCCTTCCGCCCGTTGCTGCGTCTGACCAGCGATCCGGACGCCTGTGACGGCTGCCTCAAGTGCACCCTCTCGTGCCCGGCCGCCGCCCAGCCGGAGAAACCGGGGGAGTGGCTCGGCACCGAGTGCTTCGGCTGCTGGAACTGCGTGGGCTCGTGCTCGAACCAGGGGCTCGATTTCAAGTGGTTCCCCCCGGTGCGCAAGACATCTTCCGGCAGTATCGACCTGGGCAAACGGCGCTCCCTGGCCGCGGCGGCGGGGGGTGTGGCGACCCTGTCCATGATGCGGATCACCCCGGCGGCCAACGCCAAGACCTACAACCCGGCCCTGATCCGTCCGCCCGGCGCCCGTCCCGAGCGGGAATTCCTGCAACGCTGCATCAAGTGCGGTCTTTGCATGCAGACCTGTCCTTCGGGCGGCCTGCAGCCCACCTGGTCCGAGGCGGGACTGGAGGGCCTGTGGTCTCCGGTGCTGGTGCCGGCCATCGGCTGGTGCGAGTTCGAGTGCCACGCCTGTGGCCAGGTCTGTCCCACCGAGGCCATCCGGCCCCTGGAACTGGCGGTGAAGAAACCGGTGAAGATCGGCCTGGCGATCTTCGACACCACGCGCTGCCTGCCCTTTGCCTTCGGCCGCGAGTGCATCGTTTGCGAGGAGCATTGCCCGGTGCCGGACAAGGCCATCACCTTCGAGTTGCGCGAGGTGATAGACCGGGACGGCAACGTCAACACCATCAAGTTCCCCCGGGTGGACCCGGGACGCTGCACCGGGTGCGGCATCTGCGAGACCAAGTGCGTGTTCAGGGACAAGGCGGCCATCCGCGTGGTCAGCGCCAACGAGGACCGGCATCCGGACAACCAGCCGATCCTCACCGGTGGCGACGGCTACGGCGCCGATCCTTACGGTCCAACGGATAGTGAATCGAGTGACAGCCCCTACGGCTATTAGAGAGAGGAAGAACCATGATGAGGAAGAATTCCGAGACGCAGACGGGCGGCCTGACCCGCCGCGGATTCCTGGTGGCGAGCGGCGCGGCCGCCCTAGGTGTGACGGCGGCTCCTTTCCTGGGACGTGCGCTGGCAGCCGAGGGAACGCCCAGCATCTCCCGCTTCCGCACCCTGGGTCGCACCGGCTTCCAGGTGAGCGACATCAGCATGGGTTGCGGCAGCATCGCCGAGTCCAACGTGGTGCGCTACGCCTACGACCACGGCATCAACCTCTTCGACACGGCGGAGGTGTACGGCAACGGGGACTCGGAGACCAAGATCGGCGAGGCCATGCAGTTCATGGAGCGCGAGAAGATCTTCATCGTCACCAAGCTGGGCATCGACGACGCGCCCGACCAACAGAACCTCGTCGAGCGCTTCAACGCGTGCCTCGGGCGTCTGCAGACCGACTATGTGGACGCCCTGTACTGCCACGGCATCGCCGACCTGAAGCTCGTGGAGTACCAGCCCTTCCTGGACGCCTGCGCCCAGCTCAAGCAGGAGGGCAAGCTCAAGCACGCCGGCATCAGCAGCCACGGTCCGCGGGGCGACGAGCCCGACGCCATGGACACGGTCCTCATCAAGGCGGCCGAGGTGGGGCATTACGACGTGATGCTGCTGTCCTACGGCTTCGTCAACGCCGAGGAGGGCGAGCGCGTGCTGAAGGTGTGCAAGGACAAGAACATCGGAACGACCATCATGAAGTCGGCCACGGGGCTCCTGGAAGTGCCGGTGCTGGACGAGGAGAACCCCAGCCCACAGATCCAGGAATGGCTCGAATACCTATCCAACACCGGGGTCACCGGCGAGGCTGCCTTCGACCGCATCCGGACCTACATCGAACGCGAGGGCGAGAACTTCCAGCAGGCCTTCGAGGCCAGCAAGCCCTTCGTGGCCGAGCACGGCATCACCACCCAGGACGAGCTGGACCTCAAGAGCTTCCAGTGGGTCCTGCGGAACCCGGACGCGCACACCATCTGCCCGTCCATGCCTACCTTCGACGCCCTGGACCGCATCCTGCCCCTCACGGGCACGCAACTGTAGGGGGTCCGGAGTGAAGCGCACGATCCTCTGCCTGGTCCTGCTGGTCGTGGCCGCCCAGTCGGCCCTGGCCCAGCTTCCGCAACTCCACGTGCCGGCGCCGGCCAGCTGGACGGCCGTGGACCAGGAGTACCGTTTCGGCCGGGACAGCCTGTGGGAGTACATCAATGGGGCGGCCGAGCTCTTCCTCACTTACCGCTTCAGCGAGCTGGTGGTGGCCGACTTCGAGTTGGGCGACGCGGCGCTCACGGTGAGCGTCTACGACATGGGCGGCAAGCTCGACGCCTACGGGGTGTACGAGACCGAGAAGCCCCGGGACGCGGAACTCCTGGCGGACGCCGGCGCGGCGGCCGTGCTTCAGCCTCCCTACCAGGGGTTGTTCATCAAGGACCGCTTCTACGTGAAGATCGAAGCCGGGGGCGGGGACGTGACCGCCGAGGTTCTGGGCGCCGCCATGAGAGACGTGGCCGCCGCATTGCCCGGCGACGACAGCCTGCCGCCCGAGCTGTCCGCCTTGCCGGAGACCGGCCGCGTGCCCGGCACGGTGGCCTTCGCCGGTTCGGACTTCCTCGGATTCGAAGACCTGAAGGGGTGCCTGTACGCCGACTACCGGGGCGAGGACGGCGCCGAGTACCGGCTCTTCGTGATGACGCCGTCGGCGGAGTTCCTGGGCAACGCCGACGGCAAGTGGGAGCGCTCGGAGGCCGACGGCCGGCTGAGGTTCTCCCGCAGCATTCCCTACCGGGGTGTGGTGGTGCTGGTCGGCGGCGAGGATCGACTGGTGGGCGTGTCGGGACCGACGGAGATCGAGGCGGCGACGAAACTGCTGTCACGTCACGTCCGGTGATTCGTCGGCGATTAATACTTATTGGACGTCGATTGATATATTACGCGAATACGTGAATGGCAATTAGCTGTCATGACCGTACCGGTGTATATATATCGCCATGGAACTCCGGCAACTTCTTTATTTCGTTACCGTCGCGGATGAACTCCACTTCTCGCGTGCCGCCGAACGACTGCACATGACGCAGCCACCGTTGAGTATGCAGATCCGGCGCCTCGAAGAGGAGATGGAGCTCGAACTCTTCAAGCGGACCAAGCGGTCGGTGAAGATGACCGCGGCCGGTGAGATGCTCTACAGACAGGCCACGGCGATCCTCGACAAGGTCGACCGCACGAAGGAACTCTGCCGCCTGACACACCGGGGCGAGGTCGGGCGACTCACCATTGGTTTCATTCCCATCGCCCTCGAGCTCGAGCTCCTCGGCCCCATCAAGCGGTTCCGGAAGAAGTGTCCGGGCGTGCACCTGACGCTGCAGGAGATGGGGACCAGCGAACAGCTGGAAGCCGTCCACCGTGGGCGTGCCCAGGTCGGCTTCATCCAGACCTTCGATCGCGCGCCACAAGGGCTGGAATCGCGCCGGATCGCCTCCGAGACCTACTGGTTGGCCATACCGGAGCAGCACGAACTGGCAGGATACCGGAGGGTGCCCCTAGCGGCTCTCGAGGGCGTCAACCTCATCCTGCCGCCGCGCCGGGTCCATGCGGGGATCACGGGCGCCATCGTCGGAAGCTGCCGCCAGGCTGGATTCGAGCCGCGGGTCGAAGTAGCGGTTGCCGGCTATCACGCGGCACTGTCCCTGGTCGCTTCCGGGTTCGGGGTGACCCACGTGCCCAAGGCGTACACGAAGAAGCCCGTGGCGGGCGTGGCCTACAGGCCGGTCTCGGTTGCGTGGCCGAGAATGGAGATCACCATGATCTGGAGGCGTGACGATGCTGATCCCGTACTGGCGCGGTTCGTGGAGGCGGTAAAGTAATAAACGGCACGTATTATGTGGCGAAGTATGCCGGTGCTGGATATATATGCGACGAACGCCTTCTGATTCTAAATAAAGATACTGGGCCGACCCCCCTTCTCTTCCTTTCCTCGACTCCCTAGCATTCCCCATGGGCGTGACTTCGCTCGCCTGTCCATCACTGAAGATCGTCCTGCCTCTCCGACCCAGCGACTCGAGAAGCGGAGGACCTCATCCCACGACACACGGCCGGCGGTCGCCCGTCCGGCCGTCGCACCAGGGCGCAGTGACCGACTGCGTCCATCGACTCGGACCCCTGGCCCGGGAGCACGCAAGCGGACCGGGCACTGACTTGACCATCTTCCTTGATGGGGGAAACAGCATGAAAAGAAACGCAATCTTCACGTGCCTCGTTCTGGCCCTGGCGTTATCCGTCAACGCCTTTGCCGACGATGGCGACGACCTCCTGCGGCCCCATGACGGACGTGGGCCCGATGTTTGGCGGAGCGAGACAGCGGTCACGGCCAAGGCGGCCCGTGATACCGCACGGCTCATCGGCCCGCCGGCCCTGGGTCCCGTGGTAAACGGCACCTTCCAGGACGCGGGCGGAGCCCCGGCCTGGAACGGCTGGACCACGCTGGACTGGACCGTGCCCGACACGACCGACTTCACGTGGCACGTCTCCGACTACTTCGCCATCAACGGAACGTACTCGGCCTACTGCGGTGACGAGACCATTCCGTCGTGTGGTCCCGGCGATCCGGTCGGCGGCTACGAGAACAGCTGGGACAAGCTGCTGAAATGGGGCGCCACGGTGGCCGACCCCGGGCTGAGCACCAACATCACCGTCAGCTTCGCTTTCGACGTCGACTCCGAGAGCGGATACGACTGGGGTCGTGTCTCCCGTGAGATCGAGAACGAGGAAAGCGAAACCATCTGGGGCCTGTCCGGTGACTCGACCGGTACGATCACCGTGCCGGTGACCTACGCCTCGGGCGAATACTTCGGCGAATTCACGAACGAGATCGGCATCCTGTTCATCGGCCATTCCGATGGCGGCTGGTCCGACGGCGACTGTTCTTATCCGTCCAGCGGCCTCTGGCGTATCGACGACGTCACGATCACCGCCGACAACGGCGCCGGCGGCGCCGGCCCGATCGACTTCGAGGACGGGACTCTCGGTGACCTGGAACGCAAGTACCTGGGCGCCGTGGGTGACTTCACGCACCTGGCCAGCAATCTGGGCGATCCCGACCTTTGTGCGAGCAACGGTACGCCGCAGGTGACCTTCATCGACGACGGCGTGGTGCAGCCGGCCACGGGCGGTTCCTTCGCTACGGCCGACAACCGCAAGTACGCCATGGGCTACGTGGTGAACTACACCGGCGGCCTGACCTTCAGCGAGCAGCGGCACCTGCGGAACACCGTCGTGTCGCCTGCGATTCCCTGGCAGGACCCGTCCCACGACGGCGGTCGCGTGGTCTTCACGGACATGACCGATTCCTTCCACCAGGCGGGCCAAGCCGGCGTGTACGTGGAGTGGATGATCCGCTCCACGACCGGCGATGCTGCCTCGATCGAGAATGCCATCTGGCAACAGTCTCCCCACGTCTACACCGGCGGTCCCTACTACAACCGTCCGCCGTACGATGTGAGCGACAACCTGGTCCAGGGGCGGACCTACGTGCAGTTCGGCGTGGGCGCCACCGAGATCGGCTACGTGTGGGGCGTCGACGGCCACAACGGCAGCCCCTCCCCGTACTTCGACAACGTGCGGCTGGAGAGCTTCCCCTTCGAGGGTCCCTCGCTCTCCATGCGGACCTATCGTCTGGCCGGCGATGCGTTCCCGGAGATCGGCATCGTCGACACCGCCGATCTTAGCCGGAACAGCATCCGCTTCGATCAGGCCCAGAACATCAGCCCGACCCCGCACGAGTGGTACTACAACGGCGATTCGGTCAACATCGACGCCGTGGCGGTGCGCACGGGCGCCGAGATGACTTCCCGGCCGAGTCTGCATTACAAGCTGAAACGCAATTCCCTGTTCGACCCGTACCGTACCGCCGGCATGCCGGACAGCGGTGTGGTCGTCATGGACACCACCTACACCCCGACGGGCACGGTGGTGGCCGACCGCTTCAGCGTCGATCTCCCGGATACGGGTTTCCTGTTCCCGGGCGATATCCTCCAGTATTACTTCTCGGCCGAGGACGCCATCGGTGGTGCAGGAGGCACCGATCCGTTCACTTCCACGCTGCCGGGCGATCTCGACGACTTCGGCAACTTCGACGATCCCGAGGCGTGGTTCTCGACCTTCACGGTCCGCGGCCTGCCGACGGTCGTCGAGGACATTGGCAACCCCGGCACGTACATCTGCCCTTCGGTCATCTTCTGGGATGACGCGGAAAGCGATACGCGCGGTACCAGGAACGAATGGTACGGGGCCTTCAACAGCCTCGGCTTGATCCAGGGCGAGGACTACGACACCTTCTATGCCCGCGGACCCAGTTCCGGCGTCGGCACGGGTATTTCCCGCAAGGCCAGCACCAACCAGCTCGGCTGGTACGACGATCTGATCTACTCGTCGGCCTATCTGACGACGTCGACCATTTCCAACGGCGACTGGGGCGTGGGCGGCGACGACGACATCACGCGTGTGGAGAACTGGCTCGATCTGTCCAACAAGGACATGTTCGTTGCGGGCAACAGCGTCTGCATGGATCTGAACAACTCCGGAGCGGCGGCCCAGGCGTTCATGACGACTCGCATGGGCGTGACTTTCAACGCCGAGAACCACCGGGATCTGCTCGGCGGACAGCTAGCGCCGCGGGTGCTCGCCGTCGCCGGCAACGCGGTCCTGAACACCGTGAACAGCTGGATCGCCTTCGGCGGTTGTCCGCAGCTGTGGGACTTCGACCTGGTGACTCCCAGCGGCAGCACGCGTCTGGCCGAGTACGCCAACGCCACGGGCACTCCCGGCGGCTATCCGTACTCCGCCATGACCCTGAACGTCCTGGGTACGGGATCCCGGGTGATCACCCTGAATTCCGATCTCGCCTACATCCATACGGACGCCAACGAGTCCGTCAAGGCCGACGCCACCCTGCCGGGCCGGGTGCGGCTCCTGCGGGACGTCCTGAACTACTTCGGCGTAGCGGACAATCCGGGTCAGGCCACAGAAGTGCCCGTAGCCGGACAGTTCGTGCTGCGGAATTCACCGAACCCGTTCAACCCGATCACAAAGATCTCCTACACGATCAAGGCACCGGGCCACCTGATGTTGAAGGTCTTCAACGTCCGCGGTGAGCTGGTGAAAACGTTGATCGACGGTCACGTCGCATCCGACGGCTTCGTCGAATGGGACGGCACCAATGGCCAGGGCGGCAAGGTGTCCAGCGGCGTCTATTTCTACCAGGCGCAGATGGGCAATGACGTCCAGGTCAGGAAGATGGCTCTTGTGAAGTAGGTGTTCCCCCCAACTTCCGGTTAGGCGCCATCTGGGAGCGGCCTGTCGAGGGGCCGCTCCCGCCTTTTCCGGTCCGCCCGTTGTGTTATGGTGATCCGTACGGGAGGGAACACCACGGGACGCCGGGAAGGGAAGCGCATGATGCCGGTTCGCAGGATCTCCAGCATTCTCACCATCGTACTCCTGGCCCTGGCGCCACAGGTGGTCCTGGGCAATGCCGACGGCATGGTCGTCAGCAGCCACCACCTGGCGTCGGAGATCGGCGCGCGCGTGCTCGATAGCGGCGGCAACGCCGTCGACGCCGCCGTGGCCACGGCCTTCGCCCTGGCGGTGGTCCTGCCCTCGGCGGGCAACCTGGGCGGGGGCGGTTTCCTGGTCCATCACGGCACGGACGGCGAGGTCACCACCTTCGATTTCCGGGAGAAGGCGCCGCGGGGGGCCACGGAGCGCATGTATCTGGACGAGGACGGCGCCATCCGCGCGGACAGCAACCACGACGGACCGCTGGCGGTCGGTGTACCCGGCACCGTGGCCGGCCTGTGGCAGGCCCATCAGTGCTTCGGCTCCCTGCCCTGGACCGATCTCGTCCAGCCGGCCGTGGATCTGGCCGCCAACGGCTTCCCTTCCTCCTGGCGCATGCGCCGGTGGCTCGAATGGCTCCAGGTCCAGGTCGACCCCCTCTTCGCGGAAACCAGGCGGGTCTTTCTCGAGGACGGCGAAGGCCTGTACGACCAGGGCGAGATCTTCCAGCAGCCGGATCTCGCGCGCACCCTGGCCCGTATCCGCGACGACGGCCGGGACGGGTTCTACGGCGGCGAGACCGCTCGCCTGTTGGCCGACTTCATGGCCGAGTCCGGGGGGTTGATCACCGAGCGTGACCTGGCCGAATACGAATCCGTCGAGCGTCCGCCCATCCACGGCACCTACCACGGGTATGACATCTACGGCATGGGGCCGCCCTCCTCGGGGGGCATCGCCCTCATGGAGATGCTCAACATCCTGGAGCACGACGACCTGGCCGCCCTCGGGCACAACACGGTCCCCTACCTCCACCTGCTGGCCGAGACCATGCGCCGGGCCTTCGCCGACCGCGCCGCCCATCTGGGCGATCCGGACTTCAACCCCGGACAGCCCGTCGACCGCCTCACCTCCAAGGCCCATGCCGCCGCGTTGCGTTCCACCATCGAACCGGACCGGGCGTCCGTGAGCGACGCCACCCGCTTCGGCGCGACCTATCTTCAGCCGGAGAGCGAGGAGACGACCCACCTGTCGGTGGTGGATGCTGACCGGAATGCGGTGGCTCTCACCTACACCCTGGAACAGTCCTACGGTTCGAGCCTCACGGTGCCCGGGGCGGGGTTCCTCCTGAACAACGAGATGGGGGACTTCAACCCCATCCCCGGCCACACGAACGCCGCCGGGAAGATCGGCACCGACCCCAACCTGATCGCCCCCGGCAAGCGCATGCTGTCGAGCATGAGCCCCACCATCGTAGCTCGGGACGGCAAGCCCGAACTCGTGTTGGGCTCCCCCGGTGGGAAGACCATCATCAACACGGTGCTGCAGGTGATCCTCAACGTCGTCGACCACGGTCTGGACCTGCGCCGTGCCGTGGACGTGCCGCGCATCCACCACCAGTGGCTGCCGGACAGGATCTACTTCGAGGGCGTGGGATTCCCGCCGGCGGTGCGGCGCGCCGTGGCGGATCGTGGTCACCGGACGCGCTTCCGCACCCCCCAGGGGCGGGTCATGGCGATCCAGGCCGATCCCGCATCCGGCATCCTGACCGGCGTGGCCGACTCCCGCTCTTTCGATGGCGGCGTAGCGGCCAGCCTCGGCAGCCCCGCGGCAAGTGAAGGCCACGTCGTCAACGGCGAGCATTCCCTCTACTACACGACCCGCGGCTCCGGCGACCCCATCGTCGTTCTCCACGGCGGCCCGGGCTTCGACCACCGCCAGTTCCTGCCCTTCATCTGGGAACTGGCTGCCGAACACCAGGTGATCCTCTACGATCAGCGCGGCACAGGACTGTCCAGCGGGCCGGTGGACTCCTTGTCCATCACCATCGATACCTTCCTGGCCGACCTGGAAGCCGTGCGCCGGCACTTCGGTCTCGAGCGCATGAACCTGCTGGGCCATTCCTGGGGCGGGATCCTGGCCATGCACTACGCGCGGGAGCATCCGGACCGACTCCAGTCGCTGATCCTGTGCTCGACCACGGCCTCGGCCCAGGCCTTCCCCGAGATGCGCACCAACTACGAGGCGGACCGGCAGCCGGGGGACCATGATCTGCTCATGAAGATCTACGGCGCGGACGGTTTCCACGAAGGCGACCCGGCGGTGGTGGAGGAGTTCTGGCGTCTCTACTTCAAGCCCTACTTCCCGGACCAGTCCCAGGCGGAGCGGCTGGATCTGCACTTCACGGAGAACACCATCCGCCACAGCGGCGACGTGGCGAGGTTCGTGCTGGGATCCGTCGGGGAATTCGACCTGTACGAGGACCTGGAGCGCCTGACCTGCCCGGCCCTGGTGATCCACGGCGCCGAGGATCCCATGCCGCCCGCCTACGCGACCCGGATCCACGAGAGCATGCCCGGCTCCCGGCTCGTGATCGTGCCCGACGCCGGGCACTGGCTCTTCGTGGACGGCACTGAAGTATTCACGCGCAGTGTGCTGAGGTTCCTGGCGGGATTGCCGGGTGATTGAAGCGCCGGATCAGCGGGAATCGTTCTTCCAGGCCGCGTGCCGGGAGGCCATGCCTTCCAGTTCTTCCCACCGCGCGTAGGACGCGGCCAGTTCCGCCTCCAGGGCGGCCAGGCGCTCGTTGACGGCGGCCATCTCCCGGGGGGCGCTCTGGTAGAAATCCGGGGCGGTGGTGCGGGCGAAGATTTCCGCCTGCTCGGCCTCCAGTCGTTCGATGCGCGCGGGCAGTTCGGCCAGTTCCGCCTTCTCCTTGTAGGTGAGCTTGGGCGGTGCGGCGCCGTCCGATCGCAACCGGGGTTTCTTCTCCTTCGGCTCCTGCTTTCTCGCGGCCGACGGCCGCTGGGCGAACCACTCGGCATAGCCGCCGGCGTACTCCTTGACCACGCCGTCGCCGTCGAAGGCCAGGGTGCTGGTGACCACGTTGTCCAGGAAGGTCCGGTCGTGGCTGACCAGCAGGACCGTGCCGGCGAACTCGCCCACGCGCTCCTCCAGGAGGTCGAGGGTCTCGGCGTCCAGGTCGTTGGTGGGCTCGTCCAGCACCAGGGTGTTGGCCGGCCGGGCGAAGAGCCGGGCCAGCAGCAGGCGGTTGCGCTCGCCCCCGGAGAGCATGGACACGGGTGATCGGGCCCGGTCCGGCGTGAACAGGAAATCGCCCAGGTAGCCGATGACGTGCTTGCGGCCGCCACCCAGGGTGATCGTGTCCTGCCCGTCGGCCACGTTGTGGGCCACGGACGCGTCCGGGTCGAGCTGGTCGCGGTTCTGGTCGAAATAGGCCACGTCCAGGCGGGCCCCGCGCACGATGGTGCCCGCGTCCGGGTTCAGGTTGCCGAGCAGGAGCTTGATCAGGGTCGTCTTGCCACAGCCGTTGGGACCGACGATGCCGATGCGGTCGCCGCGCAGGATGGTTGCGGAGAAGTCGCGGATCAGCGGTGTGCCGTCGTAGCCGAATCCGAGGCCCCGAGCCCGGGCCACGAGCTTGCCCGAGGCCGCCGACTCGGTGAGGCGCAGCTTCACGTCCCCCAGGGCGTCGCGCCGGTCCTGCCGCTCGCGACGCATGGCCGCCAAGGTCCGGGCGCGGCCCTCGTTGCGCGTGCGGCGGGCCTTGATGCCCTTGCGGATCCACACCTCCTCCTGGGCCAGCTTACGGTCGAACTTGGCCTGCCGGGCGGCCTCGTCGGCCAGGACCTCGTCGCGCCGACGTTCGTAGGTGGAGTAGTCGCCGGGCCAGCTGGTGAGTCGCCCCCGGTCCAGATCGAGGATGCGGGTGGCCAGGCGGTGCACCAGGGCGCGGTCGTGGGAGACGAAGACCAGGGTGGGACCGGAGCCGAGGAGGAATTCCTCGAGCCACAGCACCGCGTCGATGTCCAGGTGGTTGGTGGGTTCGTCGAGCAGGAGCAGGTCGGGCTCGCTCACCAGGGCGCGGGCCAGCAGGGCGCGTCGCTTCATGCCGCCGCTCAGCTCGGCGAAGGTGCGGGTGCCGTCCAGGCCGAGCCGTTCGATCACCAGGGCGACGCTGCGGTCGTCCCGCCAGCTCTCCTCGGCGGCATCAGGCCGCGTGGCGAGACCGCCGGCCACGACTTCGGCCACGGTGCCGGGCACGCCGGCGGGGATCTCCTGGTCCAAGCTCGCGGCCACCAGTCCCTTGCGCCGGATGACCCGGCCGGCGTCCGGTTCCTGTGTCCCGGCCAGCATCCGCAACAGGGTCGATTTGCCCTCGCCGTTGCGCCCCACGACGCATACGCGCTCGCCGGCCTCGAGCTGCAGGTTCACGTCCTGCAGCACGGGTGGTCCGCCGAAGCGGAGGGTGATGTCCTGGAGACTGATGAGCGCCATGGGGACTGGACCTCGCGGTTCGAGTTGCCGGAAGATCCAATATAGATGCCGGGCCCGCGAATTCCACGACCGGGTCGCCGTCTAGGGCGACCGGACCATCATGACGCCCTCCTCCAGCCCAGTCTGCCCGTTCCGGCGGAAGCCCACCGCGTAGATGGTTCCGTCGGCGGCCTGGTCGATCTGGTAGAAGCCGCCAGAGAAGGGGGTGATCTCCTTCTTCAGGCTGGTGGGACTGCCGTGGACGAGATTCGCCTGGGTCTGGTCCATCTCGCCGTAGCACGCCAGGTAGAGGCTGCCGTCGGCGGCGACCAGGATGTCCCTGATCCCGTGGAGGCCGGCCGGGTCGGGCAGATCCAGGTCGGTCCAGGTCCCGTCAGGGGTTCTCTGGGAGAGGAAGGCCTGCGGCGAGGGACCGCCGGCGCCGTCCATGCCGCCCAGGTAGATGGTTCCATCGTCGGCCTGGGCGATGCAGAGGTAGGTGGCGGCGTAGGGTCCGCCGGGGACGATCTTCGTCCAGTCGGTGCCTGCGGTCCGGGTGAGGATGACCTGCAGGGTGTCGGCGCCGTCGTCGTAGCCGCAGGCCACGGCCGTGCCGCCGCGGATGTCGATATCGCGGAAGCCCGAGTCGTTGGTACCGGTCAGGGGCAGGCCGTCGAAGTGCCAGACGCCGGGAGCCGTACTCGACCAGAGGCCTCCTCCCGTAGCACGTCCACCGGCCACCATGAACGAACCCTCGCACGCCACCGTCAGCATGCCGTAGGTACTCTGTTCGATGTACTCCGCCGCCGGGCCCCGGAGATCGAGCACGACGGACGGGGGACCCGAATACTGCATTCCCGCCAGCACGACGCCACCATCAGCGTCGACGGCGAGATCCATGGTCGCCATGGCCGCGCGGATGTCGCCGAGATCCGTCGCCGACCACGATCCGTCCGGTTGTAGGCCGTAGAACCCGTGCTTGTCGCCCGCCAGCGGGCCGCCGCCGGCGGACAGGGTCAGGGCCAGGCCGTGATCGCCGTTGAAGTCCACGGCGAGCGTGCGGGTATCGCTGGCCGCCGCCGGGAGTTCGACCTCCTGCCAGGGCGACGGATCGGGCCGTGCCGGATCGTCGTCGTCACCACAGGCGGTCAGGAGCAGGAGCAGAGGTAAAAGCGCGGGCAGGCGCCGAAAACCGGGATGATGCACGTGAGCCTCCGCGGGCGGTGGACGAAAGAACTGTTGGTCGGTGATCTACGCAGGCCGCCGCTGAATGGTTTCTTTCAGTCTGACTCTTCCGGCGCCGGTCGAAGGGTCTGCAGCAGCGCCTCGTTGGTGGCCCGGCCGGCGAGATTTTTAGCGTCGACCGCGACGGGATGGACTATGATGTTCGTTGTCCACAATCACCATTGCTTTGTCGAGCTCCTGTGTCCTCTACCGGCCCATGGGAAGCGTTTTGATCGGTCGGACCGTATCGCACTATCGGATCGTCAGCCAGCTCGGCGCCGGCGGCATGGGTGTCGTGTACGAGGCCCTGGACCTCAAGCTCGACCGCACCGTGGCCCTCAAGTTTCTCCCGCCTGAATCGACCCGCGACCCCCAGGCCAGGATCCGTTTCGTCAATGAGGCCCGGGCTGCGTCGGCCCTGGACCATCCCAACATCTGCACCGTCTACGAGATCGACGAGACCGAGGACGGACAGTCGTTCATTGCCATGGCCTGCTACGAGGGCGAGACCCTGAAGGACCGGATCGCCCGCGGACCGCTGCCGTTGGACCAGGCCCTGGATGTGGCTCATCGTATCGCCGGCGGCCTGGCCAAGGCGCACGAGCGGGGCATCGTGCACCGGGACATCAAGCCGGCCAACATCTTCCTCACCGGCGATGGCATGGTGAAGGTCCTGGACTTCGGCCTGGCGAAACTGTCCAAGGAGACCCGGGTCACCCAGACGGGCGCGACCCTGGGTACGGTGGACTACATGTCGCCCGAACAGGCCCAGGGCGGGGAGGCCGACCACCGCACGGACCTGTGGTGCCTGGGTGCGGTGCTGTACGAGATGGTGACCGGGCTGCCGCCGTTCCGGGGCGAAGAGAAACAGGCGGTCGTATTCGCGATCCTCAACGAAGCCCCGGAGCCGCTCACGGCGGTGCGGACCGGCGTCCCCATGGACCTGGAGCGTCTGGTCACCAGGTGCCTGGAGAAGGATCCGTGCGCACGGTACCAGACCGCCGGGGATCTCGTGTCGGACCTGCGCCGCGTCCAGGGTCGTTTCGAGTCTGCGTCCCAGCCAACCGTGGCCTTGCCGGGATCGGCCCGGCCACGCCGGCGGTCGCCGCTGGCCGTCGCAGTCGTCGTTCTCGCCGCTGTCGTCGTCTGCGTTGCGCTGCTGGTGGGTCTGAATGCGGGCGGGTTGCGCGACCGCCTGGCGGCGACGGAAGAGATGTCGCCGATCCGCTCCCTGGCCGTGCTGCCCTTCACCAACATGATGGGCGACGCCGAACAGGACTTCTTCGTGGAGGGGTTGCACGAGTCCCTGATCACCGAGATGTCCAAGCTGGGCGATCTACGGGTCATCTCCCGGACCACGGCCATGCACTACGAGGGATCCGGGAATCCCCTCCCGGAGATCGCGCGCGAACTCGATGTGGACGCCCTGGTGGAGGGATCGGTCCTGCGCGTGGACGGCCGCGTACGCATCACCGCCCAGTTGATCCGCGGAGCCAACGACGAGCACCTCTGGGCCGAGGACTACGACCGCGACCTACAGGACATCCTGAATCTGCTCAGTGAAGTGGCGGGAGCGATCGCCGAGGAGATCGATCTGGTCCTGACGCCCGGACAGCAGGAACGCTTGGCCTCCGACCGCAGGGTCAATCCCGCGGTCTACGACATGGTGCTCCGAGGACAGCATCATCTGAACAGATTCAACTACGAGGACGCCCTGGAGGCCCGCCGCTACTTCGAGCAGGCGGTCGCGGCCGATCCACGATTCGCCCTGGCCCATGCTTTCCTGAGTGCCTCCTACATCGTGCTCAGCATGGTGGGCGAATTTCCGCCCACCGAAGTCTATCCGCCGGCCCGGGCGTCGGTCACGCGGGCGCTGGAACTGGATCCGGGCCTGGCCGGTGCCCACACGGCCTTGGCCTTCATCAAGCTCTACTACGATTGGGACTGGACCGCCGCGGAGCGGGAATTCCGACAGGCCCTGGAGCTGAACCCCAACGACGCCTACGCCCTGCACGGCCTGGCGGATGTGCTCAGCGTGAACGGC
This sequence comes from bacterium, assembly GCA_024231905.1. Classification (GTDB taxonomy): domain Bacteria; phylum Krumholzibacteriota; class Krumholzibacteriia; order LZORAL124-64-63; family LZORAL124-64-63; genus JAAEQC01. The sequence goes on along the minus strand of JAAEQC010000177.1, from coordinate 39,861 downwards.
GGATTCGACGAAGCGGTGGACCTGGTCCGCCGCGGGCACCAGCTCGACCCGTTCTCCTACCTGAGGAACGTGACCCTCTGGTCCCACCTCCTGATGGCCAGACGCTACGACGAAGCGATCGCGGAAGTGGAACGATGGCGAACGGCCACGAGCGATCCCCGGACGGGTTGGCATATCCTCTACGCGTCGTTTCTCCACCAGGGCCGGCACGAGGAGGCCATGGCCGAACTGCGTCACTCGACCACAGGCCTCGATCCCGACTCCTCGCCCCGGCTCGAAGCGGCCTACGCGGAGGGCGGCATCCGTGCGGCCTTCAAGGTGTGCGCAGATCGCCTGGCCACCTTGCGGCAGGAGGGGTACGTCGACGCCTACAATATCGCCTTGTACTATGCCGTTGCCGGCGACGAGGACGGGACCTTCACCTGGCTGGAACGGGGCTACGAGGACAGGAACAGCGGCATCCACACCCTGACCCGGCCCGCCTTCGATCCGTACCGTACGGACCGGAGGTTCGAGGATCAGTTGCGCCGGATAGGCATTCCGGAGCGGGCCTGGTCGGCGACCGGCGGCGGAGGCGATTAGGCCGTATCGCTTGCCGGCTTCAGGGTCTTGAGCAGCGCCTCATTGGTGGGATACCGGTCGATCAATCGCAGCAACCCTTCCATGGCCCGCATGGGCTCCGAGGACGCCGCACCCCGGCGCAGGAGGCTCACCGCCGCGAACTCGTCCTCGTCGTAGAGCAGCTCGTCGCGCCGGGTGCCGCTCTTGCGGGCGTCGATGGCCGGGAAGACGCGCTGTTCGGCGAGGCGGCGGTCCAGCACCAGCTCCATGTTCCCGGTGCCCTTGAACTCCTCGAAGATCAGGTCGTCCATGCGCGAACCGGTTTCCACCAGCGCCGTGGCTATCACGGTGACCGAGCCGCCGTGCTCGATGTTACGTGCCAGGCCGAAGAAGCGGCGGGGGATCTCCAGGGCACGCGAGTCCAGGCCGCCGGAGAGGGTGCGGCCGGAGCCGGCGCCGTACTGGTTGAAGGCGCGGCCCATGCGGGTCAGGCTGTCCACCAGGATGACCACGTCGTGGCCGCACACGAGCTCGCAGCGGGCCTGGGCCAGGCACATCTCGGCCAGGCGCACGTGTTCGGCCACGCCCTGGTCGTTGCTGCTGGCGAGCACCTCGGCCGGGACGCTGCGGCGGAAATGGGTGACCTCCTCGGGACGCTCGTCCACCAGGAGGGCTACCAGGCGGGCGTCGGGCGCGTCGTCTGCGATGGCTACGGCCAGTTCCTCGAGCAACCTGGTTTTGCCGGCCCGGGGCGGGGACACGATCATGCCGCGGGTGCCATGGGCCACCGGGGCCAGGAGGTCCATCAGGCGCATGGTGGGGTTGCCGCCGTTGCCCAGGTGGAAGCGCCGGTCGGGATTGATGACCGTCAGTTCGGCGAAGGGTGTGCAGTCCCGGTACTCGACCGGGGATAAGCCGCACACGGTGGTCACGTCCTGCAGGACCTTGCCCTTGCGACCCCGATTGACGGGTCCGCTGATGGCGGCCCCGGTCACCAGGCTGTGCTTCCTGATGAGTCCCTGGGGCACGAAGACGTCGTCGCGGGTCGGCTTCAGGGAGCGCGAGGGGTCGCGCAGGAAGCCGCCGCCTTTCTTGAGGATCTCGAGCACACCGGTCATTCGGTCGGTCATGGTGTCACGTCCGGTTCGGGGTCGTGTCGGGCGGGAGGCGGGAGCGGTACTTCAGGTATTTTAGCTCAAGGAACGGTTATCACCAAGGGATGAGACGCGAATCGCTGATACGTCTGCCGCCGGGGTTCGTTGCCATTTCCTCCTTAAAGGGATACGATCTCTCCGTTAAGAGAGATCGTCGGTGTAGATTCACGGACAGGCGGTGGTGTCCCGTGCCCATCAGGCGTGAACTCCAGCTCTTCTTTTTCCTGGTCTTCCTGCTGTTCCTGAACTGGCCCATCCTCTCGGTGACCGCCGACCGCTGGACGGGCCTCGATCTGTTCCGGATCCTCTTTCTCCTGTGGGGCGTGCTGATCGTCGCCCTGTTCGCCATCGGATGCGGCACCGGTCCGCGGGCGAACCGTGACCAGGGGGAGGATTGACCACGTGCTGACCCAGTTCTCCGTCTTCGGGCTGATCATCGTCTATATGGGGCTGCTGCTGGCGGTGGCCCTGTGGGCGGAAAGACGCATCGCCCGGGGCGGCTGGAATCCGGCGCGGAACCCGCTGGTCTACTCCCTGGCCATCGCCCTCTACTGCACCTCCTGGACCTACTACGGCAGCGTGGGTTACGCCGTGAACCGCGGTTACTCCTACATGGCCATCTACATGGGGCCGACCCTCATGTTCCTGCTGGGCGGGGTCCTGCTCCGGCGGCTGGTCCGACTCAAGGAGCGGCACCGCATCACGTCCATCGCCGACCTGATCTCGGCCCGGTACGGTTGGTCCCAGGCCCTGGCGGCGCTGGTGACGGTCGGGGCGTTGATCGGCATCATGCCCTACATCGCCCTGCAGCTGCGGAGCATCACCACCAGCCTGAACATCGTGGCGCCGCCCGGCAGCGGGCCCTTGTCCTCGGCGTCCCAGGCCGTGCCCCTGGTGATCGTGCTGCTGGCGGCTTTCACCATCGTGGCGGGCGTACGCCGGATCGACCCCACGGAGCGGCACCAGGGTATGATCATGGCCATCGCCGTGGAGTCGGTGGTCAAGCTGGCGGCGTTCCTGGCGGCGGGTTTTTTCGTGGTCTACGGGCTCTTCGACGGCTTCGAGGACATCTTCGCCCGGGCTGCGGCGGCACCGGACATCGCCCTGCCCACTCTCGTGGGCCAGGGCGGTGCCACCTACGTTTCCTGGAGCAGCCTCTGCCTGCTGGCCATGGTGGCCGTGCTCTTCCTGCCGCGCCAGTTCCATGTGGCGGTGGTCGAAAACTCGGACGAACGGCACATCCGCACGGCCATGTGGGCCTTCCCCCTGTACATGCTGATCATCAACATCTTCGTGGTTCCCATCGCCCTGGGCGGGTTGCTGCACGGCTTGCCCATGGACCAGGCCGACTCATTCGTGCTGCGCCTGCCCCTGGAGTCGGGGCCGCCGTTGCTGGTACTCCTGGTCTTCATCGGCGGTTTTTCGGCGGCGACGGGCATGGTCATGGTGAGCGCCATGACCCTGTCGACCATGGTCACGAACCACCTGCTGATGCCGCTCATCCTGAAGTACAGGGCCCTGTCCGGCCTCAAACGCCACCTGCTCGAATTCCGCTGGCTGGCCGTGGTTCTGGTGATCGGCGTGGGCTACGTCTTCGAACTGGGTTTGGGCGGGTCGTACCTGCTGGTGAGCATCGGCCTGATCTCTTTCGCGGCGACGGCCCAGTTCGTGCCGGCTATCGTCCTGGGCCTGTTCTGGCGCGGGGCCAACCGTAGCGGGGCCATGCTCGGCATGAGCGCCGGCTTCGTTATCTGGGCCTACACCCTGATCGTACCGGCCATGGCGCGCAGCGGCTGGTTGCCCATGTCAGTGGTGGATGACGGTCCCGGCGGCATCGTCTTCCTCAGGCCGGAGCAACTCTTCGGACTCCACAATCTCGACCCCCTGACCCAGGCGGTCTTCTGGTCGTTGCTGGCCAACCTGGGCCTCACCTACCTGGGTTCCCTCTTCTTTCGGCCGGACGAGGCCGGCCTGCAGCAGGCGGCAGCTTTCGTCGGCGACGTCGACGCGGGCCACACACCCCTGGGCGCCGGCCGGGGCCGGACCGTGTCTCTGCCGGCCAAGGTGGAGATCGTCGACCAGATCCTGGGCGGCTTCTTCTCCCCGACCGAAGCTTTGGTCATGCGGGACCGCTGCCTGCAGCGCCTCGAACTTGCCGACGCCGACGAGGTTTCGCTGCGCGTGTTCTCCAACCTGGTGCAGGAGGTGGAGATCAGCCTGGCCGGCGCCATCGGCAGCGCGGCGGCCCGGCGGATCCTCTCGGGCTACCGCATCTTCACGCGGGAGGAGACCGAAGCCCTCACGCACCAGTACAGTCGCATTCTCGCGGACATGAACCTCTCCCCGGAGGAGATGGGACAGCGCATCGACTACCTGAGCGAGCGCCAGGACATGCTCCAGGAACACGCCTTCGAGCTGGAGGACAAGGTTGCCCAGCGGGACCGGGAGATCGCCGTGCGTGAGCGGGCCGAGCAGGCTCTGCGCGAAGCGGAGGAGAACCTGCGCAACGTCTTCTTCCACGCCGTCGAGGGCATCTTCCAGTCGACCATCGAAGGTGAGATCCTCACGGCCAATCCCGCCATGGCACGCATCTTCGGTTACGAGTCGGTCGAAGATCTCATGGGTGAGGTCACGAATCTCCAGGGGCAGGTCTGGGTCGATCCCGAGCAGCGCGGGGCCATGCTCGATATCCTGCAACGGGACGGTCGGGTGGAGGATTTCCTGCTGCACTTCCGCCGGCGCGACGGCAGCGAGGGTTGGGGGCACATCAACGCCCGGGCCATCCGCGACGCCCAGGGGGAGTTCGTGTCCATCGAGGGCTTCCTCAAGGACATCACCGCGCGCCGGCAGGCCGAGAACGAACGGGGACGCATGCAGGAGCAGCTGCTGCAGTCCCAGAAGATGGAGGCGGTGGGTAAGCTGGCCGGGGGCGTGGCCCACGACTTCAACAATCTGCTCACGGCGATCCTGGGCTTCACTGAACTGGCACGCATGGATGTCCTCGACGATGATCCGCTGGCGACCAACCTGGACAGCATCGCGGCCACCTGCGAACGGGCGGCGAATCTGGTGCGCCAGCTCCTGCTGTTCAGCCGCAAGCAGCCCATGGACCGCCGGCCGGTGGACCTCAATGGACTCATTGATGGTATGCAGGTCATGCTCGAGCGGCTGCTGGGGGAGAACGTCGACATCCAGACCAGTCTCGACGAGGAGTTGTGGCCCGTACAGGGCGACACGGGCAACCTGGAGCAGATCCTGCTGAACTTCGTGGTCAACGCCCGTGACGCCATGCCCGGCGGCGGCACCATCACCATCGCCTCGGCGTGCTGCGAGATCGACGCGGAGACAGCCGGCGCCGTGGAGGGGGCCCGCCCTGGATCCTTCGCCTGTCTGTCGGTGAGCGACACGGGCGGGGGCATGGACCGGGACACGGTCGATCAGATCTTCGAACCCTTCTTCAGCACCAAGGACGCCGGGACCGGACTCGGTCTGGCCGTGGTGTACGGCATCGTCAAGAGCCACGATGGCTGGCTGCAGGTGCGGTCCGAGCCGGATCACGGCACGACCATGGAAGTCTACCTGCCTCGGGCCACCGAAACGACGACGGTATCGCCGCCGGCCGGCCCTGGCGCTCGTGCCTCCGCCCGCCGTAGCGGCCGCATTCTGCTGGTGGAAGACGAACAGGTCGTCCGCACGCTGGCTCTTGCCATCCTCGAGCGCGCCGGCTACGAGGTGTTCGCCGCCGCCGACATCGCCGAGGCCCGCCGCATCTATGACGCCGTGCAGGGCGAGTTCCAGCTCGTGCTCTCGGACGTGGCCCTGCCCGACGGGAGCGGCGTCGACCTGGTGGAGGAGTTCCGGTCCCGGGACCGGCACCTGCCGGTCATCCTCAGCAGCGGCTACGCCGACGAGAAGTCGCGTTGGGCCCTCATCCGCAAGCGCGGCTACGCCTTCGTGCCCAAGCCCTACCACCTGCAGACGTTGATCGACGAGGTGGCGCGGGTTCTGGACGAGGCGGCGGCGGAGCTGGATCTGGACGCGCCGGACGAAGACGGGTCCTAGAGGACGATTCCCGCTGCCGGGATTGACGCGTCCCGACCGCCGCTGCAGATTCATGGCGGTCGCGTCGCCGTCCCACCCCGTCGCGAGGGGATGCCATGCTCCGCCGGTGCCCGTTGTTCTTCTGCGCTCTGTTCCTGCTTTTAGCGGCGGCATCCGCCGCGGCCGGTGACGAACCCGTCGTCCGCTGTTCCTTCACCGAGCAGTGGCGCCGGGGCGCCGAGGACGACGATCTCTTCTTCGGCATGGTCGCGGCGGTCCGCCGGGGGCCCGACGGCCTTCTCTATCTCCTCGACTCCCAGCGCAACCAGGTGGTGGTCCTGGACGGAGGCGGAGAACTCGTGCGCACCCTGGGCCGCGAGGGCGACGGTCCCGGCGAGTTCCGGCGCCCGGTGGGCCTGGAATTCCTGGACGACCGGACCCTGGGCGTGGTCCAGCGGCTGCCGGGGAAGGTCATCCTCCTGGATCTGGACGGAACGCCACGAGGCACCATTCACGCGGGGGGGCCCGAGGCGGCCGATCAGGGCGGGGCCTTCATCCTGACCGGTGTCCGCGCCCGCGGCGGCACCCTTGTCTTCAGCGGCGAGGAGTTCCACCGGGGCATGTACACGCAGCTGTTGGCGGTGGTGGACGCCGAGGGTCGCGAGCGGCACCGCCTGCTCGAGCGGCCCCGCGGCCGGCTGATCGTCACCCGCCTGTTCGTGGAACGGGACGAGGACTTCGTCCAGCACGGCCGGTGGAACCTCGGTCCTGACGGACACGTGTACCTGGCTCCACATCGGGATCGTTTCGCCGTCGAAGTGCGTGGCGCCGCCGGCGAACTCGTCAGTACCGTCGAAGGACGGTGCCGGGCCCACGGGCGGACTGCCGAGGAGATCGAGGAGATCCAGGAAGCCGTCGTCATGATGCTCGACGGCCGGCGGGTCCGTCTCGACTCGGAAGTCGAGCCTAATGATCCCTGCGTGGAGCGCCTGCAGGTGACCGACGCCGGAGAACTCCACGTCCTGACCTCCGAGGGAGCCCGCGACAACCCCGACCGGATCTTCGAAACCTGGGATGTCTTCGACGCTGCCGGAGGTTTCAGTCACCGTCTGGAAGTGGAGGCCCCCGGGGACCCCCGGAGCGACCGTCTCGTGCTGCTGCCCGACGGCCGGGCCCTGCTGTTGAAGGGATGGGTGCAGGCCGGTCGCGCGGTCCGGCCGCGGCTGGACGGCCAGGAGGACAGGGTGGACCCGGACGACGTTTGGCATTACGTGATCGGTCTGGGCCGGGCGAACTAGTCGCCCGTCACGTTGCGCTTCTTCCGCGCGAAGACCCACCCGTCCGCCAGCAGGAAGTTCACCACCATGCCGCAGCCGATGCCGCCCAGGTGGCCGGCCGTCTCGCGCACGGGCATGTCCGGCAGCACCTGCATCAATGCCCAGCCGGCGGCCAGGGTGATGATGTAGGAACTGAGGAGTGTTCCCAGGTGGTAGCGCAGGAGCTGGATCGCCAGGGACGGCGCCTCATTCTGTCGGTCGGCCCACACCCAGCGCCGGTGCCAGGTGAAGTTGTGGAGGACGGCCACTTCGATGGCCAGGACGCGGGCCGCGAAGTCCGGTAGTCCGGCCACATGGTACAGCAGTGCGTGCATTCCCAGGTTCACCGCTACGCCGAGCCCACCCACGATGCCGAAGCGCAGGAAGCGCTGGAGATTCGCCTTGTCGAGACGGGGCAGGGCCATGGATACTCCTGGTTCGGGACGGGGCGATCGCCGGGCGATCATGCGCCGGATCGGTCCCGGGGGCAACCGGCTTTGTGCGGCCGGGCCCCGTCATCGAGGCCGCAGGAGGGGAAGTCCATGAGCATCCACATCGGCGCCGAAAAGGGTCAAATCGCCCCGACGATCCTGCTGCCGGGCGATCCGCTGCGGGCGAGGTTCTTCGCCGAGCACTTCCTGTCGGACGTGGTCTGCTTCAACGAGGTACGGGGCATGCTGGGTTTCACCGGCCGCCACGGGAACAAGCGGGTCTCGGTCATGGGTACGGGCATGGGTATGCCCACCTTGTCGATCTACGTCAACGAGCTCGTCCGCGAGTACGATGTGACGACCCTCATGCGCGTGGGCACCTGCGGCGCCCTGCAGCCGGAGCTGGAGATCGGCGACCTCATCCTGCCCATGACCTCGTCCACCAACTCCCAGGTGAACCGCCACCGCTTCGGCGGTCTGGACTACGCGCCCGCCGCCGATTTCGAGCTGCTGCTCGGAGCCTACGAGGCCGCGCGCGAGCGTGAAGCCACGGTCCACGTGGGCGGCATCTACTCCTCGGACACCTTCTACGACGACGATCCCGAGTGGTGGAAGAAGTGGGCCGCCTACGGAACTCTCGCCTGCGAGATGGAGACCACCGCGCTCTACACCCTGGCGGCCAAGCACGGGGCCCGCGCCCTGTCGATCCTGACCGTGAGCGACAGCCTCGTCACCAGGAAGGAAGCTTCCGCCGAAGTGCGCGAGAGAGGCTTCCCCCTCATGGCGGAAATCGCCTTATCCATTATTCCGTAATGGTTTAACATTTCTCCCGAATTTGCGCGACTTCCTGTTAATGATTTGCTAGGGTTTCATTCCGGAAGCTGGACATGAGGACGTTCGGACCGCCTACCCAGGAGGCTGACGCATGTTGAACTACCGGAAATGGCTGACGCTCGCCGCAGTCTTCATCCTGGCCCTGTCGCTGACGGGATTCGCCTACGCCCAGGACGAAGCCACCCCCGAATCCGATGACGCCTTCGAAGAAGTCGTCGTCACGGCCCAGAAGAAGGAACAGGGACTCCGCGAGGTTCCCTCGTCGGTGGCCACGCTCAGCGACGAGAAGCTGGACGTGATCACTTCCGGCGGCCAGGACATCCGGCTGCTGTCGTCGCGGGTACCGAGCCTGCACGTCGAATCCTCCTTCGGCCGCACCCTGCCGCGGTTCTACATCCGTGGCCTGGGCAACACCGATTTCGACCTCAACGCCTCCCAGCCCGTGTCCCTGGTCTACGACGGGGTCGTGCTGGAGAACCCGATCCTCAAGGGCTTCCCCATCTTCGACATGGAGCGCATCGAGGTCCTGCGCGGTCCCCAGGGTACGCTCTTCGGCCGCAACACCCCGGCGGGCATCGTGAAGTTCGAGTCCCGCAAGCCGAAGTTCGAGACCGACGGCTTCGGCCGCGTCTCCTACGGCAACTACGGCACCATGCAGTTCGAGGGCGCCGCCGGTGGCGCCGTGGTCGAGGACATGCTGGCCGTGCGCGCCTCGTTCCTCTACCAGAGCCGCCAGGACTGGGTGACCAACACCCACACGGGCGAAGACGACGCTCTAGGCGGCTACACCGACCTGGCCGGCCGCCTGCAGTTCCTGCTCACTCCGAGCGAGGACTTCAGCGCCCTGCTGAACGTGCACCTGCGCGACCTGGACGGCACCGCCCGCTTGTTCCGGGCCAACATCGTCGAGCCCGGCAGCAACGAGATCCGTGACGGCTTCGAGCGCGACGAGATCGCCGTCGACGGCGGCAACGAACAGGAAGTGAAGGAGAAGGGCGGCGTCCTGACCCTGAACTACGCCATGGGCGACCTGACCCTCACCGCTGTCTCGGGTTACGAGACGGGCGAGATCTACAGCCGCGGCGACATCGACGGCGGGCTCAGCGCCGATGCCGATGTCCCCTTCGACTCCGAGTCCGCCGACGGCATTCCCGACCTGACCCAGATCACCCAGGAAGTCCGCCTGGCCAGCAACTACGACGGCCCCATGAACTTCCAGGCCGGGTTCTTCTACTTCGACGAGGACCTGGAGATCGAGACCTTCAACTACGTGACGGACAACACCGGCGAAACCGCCGGCCCCCAGTCCGGTTACGCGCGCCAGACCCAGGACACCAGCGCCTGGGCCCTCTTCGGCACCCTGGATTACCAGCTGTCCGAGAAGTTCAAGGCCTCCGGCGGCCTGCGCTACTCGGACGAAACCAAGGACTTCATGGCCGAGCGCACCGAAGAGGTCTACCCGACCCAGGGTCTGATCGCTCCCATCGAGATGAGCAGCGACGCGGACTTCGTCAGCTGGGACCTCAACGGCCTCTACACCGTCAACGACGACGTGAATCTCTACGGCCGGGTGGCTCGGGGCTTCCGCGCTCCCAGCTTCCAGGGACGCCTGCTCTTCGGCGGCGAAGTTACCGTCGGCGAAACCGAGAAGATCACCAGCTACGAGGTGGGCACCAAGGCCAGGCTGGGCCGCAAAGCCCGCGCCAACGTCAGCCTCTTCCACTACATCATGAGTGACCAGCAGCTGACCGCCGTGGGTGGCTCGTCCAACGTCACGCGCCTCCTCAACGCCGACGAGACCGTGGGCATGGGCTTCGAGGCGGAACTGGAGTGGCTGCCCGCCAGCAACCTCCTGGTGACCATCGGTACCAGCTACAACAAGACAGAGATCAAGGACGAGGGCCTGGGCGTGGCTCCGGGTGGCGCCGCCGGCCTGACGGTGAACGATCCCGAATTGAGCCCGGGCATCGTGTCCATCGACGGCAACCGCCTGCCCAACGCCCCCGAGTGGGTCTTCAACGCCACTCTGCGCGGTTCCGTGGCCGCGGGCGACGCCGGTGAGGTCTTCCTCTTCACCGACTGGGCCTACCGCAGCGAAGTCAGTTTCTTCCTGTACGACTCGGTCGAGTTCACCGAGGACAACCTCTTCGAGGGCGGCGTCCGGTTGGGCTACGCTACTTACGACCGCATGTGGGAGTTCGCAGCCTTCGGTCGGAACATCACCGACAACCTGACCCGGACCGGCGGCATCGACTTCAACAACCTGACCGGCTTCGTGAACGAGCCGCGGACCTTCGGCGTGGAGGTGCGCAGGGCGTTCTAGGGTTCATCCGTTCGCAACGAGTTGCGGCCCCGCCTTCGGGCGGGGCCGCTTCCTATTGGAGGTGCGCGAGTTCGTGTCTCGGACAATGTTTCCGGCCTTCGTCTGGTCGCCATATGCGCCGTATGTATCAACAAAACACTCGGAAACGACACTATAAAGGCCCCCGGGGCCCACAAATCCTCCAAAAACACTATTCGAGACACTGTTAATACATTATAATCTAGGTAGGAGGTGTCCTTCATGCCCGTCCCCAGCACAATCGGCTTCGAGACCGGCTCGCTCCTTTACCGCCGCGTCTACGACGAACTGAGCGACTGGATCGCCGACGGCATCCTGGCTCCCGGCGAACGAATCCGGGAGTTGGTTGTGGCTCGACACCTGGGCATCAGCCGCACACCGGTCAGGGAGGCGGTCCGGCTGCTCGTGGCCGACGGACTGGTACGGGCCGAGGCCAATCGGTGCCCCGTGGTCACCGAGATCACCGCCGCGGACATCGCCCACCTGATCCCCATCATAGGCAGCCTCGAGGCCCTGGCGATCAAGGAGGCGGTTGCCCGCATGGACGAGGGCACCGTCAAGGATCTGCGTCGGATCAATCGGAAGCTGGCCGCCTGCGTTGCCAAGGAGGACCACGGTGGCGCCGCCGAGGCGAACCGCGCATTCCACCGGGCCGTCATCGCGGCGGCGCGGAATCCCGAACTGACGACCATCGCCGACCGGGTGCGGATCAAGGTCCGCCGCATGGGCGTTTTCTACTTCCGGTCCGTCGGCACCGTCGGCGAACGTTCCGTAGCCGAGCACAAGGCGATCATCGACGCCGTGGCTGCCGGCAACGGCGGTCGGGGCGCGGCACTCCTGGAACGTCATTGGGTCCTGGTGAAGGAGAGGCTCCTGGCCGCCGCCGCCACGCGAAACGACGAGGAGGCGCAGGCATCATGAAGACCGTGGGACTGATCGGCGGCATGAGCTGGACCTCCACCGAGCGCTACTACCGGGCCTTGAACCTGGCGACCCAGGACCGCCTCGGCGGCGCCCACTCCCTGCGCCTGGTCCTGTGGAGTGTGAACTTCCAGGAGCACCTGGCGATTCACGACGGCCAGGGTTGGGGCGGGGTCCGGGCCGAGATGATCGACGCCGCCGACCGCTTGCGGCGAGCCGGGGCGGAGGTCCTGGCCCTGGGTGTGAATACGGTGCACATGGTGGCGGACGACGTGGAGCGGGTGGTGGGTCTGCCGGTGGTGAACATGGTCGACGCCGTCGGCGCCCATCTCCGTGTCCGGGGATTGACCCGCGCCGGACTGCTGGGCACGCGGCACACCTTGCGCGAGTCCTTCTACGTGGACCGTCTCGCCGAACGCCACGGCATCGAGGTCCTGATCCCGGACATTGCCGACATCGATCGGCTCGACGACATCATCTACCAGGAACTCGCGGTGGACCGCTACCGCGACGAGGCCGGGGCGGCGTGCGGGCGCATGATCGATACGTTGCAGGAGCGCGGGGCCGCGTGCGCCGTCCTGGCCTGCACCGAACTGCCGCGACTCATGGAGAACGTGCCGACCGCCTGCCCGCTGGTGGACACCTTGCAGGTGCATGTGGAGTCCATCGTCGAGGCGTCGCTGGGCGGGATAAAGAGAGAGTAGGCATGCCGAACTTCCAACTGATAGGATACGTCCCAGGGGCATGGGTTCTTTCGTGTGACGAGACCTTGATCTGCGAATGTGTCGCCGGACGTAGTATGGACGACCACGCCTCTGGCTAACGTTTGCCTGACGAACTGCAGGTGTTTGTGGGCGAGATTGGTAACAGCGCGAATCCCGGACACGACGTCGGTGCCGCCGGCCACCGGGCCTACCTCCTGGCGGACCGATGGCGGATCCTGCCCGCCGAGAACCGCATCACCGGCCCGGATCTCGACCGGCGAATCCCCGACAAGTTCATGCGCGTGCTCGTGCACCTGCTCGAGCATCCCGGCGTGGTTTCCCGCGATGAACTGATGTCTGCCGTCTGGCCGGACACGGTGGTGGTGGACGAGGTCCTGACCCGGTCCGTGTCTGAACTGCGCAAAGTGTTCGGGGACGACCCGCGCCGCCCGCAGGTCATCGAGACCATTCCCAAGCGGGGTTATCGGCTTCTGGCCACGGTCGCGCCCCTGATTGCCGGCGACCGGACGCCGATCGGGGCCGTGAAACAGGGGCGCCAATCCCGGTGGCGGCTGATCGGTCTGGCCGCCGTCGTAGTCGTTGCGTTCGGTGTCTGGTTCACCGGAGACTGGAACGAAGTCGCGCCCTCGACCCCGACCCTTCTGCAACTGACGAGTCTCCCCGGAGTCGAGGAATATCCGGCCCTGACCCCGGCCGGAGACCGCCTGGCCTTCGCCTGGGAGGGCGACGACGACACCCCCACCGGCATCTTCGTCCTGACCGTGGGCGAGGAGGAGCCGCTGGCGTTGACCTCGGTTCCCGGGCATTACGCGTTTCCGGCCTGGTCCCACGACACCCGCCACGTGGCCTACGCCAGGTTGGGGGGAGACCAGCCGGGGATCCACATGATCTCCGCCACCGGCGGCGACGAGCGGTTGCTGGTGCCCGTGCGCCAGGGCCGGCCGTCCATCGAACCGGATTTCGCCCCGGATGGTCGTAGCCTGGTCTTCAGCGCCCGCACCGACGTCCGCCGTCACTGGCGCCTGGAGAGCATCGACCTGGAGTCGCGCGAGATCACGGCCCTCACCGAACCCACCGGCGAGGTCATGCAGGATCGCCGGCCTCGGTATTCCCCGACGGGGGACCGTCTGGCGTTCATGCGCCTGCGGACCGAGGGTCTTGTGATCGCCGTCATGGCTGTCGACGGCGGCGAGGTCACGATCCTGCCCCTGGGCGAGAGGATCCCGGTGGACCTGGCCTGGTCCGGCGACGGCGGGTTCCTGTTGGTGACCGCCAGCGACGGCCTCTGGGAACTGGATGTGTCCAGCGGTGCGCGCCGCCTGATCTCCGCCGACCGCAACTTGACCGGCGTCTCCGCCGCCCGGTCTCCACGGCTGGTGGCCTACACCCAGGGCCACCAGGACTGGAGCATCTGGGAGTTGCCGCTCCAGGGTCTCGACGGCACGATGCCCGGGCGTCCCCTGATCGCCTCCTCGCTCTATGACGGGCAACCCGCCCCGTCCCCGGATGGACGCCGCATCGCCTTCGCGTCCCAGCGCGGCGGCGAACCGGGGCTGTGGATCATGGATCGGGACGGCGGGAACGCCCGGGCGGTTATCGAATCGCCCACCCTGGAATCCAGCACGCCGGCCTGGTCACCGGACGGAACCGAGATCGCCTTCCGTTTGGTCCAGGGCAGCACCAGCGCTGTCGCCGTCTGTCCTGCCGACGGCGGTGAAATGCGCGTACTCACGGAGGAGGGTCGCAACGAAGGCCAACCCTCCTGGTCCCATGACGGCCGCTGGATCTACTTCTGCCGCTCCGCCGATGACGGCATCGATCTCTGGAAGCGGCCGCGGACCGGGGGCGAAGCCGTGCGAGTCACCTGGGACGGCGGCTGGCGCGGTCGGGAAACCCCCGACGGCACGCGCTTTCTCTTCAACCGCTCCCGCCGCGACACCCTGGGGATCTGGAGCATACCGGTCGCCGGCGGCGAACCCACCCTGGCTTTCCCCTTGGCAGAAGGTGAGCTGGTGAGCTGGACCACCGCTCCGGATGGCATCTACCTCTGCTGGCACGGCCATGTGGAGGACTGGAGCTACCGGGTGGAATTCCGGCGCTACGATGGGAGCCCGTCGCGCCTGGTCGCCGAGCTGGACAGCCGTGGCGACCCGGACCTGGCCTTCGACCCCGCCAACCTCGCTCTGCTCTACTCCCGCGCGGGCAGGCGCGAGAGCGATCTCGTGGGCATCCTGGATTACTGATCCCGGTCCGGTCCCGCCCAATGGCCGATCTGGGCGCCTCTCGGCGCGGTATTCGACCTAACACCGAAAGATTAGGCATCTGTTAGGCGGATTTCAGACCGTCGGTGGCCCGGGGTCCGTAGGTTCAGCGACGCCGGAAGTCCGCCACTCGACAGGCGGCTTCCGGGACAACTCCGAACCCGATCCTATGGGCCCCGGGGACAGCCGGACCGCCAGGCAGGAACCCATGGAAATCCGCCAACTGCTCTACTTCGTGACCGTGGCCGAGGAGCTCCACTTCTCCAATGCCGCCAAGCGTCTGCATATGACTCAGCCCCCCTTGAGCATGCAGATCCGGCGCCTGGAGGAGGAGCTGGACCTGAAGCTCTTCGAGCGGACGAAACGCTCGGTACGGCTGACGGCCGCCGGCGAGGCCTTCCACAAGCACGCGGTCAGCATCCTGGAAAAGGTCGACCACACCATGGAGTTCTGCCGCCGCACCTCCGTGGGCGAGGTGGGCGAACTCAAGCTCGGGATCGTGCCCGTTGCCCTGGACACGAAGATCCTCGGCCTGGTCAAGAAGCTGCAGAAGGGGCTCCGGAACGTCCGCCTGGCCCTGTTCGAGATGG
This sequence comes from bacterium, assembly GCA_024231905.1. Taxonomy (GTDB): domain Bacteria; phylum Krumholzibacteriota; class Krumholzibacteriia; order LZORAL124-64-63; family LZORAL124-64-63; genus JAAEQC01. Next base: position 24,686 of record JAAEQC010000177.1, on the reverse strand, counting down.
ACACCACCGACCTGTTGGCTGCCGTGCGGAGCGACCGGCTCTCGGTGGGCTTCGTCCAGACCTATGACCACGACCTGGGTGGTCTCGAGTCGGTCCGCGTCGCTTCGGAGACTTTCTGGTTGGCCGTTCCCGAGAACCACGATATCGCCCGCCTCAAGAAGATCCCCCTGTCGGCTCTGGAGGGCGTGAACCTCATCCTGCCGCCCACCGAGGAGCAGCAGGGAATCGTCAACGCGGTGGTCGGCAGTTGTCGCCAGGCGGGCTTCGAGCCCCGTACGGACTTCGCGGTGTCCGGCCAGCACACGGCGTTGGCCCTGGCGGCGGGGGGCCTCGGCGTGACCCCGGTGGCCAGGTCCGCCTCGCGCCAGCAGACGCCGGGAGTGGTGTACCGACCGGTGTCCGCGGTGTGGCCGAAGATGGAGATCACCATGGTGTGGAAGCGGCACGAGGAGAATGCCGTGTTGAGGAGATTCCTGGAGGTGGTGGATCGGGGGAGGGTCAACTAGGCTACGGGCCGGCGCTAGTCCTGCCCGATTCCCAGCTCCCGCAGACGCGCTTCTTCCCGCTCCAGATAGACCAACCACCGAGTAGCCGTCTCCCGCCCGTCGGCCGATCCCTGGGCCGCCGCGAACGCCTCCCGCGCGTCGCCCAGCCTGCCGAGTTCGAAGAGCGCCATCCCCTGCATCATCTGTAGCTCGTGGGGCTCGTCCACGCCCTTGCGCAGGGCCACCGTGGCAGCGTCCACCGACTGCTCCCACTGGCCGAGATTGGCGTAGCTCTGGGCCAGGAGCGCGTCCAGTTCGCCGTCGTCCGACAGCTCGGCCGCCCGCGTCAGCGACTCGATGGCGCGCTGGTGTTCCTGGGCCAGGGTCCAGGCTTGCGAAAGCAGGCGCCAGTGGCGGGCCGTGTTCTCGATGGTCCCGCTGTCGAGGCCGGCTTCCAGCACCACGCCCGCCCGGTAGGGCACGCCGCCGCGCATGAGCAGTTGGGCCAGCAGCACCAGTTCCGAACCGTTGGTGAGATAGCCCTGCACGTGGGCCATCTCGTAGGCGGCCAGCTGCCGGTCCTCGTCGCCCATTTCCCCGTAGGCCGACGACAGGTGGACCCAGTACTCCTTGGCCGGGAACTCCATGACCAGGGTCTCCAGGATGTCCAGCAGCGCGTCGTAGTCTTCCAGCTCGAAGTAGATGACCCGCAGCAGGGCGTACCAGTTCTCCTGGACGGGCTTGCCTCGCCGTTGGTTGATGGCCACGGCCTGGCGTATGGACGCTGCGGCGTCTTCGGGACGGTCCAGCTGGTAGTAGGCCTGGCCCAGGAGCACGTGGGCCTCGGGGCCGGGGTCGGCGTTGGCGGTCAGCCAGGACTCCAGGTGTCCGGCAGCCACGTCGTAGTGCTCCAGGTGGAAATGGAGCTGGCCCAGGGTGTAGAGAGCGCTGGTGCGCAGGGCCTCGGGCACCTCCTCCAGTTCCAACACCTTGGCGTAGGCTGTGGCGCTTTCGGTGTACTCTTCCTGGGCGAAGTAGGTGTAGCCGTAGGCGGTCCAGAGCTGGGCTTTTTCCTGGCCGTCCAGGTCACGCATGCGCTCCACGTCGCCCAGGTAGTCGTAGGCCTTGTCCCAGTCCTGGGCTTCGGCCGCTTCCTGGGCCTTGCTCAGCTTCTCGTACACCTTCTCGCGCATGGCCGTCTGGCCGGCCGCGGGGCCCGCCGCCGGCAGCAGGGCCAGCAGGCCCATGACCAGACCAAGGATGCGACGCCGCATGCCCACTCAGTGCTCCAGTTCGTAGCGGAAGAGGTTGCGCACTCCGCGCACCTCGATGGGTTCGCCGTTCACCACGCGGGGGCGGTATTTGAACTTCAGGGCCGCCTGGATGGAAACCCGGTCGAAGATGCCCTTGGGATCGGACTCCACCACGATCACGTCCTTCACCGTGCCGGCGGTGGTCACCGTGTACTCCACCAGGCAGTGCCCCTCGATGCCGCGGGACTGGGCCACGGGTGGATACACCGGCGCGATCTTCACGATGGGCAGGTAGTCGCCGTCGCTGGCCACCAGGCCCAGGTTGGCCACGGACATCTCCACGCCCACGTCCATGGGGGCCGTGGGAACGGATACTTCCATGCGGGTGTCCTCCACCGTATCGACCCGGGGCTGGACCGCTTCGGGGGGCGGATTCTCCGGGGCGGTGGGCTTGTCGCGCCGCCGGTCCTTGCGCTCGACCGTCTCCTCGCGCTGCACCCGCACGAAGTCCACGAAGTGGCGCTGGCCCGACTCGTCGAGCTTGCTCTGGGGGGTGGCGATGAGGGTGTGCATGGTGAAGAGCACGCCCAGGGTCACCAGGGCTCCGATCACGGTGGCTGCCAGGTACCTGACGATCATCCGCTGCTACCTCACGGTCCCGTCTCGGTGGCGGCGATGGCCACGTCGTACACGCCGGCCAATCGCGCCGCGTCCATGACCTGCACCAGCACCCCGGTACGGGCGTTGTCGTCCGCCTGGATGACCACCGTGCCCTGGGGATTCTCGGCGTGGAGCCGTTCGATGTTGGCCCGCACGGCGCGGGGGTCCACCTGCCGGCGGTCGATCCAGATGTCCCCGTCGGCGTCGATGGCGATGAGGATGTTGGCCTTCTCCTTGGCCTGGGTGGTGGCGGCTTCGGGCTTGTTGACGTCGATGCCCGACTCCTTGACGAAGGAGGCGGTGACGATGAAGAAGATGAGCATGATGAACACCACGTCGAGCATGGGCGTGATGTTGATCTCCTGCTCGTCCTCTTCGGGCTGGAATGTCTTGAATCCCTGTCTCATCAATCACTCCGCCCGTCGTTGATGAAGATCTCGTCCAGGCCCTTGACCGCCCGGCCCGCCGCCCGCGTCAGCAGCGCCGCCGCGAACACGCCCGACAGGGCGCCCACCATGCCGGCCATGGTGGGGATGGTGGCCTTGGAGACGCCCGCGGCCATGGAGCGCGCGTTCCCCGTGCCCGACAGCGCCAGCACGTCGAAGACCTCGATCATGCCGGTCACCGTGCCCACCAGACCCAGCAGGGGACACAACGCCACCAGCGTCTTGATCATGGGGATGGGGCCGTGGGCCGATCGCGTCAGGCGCGAAACGATGCCCGTCTTGATCTGCCGCGCGTACCAGGACCGGTGCTCCTGCTGCTCCGCCCACGCCCGTTGCTCGGCCGCCACCCGCCGTCCGTGTTCGCTGCGGAAGTAGATGACGCGTTCGACGATGAGGATCCACATGAGGAGGATCGTCACGGCGATGGCGTTCAACACGGGGCCTCCCAGCTCCATGAAGTCGCGGATCGCGGTGTAGCCGTCGAACAGCACCTGCATGACTTACTTACCCTTGCCCGAGCGCACGGCCACGATGCCCGCGCTCTGCTCCTGCAGCACGTGCAGGATGCTCTTGCTCCGTCCCGAAACCAGCGTGTGCAGCAGCACCACCGGGATGGCCACCGTCAGGCCCAGCACCGTCGTCACCAGGGCCTGGGAGATGCCCCCGGCCATGAGCTTGGGGTCGCCCGTGCCGAAGAGGGTGATGGACTGGAAGGTGACGATCATGCCCGTCACCGTGCCCAGCAGGCCCAGCAGGGGCGCCACCACGCTGATGATCTTGATGAACAGCAGGGACCGCGTGAGCTTCGGCACTTCCTTGAAGATGGCCTCGCCCAGCTTGAGTTCGAGGGTCTCCAGGTCGCTGTCTCCCTGCTCCTCGGCCACCAGCAGGACGCGGCCCAGGGGGTTGTCCTTGCTGGCAGTCGAACTCTTGACCTGGGCCTTCACCTTGGCGCTGGCCAGGCCGAGGCTTACCAGGCGCTCCAGGGACAGCAGCAGGCCCACGATACCCAGGGCGATGATCACGTAGCCCACCACGCCGCCCTGGTCCACGCGCTCGCGCAGGGAGGGGCGGTCCAGGTAGGTGGCGAGGATCTGTCCGCGGGTGGGGTCGACGCCGAAGACGATATTGCCGTCGGTGGCGCCCACCAGTTCGGACGTGGTCTTGGTGAACCGGCCCTGGGGCTGGCGCGCCAGTTCCGAGAGGTTGCCCGTCTCGGGGGTGAACTGCAGGTAGCGGCCGTCGGCCACCAGGTTGAAGCCGCCCACGCGGACCACGTCTTCCTGGATCTCGCGGCCGTCCCGGGCGATGACCGTGGCTCCGAAGCGCACGACCTTGCCCGTCTCGGTCATCTCCTGCTGCATGAGGAACCACAGGCGCTCGATCTCCTCGATGGACGGCAGCGCCGCGTCCGAACCCAGCTTGCGGTTCAGCTCCAGCAGGAAATCGCCCCGGCCCGGGAACTGGGCGCTGGTGACGGAGATGTCCAGGAAGGCCTTGGTGTCGCCGGTGACCTGTTGGAGCACGCCGAAGAGTTCCTTGAGGGAGCCCAGGCGGCGGTCCATCTGCTCGGTGACGTCCACCAGCAGGATGTCGTTGTCGTTGTAGGTGTTCTCCAGGCGCTCGCTGAGGCGTTCGGCCTCGCGGAGCTGCTGGCGGGCGTCGTCCAGGAGCTGCTGCTGGCGGCCCTGGGCGGCTCGGAATTCCGCCTCGCGCCGGCGATTCACCGACTCGTCGTCGGTGCGGCCCTGCTGGACCATGCGCAGCAGGTCGTCCAGGTCGGCGGCGCTCTCGTCCTGGGCCACGGTCGGTACGGCGAGCAGCAGAACGGCGAGGATCATGAGGAGGCGCGCGTTCATGGCGTCACCTCCGCGGCCGGGGCCGGGACCGGAAGCAACAGCAGGTCCGGAGCGACGAGCTTGCGGGCGATGCGGATGCCCCGCCTGATCTCGGCGCGCTCGCGGCCGCCGGTGAGCGGTGTCCAGGCTCCGGCCGTGCGGTCCCACTGGCCGGTGGCCGAGGCGTCGTTGGTCTGGTAGTAGAGCCCGATCCGTCCGAGGCGGAGCACATTCACCTCGAGGGTGGCTCCTTCGATGTCCAGGGCGTCCTTGTAGATCTCGATGGTGCGCCCGAAGTCGTTCTCGATCTGGAAGGCCTCGGTCAGGCGGCGGAACTTCTCGGCCAGGGTGATGTCGGCCCGCTCCATGAGGACGCGCAAGCGCTCGACCCGGGTCAACCGCTCGTCCATGAGGAAGGGCACGTCCAGCCCGATGAACTTCTCCAGACCGTCGAGCATGCGGATCATCAGGGGCATGATCTGGCGCTCGACCACGCCCACCTGGTCCAGGTTCGCGCGCAGGGCGGCCAGTTCCAGTTCCTGGTTCTCGATCTGCCGCTGCATGTAGTCGTTGTACACGCGCAGACCGTCGAGCTGCTTCAGGATCTGCTTGTACTCGGACTCCAGGCCGTCGGTTTGGTCGACCACCTGATCGATCCGCTCCTGGGAGGCCTGGGCCACCTGGATCCGGTCGGCGCCGGCCTGCATGACCTGGTCGAGGTCCTGGGCGGTGACGGCGGTGACCGCCAGTGCGAGCACGAGGGACGGTAGGAACCAGGCGAGGTTCCGCGCGGCGGTGGGACGGTGTTTCATCCCCATCTCCAAGGCTGAGGGCTGGGCTTCTCGGGGGCTCTGGCACCATACAAAATAGTGGGGGGGATCTCAAGGTGATGGTGGGTCGTCGTAACCGCTGCGAGGACAAGACGGATGGAAGGTTCGGTGGGCGCAGGGGTGCAACTGTGGGCTTCTGGGTGTCTATGAAACTGGGGGAAGTCCAGAGGGCCTTCGCGGCGAGGAGACCATCACCGAGCCGTACCGCATGGAGGGGACCGCACCGAAACTCTATTACAATCGGTCGGCGGAAACATGATCGCAGCTCACCGTTGCACGCCCATGGCGCTACTACGGCACTCGGAACTATCATGTCGCCTGGGGGACACACGTTCATCCCGTCGTCGAGGCGGGAGACTCGTATGAAGAGGGGACTATCATGTGCAAGCGTATATTCCTGACGGCTTGCGCCGTCGGACTGGCCATCATGTCCGGAATCGCCGTCGACGTCCGAGCCGACTGGCCGCAGGCACAACCCGAGGCAGAGCGCGCGCGCGTGCGACCGCCGCGGGCCGCCGCGGACCGCGTGGCATCCGCGCTCTCCGTCGGCCGCCCCTTGCGCGGCCGCGACCATCCACGTGCGAACGCGGTCGACATCGCGGTCGGTGCCCCGGTTCTGATGGCGGACCGGGCCGGCGATGAGGCGTCGATCAGCGGCCACGTCTTCTACAACGACCAGCGCACCTATGGCACCTTCAGTTCGCGTCGGGACGACGCCGGCAACACGGCCGCCTCGTGCCGGGGATGCGCGGAGCATTGGTTGGGCGCCTATTATACGGTCGTCGATGTGATCGAAGCGGACAGCGACGATGTCGTCGGCAGCGACACGGTCGGGTCGGACGGCGGCTTCCGCGTCAGCTTCCCGGCCTCCGCCCAGGGGCGGGACTACTACCTGCGTGTCCGCCTACGGTTCAACGGCGAGGACTACGCCTTCGCAGTCGGACCGGGTCGCGACGATTTCTATGCTCTCTACTACTATCTGGACGATCCTCTGCGATTGGCAACCGGGACGTCCACGAGCAACCGCACCCTCTACTACCAGCGCGCCGGAACCGACCCCGACGAGGCCGACGCCCATGCCATCGCCGTGAACCACTATGCCTCCGTGGTGGACGTCATACTGGCGTTGCACCGCGACAACGACGTCCCCTTCGGCAAGGACGATTTCGGCCTTCTGCAGGTCGAGTACCCCTCGAACGGGACCAGCAAGGGCATGACCAAGTCGGCTTCCCTGATCCTGCTGGCAGAGAAATCGAAGTTTCCCGTGGGACAGCTCGTGGCCCACGAATACGGCCACGCGGTCCACTTGCGGGCCTGGGGCGGCTCCTATGGCTGGCCCGGCATCGGCTACGGATGGACATCGGGACGCGCCCAGGAGCCACGGGTCGCGCTCAAGGAGGGATGGGCCAATTTCGTCGCCCACTACGCGCTGGAGACCTACACGAGCAGCGACACGAGCGGGCCCCAGGGCACGGTGGAGGACGGCTACCGCTGGATCGGCAACGTGGAGAGTCTGTTCTCCGACTGGGTCGACGATGACCGTGACGACGAGGCGAAGATCGCGGGCTATGGCGACCGCTTCCAGGCGTCCCTGAAATCCACCTGGAAGAATCTGCGCGACATGGCGTCCCACGCCGACGACTGGCGCGACGGGCTCACGGTTTGTGACTACGTGGACTACTACCTCTACGTCCGCAAGTCGGTGGCGAACGTCGGCCGCGAGGACCACGAGCGCTACGTCGAACTCATTTCCAACCTGGCCTTCAACAACAACATCGATTGCGGCCTGCCCCATCCGGGATCGGCCGGCAAGCAGGGCTTCGCCCTGGTGAAACTGCAGAGCGACGGTTCGTACGACGAGAGCTTCGGCGACCTGGGCTACACGGTCACCGACCTGGCCGGGGCGTCGGATGAGACGACCGGTGGCGCAGCCCTGACACCCGCGGGACGCATCGTTGTCGCCGGCACGGCGGTTGCCGACGGACGGCAATGCATCGCTCTGCTCGAGTACACGGCGGGCGGACGGCTGGCGCCGGACTTCGGACAGGGCGGCGTGGTGCTCGAACCCATCGACCGCGGCTCGGGCCTGGATATCAACGCCGTGCATGTGGACGGCAGCGGCGCCATCACCGTTGCCGGCTCACTGAACCTAGGCCATCCGCAATTCTTCGTGGCCCGCTTCGACAGCGAAGGCCGGCTGCGTGAGGACACGTTCAACGCCGGTAGCGAACACCCGGGCTGGACCACCATCGAGATCAACAGCGGTAGCAAATCGGCGGCGTACGGCGTCACGACTGACGGCTCGGAGATCATCGTCGGCGGCTATGTGGACCTGGGCACACTTGACACGCGCTTTGCGGTAGCGCGCATGCACAGTGGCGGCGGTTTGAAGAACGACTTCGACGGCGACGGCATCCAGGTGACGAACTTCAGTTCACTGGAGGACGAAGCCGGTCGGGATGTGGTCGTCCATCCCGATGGCAGGATCCTGGTAGCGGGCTCGGGCTGGAAAGAGGACGGAGGCTCCTCGCGCTTCGCCGTCGCCTGCTATCACGATGACGGCCGCCTCGACACGGGCTGGAGTTCCGACGGTAAGAGCGCCCCCAACTACGACGGCCTGCAACAGGATTTCGGCCGGGCCCTGGATGTCGACGGCGCGGGCCGGGTCGTGATCGCCGGCTACGGCGGCGTGAAGGCCAGCGTGTCGAGCCCCTACAACTACTATGACTTCCTCGTACGCCGCTACGACGACGAAGGACGGTACGACGAGACGTTCGGAAACGACGGCTGGGTGACGGCGGACTTCGACGACGAGGGGTCGGCCTGGGGCCGGAGCGTGGTCTGCGACGACCGCGACAAGGTCGTGGTCGCCGGGCATGTGGGCGTCGACGACAACACGCGTTTCGCCGCCGCGCGATTCACGACGACGGGTGCCGCGGACGCGAGTTTCTCGGGCGACGGCGTCGTCGTGGTGGATTTCGGAGCCGAAGCGGATGCCGAACTCGCCAAGGTGTTGCTGGCGGAGGATGGTGGGATCTATCTGATCGGGCATACGCACTGAGTTCGCGACAGGCTCCGGATTCGACGGATCTGTAGCTGGAAACCGGGGCGCCGGCATGAACGGCGCCCCGGTCCGGCGCACAATACTCCGTCGCCCGCATCACTGGTCTTCGTCACTCCGGATCTCATCTCCAGGGTTATAGGAGGGGCATCCGGATTGTCAGGGATGCTGATCGCCTCGGTAGCCGGTTCGGTGACCCTGATCCCAGGCTTCGTGGCTTTTCCGCTGGCCGCTGCTCTTCTGGGAAGCGGGGCAGGCCTGATGCAGATCGCGGTCTTCGTCTCGACCCTGATGGCCGTGGGGGTGGTGACGTTTCCTCTGGAGGTCAGGTACTTCGGGGCGAGGACGACGATCCTGCGAAACCTATTAGCCTTCGGGTTCTCGTTCCTGGTGGCCGGTGTAGTAATGGCGGTGTCGGCATGGTGAAGCTGCTGAATCGTTACAAGATCTTCCTGGGACTAGCAACGATCAACGCGTTGCTGTACCTGTCCAGTTCCGGGGCGGGCGCGAGGTCGCTCGAGATCGAACTGGACAATCTGGAGACGATCGCGGTCGTCCTGCCACCAATCTTCATCTTGCTCTGGTTGCTCGATATCTGGATTCCGAAGAAAACCGTGACCAAGTGGCTCGGTAATCGGTCGGGAGTCGTCGGCATTTCACTGGCCTTCCTGCTGGGGTCGGCCTCGGCGGGCCCCCTTTAAGCTGCCTTCCCGGTGGCGCTGGTGTTGATGAGGAAGGAGGCCAGCCTGCTGAACATCATGATCTTCATCGGGGCTTGGTCCACGACCAAGATCCCCATGCTGCTGTTCGAGGTCGCATCGATGGGCTGGCGCTTCATGCTGGCCAGGCTGACGGCCAATATCCTATTTGTGGTCCTGTCCGCGTACCTCGTTCAGTGGATGATAGGCTCGGCCGAGAAGGCGCGGATCTTCGCGAACACAAGGAATCTTGACTGAAACGGCTGGCGGGAAACATAGCTGATATTGCAGTCCAGCTTCAGCGGTTCGCCGTGAATGCGCCACACCCTCCATCGCCGCTTCGCGCAGGTTCCCAACAACAAATCCCTTGACAAACATATAGACAAATAGCTATACAACGATACGCAATCAGGCCGGTTCGACCGAAAGGGAAGCCATGAACGTGCTGATCATCTATCATTCGCGAACGAGCCGAACCGAGGACTTGGCCCTGGAGATTGCCAGGGGCGCCGGGGCTGTCGCTGGGGCCGAGGTAGTGCTCAAGCCCGTCACTGAGGTGCAGACGAAAGATTTCCTGGCCGCCGACGCCGTCATCGCCGGTTCGCCAGTCTACTTCGGAACCATGTCGTCGGAATTGAAGAAGGTGTTCGACGACAACGTCGCGGTCAGGAACCGGATGGAGAACAAGATCGGTGCGGCTTTCGCGTCGTCGGGCTTCCACGCCGGGGGCAAGGAAACGACAATGATGTCCATCATTCAGGCGCTCCTGATCTACGGGATGATCGTCGTTGGCGATCCCCAAAACGCTAGCGGTCATTATGGAGTGGCCTACAGCGGGCCATTTGGTGACGCCGCCAAGGATCACGCCCGGAAACTCGGGGCGCGGGTCGCCCGGTCGGCCTTGGCAACGGCGGAACTGCGACAAGCGGAGAATTGACGGTAGAATTTCATATCGTGGACGTGTTTGCGGGGCGGAAGTACCAGGGCAACCAGCTTGCCGTCTTCCTCTGTCGAGAAGACTTGTCAGGAAGTGAGATGCAGAGCATTGCTGGGGCGGCATCTGTTCACTAGGCCGGTGGAAGGACCTCGTAACGCTGAATCTGAAGGTGGGTCCGGTCCAGGTTCAGCACCATCCCGGCGCCACGCCGCCGCTCTGGGTTGAGCAGCCGGAGCCCGTTCTGGGTGAGACGCTTCCTGTCGATATGTTTGCGGCCATCCTGACTCTGCCACAGGAGGCCTTTGTCGAGGACCTGCCCCACGTCGTCGTGCCGGTGGCAGACCGCAGCTGGCTGGGCCGGGTCAATATCGATCTCGCCAGGTATTACCGACTGGTCGAGGAGACGGGCATCAAGAATATCCTGGTCTATGCTGAAGATCCCCACGAGCCTGGCCAAGACTTGGCGGTCCGGATGTTCGCCGACGCCTTGGGCATTCCAGAAGATCCCGCCACCGGCAGCGGTAATGGTTGCCTGGCGGCGTATCTCATTCATCATGACAGGACGGGGGCTGAAACCCTGGAATTCGTCGTCGGCCAGGGCTACGAGATGGGCCGGTCGTCGCAGCTGTGGCTGCAGGCCCGGCGCTCGGACGGCGTCATACGCGTCCGGCTGGGTGGTTACTCGGTAGACGTGGCCGAAGGGACCTGGAAAAACTAGGAGGCGAACATGAGAATCATCGCCCTGGAACGGGAGCGTGAAGGTGCGACCACCGATCAGTACCGGGTCCTGGCTGCAAGCGAAGCCAGAAAGGTGTGGGAACTGCAACAGGACGAGTTCATCCGCGAGGCCCACTTCCGGCGTGATATGAACAGCGCAGTCCTGATCCTGGAAGCCGACACCGAAAAGGCAGCTGCGGAGCGATTGAATGAGTTACCCTTCGTCCAGGAAAGCTTGATCGAGTTCGAACTGATCCCGCTGCGGCCCTATCCAGGGTTCGAACGGCTGTTCACGGACAAGAACCCGGTCTGACGGGAGAAGAACACGACATGAGAGACATGGAGCCGGTTTTCAAATCCCTGGGACACGAAAAGCGTCTAAGAATACTGGACTGGCTGAAGGATCCGGAGAAACACTTCCGGCCCCAGAAGGACGGCGATCTGGTCCAGGACGGCGTCTGCGTCCTGTTGATCGCCGAGAAGCTTGGTGTCAGACAGCCCACGGCGACCCAGCACCTGAAAATCCTGCTGGACGCCGAGCTGGTGAAGGCCAAACGCATTGGCAAGTGGACCTTCATCAGTCGAAACGAGGAACGGATCGCCAAGCTGAAGAAAGCCATGACCGAACTCTGACAGAGGAAAGGTCAATACGCGTTTGGGTGTCAACTTAGAAGCAACCAAGTACGTAAACGTAGAAGAATCAGGTTAGGCGGGCAGAACAGGAGGTGGGGTAGCTTGAGAAAGCGATGGCACATTCGTCTGCTGATGATCGCTACACTCGTATGGGTGGGTTTCTGGGTCGGTGGGTTGCCGTCGTATTACCAACAATACTCTACCAAGTTCATGGTGATCTTCGATCTTGTTGCGCTGGTGTTTATTGCCGGCGTCGTATACCTGGTGCTTCGAAGCGTCAAACGCAAGAGGCTCTTAAAGGTGTCACTGTGGTTGGCATTCTATTTCACGATCCCTCTTGCGGTCTACGATTGGCTCTACTGTGGGATCTATCTCGGCCATGGCATGGGTTTCGTTGGCCGCTTCTGGTACCTGTCCGTCTACTATGCTATTCCGTGGATCGTGTTTCCGCTGATCGCTGTTGGGATTAGATCGGATCGGAGTCGTAAGTTATAGAGGGCAATGGCCACCTGGAATCGTATCCAGCGGACGTTTCCGGGCTGAGATTAGGAGCAAGTTCTATGGGACTGAAGGAACTTTTCCACTCGGTTGCCACAGGCTCGCGGCGCAGGCGTCAGATCTTAACTCCGCTAGGCCTGACGATCTTTGGGCTCACTCTCTTGGTCGTTGTGTTCGGAGGGCTGTACCTCGATCGTCTGCTAGCCTTTCCGGCGCTTCTTGCGGGCGCGATGGGCCTCATCATCGGAGTCCTGCTTCTGGTGTCCGGGGCCGTGTTGTGTTCCTGGTGTGTTGTTCGGTTCGCGAGATCTCATGGTACGCCCGTGCCGTTCAATCCGCCGAATGAGCTTATTGTCACAGGGCCCTATGTCTGGATTCGGAATCCGTTGATTACCGGGGTCTTCACCTCGCTATTCGGTATCGGATTCATTTTGAATTCCATCTCGATAGCGGCGATCTGGACTCCTCTGTACATAATCGCGCATGCCATCGAACTGAAGAGGGTCGAGGAACCCGAGCTTGAGCAGCGTTTTGGAGCCAGCTACGTCGACTACAAGCGCGAGGTGCCGATGTTCATTCCGCGGCCTTGGCGCCACCGTAGGAATCCGATCGGTTAAAGGAAAAGAGGCCGACGATGCGTATCCTCGCCACCGCAGCACTCTGTTGTCTGCTGTTGATCTGCCTGCAGGATGGCCTCGCTCGCGCCTGCACGTCTTTCTGTCTCGACACGCCCGCCGGAACCTTCTTTGCGACCAACTTCGACTTCATTACCGGCGAGGGGCTGGTGTTCGTGAATCAGCGCGGGATCGCCAAGGAGGGCTATCGGCAAAGCACCACCGGAGAGAAGGCCAAATGGACATCCGCCTACGGCAGCGTGACGTTCAACGTGGTCGGCCGCGAGTTCGCCTGGAGCGGCATGAACGAGGCCGGCCTGGTCGTCAGCTCGATGGAGCTGCGGGCCTCCGTGCTTCCGGAACCCGACGAACGGACTCCTTTCGGTATGGCCGACTGGGTCCAGTTCGTGCTGGACACCTGCGGCAGCGTCCAGGAGGTCATCGCCCTTGGCCCGCTGGTGCGGGTGCAGGACGTGGGGTATCCCAATCATTACCTGATTACCGATAAGGACGGGCAGTGTGCAGCGATCGAATACCTGGACGGCGAGTTCGTGTGCTACACGGGCGATGAGCTGCCGGTCAAGGCGATGGCCAACGCCGTCTACGCGGCCGGCCCGGCCTTCATCGAACAGGGTGTTTTTCCGGCGTTGAATCCGGGCGCCTCTGTCGAGCGCGTCGCTGCCTGCGCGGACAAGATAGAGCGTTTCGCCGCTGAACCGGGCGCCTCTACCGTGGAATACGCCATGCGGGTTTTGACCGAGACGGTCGTAGCTCCCAAGAAATGGTGGAGCAACCTGTTCGGCGAACCATACACCCGCTGGAATATCGTGTACGACATCGCCCGCAGGACGGTTCATTTCCGGACCGTGGACAGCCCGCGGGTCAAGCATCTTGCCCTCGGCAGCTTCGACCTCTCCTGCGACGCTCCGCTGGTGATGCTGGACGTCAATACCGACCTCGAGGGCAACGTCGAACGAGCCTTCAAACCCTACGATCAGGACGTCAACCTGAAACTCTTCCGCAAGCTCTGCGACAGGATGGATATCGAGGTCTCGAAGGAAGACGCCGTCGAGCTGATGGAGTTCTTTGAGGGCTTCGAGTGCACACATTGAAGTTCCAAGTACGCTGGCAGGGAATCCATCGAGTTGGATGTGATGCGGAAGGCTACTGAGTCATATCACGACGAAGCGCTAAAGCTTGGAGGGTCCCACCCGGGAGCCGGTTCTTTGCGGGTCAGCTAATCCTTCCCATTTGATCCTTGCCCATGCTCCCAATCCCCGACCTCATAGACTGCGAATTCAGAAAGTAGGCAACGCTCATTGCTGCCTTCACAACTGGAATGGTGGCGCTGCTCTGCGATGTCTGCGACAGTTAAAAAAACCACGGATGAAGGAGACAGAAATGAAACCGACCGAGTTACCGCCTCCAGCACAACTCATGAAATTCATAGTGGGAATGTGGATCAGCAAGCCTCTTTACGTAACAGCTGAGCTTGGCATCGCGGATATGCTGGTCGATGGTCCCAGGAGCATCGAAGAGCTCGCGCGGGCAAGCCAGACCCATGCACCGTCTCTTTATAGGGTGATGAGAGCCTTGGCAAGTGTCGGTATCTTCTGCGAAACCGAAGGAAAACGATTCGAACTCACACCGATGGCCGAATACCTAAAAACGGGGGCCATGAGATCGATCGCCCTGTTGTTCAACTCCGACTGGGCCGACCAGGCGTGGGGGTGCTTGATGGAAAGCGTGAAAACAGGTGACACGGCCTTCGAGATCGCTCATGGAATGCCGGTAACCGACTGGCTGGAAGTGAACCCTCGAGCCGCAGAGGTGTTCAACGAAGCCAACGCGGTGAAGGCGGGGAGCTCCCACAGCGCAATCGTTGAAGCCTATGATTTCACCGGCCAGCGCACTCTGACAGATGTCGGTGGAGGACTCGGTATCCTGATAGCCGAGATCCTGGTCGCCAATCCCTCGATGAACGGGATTGTCGCCGAGACGCCTTCTGTCCTCCCCGGTGCCAGGAGGACGCTCAAGGAGATGGGGATCGAAGATCGCTGTCAGGTAATGGAGTGCGATTTCTTCGAGAGCATCCCCTCCGGAAGTGACGCGTATCTCATGTCGAATATCCTCCATGACTGGTCGGATGAGCAGTGCGGGATCATCCTGTCGAACTGCCACCGGGCGATGACAATGGAATCGAAGCTCTTGATCGTCGAGATGATCATTCCTCCAGGGAACGAGCCTTCCGTTGCCAAGCTGCTGGACCTCGAAATGCTCGTGACGACGGGCGGACGTGAACGGACGAAGGAAGAGTTCAAGATCCTGCTCGAATCGTCAGGCTTCGGGTTATCCAGGATCATCCCCACGAATGGTGATGTCCATATCATCGAAGCGATGACAGCGTAGTGCCCAGGACTCGAGGCAATCGATCAGGCCCCATCGCTCCCGCATCACGCCCTGACCTGGTCCGACGCAGGATTCTCATCGTGGGTCGGGTCTCTCGTGGTCAGGCAACCAGACGATCCAGTTCCTGGATTCTCAAAGCCTGCGCTTTGGTGAGGTGCGTAGGTAGAGTTCTAGTTAGATCCAACCCGGGGAGGCGCTCCATCATCAAGGGAAAGCCACCAACCCCCCATACCCCATCAATCCCCCCCAGTCAAATAATCCCCCAAAATCCCCCGACTATGCTCATCCTCATGACAATACCTGCAAAGATTCTCCCAATTCGACCCATCCGCCGGATTGTTCCGATCATTCCCGTCGATGTGATGCACCGTCAGCAGGTGCCGATCCGCCTCCGTGAACTCCCGCGCGCACTTCGCACAGATCATCCCATGCAGCGCCAGCGACCGCTCCCGGTAGTTCACCCCAGGCGCACCCATCCCCTTCAACTTCTTCACGTCCCGGCTGATCTCTTCCCGCGTGGGCAGCTTTTCGGGCTTCGGCCGACCGGCCTTGCGCTTATGGCGGTTGCGCGGCGACATGGCATCTCCTTCCAACGAGGATCCCGCATCCTACCACGAACCCCGCCAGTCCGTACGTCCGCAACTTCTGCGGGCGCCGAAACCAGATTAGAACTATCCTGAATCGATATCCAAGCCCAGCCCGCGCGCTTCCCAAAAAGCCCCGGAACCGGCTTCCCAGCGCCCACACGGCGCCCGCAGAAACGCCATCCGCTGTTCGGGGGGGACCAGATGATCGGCAAGCAACTCCTGCACTACGAGATCCAGGAACAGATCGGCAAGGGCGGCATGGGCGAGGTCTTCCGTGCCCTGGACACCAAGCTGGGCCGGGACGTGGCCCTCAAGGTCCTGCCCGCCGAGTTGAGCGGCGACCCCGAACGGGAAGCCCGCTTCCAGCGCGAGGCCCGGACCCTGGCCAGCCTCCAGCACCCCAACGTGGCCTCGGTGTACGGTTTCGAGGAAGCCGAGGGCGCGCGGTTCCTGGTCATGGAACTCATCGCCGGCGCGGAACTGACCGAACGCATGAAGGCGGGCCCGGTGCCGGTCGACGAGGT
The DNA here is from genome assembly GCA_024231905.1 of bacterium. Lineage (GTDB taxonomy): Bacteria > Krumholzibacteriota > Krumholzibacteriia > LZORAL124-64-63 > LZORAL124-64-63 > JAAEQC01. The sequence continues at coordinate 8,496 of JAAEQC010000177.1, read as the reverse complement.
GCTGTCCATCGCCCGCCAAGTGGCCGCCGGGCTGGAAGCGGCCCACGAGAACGGCATCGTCCACCGGGATCTCAAGCCGGCCAACGTCATGGAGACCACCGAGGGCGAGATCAAGATCCTGGACTTCGGCCTGGCCCAGGCCTGGTTCGGCAACGACGCCACCCAGCAGGACTCGGCCACCTCTCCCACCCTGACCGCGGCCATGACCCAGGTGGGCGCCGTCCTGGGCACGGCCGCCTACATGAGTCCCGAGCAGGCCCGCGGCCACGCCGTCGACCGCCGGGCCGACATCTGGGCCTTCGGCGTGATCCTCTTCGAGATGCTCACGGGCAAGCAGCTCTTCCAGGGCGAGACCATAAGCGACACTCTGGCCGCCGTGCTGCGCGCCGAACCCGACTGGGACGCCCTGCCCGTGGACGAGGCCCCCGAGCTGTGCCGCCTCATCGAGCGCTGCCTCGAGCGGAACCCCAAGCAGCGTCTGCGCGACATCGGCGAGGCCCGCATCTTCCTGCAGGACGGCGGGGCCAGCGGCTCGAACCTCAGTTTCTCGCGGCTGGCCCCGGCCACGCCCCACCATGCGCCCGGACGCTCACGCCCGCCGGTCCTGCTGCTGGCGGGGTTGGCCCTGATCTGCCTGGTGGCCGGGACGTTCCTGGGCCGGCAGGTCCTGGCCCGGTCCGAACCGGCGCCGGTGGTGCACGCCATGATCCCGCCGCCGCAGAACACCGACTACCAGCTGGCGGGCACCGCCCCGGGAGCGGCCGCCGTCTCGCCCGACGGCACCAAGATGGCCTTCACCGCCGTCGACGACGAAGGCGTGACACTCCTCTACCTCCGCCACCTGGACAAGGGCGAGTCCGTGGCCCTGTCCGGTACCGAAAGCGCAGCCTACCCTTTCTGGTCCTTCGACAGCCGATTCATCGGCTTCTTCGTGCCCGCCGACAACAAGCTCAAGAAGGTGGCCGTGGGCGGCGGCCCGCCCGTCACTCTGTGCGCTGCGGAGAACGGCAAGGGTGGGTCCTGGAACGAACACGGGGACATCATTTTCGCCGATTCGGCCACCTCGGGGATCTTCAAGGTGCCGGCCATCGGCGGCGAACCGGTCGAACTGACGACCGTCGATGCGGGCTACGATTCCCACCGGCATCCCCGCTTCCTGCCCGGCGGGCGGGAGTTCATCTACGTCGGACGCCACTCCGGCGGCGGGGGCGACAACAGCGTCTTCCTGGCCGCCCTCGACACGGCCGTCGTCCCCCGGAACATCGCCGAGTCCCAGACCCAGGCCGACTACGCGAACGGGCACCTGCTGACGGTCCGCGAGGACGTGCTCATGGCGACGCCCTTCACGCCGGACCAGGAGAGGGTCATCGAGGGCGGCACGCCCCTGGTGGAAAACGTCCTTTCCATACCGGGAGCGGCGCTGGGCGTCTTCGCGCCGTCCGCCACCGGCGTCATGGCCTTCCAGACCGGCGCCTCCACGCGCACCGGCAGGATGGTCTTCTGGTCGAATATAGAGAGCGGCGCCATGGAGGCCCTGGGCGATCCGGGCCAGCTCTTCCATCCGGTGATCTCGCCCGACGGACTGCGTGCCGTCGTGGAGGTGCGCGAATCGTCCAACGAGGGCACGGACCTGTGGCTCATCGACCTGACCACCGGTCTGCGCACCCGTTTCACCTTCGGACCCGGCGACGAGGCCCGCGCCTGCTGGTCGCCCACCGGCGACTCGGTCTTCTACCAGTCCATCGAGGGAACCGCATATCGGATCATGGAACAACCGGTGGATGGGCCGGGCGGCGCAGCCATCGTGCTGGAGTCGGAACGGGAGATTTCACCGTCCAGTGTCGGTGGCGCCGACCAGACCCTGCTGTTCGATTCCCAGCGGGAGGACGGCAAGTACGAGATTCGGAAGCTGTCCCTGTCGACGGGCGACGGCGAAGCCACGATCCTCGCCTCGGCCGCGGACGAGAACGTGGGCGGCGGCATCTACTCGCCGGACGGCCGGTGGGTGGCGTACCACGCCCAGTCCGCGGCGGGTTGGGACATCTTCGTCATCCCCGCCAAGGGCGGCCCCCGCAAGTGGCAGGTCACGACCTTCGGTGCGGCCTACCCCAGGTGGAGTCACGACGGCAAGGAACTGTGGGTCAGCCGCTTCAGCGGTGATCTGCGCGCCTACTCCGTGGACGGCTCCGGGGACACCTTCCGCGTCGGCAGCTTCGATGACAGGATCGCGGTTCCCCCCCCGGATGCCGTCGGGTGCTTCTACGCTCTCCATCCCGACGGCGAGCGTATCCTCCAGAGTGCCCCCGATCCGGCCTTCCAGGCCGAGGTTTCGTACCTCCACTTGGTCACCGATTGGCGGCGCGGGTTGGTCCAGTAGCGGGCCGGGATACGGATCCGGTCTGGCGCAATCCTTGCTTCGGTACTATATAGCTGACACCTGAATTCGGGAACCTGCCCGATGGCGGCGAACAACAGGACCCCACTTCTTACCTCGGGGTCACGCCGCACAAGCCTATCTCTTGCCCTTCACTGTTGTTATGGGTCGGAACACCACGCCGCGGTGTGCGGGTCCGTCCCGTGTGTGCGGCGAAGACTGGATATTCATGCCTCAGAACTCGACCATGACGTCGACCGGTTTCGATCGCTTCGACCTCCATCGGACCCTGCTGCGCGGCGTCGACGCCGCCGGCTTCAAGAACCCCCGGCCCATCCAGGCCGAGACCATTCCCGCCGGCCTGGCCGGCGACGACGTGCTGGGCCTGGCCCAGACCGGCACCGGCAAGACCGCTGCCTTCGCCCTGCCCCTGCTCGACCGCATCCTTCGGGAACGCGGCCGCGGGCCCCGGGCCCTGGTGCTGGCCCCCACCCGGGAGTTGGCCACCCAGATCGAACAGGAAATCGCCACCCTGGCACGCTTCACGCGCATCAAGACGGTCACCATCTTCGGTGGCGTGTCGCCCAACGGCCAGGTGCGCGCCCTGCGCCGCGGAGCAGAGATCGTGGTCGGTTGTCCCGGCCGCGTGCTTGACCTGCTCCAGCAGGGGCTCCTCGACCTGAGCCGCATCGAGACCCTCGTTCTCGACGAGGCCGACCACATGTTCGACATGGGCTTCCTGCCGGACATCCGCCGCATCCTGGCCGCCCTGCCGGGCCGGCGCCAGAACCTGCTCTTCTCGGCGACCATGCCGCGGGAGGTCCGCCGCCTGGCCGACGACCTGCTCCAGTTCCCCCACGTGGTCGAACTGAACGTGGCCGCAGCCGCGACCATCGACCACGCCCTGGTCATGGTGGCCGAGCGTCGCAAACGCGATCTGCTGGAACACGTGTTGAAGCGGAATGACTGCCATTCCGCCATCGTCTTCACCCGGACCAAGCACCGGGCCCGCCGTCTGTCCGAGCAGCTGTGCAAGGCGGGGCACCGGGCCGTGGGTCTGCAGGGCAACCTGTCCCAGTCCCAGCGCGACCGGGCCATGAGCGGCTTCCGGTCGCGGCGCTACGACATCCTCGTGGCCACGGACATCGCCGCCCGCGGCATCGACGTGAGCAACGTCTCCCACGTCATCAACTACGACGTGCCCAACACCCCCGAGGCCTACACCCACCGCATCGGCCGCACGGGCCGGTCCGAGCTCGAGGGCGTGGCCTGCACCTTCGTCACGAGCAACGACCACAGCTGGCTGCGGGCTACCGAGCGCATGATCGGCGCGCCTATCGCGCGGCAGGAAGTGGAAGGGTTCGAGTACCAGGAGGCGGCTCCGGAGCCCCGTAGCCGGACGCCGCGGCGCACCGGTCGTAGCGGTCCGCGCCCACCGAAAGCGGCGGCCGTGACCGGCAACAAGCCGCCTGCCCGCCGCCGCCGGTCCAAGTGGGCTCGATGAAAACGTGGGCCCGATGAAAATATGGGCCCGATGAAAACATCGTCACGCCGAGGATCCGCAGGGACCGCCCGCCGGCCGGACTGGAAGCGCGCCATCGCGCCTTTCGGCCGGCCGGACACGGCCGCGCATACCGGCTCGATGGCCGGGTCGTCCGGGCCCGGCCGTTCCGAGGTTATTCGAGGACGGCCCTGATCCGCCGCGCCACATCCTCGTGGTCGATGGGCTTCTCGATGAACACGTCCGGCTCGATGGCCTTGAGTTGTCCGTGGACCCGCACTCCGAACCGTCGCGTGAACTCGTCGCCGTAGTCCTCGGCGGGCAGGGGCTCGCCCGTGAGCATGTCCACGCCGGTGGCCTCGGAGGCGCCGGTGATGATGAAGATGGGGATCTTCTCCAACTCCGGGTCCTTCTTCATTTCCCGGTAGACGGCGATGCCGCCCTTCTGGGGCATCATCAGGTCGAGCAGGACCAGGTCGGGCTTCTTCGTGCGCACCGCCTCCAGACCCGCCTTGCCGTTGCGGGCCACCCGGAAGGGATATCCCAGATCCTCGAGGATCTCCGTCAGGTAGATCACGCACTCTTCGCTGTCGTCCACGATCAGGACGTCCCTCTCGTCGGTCATCCCGCACTCTCCTTATGCTCTTGAAGTCCGTCGGTCGCGTTCTCCATGGCCCGTGGCAGGCGGATGCGGAAGGTGGTCCCTTCCCCGGGGGCCGATTCCACGTCGATGGTGCCGCCGTGCTCGTCGATGATCTTCTTGACCACTACCATGCCCAGACCCGTGCCGCCGGTGGCCTTGGTGGACACGAAGCGGGTGTAGAGGTGGTCGAGCACGTCGTCGGTCATGCCGATGCCGTTGTCCTCGACCAGGAGCACGACCTCGTCCTCGCCACCGATGGTGCCCAGGGCCACCAGATCCCCCTTGCCGCCCTCGGTGCAGGCCTCGATGGCGTTGGTAGTCAGATCCACCAGGGCGCGGAAGATCTCGTTGTGGTCAAGGGCGGCCGGACCCACGTCGGGATCGGTCTCGTCGCGCAGTTCGATGTCCCAGCTGCCGGCCAATTGCTGCAACTCCTCAATGACCTCGGCCACCACGTGGTTGGGGTCGACTGCCTCGCGCTTGGGCTCCCGGTCCTTGGTGTAGTTGAGCATGTCGAAGATGAGCCGCTCGATGCGGGCCACGCTGGTGCGGGTCACGTCCAGGCCCTTGTGGAGCTTATCCTCGTTGCCGGTCTTCAGGGCCCGGTCGAGGACGAACTGACCGGCCCGCAGTCCGTTGAGGATGTTCTTGAGGGTGTGGGAGAGTCCAGCCACCATCTGGCCGACGACGACCAGGCGTTCGCTCTCGCGCAGTTCGCGTTTCTGCTGGGAGATGCGCTGGGCCGAACGGTCGAGCTCGTCGGCGATGGCCTTCAGTTCACGGGGACGGTGGCGCCGGTTCTTCCGGTGCGGCTGGCCGGCCCGGATGGCGGCGGCGCGGGCCAGCATGCGGCGGGTGGTGCGGCGCAGGTGCCGGTCGAGCAGCAGGCGGACCGTCAGGAAGGTCACCAGGAGTACGGCGCCGCCTAGGACGCCCGAGCCCACGCGGATCGTGCGCATCTGTTCGTGGGTCAGCGGGGTCTCGGCAGGGGACAGGCCCGCCGTCTCCACCGGTCCGACCGGTTGGTTGGCCAACCAGATCTGGAACCCGGCGAAGACCAACACCTGCAGCGGCAGCACCCAGATCAGGATGCGCCACCGGACCGTTCTGGCTCCAGTCGCCATGAACACCGTCCCGCCGTTGAAGGCTGACGAGGACGCGTCACTTGTGCGCTGGCTGAGGCTCCGTCCCGTGAAGTGGGTGGTGTGACGTGTGATGGTTCGCTCCGCGAGCATACAGAAAGGCCGGTGTGATTGGAAAGGGAATTGTGATCCGGCATGTTCATCTGGGCGCGGTAAGAAGTGCTAAAAAAACTGCAATTACTCCCTTGACAGGACGGCCTATGTGCTGAATAATTAGCACATGCTGAAAATTTAGCACGTGAGTCAGTCGAGAGGAACCAGCACATGAAGAACGGCGAGACCCGTAGCCCGTTCAGCCGACGTGAGCGGCAGATCATGGAAATCATCTACCGCCTGGGCCGGGCTTCGGTCTCTGACGTCATGGAGGAGATGCCGGATCCGCCCAGCTACTCGGCTGTCCGGGCCTCGCTGCGCATCCTTGAAGAAAAAGGGCATCTGAGCCACGAGCAGGTCGGTCGCCGGTACATGTATCTGCCGGTGGTGGCCCGAGAGAAGGCGCGGGGTTCGGTGCTGCGGGGACTGCTGGAGAATTTCTTCGGTGGCTCGCGCAGCAAACTCGTCGCCGCCCTGCTGGACGACCCGGACGGTAAGCCTTCGGAGGAGGAACTCGAAGTGATCTCCCGCCTGATCAAGGCGGCCCGCAGGGAGGGGAATTGAGATGCAGGGCTTGATACCTGACCTGGTTCAAGGAGAACTGGCGCGCCCCTGGGCCCTGGCCATGACCGGTGCGCTGGTCAAGAGCGGCGGACTGCTGCTCCTGGTCGGAGCGCTGGCCTATCTCATGCGAAGAGCGGCGGCGGCCACCCGGCATCTGGTCTGGACGCTCGGGATCGGCGGCATCCTGTTGTTGCCCCTACTGACGGGGGTGTTGCCGGTCTGGCGCCTGGAAGCGCCGACGGAGATCCCGTTGCCGGTGGGTGCCCTCCGTTTCGTGCCGCCGGCGGAACTGGCGGCTGCGAGTGGCGGGAACAGCATGCTCACTCCGGTCGCCGCTACCGAGGCCACCGGACCCGGCGAGACGGGAACCCGGGATGACGCGGCGCAGGCTACCGCGACCGGGGAGGCCGCCGCAGAGCGGTCGACCCGTGAGGTTCCCCACCCGACCTCATCCCGGTTCCCCTTCGTCGCCCTGCTGTTCTGGGTCTGGATCGCCGGCATGGTCGTGGTCCTCGGGAGGCTTGCGGCCGGCAGTCTGCGCCTGCGCCGGGTCGTGGGCGACGCCCGGGTACCGACCGCCGCCGAGGGGGGCGACCTGGTTTCGGAGATCAAGTCGGAACTGGGAATCGTGCGCCCGGTCGAGGTGGTCGTCGCAGACGTGGCAGTCTCGCCTCAGATCTGGGGCTTGGCCCGCTCGACGATCCTGCTGCCCGGCGCTTGGCGGGACTGGGATGACAAGAAGCGCCGGCAGGTTCTCGTCCACGAACTGGCCCACATCCGCCGCGGTGACTGCCTGACCCAGGCCGTGGCCCACCTGGCCTGTGCCATCTACTGGTGCAACCCGCTCGTCTGGCTCGCCGCCTACCGCATGCAGGTCGAACGCGAACGGGCCTGCGACGATCTCGTTCTGTCCTCGGGCGAAGCGGCGTCATCCTACGCCGACAATCTGCTCGAGATCGCATCCACCATCGGACGCCACGGGCGTCCGGCTTTCGGGGAGGTCCCCATGGCACGCAGTTCCCAGATGTCCGGCCGCTTGTTGGCCGTACTCGACACCACACGCCGGCGCCGGGCGCCGGGTCGCACCGCCGTGATCGCCGCCGGTCTGCTCCTGTTCCTGGTGGCGGCGCCCCTGGCCGCGGTTCAGACCGCAGAGGGGACCAGCAGCCGGCGGGACGATGCCGGTGGAGATACCGACCGCCCCCGCGAGATCGACCTGGCGGATTTCGAGAAGGCCTGGACCAGGTTGGGCGAACGCATGATCGAAGCGGCGAAGGACCGCGACGCATCCGCTCTCGCTTCCTGCTACACCAGCGACGCCAAGCTCTACTCGCCCGGACGGCGTACGTTGCACGGCCGGGACGAGGTCGAGGACAACGCAGCCACGTTCTGGTCCACGCCCGTGGCTGATTTCGAGATCACCGGCACCGAGTTCCACAAGGTGGGGGACATGGTCTGCTGCCTGGGCCGGGTGCGGGCCCTGGACCGCCACGGCGACGTGATGGGGACGAACCGATTCATGAGCCTCTACCGGTGGGAAAACGGCCGCTGGCGCATCCATCGCGACATCGTCAACAACTGATAGGAGACCGGTCATGAAGAAGCAACGGACCCTGGTGGCCTTCGTCCTGACCGCGCTGCTGTGCAGCGGCGCGGTGGCGACGGCCGGCGAGACGGTCTCCAAGGAGATCGAGGAGCAGATCATCGCCTGGAACGACGACCTGGAGGACGCCTACGTGCGCGGCGACGCCGCCGCCATCGCGGCCCTGTTCACCGAGGACGCGACGGTCTTCGAACCCATGCGGCCGGCCGTGCACGGGCGTGAGGCCATCCGGGAGTACTTCCAATACTACCTCGACTTCGGCGTGGAGGAGATCCGGTCCCGCACCGACGAGATCTACGGCGACGACGAATCCGTCATGGAGATCGGACGCAACCACGCCTACGTGCGTGGGGAACGGACTCCGGGCAGCCGCTACATGTGCTTGTACAAGAAGGTCGACGGCCGCTGGTTGGCGCACCGGGTCGTGGGGAGCAACTAGCGTAAGCGGGAGTCCCCCCGGCTCTGCCGGGGAGGCACGCAGTGTTTGACATATACGGGAGAGAAATGGGGAAATCCCTAACGTGAGCCGCTCAAAGCATCACGAAAGGAATCTCCCCATGTCAGACTACCGTAGCC
>JAAEQC010000176.1 GCA_024231905.1 bacterium | reverse complement strand
CCGGGAGCCTGGCCGGCGGCGCGACCACCGAGCCGCCGGGCGACTGGGGGGACTTCCCGCGCGACGACCTGGAAGGACCGTACTCGCCACCGGCGAATCCCGATCCGCTGGCCGGAGTGGAGATGTTCAAGGTCGGCAGGGCCGACGGCTGGACCGGCGAGGTCGGGAAAATCGTGCCGGTCTCCCTGGCCGTCAAGGTGGTCGACGTGGACGGCTGGCCGGTGGAGGGGGCCGAGGTGACCTTTCTGAGCCTCCGTGGCGGCGGCTCTCTGGTCGACGGGGACGACTACGAGCATCCCACCCTGACCGTGACGACCAATTCCCTGGGGATTGCCAGGGCCCGATTCCGGCTCGGCAAGCACACCTCGGTGGAACCGTTCTACCGCCGTCGGCCCGGCGACGAGCACGCCACCCAGGTGCTGATGCACCTGGTGGAGGCGGTCGCGGCCTCGGCCCAGGGACCGCTGGTGATCGACGAGCCGTTCCAGCTGTTCGCGTCGCCCGGCGCGCCGGTGGTGCTGCTGCGGACGGATACCAACGAAACCGAGCTCGATCACTGCCGCGCCGGAACCTGGGTCGACACCATCACGGTGGCGGCCGAAGACCAGTATGGCAACCCGGTCTCGAACGTCCACGTGCACTTCTCGGTGGGCGAGCCGACCCGTTATGCAGGTTGCACTGTATCCCTCTGTAGATCATCATCAGAGTGTTTGCCCCGCATGCGACGTCGAATGCATCTTCATCTCTTGGAAGAGGTAACTAGTGCAAATAATCACAGATCTAGCGCCGCCAGCCTTTGCGAGGTTGCTGCGTTGGACCCAAGAGAACGTGGATGAACTGGTGTTTGTAGAGGTTCTTACGAGCATTGACCTCGTCGCTCGCCAGAAATGACCCTGTTGCGCTTGTTTAGATTGACCCCCCGCGTCAATTTGGCATTCCTCGATACCTGGCCAATCTTGGCAGCGCTGGGGGCCTGTCAAGGCTTCCCTTCGGCGCTTCGCGGCCTTGACAGGCCCCCAGCACTGCCAAAAAATGGCCGGATCGAGGGATGCCTTGCCCGAGGGCAAGGCTCCAAGGGGGGTCACTTTATGGCGACCACCCGACCGAGGATCGCCCACCCGAAGCCCATAAGTGGCACCGGCATCAGCAGGATCTCGCTCCGCCTCAGGACCCAACCAGATCAAAGTGGCTCCAAGACGGCAACAGAAACCTGCCGCCGGCCGCGGCTTCCTGGGGAGTCCGCAGGCCAACTGACTGGCGTTTGGTGCCTTCAGTAAAGTGCGGAAGCCGGTTGCCCATCGCCGCTGATCGGGGCCGCGGTACTGGTGAACCCGACCAAGGGCCAGGTTGCGCAATCGGGGGTGCCCCGTCCGGCCGGCGGGAGGACGGGGCGACCCGCTCCGAGCGACCGCGTCCCGCCAGCGAAGGCTCCACTGGGAGCCCAAAGAAGGCGCCATGCGAATCTCGTCCAAGCCGAAACCGGCCTCCGCATGGCAAACCGCGTCTGATTGCGGAATCGCTGCCTTGGCCAGCACGGGGTTGCTGGAATCTGGCGAGTGTGGTATCATTCGTCGTAGAGGACGCGAAGGCGTACTCGTAGAGGACGCGAAGGCGTACAGCGACCGGCTCCGTACCTGTGGCCATGACCGCTTGGGGCGAGCGGCTATGCGGCAAGGCCCTGCCGGGCCGGGTACCGCCGAGCCTGGCGCTTCACCGGTCACGGTGGCGCGGTTCCACCGTTTGTGCGGCCGTCCGTTGAATTGATCAGGGTCGATGATGAATCGACTCAAGATGGAGGACGAAATCATGAAAAGGCTACCTGCGATTATGCCCACAAGCATGCTGATGATTGCAATCATCACAACGACAGGGATGGGGCTGGCAGAAACTGATGAATGGGAATACCACAGACCAGTCACGTTGAGTCCGGCCACCCCCCTGGGTGACTTCCAGGTCAGAATAGCGTTTGATGTTCTTAGCTTTGACTATTCCAAGGCGAGGCCAGATGGGGCCGACATAAGATTCTATGATCTCAATGATAACAAACTGAGCTACTGGATAGAAAACTACGACCCCACCGGCACCTCCGCGTTCTGGGTGAAAATTCCGACCACGGGAACCACCACGATCCGCATGCACTACGGAAAGCCGGGCGCAAACAGCGAGAGTAACGGGGCTGCGACGTTTGACTTTTTCGACGACTTCGAGGATGGGGATTATGCAGATAAGTGGCTCCATACGAAGCTCAAAGACTGCGGATATGGGGTCGATTGTACTGGCTATGCGACATGGACAGAGGAGAACGGAAGGCTAACGCCGACCGATTGTTGCCAAACCCCCGTAGTCTACCCGAACTGCAAGGGGCCGGCCGTCCTTATTTCAAGGGGCAATATTACAATTACCGGCGATGGGCACGTGCTTGATGTTGTCAAGTCTATCGCAACGGCAAGTGCCGGTTACTCTCAAGTTACTACTATGCTTGTCGGCACTTCGATGTACGACGATCCGATCGCGAGCTATGATAGACGCTTCGGTGTAGTCGTAAATACATTCAGCACCGATACCGTCTACTTTCCCTATCCTCCGGATTACAACTCTTTGGCTCACCACTGGGTCATACCGATGCATTCCCTGTTCCGGTATTTGGTCAAGTATGATGGCTCTTCCGGCTGGAGCGTAGTTGTTTATGACGAAAACGGTGGAATGGTACACTCGGCAGATGACGTCGTTTCTTATGGGGGTGCCGGTACGCTCAAGGTCATGCTTCGCGCGCACTCGCCCGGTTCTTCGTGGGATGAGATAAAAATCCGCAAATATGCCGATACGGAACCGGCGGCAGTCATCGGTGACGAGGTTCGCAATCGCATGGTAGCTGCCGTAGACATTGACCCTGACACGTTGAATCTCAACAGTAGGGGTAGGTGGATAACCTGCTACATCGCGCTGCCCGAAGGTCACGACGTGGCAGACATAGACATCGATACCGTTGAGCTGCTGTATAATGATAGCAGCATTCCCTCGGAGAGGGGTGCTCCGCAGGGCGGCATTCTGATGGTGAAGTTCGACAGGCAATCCTTGGTTGGCTTATTGGCACCTGGAGACTTGACCTTAGTCGTCCGTGGCGAACTGTCCGATGGACATCTATTTGAAGGAGACGACACGATTCAGGTCATAGAGAAGGGGAAATAAACCTTCAAGCGCCCTTGCACACCGCGTGGTCAGTCCCGTCCCCGGCGCTCGCGCGTTGCGGCGCACCTGGAGCAAGCCGGCCGGTCCCCGCCTCGGGCTGGTGAACTCGACCAAGGGGCAGGTTGCGCAATCGGGGACCGGGAGCTTTCAGGGACCGCTCCGCCACCCCCTGCGCTGTCGGGGGCCGCTGGCGCCGGCGAACCCTCGATGTCGCGGCGGCTACCGGCGAGACCCCGTGCCATCGGGGCCGCGGTGCGGGTGGGGGCGCCCCTCTCCCGGGCGGGTGAACGCGGCCAGGGGGCGGGTTGCCCAAGCGGGTACCGGGGGCTTTCAGGGCCCGCTCCGCCACCCCCTGCGCGGTCGGGGGCCGCCGGCGCCGGCGAACCCTGGAGGTCGCGGCGGCTACCGGCGAGACCCCGTGCCAT
>JAAEQC010000175.1 GCA_024231905.1 bacterium | reverse complement strand
GCGGCAATCTGAAGACCGAGGAGTACTTCGGCGGCGACGTCCAGACCCTCAGCACCTCCGCGGACCTGTGCGGACTGAGCTTGCCGGCGAACCAGTACGAGATCGAGCATAGCTACCAGTACGGGTCTCTTCAAGCGACACAATACGTGGGTGATCACGGAGTCCCGCTGCCGTTCAAGGCAGTCGATCTGACGATCGACAAGAGCACCGGTCTGGTGGCGTCGAGCCGTGACAGCGCGGGAATCGAGACCGCTTACGGCTACACTAGCATGAATCGGCTCCGTTGGGTCCGGCCCGAGGACGATTCCTGGACTGAATACGTCCACACCCGGGCGACCTCGGCCGCCTCGCCGGCCAAGGTGACGATCATCCAGCGACCCAACGGCAGCACGACCGGGGTCCTGGCCCAGTCCGAGGTGATTCTCGACCCTTTTGGCAGGACGTGGAAGCAGCGGCGGTGGATGCCCGGGCTCGGATGGAGCACGCGGGAGACCCGCTACAACGCGATGGGCTGGAAGTCCAAGGTCTCGGAGTACAGCACCGGTGCGCCCGCGCACTGGACCACCCTGAGCGATTACGACGCTTTTGGCCGTCCCGGCACCGTCACCTCGT
>JAAEQC010000174.1 GCA_024231905.1 bacterium | reverse complement strand
GCACATCTTCTCCAACATCTGGATCGCGGCTTCCGCACGCGGCACGATCGTCAAGATCGACGTCGACAGCGGCGAGATCCTGGGCGAGTACTCGACCAACCCGGACAATGATGGTGGATCCGACCCGTCGCGGACCACGGTCATTCTCGACGGCAGCGTCTGGGTGGCCAACCGCAACGGGGAATCGGTGGCCCACATCGGGCTGCCGGAGCTGAGCCAGTGCGTCGACCGCAACGGCAACGGCATGATCGATACCTCGACCGGCTACGGCGACGTCCTGCCGTGGCCGAACCCTGGCCGTGTGGACACCTGGGGCGGGGTCTCGACCGCCGAGGACGAATGCATCCTGCACTACGTCCGGGTGAATTCCTCAGGTACCCGACACATCTCGGTGACCCGCGACAACAGCATCTGGGTCAGCGGCACGGGCAAGATGATCTTCGACCTGATCGACGGCCAAACCGGGGAGATTCTGCGTACCGAGACGGACTTCGAATGTGGCGGCTACGGTGGTCTCACCGATGGCAACGGCATCATCTGGTCGGTGAGCTCGGGCTATTTGTTGCGCTGGGATCCCAGCGTTTCCCCGGCGACCACCGAGTCGAAACACTGCCTCGAGGAGAAGGACTTTACGCCTTATGGTACGGCCATCGACAGCAAGGGTTGGATCTGGACCACGTCGTACCACGCTGATCGGGTGTGGAAGGTCTCCCCGGATGGCAGCGTGATCCTCGGTCCCTTCAGCCACGGCACCAACAGCGCCCAGGGCCTGGCAGTCGACGGCAACGACGAGGTCTGGGTGTCGACCTCCAGGTCGTTGTGGGCGACGGAGTGGATCGGTCACCTGAAAAACGACGGCTCCTTCGTGGGCAACGTGGTGAACGTGCCCCTGGGCTCGACCGGCGTCGCGGTCGACGCCAACGGCAAGATCTGGGCGGCGTCGATGCATGCGAGCAAGGCGGCGCGCATCGATCCGACCGCGGGTCCGATCGGGGCCGACGGGGTGACGCCGATCGGCGAGGTGGACCTGGTGGTGGATCTGCCGGGTGCCAATCCCTACAACTACAGCGACATGACGGGCTTCGTGGCGCTGGCGTCGACGGCGCCGCAGGGGCGTTGGACGGTGATCCAGGATGCCGTGGTCGCGGGCGCCGAATGGGGCACGATCACCTGGAACTCGGAGGCCGAAGGCCAGATCCCGGCGGGCGCTGCGATCCGCGTCGAGGTGCGCGCCGCGGACACGGTGCCGGGGATGGGACCCGAGCCGTGGATCGAGGCCACAAGCGGCGTCGCCTTCGCGGCCACCGGCCGTTTCCTGCAGCTGCGGGCCACCTTGCTGCCGAACGAGGACGACGAGACTCCGGTGCTCTCGGACTTGCTGGTCGAGCTCAAGAAGGCCGAGGTCTCGATCGACGACGTGACGGTGATCGAAGGCACCGGTGGATCGACAACCGCCGCGGTCTTCACCGTGAGCCTGGCGGAAGCGATCAGCCAGCCGGTCGAGGTCGACTACCACACGGTCG
>JAAEQC010000173.1 GCA_024231905.1 bacterium | reverse complement strand
GACCGCGGCTTCGTCCTTGACCCCCTCGGCGCGCCGCGTCCCGTGGGTGGTGGGGCGGCTCCGGGGGAAGGCCGACGCCTCCCAAAGGGGGGCGCTGCCCCCCTGCGACCCCCCGGGGGCTCACCAAAGGAAGGGTCCTCAAGGGACGGATTTGGGAAAAACCGACGGCTCCCGAAAGGGAGCGCTGCCCCCGTGCGATCCGGGGCAGCCACGGCGCCAAGGCGCCGCGGACGGATCGGGGGCATTCCGATTTCCGCCGCTCGCCGCTCCGACAGCTGTCGACCACCCCCCCCCTCGCTTGGGGAGGCAGAAAAACCACAGGCCCCCCCCCGGGGGGAGAGAGGAGGCCGGCCCAGAGCGGCTCAGCGGCCTTGGCTGTCCTGCACGCCGCCAGAACGGAAGTGCCGAGGATGGCGAAGAAGAAGGTGGTCGGATTCCGCCGGAAGGGTGTTCGGATCCATCGGGGTCGACGGCAGGCCTCCGAATCCGGAGATCTATCTGGCTCGTTAGCACGATCTCTGATATCCAGAGCATCCCGCCCCCCTCGTGGGGCAAATCGTAAGCACCAACTCAGTCTCTACCCTGAGGAGGGCAGGATGCTCGTCAAGACTATACTGAATCGGACCTGGAAGTTCCCCTCGCACGTCTACAAAGACACGCGTCTCGTCGGAGAAGGCCGCGAGATGACCATCGAGGTCGACATCGTGCCTCGCTCCAACGGCAAGGCCCTGTGCTCGCGCTGCGCACGGCCGGCCCCCCGCTATGACACCGCGAGAAAGCCGCGCCGCTTCGACTTCGTGCCCCTCTGGAACATCCCCGTGGTCTTCTGCTACCGCATCCGCCGCGTCGCCTGCAAGATCTGCGACACGGTGTGCGTCGAGGCGGTGCCCTGGGCCGAGGGCAAGCAGCACACCACCCGCGCCTTCGCCTGGTTCCTGGCCTCCTGGGCCAGAAGGCTGAGCTGGAAGCAGACAGCACAGGCCTTCCACACCAGCTGGGATTGCGTCGCACGCTCCGTCCGCATGGCGGTCGATTGGGGACTCGCTCACCGCGTGGTCGAGGGGGTCAAGGCCATCGGCGTCGATGAGATCGCCTGGAAAAAGGGCCACAAGTACCTCACCCTCGTCTACCAGATCAACTCGCAGAGCCGGCGACTGCTGTGGGTCGGCGAAGGCCGCACCAAACAGACCCTTCAGCGCTTCTTCGACGAGCTCGGCCACGCTTGCAAGAAACTGGAGTTCGTCGCCAGCGACATGTGGCAGCCCTACCTCGACGTCATCGCCGAGCGTGCCAGCGAAGCGCTCCACATCCTCGACCGCTTCCACATCATGAGCCACTTCAGCAAGGCGATCGACAAGGTCCGGGCCCAGGAGGTCAGGGAGTTGGTCAGCCGCGGCCTGGAGCCGGTGCTCAAGGGCAGTCGCTTCCTCCTGCTCAAGCGGCCTGAG
>JAAEQC010000172.1 GCA_024231905.1 bacterium | reverse complement strand
CGGCTGAGGACGGGAGCGGTGGGCCGGGGGTAGCCGTAGGCATCCAGGTGGTCGCTGCGCAAAGTGTCGGCGACGATCAGGATCACCCCCTGAGGAGTCTCTCTCCCGGCTCCCGCCCCGGTCGCCGCCGGCACCCGGTTGCGCACCACCGGCGCTCCCCAGAAGCCCAATGCCCCGTCGTCGGCCGCGGTCAGGGAAAGCGACAGCGTGACCGCCTCGCCGGCGAACTCCGCCAGCTCCACCGGCGCGCTCTCCCAGCGGCCGGACCTGGTGAGGGTCCGCTCCAGAAGGACGGTCGGAGTCTCGCCGCCGCCACCCCGCGCTCTCGTCACCCCGACCCGAAAGGTGACCGGTCCCTCTTCGAGGGTGGCGAGGGTCAAATCGAGCCAGGGTCTCGCCGGCAGCCGGAGCGCAAAGCGAACCGTCTCGGGAGCCCGGGTCACCAGGGTCTCGCGGTAGATCGCCGCCAGACCCTGCCAGCTGATCCCCGATCGCAGGCCGGCCAGGTGCTCCTTGCGGAAGACGAGCCGCACCCACTCGATCTCGAACTCCGCGCCGGCGGCGTCGGTCGGCTGCAGCAGGAGGTGCCGGATCCCCGAGGAGGCGACGGGAAAAGGGCTGGTCACGGTGAAGGTCCGGGACCGATCCGCCGGCACGATCGGGACGGTCATCGGGCAGGGCTCGCTCCGTGCGTAGTCGAGGACGCGGTCGAAGTCGAGGGTCTTCTCCTCGACGAAGCCGACACAGAGGTTGGCTCCCTGCGATACCCGCAGGCGAAGCTCGACGGCGTGGAGAAGATCGGAGTCGTCGAGCCCCGTGGTCCGCTCCACGTGGAGGATGGGCAGCTCGGTGGTCGATCGTCCTCGCAGCCGCCCGTCCCGCACCTCCAGGCCGGCCACTCCCGAGCCCGCCCGCCAGTCCTGGGCATCCGCGGCGGGCTCGTCGAACCGCCACTGCGATCGGTAGGCGGTCTCGTCCGCCGCGGCCGGAGTGTTGTCGACGATCGCCGACGGGAAAACATCCACCAGGCGGATCGCCCCCGGACCGGGCGGGGTTTCATCGAACGGGGGTTGTCCGCAGGCCGCAAGCAGGCTCAGAGCAGGTAGAAGCAATCCGAGACGGCTTTTGCTCCGGGAGAAGTGATCCGTCATTGGGACTCCCCCGTGAAAGGCGGCGGCAGGACGACGGCGAAGACCGGCATGATCGGGCGTTCCCGGAGACTCCGGTCCAGTTCCGCCGCCCCTTCGAACTCCAGCCACAGCGAACCGTCGTCGCGGGGTCCGTAGACCATGAGCCGACCGGTGAACGCGTCCGGCTCGTCAAGCTCCGCGATGGATGGACGCTCTCGTGGATAGCTTCCACGGGCGATGCCCATCCTCCGCAGGGCGATCGCGGCGCGGATCAGCTGCCGCTGGCTCGCCGTCGACTGGAATTTGGCGACGGCCTTGGAAAAGGGAGTGACGACGTGGGCGTGCCGTTTGTGGGATTGAAGCGGCGACGGCCCGGGATCGAAACGTTCCGGGGCGCTGCCGTAGGGCACCCCCACCAGCTCCACCTGGCGCCGGACCGCTTCGAGGATCTCGGCGCCCGCCAGGTTGCCGAACAGATAGCGGTAGATCCCCGATCGGGGCTCGTCGCCGTCCCCGAGCCGCCAGCCGAGGCGAACCACGGAACTCTCGACCCAGGCCGCCTCGATGAGGAATCGCCGGGTCGTCGCCAGCGGATCGTCGCGGGGCAGCATCGCCTCGAGCTCGGCGAGAAGCGTCGGCTTCGCAGCCCACGCCGCGGCCGAGCCCACGACTTCCGCGACGACCCCGTCGAGCCACGTCTCGACGGCATTGCCGACCAGAGGCGCGATGACCGTATGCTCCCCGGTGAGGGAGGTGGACAACCGCGACAGGGTTTGGGTCACCACCAGGCCGCGTGCGATGTCCTCGTCGGCAAAGGCCAGCCGGGCCTCAACGTGCAGGAGCTTGGCCGCGGCAAGCAGCCGGAGCAGATCGGGAACTCGGACGCTGACCCGCCCGTCAGGAAGCACGATGCCGTAGTCCGACTGCTCGCAAGATGCGGCCTGGTGCAGGGTTTCGAGGCCGCCGCGATTGCGCTCGACCAGGGCGCGCAGCGTCTCTTCCTGTTCCCGATCCCATTCGGCGTGCGCAGTGTTCACGGCGTCGTGGATCAGCTGCCGGTCGTCGTTTGACAGGACGATCGCCGCCGCACCGGCCACCAGCCAGGTCGCGGCGTTCTCCTCGTCCGGCAGCTGCGGGGACTCGACGTGGGCGAAATCAAGACTTCCAACCTCCGCTTCGAACCCGGCCTCCGCCCGGGCGAAGCGGACGCGCCCGTAGAGGTGAAGTGCCAGGCTCGCGATCAGGACCACGAGCAGGAGCACCGCGCCGGCGATGCCCCCTCGCCGGATCCATGACTGTCGCATGATGGTCATCAGGAACCTCCGTTCATCTTGGTTACCGGAGCGGGTCGACGTCTCTTCGGTGACCGGCTCCACACCCCATACGACGTGGCGCGGTCCGGTTCTTGTCACTCCCCCGTTCCCGGTCGGCCCCGGATCTACGTTGCCGGCGTGACTTCGAACGGGTGACGGAGCCTGCGTTGCGGTATGATAAAGAGTATGCGCGCCACCTTTGCCGATCCCAAGACAGACCTCGTCTTCAAGCGGATCTTTGGCTCCGAGCCCCACAAGCACCTCCTCGTGGAGTTGCTCAACGCGCTGCTCGAGCTCGAAGGCGACCGCCGGATCGACGACGTGACCTTCCTCACCCCCGAGCAGACCCCTCTGATCCACGACTGGAAGCTCTCGATCGTCGACGTCAAGTGCATCGACAAGCGCAAGACGGAGTACGTGGTCGAGATGCAGGTCTTCAACACCCGGAGCTTCGAGGAGCGCGTCGTATACAACGCTTGCAAGTCCTTCGTCCTGCAGCTGCCCAGCCCCGAGAGCTACGCCGAGTTGGGCCAGGTCGTCGGGGTGACGATCTGCAACTTCGCGCTGTGGCCGGACCCGCCGGAGGGTCCGGCGGTCCCGATGTTGAGCCGCTGGCG
>JAAEQC010000171.1 GCA_024231905.1 bacterium | reverse complement strand
GTACTATCTCGGCTCAAGGAAGCACGTCGCGGCAGCACCAGCGGCGGTGGGGCGGATCCCTCGTTGACTGTGGCCTATTCGAGCTATGACCTGGCAAGCCGTCCGGCAGCCGAGAGCGTCGGTTCGCGGGCCGCGCTGGCGTGGAAGTACGACACCTGGGGTCGGCCGGAGGAGGTCACCCTGCCGGCCGGAGTGGCCCGTGTTTCCGGGGGTGACTTCAGCGGCTTCCAACGTCAGTACGACACCCTCGACCGGATCTCTGACGTAAGTGGTTTGGGCCAGCTGACTACCTCACCCCTCGGCGCCTCGTGGAGCTGGGGAGGAGCGGATCGCCTCTACGGCTTCACCACCAAGGCCCAATTGGGCACGGCCGTGCGCTTCGGCTACATCGGTGGACCGGGTGCCCAGCCCCCGGGAGGCGTAGGCGATACAGCTTCCCAATGGCGCCTGGGCACCCTCACATGGGGCTCGACGGCCGACGACGTACCCGGCGTCAGTGCGACCGAGCCGCCGGGAACCGTGTGGGGCCAGTTCAGCTTCGGCTGGCGCGGTACCGAGGGTGATCCGCGCGACGGTGTCAAGCTCGGCCGCGGTGCGGTCGATGCTCTCCAGGGCGGCGGTCTCGATCTGTTCGCCGGCATGGGTTGGTCATGGGTCTACGACGCTGGGGTGCGTTTGAGCCACGCCATCGCGGGTAGGGGTGACATTCAGGGCCGCG
>JAAEQC010000170.1 GCA_024231905.1 bacterium | reverse complement strand
CGGGGCTGGTGGTTCGTCTTGTGGCCATTTTGGCTATGGTGGCTATGGTGGCCGTGGTGGCTATGGTGGCTATGGTGGCTATGGTGGCTATGGTAGCTATGGTGGCTATGGTGGCTATGGTGGCTATGGTGGCTATGGTGGCTATGGTGACTATGGTGGCCATGGTGGCTATGGTGGCTATGGTGGCCATGGTGGCAATAGTGGCCATGGTGGCCATGGTGGCCATGATGGCAATGGTGGCTATGGTGGCCATGGTGGCCATGGTGGCTATGGTGGCCATGGTGACTATGGTGGCAATGGTGGCTATGGTGGTCATGGCGGCCATGGTGGCTATGGTGGCCATGGTTGCCATGGTGGCTATGGTGGCCATGGTGGCAATTGTGGCAATGGTTGCTATGGTGGCTATGGTGGCCATGGTGGGGACCATAGTGGCCATGGAGGCCATGGTGGCTATGGTGGCTATGGTGGCTATGGTGGCTATGGTGGCTATGGTGGCCATGGTGGCCATAGTGGCTATGGTGGCTATGGTGGCTATGGTGGCTATGGTGGCTATGGTGGCTATGGTG
>JAAEQC010000169.1 GCA_024231905.1 bacterium | reverse complement strand
GGACTCGAGCACCAGGCAGAGCAAGCGAAGGCAGCCTATGAGGCCAACCCCGGCCCGCAGACCCAGGCGGCCATGGATCGGGCCGTGGCAGCTCTGGAAGCATCGATCCGCGCAGATCAGCGGCCGGGTCCTCCGGTACCGAGCAATCCGTTCAGCGAATCGGAGGCCAACGACAGCGCGGCCACCGCGGACGTGCTGCCGCCGCTTGACTACGGAGACGGGGACCTCAGCCCCACGGGAGACATCGATTTCTGGACCAATGGCTACTCCGCCGGCGTCGACGATCTGGCGTTTGCCTATGTCGACACGTCAGGCAGCTCGAGCGGAACGGATTCGCAGCTGAACGTGTACGCCAACGACGGCACCACGCTGATCGAGTTCGACGACGACGCCGGACCGGGGCTCACCTCATGCGTGGCCGGGGCCGTCGTTCCCCAGGCCGGTAACGTTTACTATCGGATCAACGAGTACGAGGACAATAACGAGATCACGCCGTACCTCCTGTGTGCGGGAATCGCCGGCGCAACGGCTGCCGAGACCGAGTCAAACGACACGGCGGGTACCGCCGATGCGCTTTCCTGGGCGACCCCGGTCATGACCGGAACGCTTCCAGGAGGGGATACGGATTACTTTTCTTTTCAGGCCGATGCCGGCGACGTTCTGGCGGTGATCGTGGACGACGATCCGGACGACGATGCCAACCAGTTGGATACGGACATCACGATCGTCGATACGGACGGGGTGTCGGTGCTGGCGACCGGAGACAACCAGGGCAGCCACGACGGCAACTGTGCCGGCGGCGCCACCACCCTCGCGCCGACCACCGGGACTTATTACGTGGTCATCGACGCGGGAAGCGGCGGTGGGGGCGACGTCGACTATCGTTTCGTGGTTTGTGTGCATGGACAGGTCCCGGTGGAGCTCCAAAGCTT
>JAAEQC010000168.1 GCA_024231905.1 bacterium | reverse complement strand
GTACTCCAGGAACAAGGTGCTGCCCTGCTCATCGGCGTCCTTGGCCTGGCGATGGCGGTCGCGTAGCTCGATGAGACGGCCCTGGGTGTTGAAGATGGCGATGTCGTTGTGGCGGCCAATCAGACGCCAGCCGCCGCCACGCTTCTCGAGCTCGAGGTAAACCCCGGCTGGCGCGTAGTAGCTGGCCGAGGAGTCGTCATCATCGTCGTCGTCAACTTCATCGTAGCCGTCCGGCACGGCCCAACGGAAGCCCTCGATATCATCATCGCCACCTGAGTCGCCGTTTTTCGGATAGAAACGCCAGATATGGCCTCGGCCATCGTGGTACTCGACCTCGCCAGTGGTCCTGATCTCGCGGAGGTGGGCAAAAAGCCTGCTGCTCCAGCCGGCACTGCCCAAGGGACCGAACCCCGCCACTCCGGAACGGTAGGTTCGTTCCATAACAAAGGCCAGGGACCGCCCAGGCACGGTGTGATCAGTGACACCCAACATGACCTCGCCCGAGACCAGGGTCGTGGAGACCCCGGCCTCACCAGGAGACCACATCGACGGGTTGCGGGCCGGCTCGGCCAAGGAGACCTGGATCGGCGATGGCACGGCATCGGCCCAGGCCACGACCTCGGCGGCGCCGGCCGGAGCACGGTAGTTGTCCCCCCTGGCCTTGAAGTACTCGATCGCGTCCTCGGTGAAACTGGTGGCTTCTTCTGTGACGCCGCCACATAGCGCCACATCCTCGGACCCGGCTTCAGAACAGTCAGGGGCGAAAAGGAAGGCGCGTAGGTATGGACCGGCAGCCAGGAGCTCCTTGATGTTCTTCCGCTCTTCCTCGTCCCCTGAATCATTGCTATCAGGATCAGGCAGGTAGGAAGGCCAGTCGCAGCGCCGGCATTGGCCCTTCTCGTCTGCTACCCTGCCGTATCCCTCGCCTTCACTGTCAGAAAAGTCCTGGAGCTCGTAGTCGTGGCCTGTGCGCTCGTCACGCTGAGCCCGGGGATCTGAAAGCAGCAGGACTGTCTCCTTGGACTCATAAAGGTTGAAACCAACCCCGAACCGGCCCCGTTCGTCATCGACTGCAGTAGGATCGGCCGGAGGGTCGACCTCGTTTTCTCCCACACCGAGCCGGTACAGGGTGACCACAACTTCGGTGCTGGGCCAGAGCTCTCCGCCGGAAGGGGCAACGGCTTTGCCGACCTCCTTCTGACCCAGGTGCTTCTTGTCAGGCAGGATGCGCAGGCTCTGGACCTTGGCCGTGACCTTCTCGCCCAGCGAACCTGGCAGGGCGACGCGGAGCTTGAACGCTGCGGTGGCTTGGCGCTCGTTGGTCGCCCTTTCTCCTTCATCCTCTTCCTGGCCCAGGGAGGTCTCCATGGGAATGCCAAGGGGCGTGAAGAACCAGGTCGGGCGCTGCTCAGGACGAACCCGCTCGTCCTGGCCAGGTGCTTCATCATTCGGCAGGTACTGGCCAATAAATTGAATCTGGGGCGAGGCAAAGGGGTAGGCACCTGCCCCACTGTAGCCGTAGGTGTGCAATATTCCAGTACCCGCCTGGTCGATGCCGATGTGGGCGGTTGTCCATGGCACGTCCTTGAGAGTCGCGTAGGGCCGTGGGGCTGTGCCGGTGCTTTCAGGGCGTTCGTCGGCCCCCTGATCGAGCCGGTCGGGCACGGTCAGGATCTGGCTGCCGGCCTTGACAGAATCGTCCTCGATGCGGAACACCGACTGCCCGGCCTGGGGAAGCCCGGGACCGGCTGAGCCGGTCGCTATCCGGTACAGGCTCGGTTCGCCCATCTGCGGCGCGGCGCCACCGGCAAAAACCGGCACGGCCAATTGGCAGAG
>JAAEQC010000167.1 GCA_024231905.1 bacterium | reverse complement strand
TCCGAGCCGTCCGCGGCCACCACGTAGCCCACCAGCCGCTTCTCCCGCGCGCCCAGGCCGGGCAGGTCGGCGCGCACCAGCACCACCGCCTCCGCCACCGCGGGGTGCTGCGCCAGCAATACCGCGACCTCTCCCGGCTCGATGCGGAAACCGCGGATTTTGACCTGGTCGTCGATACGGCCGAGGAATTCGACCGCGCCGTCGAGGCGCAGGCGCACCAGGTCGCCGGTGCGGTAGAGCCGTTCCCCGGCAGGGCCGCTCACCGCGTCCGGCACGAAGCTCTCGGCGCTCAAGGCCGGACGCGCGTGATAGCCCCGGGCCAGGCCGTCGCCGCCGAGGCAGAGCTCGCCGGGAACGCCGATCGGCACCGGCCGCAGTCCCTGGTCGAGCACGTAGAGCCGGGTGTTGGCGAGGGCCCGGCCGATCGGAACCGTCGCCGCGCCCGGGGCCGTCGAGGCCACCCGTTGCCAGGTGGCGAAGGTGGTCGACTCGGTCGGCCCGTAGACGTGGAGCAAGCGAGCGGGAGGCGCGCTCTCCAGGACCTCGCGGACCCACCTCGGATCCACGGTCTCGCCCCCGAACAGCAGATGACGCAACGACGCGAAGGCCTCCGGGGCCTCGCGAGCCAGCTGATCGAAGAGCGCCGTGGTCACGAACAGCGCCGAGATCGCCCGGGCCCGGATCTCCCCGCCGAACGCCTCGGGCGAGAGCACCGCGAAGCGCTCGATTCCCACCACGACCGCGCCGTTGAGCAGCGCTCCCCAGATCTCGAAAGTGGCCGCGTCGAACGAGGCGTTCGATGCCTGGGCGATGCGGTCGTCCGGGCTCAGCTCGACGTAATCGGTGTTGAGGACCAGCCGGCTGACCGCCCGCTGCGGCACGGCCACGCCCTTGGCCCGGCCGGTCGAGCCCGAGGTGTAGATCACGTAGGCCAGGTTCCCGCCTCCGGCCACGACCACCGGATCGGTGGCCGGGCAAGCGGAGATCGCCGGCCATTCGCGGTCCAACGCGATGCTCTCGACTCCCAGGTCGCGCAGGCGCTCGGCCATCTTCTGGTCGCTCAGTACCACCGCGGCGCCGGAGTCGTCGACCATGAATGCCAGGCGCTCGTCGGGATAGGTCGGATCGAGGGGCACGTAGACACCGCCCGCCTTGACGATGCCCAGGGTGGCGACGATCAGCTCGATCGAGCGCTCGACCGAGAGGCCGACCGTGCTCTCGGGACCGACGCCGAGTCGACGCAGGTAGTGC
>JAAEQC010000166.1 GCA_024231905.1 bacterium | reverse complement strand
GTCTGGGAGTACAAGCTCAACGATGCCGGGCAGTGCACGGACATCCGGACCCCGGTGGCGGCATGGAGCATGGGATACAACGAGGAGGGTCTCCTCACCGACCGGACCGAGCCGTTGGGTCGGGAAACCACCTTGACGTATGCGAGTGATCCTCCGTCCCGGCGGAGTGAGGGGAACCTCTCGGAGGTTCGGGTGACGCCCGGCTCGGAAGGGGCGAACGGCTCCTCGCAGGAGCTGGTCACGGAGTTTGAGTATGAGTCGGAGACCAATCAGCCGACGCGCATCGTCGATCCGCTGGACGCGGTCACGATCATCGAGCGCGACGGCGTGGGATTGGCGGAGCGGATTACCCGCGCCGCGGGAAGTGAGGAGGCCGTCGCGACGGCGTATTCCTACAACGCCTATGGCCAGCCGATCGAGGTCGTCGACCCCAACCTCCACCGAACGACGTACGAGTATTTCGCGGACGATGAGACCGAGGGATCTTCGGGTTGCACGACCGCCGGCTCCGCGGGCTACCTGCGCGGGACCCTGGTGGATCCCGACGTCCTGGCGATCCGAACCTGCTACGAGGCGGATGCCCGCGGCAACGTCACGGCGGTGGTCGAT
>JAAEQC010000165.1 GCA_024231905.1 bacterium | reverse complement strand
GTACCTGACGAGCGGCAGCCTGGACGCCTCCGACGCCGAGGTCACGCTCACCATGGCCGACGGCTCCGAGATCAAGCGGGCCACCGGCGTGCTCGCCAGTGCGCCGACCTTCGCGGGCCAGGTCGATCTGGGCTACACGAGTTCCACGACCTCGGTCACCACCGGCCCCGAACTGCCCGTCGGCACCGGTGTCCTGGCCGATCTCACGCTCTCCGGGACCATGGGTGTCACCCTGGGCGCCGACGCCACGGTCAACGGCACATGTACGATCAGCGGCAGTGCGCTGTCGACGGACATGTACACGCTCACGCTCGGCCCCACCGCGACATTGGCCGAGGCCGCCGGCTTGACGGTGCTCGGCACGGTGACGGCGACGGGCACGGTGGCGCAGTCGGTGAACGAGGTCTTCGGCGGTATCGGCCTGGAGATGATGGCGGCCGGCGCCGCGCCGGGAGCGACGGAGGTCGTGCGGACCACGGGCCTCCCGGTCGACAAGGACGCCGCCGACGGCATCCTCCGGAATTTCGCGGTCACGCCGACGGTGAACACCGGGCTCGACGCGACGGTCGTCTTCCGCTACGACGAGACCGAGCTGAACGGCATCGAAGAGTTCGCGCTCGTGCTGTATGCCAACGACGGCTCCGGCTGGGCCATGCAGGTCTCTACGCTCGACAGCGGGGCCAATACGGTCACCGGAATCGCGCTCGATTCGTTCTCCCAGCTGACCCTGGGCGTCGCGGGCGTGGTGGCCGCCCAACTCCAGTCGACGGATGTCTCGACCACCGGGACGGAAGTCAGCGTCACCTGGAGTCTCCTGGATCCGATTCCTGTCGAGGACTTCCAGCCGTACCGCCTGGTGGGCGTCGATCGGCGGCCCGTGCCCCTGGAGGACGCGGTGATCACCGTGAACGGTTCATCGTACGGTTTCACGGACCGGGGAAGTGAACCCGGGATCGTGTGCAGCTACCGCGTGGATGTCTCCCTGGTCGGCCAGGTACAGACCCTCTTCGAGACCCAGCCCGTGGAGATCCCGGCCCAGAAGTTCAACCTGGGGCAAAACTTCCCCAATCCCTTCAACCCCGTCACGGACATCGCCTACAACCTGCCGAAGTCCGGACACGTGACGCTGGATATCTACGACGTGGCCGGACGTCATGTGGACCGGATCGTCGATGCGGTGCAGGACGCGGGGCCCCAGAAGGTCGTTTGGAAGGGCGTGGACCGGGCCGGCAATCCGGTCGCCAGCGGGACCTACTTCTACCGCCTGAACACCGATACGTACGGCGAGACGAGGAAGATGTTGTTGATGAAGTAGGACATGGAACGGCTAGTCGATAATCAGTCGATCTCCCCTCGGCCCCGGGCGTCAGCCCGGGGCCATTCTCATCGGGGGAAGCCCTGCTCGTACCATGCTCTTGCCGACTGACCACGGCCCCGTCGAATCACGCCCGGTCTGCGCCACCCGGATCATGGAATCGGATAGCCGCAAACCGGCCTTGGTCCGTCATTCCAACCCGAGTTGCTTCAGCATGACCGCCGAATCCGGCGTCGGTGCCTGACACGTCCCGAACTCGCAAACGTATGCTGTCGCCCGTCCATCCACCGCCTTTTTCCCCGCCAGCGCCGGTGCCAGCGCCAGTTGCTCCTCCGTAGGGCCCCCGGGGGCCACGCGCAACAGCACCGCGTCGGCCGGCAGCTTCTGCAGGAACGTCTTGGCCAGCGTGTCGTTCTCGCCGGCGATCACCACGTCGTAATGGGGCCAGACGATCCGGTCCACCGCCTCGAACCACCAGGCCAGGTCCGACCCGGCGCGCTCGAGCAGTCCGCCCCAGGCTTCCAGGTCCTGCTCGGCGTGGTTTCGGTACTTCGTCTCACCCGTAAGCGCCGCCAGGTCGAGCAGCACCACGTACATGGCGGACATGCCCGCGGGTTCCACGCTGTCAAAGTACTCAATGCTGCGGCCCAGGGGCGCCTCGACCCGTGAGGACGAGATGTACCAGCCGCCTTCCTCCCGCGCGAAATCGCGGCGCACCACCGAAACCAGGTCGCTGGCCTCGGCCAGCCAGCGCAGGTCGCCCGATACCTGGTACATTTCCAGGAAGGCCGCTGCCAGGAAGGCGTAGTCGTCGAGGATGGCCTCGCCGCTGGTGGCGCCGTCCACCGAGGTGCGCCACCAGGTGCCGTCGTCGCGTTTGTGGACCCTCAGGAGGTGTTCGGCAGCGAGCTCGGCGGCTTCCAGGTACTCGGGCCGGCCGGTGAGCGCCGTGGCCTGGGCCAGGCTCTCCAGCACGAGGCCGTTCCAGGCCATGACCACCTTGGGATCGAGCCCGGGGGGCGTGCGCGAGGACCGCACCTCCCGCAGCGTCGCGCGATGGGCGGCGAAGAGCCCCGCCAGTTCGCCGGTCGTGCGCCCGTGCTCCGCGGCCACCGCCGCCATGTCCGCCCGCCGTGTGAGCACCGACTTGCCCGTGTGCTCGAAGTTGCCCTCGGCGGTCACGCCCAGCAGGTCGGCCAGGGCCGGGCCGTCGGCCTCGCCCACGGTCGCGGTTATCTCCTTGCGGGACCACACGTAGTACGTGCCCTCCTCGCCGCCCGAGTCCGCGTCGTAGCTGGCGTAGAAGCCGCCGGCCGGGTCGCGCATGTCGCGCATGAGGAAGTCCAGAACATCCAGGCCCGTGGCGGTCCAGTCGGGGCGGTCCAGGGCCATGCCAGCTTCCAGGAAGAGCCCCGCCAGCTGGCCGTTGTCGTAGAGCATCTTCTCGAAGTGGGGGACGGTCCAGCGCGTGTCCACCGTGTAGCGGTGGAAGCCGCCGCCCACGTGGTCGTACAGGCCGCCGCCCTGCATGGCGTCCAGGGTGCGGGTGAGCATGAGCCGCAGCTCGTCCTTGCCCGATCTACGGTACTGGTGGAGTAGGAAGCGCCAGCGGATGGGCGTAGGGAACTTCTGCTGCTGACGGAAGCCGTGGAACTGGGGGTCGTAGGAGTCCTCAGCGCTGCTCACGGCCGACGCGACCAGGTCCCGGTCCAGGGTCTTATCGGCGGTCTCCAGGTCCGACTGGGCCTTGATGCGCTCGGCCACCAGGTCCGCCTGCTTCTCCAGGTCCTCGCGCTGGTTCGTGTACGCGGTGACGATCTGCTGCACCAGCTGCATGAACTGAGCCTTGGGGTAGTAGGTGCCGCCGAAGAAGGGCTCCAGGTCCGGGGTCAACCACACGGACATGGGCCAGCCGCCGCGGCCGGTGAGCATCTGGACGGCCGTCATGTACACCGTGTCCAGATCGGGCCGTTCCTCGCGGTCGACCTTGATGCAGACGAAGTGCTCGTTCATGTACGCGGCCACGTCGTCGTGCTCGAAGACCTCGTGCTCCATGACGTGGCACCAGTGGCAGCTGGAGTAGCCGATGGAGAGGAAGATGGGTTTGTCCTCCCGCTTGGCCTTCTCCAGGGCCTCGTCGCCCCAGGGGTACCAGTCCAGGGGGTTGTGGGCGTGTTGCCGGAGGTACAGCGAGGGCGAGTCCACCAGGTGGTTGCCGTGTTCGCGGATCAGGGCCGGGGTGCGGGCGGCACTTTCGGATGAGTCGGTCATGGAACAACCTGCCGGAATGAGGACAGCGAGGAGCAACAGGGCGCGATGCATGGCGACGTCCTCGTTGGGGAGATGACGGGATGGACGGCGTCAAGGTAGGCAGTGCCTGCCGCGGCGGCTAGCGGGAGGGGATGGTCACCGGGTCGCGCTCGCGACGAACGGCCTCGGCCTCGGGCTTCGCTTCATCGCCCGCGGTCTTGCATGCCACGACCAGTGCCACCGCGTCGCCGTCCCTGACCACGGCCTCCGGGCCGGGACCCTCGACACGGTCCCCTTCCGCCGGCACCAACGCGACCGCCTGCAGGGCGCCCGTCGTCGCGAGGATCTCGGAGACGCGCAGGGATCGGCCCTCGAGATTGCGGTACATGCTGAGCTCATAGCCCAGGACATCGGTGGCGCGGCGGCTCCGCCCGAAGCTGACGTTGAGGCCCAGGTCCTGGCCGATCATGCGCGCGATCTGTCCGCCGCCCAGGTAGGCGGGACAGACGACGCGGTTCACGCCGGCCCGGAGCATGCGGGTCTCGAGGGAGCGGTCCTCGGTGCGGGCGATGACGATGATGTCGCGATTCAGGTCGCGTGCAGCCAGGGCCACGAAGACGTTGTCCGCATCCTGGGAGAGGGCGGCCACGAGCACGGCTGCGCGCTCGATGCCGGCGCTGACGAGGGAGAGGTCGCAGGTGGCGTTGCCGGCCATGACGTTCAGGCCCGCGTTCTGCGCGGCGGCGATGCGCTTCTCGTTGGCGTCGAGCACCACGCAGGGGATGCCGGCCTTGTGCAGATCGGCGCCGATGGCCTGGCCGATGCGGCCGTAGCCGCAGATGATGACGTGGTCCTTGAGATCGGTCAGTTGCTTTTCCATGCGACGTTTCCTCCACATGTCGCGCACGTTGCTCTCGACCATGACCTGCGCGAACTGGGTCACGAACGTGGCGGCGGCGCCGAGCCCGCACACGATGAGGATGACGGTGAACAGGCGTCCACCGTCGGACAGACCGTGCACCTCGGTGAAGCCGATGGTGGTGAGGGTGATGATGGTCATGTAGAACGCGTCGAAGAGGGTCCAGCCCTCCTCGATGCGGACGTAGCCCACGGTGCCGCCGGCGATGGTCGTCAGCATCAGCAGGAAGAGATTACGCAGCAGGTGGCTCTGACGCGGCATGCCTTTCCCTCGATCCAGTGAAAACGCGACTCTGCATCACGTTGATCGGTTGAATGAGGGGTATCTGTAGATGTATCAGCGGCGCAGCTTCAAGCGCCGACGAAACGCCCGCGGCCGGGAGCGGCGAGCACGATGCCGTCATCGACGACCAGTTCGCCCCGGGACCACACCTGAGCCGGCCGGCCCACCACTTGGCGGCCCTCGAAGATGGAGTGGTCGCAGCGGTGGTGGTCGTCCGCCGCGCGGATGGTCCGGCGGGCGGCCGGGTCCCACAGTACCAAATCGGCGTCGGCGCCCGGCTGGAGGCTGCCCTTGCGGGGCCAGAGGCCGAAGATGCGCGCGGGCATTTCGCAGGCCATCCGCACCCAGTCGGTGGGGCCGAGGGCGCCGGTCTGCGCCACGATGGTATGCAGCAGGGACAGGCGGTGTTCCACGCCGGCGGCGCCGCCGGGGATGCGCGTGAAGTCGTCGCGGATGCGGTCCTTCTGGCCGTGGAGGTCGAAGGAGCAATGGTCCGTGGCCACCACGTCGAACTCGCCGCGGGCCAGGGCTTCCACCAGCCGGGCGCGGTGCATCTCCGGGCGCAGGGGCGGGCTCATGATGTGGGCGGCGCCTTCCAGGAACGACCCGCTGTAGACGCTGTCTTCCAGCATGAGGTACTGGGGGCAGGTCTCGGCGTAGCAGGTCAGGCCCACGAACTTGGCCTCGGTCACCGCCGCCACCGAACCCGCAGCCGAGATGTGGACCACGTAGGGACGGCAGCCCGTGCGCCGGGCCATGTCCAGGGCGTGGCGGACCGAGTCCTCTTCCATCTGCGCCGGACGTGACAAGGGGTGGGCGTCGGGACCCGTGCGTCCGGCAGCCAGCAGTTCCTGTTGCCGGGCCGAGACAGCGACGCCGTCCTCGCAGTGCAGCAGCACGACCAGGTCCAGTTCCGCCGCGGCGCGCATGGCCGGCTCCAGGGCCGCGTCCACAAGTCCGATGGATTCCAGGTAGGCCAGGTACATCTTCGCCGACACCAGGCCCCGTTCGCGGCAAGCGGCCATCTCGGCGGCCATGCCCTCGCGCCAGGCGGTGACGCTCATGTGCAGGCCGTAGTCGCAGGCGCAGGCGGCGGCTTCGGCCAGCCGCGCCTCGGTGGCGTCCACCAGGGACTCGTCGCGGCTGGGGGTGACGAAGTCGATGATGGTGGTGGTGCCCCCGGCCAGGGCGGCGATGGATCCCGAGGCGAAGTCGTCCACGGTGACGGTGCCGGCCACGGGCAACGCGAAGTGCACGTGGGGGTCCACGCCGCCGGGGACCAGGAGCTTGCCGCGACCGTCCACGACGCGGTCGCCGTGACGCCGGGCCAGGGCCGCCGCGTCGCCTTCGGTGAGTTCGCCGCGCACCACCTCGGCGATGCGCTCGCCGTCCGTGCGCAGGCTGCCGGGGAAGGCGCCTGCGCCGGTGACGAGGGTGGCGTTGGCGATGAGGGTCACAGGGTATCCAGCACCTTCGTTTCGGCGTTGAACTCCTCGATCATCTCGTCCCAGCGGCCGGGCTGGGCGAAGATGCGCTCCCACAGACCTTCCTGGCTCCAGAGGGCGTTCAGGTCGTCGAGCTCGTGCTCCTGCTGCTCAATCCAGGTGTAGTACTTGAGGTTGTGGATGGCTTTGCGGTCCGGGTGGGTCAGTTCCTTGAAGCTGTCCGTGCGCTGGCCCAGGAGGCAGCGGTCGAAATCCTGCTCGGCCTGGACCGTGGTGTAGGGCCCGTGGGCGGCGTCCATCTCCTTGAGCCGCGACAGGTACATCTCCGCCGAGTCCGTGGCCACCGAGACGATCACGTCGTTTCCGGTGTGCTCGAACCAGCGGGCGGTCTTGATGGCCGACAGGACGTTGGCGATGGAGGAGATGCCCAGCAGGGGCAGGGCGGCCAGGGTGGTGTCGTCCACGCCGTGGGCGCGCAGCACCTCGTGGCCGGCTTCCTCGTTGAACAGGCGCAAGAGGCGCATGCAGTCCTCGTCGTCGATGGCCGCCACGGCGTCGGTGGCCCGGGTGTTGTGGATCCAGGGCACGTGCTTGTCGCCGATGCCTTCGATGCGGTGGCCGCCGAAGCCGTTCATCAGGAGTGTCGGGCACTGGAGGGCCTCGGAAGCGACGGTCTTCAGGGCCGGGTTCAGGGTCTTGAGGTAATCACCGGCGGCGATGGTGCCCGCCGAACCGGTGGCCGACACGTAGGCCGCCAGGTGTCCGCCCATGGCGCCGGCCATCTCGGCGATGGCCGAGCCGGTGCAGGTGTAGTGCCAGGCCGCGTTGCCGAACTCGGCGAACTGGTTGAAGACGACCACGTCGTCGCGGGTCCGCTTCAGCTCCCAGCACTTGTCGTAGATCTCTTTCACGTTGGACTCGCAACCCGGGGTGGCGATGACCTCGGCGCCGATCTCCTCCAGCCAGGTGAAGCGCTCGCGGCTCATCTCTTCGGGCAGGATGGCGATGGCCGTGCAGCCCATGAGGTAGGAGTCGAAGGCGCCGCCGCGGCAGTAGTTGCCCGTGGACGGCCACACGGCCCGGTGCCGGGTGGGATCGAAGCCGCCGCTGATGATGGTCGGCGCCAGGCAGCCGTAGGCCGCGCCCACCTTGTGGGCCCCGGTGGGGAACCACTTGCCCACCAGCAGGGCGATGGGGGACGGCACGCCGGTCAGCGCAGGCGGCAGGACCAGATGATTCACGCCGCCGTACCCGCCACCGTGCTCCCTGGGCTCGTTCTTCCAGGTGATGCGGAAGAGGTTCAGGGGATCCAGGTCCCACAGGCCGATGCCGGCCAGGCGGCCGCGCACCTTCTCGGGCACCAGCGACGGATCGCGCTGCTGGGCGAAGGTGGGCAGGACGATACCGCGCTCCCGGTAGCGCTCGATGGCCTTGGCGCGGACGGCGGGATCGACGATGTCTTCGATGAACGGAATCATGAGCGGTCCTTCTTCGGTACGGGTTGGGTCAGGGGGAGCCGGTAGCGCCGCTCCCCGTCGTACTGAGTAAAAGCGTTGGCCACGGCGCCGGCCGTGGGCACCAGGCCCACCTCGCCGACGCCCTTGGCGCCGTAGGGTCCGAGGGGGTCGGTGACCTCGATGCCCTTGACTACGACCTGGGGCATCCCGTCCATGGGGATCATGCCCAAGTCGCGCAGTTTCTCGCTCACGAGGCGCCCGCCCTCCATGGGCATGTCCTCGCTGAGCGCATAGCCGAGTCCCATGTGGACCGAGCCCACGATCTGCCCCTCGAAGAGCGGCGGATTCATGATGTGCCCGGCGTCGTGGGCGGCCACCACCTTCTCGACGCGCCCCTCGTCGTCCAGAATGACGAGCTGGGTGGCGTAGCTGTAGGAGTAATGGGTGACGACCTCACCCGGCGCGCCCGGGGCGGTGGAGCGGTCGAAGCTCCAGCGGCCCCGGTACCGCTTGCCGGCCAGTTCGGCCCAGGACTTGTCCACAATATCGCGTTTGAGATCCTTGCAGGCAACGATGAGGGCGTTGCCCACCAGGGAAGTGCCGCGGCTGGCGGTGGTCATGCCGGACTCGGCGTCGGACGCCGTGTCGGTGACCACGTCGATGATCGCCGGATCGATGCCCGTTTCCTGGGCCACCACCTGCTGGGCCACCGTGTGGACGCCCTGGCCCATCTCGGTCCAGCCGTGGTGGACGACCACGTGGTCCGTGTCCACGATCTCGATCATGACCTCGCACCAGTCGGCCATGCCGTTGCCGATGCCGCAGTTCTTGATGCCGCAGGCGATGCCCGCGTGGGTGGCGCTGGCGAACTCGTCCTTCACCGCTTCCAGGGTGGCCCGGGCGCCCACACCCTCGAGGAGGACCTGGCCCGTGGCGGTCATGCTTCCGGCGGTGAGGGCGTTGTCCCAGCGGAACTGCCAGCGGTCGAATCCGCCCAGGCGGCACAACTCGTCCAGACAGCATTCGAAGGCGAAGGTGGCCTGGTTGGCCCCGAAGCCGCGCATGGCCCCGCAGGGCAGGTTGTTGGTGTAGACGGCCTGGGCCAGGATGTCGGCGCAGGGCACGTGGTAGGCGGCAGTGGCGTGGCCGGCAGCCCGCTCGAGAACCTTGCCGCCCACGCTGGCGTAAGCACCGGTATCGCCGAGGACGCGGGCCTTCACGGCGGTGAGCATGCCCTGCTCGTCGCAGCCCACCGTGTACTCCATGCGGATGGGGTGGCGCTTGGGGTGCATGCGGAGGGATTCGGTGCGGTCCAGTTTCACCTTCACCGGTTTCTGCAGCAGGTGGGCTGCCAGGGCGGCGTGACCCTGGACGGACAGGTCCTCCTTGCCGCCGAAGGCGCCGCCGGCCGACCATTGCTTCACCCGCACCTGATCCACCGGTAGATCCAGCAACGAGGCGATGGACTTGCGGTCCTCGTACACGCCCTGGCCTTGGGAGTGGACGCGCAGGGTGCCGTCCTCGGGCAGAGCCACGCAGCATTCCACTTCCAGGAACGCGTGTTCGATGCGCTGGGTGTGGAAGGTGCCTGAAGCCGTGTGGGCGCTGGCGGCGAGGATGGCGTCGGCGTCACCACCGCGGTCGATGCGGCTCTCTTCCAGGAGATTGCCGTTGTCGTGGACGAGGATGTCGGACGCGAGCGCCAACTCGGGGTCGGTGAGTGGCTCGAGGACTTCGTACAGGGGCTCGAGGGCGGCCGCGGCGGCACGGGCCTGGGCCTCGGTCTCGGCCACGACCACCGCGAGCACATCGCCCACGTAACGGGTGGTCTCGCCGGGGGCCACCATGAGGGGCCAGTCGTGGACGATGAGGCCCGTGTGGCGGTCGCCGGGCACGTCGCCGGCGGTGAAGATCTGCTCGACGCCGGGTAGGGTGGCGGCCTTGGTCGTGTCCAGATTCAACAGCTTGGCCCGTGGGTGGTCACTCAGACGGACCGCGCCGTGGAGCATGCCTGCGAGGCGGATGTCGTCCATGAAGGGGCCTTGGCCCAGGGCCTTGTCGTAAGCCTCGTACTTGGGCTGCTTGCCGCCCACTGTGCCGTTGGCCAGGCCCGGATCATCCTGTGCGTTGCGCAGAATGGCCGCTGCCTCGAGGACGGCCTCGGTGATGGCCTGGTAGCCCGTGCAGCGGCACCAGTGGTGCTTGAGGGACTTGACGATCTCGTCGCGACGGGGGTCCGGGTTCTTTTCCAACAGCACCTTCACCGCCGCGATGAAGCCGGGCGTACAGAAGCCGCACTGGACCGCTCCCTGGCGCACGAAGGCTTCGCCGAGGACGCGGCGCACGCGCTCGGGGAAGCCCTCGAGGGTCGTGACCGTGGAGCCGTCGAGCTTCTTCATGGGGGTGACGCAGGCCAGCTTGGCCTTGCCGTCGATCTCCACGGTGCAGGCGTAGCAGTAGGCCTGGCTGGAGCAGCCGTCCTTGGGGGACAGGACTTCGCGGTCCTCCCGGAGCCATTCCAGGAGGGTGCGCTCGGGGTCGCCGTCGTAAGTGACGGCGGTGCCGTTGAGGGTGAGGTTGATGACGGTCCTCCTTGCCGGTTCGCCGCGGCGTGTTGCTTGCTGCGTATCCTCATTGACGAGCCGCGATTAGGTCGCTCGGAGCGAGGGCCGATGAGACTACCACAACCCGGAGGGCGGTGCCGCGGGAATTTCGTGGTGCGTGGCCGATATGAGCGGGGCGCGTCTCAGGATAGTAGATCGACCGGCATCCCGACCTTTACCTCGCCGCCTGTGATCACGCGAGCGTAGACACGTGACCAGCCCGGGTGTTGCTTCTGCGAGATCCTCACCACCTCGCCATCGATGAAGAAGGGCTTGATGGTGGCGCACGGTGCGGTGAACGAGACGATCTCGAGCACGGCATCCGACCCGAGCCGCAATCGCGCGCCGGGCTGCATCGCGTCCCAGTCGACGCCGGTCAGAGTCAGATTCTCGCCCGTGGCACCGGGGAAGACCGGGTGGCCTTCTTCCTGGAGCACCAGGATCCTCTCGAGGGAGTAGAGGCACACGGCGCGGTCGGGGCCGCCGTGGTGCTTGCGGTCCTGCTGCAGGTCGTCGGTGAGGCCTTCGGTGGTTATCTCGGCGGTCGGGACGGCGAGCTTGGGGACGCCGCCTTGGGAAAGGTTGATCTGGAAGATGTGGGCGGCAGGCATGGGGACTCCTTCAGGGATAGGATGTTGCGCCCATACGGACGCAGGGCATGATCTTAGGCCCCATCGGGCTTGGTCGCTACCGTCGACCTTCTTGAAAGAGCCGCACCGCGGCTGTTCTTCCATTGGGAATGAAAGACCGCATCGCGACTGATATGCAACCAACCTAGCAGCCGCCCCAGACATGTGAAGGACCACTCGACTCCTCACGGATGAACCCATTACGGCGACAAGCAGCCCATCCGGGGCTGCGTGGATCCGGAAGAGGGTGATGCCTATGGATGCCGGTGTGTTTGGTCCTTGGTCTCACGATGGCTCGATCCATGGCAACCCGAATCGAGGGAGATGAATCATGGCTGATCAACTGAAAGTCGTGTCCGGTGTAATCTTCACCACGGACAGGCAGCACGGCGAGGTGGTACTCGATTTCGCGACCAACACCGTGACGGGGGATGGGAACGTGTACACGTCGGGGCAGGACGCCCAGCACTTCGGTCCCGACACGAAGTTCGCGTCCGAGCCCTGCAAGGTGGTCTCGTTGCGCTGGCTCCGGGTTCCGGATGCCGGAGGTGGGGATTTCAACCTTTCCGACTACTACGTAGATGCCAATCGCAGGGAGTCGATCAGGATCGTCTGGGACGCACCGAAGGGAGGAGAGATCCGGGAAATTTCCTACATGTTCGTGGGCTATGCCAGTGGCAAGTGATCCGCTGAGCTCGTGATCAGGTGCGGGAAGGGGCTCCGGTTCGGACCGGAGCCCCTTCGATTATCGAGGCGGCACGACGAAGATCCTGCCATATCCAGATTGGCATCCCAGGCCAAGTATCGACCTAGCCGGGGTTCTCGGACTCACGGACGATTCGCTGATGATTCTCGGGATCCGTGGCCCCTTCGGTATTGACCACCAGAATGTTGGACCCTGAGCCGAATCCCGAAGCTGTCCGTACATCCGCCAGTTCCGGCGCTTTCATCAATGCCAGCAGTCCTGCCAGGGCCGCCGCCCCCGATTCCCCCGCAGTGATCCCTTCCCGCCACGCCGCCCGCATGGCCTCCTCGGCCCAGCGGTCCTCCATGGCCAGGAACAGGTCCATCCCGTCCCGAATCACCGGCCAGGCCAGCAGCGAGGGCAGGCCGCAATTCAGCCCCGCCATGAGCGAGCGCTGGTCCCCCTTGGCCGCCACGGGCTCGCCCGCGGCGATGGACTCCAGGAAACAGGCCGACCGATCCGGTTCCACGCAGACGAGTTTTGGGCGGTCGGCGCCCAGGGTCTGCACGTAGTGGGCCGTCCCCGCCCCGGCGATGCCGCCCACGCCGGCCGGCAGGAACACGGCGTCGAGGTCCCCGGGGGCCTTTTCGCCGAGTTGCTCGTCGATCTCACAGAAGATGGTGCTGTACCCGGTCATGATGTACCCGGGAACCTCCATGTAGCCGGGGTAGGCCGTGTCGGCGATGACCTGCCAGCCTTCGCGTCGCGCAGTCTCGTCGCAGGCGGTGACGCAGTCGTCGAAGGTGCCGGCGATGAGCCTCGCCTCGGCGCCAAGCTCCTCGATGGCCGCGATGCGTGATGGTGCCGTATCGTCGGGCATGAAGATGACCGCCGCGTCGCCGTAATTGCGGACCGCCCAAGCTACAGCGCGCCCGTGGTTGCCATCGGTGGCCGCAGTGAAGACCAGGATTTCCCGCGTCATCGCCTGGGAGCGCAATTCATCCAGATCGAGAAGATGACCGCGTACCGCAAGCCAGAAGGCTTGTTGTTGCCGGAAGATCGCATAGCTCGCGCCGAGCCCCTTGAATGCACCGAGACCGAAGCGCGGACCTTCGTCCTTCACGAAAATGGCGCCCAGGCCCAGCTCGGCCGCCAGTTCGGGCATCTCGCGTAGCGGTGTGGGGGTGTAGTCGGGCAACGACCGGTGAAACGGCAACTGGACCCGGTTCCGGATCAACTCCAGATACGCCAGTTCCGGCGCGCTCCAGTCAGGCACGTCCTTGCGGAAGGGATTCATCAGGGCGGTGGCCATCACTTACCCTCCCCTTCGGGAATGACCCGGGCGTAGGGACTGTCGATGAGGGCGTCCAGGAGCACCGCCAGGGAAGCGGCCCGGTGGAGTGACACCTCGTCGGCATCCGTCAGGAAGCGTACGTCGCTGACGGCCAGGTCGGCGCCCATCTCGACGGCGATCTCCGGGGTTACGAAGATGTAGCCGTCCTCCCGCCGCACGAGGCTCTCCTCGCGCCCGTTATCCCGGTAGCTGATCCGCGCGTGGCCTTCGCCCAGTTCGATGAGATGGACCCGGTCGTCGCCGTGGTAGGTCTCCTCGGTGAGGGCGATGCGGGGCTTGTCCAGGTACGGTTCGCCCGCGGTGGGGCAGAAGGTCGTGCAGTCGCCGCAGTGGTTGCAGAAGTCCACGATGTTGGCGGTTTGGCGGCGCTGATCAGCGTCGAAGATGCCGTCGTAGCGGACGGTGAAGTCCTCGCCGTTGCGCTCCACCGTCATGAGGGGGCGCAGCCGCGGTACGATGTCGTAGCCGATGTTGGCCCGGTTGGGGCATACGGTGACGCACACGTCGCAGATGGTCGAGCAGTCGAGGCAGCGGGAGGCTTCGGCCCGGGCTTCCAGTTCGGTGAGTTCGCCGATGACCAGGTCGAAGTCGCCGCGGCCGGCGGGCAGGTGCTCGCTGGGCAGGACCGCCGGGACCAGGGTCGCAGCCCGCTTCTGCCACAGGGCCGGCGAGAAGTCCCGCGGCGCGGGCGCAGGCTTGGGCAGGGCGTCCACGCCGAAGGACGCCAGGATGGCTTTGGCCGCTTCCTTGCCGTCGGCGATGGCGTCGATGAGGCTCGCGGGGCCGCGCCGGGCGTCGCCGCCGGCCCACACACCGGAGAGGCTGGTTTCCAGGCCTGCGCCCGAGACCACCAGGTCCTCTTCGCCCAGGAAGTCGCAGTCCAGCTTCTGGCCGATGGCCGGGAAGATGGTGTCGAAGACCAGGGTGTCGGCGGCGCCGGGGATGGATTCGGGGCGGCGGCGTCCCGATTGGTCGGGCTCGCCCAGGCGCATCTTCTCGCACTCGAGGGCCCAGCGGCCGTCCGGGGTGGACGTGACCGCCGCGGGCGCCAGCAACTCGTGGATGGTCACACCCTCGGCCCTCACCGCACGGATCTCTTCCCGATCGGCGGGCATCTCGGCCACCGTGCGCCGGTAGATGATGTGGACGCGGGAGCCGTCGCCTAGCAAGCGTACGGCGGTGCGGGCGGCGTCCATGGCCGTGTTGCCGCCGCCGATGACCGCCACGTCGCCCTTCAACTCCGGCGGCGGATCCTGCAGGGCCCGGGACAGGAAGCCCAGGGCCGGCACCACGCCCGGCAGGTCGCCGCCGGGAATGCCCAACTCGCGGTCGGCCTGGGCGCCCACGCCCACGAAGACCGCGTCGTGGTCGGCGCGCAGGGCAGCGAAGCGTTCGGCGTCCACGGATTCGCCGCAGCACACGTCCACGCCGGCGGCCTCGATGCGGGCCAGGTCCGTGGCGAAGTCGCTTTCGGAGAGGCGGAACGAGGGGATGGCGTCGGTGATCATGCCGCCGGGGAAGCCCTTGGCCTCCAGCACCGACACATCGGCTCCGGCCAGGGCCAGGTACCAGCCGCAGGTCAGGCCCGCGGGTCCGGCGCCGATGACGGCCACCTTCTTCCCGCTGGGAGCCGCGGGCACGGCGGGCGGCGCGCCGTCGGCCCGGTGGGCCAGGAACCGCTTGATGTCACGGATGCCGACCACGCCCTCGTAGTTCACCCGGGTGCAGCGTTCGAGACAGGGGTGGTCGCACACCATGCCCGTCACCGCGGGGAAGGGGTTGTCGCGCAGGACCACCGACAAGGCGGCTTCGTATTCGCCGCGAGCGGTGAGGGTCATGTACTCGGGCACGTCCTGACGTGTCGGACAGTGGACCACACAGGGGG
Source organism: bacterium (assembly GCA_024231905.1). Lineage (GTDB taxonomy): Bacteria > Krumholzibacteriota > Krumholzibacteriia > LZORAL124-64-63 > LZORAL124-64-63 > JAAEQC01. The sequence goes on along the minus strand of JAAEQC010000165.1, from coordinate 100,638 downwards.
CGTCCACGCAGTCGTAGGCCTCCAGCGGCCGGTCGGTCTTGATGGTGCGGTCGCCGAAGTGGTCCTGGCGGTAACGGGGGTCGTCGGCCACCCGGGCGGCGTAGGCCTGCAGGCGCGCGCGACTATCGGCGGTGAAGGCGTCCAGGTCTGTGGCGCCGGCTTCGGTCATGGCCGTTTCCAGCACGTCCATGTACTGGTTCAACCGCTGGTAGCCGCCCGGCCGTAGCAGGTCCGAGCAGACGGTCACCGGCGTCAGGCCGCAGGCCACCAGTTCGGCGGCGTTTCCCCAGTCGGCGCCGCCGGAAAAGCTCATGTCCAGGGACCCGTCCAGGGCCTCGTCCAGCCGTGCCGCCACCTGGGCGGTGATGGGATGCAGGGCGCGGCCGCTCATGTACATCATGTCCTCGTTGGGCGGGAAGACGTCGCGCGTGTTCCGGCACTCGAGGGTGTTGGTGAGCTTCACGGCGAACTCGACGCCGCACTTGTGGGCCGCACCCTGGAGCGAGCGGATGATGTCCAGGGCCGCGCCGAATTCCAGGTCGTGCTCGAAGGCCGCGTCGGGAACGTCCACCTCGTAGCCCAGCTTGCCACAGAGGAGTTCGCGCAGGGCCTCTTTTCCCAGGAGGGTGGGATTGAGTTTGACCGCCGTGTGCAGACCCCGCTCCTCGATGAGGTAGCGCCCGATGCGCTCGATCTCGTCCGGCGGGCAGCCGTGCATGGTCGAGAGGGTGACGTTGTCCGACAGGGATTCGGGCGCCACGATGTCCCGGCATCCCCGGTGGTAGCGGGCGGCCCGGGCCAGGCGGTCCTTCAACTCGCCGCGGGAGCCCTGCATGAGGTCCAGGAAGCGTCCCACCTTGGCGGTCTTGATACCGGCCAGGTCGTAGCCCACGGAAATGTTGAAGACGTAGCCATCAGAGGTTGGATCATAGGTACCGGCCTGGTGCCGGAGCATCTGGATGGCCGTCCAGGCGTCGGCGTACTGGGCGAAGCTCTCGCCGATGGGCAGCTCCTGGGACCACTCGCAGTTGTAGCCCTCGTCGGCCATGTCGATGCAGGGGCGGGGGATGTCCAGTTCGTCCAGCACCTGCACGGTCTTCAATTCCACGAAACGAGCCCCGCACAGCCAGGCGGCTACGATGTTCTGGGACAGTTGGCTGTGGGGACCGGCGGCCACTCCGAAGGGCGTTTCCAGGGTGCGACCGTACCGGGTCATGGCCGTCGGGCGCCCGGCCAGGTCGGTCAGCCACAGGTCCTCGTGGAGACCGAAAACGGTCCCCAGCCCGGCCTGTTCCCGGAGGATCCATTCCAGCAGGCGTTCGAGGCTCAGAGGATGGAGTTCCGTGTCCACGTCAGCCTCGGACCCTCGGTGCGCCGTCGTCGGCCAGCTTCTTCAGCAGCGCGCCCGGGTCGGCGAAGCGACCGCAGAGCATCATGGCGGCGATGACGTAGGGCTTGTAGCCGGCCTGCCGGTAGAGGGGCTCCCGGTACTGTTCGAAGATCTCCTCGGTGACCTCGCCCTGCTCGCAAGAGACACCGGTGATGTCGGCGGGGAGGCAGTGGAGGTAGAGGGCTTTGCCGGCGGCCGTCTTGTCCATGAGCGCGCGATCGCACTGCCAGTCCACGTGCTCGGCGTTCTGGGCCAGACACTTCTGCTCGAGGGCGTCGAGGCCGGCCTGGTCCTTGGCGCGCAGGAGCGTGGTGCGCTCGGCCATGACGTGGTACGGGGCCCAGCTCTTGGGGTAGACGATGTCCGCGCCCGCGAAGGCCTCGGCCATGGTCGCCGCCCGGGTGAAGGCGCCGCCGTTCTCGCCCGCCTGTCGGCCGGCCAGTTCGACTACTTCGGGCATGAGTTCGTAGCCCGGGGGGTGGGCCAGGGTGACCTCCATGCCCAGGCGGGTCATCAAGCCGATGACGCCCTGGGGCACGGACAGGGGCTTGCCGTAGCTGGGGGAGTAGGCCCAGGTCATGGCGAGCTTCTTGCCCTTCAGGTTCTCCAGGGACCCGAACTCCCGCACCATGTGCTGCAGGTCGGCCATGGTCTGGGTGGGGTGGTCGATGTCGCACTGGAGGTTCACGATGGTGGGCCGCTGGGGCAGGACGCCCTCGGTGACCGCCTGGTCCAGGGCCGAGCCCACCTCGCGCATGTAGGCGTTGCCCGCGCCCAGGTACATGTCGTCGCGAATGCCGATGACGTCGCTCAGGAAGGAGATCATCACGGCCGTCTCGCGCACGGTCTCACCATGGGCGATCTGGCTCTTGCCCTCGTCCAGATCCTGGACCGCCAGGCCCAGGAGGTTGGCCGCCGAGGCGAAGGAGAACCGGGTGCGGGTGCTATTGTCCCGGAAGTTGCTGATGGCCAGGCCCGAGTCGAAGCAGCGGGTGGTCGTGTTGTCCAGGCGCAGCAGGCGCAGGGCCTCGGCCACGTCCAGCAGGGTGCGCAGGTCGTCTTCGGACTTCTCCCACGTCAGGAGGAAGTCGTTGCCGTAGAGACCGTTGGCTCGCCCGGCAAGGCGCTCTAGAACCGTCTTCAGTTCGCTCATCTTCAAACCTCGCCTTCGGCGGCCAGAGTCAGGGCATAGAGGGCATAGAAGGCCGAGGCCTTCACGAGATCGTCCACGGGCACCTGCTCGTCCGGGGCGTGGGCCATGACCTCGTTGCCCGGTCCGTAGCCGATGACGGGGATGTCGTAGTAGCCGTTGATGGTCACGCCGTTGGTGGAGAAGGTCCATTTGTCGACCACGGGCTTCTCGTCGAAGAGGGCCTCGTGGACGCCGGCCGCGCGCTGGACCGCGGCGTGGTCCTCGTCCACCACCCAGGTGGGGTAGTACTTCTCCATGCCGTAGCGCAGGCCCGTGTAGGCGGTCTCCTCGTAGTCGAGGACTTCCACGGTGGCATCCAGGCCCTGGACGACCGCCTCGATCTCGGCCACCGCCGACTCCTTGGTCTCGCCCACCGTGAGCCGCCGGTCCAGGTGGATGCGCGCGAAGTCGGCCACGGCGCACAGGGACGGGCTGCCCGAGCGGATCTCGCTGATGGTGACCGAGCCTTTGCCCAGGAAGGGGTCGTCAGCCAGACGCTCGTTGAGCTTCTCGATCTCCAGGGCTGCGCGGGAGGCCTTGTAGATGGCGTTGTCCCCGCGCTCGGGGGCCGAGCCGTGGGCCGACAGGCCGCGGAAGCTCACGGCGATCTCCATGCGGCCGCGCTGGCCCCGGTAGACGCCCAGGTTGGTGGGCTCGGTGCTGATGACCAGGTCGGGCTTGAGGCCCTCCTCTTCCACCAGGTACTTCCAGCAGAGGCCGTCGCAGTCCTCTTCCATGACCGTGCCTGTGACCAGCAACGTGACCCGGTCGCCCAGGCCCAGTTCCTTGAGGATGCGGCCGGCGGTGACGAAGGCCGCGGCGCCTCCTTCCTGGTCCACCGAGCCCCGGCCGCGCAGGTGGCCGTCCACCACGTCGCCGGCGAAGGGGTCGAAGGTCCAGTTGTCCCGGTTGCCCACGTCGACGGTGTCCATGTGGGCGTCGATGGCCAGGACCACCGGGCCCGAACCGATGCGACCGATGACGTTGCCCAGGCCGTCGATCCTCACCTCGTCGAAGCCGGCGGTCTCGAGCTGGCGGGCCAACTCGGCGTTGACCTCTTTCTCTTCGCTGCTCACCGAGCGGATGGCCACCAGCCGGCCCAGGTTGGCGGCCGTGTCGTCGCGGTATTGTTCGGCGAGTTCCAGGACTCGCTTGGCGTCGCTCATCGTTGTCTCTCCTTCAATCTTCCTCGCCGGCCAGCAACAGCAGCATACGCTCGGGGGTGAGCGGGGCCGTGTGGACGGCGTTCAGGTCGGGTTTGGCGGCGCGCAGGGCGTCCCACAGGGCGAACCAGGCGCCGATGCCGTACATGAAGGGGGGCTCGCCCACGGCCTTGGAGCCGAGGACCGCCCGCCCGTTGGGGTCTTCCAGGAGCCTGACGTCCATGACGTTCGGCACCGAATCGAAATCGGGGACCTTGTACTTGGAGGCCGTGTCGTGGCGCAGGCGGCCTTCGCTGTCGTGGTCCGATTCTTCCAGGGTGAGCCAGCCGATGCCCTGGACCAGGCCGCCCTCGATCTGCCCCCGGTCCGTGGCCAGGTCGATGCTGCGGCCCAGGTCGTGGACCAGACGCACGGCGTCCACCCGATAGGTGCCGCGCAGGCAGTCCACCGTGACCTCCGTGACGGCCGTGCCGTACACGTGGTAGGCGAAGGGGCGGCCCTTTTCCGAGGTCTTGTCGAAGTGGAGGTCCGGCGTGGCGAAGTGGGCATGGGCCGAGAGATCGGTCCGCGACCAGTAGGCCGCCTGGACGAGTTCGTCCCAGCCCAGTTCCGTTGGCGCGCCGTCCCGCACGACGATCCCGCCTGCAATGGCCAGTTCGCCGGTGTCCGCATCCAGCTTCTTCGCCGCCACTTGCAGCAGGCGCGCGCACACCATCTCCGCCGCCAGCTTGGCCGCGGCCCCGTTCAGGTCCGAGCCGGTGCTGGCGGCCGTGGGGGAGGTGTTGGCCACGCGACCGGTGTTGGTGGTGTCGAGGCGGATGCGCCCGGTGTCGATGCCGAACACCCCGGCCACGATGCTCCTCATCTTGCGGTTCACGCCCTGGCCCATTTCCACCGCGCCCGTTGATACGTTGACGCTGCCGTCGTGGTAGACGTGTACCAAAGCCCGCGCCTGGTTGAGCGCCGTGTTGGTGAACGAGATGCCGAAGCACACGGGCATGACCGCCACGCCCTTCTTGGTCCCGGCATGGGCGGCGTTGTGACGGGCGGCGGCGGCGGTCAGGTCGGCGAAACCGAATACGGCGTCGGCCTCTTCCCAGCAACGGATGGCCTTGCAGTCCTCGGTGTGCATGCCGTAGGGGAAGACGTCCCCTTCGTTCAGCAAGTTGGCTCGTTGCACCTGGTGCAGGGGCTTGCCCAGGGCCCGGGCGCCCTTCTCCAGGGCCGCTTCTATGACGAACATGGCCTGGGGTCCGCCGAAGCCCCGGAAGGCCGTGTTGGGGGTGATGTTCGTGCGGCAACTGAAGGCCGTGGCCTTCACGTTGGGCACGTGGTAGGAGCCGGTGCTGTGAAAAAGGGAGCGCTCGAGGATGGCCGTGGACAGGTCCGCTGCGGCGCCCGCGTTCTGGTAGTAGGTGACCTCGTAGGCCAGGACCTTGCCGTCGCCGTCCAGGCCGATCCTGAAGTCGGAACTGTAGGGGTGCCGCTTGCCGGTCATGACCACGTCGTCGGCCCGGTCGAGCACCAGGCGCACGGGGCGGCGGGTGTGGTCCGCGCCCAAGGCTGCCAGGCAGGCCCAGGGGGTGGCCTGGTCCTCCTTGCCGCCGAAGGCTCCGCCCAGGCGGCGCACGTCCACTTCCACCGCGTGCATGGGAACATCCAGCGCCAGGCTGACGGCCTTCTGCACGGCGGTCGGGCCCTGGGTGGAGGAGTGGACCAGCAGGGTGCGGTCCTCTTGGGGCACGGCCAGGGCGCTCTGGGTCTCCAGGTAGAAATGCTCCTGGGCGCCGGTCTCCACGCGCCCCTCGGCCACCACGGCGCAGGACTCCCAGGCCGCGTCCACGTCACCGATGGCAAAAGTGCGTGCCGGCTGGAGCAGCTGCCCCTGGGCGGCGGCCTCCCGCGGATCCAGGACCGCAGGCAGTGGGTCAATCTCCAGGACGACCTGTTTGCGGGCCGCTCGCGCAGCGGCCAGGGATTCGGCCAGCACCAGAGCCACCGGCTGGCCCACGTGGTGGACCTCTTCGGCGGCCAGCAGGGGTTCGTCCTGGATGATGGCGCCGATCTGGTTCTGGCCGGGGATGTCCGCCGCCGTGAGCACGGTCACCACTTCGGAACCGCCCAGGGCGCCGCCCACGTCGAGCTTCGTGATGCGTCCGTGGGCCTCCGGTGAGCCCACGGGCAGGGCCACCAGGCATCCCGCGGGGGACGGCAGGTCGTCCACGTAGGTGGATTCGCCGCGCACGTGCAGGTGCAGGTCGTCGGTTCTCATACGAACGCCTCCACGGACAGCAGGTTCGGCGCGGTCTTCAGAGCGTGGGCGAAGAGGATGCGGCGGGCGGCCAGCCGTTTGTACCTGGCGGAGCCGCGCACGTCGTCGATGGGGGCGATCTCCTGGTCCAAGACGTCGGCCGCCGCGTGGAGGGTCTTCGCCGTGACGGGCTTGCCCACCAGGAAGGCGGCGGTCTTTACGGCTACGAACGGCACCGGGGCCACGCCGCCCACGGTCAGGTCGGCCGCGGCGAAGGCGTCGTTGTCCACCCGCAGCACCGCCGCGCCGTTGACCGAAGCGATGTCCAGATTCCGCCGTTTGGAGATCTTCTCGAAGTTCGTCACCGTGCCCGCGGCCGGTGGCCGGACGCGCACGGCGGCCACGATCTCGCCCGGGGCCAGGTCGATGTCCTTGTAGCCTCGGTAGAAGGCGCGTAAGGGCAGGCGCCGGGCGCCGCCGTCCCGTTCGAGCACCAGTTCCGCATCGTGGGCCAGCAGCAGGATCGCCAGGTCGGCGATGGGCGAGGCGTTGACCAGGTTGCCCGCCACGGTGGCGCGGTTGCGCACCAGGGTGGAGCCGAAGCGCGCGGCCATCTCCGGGGCGTCGGGCAGGCAGGCGGCCACGTCCGGGTGGCGGCCCAATTCGCTGACGGTCACGGCGCCGCCGATGATCAGGTCGGTCAGGTCGCGGGTGATGGTGCGCAGGTCCGGACGGCACGAGGCGAAGACCACCTCGGCTGCGGCCAGTTCGTCGGGGCGCTGGACGAGCAGATCGGTGCCGCCGCCCACCAGGGTGGCGGCGGGGGCGGAGCCGGCATCGGCAGCCAGGGCGGACAGGGCCCGCGGTGCCGCGTTCAGGTGCCCGGGCAGGACGCGCGCCGTGACCAGGTCGGCCACCCGCGTGGACGTGGCGTTCAAGTGCGGCGCCAACTCCCGGCAGATGTTCTCCACCGCTCGCACCGTCGACGCGTAACCCGTGCAACGGCAGATGTTCCCGTCCAGAGCAGCCACGGCGGCGACCGGGTCGGGCCTGCCGCAGGTCAGAAAGTAGCCGGTCAGGGCCACTACGATGCCGGGGAAGCAGAAGCCGCACTGAGGAGCACCCTGGTCCACCAGGGCCTGCTGCACGGGTCCGAGGCCGTCCGGATGGTTCAGCCCCTCGATGGTCACCAGGTGGCGGCCCGCCAGTTCGCCCAGGGGCAGCAGACAGGCGGGCACGGCGCAGTAGGCGATCCCGTCGGCCGTGGGCTCACCCAGCAGCACCGCGCAGGCCCCGCACTCGCCCTCGGCGCAGCCTTCCTTGGTGCCGGTCAGTTCACGGGTCTCTCGCAGCCAGGACAGGGTCGAACGGCCGGCCGCGGCCCGCAGGACTACCGGGCGGTCATTGAGAAGCAAGCGGAGTTCCATCATGTCGACGGTCCTCGCTTGAGGTGATCGTGGTCGCCGCTGCCGGTGCGTACAGCCTGCAGTTCGGCCACGATGGACAGGGCGATCTCCGCGGGAGTGCGGCCACCGAGGCGCAGGCCTGCCGGGGCGTACACCTGGCCCAGGTCGGCGCTATCTCCCAGCTTGTCCCGCAACTCGTCCGCCATGCGGGACCATTTACGGGTCGAGGCCACTAGACCTACGTAGCCGGGCCGGTCGTCGCCGGAGAGGATCTGCTCGAGGACCCGTCGGTCGCAATCGCCGGAGTGGGTGGCGACGATGACCCCGGACCCAGCCAGGACCGGCAGTTCAGGGAGGGGCGCGTAGTCTGCCCCTGCCTCGAGATCGGGCGCGAATTCGGTCCGGCAGTCCACGGTGACGGGACGGTAGTCCATGGTGCCCAGCAGGCGCGCTACCGCCTGGCCCACGTGGCCGGCGCCGATGATGTACACCCGGTGAGGCGCGCCGATGACTTCGAAGAACAGCGTGGCCCGGCCGCCGCAGTTCATGCCGGTGGTCTCCACGTTCGTATCGTCCGCCTCCGGCGCCGCCTGATCCCCGTACAGGAGGTAGTCCTTCAACAGGGTTCCGCCAACGGTGAGGACACGGTCGACCTCCTCGAGCGCGCGAGCCTCCAGGGTGCCGCCACCCACAGTGCCGGCCAGGCGTCCGCCGGCGTCCGCGAGCATCTTGCCCGGGGGAGGTAGAGGTACGTGGCCTTTGCTGTTGACCACCGTCACCAAGACGGCGGATCGCCCCTGGTCTCGCAGGTCGAGGATGCTCTGGTAGAGTTCGTCCATGGTCGTCTCCGGTGACAAGGATGCATCAGCAGGATCGCGGCTTCCGCCTCGGTCCGACAGTTGGGAAAAGGTCGCCTAGGATACCGCGTGTCGTGTGGGCCGGTCAACGCCTTGTCCCGTTGTTTTCAACGGGTTCGCCGGAAGGTGCAGCGTCGGTGGGGCCGTGTCGGCAGAACCTCTCACCTCAGGCCGCCGGATTCCTCATCGAAGCAGCAGGTCCTGTATCTCCTGATGGTAGCCCACGTATCTGACGAGAGTGGCGTCGTTCTTTCCGTACTTCGGAACCGTGCGCAGGATCTCCTCGAACCGCTCCTCCGCCTCCCTGTCCTCATGGATGGCAACGATATCCTCGGTGATGATATCCACGAGCCGGTCCGCGTAGATGATGATCCGCTCTTCGAGCGTGTGCAGGGTATAGTCCTTGACCGGCAGATTCAGTTCGGTGGCCTCTTCGGCGGTCAGACCGCCGCGTATGTGCTTTTCCATGACGGCGTTGATGGGATCCGGCAATCCCAGGGCCTTACCCATTTCGGCCCCGAGCATGCCGTGTTCGATCTCGTGGGTCTTGGCCTTGCCCAGATCGTGGAACAGTGCGCCGCGTCCTATGAACTCCATATCCAGATCAGCACGTGTACGTCGGGCGATTTCGAGCGCCTTCTCGGCCACCGTCACACTGTGGGCGATGTCCTCATCGGGCACTCCGCTGGTGCGCAGCAGGTCGATATCCGCCGAGGATATGGTGTATCCCGTACCATCGAACTCGGCCATGAGCGGCCTCCTGTCTCTTCATCGGATTCGTTCGTAGGTGTCCTTCAGCCGGCGCAGATCCTCGGGAGTGTCGGCGTCCGTGAGCACCGCCGGGTCGTCCACGGGCACTCTGATGGGGCCGTATTCGCCCAGCACGTGGCGCAGGTTGGCCGGGGGGGCAGTGGCGAGGATCGTGCCGCGGGCGGCGCGGGGCAGGAGGACCGGATGACCGCCGCGGCGGGTGTGGACCGGTACGCAGGGGTGGGCCCCGCCGGCTTCGTCGAAGGCTTTGATGAGGGAGTCGAGCACGGCCGGGTCCACGAAGGGGCAGTCTACCGGTAGCAGGAAGAAGCCCGCGGCATCCGGGTCCACGGCGGCGGCACCAGTGCGGACCGAGAAGAACATGTCGCCGGCGAAATCGGGGTTGAAGACCGTCACCACGCCGGGTACGTCCACCAGCAGATCCTCGATGAGGGCTCTGCGATGGCCGGTGACCACGATCACCCGTTCGCAACGGGCGCCGAGGCTGTACACGGCATGGCGCAACAGCGGAGAGCCGCCGATTTCCACCGCGGCCTTGAAGGCGCCGGCGCGCCGGGAACCCCCCGCCGCCAGCACGATGCCCGTCCATTGCTGCCGTCCGTTCTTGCCCACGACGCGCATCCTAGTGCCTGGCACGCTCCCAGTCAAATACCACACTCGCATTACCGTCAGAATTACGGGAGTTATCGTGTCCTAAATCAACGAGAATCCCCTCATCGGAGGACGCGTGTCGATGGACACGCTCACTCCCGCCGTCGGGCCTCGGCTGTGATGTGTATCGTAGTGGAGGACAGAGGTTGCAGAGGTCGTAAACACGCACGCAGCTTCGGCGGAACGCACACACTCGAAAATGCGGTCGACGACCCGGACGCCATGCACGTGGTCTGTCGGCAGACGGATTCCGACCAGACCGAGGGCCTGCATGCCGACCATGCAGAAGCACTCACGGGTGGTGGTGCTATTGCATAAGTTCTTTTATGGACGCGGCTTGCGTCTGTGTGGAATCTATCGGACCTCGGCGGTCTTCCGGAGACTATGATTCAGTTGGCCGAACAACGGATTAACCGCTAAAATACTCCGGTTTTGTGTTGTCATTGAGACACAAGGGTCCTATTATCCACCACCGAACTATGATATTCGTGAGCCCGCGACGGTTTCGCCGGAGCTTGCGCCCGTCTACGCAGGATGATGAAGAAGGGGGAGGGTCGCTTGGTTCCCGATCACAATGAGTCGCCGCAGAGCCCCGGCCGCGGTGACGCCTCGACTGAACGCTTCGTCTTCCCCAAATGGACCAACTGGCTGCGCGAGGCTTCGGCTGTTCTAGCTCTCGGTGGACTGGTCTACGCGGTGATTCTCGTTACGGGTGTTTTCTCACCGGAGATGTCGGCTCTTGGCTACGCGCCCGAGCAGCCCGTTCCCTACAGCCACGCGCTTCATGCCGGCAAGATGGACCTGGACTGCCGTTACTGCCATACCACCGTCGAGACGACGGCGCGCGCCAATATACCGCCCACGGCCACATGCATGAACTGCCATGCCACGGTCAGGACCCAGAGCGAGAGCCTGGCGTCCGTGCGCGAGAGCTTCGAGACGGGCAAGCCCGTGGAATGGGTCCAGGTCCACGACCTGCCGGACTTCGTCTACTTCAACCACGCCAGCCACATCCAGGCGGGTGTGGGTTGCATCAGTTGCCACGGCCGCGTGGACCGCATGGACGTCGTCGAACAGGTGGAGCCCCTGACCATGGGCTGGTGTCTGGACTGCCACCGGGACCCGGCACCCAACCTGCGCCCGGTGGAATTCGTGACGGACATGGAATGGCAGACGGCGGGCGACGCGGACGAGCTGGGCCGGCGCCTCATGGAAGAACGACGGATCACACCGTCCGAGGATTGCGCAACCTGCCACCGCTAGCGAGAAGCGGTCCGCGAGGAAGGTTTCGAGGTATGTCCGAGATGATGCAAGGTTCCGCCCAGCAAGGTCCAGCCCACGGTCGGAACTACTGGCGCAGCCTGCAGGATCTGGCTGACAGCGAGGAGTTCCGCCACCAGCTGGAGAACGAGTTCCCCGGCGGCGTCGACGCCCCCTCGGGCATGACGCGGCGGCGCTTCCTGCAGATCATGTCTGCCTCCATCGCCATGACCTCCCTGGCCGGCTGCCGCTGGCCGGAAGAGAAGATCGTGCCCTTCGCCAAGCGTCCCGAAGGCGTCTCGCCGGGCACGCCGATGGGCTTCGCTACAACCTTCGAAGTGGGACCCACGGTCCACTCGGTGGTGGCCACCAGCTACGACGGCCGCCCCATCAAGATCGACGGCAACCCGGATTTCCGGCTCTCGGGTGGCGCCGCGACGGCCACGGCCCAGGCCAGCGTCCTGGATCTCTACGACCCGGACCGCAGCCGGCATCTCCTGAACCGGCAGGGCGGGAGCACGGCGACCACCGACTGGGAGACCTTCGCCGCCTGGCTCCAGGAGCGCATCGCCGCCGGCCTGGACGGCGTGGCCATCCTGTCGCCGGCCACCACGTCGCCTTCGGTGCACGGATTGTTGGCCCGGGCGGCCACCGCCGGGGCGGGCATCCACATGTGGGAACCCGTGTGCCGCCGGCAGGAATTCGAGGGCGTGGTCCGGGCCTTCGGGCGCCCCGCCGCGGCCCAGCTTCACCTGGACAAGGCGCGGGTTCTGGTGGACTTCGACGCCAACCTGCTCCAGGACCACCCCACGGCGGTCCACAACAGCCGCACTTTCGCGGCCGGCAGGAATCCGGACGCCGACCAGATGAACCGCCTCTACGTGTGGGAGAACTCCTACACCATCACCGGCGGCATGGCCGACCACCGCTTCCCCGTGGCGTCCCGCGACGTGGGTGCGGCCGTGTGGGCCTTGGCCGCCGAGCTGGTGCTGGGTGAGGGCCTGCCCCTGCCCATGAACTCGGGTGTCGATCGCGGCGAACTGGGCCACTGGCGCGGCCACGCCGCCGGCGGCGAGCACCTGGGCGCCGTGGCCCGCGACCTCATGGCCAACCGCGGCCACGGGTTCCTGGCGGCGGGCATCCGCCAGCCCGCGGCGGTCCACGCCCTGGTGCACGTGCTCAACTCCGCCCTGGGCAACGTGGGCCAGACCGTCACCTTCCGCCCGGTGGACCTGCCGGCGGTGGGTGATATCGCCGGATTCATCGACGGACTCGACCGGGGCGCCTACCGCACCGTCGTCATTCTCGGCGGCAACCCGGTCAAGACCCACCCGGCAGATCTCGGCTTCAACGCGGCCCTGGATCGGGCCGAGCACCGCATCTACCTGGGCAGCCACGACGACGCCACGGCCAAGGCCTGCCACTGGCACGTGCCCCAGGCCCACTACCTGGAGAGCTGGGGCGACGCCACTTCCTGGGACGGCACCCACATGGCGGTGCAGCCCCTGATCCAGCCCCTGTACGGAGGCAAGACCGCGGCCGAGCTGCTGTCCCTGCTGTTGGACGAGACCCCGCGGGGTGGCTGGCAGATCGCCCGCGACACCTTCCACGCCCGCCGCGGAGGCCAGGGCCCGGCCCCGGCCGAGGGTACGGATTCCGGCTTCGAGAAGACCTGGCGCCGCTTCCTCCACGCGGGTTTCCTGGACGGCTCCGGCGCCGAGCGGGGTATAGCCCTGGCCCTGACTGCGGGCCGCATCGCCGCTCCGGCCGAGGGCAAGGCCCTGTCGGCCACCAACCTGGAGGCGAGCTTCGCCCAGGACCAGTCGGTCCACGACGGACGCTTCGCCGACAATGCGTGGCTCCAGGAGATGCCCGATTTCATGACCAAGCTGGCGTGGGACAACGCGGCCATCGTCGGCCCCGCCACCGCCGGCGAACTGGACGTGAAGCACGGCGACCTGGTCACCCTGAACCTCGCCGGCCGCACGGTGGAGGCGCCGGTGTACGTGTTGCCCGGCCAGGCCAAGTACTCGGTGACCTTGCACCTGGGCTACGGCCGTGACGATGCCGGCCGCGTGGGACGGAAGGCGGGCTTCGATGCCTACCGGCTGCGCACCTTCACGCATCTGGACACGGCCGACGGCCTGACCGTCACCAAGACCGGCCGCACCTACGAACTGGCCACCACCCAGGACCACCACGCCATCGACGCCGCCGGCGCGGCTGAGATCCAGGACCGCGTGCCCCGGCTGGTGCGCGAGGGCACGATCGGGGACTACAGGTCTCATCCCGAGTTCGTGGACCATCTCGGCCTCCACCACCCGCCTCTCGAGTCGCTCTGGAAGGAGCGCGAGTACACGGGTCACAAGTGGGGCATGGCCATCGACCTGAACTCCTGCAACGGCTGCAACGCCTGCCTCATCGGCTGCCAGAGCGAGAACAACGTGCCGGTGGTCGGCAAGGACGAGGTGGCCCTCGGCCGAGAGATGAGCTGGCTGCGTCTGGACCGCTACTTCCTCGGCGACCCGGAAGAGCCGACGGTGACCCAGCAGCCGGTGGGCTGCGTCCAGTGCGAACTCGCCCCCTGCGAGCAGGTGTGCCCTGTGGCCGCCACGGTGCACACGGAAGAGGGGCTGAACGCCATGGTGTACAACCGTTGTGTGGGTACGCGCTACTGCTCCAACAACTGCCCCTACAAGGTGAGGCGGTTCAACTGGTTCAACAATTTCGAGGACCTGTCCGCCACCCAGCGGCTCGTCCTCAACCCGGACGTGACCGTGCGTGCGCGTGGCGTCATGGAGAAGTGCACCTACTGCGTGCAGCGTATCGAAAAAGCGCGGGTCGCCGCCCGCGTGGAGGACCGGGATATCCGCGATGGCGACATCACTCCCGCCTGCGCCCAGACCTGTCCGACCGAAGCCATCGTCTTTGGCGATCTCAACGACCCGGAGAGCCGCGTGAGCGGGCTGCGGGAACAGAGCCGGTCCTTCGATCTGCTCGGCTATCTGAACATCAAACCGCGCACGTTCTACATGGCGCGCATTCGCAACCCGAATCCGGAGATCGCGCCGGTCGCGGAGCACGGCGAGGACGACGGACACGGGAACGGCAAGGAAACCGGTGATCACGGCCAGGTCGAGCAGGCCCACGGCTAGAGCGCAGCGCCAGCGTGACGGCGTAATAACGGAACTGGAGCCCGAGTAATGAGTCCAGCGGCCCACGACCCTTTGAACAACACTGTCGACGATCCGACGCGACCCAACGCGTTGATCCTGGGGGACAACGATTTCACGTCCCTGACGGTGAAGGTCTCGGACATCGTCCTGGAGCGGAAGACTCCCAGAGCCTGGTATGTGGCCTTCACGGTCACGGCCGGCCTTACCGGCGTCCTGTTCCTGATGATAGGCTACCTGTTCATCAAAGGCGTAGGCGTGTGGGGCCTGAATAATCCCGTGAGCTGGGGTTGGGCCATCGTGAACTTCGTGTTCTGGGTCGGCATCGGCCACGCGGGCACGCTCATCTCGGCCATCCTCTTCCTGCTCAGGCAGAAATGGCGGACATCGATCAACCGTTTCGCCGAGGCCATGACCATCTTCGCCGTGATCTGCGCCGGTATTTTCCCGGCCATTCACGTGGGGCGTATCTGGGTGGTATACTGGCTCTTCCCTCTACCCAACTACCAGGCCATGTGGCCCAATTTCCGCAGCCCGCTGCTATGGGATGTCTTTGCCGTCGGCACCTACGCCACGGTGTCGCTGCTGTTCTGGTACACGGGCATGGTGCCCGACTTGGCGACCCTGCGCGACCGCGCCAGGGGACGCATGCAACAGATCATCTACGGGATCCTGGCCGTGGGGTGGCGGGGCAGCCACCGCCACTGGCATCGCTACGAGAAGGCCTACCTGATCCTGGCCGGACTGGCCACACCCCTGGTGCTTTCGGTGCATTCGGTGGTGTCGTTCGACTTCGCCACCGCCCAGATCCCCGGTTGGCACACGACGATCTTCCCGCCCTATTTTGTGGCCGGCGCCGTGTTTTCAGGTTTCGCCATGGTCGGCACGCTGCTGATCCCGGCGCGGCAGTGGTTCGGATTGAAGGAGTTCATCACGCTCCATCACCTGGAGAACATGAACAAGATCATCCTGGCCACGGGCTCCATGGTGGGCTTCGCCTACGCCACCGAGTTCTTCATCGCCTGGTACAGCGGCAATCCCAACGAGAGCTTCGCCTTCGTGAACCGGGCCTTCGGTCCCTACTCCTGGGCCTACTGGATCATGGTCAGCTGCAACGTGATCACGCCGCAGCTCTTCTGGATCAAGAAAGTGCGCACGACCGTCCCGGTCATGTGGGCCATGTACATTTTCGTGAACATCGGCATGTGGTTCGAGCGTTTCGTGATCACGGTCACTTCGTTGCACCGCGACTTCCTGCCTTCGAGTTGGGGCTACTACGACCCTACGGTCGTGGACATCCTGACCTTCGTGGGCAGCTTCGGGCTCTTCTTCACCCTGGTACTGCTGTTCATCCGTTTCCTGCCCATGGTAGCCATGGCCGAGGTCAAGACGGTCATGCCCATCGCCGACGCCCACAGCGGCGAACGGCGCGCCGTGGGCGATTACCACGGAGACATCCCCGCGGCTTCGCCGGAAGGAGGAGGTGCCTGATGGCTGCCGATACGCAGATCAGCGGGCTCTACGGCCTGCTCACGGAGTTCGAGAGCCCGTCGGTCCTGGTGCAGGCGGCCGCGCAGGTGCGTGATGCCGGTTACCGGAACTGGGACGTGCACACCCCCTTCCCGATCCACGGCATGGACGAGGCCATGGGGATCCGGGGTACGCAACTGCCCTTCGTGGTTCTGGCCGGTGGCCTGATCGGTCTTGGCCTGGCCACGCTCATGCAGTGGTGGATGAACGCGGTGGACTACCCATTCGTGATCTCCGGGAAACCCCTGTTCGGCATCCCGGCCAACATCCCGGTGATGTTCGAGCTGACGGTGCTCTTCAGCGCGTTCGCCGCGTTCTTCGGCATGTGGGGGCTGAACGGTATGCCCAAGTGGCATCACCCGCTGTTCGCCAACCGGCGTTTCTTGCGGGCGACCCAGGATCGCTTCTTCATCGTCATCGAAGCGAGGGACCCCCGTTTCCGACTGCACGAGACGAGCGCATTCCTGGCATCGCTGGGCGGTTCAGAGGTCGAAGAAGTCAAAGAAAGTGCGGAGGACTGATCGATGCCCCGTCCCATCATCATCATCCTGCTGATTATCGTGGCGCTGAGTCTGATCCCGATGGGCTTGTTGTACAAGGCACGGCACGAGGGCAAGAGCCGACCGCGCCTGCAGATCGTGCACGACATGGATCAGCAGTTCTACTTCAGGGCGCAGGCCGAGAATCCGTTCTTCGCCGACGGCCGGGCGTCGCGGCAGCACCCCG
The DNA here is from genome assembly GCA_024231905.1 of bacterium. Taxonomy (GTDB): domain Bacteria; phylum Krumholzibacteriota; class Krumholzibacteriia; order LZORAL124-64-63; family LZORAL124-64-63; genus JAAEQC01. The sequence goes on along the minus strand of JAAEQC010000165.1, from coordinate 84,268 downwards.
CGGGCACCGTGGCTCGTGGAAGGTTGGATGAAGACGACGCCTACTTCCGCGGCACGACGGGCCCCGACACCGTCTACGTGGAGGACTTCCCCCTGGAGATCACCCGCGAAGTGGTGATGCGCGGCCGCGATCGCTACGAGATCCACTGCGCACCTTGCCACGGCAGCGCCGGTAACGGCGACGGCCTCGTCCACCGGCGAGCCGCGGCCCTGGCCGAGGGCACCTGGACGCCGCCCTCGGACCTGACCAGCGAGACGGTCGTCGGCAGGCCGGTCGGGCACATCTACAATTCGATCAATCTCGGAATCAGAAACATGCCGGCCTACGGGACGCAGATTTCGCCCGCGGATCGCTGGGCTGTCACGGCCTGGGTGCGGGTGTTGCAGCTTTCGCGCAACGCGACCATCGACGACGTGACCGCGGAAGCGAAGGCACGACTGGGAAACGCCGCTGTACGGTCCGCAGAGTAGACGGGATTCAGGACGCCGGCCCCGGGCCGGCCAAGCATGGAGAATCTGACTTGGCTCATCACCATGTCCCCAGCCTAGAAGACACGAAGACCACGCTGGACGGTCTGGGTGGCAAGGTATTCGCCGTCAGCGCCGCCGTCGGCGTGATCGGCCTGGTGGTTTCGATCGGTCTGGGTCTGGCCGAGGGCGACGACCTGCGCCACTTCGGCTATTCCTACCTGGTGAATTTCGCCTTCTTCCTGGCCATCGCCCTGGGCGCACTGTTTTTCCTGCCCATCCAGTACGTGACCAAGGCCAGCTGGATCATCGTGGTCCGGCGATTGGTGGAGGTCATGGCCGCGTCGCTACCTGTGCTGGCCCTGCTCGCCGTTCCGGTCGTCGTCTTGGCCGGCCGAATCTACGGCTGGGCCGCGCCCGAGGCCGGGAGCGACCCGCTGCTGGCTCACAAGGTGGCCTTCCTCAGCCCCAGGTGGTTCACGATACGCTGGGCCATCTATTTCGGATTGTGGACCTGGTTGAGCTTCACCTTCTGGCGGAGGTCCTTGGCCCAGGACGCCACCGGCGATCTGCGGCACACGCACAAGCTGGAGAACTTCAGCGGCTTCGCCCTGCTGGTGTACGCATTGTCGGTTTCGTTGGCCGGCATGGACCTGCTGATGAGCGTGGACTACATCTGGTTCAGCACCATCTTCGGCGTCTACTTCTGGGCCGGCGGCCTCGTGAGTTTCTTCGCCGTGCTGACTCTGGTCACCATGGGCCTGCAGAAGACCGGCCGCCTGACCCATATCGTCAGCCCCGAGCACTTTCACGACTACGGCAAGCTGATGTTCGCCTTCACCTTCTTCTGGGCCTATATCGCCTTCAGCCAGTACATGCTCTACTGGTACGCGAACATCCCCGAGGAGACGGGCTGGTACCTCCTGCGCAGCGGACAGGGCTGGGGCAAGGTGGGAATGGTCGTGCTGTTCGCGGCCTTCCTGCTGCCGTTTGCGGGACTGATCTCGCGCTACGCCAAGCGCAATCGCAAGATGCTGGCCTTCTGGGCCGCGTGGATCGTCGTCGCCCAGTGGATCAACCTGTATTGGGTGGTCATGCCCGAATACAGCCACGACTTCGTGTTCAGCCCCATGGACGTGACCCTCTTCTTCGGCATCGGAGGCACTTGGCTGGCCGCGATCACCCGGCTGGCCATGGGCCGCTCGCTGGTGCCGATGAAAGACCCGCGGTTGGACGATTCGCTGCGCTTCGAGAACGCATAACCGAAAGAACCTGGAGATGACCATGGCTTCGGCTGGAAACAACAGATCGGGATTCGATACGCCGGTCGTCGTTCTCGGCGCCGTGGCGGCGATCCTGTTCGTCTACGCCATTTCCCTGTTTCTGCGGGGCGGATTCACGGCCATGCAGGCCCAGGAGTCCGTCGCCAAGATCTATGACACTTCCGACGAGCAGGTGGCTGAATACCGCGCCGAACAGCAAGCGATCCTGAACGAGCGGACCCGCTGGCTGAACGAGGATCAGGGCACGCTGTGCATGCCGGTCGAAGACGCGGTAGACCGGTTCGTGGCTCAGCAGGCGGATGCGGCCGAATAGGAACTGTCCGCCTGACGGCGGCACGAAAGAGGTATTGGTTTGACCGGCAGCGCCCTTCTATCCACTTGGTTCCCGGAAGCGGCCTCGACTCATGCTGCGAGTGTGGACGAGCCCTTCTACTGGATCTACTTCGCGGCCGTGTGCTTCCTGGCTCTGTTCATGGGGCTGGTCCTGATCCAGTTGCGGGTCTATCGCCGGCAGGACCGTGACCAGTTGGGGGCCGTCACCGGGCGCCCCAATCCGGTATTCGTGACCCTGTGGGTGGCCGCGGCCATGGGTCTGGCGCTTTTCGGTTTCATCACCGGTTTGCCCGGTTTCATCAACCAGACGACTCCACCCTGGGGCGCCTTCGAGATCGACGTGACGGCCAGCCAATGGGCCTGGGAATTCACCTATCCCAACGGCCACGTCGCCGACACGCTGCACGTGCCGGTGGGTCGCCCGATCCGATTGAACCTCGGGAGCACCGATGTATCCCACAGCCTGGCCGTGCCCGCCCTGCGCGTCAACAAGGCGGCCGTGCCCGGTCGGGAGGTCCAGGCTTGGTTCGAGGTCACCACACCGGGCACCTACGCCCTGCAGAGCAATACTTTCAGCGGCGACGGTTTCGCCGACATGAGGTCGGAACTCGTGGCCCATGCGCCGGTGGACTTCGGAGCCTGGATGGAGGAGGTGTCGGACATCTTCAAGGGCCGCACCTTGGTGGAGGTCGGCGAATTGCTGTACACGCGCCATGGTTGCGCCGCATGCCACTCCGTGGATGGCACGAAGCTGGTAGGCCCCTCGTTCAAGGACCTCTACGGGTACGAGTTCGACACCATCGAAGGTGCACGCGTCCTGGCGGATGACGCCTATATCCGTCAGTCCATCCTCGAGCCGAATATCTCGGTCATCGCGGGCTACCAACCGATCATGGCTTCGTTTACCGGCATCATCGACGACCGCGAGATCGAAGCGATCACGGCCTGGTTCAAGACCTTGTCCAGCAAGGGTGGGGCTGCCCCCGATGCCCAGGAGGAGAACTAGATGAGTGTCGGCACCCGGACAACTGCCGCCGAAACGCAACCCAGCTATCTCGCGGACAAGCGCGGTCTGGGGGAGTGGTTCTCCACGTGCGACCACAAGAAGATCGGACTGATGTTCCTGGGCTGGACGGTGTTCGCCCTCCTGGTGGGGTCGCTCTCCGGGGTGTTCCCGGTCGCGAAGTCTCTCGGAGGCCGCGGATTGGAGCCTCGATTCATCTTCGAGGCCACGACGTACCACCGCCTGCTGCTGCTCTTCCTGTTCCTGGTGCCGGCGTTGCCTTCGGTGTTCGGCTTTTTCCTGTTGCCCATGCAACTCGGCGCCCGCAACATGGCCCTGCCCGCCCTGTCGCGCTTCAGCCTGCGATTCTACGTGATCGGCCTGGTCCTGATCCTGGTCTCCATGTTCACCGGACCCATTGCCACGGGCTGGACCCTGGCTGCGCCCCTGAGCAGCACCGACCCGGGATCTTTTATCCTCGTGGCCGCGGGATTGTTCTGCGCGACCTTGAGTTGGTTTCTGACGGGGATCAATATCTTCGTGACCGTGCACTACAAGCGGGCACCGGGCATGGGTTTCTTCGACATGCCGATCATGGCCTGGTCCCTGTACTTGACCAGCTACATGCTGATTGCCGTTGGCGTTCTGTTCGGCGTCGTGATCGCCTACCTGGCCGCCTCCCGCGCCGGCGACGTGGGTCTGTTCGCCCTGAACCCAGGATTGTGGACCGACTATTTCTGGTTCCTGGTCACACCGTCGGTCTTCTTCGCGCTGCTACCGGGAATGGGTGTCGTGTTCGAGGTCGTGGCGGGGATCAGCCGACGAGCTGTTGTCGGTTACCGCATGGTCGTTGGTGCGATGATCACCCTCCTGGGCTTGAGTTTCCTGACCTGGGGCGTCTATCTGGCCGGCCAGGGCCAGGGCCAGGACCCGACGACGACGCTGGTGTTCTCCGCCATCAGCTTGTTGACCGCGGTGCCGGTGGCGCTGCTGACCTACGGCCTGCTGGCAACCATGAACCAGGGGTCCATCGCTGGTGACGGCCCCGACACGTTCATGGTCGGCTTCCTGCTCCATGGCGGCATTGTCTGCCTGATGGGGGTGTTCCTGGCCAGTCCGGCGCCGGGCGCTTATCTGGGCACGACCATGTTCGTTTCCACCCAGCTGGACTACCTGGTCTGGGGCGGTGCCGTATTCGCGCTGTTGGCCGGACTGCACTACTGGTGGCCCAAGATGGTGGGAGTGGAGTATTCGCGGGAAGTCGCGCGGATCGGTGGCATTTTCGCCATCATCGGCCTGAACCTGGCGCTGATTCCGCGGCTGATCATGGGTACCCAGGGCGTGGCCCAGGACATGATCGCTTTCGTGGATGGTCCCGCGGGTCTGAGCGAGTTGTCGGCCTTGGGCTGGCTGATCGCTACTCTCGGGATGGGGGTCGTTGCAGGCAATCTCTACGCTTCGACCTGGAGCGGGCGGAAAGCCGAAGCCAACCCCTGGGGCGCCGGCACTCTGGAGTGGCGGACGGACTCGCCGCCGCCGGAGAAGAACTTCGAGACGCCCCCCGAGATCGAGGGTGCATACCGCTATTAACGGAACGCAGGATACGTCTCCCTCCTCGTTCACGACACGCCGGTTCCTACGGTGTCCTGTTCCGCGCTTCACGCAGCATCTCCAGCAATTCCCGGGAAGTGGCGACGGCCGCTTCCAGATCCATGCCGTGCCATTGGCGAACCAGGCGGTCGAACGTCTCGTCGATCGTCGCGAGGTCCGCCGGGCCGGGCGCGGCGGATCTGACCTCGCTGTGGTATCCCGCGATCACGTTGATCCGGCTCAAGAGTTCGTCCGCCAGCACGTCCACGCTGTGCGGATCGTCGCTTTTGTCGTGGCATTTCATGCATCTGCGGTGGATTCTGCCGACGAAGGTCACGTCCATCTCCATCGAACCGTGGCAGGTGACGCAATTCAGGGCATTCCGATCGTCCGCCGTGGCCTGGTAGTGGTCGCTGTCGACGAAGGCCTCGAACTGCATGTCATGGCAGCGACCGCAGGTGGTCGGCGTTTGTGAATCCCCGACCCGCTCGCGAACCCCGATGTGGGCGACATCCTTGTCCTTGGTCTCCGGATCTCCGCCGTGGCAATCCACACAGGACAGACCCGCCAGCCCGTGAACCGACGTCTCATAGCCCACATGATGATCGTAAAGAGCCTTGTACCTCACCTTGAAGACGGATGAGCGGTGACAGTCCTGGCACTCGTCGGCCAGGGTTGCCGGGGCTGCGATCAGTCCCAGGATCAAGAACGTCAAGCATATGGTCGGTGTGCGGGGCATGGCGGACCTCCCGGGAGTCGACACGGAGTAGTCTCGGATCTGAGACTATCACACTCACACATATAAACCGATATGCCACTTTTTGCAGTATCGTGCGAGGCGATATCGAGTGTGGTCGTCCAGTATAGCCGACGATATGGAATCCCGTAAAATAGGACCTTTTAATCCTTTTTGCTCTTGACGCGGGCCCCGGTGATCGGGCAGAATCCGTCTCAATTCATACTGGGCCAGTATGGCATTTCCTCTCGCCACGACTCAAACCGCAGAAAAGGTTGTTTCCATGCTCCGAGGCAGGACCTGTCGAATTATCGCGCCGCTAATCGTGTCCATCGGGATCTTCATGTTTGGTTCGGCTCTGGCCCAGGAATCCGGCGAGGCGATCTTCAACCGCATCTGCAAAGCCTGCCATACCGTCGGCCAGGGCAAGCTCGTGGGACCGGACCTGGCGGGTGTCAGCCAGAGACGGTCCGTGGAGTGGATCATCCCCTTCGTGCAGTCGTCGCAGACGGTGATCAAGTCGGGCGATCCGGACGCCGCGGCCATGTTCGAGCAGTTCAACAAATTGATCATGCCGGACAATCCGCTGAGCCGCAGCGAAGTCATGACGGTGATACGCTACATCGAGGCGGCCGCCGGCGATCCCGCTGCAGTCAGCGAGGTCCTGCCCACACCGCTGGAGACCGCGACGGAAGCGGATCTGGCGCGAGGCGCGGCTCTCTTCCAGGGCACCGAGCGGTTGCAGGGCGGCGGACCGTCATGCAGCTCCTGCCACCACGCCAACGCGAAGGATATCCAGGGCGGCGGCGCCCTGGCCGTGGACCTCACCGCGGTCGTTTCCCGGATGCCGGCTCCCGGAGTGCAGGCGATTCTGGCCAACCCGCCCTTCCCGGTGATGGAACAGGCTTATGCCGATCGTCCCCTGACGGAGGACGAGGTCTTCGCGTTGACCGCATTCCTGGAAAAGCTGAACGCGGACCAGGTCGTCGAAGCGGAGAGCCACCACGGACAACTGGTGCTCGCCGGCGGCTTCGCCGGGTCGATCCTGCTGCTGGCCCTGTTCGCCATGATCTGGATGCGCCGCAAGCAGGCGATGGTCTACAGAGATATCCACCGACGCCAGTTGAGCTCACGATAATCCTCGATCCCCGGGCGGATTCCCAGCCTCCCGGGGCCGGCCAAGGCAGTTGTCGAACAGAAAGAGAAACATGAGCTGGATTCAGGACATCATCTCGCCCCAGACCCGCAAATGGGAAGAGTTCTACCGCAACCGTTTCCAGCACGACAAGGTCGTGCGCAGCACACACGGCGTGAACTGCACCGGCGGCTGTTCCTGGCAGATCCACGTCAAGGACGGGATCGTGGTCTGGGAAACCCAGCAACTGGACTATCCGCTGCTCGAAGGTGATCTGCCACCCTACGAACCGCGCGGTTGCCAGCGGGGCATCTCCTTCTCCTGGTATCTGTACAGCCCACTGCGTATCAAGTACCCCCTGATCCGCGGTGCGCTGATCGACGCCTATCGCGAAGAAAAGAAGAAGACGGGCGACCCGCTCCTGGCCTGGGAGAACCTACAGAACGATCCGGAGCGGCGTGCGGCGTACCAGAAGGCCCGCGGTCGAGGCGGCTTCCGCCGCATCCACTGGGACGAGGTCCTCGAACTGATGGCCGTGGCCAACATCTACACGGCCAAGAAGCACGGCCCGGACCGGGTGATCGGCTTTTCGCCGATTCCGGCCATGTCCATGCTCAGTTATGCGGCGGGCGCCCGCTTCCTGCAGTTGTTCGGCGGCGTGAACCTGAGCTTCTACGACTGGTATTGCGATCTGCCGACGGCCTTCCCCGAGATCTGGGGCGAGCAGACGGACGTTTGCGAGAGCGCGGACTGGTACAACGCCAAGATGATCGCCGACATGGGCGCCAACCTGAACATGACCCGGACTCCGGACTGCCATTTCTTCGCCGAATCACGGCACAACGGCACCAAATCGGTGGTCTTCTCGCCGGACTTCAGCATGGTCAGCAAGTACGCCGACCAGTGGGTGCCCCTGCACGCCGGCAGTGACGGCGCCTTCTGGATGGCAGTCACCCACGTGATCCTCAAGGAGTTCCATCACGCGGCCAAGACGCCGTTCTTCCTCGACTACGTGAAGCGTTACACGGACAGCCCGTTCCTGGTGAAGCTGGAGAAGAAAGGCGACCACTACGAGGCGGGCCGCATGTTGCGGGCGGGCGAGTTGCCGCAGTTCGCGGGGATCGGCAACGGCGACTGGAAGTTCGTCAACATCGACGGGAAGTCCGGCGACTTCGTCGTACCCAAGGGCAGCAGTGGCGCGCGTTGGGACGAGAAGCCGGGCAACTGGAACCTGAAGTTCGAGAACATCGCCGACGACCGCCCCTACGATCCGTTGCTCAGCCTGCTGGACGATCACGACGAGGTGCTGCAGGCGGTGTTCACCGAGTACGGCCTGGACAACGAGTCGCCGCGCGGCGTTCCCGTCAAGTTCGTCGAGACGAGCGAGGGCCGCGTGCCCGTGACGACGGTCTACGACCTGATGTTCGCCCAGTACGGCGTGGGTCGAGGCCTTGCTGGCGCCTATCCCGAGGACTACGCCGACAAGGACGCGGCCTACACGCCGGCCTGGCAGGAAGTATTCACCGGGGTCGACGCCAAGACCGTGGTCCAGTTCGCGCGCGAGTGGGCCAACACGGCCGATGCCACCGGCGGCAAGTGCATGATCATCATCGGCGCGGGCATCAACCACTGGTACCACGCCAATCTCATGTACCGGGCCGGGGCCATGGCCCTGATGCTCTGCGGCTGCGTGGGCAAGAACGGCGGGGGCCTGAACCACTACGTGGGGCAGGAGAAGCTGGCGCCCATGGATTCCTGGAGCAACCTGGCCTTCGCCAAGGATTGGCAGGGCGGCGTGCGGCTGCAGCAGGCGCCCCTGTGGCACTACATGAACACCAGCCAGTACCGCTACGACGGCCAGTACTCCAAGTACAACACCGTGCCTGACAACGAGCACACGCGTCTGCACACGGCGGACCAGATCTTCAAGGCGGTGCGCAACGGCTGGATGCCCTTCTACCCGCAGTTCAAGCAGAACACGCTCGATCTGACCAGGGAAGCGCAGGAGGGCGGCGCCAAGGACGACGACGCCATCAAGAAGTACGTGCTGGAGAAGCTGAAGTCGAAGGAACTGGAGTACGCCGTGGGCGATCCGGAGGCCCCGGAGAGCCACCCGCGAGTTTGGTACATCTGGCGGGGCAACGCCATCGTCGGGAGCATGAAGGGCACCGAGTATTGCCTGAAGCACTACTTGGGCGCCCACTCCAACATCAATGCCCAGGACAGCGAAGAGCAGACCAGCGACGTCAACTGGAGCGAGGTGGCGGCCGAGGGCAAGATGGACCTGGTGGTCGATCTCAATTTCCGCATGGATTCCTCGGCCCTGTATTCGGACATCGTGCTGCCGGCCGCCTCCTGGTACGAGAAGGCCGATCTCAACAGCACGGACATGCACTCGTTCATCCACCCGTTGTCGGCGGCCATCGCGCCGGTGTGGGAGGCCAAGAGCGACTGGGAAATCTTCCGGAACCTGGCCCAGGCCACGAGCGAGGTGGCCAAGAAGTACTTGCCGGAGCCACGGAAGGACGTCATCACCGTGCCCCTGGCCCACGATTCCGCTGCCGAGATCAGCCAGGCCACGATCAAGGACTGGTACAAGGGCGAATGCGAAGCCGTCCCGGGTAAGACCATGCACGGCCTGAACGTCGTCGAGCGGGACTACACGAAGCTCTACGAGAAGTTCTGCGCCCTGGGCGAGAACGTCCGCACGGGCGGGCTGGGCGCCCACGGCAACCACTATATGTGCGAGGGCGAGTACGACGAGATGATTTCGTCGCCCCGGTTCCCGGTGGAGAAGGTCGGCGACAAGGTGCTGCCTTCGATCAGGGAGGACGAGGCGGCTGCCAACGCGGTGCTGCATCTGTCGTCGCTGACCAACGGGGCGCTGACCTACCGGGCCTACCGGAACGCCGAGAGGAAGACGGGGCTGGCGTTGGCGGATCTGGGCTCCGGCAGCAAGGACGTGCGCATCAGCTACGCCGACCTGCAGGCCCAGACGCGTCGCTACAACAACTCGCCCCTGTGGTCGGGCCTGATGCACGACGGCCGCGCCTATTCGGCCTACACCTACAACGTCGAGAAGCTCGTGCCCTGGCGGACGCTGACCGGCCGCCAACACTTCTACCTCGACCACGAGATGTACCTGGCCTACGGGGAGCACCTTCCCACCTACAAGCCCTCGCCGAAGCCCGAAGCCTACGGCGACCTGAAGCAGACTCTGAAGGAGGGCAAGGCCAAGGTGCTGAACGTGCTCACGCCCCACGGAAAATGGCACATCCACTCCACGTATGGCGACACCCTGCGCATGCAGACGCTGAGCCGGGGCTGCGAACCCTGCTGGTTGAGCGAGGTCGACGCGGAGGAGCTCGGCATCCGGGACAACGACCATGTCGAGGTCTACAACGACCACGGCATCTACTGCACCCGGGCGGTGGTCAGCTCACGCATCCCCAAGGGCGTGTGCATCGTGTACCACGTGCCCGAACGCACCCTGGGCATTCCCAAGACCGAGCAGCGCGGACGCAAGCGCGGCGGCGGCCACAACAGCATGACCCGCGTGCACCTGAAACCCAATTACCTGTGCGGGGGCTACGGCCAGTTCACCTACCACTTCAACTACTGGGGGCCCATCGCCCCGAACCGCGACTCCCACGTCACGGTGCGAAAGATGGAGAACGTCGTCTACTAGCGGCGAAAGCGACGAGATCGGCAAACGTGACCGCGGTCAAGCCAACGAAGAAGGGTCGGCATGGATATTCGCTCGCAAGTCTCAATGGTCTTCCACCTCGACAAGTGTCTCGGTTGCCACACCTGCTCGATCGCCTGCAAGAACATCTGGACCGATCGCAAGGGCGCCGAATACATGTGGTGGAACAACGTCGAGACCAAGCCGGGCACCGGATATCCCGGCAAGTGGGAGGATCAGAAGATCTTCAAGGGGGGCTGGATCCGCGAGGACGGCAAGCTGAAACTCCGGGCGGCGGGCAAGAAGAAGGGCCTGTTCAACCTCTTCCACAATCCCAACATGCCGGTCATCGACGACTACTACGAACCCTGGACCTACAAGTACCTGGACCTGATCCAGGCCCCGGCCGCCGACGACCAGATCACGGCGCGACCCATCTCCCTGATCACCGGCAAGCCCATGGACATCAAGAGCGGACCCAACTGGGACGACGACCTGAGCGGTACGCCCGACTACGCCCGCAACGACCCCAACCTCGAGAACGTCTCGCCGGCCGAGCGGGAAGCCATGTTCCAGCTCGAACGCATGGCCTTCTATTACCTGCCGCGCATGTGCAACCACTGCCTGAATCCGGCCTGCGTGGCCTCGTGTCCTTCCGGCGCCATCTACAAGCGCGGCGAGGACGGTGTGGTGCTCATCAACCAGGAGGTCTGCCGGGCCTGGCGCATGTGCGTATCGGCCTGTCCGTACAAGAAGGTCTACTTCAACTGGAATACGGGGAAATCCGAGAAGTGCATCCTCTGCTATCCGCGCCTCGAATCGGACCAGGCGCCGGCCTGCATGCATTCGTGCGTGGGGCGGATCCGTTACCTGGGCGTCGTGCTCTACGACGCGGACAAGATCCACGAAGCCGCCTCGTCGGACGAGAACGAGTTGGTGAACAACCACCTGGACTGCCTGTTGGATCCGCACGATCCGCAGGTGATAGCCGCGGCCAAGGCCAACGGGATCGCCGACACGACCATCGCCGCCGCGCAGAAGTCTCCGACCTACCGCTTCGTCAAGGAGTGGGGGCTGGCCCTACCGCTGCATGCGGAGTTCCGCACGTTGCCCATGCTGTTCTACGTGCCGCCGCTGCTGCCGGTGATGGCCTCGCTGGCCAAGGTCAACCACGACGAACGCGGTGAGAACCTGAATCCGGTGGCCAAGCACTGGTCCGACAACTGGCTGTACGACACCAGCACCGAGGAGCTGTGGGGCACCATCGACCAGGCCCGCTTCCCGCTCAAGTACATGGCCAACCTGTTCAGTGCCGGGGACGAGGGACGGATCGCCGACGCCCTGAAGAAGCTCATGGCCGTGCGCATCTACCGGCGCTTCAAGACCGTGGGCGACGTGACCGAGGAGAAGGCGGACGCCGCCCTGGCTGATACGGGGCTGACCGCCGAAATGGCCGAGGCCATCTACTTCATGACCTCGCTGCCCCAGATGAAGGACCGCATCGTGATCCCGCCGGCCCATCGCGAGCACGCCATCGAAATGCTCGAGAACACGGGCGACGCCAAGGGCAGCATCGGCTTCGGCACGCTGAACTCGCCGCAGAGGGGAAACTAGAAGCGATGAACGGAACCCTCTACGAATTGCTGGCCGGCGTCTTTTCCTATCCGCACGCGGATTTTCAGAGTGCGGTCGCGCGGGCGCGGGACGAACTGCGGACAGCCTGTCCCGACGCCGCGGGCCCGCTGCAGGAATTCCACGACCTGCTCCCATGGCATGACCAGGACGATCCGTTGAAGGCCATGGAGGAGATCTATACGCGGTCGTTCGACGTCCAGGCCATCACCACGCTGGATGTCGGGTACGTGGTTTTCGGGGACGACTACAAGCGGGGTGAACTGCTGGTCAACCTCAGCCGCGAGCACAAGGAAGTGGACAACGATTGCGGTGATGAACTGGGTGACCACCTGCCCAATCTTCTGCGTTTGATCGCCGTGCATACCGATACGGCCATGGTGAACGAACTGGTGCGTCTGATCCTGGCCCCGGCCCTGCGCCAGATGGTGTGCGAGTTCACGCCCGAACGGCTGGAGCAGAAGGAGCAGCTTTACCGCAAGCACCACCGCACCCTGATCGAGTCGACGCGCGATCGCCGTACCATGTACGGGCTCGCCCTGCACTCGGTCTACCTGGTCCTGCAGACGGATTTCGATCTGCCGGCGGTGGATGCGCCGACCGTCGGCACCGTCGAATTCGTGGACACGGTGGGTCAGGAACTGGAAATCGAGAAGGACGAGGGCGGCCCCCTGGGAGGCTGCCAGTCCTCGGAGGTCACCGACCTAGCGAAAGGGACGCCCGGGCCATGTTGAACAACTTCCTCTTCGTCGCCCTGCCCTACGCAGCGCTGTCGGTGTTCCTGGTGGGGACGATCTTCAAGTACCGGTCGCTGAAGTTCCAGTACTCGTCGTTGTCCTCGCAGTTCCTCGAGGGGAACCGGCTGTTCTGGGGCGTCATTCCCTTCCACTGGGGAATCCTCGTGGTCTTCCTCGGCCACCTGACGGCGTTCCTGGTGCCCCGCGGCATCCTGGCCTGGAATAGCCGCCCGCTTCGCCTGCTCATTCTCGAGATGACGGGATTGGCCTTCGCCCTCTGCGTACTGGTGGGACTGGTCCTGCTGCTGTACAGGCGTTTGACCAACGAGCGCCTGAAGGTCGTCACCAACCGCATGGATCAGGTCATCGAATGGCTGCTGCTCGTACAGGTGGTCCTGGGTTGTTGGATCGCGGTCGGTTACCGGTGGGGCTCGTCGTGGTTCGCCTCGGACCTGTCTCCGTACCTGTGGTCGATCTTCCGCCTGGACCCGCAAACGACGGCGGTCTCGGCCATGCCGCTGGTGGTCAAACTGCACATCATCGCGGCATTCCTGATCGTGCTCGTGTTCCCGTTCACGCGGCTCGTCCACTTTCTCGTGGCGCCGTTCCACTACACGTGGCGTCCGTATCAACGCGTAATCTGGCACTGGGACCGTCGGACGGTACGCAGACCGGAAAGTTCCTGGAACCAGCACCCGCCGCGGAACAACTGATCGACGGCCTGCGGGCCGGGCCCTGACTTCGCGCCTTCTGCCGATGGGAATCCTCGCAATGGATGTCAAGAACAAGGCAACAAGGATCGACCTGTTCAGCCTCTCGACGCGGCCGATGAGGGCCTTCCACATGTCGTGGTTCGCCTTCTTCCTGTGCTTCTTCGCCTGGTTCGGTATCGCACCCCTCATGGCGGTTGTCCGCGAGGAGTTGATGCTGTCCAAGCATCAGATCGGCAACACGATCATCGCTTCGGTGTCGATCACCATCGTGGCCCGTCTGCTCATCGGCTGGTTGTGCGACAAGATCGGGCCGCGGCTCTCCTACACGATCCTCCTGCTGGTGGGTTCGTTGCCGGTCATGGCCATCGGTTTCGCCCACGACTACACCTCTTTTCTGCTGTTTCGCCTGGGGATCGGCGTCATCGGCGCTTCCTTCGTCATCACGCAGTACCACACGTCGGTGATGTTCGCTCCGAATGTTGTGGGCACGGCCAACGCCACTTCGGCCGGTTGGGGCAATCTGGGCGGCGGCGTGACGCAGATGATCATGCCGCTGGTCTTCGCCACCTTCATCGGATTGGGATTCACCGACTTCTGGAGTTGGCGACTCTCGATGGTCGTCGCCGGCGCAGTGTGTTTCCTGACGGGCATCGCCTATTACTTCCTCACCACCGACCTGCCCGACGGAAACTTCAAGGAACTGCGGGCCAGGGGTGAGCTCCGCAGTTCGCAGAAGACCAACGGCACGTTCGCGCTGGCGGCCAAGGACCGCCGCGTGTGGGCGCTGTTCGTGATCTACGCCGCCTGTTTCGGTGTCGAGTTGACCATCAACAACATCGCGGCCCTCTACTACATGGACCACTTCGACCTGGGCCTGAAGACGGCCGGCCTGGTGGCCGGACTGTTCGGGCTGATGAATATCTTCGCCCGCACCACCGGCGGTATCATCGGCGACCGCTTCGGCCACCGGAGCGGCCTGAAGGGACGGGTCAGGTGGCTCTTCATCGCCTTGTTCATCGAGGGTTTGGCCCTGATCCTCTTCTCGCGCATGGCCGTCCTGCCGGTGGCCATCGGCTCCATGATCGTGTTCAGCCTCTTCGTGCAGATGTCCGAGGGAGCCACGTTCTCGGTGGTTCCTTTCATCAACAAGAAGGCGCTCGGATCGGTGGCCGGCATCGTCGGCGCCGGCGGCAACATGGGTGCCGTCGCAGCCGGCTTCCTATTCCGCAGCGAGGCCCTGTCGTGGCCCCTGGCGCTGTTGATCCTCGGCGGTGCTGTGCTGATCTGTTCGTTCGCCACGCTGTTCGTGACGTTCTCGCCGCAGGCCGAGGCCGCAGCCGGCGAAGAACACCGCCGGGCGGTGGCGGACCGGGCTCAGAGAGCGGCGGCCCACCCCCCCCGACGTCTCGTACCTGCGTTCCCGCGCACCGTCAAGGGTGCGGCCCCCATGGACCTGCTGCGGGTGTTCCTGGGCGTGGCTCTGGCCATCAAGGGCATCTACTTCATCATGGACATGTCGGCCGTCGAGGCCAAGTTGGGTGCCGGCTTCGGCGATTTCCAGACGGTCGTCGCCTGGTTCGTGGTCCTGGCGAACGCGGTCGGCGGCGTCAGCCTGGCCTTGGGTTTCGCGACCCGGATCGCGGCCGCGTTCAACATCGTGGTCCTGGCCGGAGCAGTGATCTTCGTCCACTCTTCCGCGGGCCTGTTCGGAGCCGGCCAGGACCTGCAATTCGCCATCTTCGTACTCTTCGCGCTGGTGCTTCTGTTCTGGCGGGGGTCCGGGGACTTTTCGATGGACCGTCTGGTGCGCCCGGCACGAGAGCCGGCCGACGCCGGATAACCAAGGTACGGATCGAGGGGGCACAAGGATCCCTGAACCCGATCATCCAGTGAGGAGTTTTCGAAACATGCCAGCAAACATCGATCGGTGGGACGTCGAGGACGAGCAGTTCTGGCGGGAGTCCGGCAAGAAGATCGCGAACCGCAACCTGTGGATCTCGATTCCCAGCCTGTTGTGCGGCTTCGCCGTCTGGCTGTACTGGGGGATCATCACGGTGCAGATGATCAATCTGGGCTATCCCTTCGCCCAATCCGAGTTGTTCACTCTGTCGGCCATCGCCGGCCTGACCGGCGCGACTCTGCGCATCCCCAGCACCTTCTTCATCCGGATCGCCGGGGGGCGCAACACCATCTTCTTCACCACGGCCCTGCTGATGATACCGGCCATCGGTACCGGATTCGCGCTGCAGGACAAGAGCACGCCGCTGTGGGTGTACCAGGTGCTGGCCCTGCTCTCGGGATTCGGCGGCGGCAATTTCGCATCGTCCATGTCCAACATCAGCTTCTTCTTCCCCAAGCGGGTCCAGGGCACGTCCCTGGGTCTGAACGCGGGACTGGGCAACTTCGGTGTGACGACCATGCAGATCCTCGTGCCGCTGGTGATGACTTTCGGGCTCTTCGGCGGCGAGCCGATGACGCTGGTCAACACCAGCGGAACGCTGATCGGCAAGATTCCCGCGGGAACCGAGACATTCATCCACAACGCCGGTTTCGTGTGGCTGCTGCTGCTGGTGCCACTGGCCTTCGCCGGCTGGTTCGGCATGAACAATCTCGTCAGCGACAAGGTGACTCCGAAGCCGGGCAACCCGGCGGTGGCCTTCCTGCGGATCTCGGCGCTGCTGCTGATAGGCTTCTTGACGGCCGCGGCGGGTCTCTACGTGATGTTGCCGGCGCCCACGGGCCTGGGGCTGCTCAGCAAGTGGATCGTGCTGCCCGTGGTCATCGCCGCCACGGTGCTGCTGATGCGCTATCTGACGCGCGGCGAGCTGCAGGCGAACCTCAAGCGCCAGTACCGGATCTTCGAAAACAAGCACACCTGGGCCATGACCGTCATCTACACCATGACTTTCGGCTCGTTCATCGGGTATTCGGCGGCGTTCGCCCTGGCCATCAAGGTCATCTTCGGCTTCACGCATGTGCCCGGACCCGACGGGACCCTGGTGCACGACGCGGTCAATGCCAACGGACCGAGCGCCCTGATGTTCGCCTGGATGGGTCCCTTCATCGGTGCGTTGATCCGACCGGTCGGTGGCTGGATTTCCGACAAGGTGGGCGGCGCCAAGGTTACGCAGGTCGTGTCCGTCGTCATGATCGCCTCGGCCTTGGGCGTGGCCTACTACATGTCGGCGGCCTACAAATCGGCGACCCCGGAACAGTACTTCTGGCCGTTCTTCGGTCTGTTCATCGTCCTGTTCACGGCAACGGGCGTGGGCAACGGATCGACCTTCCGGACCATCGCCGTGGTATTCGACGAGGAACAGGCGGGCCCGGTGCTGGGGTGGACCTCGGCCGTGGCGGCGTATGGAGCGTTCATCATTCCGAAGGTGTTCGGGGAGCAGATCAAGGCGACGACGCCGGAGTTCGCGCTCTACGGATTCGCCGTGTTCTATTTCCTGTGCCTGGTGTTGAACTGGTGGTTCTACTTGCGGCCCAACGCATACGTCAAGAATCCGTGACCGGGTGGCGACGGGATCTGTCGCCGGAGCTGTGCGGATTCATGGGACTACGACTTTACCTTCCCGGGCGGCCGAGTGGTCGACCTGCTGCGTCAGCACGGACCAGCCCGTGCTGGGAGACTTCGAGGACTGACGTGACCGTCCGCCGGCCACGGGTGCAGATCACCCGGCGGCAGGCTATACTGGATGACCTGTTCCAGCGTCCTCCGACCTGACTCGAGGCCTCATGTCCGCCAAGCCCACCGCCTTCCTCATCGACGTCATGGCCTACCTCTTCCGGGCCTTCTACGCCATGCGGCCCATGAGCGCTCCGGACGGCACGCCCGTCAACGCGGTTTTCGGTCTGGGCATGACCCTCCAGAAGTTCCTGGCCGACCACGACCCCCAGCTGCTGGTGGGCTGCTTCGACGCCGGCACCCACACTTTCCGCAACGATCTCTATCCCGAGTACAAGGCCAACCGCGGCGCGCCGCCCCTGGAACTAGTGCCCCAGTTCGATCTGGGCCGCGAGCTGGTCGAACGCATGGGCATCGCCACGGCCATCTGTCCCGGATGGGAGGCGGACGACCTGCTGGCCACCCTCACCGGCCGCCTGCGCGCGGCGGGCCACGAGGTAGTCGTCGTCTCGGGCGACAAGGACCTGGCCCAACTCCTGGCCCCGGGCGTGCGCATCTTCAACCTGGCCAAGAACGACTGGTGGCACGCCGAACGCGTCCCCGAGCTGCTGGGTGTGCGCGCGGACCAGGTCGGCGACCTGCTGGCCCTGAAGGGCGACGCGGTGGACAACATCCCCGGCGTGCGCGGCGTCGGCCCCAAGGCGGCCACGGCCCTGCTGGCCGAGTTCGCGGACCTGGACGCGGTGTACGCGGACCTGGACCGGGTGGAGAGTCTGCCCGTGCGTGGGGCCAAGGGCCTGAGGAAGAAGCTGGAAGACGGGCGAGAGGCGGCGGAGTTGAGCCGAAAACTGGTGGCGTTGGACTGCGAAACGCCCTGCGCACTGGAGGCCGGGGATATGCGATACACCGGGGCCGAGTCCGGGCCGTTGGAGGAATTCGCAGAGCGATGGGGCCTGGGCCGTGTCGCGGCTCGAGTACCGCGGCGGGAGTGATCGGATGATGCGCTGGAGCATGGACCCGCCGACTCTACGTTCCAGCCGTACCGGGAGCAGGTCTTGAACGATACCGCAGCGGTGCATATCGATGAACTCGTCACCGTGTTCTTTCTTGCCTTCGACATCCGGCGCGGCAGGGTTCCGGACTGCAGGTACGGCCAGGAAGACGTACTGAACGGACCTCCCCGGTGATCCCGCACCGCATAGCTAGGTAATATATAGAAAGCACAATTTCATATGCGCTACACCTTGGCGGACAACCAGGAGATCCAGCTCCGTGGATTCCCGTTCGTAAACGACACCGCCCCGGCTCGAAAGTCGGGGCGGTGCCTTGTGACCCGAAGGTCTCGTCTGCCAATTTCGGTGGCGTTGGGTTCCCCCGCTCGGGGAGATTCCAACTCTTCAGATGAAAACAGCCAGCCGAAGGGCCGGGAGATGTCCCGTCAAAGCAGGGACGCCACCTCCATTAAGCCGCATCTATCAGAACTCACTGGATCACCTCCTCATCGGGCGTGTCATCCGCGGCGAGCCCCACCTCGCCCGCTCCCCCGGGCCGCCCAGGCCCGCTCAGGATGCGCCGCGTGTCGTGCGGATCGGTCAGGATCATGTTAGGGGCGGGGTAGGGATCGATGCAAGAGTAATTACGTCGGACGCCGTGAACGACGAAGGGCGGGCCCGAAGGCCCGCCCACTGCGTCGGGGGATTGAACGGTGGTGCTAGTCGCCGAGGCGCGCCAGTCGCTTGGAGCCGCCGCCCATGGCGTCGATGGACGATTCCAGCAGGTCCTCGATGTAATCCGGGTTGTGGACGCCGTGGCTGCGATCCTCGTGGACCAACAGGAAGTTCCACACGGCTCCGGCCTCGTCCATGGTCGGGGTTGCGTCGCCCATCGGATGGTCGGTGCCGTCCAGGTATCCGGCCCCCACCAGCAGCTGCCGCAGGTCGTCGAGCAGGGCCTCGGTGTCGGTCTGGACGTCGTCGTAGTCGAAGTCGTCCATCTCGCCGTGGCAGGTCTCGCAGACGGACTTGTTGAGAATCTCCTCCGTGTCCACGGTGCCGCGCATGTTGAAGCTGTGGCCGCCCACCACGTAGTTCTGGGTGCCGTCGAAGTGGCAGCCCACGCAGCCGCGGGAGTTCACCGTGCGGTGGCCTTCGGTGTCGTCGTAGGCCCAGCCGTCGTACTCGTAACCGTTGCCCGCGAAGAGCAGGTCGCCCTGGGTGCCGTGGTGGGGACCCCAGTAGCGGTTCAGGGTCACGGCGTCGGTCACGTAGGTGTTCACGTCGCGCCGGGCCTGGTGGCAGGACACGCAGAGGTTGCCGGCGTTGATGTCGGCGGTGGTGCCGTCCTGGAGGAACTGGGCCTCTGTCACGCGCAGGTCCAGAGTGCCCTCGGTGTGGGGGGCGTGGCAGGTGAAGCAATGGATGGCGGTGGGATTGTTGTACCCGGGCGCCAGTTCGCCGGTGGTGATCCGGTCGATAAAGCCCTCGCTGGTGTGGCAGCCGGAGCAGTCGGAGTAGTTGCGGTCGGTGTTGGCTCCGCTGGCGTGGTGGGAGTTGGCCCACTGGGCGGAGGCCTGGATCAGGCCGACGGGGTTGTCGTCGCCGTGGCAATCCATGCAGGAGCTGGGCCCGGGATCGGAGCTCTCCACGTACTCGACCTCGCGCGTGCAAGCGCCGAGCGCCAGCAGCAGCGCCAGAATCGCCATGATCATCAGGGTCTTGCGAACAGCCGTCATTGTATTGCCTCCTGTTGGCGGTCGGACGATCCCGAACATCAGTTCACTGCCAGTCGGTAGCCGACGTTGAACCACACGACGTTGGCCGTGTAGTAGCGGTCGACGAGCACGTAGTCGTCGTAGTTGTAGACGTTGTATTTGACCTCGACGAAGTAGTCCTCGAGAAGGTCGTAGCGGCCCTCGAACATGAGGATGGACTTCTCGATGTCCAGGTCCTGGCCCACGTCCAGCCAGGTCAGGCCGGTGGCCAGGTAGAGGTCGTCGAAGTACTCCAGGTCCAGGCGCGCGGTGACGCTGTGATTGGTGGCCTGGAAGCCGCCGTCCAGGTCCGTGTACTCGTCGTCGCTGAAGGCGTAGTCCACGTAGAGGCCGCCATGGCCGGCCTCGTGCAGGCGGCCGAAGGCGTGCCAGCGCCGGCCGCTGGCCTCCACGTCCAGGAGCGGGAACTCGCGCTCGCGCTCCTGGAAACCGACACCGACGGTGGCGTAGTCCGTGGGATCACCTTCGAGGCCGACCCGCAGGCGGTGGGCCTCGCTGTCCCGCAGGAGGGTGCGCGCAGCGTCCTCGGTCTTCTCGCTGCTGGCGTAGTCGGCCTTCAGACGCACCCGGCGGTCCCAGTGGACCTTGCCGCCCAGGCGCCAGGCGTGGTAGCTCGTCAGGTGGCGGTCGTCGTTGGTGACGTAGCCGTAGCCACCGTGAAGCTGGCCCGCCTTGCCGTACCAGGTCAGGTCGAAGTCGTTGCGGACCAGGTCGGTCTCCAGGTGGCTGGCCTCATCGTCGGTGCGGCCCAGGTAGAGCCGGTAGCGGAACTGGAAATCCCGCCGTGGACGGACCGTGCCCAGGTACTGCAGGGCCGTCAGCATGGTCTTCGTGCCGGCCGTCTGCAGTTCCTGCTCGCCCACGTCCACGTTGAGCTGGTGGGACAGGACGTCGCCGAAGTGGAAGTCCGTGCCGCTGAACCGGACACTGAAGAGCCGGCCCTGCCGGTCGTGGAGCGCCGACTGGGCGTCGGAGAACTTGGTGTGATCGTAGGCGAAGACCGCGTGGCGGCCGTCCCGGTGGAGATCCGCCTCCACCCGCGCCGTGTTCAGCTGGTAGTCGTAGCCGGCCCCGAGGAAGCTCGCGGTGCGTTCCGGGTGGGACAGGCGGTCGCCGTCCCGTTCCTGGTAGCCGTAGTTGCCCGTGACATCCAACCAGCGGGTGGGCGTGAGCGTCAGGCCGCCGCGGTAGTCGAAGCGATCGCTGTGGACCGAGCCCGCCGCGTCGTAGACCTGGCGATGCCGGTTGTAGCGGAACCAGAGACGGCCTGCGTCGGCCATGCGCAGGTCGAAGCGGGCGCGGCCGTTGCGCAGGGTGATGTCCCGCATGTCCAGGTGGAAGAAACTCCGCCGGCCCAGGCTGCCGTCCAGGTCCACCTGGGATAAGGTGAATCCCTCTTCGAAGCCGAAGGTCTCGGGCGTGGTGCTGCGGTCGCCTTCCTCATCCTTGACGACGCCGCCGAGCTTGATCGTCCCGCCCAGGTCGACCGCGGTGGCGGCAGACGAGGCGAAGGCCGCCAGGGCCAGCGCGATCACGAGAATCCGTGTCGTTCGTGTCATGTCGGTCACCTCCTTAGCGCGCATGGCAACCCGCGGCCAGGCAGCCCTGGGCGTCGAGGGTCCGGCTCAGGTAGAAGCGGCTCTCGTAGGAGCCGTGGATGTCCGTGTGGCATTCGTTGCAGGCCACCCCGGCCCAGTCGCTCCCGTGCTGGGAGTTGTACTGGTGCAGGGGCACCACGTGGCACTGGGAGCAGAGGGGGAAGTGGGGCGCCTCGTAGGGTTGCTTCAGCAGGCGCGGCAGGTGCGAGCCGTGGGGCTCGTGGCAGGCCACGCAGCCGCCCTCCTCGGTGGTGTAGTCCACGGCCGCCTGGTGGTCGTGGGGGAAGGGTCCCCGGAATTCCCGGTGGCAGCCGAGGCAGGCCTCGTTGTTGCCGAGGCGTGTCAGGGGGGCCAGACCGTCGTCCCCGGACAGGTGGCAGTCGGTGCAGGTCATGTAGCCGCCGTCGCGCACCGGGTGGCTGGAGGAGCGGGCGAACTCCGCGCGCTGGGCGCCGTGGCACCCGAAGCAGAGGTTCGTCTGCTCACCCTTCAGCCCGCTGCCGAGTCGCGCCCCGTGGACCCGGTGGCAGTCGGTGCAGGTCACGCCGGCGCGCGCGTGGGGACCGAGGCCCGCCTGGTTCTCCTGGTGCGGGTTCACGTGGCAGCCGGCGCAGACGGCCGCCGTGGCGGCCGCATCCAGCCGGGCCGGATTGGACATGGGATGGTCTTCGGGATCATCCTGCCAGTGACCGGACGCGCCGGTGTGGCAGTCGGTGCAGGCCAAGCGGGTCGCAGCCTCGGCGTCGAAGACTGCGTGGGGGGACCGGGCCAGGTCGGCGCCGCGATCGTCGTGGCAGTCGAGGCAGGCCCCGGTCTCGTTTGGTACCGCGGCCGCCGTATCCGGGAGCACGAGTCCTCCGCATAGGAGCGTGCCGCAGATCGCGATGACCGCCGTTCCTGACAGTCGTGCCATTCTCTTGCGCAACTCGCCGACCTCCTGGTTCATGATGGTTTCGTGATAACCATGCTGAAACCATAGTAATAGAGTGTGAGATCAGTAAAGGATATTTCGATCTTTTTATCTTCTTAACAATAATAATAATCAGAATTTAGCTTCATTTAGGCTGTGCCTTCGAGCATGGACCAGCGGGAATCCGGTCGGCGGGGAGGATCACAGGAGGTCTATAAATATGGAGTTAACGGTCGAATAGCGAGGCCCCCGGGGACCCCGGAGGCCACTGAAAGCATGCTCGGTGGTGCGGCTCAGCGGTAGAGGGCCTTGACCGCGCTCCAGGTGGGATTCTCCTCCGGTACGGACAAGGCGTTGCCCGGCAAGGTGCAGTCCAGGAGAATCTCCTGGCCGTTGTTACGGCCGTCGCCGTCCGAGTCGAAGCTCTCGGCCACGACGAAGTTGGAGGAGAGGCCGGCCAGGTCCGAGCCATAGGGGTTGAGGCTGTCGCTGTCGGGGTTGTGGCAGAGGGTGCAGCTGAAGGACGCGTCGGTCAGGGTCTGGCAGACATCCGGGTACTGGGTGCGCCAGTTGCCGCCAATGAAGTTGTAGGCCGCCGCGGTGCCGGCGTGGGTCATCAGTAGGCAGGCGACGATGCTCAGGATGAGGTTCCGTCGGTTCATCATGATCGTTCTCCTCGGTCGGCCCAGTGTAAATCCGATTAATATGGTCGACTATGCAATCAACGTGCCCTGAAGTGGCTGTGGCGTCAAGAGGGAGATGGCGTCGTGACGCCGCCGAGCGGGGAATCATGGGAAAGGCGACGCACGCCCGGTGCCCCGCGCCGGGAGCATCCGAGCGTGCGTTCTGCCCGCGGCGATTGCCTATGGCAGGCGGTACCGCACCGTCAAGGGATCCACCGTTCGGGCCGGGTAGTACCTCTGGGAGACCAGGAGGGACCGACCACCGACCTCCAGTTCTCGGCTACCAGAGTACGTCTCGACCAGTTCGGCGCCCGCGGGCAGGGCCACTTTGCGGATGAAGTAGCGGTCTTCGGGAAAATCCACGTTGAAGGTGTAGGACCAGATGTCGCCGTCGCGTCTGGCCGCTCCCCGGCGCACGAAACTCAAGGCGAAGGTGCTGGTCTCACCCGGCGCCACCGGGACGGCGAAACGGAGGACGGCCTGGCGCCGTCCGCCGTCGGTGCGAACCTCGATCTCCAACTCGTTGCCCCAGCCGTCGTGGGCGGCCATGGAGGCGTGCATCTCCTCCTCCTCGTCGCCGACGCCCCAGGAAGTGCTGGTCACGAAACGGGAGGAGCGATTGGTGAACTCGAGCTGGTGGTGCACTTCCACTTCGCCCCCGGGGCCGACGACCTCGTAGTACGACGACCAGATCAAGGGCCGCTCCCCGTAGGCTGCGGTGGGGATGGCGTCGCTACCGTCCACGGAGAGGATCTGCCCCCGCGTGAACTCGTAGTACGCATCCTCGGACTGGAGCAGGAAGCGCGAATCGCTGATGCTGCGCAGGAAGCCCTTGAGCGGCGAACCGTGGCCTTCGATGACGACGGTCACGGGTTCGGCGGCCGGGGCCGTCGTCGCCAGGGCGACCAGCAGCACGAGTGCGACGGGGATGGTCTTGTGGATGGTCATGGCCATGCCTCCTCAGTACAGACGGTCGGTCAGATAGAGGGTGCCGGTGCTATCGACCTGGCGGTCGGCGCCGGGGGCGGAAATCATCGTGACGGGTCCGGACCGGCCAAAGGGCGGCGGCGTGGCGTCGCGACCCGTGTACCAGGTCACCGCCACCATCACCACGGCGGTGACGGCCAGAACCTCCACCCAGGTTCGCCAGGTCAGGTCGCGCCACACGTAGCGGGCGATGTCGGTCCACAGACCGCGCCGGCCGCCGGGGTGAGCGGCAGCGGGATCGTCGGCCAGGATGGCGGCGCGCAGGTCGGCGGGAGCCTTGTGGTTCAGGGCGCGGCTCACGGTATCGGTCCAGAAATCGTCGCTCTCGGCCAGGGCGGCGCACTCTGGGCACTCCACCATGTGCAGGCCCAGCTCGCGGCGGGTGGCGCCGTCCACGGATCCGTCCAACAGGGACGGCAGTTGACGGTGGAAGTCAGCGCAGCGCATGGCCGCTCCTTTCCAGGATCTCGCGCAACTTTAGAGTTGCCAGATGTTTGCGGGAAGCCACCGTGCCTTCGGGGACGCCGATGACCACGCCGATCTCCGCCTGTTTCAGTCCCTCGACCTCCGCCAACAGGAAGACCGAACGCTGCTCCTCGGGGAGTTGGCCCAGGGCTGTCGCCAAGGCTGCGCGCAGCTCCTGTCGCTCGAGCCGGCGGTCGGGGGAGGCATCGGGGTTGTCGGGCTGTGGCGTGTCCTCGTCGGACCAGGGATCGCCCGCCGGTCGTACGGGGTTGCCGCGGCGCCGGCGCCACTCGGACAGGGCCGTGTTGCGGGCGGCGGCGAAGACGTACGCGTCCGAGGGGTCGTCGCCCAGTTCCAGGCGCCGGCGCAGTTTGAGGAAGGTGTCGTGGCAGAGAGTGCGGGCGTCGTCCTCGTCGCGGGTCAAGTTGCGCAGGTAGCGGTAGACGCGGTCCAGGAGGCGGTCGACCAGCCGGGTGAAGGCGCTGTTGGTGTCGGAGGTCCGGTTCACGTCTCGCTCCTGCTCCCACCGACGGCGCCCATCGCCGCCGGTCTCGTCAGCAGGGACGTCTGACGCGGCGAATCCTTCACGACTTTCTTAATAATCCTCCGGCTCCGCCGGCTGTGCCTGGTCGTCCTCGGGCAAACGGTACCGCTCGGGATCGAGCTTGCGCACCGTCCGCAACCAGGCTTCGGGGTAGGTCCGCTCCCGTGGCCGGCCGTTCTCGTCCTTCACGTAGCCGTCGTTGTAACGGGTCACCAGGCCCTCGGCCAGCTCGCGCCAACGGTCGACCGTCGATTCGGCCCGGCCCACGGCATAGTCCGTGAGGTAGCGGTGCATGAGGGCCGGATCCGTGTCGTGCAGGGACGCCGCCGTGGCCTCGACAGCCGGCTGCAGGTCCATGGCCTCGCCTTCCAGTTCCGCCTGCAGAGCCCGGACATCCTGGATCATCAGGTCGTAGCGCAGGCCCGCGTAGTTGGAGGCGAAGTTGAACACCCACCAGGCCGAATCCCAGTCGAAAGCCCGCAAGCTGCCGGTGGTGTAGGACGCGGGCAGGCGGTCCATGGTGCAGTAGAGGGGCGTGTAGCAGGTGAAGTCCGTGTCGTCCAGGCCGTACCAGGTGACGCCGCCCACCGGGTCGGGCAACCAGCTGCGGGACTGGCACACCATGGAGAAGCCCGTCTGCTGGGTGGAGATGGGACGCTCCCAGGTGTGGAACTCGCCGTCCACCTCCCAGCCCATGGGGCGGTAGCGAACCGGGTAGCCGTGGGGGCCGGCCGCGGCGCCGGTGGTCATGTCGTAGTCCGTGCCCTCGTAGTGGTCGCGCATGAGATCCATGACGTCGGCCAGGGAGAGTTTCGCGTCCGGTTTGATGAACAGGGGGTAGGCCTCGGCGTCGGGATCGCCGCGGTGGTAGTCCACGGGGAAGTCCTGCGAGGGGGCGGCGCGCCGGAAGAGGCTCCACACGCGGGTAGCCGTGTAGCGGCGCTGTTGGGCAGTAGCGGGGTGGAAGGCCTCGCGCCACAGGAAGTCGTTCTCGCCGTCCCACCATTCGTTTTCTCGGGCGAACGCCCGCATGGCGCCCAGATCGGAATGGAGGCAGTTCCGGCCGCCGTCCGACGGGATCTTTCCGATGCGCCCCAGGTTGGCGAAGGCGGCGACCATGCCGTCGGGCACGCGGACAGCCACCCAGTGGGCGCCCGTGCCGCCTGGTCCCGGCCCGACCATCTCCATGATCCAGGCCTCGTCCGGGTCCCCGACGCAGTAGCTCTCGCCGCTGCTGCGGTAGCCGTACTCGGCCACCAGCCGGCCCATGACCTCCACGCACTCCCGTGCCGTGGTGGAGCGTTGCAGGGCCAGCCGCATGAGTTGCCAGTAGTGGAGCATGCCGTCGGGATTGACCAGTTCCTCGCGGCCGCCGGTGGTGGTCTCGGCCAGGGAGACCTGGTGCTCGTTCATGAGGTTCACCACGTGCCAGGTGTGTTCCGGGTAGGCCACCTCGCCCAGCTTCTCGCCGGTCCAGTGGACGATCTCCTGCAGGTCGCCCGGCTCGTGGTCCGTCGCGGGGATGAAGCGTAGGATGGGGTGAAACTCTCCGTCGCAGGTGTAGGTCACCATGGTGGAACCGTCGGTGGTGGCGCCGGGGGAGGCCACGAAATTCGTGCAGGCGGCGGCGGGGACGGCGATCAGCAGCAGCAGTGGCAGCAGGCGGAACAGGGACATGGCGGACCTTTCACTGGATGACGTGGGCGGCGGCGGGAGGATATCACGGGCCGTCGCGGGATCCCCCACGCTTTTTGGCTCTTCGTCGAACCGGTTGCCGGATCGGGCCCGGTCGTCGTACGTTCGTGCCCCCGAACCAGGCGGACTCCGTGCCCCCGGAAGGGCGGCGGAGCGATCAGGAGGCGGCCCGAGGATGGATCGATTCGACAGTGCGATCGTGTTCGGCGCCGGAGCCGTGGGCAGCTACCTCGGCGCCCGGCTGCCTTTGCCCACGGTGCTCGTGGCCCGGCCGGACCACGTGCGGCGCATCAACGAAGATGGACTGCGCATCGGCGGCCAGGAAGAGGCGGTGGTGCGCATTCCGGCCGCGGAGGATTGCCCGGAGCTGGGGCCGCACGCCCTCGTGCTGGTGGGCGTCAAGCTCGGCGACCTGGAGTCCGCGGCCGCAGCCCTGGCGCCGCGCCTGCTGCCGGACACGACCGTAGTCGCCCTCGCCAACGGCCTGCGGCCGGAGGCGATCCTGGCCGAGGCTCTCGGCCGGCCCGTGTCCCGGATCATCGTGCAACTGGGAGCCACCCTGGACGGACCCGGCGCCGTCTCCTTCTGGGGCGGTGGGCTGCTCATGGGACCGGGGGAGGTGGAGGATGAACTGGCGCGGCTCTTCTCGCAGGCCGGCCTGCCTGTCCGGCGGTGCGAGGATCTGGCGCCTTCCTCCTGGCGGAAACTCGCCATGAACTGCGTGGCCAATCCCCTGAGTCTCCTGACCGGCGGGCGGAACCGGGATCTCGTGGCACCGGAGCTGGATCACGTACGGCAAGCCGTGGTGGACGAGGTGGCGCGACTGGCCGCCACCGAGGGCGTCGAACTCCCGCCGGATACGGCCGCGTCCATCGACCGGGCCCTGGGCCGCTCGGACAACCTGACCTCCATGCTGCAGGACGGCAGGCAGGGACGGTCCACCGAGATCGAATTCATGAATGGCTGGGTGGCCAGGCGAGCGGAAGAACTGGGCCTGGAGGCGCCGACTAACCGCATGCTGGCCGAGTTGGTGCGCATCTGGGTCCGGAACCGGCCGGAAGGCAGCTAGTTCCGCCTGTCTGGACAGGTCACCAGCCCGGACGTGTCACGAGAACGAACAGGGCCATACCGGCCAGGACGATGTTCAGGACCATGCGCCACACCTCGCCCCGCCGCCCGTGCACCACCATGGCACCGGCCATGACCATCACCATGAGCCCCGCCCCGGCAGTCACCACCAGCCGGGGCAGGTCCACGATCAGGGGCAGGATCACCCCGAAACCGGCCATCATCTCCAGGGCGCCCAGCATCCGCAAGCCGTAGGGAGGCATCTCGTCCACCCAGGTGCCGGCTTCCCGGGCCAGGGCCGCCTTGTCCAGGCCGAACTTGAGGCCGCCGGCGTTCATGAATACGAAGCCGAGCAGGAGCCGGGTCAGGCCGTCCAGGATCTCCACCGTCGCCACCATGCCGACTCAGACTTTCGCTTCCCGCCGGCCCGCCGGGGTCAGGCGGTCGAAGAGGGTGTACACGACCGGCACCACGAAGAGGGTGAACACGGTCGCCACGAGCACGCCGCCGATCTGCACGACGGCCATGGGGGACCGGTACTCGCTGCCGCCGCCGCCGCCCATGATCTGGGGGACCATGGCGATGGCGATGGCCAGGTTGGCCATGATGATCGGGCGCAGGCGGTTGGGGCAGGCCTCCAGGAGCGCCTGGGTGATGCCCATGCCCTTGGCCCGCATCTGGGCCGTGTAGTCCAGCAGCAGGATGGCGTTGTTCACCACGATGCCGATCATCATCACCAGGGCCATGAGCGACATGATGTTGATGGTCTCGCCGCTGAAGAACAGGGCCACCGCCATGCCGATGAGCGACAGGGGCAGGGTGGCCATGACGGTGAAGGGATGGATGAAGCTCTCCAGGATGCCGGCCATGACGATGTAGATCAGGATGATGGCCAGGATCAGCGCCTCGATGATGGCCTGGAAGGATTCGTCCTGATGCTCGGCGTTGCCGCCGTAGTTGATGAAGACGCCGGCGGGCAGTTCGATGGCGGCGATCTGTTCGTCGATCTCGCGCCTCTTCTCGGACAACGTGCCGTCGCCGATGTTGCCGGTGATCTCCACCAGGCGGATCTTCTCGCTGTGCTTGATGGTGGGGTCGCCGATGCCGGTGACGATCTCGCCGACCTCGCTCAGGGGCACGGTCGAGCCCAGGGGCGTGGCCACGGGCAGGTCGGGCAGGTAGGCCGGGTCGCGCCGGTCTTCCTCCGCGAACTTAACCACCACGTCGTACTCCTCGCCGGACTCGCGGTAGACGCCGGCCTCCTCGCCCTCGTAGGCGGCGCGCAGGATGCCGCCCATCTGGCTGGCCACCAGGCCCTGCTCGGAAAGGTGCCGGCGCCGGGGCAGGATGTTGATCTCGGGCTTGCCGGCCCGGTCGCTGGTCTGGACCTCGACCATGCCCGGCACTCCGTGCACGATGTCGTAGACCTGCCCGCCGACGGTCTCGACCGCCTCCGCCTCGTAGCCCGTCACCTCGAGCAGCAGATCGGCCTCGACGCCCGATGCTTCACCCAGGATGTACAAGGATACCAGGGCGTCCGGGATCAACGCCAGGTGCGGGCGGATGCGGTTCATGTAGTCGTCGATGGACTCCTCGCGGTCCCACTTGTCCAGCAGGCGGATCAGCAGGTCGGCGTCCTCGACGCCGCGTGTCTCGCCACCCACCTTCACCTGCACGCCCTGCACCACCGGGTCGTCCCGCAGGTGGGCGGCCACCTTCTCGGCCTGGCCCATGGTGCGCTCCAGGCTGGTGCCGGCCGGGAACTCCAGGCTCACCTGCACCATGCCCTGGTCGGCCACGGGCACGAACTCGCCGCCCACGTAGCCGAGGAGGGACAGGCCGCCCACGAAGAGCACGACCGTGATGGAAAGGGGTATCCAGCGCCGCCGCAGGCAGAAGGCGAGCACGTCGCGGTACCCGGCCTCGAGGTTCTCGTAGAACCGGTCCCAGGCCCGGGCCCCGCGGGCCACGATGTTGTCGCCGTGGCCGATGCCCTTGCCCGGGCGCATGAGTTTGGCCGCCAGCATGGGCACCATGGTGAAGCTCACCACGAGGCTGAAGATGGTGGCGAAGACCACCGTCATGCCGAATTGCAGGAAGAACTTGCCCACGATACCGCTCATGAAGGCGATGGGGGTGAACACCACGATGTTGGTCAGGGTCGAGGCCAGCACGGCCACGGTCACCTCGGCGGTACCGGTGGCGGCGGCCTCGTCCGGATCGGCGCCCTCGGTCATGTGTCGCGAGATGTTCTCCAGCACGACGATGGAATTGGTGACCAGGGTGCCGATGCTGATGCCCAGGGCCATGAGCGACATGACGTTCACCGTGAAGCCGCCCTGTTCCATGAGCATGAAGGCGGCGATCACGGCCACGGGCATGGCCACCGCCGCGATGAGGGTCGTGCGCCAGTCGTGCAGGAAGATGAACAGCAGCACGCCGGTCAGCAGGATGCCGATGCCCATGTTGCTCAGCACGTCGGCCACGGAGTCGCGAACGAAGGTGGCGGATTCCTGGACCTCGGAGATCTGGATGTCATCGCCCAGGATGCCTTCCAGGTCGGCCAGGGCCGCCTGCACGCCTTCCACCACGGCCACGGTGTTGCCGTCGGACCGCTTCTTCACGGCCACGCCGATGGCCGGCTTGCCGTTGAAGGACGCCGCCTCGCGGATCTCCTCGGTGGTGTCGACGATCTCGGCCACCTCGGACAGGGGCACCGAACCGCCCGCCGGCAGGTTGAGCCGGAAGCTGCCCAGTTCTTCCGGAGTGCGCACTTCGCCCTTCATGCGCACGGTGGTCTCGCCGGCGCCGCGGGTGATGTTGCCCACGGGCACGTTCAGGTTGCCCGCCGACAGCACCTGGAGCACGTCCAGCAGGGTCAAGTCGTAAGCCCGGAGGCGCGCCGGCTCCACGGCCACCTGGATCTCGCGGTCCTGCTGGCCGATGATCTCCACCTCGGCCACGCCGTCCACGCGGCTCAGGCGCTCGGCGATCTGCTTGTCCACGATCTCGTAGATCTCGTTCAGCGGCCGCGAACCCGTCACGGCCAGTTCGATGGCGGCGCCGCCGGCTAGGTCGAACTTGGTGATCACCGGGTCTTCGGCGTCTTCGGGCAGGTCGGCCGCGATGGCGTCCACCTTGTCCTTGACGTCGATGGAGGCCTGGTCCTGGTCCACTTCGAGGGCGAACTGCACCGTGATCTGCGACATGTTCTCCATGGAGTCGCTGGTGAGTTCCTCGATGTTGGCCAGGGTGGCCACCTCGTCCTCGATCTTCTTGGTGACCTGGGTTTCGATCTCCGCCGGGGCGGCGCCGGGATAGACCGTGGTCACAACCACGATGGGGAAGTTGATCCGGGGCAGCAGTTCGGTCACCAGGTGGCTGTAGGAGTAGAGTCCCATCACCACCATCACCACGACGATCATGGTGGTGGTCACCGGCCGCTTGATGAAGGTGCGGAAGAGGTTCACGCTACTCGCCTCCCCGTTCGGTCACATCGTTGATCTTGACGCCGTCGGTCAGCAGGGTCTGGCCGTGCAGGACGACCAGGTCGCCGGGCTCGAGGCCCAGGGCGATCTCCACCCGGTCGGTGGTGCCGAGGCCGGTGGCCACGGGACGCAAGCGGGCCTGCTCCTCGCCGTCCGCGTGGCGGACGAGCCACACTTCAGGGCTCGTTTCGCCGGCCTGGACGGCAGCTGACGGCACGGTAAGGGCGTCGGCGCGGTAGGCGATGCGCACGCGGAAGCTGACCAGGAGGCCGGGCACCAGGCGCCCGTCGGCATTGGGGAAGCGGACCTTGCCTGACAGCAGGTGCGTGTCCGGGTCGGCCATGAGGTCGAGTTCCGTGAGGCGTCCCTCGACCTCGGCGCCCGTGGGGGTTCGCCAGACGGCGAACTGTTCGCGCGCCAGGGACAGGGCCTGGTTGCTGCCGGCGTCGAACTGGACGTTCACCTCGTGGGTGTCGGCGATCCACACCAGGGGCTTGTTCACGGCCACGGTCTCGCCCTCCTTGACGAGGATGGCCGCCACGACGCCGCTCTCGCCGGCCAGGAGAACAGTGCTGCCCTCGGCGTCCTGCAGGTCGGACTCGGCCACGCGCAGGGCCGTCTCGGCCGCGTCCAGCTGCTGCTTGGACACGGCGCCTTCGGCGTAGAGATTGCGCATACGCCGGGCGTCCCGGAGCGCATTCTCATGGGTGGCGATGGATCGGCTCACCGAGTGGAACATGGGGTTGGGGGCTTCATTGGCCAGACGCAGGATCACGTCGCCCTTCGTCACGGCCATGCCTTCGACCACGGGGATGCCCACCACGCGCAGGGCGTTGCCGGAGACCACCGGGTACTGGGTCACGCCTTCGACCGTGCCGGCCAGGGTGATCCAGTCGGCCAGTTCGCCGCGGGTGGCGGCGACCGTCTCCACCGGTATGCCCAAGCGCTCCTGTTCCGAGCGGATGCTGGCCAGGGCGGTGCTCTGGCCCAGTTGCAGGAAACGCACGCCGAATACGGCGATCAGCGCGGCCACCACGAATACGAGGACGGCCAGGTTGCGGAACTTGCGATTCATCGTTGGACCTCCTGCGATCCGGTGTCGGGTGCGGTATGGGTGCCCACGGCCAGCGTCAGGGCGGACCGGGCGATGTTGCAGTTGTGAAGCACTTCGGCGAGTTGGGTCCGCGCGTCGGTGAGCGCCAGCTCGGCATCGAGTCGTTCCAGGGGAGTGGCCAGGCCGTTCTCCAGCCGCACCAGCGCCAACCGATGGGCCTCCTCGGCCAGGGTGACGCTCTCGCGCCGGCCCTCCAGGGCG
Organism: bacterium; assembly: GCA_024231905.1. Lineage (GTDB taxonomy): Bacteria > Krumholzibacteriota > Krumholzibacteriia > LZORAL124-64-63 > LZORAL124-64-63 > JAAEQC01. The sequence continues at coordinate 51,800 of JAAEQC010000165.1, read as the reverse complement.
GCCAGGGCGTTGAGCAGGTGGACGCGGGTCTGGCGCACGCCCAGCTCGCGGTCCTTGGTTACGCGTTCGAGTTCGACCTGTGCCGAGCGTAGATCGGCGCCCGTGCGTCCCATGTCCGCCTTGGCGGCGAAGCCGTCGAAGATGGGCCAGGACAGGGCTAATCCGGCCGTGGCGCTGCCGGCGGTCTCGTCGTCGCCGGGCAGGAAGTCGTCGTCCCACTGGCCCTGGACCGCGTACTGGCCTTTCATCTGCAGCACCGGACCCCGTCCCGCCTTGGCCAGGCGCACGGCCTGGTTGCGGGCGGCCACCTGGTGCCGCAGGGACGCCAGCTCGGGGCTGCGGATCTTCATGTCCGCCAGCAGGATCTCCAGCGCCGTGGGACCGTCCACAGCTTCCAGACCGTCGGTCAGGACGAGTTCGCTGTCCGGGGCCAGACCGCAAGTCCTCCGGAGCTGCAGGGTGGCCAGGTCGCGCAGGTTGCGGGCCTGGATCAGCGGTGCCTGGCGGTTGGCCAGCTCCACCTCGGCCCGCAGTCGGTCGAAGCGGCTGGTGGTGCCCTCGGCGTAGGCGGCGTCGGTCACTCGCAGCGCCTCGGAGGCGGCTTCCACCGCGGCCTCGGCGATGGCCACGCTGGCCTGGGCCAGAAGCACGTCGAAGTAGGCGGACTCGACCGTGTAGAGCACCGCATCCTGGACCACGGCTTTCTGCCAGCGGGTGGCCGCCAGGGCCGCGTCCGCCGCTCCGGCCGCGGCGCTCAGACGGCCGGCGGTCCAGAGATTCACGGTCATGGTCAGGGCGCTCTGCAGTTCGTAGTCCCCACCCATCTCGAGGGAAGTGGTGCCGCCGAAGGAGGCGGCCATGGTCGCGGGCAGGAACATGACCGGCTTCTTGAGGCTCCGATTCCAGGTGGCGCCCAGGTCCAGCCGGGGCAGCCGGTCAGCCCGGGCGCCGGCGGCCTCGGCTCCGGCGGCGAACACGGCCTCGGTCATCTGCTGGATCTGCTCGTCGTTGGCCAGGGCCAGGTTCCGGGCCTCGGCCAGCGAGAGAGGAAGCGGACCGGACGCACCTCCGGCGTTCTCCTGAACGGCCCCGGCGACAGGGGGATGAGGGAGTGTCGCCAAGAGCCCGATCAGGATCGCGAGCGCCGGATTGAGGGATACGCGCCCGGTCCGCGGGCTGATGCTCGATACCAGATTCATGACAGCGATTCCTTCTGCCGGCCCTGCTCCCGGGCCAGTCGTTGCATCGGCGTGAAGACGAGCTGGTCGACCACGTCGGGAACCAGCAGAAAACTCTCGCCCCGTTCGTTACCGGCGAAGAGCTTGAGGACGCTCCAGACGGCGCCGTCGATGACCGCCGCCAGCAGGGCGGGGTCCATGTCCGGGACCTCGCCGGCCAGGCGTGCTTCGTCGAGCAGGGACTGGTCCAGACAGCGGATGGTCCGCATGCGTTCGTCCAGGGGGGGCGAGCAGTGGGCTTCGCGCTCGGCGAAAACGGGGATCAGCGCTCGATGGTCGATGAAGTGGCGGCAGATCAGGGTCAATTCCCGGCGGAGGCAATCGAGGCCGACGCGGCCCTCCAACTCGCGGGCCTGGTGGCGCATGGCTTCGAACTTGTCCAAGAGGGTCATCACCAGTCCGTCGAGCATCTCCTGCTTGCCGGCGAAATGCTTGTAGAGGTAACCCACGGAGCAGCCGGCGCCGGCGGCGATGGCCTTCATGGTCGTGCCCTCGTAGCCCTCGTGCTCGAAGAGGTGGGCCGCCGAGAGCAGGATGCTCTTGTGCTTGGCCTGCCAGACTGCGTCGTGGCTGCCGGGCGTTGGAGAATTCCCGTTCATGATTGGCCTCTCGAATTACTGCTCATGAATTGAACTTGTATTCATGAATAACGGTTCACGCGTGAACGCGCAAGTAAAAACATGAATATAGGTTCATGAACCTGCGTTCAATCATCGTAACTAAAAGACGGTAATTGAGTTAAATTATTGGGAAATCCGCAGAGGGTCGATCACCAGTTGGAAAACGGTATCGGTGAGATCGTCGAAGGGGCGCTCGGTCCGGGTCTCGGCGAGTTCGTGAAAAAGCCCCTCGGTCGCGCCGTTGACCACGGTGGCCAGGAGTTTGGGATCGACTTCTCGCAGGGTGCCCTCGGCAATGGCCGCCGCGATCAGATCCGCCGTCATCTCGACGTGTTCCTGCTTGCGCCGATTGATGTCGTCCAGGCCCACGTCCAGTCGGCCGTGGTAAATGCGCATGAAGTCCCGGTGGTTATTGAAATGCTGGCAGACGACCTCGAAGGTCTTGCGGAGTTCCGTCAAGGGGGGAAGATGTTCGTTTTCGACGGTCTCGATGATCTCGTCCAGAGTAGCCATGTGGAAGCGGACCATGGCCTCGTACATCTCTTCCTTGCCCTGGAAGTGCTTGTACAGGTAGCCCACCGAGAACTCGGCCGCCTCGGCCACCATCTGCATGGTGGTCTCGTGGTAACTGTGCTCGGCGAAGAGATGGACCGCCACGGCGAGGATCTCACAGCGATGCTGCGCGGCTTCCCGTTCCTTGCGGCTGAGCTGGGGCTGGTCGGTCATGGTCGTCGTCCTGTCGATGTCCCGGCGGATGGGTTTTCGGTATAGTAACGTAAGGGAGGGAGCTTGAAAAGCCGGGGAAGGAGCATCCGGATTTGCATATGGTGAGAAAGAGACACACTTTCGTGAGGATCATCGGGCTGTGACCGTGGTATCATTGAGGATCGCGCCCGGAAATCCGCACCATGAGAGGTCGACCGTGAACGTCCGTCAACTGCACATCCGATTCGCCTGCGCCCTGGTCCTGGTCTGCCTGGCCGTCCCGGCCCTCGCCGACGCGCCCGCCGGCTACTACGATTCGGTCGACTTCACGTCGCCGGCGACCCTGCGCCAGACCGTGCACAACGTCATCGACAACCACACGCGGTTCCCCTACACCTCCAGCAGCACCGACACCTGGGACATCCTCGAGCAGGCCGACGAGGACCCTTACGACGGCAGCCGCATCCTGGACGTGTACCACAACCGGGTCTGGACCAAGCAAGGTGGCGGCAACAGCTACTATAACCGGGAGCACACCTGGCCCAACAGCTACGGTTTCTCCAGCAGCGGTTCCATCGCCTACACCGACTGCCACCATCTCTTCCTGTGCGACATCAGCTACAACAGCAGCCGCGCCAACTATCCCTACGACGATTGCGTGTCGAGTTGCTCGAGTCGTTCGACCGACTTCTACGACGGCGCCAGCGGCACCAACTACTACAACACCAGCCAGGCCATCTGGCAGACCTGGGACGGCCGCAAGGGCGACGTGGCCCGGGCCCAGTTCTACATGGACGTGCGTTACGCGGGGGACGCGAGCGGCGAGCCGGATCTCGTGCTCACCGACAACCGCAACCTCATCGTCACCACCAGCAGCTCTCCTGCCTACATGGGCATGCTCTCGACCCTCATCCAGTGGCACAAGGACGACCCGGTGGACCAGAGGGAACGCGACCGCAACGACGTGATCTATTCCTACCAGGGCAACCGGAACCCCTTCATCGACCACCCCGAGTGGGTGGCGGGGGTCTTCGAGGGGATCATCTCCGACGTGCCGGACGTACGGGACGCGACGTCGATCACCTCCGTCTATCCGAATCCCTTCAACCCGACCACCGAGGTGGCCTTCAGCGTGGCTCGGGCCGGCCGGGTCGTGGTCACGGTGCATGGGATGGACGGCCGCCGGGTGCGCACCCTGCTGACCGAGAACTGCGAAGCCGGGCCTCGCGTTCTCGGCTGGGACGGCCGGGACGACACGGGTCGCCGGGTGGCCAGCGGTGCCTGGTTCATGCGGCTGGTGGGCCCCGGTGCGACGGATACGCAGAAAGTGATGCTGGTGAAGTAATCGCCGGATGAAGCACAGAAAAGCCCCCGCCGGCTCGGTCCTGCGGGGGCTTCCTGTTTTCTAGAGAGCGCCGAAGAGCGCCAGGCCCACGGCCAGGTCGGCCAGGGCCAGGTTGACCACCGCCCGCGTCATTTGCAGGCGACGCAGGTGGCCGACGAGGGCCACCAGGGTGATGACGGCCAGGATCGCCGCGCCGGCCGGCCGGACGAACTCGGGCACGCTCGCGAGCATGGGCAGGATGAGCGCCCCACCGCCGGCCATGGCCAGCACGCCCACGGCCTTCACTTCGTACCAGGTGCGGCCCACGGCCCAGCCGCCCAGGATGCGGGCCACTTCGCCCCGGTCCAGGGCGTACTGCAGGCCGCCCGCATACATGAAGACGAAGGCGAGGATGAGACTGACGAGTCCGGTGGCGATATCCATGTCCGCGTTCCCTCCAAGAGACACGACGCATATTTGCGTGACGGGTTACGTGCTGTACGGAAGCAAAGCGGATGCCGTTGCGCCGGATCGTCCGCTACAGGTACGGATCGGCCGAATCCCGCCATTCGCACCGGCTGAGGGGATCTGCGGGGGGCGTGAAGATCGACGACAGTCGTGGCGATCGCGCCCAGTCCGTTCGCGACGGTTGCGCTGTGGGCCCCGGCGTCGAATAATGGCGACCGGACTGACCGCGGGGGCCGGTTCTGCAGCTTCATCCGGGAGTCATCGATGCGCCTGTTACTCGTCATCCTCCTGCTCGTCATGACCGTGGCCCCGGCCGAGTCCGCCCTCTTCCGCCGGGTGGCTGCAGACGATCTGCCGCACACGGGCAAGAGCTTCGGCGCCACCTGGGCGGACATGGATCGCGACGGCCGCCTGGACTTCCTCCTGCTGCGCCACGGTAACGGCGTCGGCGTGTATCTCGTCCGGGCAGGGTTGCGATTGGTGCGCCAGGACAGCTGCGGGTTCGTGCCGTGCCGGACGATCGACCAGCACGGCACGGCTGCCTGCGACTACGACGGTGACGGCGACTGGGACCTGTACGCCACCGTGGGGGCCGACCGGGGCCAGGGCGAAGGCCCCAACGAGCTGTGGTCACCAAATGCCAAGGGGATCCACGAGAACGTCCTGGGCGAGAACGACGTTCTGGCCGACGTCCGAGGCCGGGGTCGGGGGGCGTTGTGGTTGTGCCTGGACGAGGATCGTTATCCCGAACTCCTCGTCCTGAACTTCATGTCGCGGCCCCGCCTGTTCTCCTTCCACGGCCAGGGGTGGCACGATTGGAGCGAACGCCTCCAACCGTCCCGGGTTTCGGGCGCACGGATCAAATGGTACGCGTTCGGGACGGCCGGCGACCTGGACGGGGACGGACGTACGGACCTGTTCGTGTCGGGTGGGTCCCAGTACCTGCTATGGAATGCCGGCCAGGGACAACTGGTCGATGTCACCGACGATGCCGGTCTGACATCGCGCGGGATGGGGCTCCTCCAGACGGTCGCCGGCGACGTCGACAACGACGGTGACCTGGACCTGTTGTTCGGTCCGCGCGTCACAGGGCGGCTGCAGATACTGATGAATGAGAGCAGCCCCGGCAAGATGCGCTTCGTCCCGGGACCCGGTCTGACCCACCTGCCAAAAATCGGCTCTTTGGTATCGTTCCAGTTGGCGGATTTCGACAACGACGGATTCCTCGACCTCTACATGGTCAGACAGGGTCCTGAGCAGACCAACGTGCCCAACCTGGTGGCACGCGGCCAGGGCAACGGCGACTTCCAGGACATGTCCCTCGCCTGGGGTGGCCTCGGAGAGGTCGAGGCTCTGCCCTGCGGCACCTGGCCGCTGGATCTGGACCGTGATGGCGATCTCGACCTGATGTTGACCCACGGCAAGGAGGACTTTCCCGAGCGAACCGGCATCAGCGTCCTTTACGAGAATACGACCGGGAACAGGGGACTGACCCTGGAGCTGGTGACGACGAACAGTTCCCCCCACGGTTTGGGCGCCCGCGTCGAGTTGCACACGGGGACCGGGATCCGGGTGCGGCAGGTTCGCGGCGTCCTGCACCACGGGAGTTCGTCGGTGCTGCCCCTCCATTTCGGCCTGGGTGACGATCCCGGACCTTACGGGGTGGTGGTCACCTGGCCGGGCGGAGCAGTGCAGGAGGTCGAGTTGCCGCGCGCGGGAGTTGCCTACCTTCTGGTCGAGGGGGCGGAGGAGGCGCGGATACTGGGCGCCGGCGAATGATCCCGTCCCGCTCTGGCCGCGGTTGCGGAGAGCGGTCCCAGGTGGGACACTCCCGCGGCGGTCGGTTGACAGGGCCTGACCACCGAGAATCCTGCGACCCCGGAGATGCCCATGCGACCTTTTCTGCGCCTGTTGCCGATCCTCCTCGCCCTGGTGCTGGTGACAACCTTGGTGGTGGATGCCCGGGGAGCCCTCTTCCGCCGGGTAGCCGCGGACGACCTTCCCCGCACGGGAAAGAGCTTCGGCGCCACCTGGGCGGACATGGATCGCGACGGTCGCCTGGACCTCCTGTTGCTGCGCCATGGCCACGGCGTGGGCGTCTACCTCGCAGGGGACGGCCTGCACTTCGACCGCCGCGACAGCAGTGAGTTCGTACCCACCCATCGTTTCGACCAGCACGGTACGGCCGCCTGCGACTTCGACGCGGACGGCGACTGGGACCTGTACTCGACCTGCGGCGCCCACAAGGGACACGGGGACGGTCCCAATGAACTGTGGTCCCCCGACGACGGGGGCCGCTACGGGAACATCCTGCCCCCGGACAGCCCCCTGACCGACACCCGGGGCCGGGGCCGGGGCGCCCTGTGGTTCCGCCTGGACGACGACCGCTATCCCGAACTGCTGGTCCTGAACTTTCGCACCCGGTCCCGGCTCTACTCCTGGGACGGGGACGATTGGACCGATCGGAGCCAAGAGGTCCAACCCCCCGGCGCTGTGGATTCGGTGGCCAAGTGGTTCGCCAAGGGCGTGGCCGGCGACCTGGACGGGGATGGTCGCACGGATCTTCTGCTCTCGGGCAACACCCGGATCCTCTACCGCAATCGCCCGGGCGGCGAGCTGGTGGACACTACCACCCGGGCGGGACTGGCCGGCAAGGACGGCGACCTGGTCCAGGTGGTGGCCGGCGACGTGGACAACGACGGCGACCTGGACCTCCTGCTGGTCTACCGCCGCCCTGGCCGCGTGCAGCTCTGGCTGAACCGAAGTCGGCCGGGGAATCCGAAGTTCGCCCCGGGACCGCGCCTGAACCACCTGGACCTGAAATTCGAGGTCGTCTCGGCGGCCCTGGCCGACCTGGACAACGACGGCATCCTCGACCTGTACGTCCTGCAGGAGGGGCGCAACGCCCGCAACGTGCCGAACCTCCTGGCCCGCGGCCAGGGCGACGGCACCTTCAAGGACAAGTCGGACATGTGGGGTGGGCGCGGCCAGGTGGAGGCCCTGCCTTGCGCCGTCTGGCCCGTGGATCCGGACGGCGACGGCGATCTGGATCTGCTGCTGGTCCACGGCAAGGACGACTTCCCCGACCGGGACGGCATCGTCGTCCTCTATGAAAATACGGCCCGCCGCGCCGGCTTGACCCTCCGGCTGGAAACCGGCGACGGGCCGCCCCACGGCCTGGGAGCGCGGGTGCGCCTGCACACGGCAGCGGGTGTCCAGACCCGCCAGGTGCGCAGCGTCGGCAGCTACTTCAGCACGACCGTGCCGCCGCTCCACTTCGGCCTGGGCGATGATCCGGGGCCCTACCGGGTCGTGGTCACCTGGCCGGACCGGACGGTACAGGAGGTCGAGCTGCCCCGCGGGGGCCGCGCCTACTCCCTGGCCAAGGGCGCTACCGAAGCCCTTCTCCTGGACGCCGACTGATCGCAATGGTCCCCGGGGTCGCGGACCACCCGTGGCGGCCGTCTGCGGACGATGTTAAGATGACTCATATGGTCTTGTATGTGGTGGAACCCTGCCGTGCTGCGGCCGGGGGAAGGGGGCGTTCGCCTTGTCGACCCAGTTGATGTTGCCGGCTTTCTACCCGGACGGGCCGGAGGCGGCCGACACCTACTTCGAGGATCTCCGCTCCACCAACGAAAACCACCGCAACGCCGGACGTATCGACGAGATCTACGGATCATTCCCCTTCTACGGCCACGCCAGCGGACGCCGTAATCCCTCCCTGCCGGCCATCGACCGTGACGGCGCCCGAGCCTACGTGGCGCGGTTGCGCGACGAACTGGGCATCGCCTTCCGCTACGTCTTCAACTCGAGCTGCCTCGGGGCGTGGGAGTATTCGGGCGCCGAACGCGAAAACGTCATGGGCACGCTCGCCGACGTGATCGAGGAGATCGGAATCACCCGGCTCGTCCTGTGCAACACGAATCTGGTGGAGGTCGCGGCCCGTCGCTGGCCGTCCGTCGAGATCTCCGTATCGACCATCAACGACGTGACCACGGTGCCCGGGGCCGCTCGCTTCGCCGAGCTGGGCGCGAGCCGCGTGGTGGTGTCCAAGACCCGCCTCCGCGACTTCGTCTTCCTGGGCGACCTCTACGCGCAGACCGACCTGGAGGTCGAGGTCATGTTGAACCAGGGCTGCCCCATCGTGCAGCCCTTCTGCCGGGACCACTACAATTTCCTGTCCCACATCGGCCGCTCCGAGACCGACGAACCGGATATCTACTTCTCGCGCTGCCTCGTGGAGAAGTTCGACGACCCGGCGAAGTGGCTGAAGACGAGCATTGTGCGACCGGAGGACCTGGGCGCCTACACGGCGCTGGGTCCCGAGCGCACCTGGGGTAAGATCGTCGGACGCGAGCGGGCACGGCGCGCACCGGCCACGGCCGCGGTCTACCTGTCCGGGTCCTTCGACGGCAATCTGCTCGACCTGGTGGGCAACCTCGACCCGGCCTCCGACGAGATCGTCCACCACGTGGACAACCAGGCTCTCGAAGGATTTCTCGACTTCTGGATCCAGGGCCGTTGTGACTGGAACTGCGCCGACTGCGACTGGTGCGACGGCTTCGCCCGCAACGCGGTGACTGTGGCCGATGCGGACCGGCTCGCCACCCAACGCGCCCGCCACCTGGGATACCTGCAGCATCTGGGAGAAATCTGAGCGCCGCCTGGAGTCCTTCGCGATGCCCGTGCTTTTCACCTCCCTTCCCACATGTCATAGTATTCCAATGGGTGGCTTGCGTTCGCATGGGGTTGGAACTTAGCTGCCGTAACTTTCGGATCCCGGATTGGCGGGGCTCAGGGGAGGGCCTGCCCACATGTTTTCCGGGGTCTTCGCCGTCCACCAGCGTCGAGTAGAAGAAGGACGAGCCATGAGCACGCGGTCCATCGCACCGACCTCCGCCCTGCTGGGCCTGGGGGTCCTGATCGCCGCCGCCCTGGGGACGGCCGATCCGGCTCCGGCCGCAGGAGCCCCCCAATCCATCCTGGCTGCCAATCCGGACAGTGCCCTGGCGGCCACACTCCGGAACCTGCCCGGCGAGACGCTGCTGTTGAGCGACGCCCTGGCCGAGGCGGCGGCCAACGCCTCCGACGCCCGGGTGGCCGCTGCCCGCCTGACCGCGGCCGAGCAAGCGGTGCGGCGGGAGAAGGGGGCCTTCGATCCGGAGATCTTCGGCAACGCCGCATGGACCGGAGCCGACACGCCCTCGGCCTCCCTCTTCGCCGGGGCGGAAGTGCTGCAGACCGAGACGAGCTTCTTCGAAGCCGGGGCCCGGGTGCGTACGCGCCTGGGAACCGAGGTGAGCGCGTCCATGAACTCCCTGCGGACTACCTCCAATTCAGGTTTCGCCGCCCTCTCACCCGAATACACTTCCGTCGGCAGGCTCACCCTGCGCCAGCCCCTGCTCAAGGGCTTCGGACCGTCCGTGCGCAGCGAACTGGCCTTTGCCGAGAGCACCCGCGCCGGTGCCGCGGCCCGGTACGACGGCGTCCTCCTGGCCGTGCGCGCCGCAGTCGAGACCGCCTACTGGGGGCTGTATGCCGCCGAGCGCAATCACGCGGTGGACGGCCTGATCCGGGACCGGGCGGCGGCCTTCCTGGAAGATGCCCGGGCCCGCGCCCGGGCCGGCATGATCGGTCCGAGCCAGGTGGCCAACGCCGAGTTCTTCCTGACCGAAGCCGAACAGAACGTGCTGGACTCGGAAGAACAGCTCGACCTGCTGAGCGACCGCCTGGCCAGCCTCATGGGCCGGGGGCTGGGCGGCCGCCGCTACCGCTCCGCCGACGCTCCGCCCCGGGTTTTTGCCGTGGTCGACCAGGATTCCCTGGTGGCGGTCGCCCTGGAGCGCAGTCCGGATCTGCAGGCCCTCTCGCGGGATGTGGAGGCCGCCCGGGTCCTGGCCGACGGCGCCGTCTGGGACGCCCGCCCCACCCTCGACCTGGTGGGCGAACTGGGCGGTAGCGGTCTATCCGGCACGGCGCAGGACGTCTACTTCCCGGGCAGCACCGATCCGGTGCGCACGTCCGTGGACGGCGGACGCTGGGATGACGTGAGCCAGGCGGTCCGGAGGGACTATCCCAACTGGAAGGTCGGTGTGGTCTTCGCCCTGCCTCTGGGCAATCGGCAGGGCAAGGGAGAGCGCGACCGGCGGCGGGCCGAGATCGTGCGCGCCGAGCAGGAGCTCCTCTCGGCCCGGCGCGGCTTCGCCGAGAACGTTCGCGCCCAGCACCGCGAGCTGGAACGGGGCCAACTGCGCCTGGAGATCGCCACCCGCGGCGTGGCCGCCTCCTTCCGGCAGGTGGACATCGGCATGATCGAATACCGCAACGGACGAGCCACCGCTTTCGAGGTGGTGCGGCTGGCGGCCGACCTGGCCACGGCCCAGCAACGCTATTCCGACGCACTGGTCCGCACCGCCCGGGCCGCAGCCGTGTTGCGGCAGTTGACCGGCGGCTGGTACCCGGGAACCGAGGAGAACTGATGGTGACGACGACGAAGATGCGCCCCTGGATGTGGAGCCTGGTCGTGCTTGTCCTGGCTGGCTGCGGCGAGGGCGGACAGCAGTCCGGCGGCGGTTTCCGGCCGCCGCCCACGCCGGTGGAGACGGCCGTGGTGAGTGCCGGAACGGTGATGGATCGCTTCACCACCGTGGGCACCCTGGAAGCGCGTGAGGACATCACCGTCACCGGCGAGATCGACGGCATCGTCATGGCCGTACCCTTCCGTGAGGGCGGGCGGCTAGCCGCGGGCGAGCTCATCGCCCGGCTGGACGATGCCCAGCTCGGCGCCGAGGTCCAGCGGGCCCGCGCCCTGCGCGACCAGAAGCTGTCGTCCTGGGAGCGGATCCGCAACATCGTCGATCAGGGCGCCGGCACGCCCCAGGATCTGGACGACGCCGTGGCCGCCCTGAAGGTGGCCGAGGCGGACCTGGCCCTGGCCGAGACGCGGCTGGCCAAGACCCGCATCACCGCGCCCTTCGCCGGTCTGGCCGGCAAGCGCCAGGTGAGCCGCGGCGCCTACCTGCGGGCCGGCGACCGGGTCACCACCCTGACCCGGGTCGACAGCCTGCGCGTGGCCTTCGCCGTGCCCGAACGCATCCTGGCCTCCCTGCGGGTCGGCGCCTCGATCAGCGTGGGCACCATCGCTTTCCCGGAGATGGATCTCTCCGGCACCGTCGACGTCATCGAACCCCGCCTGGACGCGGCCACCCGCGCGGTGAACGTCGTGGCGCTGATCGACAATCCCGAGGATCTGCTGCGGCCCGGCATGTCGGCCACCATCGAAGTGATCCTGGCCGAGCGCCCCGGAGCCCTGACCGTGCCCAGCGCGGCGGTCTTCGTGGAAGGCGGCCAGGCCTACGTGTACGCGGTGCAGCCGGACAGCGTGGTCACCCGCGCGGCGGTTGTCCTGGGCACCAGGCTGGCCGAGGAGGTGGAGATCGTCAGCGGGCTGGAAGCCGGCCGGCTGGTGGTCCGCACCGGGCACCAGAAGCTGTACGAAGGGGCCAAGGTGGCGCCCGTGTCGGCCGCGGTCGCCCAGGAAGGCGAAGCGCGATGAAGCTGAGCGAAGTCGCCATCAAACGGCCGGTTTTTGCCACGGTCATGAGCTTGTCGATACTGCTGCTGGGCTACATCTCCTTCTCGCGGCTGCCCGTGCGCGAGTACCCGGAGACCGATCCGCCCATCGTGTCTGTGACCACCCTCTACCGCGGGGCGAGCCCCACAGTGGTGGAGACGGAGATCACCGACGTGCTGGAGGAGCAGTTCACGACCATCGAGTCGGTGAAGACCATCACCAGCAGCAGCCGGGAGCAGGGCTCGGTCATCACCATTGAGTTCGAACTGGGCCGCAACGTGGACGAGGCCGCCAACGACGTGCGCGATCGCGTGGCGCGGGTGGGTGGCGAATTGCCTCGCGAGGCCGAAGACCCGGTCGTCGCCAAGGTGGACGTCAACGCCCAGCCCATCATCTGGCTGGCCGTGTCCAGCGACGCCCACACCACCCTCGAACTGTCCGACGTGGCCGACCGCATCCTCAAGGAACGCCTGCAGCGTTTGCCCGGGGTGGGCAACATCTTCATCGGCGGCGAGCGCCGTTACGCCATGCGCGTGTGGCTGGACCCCATGCGCATGGCCGCCTACGACCTGACGGTGCAGGACGTGGAGGCCGCCGTCAGGGCAGAGAACGCGGAGATTCCCGGAGGCCGGGTCGAGGGCACGGCGCGCGAATTCGCCGTTCGCACCCGCGGGGAACTGAACACCACCGACGGGTTCGGTGCCATCATCGTGGCCCGGCGCGGCGACCAGATCGTCCGCCTCGACCAGATCGCCGAGGTGGAGGTTGGCCCCGAGGACGAGCGCACCGTCACCCGTTTCAACCACGCCCCTACCGTCGGCCTGGGCGTGGTCAAACAGAAGCAGGTCTCGACCCTGAACGTGGCCGCGGCCGTTCGCGGCGCCCTCCCGGAACTGCAGTCGCTGCTGCCGACGGGCATGCGCATCGACATGGCCTACGACTCCTCCGAGTTCATCCAGTCTTCGGTGGACGAGGTGCGCAAGACGATCCTCGTGGCCCTGTGCCTGGTGGTGCTGGTGGTGCTGGTCTTCCTCAAGAGCCTGCGCGCCACGGTCATCCCCATCCTGGCCATTCCCGTGTCGGTGCTGGGCGCCTTCACCGTGGCCTTCGCCCTGGGTTTCACCATCAACATCCTGACCCTGTTGGCGCTGGTCCTGGCCATCGGCCTGGTGGTGGACGACGCCATCGTGGTGCTCGAGAACATCGTGCGCCACGTGGAGATGGGGAAGACCCGCCGCAAGGCCGCCTTCGACGGCGTGCGGGAGATCGGCTTCGCGGTGCTGGCCACCACCATCGCCCTGGTGGCTGTCTTCCTGCCGGTGGCCTTCCTGACCGGATCGGTGGGCCGGCTCTTCCGCGAATTCGGCATCACCCTGGCCACGGCGGTCATCCTGTCCTCCTTCGTGGCCCTGACCCTGACCCCGGTGCTGTGCTCGCGCCTGCTGGGCCGGTCGGACCCGGACCGGCGCCGCAGCTGGGCCGAGCGGTCCTTCGACACCTTCTTCGACGGCCTGGACCGGGCCTACGCCACCGCCCTGCGACTCTCGCTCCGTATGCGCCCCCTGGTGATCCTGGGCGGGCTGGCCCTGGTGGCGGTGGCCGTGATGATCTTCGGTGTCCTGCCCGAGGAACTGGTGCCCACCGAGGACCGGGGCAACGCCTTCGGCATCGTCCTGGCCCCCGAGGGGGCGACCCTCGAGTACACGGATCGCTACATGCGCCAGGTGGAGGACCAGCTCCTGGCCCTGCCCGAACGCCGCGGCCTGTTCACGGCCACGGGACTGGGCTTTGCCGGCCCGGGCCGGGTGACCGACGGCTTCGTCTTCCTGGACCTGAAGGACCTGGCGGACCGGGACCGTTCCCAGCAGGAGATCGTGGCCGAGATGTTCCCCCGTTTGCTGGGCATCCCCGGCGTGTTGGCCTTCCTGGTGAATCCGCCCAGCCTGGGCAGCAATTTCTCGTCCTCCAACGTGGAGTACGTGCTGCAGGCCGATTCCTACGAGGAACTGGGCCAGGCCGTGGGCGTGATGATGGCCAAGGCCTCCCAGCTGGGCTACCTGATCAACCTGGACACGGATTTGCGGCTGAACAAGCCGGAGTTGCAGATCGAGATCGATCGCGACCGGGCCTCGGGCCTGGGCGTGTCGGTGACGGACATCGGCACCACCCTGGAGACCTACCTGGGCGGCCGCGTGGTGGGCAACTTCAAGCGGGGCGCCAAGCAGTACGACGTCGTTGTCCAGATGCGGGCCGAGGGTCGCTCGACCCCGGACATCATCGAGCAGGTGTACCTGCGCGGCAACGGCGGCCTGGTGCAGCTGGCCAACGTGGTCACGGTGACCGAGACGGTGGCGCCCAAGGAATTGAACCACTTCAACCGCGTGCGCTCGGCCACCATCACGGCCAACTTGGCGCCGGGCACGGGTATCGGCCAGGCCCTGGACGACCTGGACGCCATCTGGCGCAACGATCTGCCGAGCGCCATCAAGCGCGACCTGGGTGGCCAGTCCCGCGAGTACCGCGACAGCAAGGGCTCGCTCTACTTCATGTTCGTCCTGGCGCTGATCTTCATCTTCCTGGTCCTGTCGGCCCAGTTCGAGAGTTTTATCGACCCCCTGACCATCCTGCTCTCGGTGCCCCTGGCGGTCTTCGGCGCCCTGCTCTCCCTATGGATCTTCGACCAGTCCCTGAACATCTTCTCGCGCATCGGTCTGATCATGCTCATCGGGCTGGTGACCAAGAACGCCATCCTCATCGTCGAGTTCGCCAACCAGCTGCGGACCCGCGGCCGCGACATCGCCGACGCGGTGGTCGAAGCGGCGCGCATCCGGCTGCGGCCCATCCTCATGACCTCCTTCTCGACGGTGTTCGGCATCCTGCCCATCGCCATCGGCTTCGGTGCCGGCGCGGAATCGCGCCGGCCGCTGGGGATCGTCGTCGTGGGAGGCGTGCTGTTTTCGACCCTCCTGACGCTGCTGCTGGTGCCGGTCGTGTACTCGCTGCTGGCGCGGTTCACCAAGGCCGAAAGGGTCGGCGTGGAGGAGGCGGGCGAGGTGGAAGAGACGGTGCAGGCACCCTAGCGGTGGAAAGCCCGACGACGACCAGGCGACCACGGGTCCATTCGCCCCTGAACCGCCTTCTGGACACGGCGCGCGTCGGTGGATACCATTTCCCGGAATCCGATTCACCGAAGGGTATTCCATGGAAACACGATTTTTTAGCATTTCCCGCCATGCCAGAGACGATTTCGAGACGGAGATCCCCTCGACCGTAGTCCTTCTCGGGTGCCGCGTGGTGCTCATGGCGGATTCCCTCGCCGACGCCGAAGATCTGCTGGCCGGCGCCAAGGACGAGATCCTGGGAGTCGTGCTCACGTTGGCGGACGAACTCACCTGCAATCCATGCGGACGGCGCCTCTGGCACCTGACCGTCACGCCGGACATGCTGCCGAAGATCCGCTCCCATATCGACTTCCTGTGGAGTCTGGTCGACCCGGATCCCGGGTTCGACGGGCTGCTGCCGCTCACCCTGGACAACGTGACCAAGGTGTTGAACTCGACACCCTTGCTCATGTCCATCAGCACGGTGGAGGAAGGTCGCATCCTGGAAGTGAACGACGCCTTCTGCCGGGATATGGGTTTCCGGCGCAGGGAGGTGATCGGCAGGACATCCGCGGAACTGGGCCTGTTCGATGATTCGGCTACGCGGCAGGCTTTCGTTGCCGAACTGCGCGAGCACGGCGTCGTCACCCGCCTGGAGGTCCGGGCCAAGAACAAGCAACGCCGGGAACAGGTTTTTCTGCTCAACGGCACACTGCTCGACCTGGACGGCTTGAAGTGCCTGGTCCTCTGGTCCGAGAACGTGACCGAACTCCGCCGGAACGAAGCCGACTTCGTGGCCGCCAAGCAGATGCTCGAGGCGGCCGTCGGCCAGTCGTCCGCCGGCATCATCATCGCCGATGCGCCCGACGTCACCATCCGGCACTGCAACCCGGCGGCCTTTGCCATCCGCGGGGGAGACAAGAGCAGGCTGACGGGCATCGACCTGGCCGAACACTCTGCCAACTGGCAGGTCTTCCGGCCCGACGGCTCCATGTATCCGCCCGCGGAACTGCCCCTTTCCCGTGCGGTGCTCCGGGGGGAGGTCGTGCGCGCGCAGGAGGTCGTCATCCGGGACGAGGCCGGCCTGGATCATTGGGTCGCCGTGAATGCGGCACCCATTCGCGACGACGCCGGCGCGATCACCGGCGGCATCGCCGTCATGCAGGAGATCACCGAGCAGAAGCAGGCCACGACCCTGCTGCAGGAGAGCGAAGCCAAGATCCGCAGCGTATTCCGGGCAGCACCCATCGGCATCGGCGTGGTTTCCGGGCGCGTGTTAATCCAGGTCAACGAGCGGCTTTGCGAGATGATGGGCTACACGGCGGACGAATTGCTCGGCGAATCCTCGCGTCTGCTCTATCCCAGCGACGAGGAATTCGCCTGGGTGGGCGATGAGAAGTACCGCCAGATCAGCGCTCAAGGCACCGACACGGTCGATACGCGATGGCTGTGCAAGGACGGCCGGATCATCGATGTCCTGCTGAGCTCGACGCCGCTCGACCCCGAGAACCTGGAGAAGGGCGTGACCTTCACGGCCCTGGACATCACCGCCCGCAGGGAGGCCGAAGAGGAGAACAAGCGGCTGGAAGCCCAGTACTACCAGGCTCAGAAAGTGGAATCCATCGGCCGGCTGGCCGGGGGCGTGGCCCACGACCTGAACAACCTGCTGTTTCCCATCCTGGGCTACAGCGACCTGCTGATGGAGGACGGCGGCCTGAACGAGGAGCAACTCGACGGGGTGCAGCAGATCCACGAGGCCGGTATCCGGTCCCGCAACCTGGTGCGGCAACTGCTGGCCTTCAGCCGCAAGCAGGCCCTGGAGTACAAGGCGCTGGACCTGAACGCGACCCTCAAGGATTTCGAGAGCCTCCTGCGCCGGACCGTCCGTGAGGATGTCGTCATCGGAATCAGGACCCGGGACGGCCTGCCCCTGGTCATGGCTGACGCGGGGCAGATCGAGCAGGTGCTCATGAACCTGGTGGTCAACGCCCAGGACGCCATGCCCGACGGTGGAGAACTGAGTCTGGAGACGGATCTGGTCCAGCTGGACGAGGACTACCTGGCCGACCAACCGGGGGCGGAGCCGGGCCCTTACGCGGCCTTGATCGTCAGCGACACCGGCTGCGGTATGGGCGAGGAGACCCGCCAACACATCTTCGAGCCCTTCTTTTCCACCAAGGGTGAGCTGGGCACGGGCCTGGGGTTGGCCACGGTGTATGGGATCGTGAAGCAGCACGGTGGGAACATCTGGGTGTACAGCGAGCCTGGATCGGGCACGACCTTCAAGGTCTATCTCCCGGCGTCACCGGCTACTCAGGCGGATCCGGGCGAACAGCGGTCCGGTCCGACCACACTGAAGGGCAGCGAAACCGTACTCGTGGTGGAGGACAACCAGATCGTGCGGGAACTGGCCTGTAGCATCCTGCAACGCAACGACTACAAGGTGTTGTCGGCCGAGAGCGGCGCCGAGGCCTGCGAGCTCATGAGCGACGCGCAGGAGCCGGTCCACCTGCTGCTGACCGATGTGGTGATGCCCGAGACGAACGGCAAGGAAGTCTACCAGCAACTGGTCGAGCGTATCCCCGGCCTACGCGTCCTGTACATGTCCGGCTACACGGACGACGTCATCGCCGACCGCGGCGTTCTGCAGGAGGGGGTCTCCTTCATCCAGAAGCCTTTCACGGTGCAGGCGTTGTGTGCGAAGGTGCGGGAGGTCCTGGATTGATGGGTCGGGCCCAGTCGGCTGCCGACCGGTTGAACCTGTGAAGAATGGTCGTGGCATGCCTTCCATCCCGCTTGTCGACACCCACTGCCACCTCTTCATGCCCCCCCTCGGCCATGACGTGACCGGCGCCCTGGACCGGGCTGCCGCCCGCGGCGTGGACCGGGTGGTGGTGCCCTCCTACGACCCTCCCTCCTGGACGGAGGTCCGTCTGCTGGCAGAGCGTCCCGGCGTCTTCGCCGCCTACGGTGTCCATCCCTGGGTGGCCGGCCCCTGGGATCCGTCGGCCTGGTCCGCCTGGTGGGACGGCCTGGACGAGATCGCGTGCCCGCCCGTAGCCGTGGGCGAGATCGGCCTCGATACGAAACTCCCGGACGGTCCGGGCCTGGCCGCCCAGCTGGCCGTGCTCCGTCCCCAGCTCGAATATGCCCGCGACGGGGATCTGCCGGTCATTCTCCACTGCCGCGGCGCTTTCGAGGAACTCCTGGCCGAGGTCGAACGATTCGGAGGCGCCCTGCGCGGGGTGCTCCACGCCTGGAGCCGGGGACCGGAACTGGCGGCGCGATTCACCGGGGCGGGCTTGGCCCTGGGCCTGGGCGGCGCCGTCACCCGCGACCGCGCGCGCCGGTTGCTGCAGACGGCCCGGACATTGCCCCTGGACAGTTTTATCCTGGAGACCGACGCCCCGTCCATCGGCCTGGACGGCGTTCTGCCGGCCGAGACCGAACCGGCCCACGTAGCGGACATCGCCGCCGCCCTGGCCGTCCTGAGGAATGAAACCCTGGAAACCATCGCCGAGGTGACCACCGACCATGCTCAACAGCTCTTCCGACTCGGCGCCTGAGGGCATCGACCCGCGGCACTACCGTACCGTCCTGTTCTATGGCGAAGAGGGCTTTGCCCGCCTGCGCGCCGCCCACGTGACCATCGTCGGCCTCGGCGGCGTCGGTGGCCACGCGGCGGTGAACCTGGCCCGCAGCGGGATCGGCGCATTGCGGGTGGTGGACTTCGACGAGGTCAGCCCCTCGTCCCTCAATCGCAGTCCCTTCGCCGGCCCCCGGGACGTGGGCCGCAACAAGGCCGAGGTGCTGTCCGCATACCTGCAGCGCATCTGTCCCGACGTGGCAGTGACCGCCACGGCCGCGTTCTGCAGCGAGGAGACCTTGGCGGAACTCGTGCCCACGGCCGGTTCCGGCCGCCCCGACCTGGTCATCGACGCCATCGACTCCCTGAACACCAAGGTGGGGCTCCTGGCCCGGTGCTGGAAAGAAGGCGTGCCGGTCCTGGCGAGCCTCGGCGCCGCCGGCAAGCGGGACGCGGGGGCCGTGCGCACCGGGGATCTCTTCGAATCGACCATGTGCCCCCTGGCCAAGAAGGTGCGCCAGCGCCTGCACCGGCTGGGGGTGACCGGACCCATCGGCGCGGTCTGGTCCCTGGAACAGGCCGTCGCCCATCGGCCCGACGCGCCCAGGGAGAAGCCCGAGGCGATCACCGCCCGCGGCGGCAAGGGCCGGGCCCGCAACACCTTGGCCAGCCAGATGACCATCCCCGGCGTTTTCGGTTATGCTCTGGCCTCCCTGGCCCTGGACTTCATCGCCGAAAGGACCGCGCCATGAGCGCCCGCCCGAGCTTCGCCGAGGTGTACATGGCCTTCGCCAGCCAGATCGCCCGGCGCTCCACCTGCAAGCGCCTGCAGGTGGGGACCGTCATCACCACCACCGACTACCGCAAAGTGCTGGCGGTGGGCTATAACGGCAATGCGTCCGGCCTGCCAAACTCCTGTGATCGGGACGAGCCCGGCAACTGCGGCTGCCTGCACTCGGAGGAGAACGCGGTCATCAACTGCGACGCACCACGGCACACGGAGAAGTACGTCTTCGTCACCCACCTGCCCTGTCCCGCCTGCGCCAAGCGGATCATCAACCTGGGCAACGTGCACCGGGTCATCTACAAGGACGTCTACCGCCAGCCCGACTCCCTGGAGCTCTTCGCCGCGGTGGGCATCGAGGTCGAGCAGTTCAGTCCCGGGGAGGAAGAGTCATGAAGTGGGCCCTGGTGGGATTGATCCTGCTCCTGCCGGTGGCCGCGGACGCCGGCGGCGACGCCGAAACCGAGATCCGCGCGGTCATGGCCGCGGCCGAAGACGGTTGGAACGCCGGTGACCTTGCAGCCTACATGGGCTGCTATCGGCGGTCGGAGGATCTGCGCTTCGCCAGCGGCGGCACGGCCACGCGGGGCTGGGAGACGACCCTGGCCCGCTATGAAAAGGGTTACCCCGACCGGGCGGCCATGGGCCATCTCACCTTCAGCGAGATGGACGTCACCGTCCTGGCGGACGACGCGGCCTACGTCTTCGGCCACTGGCGCCTGGACCGCCGGGACGACACACCCCACGGCCTCTTCACCCTCATCTTCCGCCGGGTCGAAGCGGACTGGCGCATCGTCCACGACCACACCTCTTCCGCCGACTAGCCGCGCTCCACGGTTGTGGGACCGCCGGCGTAGCGGTAGGCTGGATCCCGCGATGCAACCGTCCGCCGGGCGTGCGCGTCTTTTTCCGAACGTCCGTTCCTTCGCCACCCACCCCGGAGGTCGCCGCCCATGGCCCGCGAACGTTTCTTTCCTGCCCTCATTCGCTCGGTCCTGCTCACCCTCTGCACGCTGGTGGTGGTCATCGCCCTGGTGGGTGGCGGCGCCTGGTTCGCCATGAGCCGGGGTGGAGGAGTCGAGGACGGCACCTGGCTCGAACTGGACCTGTACGGCGCGGTCCACGAGTACGATCCGCCGGGCGGCCCCCTGGGACCGGTCATGGGTGGCGACGCCCTCACCCTCCAGGACCTGATCGACAACCTGGGCAAGGCGGCCCTGGACGACCGCATCGCCGGCGTGATCTTCCGCATCAGCAGCAGCAACGACGCCGGCTGGGCCAAGCTCCAGGAGATGCGGCGGGCGGTGGACAAGGTCCAGGCGGCGGGCAAGCCGGTCTACGCCTGGGGCGACGCCCTGGACGTCCGAAGCCTCTACCTGGCCGCCGGCTGCGACCGGGTCATGATGCCCGAAGGCGGCTACTTCACCTTCAAGGGCGCCAACTACCAGCGCATGTACCTGCGGGGGATGCTCGACAAGCTGGGCATCAAGCCCCACCTGCACAAGATCAAGGACTACAAGTCGGCCGCCGAGATGATCCTGAACACGGAGATGAGCGACGCCACCCGGGAGATGATGGGCTGGATGATCGCCGACTTCACGGGCGAGCTCATGGAGTCCCTCGCCGCCGAACGCGGTCTCACCGAGGACCAGCTGCTGGCCGCCATGGCCTACGCCGAGTACCTGCCGGAAGAAGGCGTCACCGTCGGCCTCATCGACGAGGTCGTCTACTTGCAGGAACTGCAGGACCGCCTCAAGGGCGAGAACGATGACCGGTTGAAGATGGTTTCCCACGACGATTACGCCGAAGAGAGCTGGGAGGACTGCGGCTTCAAGGGCGGCGACACGGTGGCGGTGGTCCACGCCCAGGGCAGCATCGGGGGCCGCGAGAACCGAGTGGACCCCCTCCTGGGCGTCATGATGGGGCACGAGACCATCGTCCGCGAGCTGCAGCGCTGTCGCTACGACGACGACGTGAAGGCCGTGGTCTTCCGCGTGGATTCGGGTGGAGGCGAGAGCCTGGCCAGTGACCTCATGGCTCACGAAGTGGAACTGCTGGCGGCCGTGAAGCCGGTCGTGGTGTCCATGGTCGACGTGGCGGCCTCCGGCGGCTACTACATCGCCTACAAGGGCACGAAGATGATGGCCGCCCCCCTGACCGTCACCGGCTCCATCGGATCCATCAACGGCTTCTTCAACATGAAGGGCTTCTACGAGAAGATCGGCCTCAATAAGGACGGCGTGGCCTGGGGCCCCATGGCCGAACTGGGCACGGACATGCGCGATCCCACCGACGAGGAGTGGGAACGCCACGTGGACGCCCACTACAAGAGCTTCAACGCCTGGATGGCCGACGTGGGCGAGAAGCGGGGTATCAGCTTCGAGGACATGAAGACCCTGGCCCACGGCCGCGTGTGGACCGGACGGCAGGCGGTGGAGAACGGCCTCATCGACGCGGTCGGCAACCTGGACGACGCCGTTGCCCTGGCGGCCGAACTGGCCGAGATGGATGGGGACAAGGCGCCCACCCTGGTCCACCTGCCCGAGAGTCAGGACCTGCTGGGCAGTCTCATGGGCAGCGATCCGGGAGTGGAGGATCCGGTGGCCATGGCCCTACGCGCGGCCTTCTACCGGGAACTGCGGACCCAGACGCGGCTCACCCTCGAGCAACTCCAGGGGGGCGCGCGCTTGGAAAGCGGCTTCTAGAACAAGGACTTGTCTGGACCCGCCCG
Source organism: bacterium (assembly GCA_024231905.1). Classification (GTDB taxonomy): domain Bacteria; phylum Krumholzibacteriota; class Krumholzibacteriia; order LZORAL124-64-63; family LZORAL124-64-63; genus JAAEQC01. The sequence continues at coordinate 29,667 of JAAEQC010000165.1, read as the reverse complement.
GTCGCCCGCTCGCGATCGGGCGGGTCTCTTTCCGGTACAGAATTCCTCAAGACGCTGCTGTCCGGACCGAAATAGGAGAGTCCCTACGAAGACCTTGCCGAAATCGCCCTTCGGCCGCTCGGAATAACCGGAGGAACTCGCCCATGGGCGATGCCGCAAGGGATCCAGCAGACCAGGATCCGGCGAACGTGGATCTGGCGCGCCAGGTCGACAAGGATCTGGCCGAACGCAGCGGCACGGGCACGTTCATGTACGTGATCGGCTCTGCCGCCATCCTCACCGCCGCGGGTTACTATCAATCCCACACGGGATTCTCCCTGTTCGCCACCGCGGTCATGCTGGTCTGTGCCGGTGGCCGGACCTGGCTGAACCGGTGCGTGGACGACTGGCCCTTCGAGGCCTTTCTGCCCTGGCGCCCGCTCTTCGGTGTGCTCTTCGTCCTCAACGGTTTCGCCTGGGGCATGGTCGCCGCCATGTTGACCAGCGGCGGCGTCACCGGGGAACCGTTCCTCCTGGCGGTGGTCGCCACGGCGGGATTCAGCATGGGCGGCTTGACAGTGGCCGCGCCGGACCTGCGCCTGGCCAGGGTATTCGTCGTCACGACCATCCTGCCGCCGGCGGTGGCGGTCGTGCTCACCACCGGGTCGAGCGCCGCGGCCCTCGGCGTGGTGGTGGTGCTGCATGGGGCCTTCTGCCTCTACCTGGCCGCCAAGCTCCACCGGGAGTACTGGGCCCACCTCATGGCCAGCGTCCGCCTGCAGAATCAGGCCCACGAACTGAGGGCTGCCCGTCGAGCGGCCGAGGAGGCAGTCAGCGCCAAGAGCGATTTCCTGGCGACCATGAGCCACGAGATCCGCACCCCCATGAACGGGGTCATCGGCATGGCCGACCTCCTGCTGGACGGCGACTTGCCCGAGGACCAGGCCGAGTGCGCCCGCACCATCCGTTCGTCCGGCAACCAGCTCATGTCCATCATCAACGACATCCTCGACTTCTCCAAGATCGAGGCGGACATGCTCGTCCTCGAGTCGGCGCCGGTGGATCCTCTGGGCCTGGTGGACGAGGTGCTGGAGATGCAGATGGCTTCGGCCTCTGCCAAGCAGATTCCCCTGGCCCACGTGCCGGCTGGGCCGGACCGGCCCCTGGTCCTGTCCGACGCCGCCCGTTTGCGCCAGGTCCTGCTGAATCTCGTGGGCAACGCCATCAAGTTCACGGTGGAAGGAGAGATCGTCGTGCGAACCGCCTGGTGCGAGGTGGACGACCAACGCTCGATCCTTGTGCTGTCCGTGTCCGACACGGGTGTGGGCATGGACGAGGAAGCCCTGGGCCGGATCTTCGAGCCGTTCTCCCAAGCCGACAGCTCGACCACGCGCCGCTTCGGCGGGACCGGACTGGGGCTGGCCATCGTGAACCGGATCTGCGAGGCCATGGATGGCACGGTCTCCGTGGACTCCACACCGGGCGAGGGCACCACCTTCACGGTGGAGGTGCCGGTGGTGCGGACCGAAGCAACGCCGGAGACGCCGGCGTTGCCACCGGCGCCACGCCGCGTGCTCGTCCTGAGCGAGCAGGCCGTCACCGCGGAGATCATCGGGGCCACCTTCTCCCTGGGTGAGACCGAGGTGCGGGTGGGGGCGGATCCGGAGGCCGAGGCCGATCCGGACGGTTGGCTCCCGGAGGTCATCCTCGTGGACACGGCCCTGGCCGAGGACCACGCCGGGGCGATCGCTGGCCTGATGGCGCGACCGGATCTGGCCGGCGCGGGCTGGGTGGAGTTGCGCTGTTACCGGGAGCGGGATTGCCGCAGCCTACCGGGCATCCCGTTCATGGTCCGCAAACCTCTGAAGTCGCCGTCGGTCCGCGCCGCGTGCGCCCAGGCGGCCGGACTCATGGCTACCGGCAAGCGCACCTCCCGCCGGACCATCGACGACTTCGGTCTGCGGGTGCTCGTGGCCGAGGACAATCCGGTGAACCAGCGGGTGGTGCTCCGTATGCTGAGGAGACTGGGCTGCGCAGCGGAGGTGGCCGACGACGGCAGCAAGGCCCTGGAGATGCTTGCCGCCGGGGTATTCGACATCGTGCTCATGGATTGCCAGATGCCGGTCATGGGCGGCCTGGAGGCGACGCGCGTCCTGCGCGCCATGTCCGGCGAAGCGTCGCGCATACCGGTCATCGCCCTGACCGCCTCGGCCTCGGCCACGGACCGGGACCAGTGCCTGGCCGCCGGCATGGACGGCTACCTGTCCAAGCCCCTGAAGCTGGATGCCCTGGCCGAGACCCTGGAATCGTTCGTGGCGGCTCCGGCGGGCCCCTGAGCTGCGGTTACCGGCGGACACACGACGGCCGGGGTACCGGGACCCCGGCCGTCGCTTTCCCCCCAAACCACGTGAGGCTGAATTCCGTGGTTGGGGTTCGCCATGGCCTCTGCGGATGCAAGGAAGGCACCAGCGCTGGCGACTTCCGGCTGATGATATCCTAACCTGTATTACTACAAGACATTACGGGTGTTGGCGTTAGCCGACGGCTGACGGTCGCCGTCCTCTCCGGCGTCCCTCCAGGTCCACGGGCGGCCCCCGGCGCACACCCGGACGAATATTCGGGGGACCACCGGCGTACCTCCCGGGCGAAAGCGCTTTGCCCGGGCGCGGAATCGTGTACAGTGTGCGGCAGGGATTCTTCGTCTGCCCCGCCCGGGGCGAACCACGTCCGACGAGGTGATGACCATGAGTGATGGCAAAGATTTTGACGGGGGCGGCGGCCAGGGCCCGCAGGTTCCCGAGTTCAAGCTCCCGCAACTGAAGGCCGGCTGGCTGCGAGCGGGACTGATGATCGTGCTCGTGCTGGTGGTGGTGGGCACGAGCTTCTACACCATCGACCCGGAGGAGACGGGGCTGGTGCTGCGCTTCGGCCAGTACGTCCGCGCCGCCGACCCCGGGCTCCATTTCAAGATCCCCTTCGGGATCGAGCGGGTGCTCAAGGTGCCGATCCAGCGCCAGTTGAAGGCGGAGTTCGGCTTCCGGACGCTCCGTGCCGGCGTGAACAGCCAGTACACGACCAAGGGTTACGCCGGCGAGTCCAACATGCTCACCGGCGACCTGAACGCCGCGGTGGTGGAGTGGGTGGTCCAGTACCGGATCGTCGACCCCTACAAGTATCTGTTCCAGGTGCGCAACGTGGAGGAGACCTTCAGCGACATGAGCGAGGCGGTCATGCGCCGCGTCGTGGGCGACCGTACCGTGAACGAGGTGCTCACCGTGGGCCGCGCCGAGGTGGCCCTGGAGGTGCAGGGATTCCTCCAGGAACTCTGCGAGCAGTACGAGACGGGCATCAAGGTCGACCAGGTGGTGCTCCAGGACGTGAACCCACCCGACCCGGTGAAGCCCTCCTTCAACGCCGTCAACGAGGCGCAGCAGGAGAAGGAGAAGCTCATCAACCAGGCCCAGTCCGAGTACAACCGGGAGATCCCCAAGGCCGAGGGCGCCGCTCTGCAAACCATCCAGGAAGCCGAGGGCTACGCCCTGGACCGGGTGAACCGGGCCCAGGGTGATGCCGCCCTTTTCACGGCGTTCTACCAGGCCTACGCCAGTGCGCCCGACGTGACCCGCAAGCGGCTCTACCTCGAGACCATGAACGAGGTGTTGCCCAAGGTGCACGGCAAGATCATCGTGGACAGTGAACTCAAGGGCGTGTTGCCCCTGCTCAATCTGAACCCCACGCAGGAAAAGGGAGGTCAGTAGCATGAACAAGCTTACCCTGATTCCCATTTTCCTCGTGCTCATCGTGCTCGCCAACACGGTGTACGTGGTGCAGGAGCCCCAGCAGGTCATCATCACCCAGTTCGGCAAGCCCGTGGGCGACCCGGTCGTTTCGCCGGGCCTGAAGATCAAGCTGCCCTTCATCCAGAAGGTCCATCGCTTCGAGAAGCGCTTCCTGGAGTGGGACGGCGATCCCAACCAGCTGCCCACCCGTGACAAGCGTTTCATCTGGGTCGACACCTACGCGCGCTGGCGCATCACCGACCCGCTGCTGTACTTCCAGCGCCTGCGGGACGAGCGGGGGGCCTACACGCGACTGGACGACATTCTCGACGGCGAGATCCGCAACGCCATCGCCAAGTACGACGTGGTGGAGGTGGTGCGGACCAGCAACCGCGAAGCCCAGCAGGCCGAAGCGGATATCGACGACGAGACGCCGCTGGTGGATATCGAGTCCGGTCGCACGGAGATCCGGCTCGAGGTCCTGCGCAACTCCCAGGCCCGGACCATCGACCTGGGCATCGAGATCCTCGACGTGGAGATCAAGCGCATCAACTACGTAGCCGAGGTGCAGCGCAAGGTGTACGAGCGGATGATCGCCGAGCGCCAGCGCATCGCCGACCGCTTCCGCAGCGAGGGCCAGGGCGAGGCGTTCCGTATCCGCGGCGAGAAGGACCGTGAACTCCTGCGGATCCGTTCCGAAGCCTATCGGCGAGCCCAGGAGATCAAAGGCGCTGCCGACGCCGAGGCCACGAACATCTATGCCGCGGCCTACGATCGCTCGGCCGACACCCGGGCCTTCTTCGAGTTCCTCAAGACCATGGAGTCGTACAAGCAGATCATGGACGACGAATCGTCCCTCGTCCTGTCCACCGACGCGGATATCTACCGCTTCCTCAAGGGCAGCGACCAGCGCTAGGCTTGTGCGCCTGATGACCGACCGGGGCCGTCCCAATGGGGCGGCCCCGCACGCAAGAAGGAGATCCCATGACCCGCCTGATCCGTCTTTCGATCTTCCTCGTCCTCGTTCTGGTCCTGGCCGCGACCGCCCAGGCCGGCGACAAGCTCTTCCTGTGGAAGATGGAGGGCGACAACGCCACGGTGCACCTGACCGGTTCGATCCACGTGGGCAAGCCGGATTTCTTTCCCCTGGCCGACCCCATCGAGAAGGCCTTCGCGGCATCCGACGTCCTGGCCGTGGAGGTGGACATCTCCGACCCGGAGGTGGTGGCGGCCAGCAGTGTGCTGGTCATGCAGCGCGGCATGCTGCCCGAGGGCGTGACCCTCAGCGACCGCCTCGACCCCGAGACCTGGACTCGCCTGGAGACCTACTGCCAGGAGAACGGCGTGCCCCTGGCCATGTTCAACCAGATGAAGCCGGGCATCATGGCCGTGGTCCTGGCCATGAACGCTTACCAGCAGGTGGGCTTCGATCCGGAGCTGGGCATCGACAAGCACTTCCTCATGAGCGCCAAGCAGGCCAAGAAGGAGGTCCGGCAGCTGGAGAAGGTGGAGGACCAGCTGGAGATCTTCTTCTCGGTGACCGACGAGCTGGACGACCCCCTCATCGTCGAGATGCTCGACCAGATGGGTGATCTCGAGGGCTACGTCCAGGAGATGATCGACCACTGGCAGTCCGGCGATCCCGAGGCCCTGGACGCCTTCATGCAGGAGAACATCGGCGACGACGAGGAATTGCAGGCCTTCTACCGCACCCTGTTGGACGACCGCAACGTGGCCATGGTCGAGACCATCGACACCTGGCTCGACGGCGACCAGGATGTCTTCGTGGTGGTGGGCGCGGCCCATTACGGCGGCGACAAGGGCATCCTGAAACTGCTGGCCGAGAAGGGCCGGAAGGTGAAGCAGATCGAGGACAAGCGGTAGAAACGAACTCGTCACCCATGCCCTCGGAGGCCCGCGCCGCCATGGAGCGCTTCTACGACCCGCAGCACAACCGGCTGATCTACGTGGACCGGAATCCGACGCCGGACTTCTGGGACGAGCGTTGGCTGGCCGACGGCGGTCTGGGCGCGGCCCTGGCCCGCACGGCGCCGACCCACGTATCGCGCCTGAACCGGCGCTACGTGGACCCGGAGGCCGGTCCGGTGCTGGAGGGCGGCTGCGGAACGGCCAAGCACCTGGCGGCCATGGTCCGCGACGGCTACGAGTGCGTCGGCATCGACAACGCCGAGCAGACCGTGGCGGCGGTGAAGGAGGCGGCCCCGGAGTTGGACGTGCGCCTGGGCGACGTGCGCGAGCTGGATCTGCCGGACGCATCCTTCGCCGCCTACTGGTCCCTGGGTGTCATCGAGCACTTTCCCGAAGGCTACGAGGCCATCGGCCGGGAAATGGCGCGGGTCCTCAAGCCCGGGGGTGTGCTGCTGCTGGCCTTTCCCCGCCTGTCGCCCCTGCGCCGCCGACGGGCCCTGAGCGGCGCCTTCCCCACCTGGTCCGGCCCCGGCGTCCCGGAAGGCTTCTACCAGTTCGCCCTGGACCACGAGCGTGTGGCGGCGGACTTCCAAACCTGGGGTTTCCGCCTCGAGGAGGTCAGGCCCCAGGGCGGGCTCTACGGTTTTGGCCAGGAGAGTCCGCGCCTGGGCCCGGCGGCGTTGAAGCTCAGCCGTTACCGCGGCGGGTTCCGCCTGGTGCGCGGCGCGCGCCGGTTGCTGAGCGACGCCCTGGACCGGGACGCCGGGCACTCGATACTGCTGGTGCTGCGGCGCGCTTGACGCTCTCCGTTCCGTGGCCAACAATGCCCGGAAACCCCTTCCGCCGATCCACAGGAGGACTCCATGCTCCCACCCGACCAGGCCCTGGCCCGGCTCCGTGAGGGCAACACCGCCTTCGCCACGGCCGTACGCGACGGCGCGCCCTTGCCCTGCCCCGAACTGGCGCCCGACCGCTTGGCGGCGCCCCAGCGACCCTTGGCCGCCATCCTCACCTGCGCCGACAGTCGCGTCACCCCCGAGTGGATCTTCCAACAGGGTATCGGCGATATCTTCGTGGTGCGGGTGGCCGGAGACGTACCCGCGGTGCCCTGCGTGGAGAGTCTCGAGTTCGCCGTGGCGCAGCTCGGCGTGCAACTGGTCGTGGTCCTGGGCCACACTCACTGCGGTGCGGTGAAGGCCACGCTGGCGGAACTGCTGGAGCCTCACCCGGAGGGTCCCCTGGCCATCCCGGACACCATGGGACGGATCATGCCGGCCCTGGCACGTCTCCGGGGCGAGCGGCCCGAGCTGGCGGGCGACGAATTGGAGCACGCCGCCATCCACGCGGACGTGCACGAGACCGTGGCGCGCCTGTGCACCGATTCGGACATCCTGCGGAAGGCCGTGGACGCGGGCGAGTTGCGCGTTCTAGGCGCCGTCTACGACATGGCGGCCGGCACGGTCGCATTCCTGGAGGCGAAGCCTTGATGCGCAGCATCACCCTGAGTGCCCTCTTGATCGTTCTGGCGCTGGCCGCGGCCTGCACCGGTCCCGACGAGGACCTCGCCACGCTCACCACCTGGATGACCGGGTCCTTCGGCAGCGGCGCCCAGGCGGTTGCCGACTCGTCCTACTTCGACATCCAGCTGGAGATGGTTCCCGTGTGGACCGACCGCGAGGATGCCCGTTGGTTCTACGTGGAGCAGGCCGTGGCCACGGCCAAGGAGCGGCCCTACCGCCAGCGCGTCTACCGGGTGCGCCGTCTCGAGGGCGACGTGTTCGAGAGCGCCGTCTTCTCCCTGCCCGAGCCCGAACAGCACATCGGTGCCTGGCGCGACGCCGAGCCCCTGGCCGGCCTGGGTCCCGAGGACCTCGAGGTGCGCGAGGGCTGCGCGGTCCTGCTCCGCCGGGATGGCGCCGGCCGCTTTGCCGGGAGCACCGTGGACCAGGAGTGCGTCAGCAGCCTGCGCGGCGCCGCCTACGCCACCTCCGAGGTGATCATCGAGGCCGGCCGTATCGAGAGTTGGGACCGGGGCTTCGATGCCGACAGCGAACAGGTGTGGGGCGCGGTGAAGGGCGCCTACGTCTTCGACCGGTTGGGTGACCCGGCTCCGTAGGCCGATCAACCTCCGATAGGATTTCGTCTCCAGCGCGTTCTGCCGAGTACGCGTTACTCGAACGGAGACGAGAGTCATGGACACCAAGCCGAATCCGAGCCCCCCGTCGACGCTCATCGTAGCCACTTCTTTGCGTGGTACTTCGGAGCTGCCGCACCTGCTGGCAGAGCAGGGTTTCGTTCCCTGGACCTGCCGGACGTGGTCGGAATTGCCCTCGCTGCTGGCCTTGCGGCGATGGGACCTGGTCCTGATCCACATGGAGTGTCCCGCGGCCCGGGGGCCGGAACGATGTGCCCGCTTGCGGGAAATACATGCCGGTCCGCTGGTGGCCATCACCCGCGGTTGTGGTGAGGACACCCTGGTGGAGATCCTCGAAGCCGGCCTCGACGAGGTGGTCGCCTGGCCCCTCAGTCCGGCGCTACTCGGCGCCCGGCTGCGCGCCCTGCTGCGCCGGACCTCGCCTGTTCCAGCGGACGCGCCCCGGGTCCGGGCTCCCCTGAGGATCGGCGACCTGACCGTCGATCCCGCCCGCCGCGAGGTAGCCATGAACGGCCGGCGTGTGGACCTGACCGATCTCGAGTTCAAACTGCTGCACCTGCTCGCCCAGAGCGCCGGCCGGCCCGTTTCCCGCGAGACCCTGTTCCGGGAACTGCGGGGCCTGCCCTACGACGCCCGCGACCGGTCCATCGATCTGCGCGTGAGCCGACTGCGACGCAAGCTGGGGGACGACGGCCAGCGGTCTCGATTCATCCTCACCGTCCGTGGCACGGGTTATCAGTTGGCCGCCGAAGCGGTCTGAGAGCGGGCCGTGTACACGAATGCAACACTCCCGGGAACAGCGCTTGCCGGACCGATCATGTGACACCGCCGACGGGCGGCCTACTTCAACGCATGTGGAGGTTCGAACATGATATCGAGCATCGGAGCGTCGGGCGTCAACCCGGCGTACGGACAGCGGCCACCGGGACCGCCCAAACCCGAGGAGGTGTTCCAGCGCCTCGACGGTGACGGCAACGGCGCCCTGGAAACCTCGGAACTCCAGGTCATGGCCGAGAAGCACGCCGAGATGACTGGCGAGCAGATGTCGGTCGAAGACCTGCTGGATAGGTTCGACGCGGACGGGAACGGGACCCTGGAGGTGGGCGAGATGCCGGCCAAGGGTCCCCAGGAGTTCCGTGGACCGCCGCCGTTCCTGGCCGAGGACGGCTCGGTCGCCGGTTCGCCGGAGACCACCGCCGGATTCGCGACCCTGGATGCACTCCTGACCTATCTGGGCAACGACGACAGCGGAGAGGAGTCCGTGTCACTTCTGGATCTCCAGGCCTAGGCCGGATCCTGAACGACCGCCCCCAGGTGATCACGACGGCGCCCCCGGACCGGCGAGTTTCGGGGGCGCCGGTTCTTGTTCGAGGGATACCCGCATTCCGATCCTGCCACTGGGACTTGAACTCGTGGGGCCAGCCTGTACCATGCCGTGACGGGCGCAGGCCCGCCGTCGTCCCTTCGTCCGGAGAGGAACCCCATGGCCGAATCCGTCCCCCGCCGCACCTGGTCCGACCGCTTCCTGTCCGCGGTCGAACGGGTGGGCAACGCCCTGCCACATCCGGCCACCCTCTTCGCCATCTTCGCGGTGAGCATCGTCTTCCTGTCCTGGCTCACCTCGCGGCTCGGGGTCACGGCTTTGAACCCCAAGGACGGCGCCCTGGTCGAGCCGGTGAACCTGGTGTCCACCGAGGGCCTGCACTGGATCCTCGAGCACACCATCGAGAACTACACCGGGTTCGCCCCCCTGGGCACGGTGCTGGTGGCGTTGCTGGGCATCGGCGTGGCGGAGAAGAGCGGGCTCATCGGCACGGCGCTCAGGCTGCTGGTGCACGCGGCGCCCCGGCGCCTGCTGACCTTTGTCATCGTGCTGGCGGGCGTCATGTCCAACATCGCCAGCGATGTGGGCTACGTGCTGCTGGTGCCCATGGGCGCGGTTATTTTCCTGTCCGTGGGCCGGCATCCCATCGCCGGCCTGGCCGCGGCCTTTGCCGGCGTCTCCGGCGGCTTCAGCGCCAACCTCCTGCTGGGGACCATCGATCCGTTGCTGGCGGGGATCACCCAGGAGGCGGCCCGCATCGTCGAGCCCGGCTACGCGGTGACCCCGGCCTGCAACTACTTCTTCATGGTGGTGTCGACCTTCGCCGTCGCGGCCGCCGGCACCTGGATCACCGAGAAGGTGGTGGAGCCGCGCCTGGGCTCCTACGACGGGGACGACGGCGGCGCCGACGAGGAAATCGGTCCCCTCAAAGGACCGGAGACGCGGGGCCTCCTGTGTGCCACCGCCGTGAACGTGGTGCTGCTGGCGGTGGTGCTCTGGGGCCTGATCCCGGAGGGCGGCTTCCTGCGGGACCCGGCCACCGGCGACGTGCTCCACTCGCCCTTCATGCACGGCATCGTGAGCTTCATCTTCCTGGGCGGACTGCTGGCCGGTCTGGCCTACGGCTTCGGTTCGGGCACCTTCAAGAGCGACGCCGACGTGGTGGCGGGCATGAAGGAGTCCATGCAGACCCTGGCCCTCTTCCTCGTGCTCGTCTTCTTCGCCGCCCAGTTCGTGGCCTTTTTCAAGCACTCGAACCTGGGACTGATCGTGGCCATCAAGGGCGCCGAATTGCTCAAGGCCTCGGGCATGGGGCCCATCCCCCTGATGATCGCCTTCCTGCTGCTGTCCGCTTTACTCAATCTCACCATGGGTAGCGCCTCGGCCAAGTGGGCGTTCATGGCGCCGGTCTTCGTGCCCATGTTCATGCTGCTGGGCTACTCGCCGGAACTGGTGCAGGGGGTCTACCGCATCGGCGACAGCTCCACCAACCTCATCTCGCCCATGATGAGCTTCTTCGCGTTGATCGTGGCCTTCCTCCAGCGCTACGAACCCAAGGCGGGCATCGGCACGGTCATCGCGACCATGCTGCCCTATTCCATGGCCTTCCTGGCCATCTGGACCGTGCTGCTGATCGCGTGGATGGTGTCGGGGGCGCCGCTGGGGCCGGGGGGCGGACTCTACCTGGAGGGTTGACCCGCGTCCGGTTCGAGTTTGAGGGATCATACGCCCGGTATCTGACGTCAGGGCCGGGCGTTCTCTTGGATTGAATCTCGATTATGCTGGAAGTCGTTATTGAACAATGGATTGCAGGAAACGTGCGCACCGCCGGAATTCGTCTTTCCTGGCTTGAGGGAACGCCAAGTCCAGATCACAGACAATGCGTCCGGAGGTCCACACCATGCGCCGTCGTCCGTCCGCCAGGGGCCTGCTTGCCTGTCTCGTCCTGCTCGCCTGCGCCGGCCCTGCCCGGGCCGCCGTGGAGGAGGTCATCACCAACCTGACCCAGCGGGACGGCCATCAGCCGCAAGATGGTCCTGCTGGAGTAGGGTCCGGCCGCACCCAGTTGTTTCCGGCTATTCGACTGCCTGCTAGAATCGACCGTCATCACCCGGCCTCGAGGCCGGTGCCGCACCCTTGCCCGGGGAGCATGAGGCTTTGACGGTCGTGTCCGCATTCGTCGCCGTGTCCACCTTCCTGGCCGTGCTCCAGATCCTCGTCCTGTGGTCCGGCGCCCTGGGCGCGTCCTTTGACCGCGGCGCCGTGCTTCTGGCCGCCGGTGTGGCCGCCGCCGCGGCTCTGGCCCTGGCCGCTCGTTTCGCCGCCGGCCTGCGGGGACGCGACAAGGACGAGTCCGGACCCCTCTGGTACCGCATCCTGAACTGGACCCTCGGCCTGGGTGCCCTGGCCGCCATGGGCTGGTGCGCCCGGGTCTGGCTCGACCTGTGGGATCTGGCCGGCCGCCGCGCGGTCCTGGACTGGGACGGTCTCTACTACCACATCCCCGCCATGAACGGCTGGACCTTGGCCGGCCGGGTGAGTTGGCTGCCGGACCTGGCGGACCTACCCTTCGCCAACGGCTACCCCATGGCCGTGGAGACCACCACCTGGCTCCTGCACCACGTCCTGGGCAACTCGGACCGCCTGGACGCGGGCAATCTCCTCTTCTGGCCCCTGGGCATCACCGCCCTGGCGGTGGTGGCCCGCGCCCTCGGCGCACGCGGCCCTTGGCCCTGGCTGGCCGGCGGCCTGCTCTACGGGGTGCCGGTCCTGGTCTGCCAGAGCGTGACCTGCTACATCGACCCGGCCTACTCCTGCACGGTCATGGGCGCCGTGGCTGCGTCCTGCCTGCTGGTCTTTCACGACGGACGGTTGCTGGTCTGGCGGGCGGTGCTGTGGGGACTGAACCTGGGCCTCATGGCCGGCGCCAAAGGCACGGGGGCGCCGTTCCTGGTCACCATGGTTCTGGCAGTGGTGGCGGCGGTCCTCCTGCGGGAGGGAGTCGGGGCCTGGCGTGTCTGGTGGCCCCGGTTGGCGGTGGCGGCAGTGCTGGCCGTGGCCGTGGGCGGCTTCTGGTACGGGCGCAATGTCCTGGAAACGGGCAATCCGATCCACCCGGTGCAGGTGGCCTTCGGCAAGAACGTCCTGATCCCCGGCTACGACCCGGCGGGCATGATGGCCGACAACCTGCCGCCCTGGTTGCGGGAGAAGCCGGCGGCCCTGCGCATGTTCATCGCCTGGACCCAGCCGGACGCGCCGGTCTCGGGCTATGCGCCCACCACCGGCTTGGGGAGGATCTGGCTCCTGGGTGGACTGCCGGCCGTGCTCCTGCTGGGGTTACGGCAACTGCGGCGGCGGGAAGAGTCGGGCAAGGCGCTCCTGTTCCTGGCCGTGCTCGTGCTCCTGCTCCTGGTCGCCCAGCCCGGGCGCTGGTGGGGGCGCATGACCGTCTGGCTCCACGTGCTGGGGCTGCCGGCGCTGGCGGCGATCGTGAGTTACGCCGTGGCCGGCCTGAGGCGCAGCATCCTGCCCGCGCCGTTGATCCTCGCCGCGGGCCTGGTGGCGGTGCTGGCGGCCCGGGAAACGGCCATCACCCGGGACCACGAATGGCAGGCGGGCCGGGGAGTACCGCCGTCGGCGGGGGTGGAGGCTCCCTTCCTCGACACCAGGGAGCTCTTTTTCCGCACCTTCACCGATAATCCCGGCGGCGCGGCCGTGTGGGAGTCCGGATTGTTCGCGCGCAGCCGTTGGGGGCGCATCGGCACGCTGCTGGGCGGGACGCTGGCCATGCCCCTGGGCGCGCGCCGGGCGCTGTTGCTATCCGACACGCCCACGGTGGCCGACCTGGATGAACTGCGTGATGTCGGCTGCGCCTGGATCCTGTGGGACGTGCTCGGCGCCGGCGAGGTGCCGGAGATCCTGCGGGCGGCCGCCCTGGAGGAGCACGCGTTCCAGCCGGCGGACGACGTGGATGTGCGCTTCCTGCGCCTCGATTGAACCGACCTTTACCGCGTATAGAACCAGTAGTGGAAGCTGTTGATGCCCAGGTCCGAGCCGGGCACGAATTCGAAGGCCAGACGGGTCGTGTCGCTCTCGATGAACGAGGCCGGCACGAGGAAGGCGTCCTCACCGAACTGGTAGGGTCGGGGGGCGAAGGTCCAGTGCCCGACCTCGGCGCCGTCGGCCAGGACCACGACCTCGCCGCGCACGGCCGCGTCGTACCTCTTGACCACCAGCAGGTCGGTCCTCCGCCGGGTCGGGACCCGCATGGTCTCGGTGCCCGTATAGCCCCGCCCGTCGTCCCGGATAGCGGTTTTCGGCCCGGCCTTGAATTCTCGCTGGAAAACGCCCGTCACGCTGGTGATCTCGTAGCTGTAGCGTTTCTCGTCCCCGGTCTTGCCCACGTCCAACCGGCCGATCCGGTTCCAGCCTTCCGATTGGCCGCCCTGGCAGCGGGTCGCGTCGGCGAAGGGCGGCTCCCAGATCGTCTCGTACACCACCATGTGATCGGCGCCGAGGATCGTGTTGTGGTCGGTGCCGATCTCGTGGATGCGCCGGCTGTGGGGCCAGCCGTCCATGGCGGGACCCGGAAAGATGACGGCGTAGTCGACCCGCCGTGCGGTCATGAACGAGTAATCGTCGATCCCGATGGCCTCGTGGGTGTTGAGACCGACCAGGTCGAGCATGGGATTGGGAGCCAGGAAACGGATGGCCCCGGCGTCGCCCACGGCCACCAGGGCGTCCGGCGGCAGGTTGTCCCGGACCCAGTGGGCCATGCGGACGTTGACCTCTTCGATGTTGCGGCAATTCCAGGAGAAATCCTCCGGCAACCGGCGCCACAGGCCGTAGCCCTCCACCGCCGGCAAGACCAGGCAACCTGCCGCGACGGCCACGGCCAGGGCTCGACGGACCGGTGTGCGGCCGATCCCGACGGTCCATCGTCTCTGCAGCCGCCAGATCCCCAGGACCACCAGTACCACGATCAGGGGTATGGCCCCGTCCAGGTAGCGCCGCGCATAGAAGTTCCATTCCTCCGGTCCCACGGCCAGGGTCATGGCGAGTCCGGCGCAGAGGGCCATCGGCGCCAGGACCAGGGGCAGCGCTCCGAGTCCTCTCCTGCGCATGGCCGTTATCGCTCCCAGTACCAGCAGGGGCCCGCACACCAGCCAGGCGTACTCGGCGAGCCAGCTCAGGTGCGCCAGGTAACCTTCCCAGACGGCCCCGAAGCAATGGGTGCCGCCGCCGCCGTGGAAGGCACGCTTCACCAGATAGGTGTTGGGGAAAGGCGTCCCGTTGACGCTGTGGTAGTACAGGGCCATGGGCAGGACCATGAGCACCGCCGGTAGGATGACGGCGACCGGTTCCTTGAAGTGCATCTCCCGCTCCCGGAGGGCGTCCCACAGGAGGCGCAGGCCCAGAGCCAGGCCCACGGCCGCGAACAGGACGAGGCCCTCGGGGCGGGCCAGGATCGTCGCCCCGAGGGCCAGTCCGGCCAGGCGGTACCGCTTCTGCGCGAAGAAGTAGACGACCAGGAGCATGGTGGTCGCCGTGAGGGAGACCTCCATGCCCGAGACCTTGGCGAAGGCGAAGGTGGGGTCCACCGCGACCAGGGCTCCGGCCAGAAGACCCGCGGCGCGGCTCCCGCTCAGGCGCAGAACCACCAGGTAGGCCAGGAGGGAGGCCGTGACGGCGAGCAGCACGCCCAGCCCCTTGGCCACGGCCAGAAAACCCAGGCCCAGTGGCGACAACAGCAGATGGCAGAGTCCGAGCAGGAGAATCCACAGGGGACTCGTGAACCCGGCTTCCGGTTCGCCGGGGTTGAACAGCAGGCCGCCGTGATCGACCAGGTTGCGGGCGTAGACGAAGTGGATCCAGGCGTCGTCCAGGGGCACCCCCGTCCAGGCGGCGTCCGTGTCCGAACCGGTGTTGGCGAGGAAGAGTCCCGCTGTCCCCGCGTGCAGCAGGACCAGCAGCAACAGGACGAGCCAATCCCCGGCGGACCATCCCGTCCGCGCGGCGGATTTCGTCTTCGAGCCGACTCGCATCTTCACACCCGGCCGGCGGCATGACCGCGCCGGCATCCCCCAAAGCAGGTCCGCTTCCCTCGACGAACCGGGCCGTGCCCCATGGCGCGACTCGGCCGGAGTCTAACACACCCTCTTGGGTTTAGGGTTGATGACGATCATGCGTTATCAGTATAGTCATGGGGTATCCTCGACCGGGAGGCCGTCATGCGCACGCCGCACCACCCAACTACGTCCCGGCCCGATGTGAGCTGGCGGCTGGACCTCGTGTCCGCCGTCGTCCTGCTGCTCGCGGCCGTCCTCGTTCTGCACCAGCTCATGCTGCCGCCGGTGGTGGGCTATGCGGACAACGGCGACTTCGGCCGCGTCATCACGCCCCTGGGTCTGACTCACAGCGCCGATCCCGCGGTCCGCGAGTTCTTCTACTTCGTGGATCCGGTCTACGAGTGGACCGAGCCCGCCTCGGTGGAGGTGTTCTCCACGGAGTTGATTCTGGCGGGGCTGGCCGTGGGCTTGCACAAGATCTTCGGTGGGGGAGAGACCTTCGATCTGCGCCTCATGGGCGGGGTCCATGCGGTCCTCTACTTGGCCGGGCTGTACCTGATCCTCACGGGACTGCAGTCCTTCCCGCGTCGTGTGCGCTGGCTGGCGGCGGTGCTGCTGCTGCTGGCGGCGGCGGATTCGCCCTACGTCATATTCCTTAACTCGTTCTACGCCGAAGCGGCGTCGCTGGTCTTCCTGGTCCTGGCCCTGGGGCTGCTGTTGCGTACGGCAAGGGCCCACGAAGGATCGCACGTACGCACGGTCTTCTACTACCTGGTGGTTCTCCTGTTCGCCCTGGCCCGGGCCCAGAACGTGTGGGTGGCCCTGCCGCTGCTCGCGGCTCCACTGCTGCTGGGGCACGCGCCGCGCCTGCCTCGAGCACGTCTACTGCCGGCGGGTCTCGCCGTGGCTGTGCTGGTGGTGGCCGTGGCTCTCACCTGGCCCCTGCCCGAGGCCGAGCAGGAGGCGGCCCGCTGGGACCTCCTGTTCAACGGCATCCTCGTGGTCTCGCCGGATCCCGGCGCGGACCTGGCCGAATTCGGACTGCCGCCGGCCCTGGCCGAACACAGCGGCAAGGGCGCCTGGTCCGCGGGCATCCCACGCTACGAGACGACCGCCCAGTACGGACTGGGCGACATCGCGCGCTTCCACCTGCGCCATCCGGACAGGTTCCTGGCCCTGGCGGCCGCCGGCGCCCGCGACTGCTTCCGGTGGGAGGAAGGGATCCTGGCCAGCCGTACCGAGGTGGTCGAGGGACCCGCCGGCGCCCGTGCGCCGAGCATCACCGGCTGGGGGAACTTCGAGCGCAACCTCTTCCCGGGGTCCCTGTGGTTCCTGGGCACGGTATTCGTGCTGGCGACAGGAGCGGTGGTATGGGGTTGGCGGTACTACGCAGCCCACTCCGATGGACGGCGTCTGTTCACCACAGCGGGCGTCCTGGTGGCCCTGTCCCTGGTGGCCTACGTGGCGGCAGTCGCCGCCGAGGAACCGACTGGCACCTTCAAGCATCTGTTCGTCTTCCAGGTGATCTTCGACGTGGGCCTGATCGCCCTGCTGGGCCTGGGCATGGACCACCTCGGCCGCTTCTTCCCGGGCCGCTGGTGGGAATCCACGGCGGCCGTGGGGCGGGAGGACCGACGGCGGGAATAGTTCACCGGCGCTGCCGCCGGGATCAGGCCGCTAGAACCGTCGGAAGTAGCTCAGGTTGTACCCCCGCACGGTGTAGAAATCGCTCTCGCCGTAGCTGAATCCCGCACCCAGGCCGGACTCGCCATCGAGCCAGTAGGACGCGCCCAGGGTGTACCCCTCCGAGTCGTAGTCCACCAGCGCGACCGATGGGCCCACTGCGTAGTTGACCCGGCCCCAGGTGGCGCCAGCTCCCAGGTACAGTCGTTGCCATGTGTACCAGGTGACCCCCACGGTCACCGACGGCGACGACGTCTTGCCGGGGCTGCCGTAGTAGACGCTGCCGCCCGCGCTGAGGATCCAGTGCTCGAACCAGCGGCTGGCACCCAGGTGGACTCCCGTGTTTCGGTACTCTGTCTTGGTCTTCTCGTGGGACAGGCCGGCTGTCAGCACATTGCCCAGGATCCCCCTGGTGGCAGCCACGTCCAGGCGGTATTCGGGGAGCAGGTCGCCGGTGCCGGTGCTGGCTCCGGCGGTGAGGCTCGTGGCGGCGTCTAGCACGTGGGTGTAGCTGGCGCCGATGCCGTAACTGCTCTCGCCGAAGCGCTGCTGGCGTCCCACGTCCACCGAATAGGCGTGGCGGGCGGGCCGCGACCAGGTCACGCGCATGGATTGGCCGTTGTTGGGTTCCGAATCTCCAGCGTACTTGCCCCAACCCATTCCCGCGTTGAAGGACCGGTCCAGGGGTGGTTCCCGTTCGGCGATGACCTCGGGTAGCTGTTCCTCTATCTCCTGCCGGGTGGTCTGGCCTTCGGCTGCGCGGGTGACGCCCAGACTCAACGCCAGCAGCACCACCACCGCGACCGCCGTGGCCGCAGCCGGACGCGAGCCGCGACCGTCGCGGGTAACGTCCCACTGATTGCGCCAGCTGAAGCCCCAGCCGAAGAAGGCGATGAACATCATCACGTTGGCCGGCAGCCCGAAGATGAAGAACATGATGGGCATGAACAGCAGGGAGAAGCTGTAGATGACCAGAGCGTGCATGAAGAACTGGAAGGGGATCATGACCGTCAGGTGGGCGAGCATGATCACCGTCAGCAGGATCTTCCGGCCCACGGAGAACTCGAAGATGTGGTAGGTGAAGCCGAGCACCAGGGGCACCAGGGAGACGAACATCAGTCCGGCGATGAGGTTGCCGTGGACGTACCCCGCCCCGCCGTAGGGGAAATGGTGTAGCCAGAGGGCGAAGTAGATCTGGGACGTGGCCTGGAAGAAGGCCACCACGCGCAGGAAGTAGGCCAGGGGCAGGTAGCGGTGGGGTGTGATCAGGGACACCACCACCAGCACGGCCGTGATGGCCGTCCCCACCCACCACAGGAAGTTGTCGGGCAGACCCGACGGGAAGGTCAGGTAGGGGATGCTGAAGTTGAAGGGGCCCAGTTCGTAGGTCACCAGGGAAGTGAACCCGGCCATGCCCACGGCCGCCCGGCAGAACTCCAGGATCGACAGCCACACGTCCGCCACCACGTCCAGGGCCAGGTACCACAGCACGAACATGACCACCGACAGCAGGGCTGCCCCGGCCACCCGGTTCCTGGGGGCACGGGAACGCCGCAGGGCGCGGTGCTGCAGAATGAGGCCGCCGCTGACGCCGCGGTTGCGTAGGGTCTCCAGCCAGGGCTCCAGGGTGCCCAGCCCCACGGCGTCGACGAAGCGGGGCGCAGCGCGCTCACCGGTGCTCATGAGAGGATCTCCTCGGTTGCTGGAACGGGCTCCGTGGCCGTCTCCGGGGTCTTTTCCGTTTTAGTGGGCACGGGCAACACGCCCCGCTCGCGGGCCCAGACCGTGCCGTGGCAACGGGCGCCGCTACCGCAGGTGATGGTCTCGGTGGTGACGGTTGTCGGTTTCTCCGGCGAGCCCACGAGGCAGTGCCGGCCGAGGGTCACCGTCCGTTCGGAGATGACAGGGCCGCCCACGCGCACGCCCTCGCCGAGGGTCACGTCACGGCCGGCCACGGCGGCGGAGGTGACCTGAGCCCCGTCCCCGATCTCCAGGTCTTGGCGGGCCTTGACGCCCCCTTCCACCCGGCAACCGGGGCCCAGGACCACCGACTCGCTGCCGACCAGGTCCGCCCGCACCAGGCGCCCGGCGGGAATCTCGAACTTGCCGAGGACGAACCAGCGGTGGGCCGTAACCTCCACCTTATTGGGTAGGTCCTTGGGCTCCAGGGGCCGCTCCTGGTCCGGGGCCGGGGGCGCAGGCGGAGCTTCGCCGCCGGCGACGCCGAAGACCACCTCGGGCGCGTTCAGGCGCTCGAAAGCGCAGCCCTCTTCCAGGCGGAGGGTCCGGTCGCAGGATGCGCGGCCGCAGAGCAGGGTGCCGGTGTCCACGTGGAGATCGCCGTCGGCGTGGATCCAGCGCAGGATCACCGATTCGCGCCCCACGTGGAGATCGCCGTCGGAAAGCAGCGCGCGGTAGACGCTCTTGGCGCCGCCCCGGACGCCTGCCGCCCCGTAGACCTCGGCCACGTGGACCGTGTCGTCGGGCAGATGCAGGTCGTCGCCGGCGAGAATGGCCGTGCTGCAGACGCCGTCGTTGTCCAGGGGCGGGATGCAGGTCGCGGCCTCGGCACCGCCCACGGCGAGCCAGCGGTCGCCCCGGGGAAAGGTTCCGGCGACGGCCTCGCCCTGGCCGCGGCTGGCGGCCACGGCTTCGGCCACGTCGTCCTTGATGAGACGTCGGAAACCGCGGGCGAAATAGCGGATGTCCACCTCGGAGCGGCGTGTGATGCGCAGGGGCTCGATGTCGGTCCGCTGCCAGATCTCACGCAGGCCCGGCAGGTAGGGCAGCAGGGCCCAGAAGAGGACGAATCCCAACAGGAACAGGACTGCAGAAATTACTCCCATTGCGTCCTCCTCGGCGTACGTTCCGTTTTCTCCCAGCGCACGCCCTTGCCCGGCCCCCGGCCCAGGAACTGGGTGAGGGTGGCCCGGGTGACCGAGATGAGACTCACCAGGAAGCCCAGCAGGATGAAGGGCAGCAGCTTGACCCGGCCGTGGGACCCGTCCAGGTGGTTGGCCGCGGCGATCTCGAAGAAGAGGGCGAAGTTGCCCAGGGTCGAGTAGCTGGTCACCGCCAGGATGATCAGCAGGCTCGTGGGCAGGACCGCCAGGTACCAGAGGATCACCCCCAGGCCCCAGCCCAGCAGCAGCACCAGTGACATGACGTACACGTGGAGCAGCAGGAAGCCGTCCAGCTTCTCGGCGAAGCGCAGCCGCCGGTTGGTCAGGAGTTTCCAGCCGTAGCGCTGGAGCACCTGGTTGTGGCCCCGGGCCCAGCGGAAGATCTGGGCCATGCGCGTGGGCCAGGTCTCGGGGACCTGCTCGTAGCACTCGGAGCGGTTCTGGTAGACGGTCTTCCAACCGCCCATGAGCAGGCGGAAGGTGGCGTCCGTGTCTTCGGCGAGGCTGTCGTGATGCCAGCCGCCTACGGCCTCCAGGGCCGTCTTGCGCACGCCGCCCACGGTGCCGCCATACTGGGGCACCAGGTGCAGGTTCATGCGGGCCTGCTGGTCCACCTGGTAGCCGCCGGAGCGTTCCATGTCCAGGGCGCGGGTCAGGAGGTTGCGGCCCACGTTCAGGGGCACCACCCGGCCCATGACCGCGCCCACCTCCGGGTCGAAGAAGGGGGCGACCAATTGCTTGATCAGACCGCGGCCCGGGATGTAGTCGGCGTCGAAGATCAGGACGATCTCGGTCTTCACCAGCTCCATGGCGTCGGCCAGGGCGGCGGCTTTGCCGTCGGCGCCCTTCTTGCGGTGGAAGGGGACGATCATGGCGGGCCGGCGGGCCGCGATCTCGTCGATGATCTCACCGGTCTTGTCCTTGGACCGGTCGTTGATGGGGATGACCTTCAGCAGCCCTTCCGGGTAGTCCAGGTCCAGCATGGCCTCGAGGTTGTCGGCGATGACTAGTTCCTCGTTGTGAGCCGGGACCAGGACCGTGACCGCCGGCCAGTCGGCCGTGTCGATGTCCAGGTAGGGGTGCCTCTGGCGGCCCAGAACCCGGTTCATGGCGAAGAACCAGTGCCGGAAGAGGTAGATGCAGATGATGCCGATGATGCCGTAGAAGACCACCTCCATGATGCGCACGACAAGGGGGTGGCGCGGGGGCGGGGGTTCCACCTCGTAGCGGCTTTCGCTCGTGGCCGCTTCCGTGGCGACCCGCGAGTCGCCGGGCACGTCTACGGCGTCGGTAGCCTGGGCCAAGGCGCCGCCGACCAGGCCGGCTGCCAGTGCCAGTAGCACCGCGGGCAGGATCCACGCGGGCGGGCGGCCGCCCGTGCGGCTACGTCCGGGGCGAGTGCGTGTCATCCAGGTCATCCTTCCGTCTCGGTGTCGATGTCGGTGCTGATGCCGGGGACGCCGCTCCGTGGCCGCGTTCCCGACGAGGACCAGATCCTGATGTCGCGGAAGCGGGCCACGCCGCTCTCCACGGAGAAATGCGGTTCGGTGTAGTAGCCGGGGGGTGCCGGTTCGTCGCTCTCGAAGACGAGCCGGCCGTCGATCCAGGCCGAGACCAGTCCGTCCTGGGCGGCGAACTTCATATCGTGCCAACCGTGGTCGTCCCTTGCGATGGGAGAGGGGATGAGATCACTGGTGTGGTTGACCTCGTTGACCATGTGCCGAACCGCCACTTCACCGGGCGGGGCGGCCAGGACCATGCCGGACTCGTGGGTCATCTGGTTGCTGTCGCGGGTCAGCAGATGGGCGCGCACCCCGCCCTCGCCGAGGCCGGAAATCAGCTGCACGCTGGTCTCCATGATGAAGTCGCTCTCGTGGATGGCGGGGGTGAAGTAGACCGACCACTCGCCGCGGCCGGCGTCCAGTTCGATGGTGCCGTCGACGAAGCGCCAGGTGCCCCAGCCCCAGCCCTCCGGATGGGGGCCGTCGGCGAAGTCCCAGGCGAGGACCTCGGTCCAGTCGTCGGTGGGTTCGGCGGAGGGGGCGGGCCACGGGGACCAGTTCACATGGCCGGTCGCTGCCGCGAGTCCGACCAGGATCACCACGGTAGCCACCGTCAGACCCAGAACCCTGCCGCGCGTGAACTCCGTTCGGGCCAAGTGCCGGCCTCCTCTTCGTGTCGGTCTCAGCTGGTGCCGGATGCGTCGTGGATCGGTGCCATACCCCGTGTTCCGCGGAATTCCTGTGGCGCAGGGACCCATCATTTCTGTATTGACGTGATAATGTCAAGAACGCGGTTCAGGGGCCGTGGTGGCGCAGGAACGACAGGCCCTTGAGGTTTGGGGCTCGATGCTGTAGAATTGAGCGATCAAGACGGACCCGAAAGGTGTGTGGCATGACCGTGACGAAGATTCTGACGGTGATCCTGCTGGTGTGCGGGGCGACGGCTGCGTCCGCCCAGTCCCTGACGCTCGGCATCGACGCCATGGTGTACGAGCAGGGCGACATCATGTCGATCACCATCGCGAACCCGTCGGAACAGGACGTGGAATTCACGGGCACACCGCCCTACTGCGTCTACAACATCGTGGACGGCGCCCAGTGTACGTCGCTGCCGGAGATCACGACGTTCGCCGCGGGCAGCACCTGGGTCGTGGAATACGACACGGACGACGGTTACTTGACCGTGGGCGCCTGCCTCGTGGTCCTGAGTTGGACCGAAGGCGGCACGGCCTACAACATCTTCGAGGATTTCACGCTCACCTCTTCGGTGCCTGACAAGCCCGTGGCCTGGGGCGCGCTGAAGAGCACGTATCGCTGACCGGCTTTCGCCCAGACTTCTCAGCGATACGGGCGCCGTACCACCGCGGCGCCCGTTGATTTTTCTCGGACAGGCTCTTCGTCGACCAGGCAGGTTGCGGCGGACCGGTCTGCTCCAGGGTGCCCGGCGCACGCACACACAGAGACGCGCAACATTCCGCAGGTACGGGGACGTTGCGCGTCTCTGTGTGTGCGTGTGCCGGGCTCAGCCTAGGGCTGCAGTCCGGTCTGCCTCAGCCACTCGTAAGCGGTCTGGAAGATGTCCGTACTCGTGCGCAGCCCCAGCTTCTTCTTGATGTGGGAGCGGTGCACCTCGACGGTCCGCGGGCTGATGTTCATGATCTCCGCGATCTCGGAGATCTCCTTGCCCTGGCCCGTGAGCTGGAACAGTTCCAGTTCGCGGTTGCTGAGCGCTTCCACGGGGGATGCGCCCGGAGTCGCCTTGCCGGCGCCGAGTTGCTCCACCGCGTTGCGGGTCATGCCCTCGCTGAGGTAGGTCCGGCCGTCCAGTACGCAACGGATGGCCTCGAGGATCTTCTCCGTGCCCGACTGCTTCATGATGTACCCGCTGGCCCCCGCCTTCAGGCAGCGGATGGCGTAGGTGTACTCGTCATGCATGGAGACGGCCAGGGTCATGATGCTCGGGTAGTTCTGGGCGATGTCCTTGAGCAGATTCAAGCCGTTGCTATTCTTCAAGGAGATGTCGACCAGGACCAGGTCCGGTTTCTCGGCGGCGATGACCTCGAGGGCGGACTGGGCGTCCTCGGCCTCACCGCAAACCACCAGGTCCGACTCCAGCTGGAGAAGCGACTTGATACCGGAGCGTACGAGAGGGTGATCATCGACAATCAGTAGGCGTGTGACGTCATTCATGGTTTTCGTTTCCATGGTTTTCTCCCTTTCCCAGATCGACAGAGGACGATCCTTGTCCAATCCAGGGGGCGATAAGGGGGTCCTGCTTCCTTGCGGCAGATATTCTATCATTTCATCCGAAAAAAAAAAGACTTTAATGATTTCCGTCGCCAGGGCCGCGGGAGCGCTCCCACGCCGCGGGCAGGGACTCCGCGCAGGCGGCCTTCAGGGAGGACGCGAATGCCGCCCTGTCGTCGATCAGACCCATGCCCCGTAAGGATCCCATGAACTCCCCATGAGGGCGCCCAGCCCGGTATTCGGGCTCCCGGGGCGGGTGGGGGAGGTAGCGGGCGACCAGGTCCAGGTCCGGGTCCACCAGCAGAGTCGTGGAGTAGTACAGGAGGTCGCGGCTGCGGTGGATGCAGGATCCGCCGAGCTTGCGATCGTCCAGGGCCAGGTCCGACACGCCCCGCTGCCGGACTCCCGGCACGCCGCAGTCGGCCAGGGCGGCGCGGAACCAGTCGCTCAGGTGGGTGAAGGCCGAGGTGATGCCGCCGATGCCCGGCAGCGGCAGGCCCACGGACACGACCAGGTTGCCCGGGTCCAGAACCACGGCGCAACCGCCCCCGGGCCGCCGGTACAGGGGCACCCTATCGGCAGCCAGGGCGGCGCGGTCCAGTTCCAGCTGTTGCTTGCCGCCGCGGCCGATGACCACGGCCACGCCCTCCCACCGGTACAGACGAAAACGGGGCGCCCGCTCCTCGCGTACGCCCCGCAGCAGTTGGTCGTCCAGGCCGTAGGGTCGGGTGGGGAGGTCTTCCATCACCTGACTTTTCGCGGTGGGTTGATGTGGACCGCTGCGCCGGCGGCCACCTCGGCCGCCTCCAGGATGGCCTCCGAGAGGGTCGGATGGGGGTGGATGGTGACCAGCAGATCCTCCAGAGTGGCGCCCATTTCCACGGCCAGGGTGCCTTCGGCGATGAGCTCGCTGGCCATGGGACCGACGATGCCCACGCCCAGGATCAGGTCCGTCTCGGGCTCGGCGATGACCTTCACCAGACCGTCCGTACGACCCAGCGTGCGGGCCCGGCCCAGGGCCGACAGGGGAAAGCGGCCGATGTTCACGGCGACGCCCTGCTCCTCGGCCTCCCGCTCGGTGAGGCCGGTCCAGGCGATCTCCGGGTCCGTGAAGACCACCGCGGGGATGGCCCGGTTGTCGAAGACAGCATCGCTGGCGGCGATGACCTCGGCGGCCACCTTGCCCTCGCGACTCGCTTTGTGCGCCAGCATGGGGCCCTGGGCCGCGTCGCCGATGGCGAAGATGGTGGGCTCGTCCGTGCGGCATTCCTCGTCGGTGATCACGAAGCCCTGGCCGTCGGACTTCACCTTCGTGTTCTGCAGTCCGATGTCGTCGGTGTTGGGCCGGCGGCCGATGGCCACCAGCACCTGGTCGTAATGCTTTTCGACGGTGGCGCCATCGTGGGAGATGGAGACGTCGAAGCCGCCGCCTTCGGTCTCGGCGATGGACTCGACCTTGGAGTCCACCATGATCTCGCCCAGGCGGCCGGAGACCTGCTTGACCATGACGTCCACCAGGTCGTAGTCGGCGCCCATGAGCAGGCGCGGGAAGAACTCCACCACGGACACGTCGCTGCCCAGGCCCTGGTACACCAGGCCCATTTCCAGGCCGATGTAGCCGCCGCCGACCACCAGCAGGCTGCCGGGCACCGCTTCGAGTTTCAATGCATCGGCGCTCGACCAGACGCTCTGCACGATGCCTGCGGGCAGGCGGTTCAGGCTCGAGCCCGTGGCGATGACCGCCTGCTCGAAGTCGATGCCGCTCACCTCGCCGCCTTCGATGTCCAGGGTGGTGGCCGAGGTGAAGCGGGCGTGGCCCTGAATCACGGTCACGCCGCGGCGTTTGAGAAGGCCCTTGACGCCGTCGCTCAGGCCCTGGACCACGTCGTCGGTCCAGGCCCGGAGCCGCTTGGGGTCGATCTCCATGCCGGTGAACTTCAGGCCGAAATCCTCGGCGCCCAGGGCCGCTTCCTTGATCTCCACGGCGTTGATGAGGGCCTTGGAGGGGATGCAACCTTCCAGCAGGCAGGTGCCGCCGGGGCGGTCGCGCTTCTCGATCAGGAGCACGTCCTTGCCCAGGTCGGCCAGGCGCAGGGCGGCCACGTAGCCGCCGGGTCCGCTGCCGATCACCACGACCTGGGTCTCTTCACGCAGGCTGCCCATCACCATGTTTGCGTACCTCCGCGTTCCGGTCCAAAGAACCGTGTCAGGTTTCCAGCAGGAGCAGGTTCGGGTCCGAGAGCTGCCTGACGAGTTCCGCCACGAAACGCGCGGCGTCGGCGCCGTCGGCGATGCGGTGGTCGAAGGCCAGGGTCAAGGGCAGCATCTTGCGGATGACGATCTCGCCGTCCCGGACCACGGGTTTCTTCTGCACCTTGCCCATGGCCAGGATGGCCACCTCGGGATAGTTGATGGTAGGCATGAGCGCGGTCCCGCCCAGGGGGCCGATGTTCGTGATGGTGAAGGTGCCGCCGCGCATCTCGTCGGCGGGCAGGGTGCCTTCCCGGGCGCGGACGGCCTTGTCGTACACGTGATCGGCGATCTGCACGATGCTCTTGGTGTCGGTCCCGTTCACCACGGGCACCACCAGGCCGCGGCCGGTGTCCGCCGCGAAGCCGATGTTGTAGTACTTCTTGTAGACGATCTCTTCGCGGAACGGATCGAGGCTGGCGTTGAAGGATGGCGCCTCCTTCAGTCCCGCGGTGACGGCCTTGATGACAAACGACAGGAGAGTGAGTTTCTCTCCCGCGCCACCGGCGCGCCTCTCCTTTTCCTTGCGGCGGAACGCGTCCAGGTCGGTGACGTCGGCCTCGTCCATGTGGGCCACGTGGGGCACCAGGGCCATGGAGGTGACCATCTTGCGGGCCACCTTGCGGCGGATGGACCGCAGCTTCTCCACTTCCACCGGGCCCTCGACGGCGAAATCCGGAAGCGGTTCGATTTCGAGGAACGGGATGGTCGCCGAGGCGTGGGCCGCGAACTCGGCGAATGCCGTGTCGCCGGCAACGGCCCGGGCGGGCACGTGGTCGGTCGCCGCCGCCGCGGGGACGGCCGGAGCGGACGGACCCTGCCCGGCGAAGCGGTGCACGTCCTCGGGCGTGACCCGGCCGCCGGGACCCGACGGCGTGACCAGATTGATGTCCACCTTGAGCTTGCGGGCCAAGCGGCGGGTGGCCGGCGCGGCGGGTACGGGGCGCCGCACGCCGGGCTGGGCCGCCGGCGGGGCTTCCGCGGCCGGGGCAGCGGCTGCGGGCTCGTCCGGATGGGCGAAGGTGTCGTGAGCCACGGCTTCCTCGGCCGCGGCCGCCTCGCCGCTGCCGTCGTCGATGACCACGACCACGTCACCCACGTTGACGATGTCGCCCACCTTGCCCTTGAGGGCGTGGACGTGACCGCCGCGGGGGGACGGGATGGTCACCGCCGCCTTGTCCGTCTCCACGTCCATGAGCGGGGCGTCCTCGATCACGTCGCCGCCCTCGTCCACGTACCACTTGAGGATCTCGCCTTCGGCGATGCCTTCGCCCAGGTCGGGCAGGATGAACTCGAACACGTTCTCCGCCTCTCGCTCTAGAAGTCCAAGGTCTCTTCCATGCCGGCGACGACCCGCTCGGCGTTGGGCAGGTAGCTCTTCTCGCGCCCGAAGTAGGGCGTGACCACGTCGTACCCCGTGAGCCGCTTCACGGGCGCCTCCAGGTGCATGAGGGCCCGGTCGTTGATCTGGGCCACGATCTCGCCCGACGCGCCGTAGCTGCGCGGCGCCTCCTGCACGATGACGCAGCGGCCGGTCTTGCGCACGGACTCGGCGATGGTGTGGGCGTCCAGGGGCGCGATGGTCTGCACGTCGATGATCTCGACGCTGGTGCCCCGCCGCTTCTCGATTTCGGCGGCGGCCTTCAGAGCCGGGCGCATCATGGCGCCCCAGCTGATGACCGTCAGGTCGGTCCCCTCCTGCACCACCTGGCACTTGCCGACGGGCAGGGTTTCCTCGGCGTCGGGCACCTCTTCGCGGAAGGCCCGGTAGGAGTGCTTGGGCTCCATGAAGACCACCGGGTCCGGGTCGCGGATGGCGGCGACCAGCAAGGCGCGGGCGTTCCGCGGTCCGCTGGGAATGACGACCTTGGCCCCGGGCAGATGGGCGAACAGCACCTCACGGCTCTCGCTGTGGTGCTCCAGGGCGCGCACCCCGCCGCCGAAGGGCATGCGGATGACCATGGGTAGGGTGATCTGGCCGTGGGTCCGCGAGCGCATGCGCGTAGCATGGGCTTCGAACTGTCCCATCATGAGGTAGCTGAAGCCGGAGAACTGCATCTCGCACACGGGCTTGAGTCCGGCCATGGCCATGCCGATGCTGCTGCCGATGATGCCCGACTCGGCCAGGGGCGTGTCCACCACGCGCTGGTCGCCGAACTTCTCGAGCAGGCCGTCGGTGACGCGGAAGACGCCACCGTCTACGGCCACGTCCTGGCCCAGGACGAGCACGTCCGCGTCCTTTTCCATTTCCTGGGCGAGGGCCAGATTGATGGCCTGGACCATGTTGAGTTTAGCCACGCTGACCCTCCCGCTCCTGGTTGGCGAGGAAGTCCTCGTGCTG
Organism: bacterium; assembly: GCA_024231905.1. GTDB lineage: Bacteria > Krumholzibacteriota > Krumholzibacteriia > LZORAL124-64-63 > LZORAL124-64-63 > JAAEQC01. Next base: position 1,507 of record JAAEQC010000165.1, on the reverse strand, counting down.
CTCCCGGATGACTGCGTGCTCGGTGCCGTAGACGTGGCGGAAGGATTCGTCGTGAGCGCGCTCGACCGGTGTCTCGAACTCCTCGACTGCGGCGTCGACCTGCTCCTTGCACTCGGCCAGGAGTTTTTCCTCCCGGGCGTCGTCCCACCAGCCCTTGTTCGCGAGCCACTTTCGCGTGCGGATGAGGGGCTCCTTGGCCCAGGCGGCTTCCTCGTCCGCCGACTGCCGGTACTTGGTGGGGTCGTCGGCGGTGGTGTGCATCATGAGGCGGTAAGTGACGGCCTCGATGAGGGTGGGTCCGTCGCCGGCGCGGGCCCGGTCCAGGGCCTCGTTCACCGCGACCCACACGGCCAGGGGGTCGTTGCCGTCCACCTGGATCACGGGTATGCCGTAGGCGATGCCCTTCTGGGCCAGGGTCTCGCTGGCGGTCTGGGTTTCGCGGGGGATGGAGATGGCCCACTGGTTGTTCTGGACGATGGCCACCATGGGCGCCTTCCACACGGCGGCGAAGTTCAGTCCCTCGTGGAAGGACCCTTCGCTGGTGCCCCCGTCGCCGATGAAGGTGACGACGGCCTCGTCGGTGCCCCTGTACTTGGCCGCGTAGGCCAGCCCGGCGGCGTGTTCGATCTGGCAGCCGATGACCACGCTGGTGGGCAGGATGCGCAGGTCGGCGTCGGGCAGGATGTTGCCCTCTTCCCAGCCGTTGTAGTAGTGGAGGGTGTTGGTAAGCGGCTCACCGCGCACCAGGCGCGTGCCCAGTTCGCGGAAGGCGCCGGCGAACCAGTCCCCCTTCTTCATGGCCAGGCCCACGGGGATGGACACGGCCTCGTGGCCGGTGCAGGGCGGGAAGGTGCCCAACCGGCCCTGGCGCTGGAGCTTGAGCATGCGTTCGTCCAGGGTGCGGGCCAGCCGCATCCAGCGGTACATCTCGACAGCCTGCTCCTGGCCGAGGTCCGGCTCCAGGGCGGCGTCCACCTTGCCTTTCTCGTCCAGCACCTGCAGGTGGGTGACGGAGAACTTCGCGATCTGCTTCTCGGGCATCGACGTTCCTCGTTGATTTCTCGAAGGGTTTCCTGTCCGCGGAGATGCGGAACCGGGCGGATTCCGCCGCCGCAGGGCCGCGAAAAAGGGCCGCCGTGCGGCCCGCGAATCCGGGCACATGATAGCTATCCGCGAGGAATATGCCAATCCCCGAAGAGGGGGCGCGTGACGCCGGATGGCGGCTGTGACGGGAGGCTGGGGGGTGGATCGTTGGTTGGATTCCAGGTCCCCGGGGGCCTTTTGTTTGGGGGCGTTGGTGTGGATACGCGTATCCATGATTGTTTATGTATATTGCTGTTATTAAATATTTTATGGCGGTTTTGGGTTGCTGTTTTCGCTATGTTTTCGTATATTGATTGCACCTCCCACTGACGTCTAGCCCTGGAGGTGCTCCATGAGTGCCGTGCCCTACCAGCCTCGCCGTTCAGCCGCTGTTGTCGACCACTCCCTCCGCCGCTCCCTGGCC
>JAAEQC010000164.1 GCA_024231905.1 bacterium | reverse complement strand
TGGAGAAGACGACGATGGCCGTCAGACGGGCGCGCTTGAGGGCCAGGGCCAGCATGATGAACAGCAGACCGAGGATGACCAGGGAGCGGATGACCAGCTCCTCGAGCTTGTCCTCCAGCTCCTCGCCTTCGTCCTGGTCGATCTCGAACGTCACCGGGAAGGGCGCCGCCGCCTCGATGTTTGGCAGTTCTTTTCGCAAGCGCCGGCTCACGGAGATCGAGTTGTGCCCGCTGCGTTTGACGACGTTCAGGGAAATGACGTTTTCGCCATTGATACGACTGATGTAGCTGGTGTCCTCGAAACCCGGTTCGATCCTCGCCACGTGGCCCAGGGTCACGGCCTGGCCGCCCATGACCCGTAGCACCGTCGCCTCCAGCTGGTCCAGGTCCACCCGGCCCTGCACCGTCACCACGAATTCCTGACCCGAGCGATGGATCGCGCCGGCGGGAACGATCCGGTCCAGGGCGTCGATACGGCCGGCCACATGGTCGGCGGTCAGACCGTATCGCTCCAACAGTTCGAGATCGAGCAGCACCCTCACCACCGGACGCGCGCCGCCTCGCAACTCGGCGTCGGCCACGCCCGGGACCGCCAGGAAACGCGGCAGGAGCCAGGTCTCGGCCCGGTCCCGCAACTCGTTCATGGAGAGGGGCGAGACGAGACTCAGGGCGAAGAACTCTTCGGTCCTGAGTTCCTCGGGTACGTAGGGCCGGATGTAAGGCTGGCCCGCACGCGCCGGTAGGCTGCGACGTACCGCTCCCAACTGCTCCGCGAGCTCCAGCCGGGCGAATTCCATATCCGCATGGCGCACATACCGGACCGTGACCCGGCTCACTCCGAAGCGGGATTGGGAATCGATTTCCTCGACACCATGGCAACCGGCGACCGCTTCCTCGATGGGCAGCGTGATCGAGCGCTGAATGGCGCTGGGCGAAGCTCCGGACCACCCGGTGATGATCGACAGCTCCGGCAGGTCGGTCTCCGGCATGGCCTCGATGTTTAGGCGCGGAAGCGCATAGACGCCGGTCACCATGAGCGCCGCGAAGAGCATCCACGTGGCGACGGGATGGTCGACGGCGAAGCGGATCACGATGGATCGGGGGAGGCGTAGAGTCGGTCCATGGATTCGGTCGGACTTTCTGTCGGGATGCTTCCGAGTATAGCATCCCGGTCGTGGATTGCATTCGCTGATTCGCTGCGGGTGGGGACACGACCGAACGCCGGTCGTCGGAAACCGAGAGGGCCGGAACCACGGATGGTTCCGGCCCTCGTCTTCCCGACCCGTGCAAGTCCCTGCCTACATCCCCCACAGAATCATCGTGTTCATTTCCTTCCCTTGCAACTTCAGGTAGTAGAACAGCTGCGACTTGTGCGACTGCAGATGGATCACCATCCCCAGCAGGTGCCGTCCGAGCGCGATCTCCGTATGCGTAGGATCCCACGGCGCGGCGAGCATCTCGCTCTCAAGCCGCTTCTCGCCCGCCTGGGCGATCATTTCCAGGGCGATCTGCTTGTCGGCGGCCAGCATCTCACGCGCCTTGGCCACCGAATCGATTGTGGGCAGGGCCTCGGCCGGGGGCAGCATCTCCTCCTTGGGCATGTCCTCCATCTTCATGCCCTCGGGCATGCCCCAGTCACCGGTGACGAAGCCCTTGAAGCAGGCCCCGCAGGATCCAGTCAGGTGAAAAAGCAGCTGGTTCGTGGCCATCCAGTTCTGACCGGTGGCCGGCTTCCAGTCCAGTTCGTCGTCGGTCACGTAGCCCATGAGAGAGTCGACGGCGGGGTAATTCTCTTCCACGGCGGCGGTCAGCAGTTCGGTCCACTTCATGATCGTATCTCCTCTTTCGGGCGTCGGGAGCAGCTGGGGAGCGAGACGGCCATTCTAACCGCTCGCCCGGCGAAAATAAAGCGAATATTCTCATCGAGCACGATCTTGTCGTCGTTCCGGAGTATGTTAGATGCGGATCGCCGCTTCAGCATTTCGACTGGGAGATTCCCCATGGCCGCACGCCGCATCGCCTCCCTGGTGCCCAGCCTCACCCACACCGTGTGCGCCCTCGGCGCCCGCGACCGGTTGGTGGCCCGCACCATCTACTGCGTTGAGCCGCGGAGTGAACTGGGCGGCGTGCCCGCTTGCGGCGGGACCAAGAACCCGGACCTGCCGGCGATCTTCAGCCTGGAGCCCGACTTGGCCCTGGCCTGCACCGAGGAGAACAAGCCCGAGCATCTGGCGGCGCTGCGGGATGCGGGCGTGATGGTCCACGAAGTGATGCCCCGCAGCCTGGACGACGTGGCCCGATTGCTGGCCGACTACGGCGAATTGCTGGGAGTCGATGCCCGTCCCCTGCTCGACGATCTGGCTGCGGCCCGGCGCGAGCTGACTGCCCCGCCCCGACGCCGGGCGGCGGCGCTCATCTGGAAGGAACCCTGGATGGCCGCCGGCGGGGAAAACTACCTGGACGGCATGATGGCGGAACTGAACCTGGAGAACGTCTTCCGGGATCGGGCGGGGTATCCCGAAACCGACCTCGGAGAACTGGCGGACCTGGCGCCAGAGGTGGTCCTCCTGCCCGACGAGCCCTGGTGCTTCCGAGACGCCGATGCCCGACTCCTGGCGGAAGCAGGGATTCTCGGCCAGGCCCTGCTCAGCGACGGCAAAGATCTCTGCTGGTACGGCGCTTGGGCCCCCGGGGGCCTCCGCCGACTGGCGGCCCTGCTCGCCGATTGACCATCGGCGATCCTGCACGGGATAGGCCGCCATCATGTCGCCCCGTGACAAGTCGGTCCCGCCGGGAACTGTCAGGGCTGGTAGTACCCTAAAGCCTCAGCCATCCGCTCGTTCAGCTGCCGCACCCGCGTCTCATCCGACGGATGCGTCGACATGAACTCCGGTGGCGCCCCCCCGCCCCCCGCGGACATGCGCTGCCAGAACCGCGGCGCCTCCCGGGGATCGTAGCCGGCCATGGCCATGAAGATCAGTCCCATGTGGTCGGCTTCGCTCTCGTGTTTGCGACTGAAGGGCAGCATGGCGCCGTATTGGGCGCCCACGGCGAAAGCGGACATGTACAGGGCCTGGGTCTTCTGTGGCTTGCTCTTCAAGGCCTCGCTCAGGGCGACGCCCCCCATCTGCAGGGCCATCTGCTGGCTCATGCGCTCGCCGCCGTGCTCGGCGATGGCGTGGGCCACCTCGTGGCCCATGACGACCGCAACGCCGGTCTCGTCCTGGCATACGGGCAGGATCCCCGTGTAGAACGCGACCTTGCCGCCCGGCATGCACCAGGCATTCACCTGGTCGGATTCGATGAGGTTGAACTCCCAGACATAGCCGTCCAGGTGGTGGGACATGCCTTCCTGGCGGAAGTAGGTCTCCACCGCCTGCTGGATGCCGCGCCCGACTCGCTTGACCATGGCCGTGGCCTCGGCGTCCTTGCTCAGGCTGCTCTCCGAGATGACCTGGTCGTACTGCTGAAAACTCAGGGCATTCATCTGCGAATCGGGGATGAGGCTGAGTTGACGGCGTCCGGTGATGGGTACGGTGGCGCAGGCGGCGACCAGCAGCAGGACGGCCAGGACGGCCAGGACGGCGATGCGCAGACGGCGGTTCATGACGACCTCCAGGCGGTGGGTAGGTGGGGCAACGGCCATGGTAGCGCGCAGGACGACGACTGGCAATCGCCTCGACTGCGAACCCGGAGCAGTCCGCTGGACGCTGACCCCCAACGACCGTATGTTGGGGGCCCGATGCGCCACCGGCCGGCACCGCGACGAGGCCCGGTCGTACGCGAACCATCTCCCGCCCCGAGGCCTTCAGCAAGAAAGCCGCATCCGTATGGAAAGCATGGTCGTGCGCATGGCCCTGGTGGCCGTGGGCGTCTACATCCTGAACGTGCCCTTCGGCTACTGGCGCGAGGATCAACGGAAGTTCTCCCTGCTCTGGTTCGTGTTCATCCACGCGTCGATTCCCGGGGTGATCGCCCTGCGCATCGTCTCGGGGCTGGGCTTCTCCATGCATTCCTATCCGATCCTGCTGGCCGCGTACTTCCTCGGCCAGTTCACCGGGTCGCACATCCGGCGCCGCAAGCGGGCCCGGGCTGCGGCGGAATGAGGAGTCGGCCATGAACCGTCCCTACAGCAACCAGGGTGACGCGGTGGCGGCCGAGGCCGTCTACGCCGGCGAGACCGTCGTCGGTGACCGCTCCCGGTTCCTCCTGCGCGTGTACGGCCACCTGCTGGCCGCCATCGCCGCGTTCGTGGTGTTGGAGGTGTGGTTCTTCCAGAGCGGACTGGCCTGGCGGCTGACCGAGGTCCTATTGGGCGTGAACTGGGGACTGGTCCTGGGTGGATTCCTGGTCGTCAGCTGGCTGGCCCGCGGCCTGGCTGCGCGTACCGAGAGCCGGGCCGTGCAATACGGAGGCCTCGGACTGTTCGTGGTGGCCGAAGCGATCATCTTCGCGCCCATGCTGTACCTGGCGAACCACTACGCTCCGGGCGTCATCGGCACCGCAGCCCAGATCACGGCGGTGGGCTTCGTGGGCCTGACCCTCATCGTGCTGCAGACCCGCAAGGACTTCAGTTTCCTGGGCGGCATGCTCCGCTGGGCGGGCATCCTGGCCCTGGTCGCCATCGGCGGCGGCCTCGTCTTCGGCTGGCACCTGGGCATGTGGTTCTCGGTGGCCATGATAGGCCTGGCCGGCGCGGCCATCCTCCACGACACATCGAAGATCCTCTACCACTGGCCCAGCGACCGCTACGTGGGCGCGGCCCTGGAACTCTTCGCCTCGGTGGCCCTCATGTTCTGGTACGTGCTGCGGTTGTTGATGTCGCGGCGGTAGACCGGCGGCTCAGATGAGCCGCCGCAACGCCATTACCACCTGGCGTTCCTGACCGTCCCGCCGCACGGTGAAGGTCACCTCGGCGCCTGCCCGCCGCAGCAGGGGCCGCAGTTCGAAGAAGTCGTAGTCGGCGGCCGGGCGACCGTCCACGCCCAGGATCTCATCCCCGGCGACGAGCCCAGCCTCGGCGGCCGGCGAACCATCCTGCACCTGCCGGACCACCAGGAACCCCTCTTCAGCCCGGGCCAAGCGCGCGCCGGTCATGTCTCGCTCGGTGGATTCTCCGAAGCGACGGCTGGGTGCCAAGTACATGCACTCGCCGGGATAGTCGTACACGAAGTTGAACATCTTCAGCAGGTTCAATCCGAGCATTCCCTCGTGAAAGACCGTGTGCTCGTTTTCGGGTGGGACGAATTCCGTGAGCAGGTCATCGATGCGGTAGCCGGCGAACTCCACCGTCGCGAGGCGGCCCACGTAACCACGGATCTCGCCCTGGACGCCGAAGCCCAGGCTGGCTTCCTGGGCGCCCGCCGGCAGCCCGACCATGTGCTCACCTTCGGTGGTCAGCTGGAGCCAGTCGTTCATGCCCAGGTCCATGGTCACGGGTATCTCGATGATGCGGCCGTCCAGGGTTTCGATCTTGCCCGGGATCGCCCAGGAGTTGTTGCCCGTGTGGATCATGGGGAGGCGGCGACCCGGTCCGTCGTAGGTGTAGGCATCGGGTTCGGTGAGGGTCATCACCATGGCGTCCACATCGAAGGTCACCACGAAGTTCTTGAAGAAGAGCGCGCTGACCTGGCCCACGGATCCTTCCCACATGCTCGACGTGCCCGACTCGTAGGGCATGACGATGGCCGGTTGGTCGGTGAAGACGATGCCCGGGAAGGCCACGGTCAGCCCCGAGGCCGTGTAGGAAGGGATGACGTCGCCGTCGCCGCCGCCCCCGACCTCGATCTCACCGTCGTACTCCAGACCCAGAACGTCCGTATCGGGTCCGCCCCAGAACAGGACCTGGTCCCAGAGGAAACCGTTGTCCACCAGCAAATGGACATCGTGGCCGTTCACCTGGCCCTGGAGCCGGATGTCGCCGCGGTAGAACTCGAAGGGCAGGCGGACCTCGGATCCACCGTCGAGGATCTCGTAGGCGCCGGGCGCGATCCCGGGGACCTCCATCTCCTCCTCCTCGGCGGCGACCGCCGGCAGGGCCGGGATAAGGAGAGTGGCCAGGACAAGCAGGCGGCGGCGGATGTCGAAGGAATGTGTCATGAACTCCCACCTCCGGAGCGGCCGACGGCGCGGCCGAAAAGATCCAGGTAGTGCCGGACGTACTCGTCGGCGTCGAATGTGGCGAAAGAGTATCCGGGCGAGACCGCGCGGAAGATGGCCGCGCGCAGGGTGTAGAGGAACTGGCTGATAGTCAGGTCGACCTGCAGGTCGGAGCGCAGGCTGCCGTCCTCCATGCCCAGCCGGACCATGTCCCGCAGGCCGTCGGCCAACTCGTCGTTGAGCAGTTCGAAGGCGGCGAAGATCTCCCCGCCGATGCGGTCGCGGTCGATGCCCCGGTAGTCCCAGTAGGCCTGCAGGCGGACCGAGTGGGGGTACTCGCGGGCGTAGTCGTAGTAGACCTCGGCCCAGCGCATGAGCTTGGACCTGCCCTCGGCCACCGGCGCCACCGCTTTTCGTTGACGGTCCCAGCGGGCGGCCAGGTCCTCCATGAAGACCGCCAGACAGATCTCGTCGCGACTCTTGAAGTAGGCGTAGAGGGTGCGGCGGGTGTAATCCACCGCGGCGGCGATGTCCTCCATGCTCGTATTCTCGACGCCCTTCTCGGCGAAGACACGGCGGGTGCCTTCCAGGATCCACTGGCGGCGAGTCTGACGTTCGCGTGTCTGGCGGTCCATCGGGGGCTCCTTTCGATTACACATAGTATGCAATCGATTACATCATACGTCCCAATGGACAACGGGTTCCAGGAATTCGGAGTATCTACGGCCCTCTTCTTGCGTTTCCTTCCCGGTGATCAGCGCAATGCCGTCCCGTCCGACTCCTGACTTCGCGTGTAGCGGAGACAACCACCAAGGCGGCAACGTCTTACGACGACAACCGACCGAAGGGTGACCTCAGGCCGATGCTTTGTCCGTACGCCCAAGCGGAATATGCCCAATCCCTGGCCGAATTCGGATCACCCCTCTGGTTGCCCAGGAGCCAGGGCTGGGTGCTGGAACGGCCGATTCCGGGCCGTCCCGGGTGGCGGGATGCGGTCGGGTGCTACCCCCTCTTCGCCTGTGGCGAGCAATCCCGACTGGGCGAGGACTTGGCCGAACTGCGGACCAACGGGCTGGTGAGCCTGGTCCTGACCACCGATCCCATGACCGGGCCGGCGGGGCTGGACCTGGAGCGCTGGTTCGGCGCCGTGGCCCGCCCCTGGAAGGATCACTACCTGGTGGACATGTCCGTCCCCCTGGAGACGGCCGCCAGCAAGCACCACCTGCGCAACGCCCGCCGCTTCGGTCGTCACGCCGAACTGACGGTGGTCGAGGATCCGTCCTCCCTGCTGGACCAATGGTGCCGGCTGTACGGTGAACTGGTCGCACGGCACCGGATCACCGGGATGGCCCGCTTCTCCCGCGACGCCTTCGCCAGGCAACTGGCCCTGCCGGGCACCGTGGCTCTCACGGCCACGGCCGCAGGCGAAGAAATCCCCTGCGCCATACAGATCTGGTACACGGACGGCCACCGCGCCTGGCACCACCTCTCGGGTTATGACCGTACCGGCTACCGCTGGGGTGGCGCTTCCTACGCCCTGGTGGCCGCGGCCCTGGAGCACCTGCGCAAACTGGGCGTTCGTGAGACGAACCTGGGCTCGGGCGCCGGCCTCGAGCACGACCCCGACGACGGGTTGAGCCGCTTCAAGGGGGGCTGGTCCACCCACGCCAAGTCCTCGTGGCTGTGCGGCGCGGTCCTCGACCCGGTGCGCTACGCCGAGCTCGGCGACAACCGGTCCAGCTCCTATTTCCCCTTCTACCGCGACCCCTCCCGGACCCAGGTCGAGGAGGTGGTCCATGCCGGTCAAGACTGAGACCAGACCCACCGCACCCGGGACCGTTACTCCGAAGCCCCGTCCCATCACCCGACCCGCGGACGACGGCGACCTGGCCATCCTCGGCGGCCGTCCCGCCTTCGGACGACCCCGCCACGTTGGCGCACCCAACATTCCCGACCGCGAAACCCTCATGCGCCGGCTGGACGCGGTCTTCGAGGGCGGACGCCTGTCCAACCGCGGTCCCTTCGTGCGCATCTTCGAGGAACAGGTGACCAAGCTCACGGGAGTGAAGCACTGCATCGCCATGTGCAACGGCACCGTGGCTCTGGAGATCGGGGCTCGGGCGCTGGGACTGGCCGACGAGGTCATCGTCCCGGCCTTCACCTTCGTGGCCACCGCCCACGCTCTCCGGTGGCAGGGCATCCAACCGGTCTTCTGCGACGTGGACCCAGCCACCCACAACCTGGACCCCGCCAAGGTGGAGGCCCTCATCACCCCGCGCACCACCGGCATCGTCGCGGTCCATCTCTGGGGACGTCCGGCCCCGGTGGCCGAGTTGGAAGCCATCGCCGAACGCCGCGGCCTGCGTCTCATGTTCGACGCGGCCCACGCCTTCGGGTGCGGTCCTGCCGGCCACATGATCGGCGGCGGCGGCGATCTGGAGGTCTTCAGCTTCCACGCCACCAAGTTCATTAACACCGCCGAGGGCGGCGCCGTGGTCACAAACGACGACGACCTGGCCCGGCGGGTGCGCCTCATGCAGAACTTCGGTTTCACGGGTCTCGACGAGGTGTCGGCCCTCGGAGTGAACGGCAAGATGAACGATCTGGCGGCCGCCGTGGGCCTCTCCTCCCTGGAGCACCTGGAGGAATGGCTCGCCGTGAACCGTCGCAACCGCGCGGCCTGGGCCGACGCCCTGGCTGCGGTGCCCGGTGTAGAACTGCAGAACTGGGGACGGCCGGAAAACCGCAACGACCAGTACATCGTGGCCGAGGTGGACGCCGTCGCCGCCGGCATCTCCCGCGACCACCTGGTGAACGCGCTCCGGGCCGAGAACGTGCTCGCCCGTCGCTACTTCTATCCGGGTTGCCACAACATGGAGCCCTACCGCTCGCAGCCGCCCGCCGGCGGTTGGAACCTGCCCGCCACCGAAGAGGTGTGCCGCCGGGTAATGGTCCTGCCCACGGGCACGGCGGTCAGCCGCTCGGACATCGCCCGCATGGGCCGCCTCGTGGCCCGCGTCGTCGCCAAGGGTGACGCCGTGACGGCCGCCCTGGAGGAGAATTCGTGACCCGCACCCTGGAACTCACTCTCGCCGGCTCCGATCGCTTCCCCACCCTGGTCATCGCCGGCACCACCGGCGTCACGTCCCGGGTAGACGTGGACTCGGCGGTGGCGGTCCCGTGCGCCGCGGTTTCCGCGATTCGCCTGGCCGGTCCCCGGCTCGCGCAAGTGGCAGAGGCCGGCCGCCGCCAGGCCTTGCGTCTGGGTCGACGCCTGCTCGCACCCGGCGGCCGCCTGGACGTGGCCGTGGGGCCTCGCGCCCACCAGTACCCCCGTGAGGAACTGGTCCGTGCCGCGTGGAACTGCGGTTTCGAAGCCTACGTGGAGTTCGTGGCCGGGCGCGGCGTGCTCACGGTCCCCCGGCGCGAGGACGGGCCTGAGCCCCTGGTCAGCATCCTCATCCCCGCCTACAAGGACGCCCACTTCGCCGCCGCCCTGGACAGCGCCCTGGCCCAGTCCTGGCCCCGGGGCGAGATCATCGTGGGTGACGACAGTCCCGGCGACCGCATCGCCGGGATCGTGGCGTCCCGCCGGGCGCAGGTGCCCGCCGGCTGGGAACTGCACCTCCGCCCCCACGCCGAACCCATCGGCGGCCGGGCCAACTACCTGGACCTCTTCGCCGCCGCCCGCGGCAAGTACGTCAAGTACCTCAACGACGACGACCTGCTGGCGCCCGATTGCGTGGCGCGCATGGCGGGCATCCTGCGGGACCACCCGGCCGTGACCCTCGTCACCAGTTACCGCCGCCTGATCGACGGACGGGGCGGTGCGCTGCCCGACGCCGACTTCAACCGGCCCGTTCTCGCGGACGACGGCCTGCTCGACGGGCGGGCCCTGGCCACCCTGGTGCTCAGCCGCATGACCAACCTGATCGGCGAGCCCACGACGGTCATGTTCCGGCGGGCGGACCTGGCCGACAACCTGCCCCACCCCATGAGCTACGCGGGACGCTCGGCCCGGCGCAACGGGGACATGTCCATGTGGACGACTCTCTTGTCCCGGGGCGATGCGGCCTGGCTCGCGGCGCCCCTCAGTTTCTTCCGGCAGCACGACTCGCAGGTCCAGAAGAGCGAGGTCTTCCTCCGGGAAGCCCGGCAAGCCTGGGTCGAATTGGTCCAGGACGGCCGGGAAACCGGTCTCGTGTCGGCACGCTACGGCGAGGTGCTGGACCGTCCGGCGGGCCTGCCGGGAACCGGTTCCACCACGGTCGCCGAGGCCGAATCCCTCTACGAGAACGGCGATCCGGCCCTGGCCGATCGCCTCCTGCGAACCATCCTGGCCGGGCGACCGGACCACCGACGGGCCCGGGCCGACCTGGCCTGCCTGGACTGGGCCGCCGGGCGCCACGAAACCGCCATCCTGGGGGCGTTGTTGTCCCTGGACCCGGATCGTCCGGATCCCACGACCACGGAGAATCTGCACCACATGCTCGCTGCGCGCGGTCGCCCCGAGGAGGCTGCCGCCCTGGAGCGGGCCATCGGCGTGGTCGCCTGCGCCCAGCCCGCCTGACGCCGCAACTTGCCGGGACCCCCGCCGTACCGGATATTGATTGAGCGACCACTTCGGCAAGGATTCGCATGAGACTCGCCTTCCTCACCGCCCCACGGACGCACAGCGCAGCGTTCTTACTCGTCGTCCTGCTGTCCATCACGGCGGGTACATCCGTATTGGCCCGCCCCACCGGCTGGGAACCCTACGGCGAGACCTGGTACGACGTCACCCTCGTGACCGCCGACGGCCAGACCTACGACGGACTCAAGGTGCAGTGGTTGACCAACGGCGCCCGCCTGCGGGCGACCCGATCCGGCGGCACCTACCGCGACTACCAGCCCGAGGAGATCCGCCGACTGAAGTCCACTTCGGGCGGAGACATGACGGACCTGATCGCCGCCGCCCGCCCCGGCGGTTCCTCCCGCGACGACGACGATCCCGGCCTGGGCCGGAACCGGGAACCCAAGATCTTCTCCCAGAGCTTCGACGTGGGTTTCGGCTACGCCATGGTCCTCGGTGAGTTTTTCGGCGACCAGACCTACGGCGTGCTGGCCGACATGGACGAGGGGCTGAACGCCCACGTGGGCTTCCGCGCGGGCATCTCCGAGCGGAGCTACCTGCGGCTCATGTACCGGCACCAGCTGGCGAACATCGAGCCGGTCTTCGACCGGGTGGACTCGGTCTGGGTCGACCTCTCCGGATACGTCGGTGAACTCACCCTCTCCCTCGGCACGGCGCTGACCGACACCCGCCAAGGCGCCTTCGCCATGGCCGAGCTCGGCGCCGGCGTGGTCAGCCGCAAGATCTCCGGTCCGGATTTCGACGAGCGCGTCTACGCCTTCGCCTTCCAGGTGGGTCTGATCACCATGCGACCCCTGGACGACGCCAGCGCCATCGAACTCGGCGCCTCCCTGACCATCAAGCCCTCCTGGGCCGGATCTGAAGACCTCGGCGGAGCCCTGATGCGTGCCTATGTGGGGTACTCGTTCGTCGGGTGGTGACGCAGGTCAGCCGTATCAGGCGGGCGTGACGGCGCAGTCGCGATTTTCCGCCCATTCCCAGGCGGACCGCAGTTCCGCGGCGCGTTCGGCGTCCACGGTGACCTTGGCGCTCACGGGGAAGCGTACCGGCCCGTCGTAGGATCCCGCCCGGCGGTAGCCCCGCCGCTCCAGCTTCACGATCAACCGTTCGTACAGCCAGGCCGGATCGGAGCACAGCTCCTCGTAGGTGATCTCCAGCCACCGGTCCGGCTCGATCTGCTCGAGACCGTGCCGCACGGCCGACTCGGTGTCGTGCACCTGGGCCGCCACCTGCTCGGCGGCGGAGAGGTCCTTCACCGCGGGGAAGGTCGGGGGACGGAAGCTGTACCACCGCTCCTCGTCGCCGGAGAAATCGCGGCGGGCCGAGAGCAGGGACTGCATGGTGAAGAACGGGTCGCGGCGCACGAAGACGAACACGGTGTCGGGCAGAATCTCGGCCAGCCAGGGTAGGTTCCAGTCGAGAATGAGCCCCTTCATGAGCAGGGGCCGATCGCGGACCTCTTCCCAGGCAGCCAATTCGCGGCGGAAGCGATCCGTGTCCACGGACGCCAGCTGCTCCTCGTCCAGGAAGTGGGTCTCCCCCGCGGGCAGGAAGCGACGCCACCAGTACCAGAACTCGTGGGGTGCGAAGGGGCCCCGCGTCTTGCCCAGGCGGGACCGGAACGGGTCGCGGGCAGCGGGCAGGTCGAGGGCCAGCTCGCCGCCGTGGTCGCACTTGGTATCGGTGAGCAGACGCTGGATCCGCTCGCCGGTCCAGGGCGCGGTGGGGAAGCGGGACACGAAGTTCGTCGGGAAGGTGAAGGTGCCGGTGGCGGCGAGCCACTGGTAGCACAGGGTGGTGCCGCTGCGCGGGCAGCCCACCACCAGGACCGTCGGGTGGCGTGGGGCTTCGCGGCGGCCGGGCACAGGCCGGGACTCGGCGTCCAGGTCGCGGGTCAGGTCGCCCAGCAGGTCTTCCAGTTTGGGATTGCGCCGATGCTCGGAACGGCGGGCCGACTCAGACACGGATCACCTCCGGCTCCCGCGAGGTGATGCGCCGGACCACGGCCACCCGTGCGGCGCGAATCTCCTGCTCGGCGGCGGGGACGTCGGCCCAGCCGGGTTTCTCGTGACGTTCCAGGGGCAGCAGTTCCCCCTCGAGTTCTTCCAGGGGCCGCCGGTCCTCGCATTCGAGCTCGTAGCCGAGTTCGGTCATGGGGCTGCTGCAGATCCGTTCCACATAGGCCGCCTCGGTCCGTGACAATCCCTGCCGCCACTTGGCGAAGTTGTCGCGCATGACCGGGCGCGCCAGGTTCTTCCAGTCGTCGGTGAGGCTCGCCGCTTCGGTTGCGTCCAGGCGCCGGTGGGGCGCGGCCATGGCCGGGTCGTAGTCCAGGCCCAGGAACGCGCATACCTCGGCCAATCGGGTCTCGGGATCGCTGACCAGGCCCTCGTAGGTGAGCAGGTGGAATACGTTCGGCCCGACCCGGTCACGGACTTCCAGAAGTCGGGACTGGTCCTCGCGCCAGATGCGGGCTGCGCGCACCACGTCGCCCCGGAGGATGGGCGACCGTTTCCAAGACAGGGCCATGTCCCGGGGGTCGCGCACCATGGCGACGATACGGGCGTCGGCGAAGGCCTGCTCCACGAAATCCAGGTAGCGGTAGAGGTGGTTCTCCTTGATGAACAGGTGCGGTTTGCCGTGGACCTTGGCCTCGGCGCGGAAGACCCGGCGCAGAAGTTCGCCGGGGTCGCGGCCCGGCGTGAGCGCGGCCAGGTCGCCGGCGGTCCAGGCGGTGGACCAGGCGCCGGTCATGGTGGCCAGGAGGTCGGCGGCGTCGGTCAGGAACGCACGCCAGGCGGAGTCGTGGGACAGGTCGCCGTAGCGATGGAGATTCTCGGCCAGGACGCGCACCAGGTGGGTGGGCGCCGGACCGCAGCATTGCCGATGGGCGTCGAGCATGCGGGTGACGAGATTCGAGCCTGAACGCTCGGAACACATGAGGAAGGTGAACTCGCCCGCCACCGGTTCAGTCCTCCGTGAAAACCGTGTCGAGGTGAACCAGACGCTGGCGCACGTCCCAGATGATCTGCTCCCAGCGGGAGTCCGGGATGTTCAGCACCGCCAGCAGATCGGCGAAGTCGTCCACGGGCATGGTCTCGGCCACGTCCAGGCGGGACCAGCGGCCGACGCCCCAGGTGTTGCAGATCTCCTGAGCCAGGACGATGGCCGCCGCGGCCAGGCGCCACTCGCCGGCGTTCTCGTGATCATGGTGCCAACGCACTGTGCTGGTGATGGGTTCGGGCAGGTTCCACTGGCGCAGGATGTACTCGGCCAGATCCGGATGAGCCAGGCCGACCGCTTCCACCTCGTGCTGGAGGGTGACGCGATCGTAGTCCTGCTCCGGGAGGAAGTCGTCGATGACGAGCTTGGCCACGTCGTGGAGCAGTCCCGCCACGTAGGCCTCGTCACCGCGCAGGGGACAATCCGTGGAGGCGTCGGCCACCACGCTGGCCGCATGGGCCACGCCCAGACCGTGGACCCAGAATCCGCTCTCCGGATGGAAGTCGTAGTGGACCAGGTTCTTACGAATGAGGCCCTCGGCGCTCACGGCATAGACGATCTTGGTCAGGTGTTCGAGACCGATGAGCACCACGGCCTCGGGAATGGTCGAGATGGAACGCGATCGGCCGTAGAGGCCGCTGTTGGCCACCTTGAGCAGCCGGGCCACCAGCGCTTGGTCCTTGCTCAGGACCGTCTCGAAGTCGCGGGCGGTGTAGATCTCCCGGCGCGCCAGGTTCAGGAACTCGCCCACGACCCGGTTGAGGCTGGGCAACTGGCCGATGGTCTCGAGGACGTCGAAGCGGATGGTCTTCCAGTTCTGGGGCGCCGTAGTCTGCTCGGCGTCGGCCTGCTCGGGCCGCGGGGGCGATTGAGTGTCGGGCGTCATCGGGGGCCTCCACCGGGAATGTGGGCGAGGGCGATCCCGAGATCGTCGCCGCCGAGAGTACCGTCGCTCAAGGGCGTGAAGCCGGCGATGCCGGCGTCCAGACGGGTGACGATACCGTCGTCCCAGAGTCGGGTCAGATCGGTCTGGACGACCCCGTCGGCGCCGGCGGAAATCACCACCACCACCGAGGCGTCCGGATCGGGGCGCGCCACACCGTAGGGACCGGAGGGCATGACCCCGTCGGCGGTCACCAGGTAGGCGCGGTAGGGTCGGTACCAGGGATCCAGCGGCACCTCGTCGAGCCACGGGCGGGGCTGGGGCAGGGACCGGCGCGCGATCTCGGCGCCGGCGGTGCCCATGAGTTGGACAGCCGTGCCCACGCGCTCATTGGTGCTGCCGGGTAGGGTCAGGACGCCCAGATTGAGGGTTCCCTGGTCGGTTTCCGGCCACTGGCCGGTCTCGATCCGGTAATCCTCCAGAGCCCGGGCGATGGTTTCGGCGTTGGTGATGACCTTCTGGTCGGTTCCGAACCCCCCGCCGGACCGCATAAGCGGTGTGGCAGCGAAGGCCAGGACCCCGATCACGACCACGCCCAGAACCATCTCGATCTTCGTAATGTGGCGTTTCCCATGCGGTTGCACGACCGCTCCCTTCACGGATACTACTTGAATGCCGTTGCGGGTGCGTTTTCCGGACGGCGGCGCGGTCCCCGCCGGGGCCGGCCATCACGGTGGTCTTGTTGCAACTGGTGTTCCGGAGCAGGCTTCGGGAGGGGATTAAGCCATGATTTCGGCGGTCAATCCGGTAGGAGGCGGGCTTCGACGGTTCGGCGATACGACCGTCCCACCGGAATCTCGTGTCCAGCGACCGTCAGGTGACCGCCGGCCAATCGCTCGATCTTATCGACGGCCACGATGTAGGAGCGGTGCACCCGCAGGAACCGGTCCGGGGGCAGCGCGGACTCCATCTTCTTCATGGTTTCCGAAGCGAGCAACCGCTCCTGGCGCGTGTGGATCTTCACGTAGTTCCCGCAAGCCTCCACCATGACGATCGCCTCGAGATTCACCCTTTGGGTTGCTCCGTCCATACGCAACAACAGGGAGCCGTCGGCAGCGTCCGGCGCCACAGGCTTCAGCTTGTTCACAGCCTTCAGGAATCGTTCGAAGGAGATCGGCTTGAGCAGGTAGTCCACCACGGCATGCTCGTACCCTTCCAGAGCGTACTCGGAGTATGCCGTGGTCAGGATGACCTGGGGGCGGTGAACCAGGGTGGCCAGAAAATCCAGGCCACTGAGTCCAGGCATGCGGATGTCCAGGAAGAGCACGTCGATTGGTTGTTGGTGCAGGAACGCCGCGGCCTCGGTCGCGTTGACGCATTGACCGACCAACCGCAGCGAAGGCAATTGCTCCAGATGCCGGGCGAGCAGACGCCTGGCCAGGGGTTCGTCGTCTACCACCAGGCAGCGGAAGGTCATGATTGCACCACCAATTCGATTTCGTACCGGTCCTCCGACGATCTGGTCTCCAGACTATGGGCCCCCGGGTGCAGCAACTCCAGGCGACGTCGAACGCTGGCCAACCCGATCCCGGACCGCTCCGGCGACTGTTGTCCCGACCAGGTGTTGGCGACCGTGAAACGCCAGTGCCGTTCCTCCATGTCCAGCCGCATATGGATCAGGGCCTCGGGCCGCAATCCCAGATCGCCGTGCTTGAAGGCGTTCTCCACGAACGGAGCCAGCAGCATGGGAGCGACTTCGCGGCCGGCCGGCGTACCTCGGATCTCCAGATGCAGATCCACGTCGCGGTCGTTCCGCAACCGTTCCAGCGCCACGTAGTTCTCCAGGAACCGGATCTCGTCGGCCAAGGGCACCCGGTCGCGCTCACCGCTGTCCAGGACGTAGCGTAGCAATTCGGACAACTGCAGGACCACCGAGGGCATCCGCTCGGATCGCTCCAGGGCCAGCGCATAGAGTCCGTTGAGGGTGTTGAACAGGAAATGGGGATGGATCTGCGTCCGCAAAAGAGCCAGTTCCGCGGCCAGGTGCCGGGCTTCCGCTTCCTGCAGGCGGACTTGTTGGGACAACCCCCGGCTGAAGTAGTGGAGACCGGTGCTGAGCAGGATCACCAGGACCGCCGTCCCCACCCCCGAGGTGTGGGAGGTCGCATCCTGGACGACCAACCCATGGACCACGTCCGTCAACAGCGACGACACGGCCACGATCACCACGACCGAGCCGCCATAAAGCCAGTAGCGACGCTTCTCGAAGAAACGCTTCAGGACGAAGTAGTGGGAGTAGGCGGTCAGCGGCGCGGGCATGAAGATACTCAGGGCGACTTCCACGGCCGTTTGTGTGCTCTCGAACGCCCGCACCAGCAGCAGGAACCCCAGGAACGGAACGACCCAATAGGCCACATGCCGCACCAGGCGGTAGCGCCGGAAGATCCGGGACAGGCGGTGGTCGTCAAAACCCATGTCGGCAGTATAGGTGACCCCGCCGGGCGGAACAAAAGGCGAATGACCAAGGCCGTTCACGGGCGGGATCCAGTCGTTCGTCAACGCCGGGCGGTTATCGGTCACCAGGGGGAACCCTGGTCGTCGCCGTATGCGTCGTTGATGCGATGACGCTGTCGAGATCCGGACTGAACCAAGGAGAACTCCATGCGATCCCTTACGACAATCCTGGTGCTGGCGATCCTGCTGGTCGCAGGCACGTCCGGCGCGGCCCCGACGCCCCGCCTGCAGGCGCTGGCCGATACCATCGACGCCCAGTGTCGGGAACTGGGAATTCCCGGCCTGGCCGTGGTCGTGGTGAAGAACGACAAGGTGATCCTGGAGCATTGCTACGGATCGACCGACCTCGCCGGCGAACGTCCCGTGACACCGAGCACGATCTTCCCCGTCGGCTCCACCTCCAAGCCGTTCACATCGACCCTGGCGGCCGCCCTCGTGAGCGACGGCGACCTGAGTTGGGACACGCCCGTCACCGACGTCCTGCCCTGGTTCCAACTACGCATCCGGAGCGACGACCCCGAGGCCCGGGTCCTGATCCGCGACCTGCTGAGCCACCGCACCGGCGTCTTCACCATGGAACTGATCCAACGGGCGGCGAACTGGGCCCAGGCGCCGGATTACGAGCCCTCCTTCGACCGGCCGGGCATCATGCGCGCCGCCCTGGAGTTCGAACCGATAGCCGACTTCCGCGCCGAGCACCACTACAGCAACGTCTCCATGGTGGCGGTCGCCGAGGCCTGTGCCGAGGTCGCCGGGCACAGCTGGGACGACCTCATGCGACAGCGGCTCTTCGGCCCCCTGGGGATGACCGGCAGCGGCACCATCAGCGCCCGGATCGACGGCCGGGACGACGTGGCCACAGGCCATCTCCTGGGCAAGGACGGCTATGCCCCCGCCATGTTCCTGGACATGGATTGCATCGCACCCGCCGGCGGCGTCTGGTCCACACTCGAAGACATGACCAGCTTTCTGCGCTTCCTGCTGCACGAAGGCGAGTGGAACGGCGAGCAGCTGATCGCCGCCGAACACGTTCGCGAAACCTGGACCGAACACGTAGGCGAGGCCACCGTCGGCGGAAACTTTCCCGGGGCCCGCTACGGGTTGGGTTGGTTTCTCACCGAAACCCACGGCTATCAAGTGGTCGAACACGGCGGCAATGCCCTGGGCTATTCGGCCAATCTCGTCCTGATCCCCTCCGAGGACGTGGGCTACGTCATGCTGTCCAACGCCCTGCCCAACACGCTGCAGATGTCGCTCAGTGAAGAGGTCTGGCGAGCCGTGGACCTGGTCGAGTAGCGTACATGAATCGAGACCGGGGGGCGGGAATGCGACGTTCGGAACGGACACGCTTGGACCCGCCCCCTTTGGTCGGCGTCCGGGATCAAACCCGCTTCTGGGGAAAGACACCGGCCAGGGCGTCCCGCAGGATGCCCTTCAATTCTTCGCTGAAATCCTTGTTCAGCATCCACTCCAGGTAGCCGCGATCGTTCTGGACCACGGTCTTGAGCGGCTGGCCCCGCAGCTTGCCGAAGGTGAAGACGGCCTCGCCCTTGTCGTCGAACATGAGCTTGCGGGTGCGGTCGATCCACTTGCCTTCGTTGGGATTGCAGAACTTGTGGAGGGCGTCCACCTCGGCGGGCACCTCGTCGTAGCGGGCGATCTGGGCGTCGAGGACCTCGAGGGTAGCTTTGGCGTCGGGCAGGGCCCCGTGGGCGCCGACGAGTTCCTGGTCGCAGTAGAAGCGGTAGGCGGCGGTGAGGTCCCGGCGCTCCATGGTGTGGAAGATGCGCATGGCATCCAGGTGGCGGACGCCCTTGAGGTCGACCTGGCTGCCGGCCCGGGCGAGTTCCTGCTCCAGGAGCGGCTGGTCGAAACGGACCGAGTTGTAGCCGGCCAGATCGGCACCGTCGAGCAGGCCCTCCACTTCGGCGCGGAGTTGGCTGAAGGTGGGTGCGTCGCGCACGTCGTCGTCGCTGATGCCGTGGACGGCGGTGGCTTCGGGCGGGATGGGGCGCTCCGGGTTCACAAGGGATTCCCAGTCGGTGCGCTCGCCGCCGGGCTCCACCCGAATCATGCCGATCTGGACGATGCGGTCCTTCTCCACGTCGATGCCGGTGGTTTCAAGGTCGAAGACGACCAAGGGGCGGGTGAGGTGGAGGTTCTGCATGGTTCGGTCCTCAGGATGGAGGCAAGAGCGATACTCGGGGGCATGATGAGGGAAGGGGAGCGGGGGCGCAAGGGGTGGGCTCACGCACTTCCCCGACTCTGCCGCGTGCCCGGTCATCTTTACGATGAAGATCGAATCTGATATGATGACCCATATTCATTGATATGATCTCCGAGTGAAGGAGAGACAGCCATGAAGACCGCAATGATCGTTCTCGCCGTGATCGTCCTCCTCGCACCCGCCGCCCAGGCCCAAAGGGCCTACTGTGGACTCCCCAACACGATCGGCTTGTACACGACACCGACGCCGACGGGGGGCAACGATCTCTGTGTCGTCCAGTCGTCGCCCGGTGCGGCCAGTTTCCAGCTGTATCTCTTGATCTGCAACCCGACGGATGAGACGACCGGGCTGCCGATCACCAATCTCGGGGGTTATGAACTGGGCGTCTTCCCGACGGAAGGCTGGTTCCTCGAGTTCACGTATCCCGCGAACACCATCTTGTTCTCCCAGGGGCCTCCCAACATCCGGATCGCCGGACTCATTCCGATCACGGGCGATTTCACCGTCCTGGCCGAGGTCACGCTGAGATCCTGGGACGGAACGATGGGCGCCATCTACATGAACCAGATCGATGACGGCAGCCCGACGATTCCCGGGCACATGGCGATCACGAACGCGGACAACGAATTCATCCCTTCCCGGGCCTATCCTGTCCTGGCGGAGGACCTCGACGACGGCTCGGTATTCTTCATCAACTGGGGCGGCTGCATGCCCCTGCCGGCTGCGGAATCATCCTGGGGTGCGGTAAAGGCGATGTACCGGTAGATAGGCCTTCGGGGAGGACGCCATGGAGTATGAGATACACCAGCGCAGTGGATTCGTTGAGGTAGTAACTCACGGCGACGGAGAAGCAAAAGTATTTCAAGAACTCCTTAGCGAAGTGCTGGCGCGTCCCGAATGGAAGCCCGGCGTCCCTGTTCTTATCGATCATTCCGATTTCAACGCCGGTCCCCTGACCGTCGGCGAGATGTCTGCGCTCGCAGATATGATCGGCAATGTCAGAGTGGAATTGGGTTCTTCGCGCATGGCGATTCTCGTCGTTAGAGACTTGGAGTTCGGGCTCGGCCGGATGTGGCTAGCATTCGTTGAGGATAAATGGAGTGGAACTAGCGACATATTTCGTTCAAGAGAAGATGCGGTGTGTTGGCTAACACAGTCTTGACCGCAGTCATCGATGATGTCTGTATCGCCAGATTTCGCAGCGGAGAAACATCGAGTAGTGGTGGAGGCCTAACAAGAGCTTCCAGCCGACGATAGAGGAGACCTTGCCATGAAGTACGCTATCATCTTCGTTCTCATCCTGCTCGCGGGCGCCGCCCAGGCGCAATACCCCTACTTCGGCGTCTACCCCAACGAGATCGGTCTGTACAACACGTCGACGCCGACCGGTGCGGATTCCGAATGCTACATCGATGCACCCAGCGGCATGGGTAGCTTCCCCATGTACCTCGTGATCTCCAATGCGATCGACGAGACGACCGGGGAGCCGATCACGAACATCGGTGGTTATGAACTGTCCATGACGCTTCCGCCCGGTTGGGACATTTCGGTCACCTATCCCTGCGGTATCGTCGTGACTCCCGAAGATCCGCCCTTCTACGTGAGTTGCCCGATTCCTGTCATGGGCATGTTCACGGTTCTGGCCGAAGTCCTGATCAGCTCCTGGGGCGGTGGCGCCACCGGTCCCATATACCTGTCCCCGTTTACCGAAGGCACGCCGTCGATTCCAGGGCACATGGCCATCACCAATGCGGACAACGGTGACGCGCTCTCACGTGCGTATCCCGCGTCGGGCGGTTACGAGTATTTCGTCACCGGTATCAACATCATCCCCGGAGGCATGCGTCCCGTGCCGACGACGGAAACGTCTTGGGGCGCTGTAAAAGCCACGTTCCGCTGATGGAATCGAGTTCCGCTGAAGAGACTAATCAGCGGATTCAATCAGTACTTCGTCCACGAAGATGAAGGCCTCTCCGCCTGCGCCGGGATGCCACTCGGGTATCGTCCCGTAGTTGATGGCCCGCACCTTCACGTACCGTGCCGTGACGCCCCCCGCGTCCAGGACCAGGTTCTCCCGGAACACCTGATCCACATCATCCGGAATCTGGTGCGTGACGCGCCCCGACTCGGTGAACGTCTCGCCGTCGGTCGACACCTCGACCACGATCTCGGTCGGCATCCAGATCCATGACCGCATATCCTGCAGAAACCCGGCTCCCACGGTACCGAGCTTCCGCTCCTCGCCCAGATCGACGACTGCTTCGAAGTCCTGATCCTGGTAGCCCTGCCAGCGGCCGGTGCGCCAATCCCTGGGACCGCGCAGGCCGTCCACCAGGGCGGAGGGCCCGCCGGCCGTGTACTGGGAATTGGGTTCTGAATGGACTTCCACGGTCCAGTCGTGGGGAATGCGATGGAAGTAGCCGGTGGTGACCGGGCTCATGGATCCATCGGGGCGCACCGACCGCAGGGCCAGTTCGCCGGATTCGCGGATGATGACCCAGCAGGGGTCCATCTTCATCCACCTGCCCGAAGGACGGCGCAGTTCGAGCTGCTCCTCGCCGCCGAGATAGACGGGCAGGCTGTCGCGGAAGGTCACGCTGGAAAAGAACATCCACGGCGCCGCGATGACCGGTTCGCCCGGTATCCGCGAGCGGGGCCGGGCCGACGCGGCGAAGCCCCACACAGACGGTTCGTCAGCGCGCACGACCGCCAATGTCCCGGCGCTCGTGAGCGCTTCGTGGCTGATCCAGCTGGCGTCGTGGGCCTCGCCGTCCACCGACACGCCGTCCACATACGGACCGTCGCCCTCGGCAGTGATGACCAGCTCACGTCCGCCACCCAACTGCACGACCGCCCGGTCGAACACCGGGGCACCGAGCAACCACGCAGGGTCCCCGGGAGCCACCTGGTAAAGGCCGAGCGCCGACAGCACATACCACGCCGACATCTGCCCGCAATCCTCGTTGCCGGACAGGCCGTCGGGGGCCGGGGCGTAGAGTTCGTCGAGGATCCGGGCCACGTAACGGGCGCCCTTGTCCGGCCGCCCGGCGTAGTGGTACAGCCACGCCACGTGATGACTCGGCTCGTTGCCGTGGGCGTACTGTCCGATGAGTCCGGTTATGTCCGCCTGGGTGCGACCGGTGGTGGCTTCGTCGGCAGTGAACAGCGAGTCCAAGCGCGCCACGAACGCGTCGCCGCCGCCCGCGCGATCGATCATGCCCTCCACGTCGTGGGGCGCACAGAAACGGTACTGCCAACCGTTGGCCTCGGTGTGGTGGAAGTCCACGCGGCGGGGATCGAAGGGTGTGAGCCAACCGCCGTTCTCCCGTCCACGCAGGTAGGTGGTCTGCGGATCGTAGAGGTGGCGCCAGGCCTGGGCGCGGCGATCGAACTCGGCTCGCAGGTCGTCCCGCCCGAGGGATTCGGCCATGCGCGCGATGCACCAGTCGTCGTAGGCGTACTCGAGGGTCTTGCTCACCGACTCGGACTCGTGGTCGGCGGGGATGTAGCCCAGCTCCTGGTAGGCATCGAGGCCCCGGTCGGGCAGGCGGGCGCTGTGGACCATGGCCTCCAGGGCCAGCTCACCGTCAAAGTCCCGCAGGCCCTTGGCCCAGGCGTCACTGATGGCCGACACGGAATGATAGCCGATCATGCAGTCGGTCTCGTTGCCGGCCAGTTCCCATACGGGCAGGCGGCCGCCGTCTTCGTAGTGGGCGAGCATGGAGCGGACGAAGTCGCCCGTGCGTTCGGGCTCGATGAGCGTGTACAGGGGGTGGGCGGCGCGGAAGGTGTCCCACAGGGAAAACACCGTGTACTGGTCGTAGCCCTCGGCCCGGTGGATCTCCTGGTCGAGACCACGGTAGCGGCCGTCCACGTCGCTGAAGAGGTTGGGCGCGATCATGGTGTGGTAGAGGGCGGAATAGAAGATGGTCTGCTGGGCGTCGGTACCGCCTTCGACGGCGATCTTGCCGAGGGCTTCGTTCCAGGCGTCGGTGGCCGCGGTACGCACGCCGGCGAAGTCCCAACCGGGCTGCTCCGCGTCGAGATTCCGGCGGGCGCCGTCCACGTCCACGGCCGAGATGCCGACCTTCACCAGCAGTTCGCCGCCGGTGTCGCCGAAACCGAAGACGGCCTTCACGTCCTCGCCCTGGAGGCTGTCCATGTCCGTGGTGAACGGCTTCGAGAACCGAGCCACGAAGAACACCCACTGGTCCTTGGCCCACGAGGAACTGCGGCGCAGGCCTTCGATCTCCGTGTCGCTCACCACGCGGACCCACGAGTCGAGCACGCGATCGCGGTGATGCAGGTCGAGCACCACGCCATTGGCCACGCCGGCCGGATAGACGTACCGTTGCAGGCCGGTCCGAGCGGTGGCGGTGAGTTCGACGTCGATGCCGTTGTCCTCCAGACGCACGGCGTACCAGCCCGGAGCAGCCTGTTCGGTGTCCTTGGAGAACTTCGAGGGATAGCCGCCGGGGTATTCGTTGGACACGGCGACCTCGCCGGTGACCGGCATGAGCAACACATCGCAGTAGTCCGCCACTCCGGTCCCGCTCAAGTGGGTATGGGAGAACCCGTACACCACGTCGTCGGAGAAGTGGTAGCCCGAACAGCCGTCCCAGCCCGACAACCGGGTATCCGGACTGAGCTGGACCATGCCGAAGGGCACGGTGGCGCCGGGAAAGGTGTGGCCGTGGCCGCCGGTACCGATAAAAGGGTCCACATGGTCGATCGGCGCAGCGACCGCCGTGGCCGCCACCAGCAGGGCGCAAAGAGCGAGTCGCATGCTCAGTCCTTCGAGAAACGCTTGTACAGCAGCCAGGTCGCCCCGAAGGCGATGACGAAGAGCAGGACCGGGACGATCCAACTCCAGAAGAAGCCGGTCAGGGGCTGAGTGGCGACGAGAGGCTCCATCAGCGATCCTCCTTTTCCCGTTGCTTGCGGCGCCAGGCCCACCATGCCAGGCCCATGCCGAAACCGGATGCGACGTAGGCGATGCTCATGCCTATGACCATGACCAGTCCGTCATCCATGGTCCACCTCCTGTCCGATGGTGCGAACCCCGACTTCGAGATCGTCCAGGTATGCGGCCTGCCGAGTCTCGTACTCGCCGGACACGGCCCGCAGCTTGGGATCGATAAGCCAGTAGCAGAAGAGAGTGAGCGCCACGGCGGCGATGACCATGGCCGCACCCAGGGGCTGCAGCAGCAGCAGCTTCGTCACGCCGATCATCAAGAGGGCGAAGATCACCGGTGAGAGTACGATGACGAGCCAGTCCTCCCGGCTCCAGCCGTCGGCTTCCTCGGGGGTCCAGTCCCGCCTGAGGAAGGGGCGCGGGCCGGTCCTCTTCACCTCGTCCTCGATGAGCCCGCGCCGCACCGCCTCCCGATGCACCGGACCCCAGTTGCCCACGGGCCGCGTCATGACGTAGTAGCGGACGAGATGATCCATGGGCTCCGGTTTCGTGAGCAGCGTGACCGGTACGAAGACCGCCGCGCCCAGGGCCATGAGCAGCCAGAATTGCAGGTAGTCCGGCAGTTCGGGCAGCACACCGAAAGCGGGCAGCACCCAGACCACGAGCCAGGCCACGCCCAGGTTGGCCATCCAGGCGGCCAGATAGCCCCAGGCATTGAAGCGCCACCAGGTCACCTGCAGGATGTTGGGCAGCCAGATGCCCGCCATCATCAGCCAGAGGGCGAAGATGAGCCAGCGGGTGATCTCCTGCATCATCATCCCGTAGAAGAACGAACCCACCAGGAGCACCAGCGTGGCGACCCGGCCCATCCATACGAGTTCGGTATTGGTGGCGTCGGGTTTCATGTAACGCTGGTAGAGGTCCCGGGTGAAGTAGAGGGCGCCCAGGTTCAGGTGGCTGGAAATGGTCGACAGGTGGATGGCCAGAATGGCCCCGAAGAAGACGCCTGCCAGACCCACCGGCAGCAGCTCGAAGCCCAGACGGAACCAGCCCAGTTCGTAGTCGGCCTGTTCGGCGATGCCCGGTGCCATGGCGAAGAAGGCGAGGATCGAGGCGGCCCAGAAGCCGTTGCGGATGAGGGTGACCGCGCCGCCGGCCCACAGGCCGTAGGTGGCGTCGCGAAGTCCTTTCGCCGACTGGATGCGCTGGGCCTCCACGTACCAGTCGAGGCTGGTCCCCATGCCGAAGCCGCCGATGACGGCGATCACCAGCATGGTCAGCCACCAGGCAGCGGGGAAGTCCCCCGTGAACCAGCCCGTGAAGGCGAAGGGATCCAGTCGCCAACCCTCTCCCAGTTCGATGATGCGGGTGGTGACGCCCTCGGGTCCGCCGCCGGCGGAGATGGCCACCACCGTGACGATGACGATGGCGAACACGGCCACGATGCCCTGCAGGAAATCCCCCATGACCACGCCCCAGTAGCCTGCGGCCAGGGTGTAGAGGGCGGTGATCAACGTAGGGATCACCAGGCCCACCCACACGGGCCAGTCGAAGGCCAGTTGCCCGACCTTCCCCATGGCGATGCCCACCCAGCCGAGGATGAACATGTTCATGAAGACCTGCCAGCCGGCGAGCCAGCCGCGCAGCAGCTCGGCGCCGAGACCGGAGAAGCGCAGGGTCTGCCACTCGGCCTGGGTGTAAGCCAGGGAGCGGCGGAAGATGCGCGCCGAGACGAAGGCGCCGATGGCGGTCCAGGCGGCGAAGAAGCTGTACCACAGGCCGCGCAGACCGTGGGCGTAGAGCACGCCGGTGATCCACATGGGCGTGTCGGTGGCCGTGTGGGTGGAGAAAACCGAGGACGCCGGCAACCACCAGGGCAGGCCGCGGCCGGCCAGGAAGAAGTCGCTCTCGGAGCGGCGGGCCAGGCGGTAGAAGAAGAACGCGCCGCCCACCATCAGGAGCAGGAAGGCGGCGGTCCAGAACCAGTCGAGGATGGTGAAGTGGGCCAAGAGGTCCTCCCGGGTCGGGGTGATTCGCGGGGGAGTCTAGCACGGGGCGAATCCGGTAGCCATGAGGAGCGAAGTTCGTGGGCTGGGATCCAGATTCAGCACAACTTCTCTGCTCATCGGTGCGTCTTCTGATCAGGAGCTCCATTACCGCCTCCTTGAAAGGCCCACTCATGTCGAGATTGCGCACGGCCATCTGTCTTTTAGTCCTCTTGGCCTGCGGCATCGCCACCGCCGCCGACTGGAGCAACACAGCCGAGCAGAAAATCTGGGGCCTGATGACGGTCTGGGCCGAGGCCAAGTACACCTTCCCCCACTTCGACAACCGGCCGGACCTGGACTGGGACGCCACGGTTCGGGAGTACCTACCGCGGGCCATGGCCACCGAGGATCTGGACGCCTACTATGCTGTGCTGATGGAGATGGTCGCCCTGCTGAAGGACGGCCACACGCGCATCCTGCCGCCCTGGGGCTACTTCAAGCCCGGTCACGACATGGCGCCCCTGGAAGTGCGTATCATGGACGGTCGCTTCTATGTGGACCGCTTGGGCGAGGACCCGGCCCTGGCCGCAGCGGGCCTGACGCCCGGCGCGGAGATCCTTGCGGTGGACGGTGTGCCCGTGGACCGGTATTTCGCCGAAAATGTCCTGCGCTACCACATGAATAACACCGCCCAGGGCACCGAAGCGCTCTTCGTCGTCTACCTGCTCGCTGGACCGGCCGGCCAGCCGGTGGAATTGACGATCCGTGGGCGCGACGGCGAAGAGCGCACGGCGGCCGTCGTCCGCAACGCCATGAGCGGCGACCACCCCTTCATGCCCCGCCTCGTCATGAACGCCATGGTCGCCACGACCATCGAGACGCAGGAACTGCCCGGCGGCCTCGTCTACGTGAACGTCCCCAACTTCGACCACGCGCAGATCGCCGAGGACTTCGCCGCCGTTGTCGATGGCCTAGGAGAGGAAACGCGGGGGCTGATCATCGACGTCCGCTACAATCCCGGCGGGTCCGACACCCTGGTCAGGTCCATGGTCTCGCGGCTCATCGACGAACCGGTGAGCACGCCCATCATGAAGTACCGCCACTTCGTGGGCGCCGACGCGGCCTGGGGCAATCCGCCCGAGTGGGAAACGTCCAGCAACCGGATCGATCCCCACGACGGCAAACGATACCTGGGCCCCCTGGTCGTGCTCATGGGCGGCCTCACCGCCAGTTCGTCCGAAGACCTCGCCATCGAACTGCGCACGGCCGGCCGCGCCACCCTGGTGGGCCAGACGACGGGCGGCTCGGCGGGCAACGGCCTCCGTTCGGAATTGCCCGGCGGCGGGACCCTCTTCGTGGCCACGTTCACCGCCTTGCTGCCCGGCAGCGAGGAAGAGTATGTGGGCGTCGGTGTAGCGCCTGACATGGTGGTGTGGCCGACCCCTGCGGATCTGGCCGCCAGCCGCGACGTCGTGCTGGAACGGGCGATCGAATTGCTTGCCGAGTAGGGGGCGACATTCCGCAGGGAGAAAGGAACTTTCGCCACCACCGGGCCGTCTGCTCCAGGGGATCGAAACCGAATCCGAGGAGCCGATGATGCGCCGAGCCGTCGTGATCGTTCTGCTGACCTGCTTCGCCGCCACCGCCACCGCCTGCACCTCCTTCCTGCTCGAGGACGGAGACGATCTCTACTTCGTCCACAGCCTGAACCAGGGCAGCGTGCCGGCCGTGGACGGCGCCGCCTACCTCAACCCCCGCGGCGCCCGGAAGGACGGTTACAGCTTCGCGGCCCTCTTCGACCCGGAGGATGACTCCGGCCCGGAATTGTTTTGGCGCTCCCGGTACGGCTCGGTGACCTTCAGCCCCCTGGGCAAGGAAATGCCCGACGGCGGCCTCAACGAGGCGGGCCTCTTCATCTGGGAAATGGGTTTCGACACGGAGTACCCCGTGGACGAGACCGTCCCCACCCTCTTCCAGATGCAGTGGATGCAGTACCAGCTCGACAACTACACCACGGTGGACGAGGTCCTGGACAACCTGCACCGGGTCACCCTGGACGGCTGGGGCTGGCACTACTTCGTGGCCGACACCGCCGGCCGCACCGCCATCATCGACTTCCCGGACGGACGGCCCGAGATCTTCACGGGCCCCGCCATGCCCGTGCCCGTCTGCGGCAACTCGTACTATCCGGAGGCCATGCGCTGGCTCACCGAGCACGAGGGCTTCGGCGGCGACCTGCCCTACCGACAGGAATTCAGCGAGATCCCGCGCTTCATCACGGGGGTCAAGCGGCTCCAGGAATTCGACGGCGCCGATCCGGTCCCCTTCTGCTTCGAGACCCTGCAGGCCATGAGCGTCAACGTGCGCTGGTCCGTGGTCTTCGACGTGACCCGCGGCACGGCCCACTTCAATACTAACCTGGACCATGGCATCCGCAGCTTCGCCTTCGGTCCCGAGGATTACGCGGAAGGCCGCGAGACCATGATGCTCGACATGAACACACCCGGACCCGGCGACGTGAAGGACCGTTTCGTCCCCTTCACCCTGGCGGCGGACGAAGTCTACATGGAGCAGATTCTCGGCATGCTCTTCGACGACGCCACCGACATCCCCGCTCTGGCCAAGCGCATGGTCGGACGGATGAACATCCCCCGTCCCGTGGTGGCCGAGGGCGTCGTCGGACCCTGGCACGGCACACTCACGGTCCCCCAGGGCGACGGGTTCCATGAACTTCCTCTGACTCTCCTGCTGAACGAGGACGACGGCGTCCTGTGCGGTTCGCTGGAATGCTCGGACCTGGGCGCGGCCATGCCGCTGGTGAACCCAAGGTTCCACGGCGGCCTGCTCGCCTTCGTGACGGACATGCCCGACGGCAGCGACCGGCTCGACTTCCGGCTGCATCTGGGGACTGACGGGCTCACCGGTTCGGCGGGCACCTGGGATTGGGAGAACCGGAGGCGGGCGGTGGTGAAGCTGGAACGGTCGCGCTGAAACGGAATACGTCGCCGCGTGCCGCCCTACTCCCCGATCTCCTGAAACGTCAGCGGAATGCTGTTCCGCGCGAACCAGAACCGGTCCGGCCACTCGCTCAGATCCGCGTCGAAGAGCAGGTTGAAGAGCACCGGGAAGGTGTTCACGGCCGACAGATCGGCGCGTGGCACGCCGTCGGGCGCGCCGAGCACGTACCAGGCGTTGAAGATGCTCATGCGCTCGGTGTGGTTGGTGCGCCGGGCGCTCTCCCAGGCGGTCTGGGCGCCGGGTCCGTGGTCGCCCTGGATGATGATGACCGGCGGCCGCGGTGAGTTCGCCATGATTTCCTCCACGCTGCGGGCCAGTTCGCGCGCGATGTACCGGATCTGTCCCCGGTACAGCTCAGGATAGTCCTCCCCCTCGTGCCATTTGTACCAGTGGCTGCCGTCCCGGTAGGAGTAGATGCGGTGCGACGGCAGGGCCCCGCCTTCGGCGTCGAACACGAAGGGCGGGTGGGGCGCCATGAGATGGGCGTAGACGAAGACGGGCCGGTCGTCGGGCACGCCGCGCCGGGCGTCGGGCAGGTGGTCGAGGGTGTACTGGATACGGCCACGACGCAGGGCGTAGGGCAGGTCGGCGGGACCGCGGCCCAGGAGGCGTTCGATCAGGGGCAGAGCCCCATCCCTGAGCAGGTAGTACTCGAGCATGTTGGGTCCGAAGAACGGTTCCCTGTGATCAGCGCCCTGATCCTGGCGGGTGACGGCGTAGCCCGAGGGGAAGTCCACGGTGCGGTAGCCGCGGGCCTCCAGGGCGCGGCGCACACGGCTGTCGCCGATGAGATCGCCTAGGACGTTGCGGTCCCCGGCGTGGGGGTCGGGGATCGACAGGAGATTCTGTACCGGCGCGGCGTTGAGGGTCGCCGCCTGGCTCAGGGCGGTCTGGTTGTAGTTGGCCCGGGCCCGGTCCACGAAACGGAAGCCCAGGCGCTCGAACGGGCCGGCGATGTCCTGGCGGGGCAGGCCGTAGCCGGTCTCCAAGTAGTCCGGCTGGCCCATGCCGTCTACCATGATGTAGTAGATGTCGGGCGGTGTCTCTGCCGACGTGCGGGACGGCATCAGCGGCGTCTCGCAGAGAGCCGTGGGCGTGGGCGGATTCGTCCGGGACGCCTTCTGCAGGGTCGTCACGAAGGAGACCGCCACCAGAGTGAGCGCCATGACGCCGAGGATGTTGGTGACCGCCGGCACGCGTCCGTGCCACCGGCGCAGCACGAACCCCAGCGCCATCGCCACCACGACCAGCGCCAGACTCGCCGGCCAACCCATGAGCCGGCCGAAGTAGCCCACCACCAGCAACGGCAACACGGCCAGGGCGCCGCGCCGCAGGCCACCCAGGAACCAACCGGCCAACCGCACGGCCATGAGGCTCAGCACCAGGTGGACCAGGAATATGCGCACGCCGTCGCTGGGCGGGATGTGCTCGAACCCGTCCTCGAAGAAACGGACCACCGGGTAGGCGGCGAGCAGGACGATGTACCAGGGGAAGTGCAGGATGCGGGTCATGGGTCCTCCGGCGGCTACGGGTTGCTCAGCAAGCTAACACCGGTGCCGCCGGGGCGTCCAGCGGCCGGGCGCGGCGGTAGGCGAGGGTCGCGCCTACCGGGTCATCCGCGCCCGGCCGCCTACGCCGAAGTCCGGCGCTTCCAGGCCATGAATCCGCCCAACGGTGCGTCCACCAGGCGCGCGACCCGTTCGCATTTCACCGTCAGCAGAAAGTGGATGTCGCGGGACTCCTCCCACAGGCCCTCCAGATTGCCCTGACCCTTGGCGATGACCACGTCGGCCTCGTCGAGGGCCTGCTGGAACTCGGCCGAACGGCCTTCGGGGATGGCGCCCGGGGCGTCACTGCCGGTGGTGATGACCCGGGTGCAGGTGGGCAGGCCGACCAGGTTGGCGTCCTCCAGGGTGGCGTCGTTTATCACCGGACCGCCTCGCACGGCGAAGGTCACACCTTCGTGGGCTACCGTGTCCAGGAAGAGGCGGTCCAGGACGATCTCCCCCGCGTTGTCGCCGATGTACAGGACAGAGCGGGCTGCGGCCAGGTCTGCGCGCAGGAGATCCAGGTCGTCCACGGCCATTTCGACGGACAGGACGCGCTCGATGGCTTCGGCGGGATCGAACCGGTGGCGAGCGCCGAAATCGATCACGTTGCCGGCCACCGCCAGGCGGGCCGCCGCCGCGAACGGATCGTCGGCGCCAGCCAGCATGACGCGCAGCTCGGGCACCTGCTCGAGCATGGCCAGGTTGCTGCGCAGCTTGATCTGACGGTAGGGATCTGTGTCGCCGAGGGCTTCGCGCAGGGCGGCGTGCAGCTCTTGGGCCAGGGCAGGCGGAGACCGGCGCCAGTCGGCGTCCGCCAGGACCTGGAGGGCGCGGCGGATCAGGTCCTCCCGGCGGTCCTCGGCGATGCCGCCCTCGTCCAGCAGGCGCAGGCAACTCTGCAGAACGCAGGGCAGGCACTCGACGGCCACGTCCATCAGGCGACCCCGGCCACCGCCGCGCCCATGATCTGCTGCGCCGCATCAGCGGCCGCTTTGAGCAGAGGGTAGCCGGCGGGCGAGGCTGTCAGCAGGGGATGCGTGCCGATCTGAGAGGTGAGGACGGCATTGACGTCCATGCGGTTCTGGATGATGAACCCGAGCATGTTGGTCAGTTCGCCCGTGCTCAGTCCGCCCAGGATCTCGCCGCCCAGGATCACGCCCGACTCGCGGCCGACGACCAGCTTGATGAACTGGCGATGGGTGTGGGCCAGGGCTCCCGGGTGCTTGTCCATACCTTCGAAAATACCCGTGACGATGTCGAAGCTTTCCTTGCGCGCCTGGGTCTCGGTCAGTCCCGCCACGCCGAATCCGGTGTCGCCCAGGGCTGTGGAGAAGATCGAGATGGTGCCGCTGAAGGTCTTCACGGCCGAGAGCTTGAAGAGGTTGATGCCCGCGGTGCGCGCCTCGGCACAGGCCGTCGACGCCAGCATGACCGGGATGGCCTTGCGGGTGGCGAAGTCGGTCTTCTGGGCGCAATCGCCCACGGCGAAGATGCCCTCGGCACTGGTGCGCAGGTATTCGTCCACGACGATGAACCCCGCCTCGTCCACCACCAGTCCCGCTTCGACGGCAATACGCGAGCGCGGCCGGTAGCCCACCGCCAGCACCACTGCATCGGCGTCCAGGACCGTGCCGTCGGCCAACACCACGCCGGAAGCCCGGTCGCCACCGCGGATCTCACGCACGTCCGCCTCGATCTGCACGGTCACGCCGCGCTCCTTCAGGATCTCTTCCGCCCGATTCGCCACGTCGGCGTCGAAAGCAGCGCCGAGGATCTGCGGCAGCTTCTCCATGAGTACAACCTGCTTGCCCTGCTGCGCCAACTCGTCGGAGATCTCGACCCCGATGAAGCCGGCGCCGATCACCACCACCCGTTCGGCCGCCTGCAGCTCGAGCTTCATGGCGTCGAGGTAGGTCTTGTCCTTGGGGACGGTGAAGACGTTGAGCTTGTCGGTTCCGGGCAGCCAGGAGGGGACGTAGGGTGCCGAGCCCGTGGCCAACACGAGACGCTTCCAGCCGATCTCCTCGCCGCTCTCGAGCCGACAGAAGCGGCGTCCGGTCTGTATCTCAGCGACCGTTCCGAATACCAGTTCGACACCGGCGTCGGCGAACATCTTGTCCGAGGGCAGGATGTTCCGGTCCGTGGACTCGATCGAGCCGAAGGTGTAGGGGATGCCGCACGGTACGAGTGTCTTTTCTTCCGGCCGCACCACGGTCACGGAGCGGCTCGGGTCCGTGGACTTGGCGGTCAAGGCCGCCACCAGACCTGCGGCACTGCTGCCGACGACGAGTACATCGGTGGTCTGCATATCTCATACCTCCTGAGGCGTGGTTCCCGTACGATCGGCGCGTTGTGTGCCCTGGCTGCGCGCCACTTCGGCTTCCGCCTCCATGTGGTCGACCCAGATCTCAGCCAGCCGGTCCTTGGCCGCCCCAATGGTGCCGGTCACCCGCGCAAGCATACGGACCTGCTCGTCCAGCGCCACGCCATCCACGGTGATCTCCCACGACAGTTCCTCGAGGATGCGCAAGGCCATGAGGATTTCCTTGAGGCGGTAGTCGGCGGCCTGGCGCACCTCGGCGATCTCGGCGATGTAGTCCACGAATTGGGCGGGCTTGGTGCGGAAGGACATCATGAAGTAGGTGACCAGGGATTCCACCCTGTGCAGCAAGCTCTCCCACTCCATCTGCTGGTAGCTGCGGGCTGTGGAACTCTTCAGCCGCTGGATGACGTTGTTCACGAGCTCGCTCTCGCGTTCGAGAAAGACCTGGTAGAGCATCTCAGACATGACCGACTCCTTGGTTGCGGGGCCGCCGGCACCCAGGGGTGGGATCTGGTCCGACCGCTGGCGGCCCCTTGCGCCCTCTCACCCGAGGAAGGAGAAGGGCGTCACGTTATCGTATGCCAGACGCGAGCCAGGTGCGGGCAGTCGATAATAATGGTGCAACTGGTTATATATCAATCAGTAACAAAGATTGCCCCCATGGCCCCCACCCGCCAACGTAGCGTTTTCGCATATTTGTCCAATCAGGAACGCTGCGCATTCGCTACTATAGAGAGGCTACCGTTTCGCCGCGGCCTGAAGGAGGCGAGCACCATGTCCGATCGATCCGCCGGCGGCCCCCTGCCGCGCCCCCTTATGGAGTTGCTCTTCGAGAGCACTTCCGACGGCGTGTACGCCGTGGACGCCCACAAGCGCCTCATCGCCTTCAACCCCGCGGCCGAACGCACCCTCGGCTACGCGGGCGAAGACGTGATCGGCCGTCCTTGCCGCCAGGTGATCCGCAGCAATCTATGCGCCGAGAATTGCACCATGGACCGTGTGCTGGCGACCGGGCAACCGGTCACCAACACCCCAGCCAGCCTGGTGGATGCCGCCGGCGAACGCGTCCCGGTGACTCTCTCCTGCGCGGTCTTGCGGGACGACGTCGACGGCCTCCTCGGCTGCGTCGGCACCATCCGCGACCTGACCCGGGTGAAGGACCTCCTGCAGGAGGTCGAGCACCGGCGCCCCTTCGCCGGGATCCTCTCCAACGACCCTTGCATGACCCATATCCTGGATGTTCTGCCGACCATCGCCGACAGTGAGAGCACGGTGTTGGTGCAGGGGGAGACCGGCACGGGCAAGAGCCTCCTGGCCCGCGCCATCCATAACCTCAGCCCACGGCGCGAGCGCCCCTTCATCACCATCAACTGCGGCGCCCTGCCCGAGACTCTCCTGGAGTCGGAGCTCTTCGGCTACCGGGCCGGCGCCTTCACCGGGGCCTCCCGCGACCGGGCCGGACGAATCGCCGCCGCCGAGGGCGGCACCGTTTTCATGGATGAGATCGGGGACATGTCCCCGGGCATGCAGGTGAAGCTCCTGCGCTTCCTGCAGGACCGGGTCTACGAGCGTCTCGGCGACACCCGCCCCCGGGAGGCGGACGTACGGGTCGTGGCTGCCACCAACCGGGGTCTCGAACAGCTCGTGCAGGAGGGGGGATTCCGGCGCGACCTCTACTACCGGATCAACGTGCTGGACGTGGAACTGCCGCCCCTGCGCGAGCGCCGCGGCGACATCCCACTTCTGGCCCAGCGCTTCCTCGAACGCCTGTGCCTCAACCGCGGCAAGCACCTGACGGGCTTCACACCCGCGGCCCTGGACCTCCTCGAGGATCACGACTATCCGGGCAACATCCGGGAACTGGAGAACGTGGTCGAGCACGGCTTCGTCCTCAGCCCCGGCCCGCTCATCGCGGCGGAGCACCTGCCCGAGGTCTGCCGCGGCGGCGGCGGCACCGGCGCTCCGCGCAGTTTCGCCGACTTGGAAGGGAAGTTCATCCGCGACGCCCTGGAGCAGCACGGCTGGAACCGCCAGGAAACCGCCCGCGCCCTCGGCATCCACAAGACGACCCTGCTGCGCCGGATCCGGCGGTTAGGCCTGAAGCTGCCGCGGCAGGACGGGCGCTCCCGGTCTCGCACCTGACCCCCAAGACGGTGGGCCCGCCCCCAGTCGGGGGCGGGCCCGTTCTTATCGTGCGCGACGAGGTCTAGACGTTCCCGGACTCGGGCACCTTGTGGATCCACTCGGGATGGTGCTCGCTGTCCCCGGCGTGGATGCCGCACAGGGTCTCGCGCATCTCCTTGGTGATGGGACCCTCGCCGCCGTCGGCGATCTGGTGGTCCTCACCCTGGAAGTGGATCGTGCCCACGGGCGTGACGACCGCCGCCGTGCCGCAGGCGAAGACTTCCTTGAGCTTGCCGCTATGGGCGTCGGCGATGATCTCGGCGATGGCCGGATGCTCCTCGACCCAGGTGCGCCCCGTGTCGCCAAGCAGGACGCCCACCGAGTCGCGGGTCACGCCGTCGAGGATCGTATCGCCCGCCGGAGCGGTGATGATCCGGTCCTCGTAGACGAACATGATGTTCATGGCGCCCATCTCCTCGACGTACTTCATGGACCGCGCGTCGAGCCAGATGATGTTGTCGTAGCCCTCGGCCTGGGCCAGGTCGATGGGCAGCAGGGACGCCGCGTAGTTGCCGCCGGTCTTGGCGAAGCCGGTGCCTCCGGGGGCCGATCGCACGTACTTCTCCTCCACCCGCAGCTTCAGGGGGTTGATGCCGCCGGCGAAGTAGGAGCCGACCGGGCCGATGATGATGTAGAAGACGTAATCGGTGCTGGCCTTCACACCCAGGCTGGGCTGGGTGGAGATCATGGTCGGCCGGATGTACAGGGCGTCGGGACTCTCGGGCACCCAGTCCCGGTCCACGTCGATGAGCAGGTCCAGGCCCTTCATGAACACGTCGGGGTCCACTTCGGGCATGCGCATGCGGCCGCAGCTGATGTTGAAGCGGCGGATGTTCCGGTCCGGACGGAACATGTGGACCGAACCGTCGTCGCCCTTCTTGTAGGCTTTCATGCCCTCGAAGATCTCCTGGCCGTAGTGGAGAACCTTGGCCGCAGGATCCAGGGAGAACGGACCGTAGGGCACGATGCGCGGGTCCTGCCAGGCGCCGTCCTTGTAGTCCATGACGAACATGTGGGGCGTGAAGATGGCCCCGAAGCCGAAGTTGCCGGTCGGCGGGGTCGCCGGATTCGGGTTCTTCGTGACGGAGATGTTCATCCCGGCCTCCTGTCTGCTCTCGGCCGGCGGCGGGGCGATGCCGTCCCGGTCCGAAATAGGGGTGAAACCGCCCGAAATGGGGCGTTTGCCTGTCTCCAACATCGTCGATGCCGGGAGTGAAATCAAGGGTAGCGGAGGGGCGCGCGGGGCCAAAAAGAATCCGAGCGAACCCCTCGGCTATGGGGGTCCGCCCGGTTAGGGGGGCAGCGGGGCCGGGTTCGCCCGACCGGCCCCGCCGCATGGTAACCCAGTCCCTCGCTCGATGACCGGGTTTCAGGGAGGCGTCACTTCTAAGAAGTGCAAACATGATGCCGTTTTAGTGTCCCCGTTGTCAAGTGATTGTAAAAAAAAGATTTACGAAAATATCACGTTCTCTCGCCACCCCTCAGCTAGACCATTTCCAACCGAAACTGTCCCACAAAGGTGTCTCAAGCCGCTTCAAAACGGGACACTTGAGACACTCCAGCCGGTGGGCACCGCAAGAAAAATGGCCCGGGACTGGGCCCCGGACCATGCGACGAAACCGCAAAGATCTACTCGACGAGCGTGACCGGGCGGGAGG
The DNA here is from genome assembly GCA_024231905.1 of bacterium. Classification (GTDB taxonomy): domain Bacteria; phylum Krumholzibacteriota; class Krumholzibacteriia; order LZORAL124-64-63; family LZORAL124-64-63; genus JAAEQC01. The sequence continues at coordinate 107,198 of JAAEQC010000164.1, read as the reverse complement.
TCGTGAGGACTGAGCCGTCGCTTCCACGGCCGATCATGCGCACCTGGTACACACCCGAGGCCAGGCCGCGGCCCTGCTGGTCCCGGCCATCCCAGGTGACCGCGTGGCTGCCCGCCGGATAGGACCGGGAGGCGAAGTCCCGCACCAGGCGCCCGCGCACGTCGAACACGGCCAGGTCCACGTGGGCATCCCGCTCCAGGGCGAAGCGCAGGGCGGTGGATGGATTGAACGGATTCGGCGTGTTGGGCAGCAGGCGGGCCCAGCTGCCGGCGGCCGGTCCGGCCCCGGGAACGGCTGACAGGCCGGACGTGAGGGTGAAGTCCGCCACCCGCGCCGCGTGGTCCGAGGCGTCGGTGGTGTCATTGGTCAGCAGGCCGTAGGTCACCCGCGTGGAGGCGGTCATGGTGCGCGTCTCCATGACGTAGTTGTTGTGCAGCTGGAGCGCGCTGTCCGTGTAGAGGATGTAGTCGAGCACGCCCGGGTAGTAGGTGCTCCAGTCTTTGCGCCAGGTGTAGGCCACCCGGGCGTCCGGGTGGCGGGACATGACCTGGGTGAAGGGTCCGCCGTCCCAGTCCGGGGGCGAGTCGAGGCCGTAGGTGCCCTCGTTGATGACGTCGCCGGTGAGGATCGTTTCCAGCTGCTGGCGCCAGCCCACCAGGTTCAGGTCGCCCATGAGCACGAAGGGGGTGCTGGCGGCCAGGTTGATCGAGCCGCCGGGGTTCCGGGCGTCGTGGAGGAACTCGATGATGGAGTCGGCTTCTTCCTGGCGGTTGTCATCGGCGGTGCAGCAGCGCCAGTGGCAGGCGATGACCAGCAGGTCCTCGGTGACGGTCGCGCCCAGGTCGAGCAGGGCGGCGGTGATGCGGAAGCCCGGATTCACTTCCCAGCTCTGGAGGATGGGGAAGCGGCTGACCAGCACATTGCCCCCGTCGTTGCCCGTGGCGTACCACTGCTCGCCGGCGCCGCTGGGCAGGTGCTGCTCGATCATGTTGCGTACTTCGGTGGCGTTGTGGCTCCACACCTCGTTGACCACCAGCACGTCCGGGTCCATGACGTCCAGCAGACGGTTCTGGGCCGCCTCGGCGTCGCCGCCGTCGAAGAGGCCGTCGCTCTGGACGTTCCAGGTGGCCATCCGCAGATGGGACGGGTCGGCCCGGCCAAGGTCGAGGGTAGGCACGGGGGCGCTGCCCGACTGGAACGTGTAGACGACGCTACCCGCATTGGGCACCCGGTCGCCGGAGGCGTCGTCGTCCAGGATGAAACGCACCTGGGAGCCGGGGAAGAGATCCTGGCCGTTGGCCGGCACGGCGTCCCGGCGCAGGGCGATCTCGAACTCGGTGCTGCTCACGGTGGGACCCATGAGCAGGCCCACGTCCGCGTGCTCGATGAAGGCGGAGCCGCCGCGGTAGAAGGTCCCGTCCCGGTCGCCGAAGCGCCACACCAGGTCGGCGCCGATGCCGCCGAAGCTCTGACCCGTGCCGGCGTTCAGGTCCGTGTCCAGATAGAGGATCATCTGCTGCTGCTCGTCGGGCTGAACGTCGACGCCGGTCTCGAAACGGACGTAGAGGTAGTTCTCGTCGTTGGCCACCCACACCTGGCCAAAGTCGATGCCGCTGCTGCCGTCATCCCCCGCGGTGTCGGTAGCGTCGGCGGTCAGGGTGGACCAGTCGGTGAAGTCGCCGTCCAGCTCGATGGGGGCAAAATCGGCCTGGACGGGCAGGGCGGCCACCAGCAACAAGACTGCGGCAAAAAGACTGATGCGTCGGGGCATGGGAGCATCCTTCAGGCGAGAGTTGATTTTCGGTGTTTTTCTTGTCGGAATAGTAACATATGCAACCACTTAGATAAAGGTGCGGCTACAGGATTATATTTCTCCTTTTTTAAACTTGACTATTTTTGTCATGAATGTATCCTGGACTCACAACGGGTACATGGCCACACGGACCAACGAACGAGGAGATCCGAATCCCATGAGCGCCGACCAGACCACCCCCCTCTTCTCCTGCCGCAACCTGCGCGTCTTCATCCGGGACGGCAACACGGAGAAGGAGATCGTCAAGGGCGCCGACCTGGAGGTCCGCGCCGGCCAGAAGCACGCCCTCATGGGCCCCAACGGTTCGGGCAAGTCGACCCTGGCCGCGGCCCTCATGGGACACCCGGCCTACCGCGTGGAAGGCGAGATCTTCCTGGCGGGCGAGCCGGTCCACGACCTGGAGCCCCACGAGCGCGCCCGGCTGGGCATGTTTCTGGGCTTCCAGTACCCGGTGGCCGTGCCCGGAGTGTCGGTGGCCAACTTCCTGCGCTCGGCCCTCGGCGCGCGCCGCGGCGAAGAGCTCCCCGTGCGCGAGTTCCGCCAGACCATGATGGCGGGCTTCGACAAGCTGGACGTACCCAAGAAGTTCGCCGGCCGCTACCTGAACGACGGCTTCTCCGGCGGCGAAAAGAAACGCCTGGAAATCCTGCAAATGCTGCTGCTGGAGCCCAAGTTCGCCCTGCTGGACGAGACCGACAGCGGCCTGGACATCGACGCCCTGAAGGTGGTCAGCGAGGGCGTGAACCTGGCGAGCACCGCCGACAACGCCGTGCTCCTGGTCACCCACTATCAGCGCATCCTCGACTACGTGAAGCCCGACGTGGTGCACGTCTTCATGGACGGCCGCATCGTCAAGACCGGCGGCCCCGAGCTGGCCCAGGAACTGGAAGAGCGGGGCTACGATTGGATCGCCGACGAAGTGGGTGCCACCGCGGGGAGCGAGGCATGAAGACCAACCAGATCGCCGACCTGAACCAGGACTACCGCGACCGCTACGGTTTCGCCGACCCGGAGGAATTCCTCCACAAGGCGCCCAAGGGCCTGAGCCACGAGGTCGTGGAGATGATCTCGCGCTACAAGGACGAGCCCGACTGGATGCGCGAGTACCGCCACCAGGCCCTGGATCTCTTCCTGGCCAAGCCCATGCCCACATGGGGCAACACCGAGCTGCTCGAGAGCATCGACTTCGAGGACATCCACTACTACCTGAAGAGCAGCGAGGGCAGCGCCACCGACTGGAACGACGTCCCGGAGAACATCAAGAACACCTTCGACCGCCTGGGCATCCCCGAGGCCGAGCAGAAGTTCCTGGCCGGCGTCACCGCCCAGTACGAATCCGAAGTGGTGTACCACAGCATCGACAAGGAACTGCAGAAGCAGGGCGTCCTCTTCACGGACATGGACACGGCCCTCAGGGAGCACCCGGAGATCGTGAAGAAGTACTGGGCCACGGTCATACCATCCCGCGACAACAAGTTCTCGGCTCTCAACAGCGCCGTGTGGAGCGGCGGTTCCTTCATCTACGTGCCGCCCAACACCCACGTGAAGATTCCGCTCCAGGCCTACTTCCGGATCAACGCGGAGAACATGGGGCAGTTCGAGCGCACCCTCATCGTCGTGGACGAGGGCTCGAGCGTGCACTACATCGAGGGCTGCACCGCCCCCGTGTACTCCACCAACAGTCTCCACTCGGCGGTGGTCGAACTGGTGGCCCTCAAGGGCGCCAAGATCCGCTACACCACCATCCAGAACTGGTCCAACAACATCTATAATCTCGTGACCAAGCGGGCCCACGCCCACGAGGACGCCGTCGTGGAATGGGTGGACGGCAACATCGGCTCCAAGCTCACCATGAAGTACCCGGCGGTGTACCTGCTGGGCGAACGGGCCCACGGCGAGGTTCTGTCCATTGCCTACGCGGGCGACGGCCAGCACCAGGATGCCGGTGCCAAGATGGTGCACGCAGCGCCGAACACCTCCAGCCGCATCATCAGCAAGTCCATCTCCAAGGGGGACGGACGCAGCAGCTACCGGGGTCTGGTGAAGGTGAACAAGGGCTGCGAGAACTCGCGCACCAACGTGGAGTGCGACGCCCTGCTCATCGGCGACAAGGCCCGTAGTGACACCTACCCCACCATGGAGATCGGCGAGGACGAGGTCCGCGTGGAACACGAGGCCCGCGTTTCCAAGCTCGCCGACGAACAGATTTTCTACCTGCAGAGCCGCGGCATCGATCCGGACCAGGCGCGGCTCATGATCGTCAACGGCTTCATCGAACCCTTCGTGCGCGAATTGCCCATGGAGTACGCGGTGGAGCTGAACCGTCTCATCGAACTGGAAATGGAGGGGACCGTTGGCTGATCTGGAGTTGATGGCGAGCGAGGGCAAGCCGGTGGTCGGCGACATGGACGTGCGCCGTTTGTCCGGGGAACTGGGCGAGAGCGAGGCCGGAACGGCCTGGCGTCTGGCCGCCCTGGAGGCCTACCGGAACGAGGAACTGCCCCCGCGCGGCGTGCATCTATGGCGATACACGAACCCGTTGAACCTGCTGCCCCGCGAGGCCCTGCCGGCGGCCATGCCACCGCGCGACCTGCAGGTCGCCCAACTGCCGGACGACCAGCCGGCGATCCTGCTCCTGCCGGGCCGCGCCCCCGAGATGAACGGGGCCGCCCGGGAGGCGGGATTGACCGTCTCCCCCCTCCTGACCGACTCCAGGGATGCGAGGAGGTCAGGTCTGGCCACCCCCGCCGAGTCCGGCTATTTCGCGTCCCTCAACGCCGCGGCCTTCAACGCCGGCGTGGCCATTCGCGTGCCCGCCGGCGCCCGACTCGAACAACCCTTGCGCGTCATCGTACCGGCCTTCGCCGAGACGACCTTGCCGCGTTTGCTCATCGACGCCGGCGCCGGCAGCGAGCTGACCGTGGTCGAGGAACACGTGGACGGCCGCGAGGACCACCGGGTCATCGGCGTCACCGAGATCCTGGTGGGACAGAACGCCAACGTGCGCCACGTGCTGGCCGAGAGCTGGGACGAGGGCGTCTGCGGCTGGCTGTCCGTGCGCGCCCGGGTGGAACGCGACGGCCGCTATCTCGGCGCCAGCGCCACCCTGGGCGGCCACCGGGTGAAGCTCGAACTGGGCGCGGACCTGGCCGGTCCCGGCGCCCGCAGTGAACTCTTCGGCGTGGTTTTGGGCGGCGATGGCCAGTTCCTGGACCACCACACGAGCCACCGCCACCAGGTCGGCGACACCTGGAGCGACATCCACTTCAAGGCCGTCCTGACGGGCAAGTCGCGGTCCTCGTACACGGGTCTGATCCGCATCGAGGAGGGCGCCGCCCGTAGCGAGGCCCTCCAGGAGAACCGGAACCTGCTGCTGTCGGACACGGCCCGCGCCGATTCCATCCCCGAACTGGAGATCCTCACCGACGACGTGAGCTGCAGCCACGGGGCCACCGCCGCCCCCATCGACCCCGAGCAGGTCTTCTACCTGCAGAGCCGCGGCCTGGGCCGCGAGGAGGCCGAGCGTCTGGTGGTCCAGGGTTTCCTGGAGCCCACCCTGGACATGGTGCCCATGGCCGTGCGCACCCGGCTGGACGAACTGGTGCAGGACCGTCTGACCCATCTGGGCGGCGCCCGGTGAAGCCCGTGACCGGAACGGTCGATGCGGCGGTAAGGGAGCGTTTCCCGCTGCTGACCCGCCAGGTGAACGGTCGGCCCCTGGTCTACCTGGACTCGGCGGCCACCAGTCAGAAGCCGTCGGCGGTCATCGAGGCCGAAGCTGCCTTCTACCGCACCTCCAACGCCAACGTCCACCGGGGGCTGCACACCCTCGGCGACGAGGCCACGCGCCTGTACGAGGGCTGCCGTGACACCACCGCCCGCTGGCTGGGCGTCGAGTCCGCCCAGGTGACGATCCAGCGTTCGGCCACGGCGGCCCTGAACCTGGTGGCCCGGGGCTGGGAGCACCACCTCGTCCCCGGCGACGCCGTCCTGGTGACGGAGATGGAACACCACGCCAACTTCGTGCCCTGGCAGATGCTCGCCAAGCGCAGGGGGATTGAGCTGCGCGTGCTGCCGGTGACCGACGGGGGCGAGCTGGACCTGGCCCGCCTGGACGAGTTCCTCGACGACCGCGTGAAGGTCGTCGCCGTGACCCACGTGTCCAACGTGCTGGGTACGGTCAATCCGGTGGCGGAGATCACGTCGCGGGCGCGTTCGCTCGGCGCCCTGACCGTGGTCGATGCGGCCCAGTCCGTGGGCCACCGGCCGCTGGCCTTCGCGGAGTTGGAGGCCGACCTGATGGTCTTCAGCGCCCACAAGTGCTACGGACCCATGGGCCTGGGTTTCCTGGTGGGCCGGGCCGAGACCCTGGCCAACCTGGAGCCCGTGGAGGGCGGCGGCGAGATGATCGAATGGGTGCGGCTCGAAGAGACCACCTGGGCCGATGTCCCCCACCGCTTCGAGGCCGGCACGCCCAACGTGGCGGCGGCGGCGGCGTTTCCGGCGGCCATGGAGTTTCTCGAGGAGATCGGCCTGGATGCCGTGCGCGCCCACGAGGTGGATCTCACCGGGTACGCCCTGGAGAAGCTGCGCGCGGTGGACGGCCTGGTCATCTACGGTCCGGACGACCCGACGCGCCGCGGCGGCCTGGTCAGCTTCCACGACCCGCAGGTCCACCCCCACGACATGAGCACCATTCTCGACCAGCTCGGCATCGCTATCCGGGCGGGCCATCACTGCGCCCAGCCCCTGCACCGGCGCCTGGGCGTGGTCGCCACGAGCCGGGCATCCTTCGGCGTCCACACCACCACCGGGGAGATCGACGCGCTGATCGACGGTCTCCTCGAATCCAGGAAGGTCTTCGCCCTGTGAGCACCCTCGGACCCATCGACGACCTCTACCGCGAAGTCATTCTCGACCACCACCGCAGTCCGCGGGGTCGCGAGCCCTTGACTGACCCCGACGTGGAGGCCGAAGGCAAGAACCCCAGTTGTGGCGATGAGGTCACCCTGCAGTTGAAGTTCGACGGCGAAACCATCAGCCAGGTGGGCGTCCTGGCTCACGGCTGCGCCATCTCCACCAGCAGCGGCTCCATGTTGGCCGACCTGGTCGAGGGACGCACCGTGGGCGAGGCAGCCCGCATCGCCGAGGCCTTCCGCCAGGTGCTGCACGGCAAGAAGTTCCCGACCGACGTGGACCTGGGCGATCTGGAAGCCCTCGAAGGCGTCCAGAAATTCCCCGTACGCATCAAGTGCGCAGTGTTGCCTTGGGTGACGCTGCTGGATGCGGTGCTGGCCCAGCGGGCCGGTCGCGATCCACGCCCGGTTTCCACCGAAGGCCTGGGCGACGACGCCAATCCCATGAACATGAAGATCACGGAAGGCCAGTGATGAGCGTCCCGAGTATTCAGACGGTGATAGAGAAGCTGCAGCCGGTCATGGACCCGGAGATGAACATCTCCATCGTGGACCTGGGTCTCGTGCGCGGGATCAACATCGACGACGCGACCGGGAACATCGACATCGACCTGACGCTGACCAGTCCCATGTGTCCCATGGGGCCCGAGATCATGGCTGCGACCACGCAGGCGGCCATGCAGGTGCCCGGAGCGGCGAAAGTGCACGTGGATCTGGTGTTCGCGCCGCCCTGGAATCCGCGGCAGGACGCGACGGAGGATGGGAAGGCGGCGCTGGGGATCTGGGACTGACGAGTCAGTCGGTTGCTATGGTCTCGGCCAGGCGGTCGAGCAGTTCCCGCGCTTCCAGATACTCCTTCATGGTAATCCCCCCGTCGGTGACCTCCCCGATCAACCAGCTCGCCTGACGGTTCATCTGCACATCCAGCAGGAAGTCCCTCTGTATGTCCGGTCCGACCGGATCGAAACCCGGCCGGCCGGGACCCACGCCCAGGGCGGACGCCCGCGCCAGTTCACTCATGGCCCGCCTGCCGTGCCCCACGTAGATGTCGATGACCGCAGCCCTCAGCAGGGCCTCCGGACAAGGCCCCCACGCCTCTAGACGCACCGCTGTTTCGGCGAACACCTCCGCGTCGGGCGACGTCTCCAGCAACGAACTGCGCCACGTCACGTCCAGGCGGCCGAGAGCCCGGGCCAGCCCCGTTTCGCCTCCGAGTGCAACGACCCGGTCGCTGTCACGCAGGCGTCGTGGCCCATCCCGTTCGGCGATCTCGAGATCTTCATCCCGTAGCGGTTGCTGGAAGATGATGATCGGCGCATCTCCGGCGGCGGTGGCGATCGACGCGACCGTTTCCCGGACGAGCAAGGCCGCGCGTACCACCGGGTCGGCCGGTCGGCCATGGTCGTCGAGCGTGCGGATCCGCAGCTGGGTGGTGGTCGCGCCCCAAGCCAAGGCGGCAACGACCAGAGCGACGACGACGATCCTACGCTCCAACCGGCGCGCGGGCAGGACCGAACCTATCGCCAGGGCCAACGCCGCTGCGGCCCCGTACGCCATGTAGGGCTTCGCCTGCTGGAACATAGAGAGAGCGGGTGCCAGGCTGAACGATGCCGCCACGACCGTCCCCAGCAACAGACGGCGCCCGCGTCGCCAGGCCAGAACCCCGGCAGTCCACCACAGGGCGAACAGGACGAGTCCCCCCGCGACTTCGCTCCAGGTGGGTTGACCGGCGAATGTCGGCCCCGGCGTCCCCAGCCAGCGACCGAACATGCCGAGGTTTCCGATGACGGTGACGAAACCGCCGAGACGGTAGGGATCATCCGGCCCGGTGGCGAATTGCCGTGCCACGAGCAGGGCTTCGCCCGTGGCGGCGACCAGGCCGATCACGATCACGGTCCACCGCACCGGACGATGACCAGAATCATTCCGTGAAGTGAGGTGCATGAGGAGGAAGAGTACCGGCAGGCCGAGCCCGGATTCCTTGGCGAGGATCGAGATGACCATGCAGGCGCCGGCGGTCCAGGCCGCCGCCCGGCCGCGCGCCAGCCAACGCTCCACCGCCAGGATCGCCAGCACTCCCGCCAGGAGTTCCTGGATCCCGGACGCCCAGTAGAGCGGCGTGAAGGCGATGGGGGAAGCGGCCAGCAGCAGCCCCGCCACCAGCCCCGGCTCCGGCCCCAAGCCCAGACGACGCGCCAGGCGGACGAGGGTCGCCGCGGCCAATCCGTGCAGGAGGAGTCGCAGCACGGCGTGCGCCGCCGCTGACATACCGAAGAGTGGCCAGGTCATGGTCCAGTAGAAATGCCGACTCAGCCACCGCGCCGGCAGCCCGGGTTCGGCGGACACCGTCCCCGACGCGCGCAGGAGTTGGCCCCAATCGTCCAGGCACCACCAGGTCTGCAGGACCGGCAAGCGCGCGAGCACCGCTACCGCGGCGGCGACCAGCGCGATTGAAGTCCAAGGGATCGATCCCGATGAGCGTCGCAATGGGAATCCCCGTGGTGGAACGAATGGGCGCCGGTTGGACGGCCCCGGGTTCATCTCTCTCCCGGACCCGCCTTACGGCTCCCCACCCCCCTCGGCCGCGCCCGCTCGGCCTGGTGCTCCGCCTCGCTCACGAGATCGTCGTACTCGTCCGGGGTGGGCGGGGACAACCTCTTGAGGATAACCACATCGCCGTCTCCGACAACGACGAACTGGGTGCCGGGCCGCAGGCCGAGCCTGTCACGGATCGCCCGCGGGATCACGACCTGGCCCTTGGAGGACATTCTGGTGGTGGCCGGTTTCATGGTTCCTCTCCCCTTCTTACCGCACCAGTTGCATGGCCCGTCCGACCACGCTTCCTGCGGCCCGCAGCCGGTAGAGGTAGGTGCCCGAGGCCACCTGGCGACCGGATGCGTTCCGGCCGTCCCACAGGACCACATGGCGCCCCGCGCTCTGCGGACCGTCCACGAGAGTGCGCACCCGGTGCCCCCGCAGATCGACGATGTCCAGGCGCACCGCGGTCCCGTCCCGCTCCAGCTCGAAGGCGATCTGCGTCTGGGGATTGAACGGGTTGGGGTGGTTCTGGTCGAGGCGCACGCCCGACGCCACCGACGGCACCGCCGATACGGGCGCCGGCGCCGCGAGCCACACGTCCGCGCCGGCCTCGAAGACCACATAATGGCGGTCGTTGATCTTACTTTCGTGACCCGAGTAGGGCACGACGCCTTGGCCGGTGAGCTGGGTGAAGGTCGAGTCGGCCGGGTCGTAGTAGTAGATCTCGTCGGCCCAGAAGCTGACGGCGCCATCGTCGCCCAGATCGTTGCGGTCCACCGAGGCGGTAGACGCGGGGAAGTCCGGCAGAGTGGAGAGGTACTGGAAGGACTCGTCGCTCGCGGTGAAGATCATCAGTTCGCTGCCGCTGGAGATGGCGATGTCGCCGCGGTCGTTGAGGATGGCCGCGGGCAGGCCGGTGCCCGGTCCGCCGGGCAGGTCGGTGATGTTGCGGGTCAGGCCGGTCTCCAGGTCATGGATGTACGTGTCCGGGTAGCCGCTGTAGGCCACCTGGTCGGCGTCGTTGATGCGGCAGTCGCGGCCGCGGGTGGGAGCGCCGGGCAGGTCGGTCACCGGGACGAAGGTGCCCGCCGTGTGGTCGTAGACGTGGATGTCCCCGTAGTTCAGGTCGCCGGCGTGGAGGGCGATCTTGTCGCCGTTGTTCAGGTCGAAGGCGCCGTAAAGGGAGTGCGAACCTGAGGTGCCGGGGAATCCCGCTACGGTGGCCAGATCGGTGAAGACCTGGCCGTCGGCCTCGTAGAGCCACACGTGGCGGTCGTTGGGGTTCACGAAGGCCACGTTGCCGGCGTCGTTCAGCCGCGGATGCCAGCCGCGGACCGGGGCCCCGGGCAGGAGCATGAGGTTGTGGAAGATCCCTTCGCTCCGGTCCCACACCACGATGGAGTCGTCCACGGCGAAGGCCACGTCCGCCACCAGGTTCAGTGACGGAAAGCCGCCCTGGCCCGGACCGCCGGGCTGGTCCGTGACGTTGGTGAACGTGAAATCGAAGGCCAGGGACGGGCCGGCCAAGGCCAGCAACAACGCCGCCGTGGCCAGGGCGGCGGCGAGGACGAGGACGAATCGTTTCCGATCGGGGGCCATGGTGGATCCTCCTGGGCGGGGGGAAGGTTCAGGCAGGCGGAAACGAGCACGATCAGGGCCGGGCGCAGGGCGGGGGCGTCGGGTCTGATGGTGGTCCGCGAGGGGCCGTCGGCGCCACATTCATCCCGGAACGAGGGCGGAATGCATGGCCCGTACTAACGACCGGGCCGAGACGGCCTCCCCAACACCCACGTCAACACCACCAGCAACCCGAACCCCGTGTACGCCAAGGCGAAGGTGCGTGGCGAAGCGTCGTGGAAGATCAGACCGTGCAGGTGGTGGGCGATGAAACCCTCGTCGTAGCCGGCCTGTCCGGCCTGCACCCGGAGGCGGTTCTCGAGGGCGGTCAGCGGACAGGGCAGGCCGGCCCAGGTCTGGGCGGTGACGAAGAGGATGGCCGCCAGGTGCACCAGCCGGAAACGAAAACCGCGGACCCAGCGCCATTTCAGCGCCAGGCCCGCGAGGATGAGCAACTGGCCCACCACCACGAAGGCCACGAAGCCCGCGTGGAGGACGAGCACCAAGTCGGCCAGGCGGCCCATGGCCGCTAATTCCCGAAGGTGAACTCCATGCCGGCCATGAACATGATGTCGCCGGCCGAGCTCGAGAGGTCGTCGTCGTCGATGGCGTTGGACAGGCCCAGATGGTAGCGCGCCTGCAGCATCAGCGCGTTCTTCTCGTTGAGTTGGGTACGCAGGCCGAGGGCGCCGATCAGGCCGAAGGTCACGCTATTGAGAGCGTCGAGATCATCCTCGGCGTCGATGCCGCCCGCCGAGAGCTTCATCTTGGAGCCCGACTCGAACCCCACCACCGGCCCGACCAGGAAGATGGGCTGGGTCTTGGCCTCGGGGCTGGGCGCGAAGCGCAGCAGGACGGGGACCTCCAGGTAGTTGAACTTCAGCTCGGCGTCGAAGGTGACCCCGCCGGTCGCCAGGTCGAACTTGACGCCGCGGCTGGCGTACATGCCCTCGATCTGGAGCCCCATGGTCGGCTTGATCATGCGCGTGTAGGTCAGGCCGCCGGTGAAACCCGTCCGCGACTGCTTGTCGGCGGTCCAGGTGCCGCCGATCTCGGCCTCGAGCTCGTCGGCGAGCTCCCGTCCCGCATCGTCCATGTCGCCACCCATATTGGCGATCACGAGGCCCCCCTGGAAGCCGAAGTAGCCCTCGCCCGCAGCGGCGTCGGTGACAGTCCCCACGACCATGAGCGGCAGGGCCAGGATTACGGTCAAGGCGATGGTTTTACGAATCATGGTCTTCCCTCCGATTCGGATTGAACGGCGGCCGTCGCCACCACGACGCCCGCATCGTAACCATATTGAGCGGTCGAGTTCAAGCGCCGCGCCCTTTGCTTGACGGAATGGCGGCGGAGACCGGGTCATTGCCATCATGAACAGCGCCCCAAAACGGCTCTCTCGCTTGCGTTTTGCTAAGATTTCTTAATAGATGCCCGTTCCTCTTGTTTCCCAAACACGGATCATGATAGAATCGCAAATTCGTCGGCTCTCCGTGCCAACCCGTGGAGTCCGATCCGCACGCGCGCCGGGCAACGTCTCTCCGACGTCTCCTGCCGTGCCCGTGCCCCGTGAACAGCTCAAGGAGATCCTCACGATGGCGTCCCCTGCCCGCCTGTCCTTTGTCTTGCTCGCCGTTTGCCTCGTGACGCCCCTTGCCGCCGTCGCCGTCGCCCCCCCGACCGAAGCCACCCCCGTCGCCGTCCTGGGTGTGGACCACGTCGGCGGGACATCCGGTCTGGCCCCGGCGGAGGATCTCCTGTCGCTCACCCTGTACCGCGACGCCGCCGGCGACCCCTGGCTACGGGTGGGTCTGCTCTCCCTGGACTCCGACGACGCCACGGCCCGCGCCCTGGGCCGCCCCCGCGAGGACTTCGCTGCCGCCGCCGCTCTGCGCGTGGAATCCGCCGGCCGCCTGCTGGGCGCCGCGACCCTGGAACGCCGCGATGCCGGCTACCGCGCTCTGCCGGACAAGGCCGGCGCTGCGGCCCCCGTGCGCCGGGGGGACGGCCTGTGGTTGCCCCTGGACCGATCCTTGGTGGACGGCGCCACGGCCCAGGCTCCCCTGTCCCTCGAGATCACGACCGCTCCGGGCGAGACCATGCGCGTCCGGTGGCCCGCCGCCGCTCCCGCGGCCTACCTGGCCAACTGCGCCCTGGTCCTCCACGGCAACCAGGGCCTGGGCTACACCGACGTCTTCCACGGACGCAGCGACGACCTGGAGGGCAGCGGCTTCGACGAGGCCATGCAGATCCACGAGGCCACCTCCGTGCCCGGCAACTTCCACCTGAGCGGCACCCTCATGACTGCGGCCGAGTGGTCCGCCAACACGGGCGACCCCCAGGACTTCAACGCCTGGCTCACCGCCGGCGTCACCGCCGGCTGGGCGGGCATGCTCACCTCCGCCTTCGGACAGCACATGATGCCCTTCGTCCAGGACGACATGAACGACTGGTCCGTGAACATCGAGACCCAGATGGTGAACACCCGCTACGGCTACTTCCCCACGGTGGCCTGGGTCCCCGAGCGCGTGTGGCTGAACACGTCGGGCTATCCTTCCAGCGGCGTCAGCGACTGGATCGGCGACAACTGGCAGTCCCACGGCGTCAACGGCGTCATCCTGGACGACTCTCCGCATCTGTCGGGCCACGACAACCACCAGATCCACACCCTCAGCGGCACGGGTCTGCGCCTCATTCCCCGGGACCGTGACTTCACCGGCAACATCATCGGTGGTAACGGCCAGGCGGCCCTGGACGTGCTGACCGGCCTGGCGAGCAGCGGTCTGGGCGAGTTCCGCATCGTGGTCATGGCCGAGGACTGGGAAGCGGTGGCCGAGATGGGCGGCTGGGCCACGGCCACGCCCAACGCCCGGGAGACCTACGACTGGTTCGTGCAGAAGTGCGCGGACGAAAGCGCCTGGCTGAGCACCTGGAAGCTCGCCGACGCCCTGTCCCACGCCGACTTCAACGGCGACACCTTCACCCCGACCCCCGGCACTTACAACGAGATCGGTGGCGGCGACGGCTACGGCGGCGGCGACAACGGCTGGTACACGGACTGGGCCGGCTACGTGCCCTACGCCAACGGCGGCGACGGCGGCGCCTGCGCCGGCACGGGCGGCAACTGCAAGAACTACGGCACCCTGTGGAACGACGCCTACACGGCGCTCATGGCCGCCCCCGACAACACCATCAGCCAGGCGGGCTGGTACGTGTTGATGACGAATCTCCACGAGACCGCCTGGCACGACGGCCTGGGCGGCGCCATCAGCGGCTGGCAGCACAAGTACTCGGCCCACATGAAGAACGCCATGGTCTACGCCGAGGCCGCCCACTGGGCCAACGGCGAGTACGGCACCACCACGGCGGCCTACCTGGCCGACCTGGACAACGACGGCTACGACGAGGTCGTCCTGCACAACGACCGCCTCTTCGCGGTATTCGAGAGCAACGGCGGCCGCTGCACCTGGCTCTTCACGAAGAACGGCCTGGTGAACGATACGGCCATCGGCGTGGACAACGCCTACTGGTTCGGCACCGACGCCGATTTCAACGACGGCAACCACGTGGGCGGCTTCAGCGACGTGAGTCCCGACTACCAGCACCTGGGTTACGGCGTGGAGATCGTCAGCGCATCCGGCGCCACGGCCACCATCCGCCTGCTCCACGACGAGGTCGTCAAGGAGATCAGCCTGACCACGGGCGAGCCCTGGCTCGACACCGCCTACAGCGTGGGCCAGGCGGACCACTGGCTCCAGGCGGGCTTCTCGCCTTCGCTGGTGGACCTGGTGTGGAACGCCCAGATGGACCGGGTCTGGGTGGGCGACCAGGCCTACATGGGCCAGCGCAACCCCAACACGGGTCAGACCGTGGCCTGGATCCTGGGCACCGGCGGCGCGAGCCACCAGAAGGAGATCTCCGGCACCCTCATGAAGGGCGATGAGCTCTTCGGCAACGCGGTCTTCCAGGTGCGGCTGTATGCCGGTGCGACCTCCGCCCCGGACGGCCTGGGCGAGATCGCCGAACTGCGGACCTGCGCCACGGGCCTGGTGGACACGCGCGGCCCGGTGGCCGCGGCCGCCGAATACATCCCGGGCACGGACCGCCTGCGGGTGACCTTCGACCAGCCCGCCGACGCCCTCAGCGCCGACGTCACGGCCTTCGCCCTGGACGAGAACGGGGACGGTTCCGCCGACGTGACCCTCGGCCTGGGCTCGTCGATCGTGGAGACGGGCGTCGTCTGGACCCTCACCTTCCAACTCGACGCGGCCGACGCCGCAGCCGTGGAAGCGCTCGATCCCGTGAATCTCCTGCTACTGGCCACGGCCGGCGCCGTGGACGACGAGAACGGCGTGGGCTCCCCGGCGGTGACCGAGGTGGACGACGTGCAGGTGGTCCAGGTGACCACCGCCATCACCGTCGACGGCCATATCGAGGCCGGCGACTGGACCCCGGGCTTCAACCTCGATGACGCCGGCGACAGCGCCTGGACCAGCAGCAACGAGATCGAGGCGCTCCACTGCACCTGGGACGACATCTACCTCTACGTGGCCGTCGAGGGCCGCGTGGACGGCAACAGCTGGCTGCTCTACCTGGACGTGGATCCGGGCACGGCCAACGGCGAGACCGACCTGACGGCCATCGACGCCTGGGAGCGCGGCGCCAGCTTCACCGCCGCGGGCTTCGCCGCCGACTTCGAATACGGCTGCTATCAGCACCAGTCCACCTTTGACGGCGACGGCTTCTGGCAACTGCTCTCACCCACCACCACCCAGGACCGCTCGGGCGAGATCCAGTCGGCCTACGACAGCTTCCACGTCTACGGCGACGACGGCGGCAGTGAACTCGCCATCCCCTGGCACACCCTCTACGGACTCGGCGAGGGAACCGTACCCTCGGGCGCGCAGATCAGCCTGGTGGCTGCCATCACCTGGGACCCGGAACCCGACGGCGAGCTGGGCGGCGACAGCGCCCCGGACAACTTCTCGGCCACCCTGCCGGTGCTCGACCGGGTGTGGACCCTGGACGTGGACATCAACAACGACGGCCTGCCCGACGACCTGTCGGTGTCGGACGTTCCCGGCGACGACACCCTGGTGCGCCTGGCCCTGCGGCGGGTGGCCGCGGGCACCGGCGAGACGACCTTCGCCTTCGACCTGCCCGGCACGGTGCCGCTGCGAACCCAGCTCCATATCTACGACCTACGCGGCCATCGCGTCAGCACGCTGGTGAACGGCAGCCTGCCCGCGGGCTCCCACCGACGGACGTGGACGGGCCGCGACGATGTCGGGCGCCGGGTGGCGTCCGGACTCTACCTGGTGCGACTGAGCGCCGGCGGCCAGGCCGTCACGTGCAAGGTCGCGATTCTCAAGTGATCGGGAGGATACGATGAGAATGAGTTGTTATCGCCTGGCCGGAGCGCTGGCTCTCGCCCTGATCGCGGGGACCGCCTTGGCCCAGGTCCCCCAGGACATCGTCGTGGACGGCGTCAAGACCGACTGGAACGTGGCCAACCTGGTCGAGGACGACTCGGGCGACACCCAGTACACCGAGGTCGACCTGGGTGATATCACCATCACCAACAACGCCATCAACCTGTTCGTGGGCTACGACTTCGACACGGGAGGCTGGGCGAACCAGATCGGTATCGCCATCGACGTGGACACGGCCGACGGCGGCACCACCGACCCCTGGTCGCGGCAGATCACCTGGGCCAACGCCGTCAACAAGCCCGACTTCGTCGTCTACTGCAACCAGGGCAACAACTGGCAGGCGGGCTACCAGTGGAGCGGCTCCGCCTGGACCGAGTTCGTCACCCAGGGCCCGGGCGCCTTGAACTGGGTCACGAACACGGCCTTCGGCGAGTTCGGCATCCTGCTGTCCACTCTCGGCGTGAGCGCCGGCGACGTGGTCGGCGTCGAGGTGTGGATCACCCAGGACAACACCGCCCGCGGCGGCCTCGACTTCGCGGCCAACGACGCGGTGCAGAACTCGGTCGTCCTGCCCTTCCCGGCCACGGACTGGGCGCCGGCCGCCCCCTGCGACGCCACGATCTTCCACAACTTCACGGTCCTCTCGGCCAGCGACGTGGATCCCCCGGTGGTGGACAACGTGATCCCCACCGCCCACCCCATCGCCGACGCCATCGACGTGGTGTTCAACGAGCCGGTGGACCAGACGACGGCCGAGACCACCTCCAACTACACCCTGCTCGACGAGCTCGATGCGCCGGTCACCATCTCCACGGCGACCCGGGACGCCTCGAACCTGAACGTGGTGCACCTGGTGCTGGCCGGCCCGCTGACCGCCGCCGACGGCCTGTACGACCTGACGGTGGCCGGTGTGGAGGACGCCGCCGGCAACCCCGTCGCCACCGGCAGCGGCGATCAGTTCTGCTTCATCGTCAAGCAGCTCGTCTTCCGCGGCCTCTTCTCCTACTACCTGCAGAACAACAGCTCGCCCCCGGACGGCTTCAGCATCCAGGGCGACCTGGCCCCGCTGACCTTCAGCCAGACCTGCGACACCGGCGTCATGACCGACACGGGCACCGACGACATCTGGGAATGGAGCGGCCTGTTCATGGTGCCCGGCGACTGCGCCGGTGACACGGCCGCCGTCGATCTGCAGTGGAAGTTCCTGCACAACTGCGGGACCTACGAGGGCCTGGCCGGCAACCGCGTCCACACCCTCGCCACGGCCACCGGCGCCATCGACACCCTCGAGTTCTGGTGGAACGACGAGGACCCGACGAACTTCCTGGCCACCCCGGTGGACGTGGAGTTCTTCGTGGACATGAACGCCAGCGCCTTCGCCCCGGGCGACACGGTGAGCATCAACGGCGACACCGCCCCGCTCACCCACGACGTCCCCTCGGTCACCGAACTGGTGGACGACGGCACGGGCACCGACGCCACCGCCGGCGACGGCGTCTTCAGCGGCATGGCCCGCTTCGACGTGGGTGCGTCCAAGAACGTGCTCTACAAGTTCCTGCTGAACTCCACCTACGAGTGCTTCGGCCAGGGCGACCGCCACGTCTACCTGAACGAGGCCGAGTACGACACCGTGGGCGGCGCCCTGGGCCCGCTGACCCTGCCGGTAGCCCGCTTCGACCGCTGCGGCACCACCTGGGCGCCGGTGGAGGTCGTCTTCCGGGCCCGGTTCACCCACACCGAGTGGGCCGCCATCACGCCCACGGATGTGGTCGCGGTGGCCGGCACACCCAGCAACACCGTCCCGGTGTTCGATTGGACGGTCCCCTCGCTGAACATCCTGGCCGACGACGGCGTCTACCCGGACGACACGGCGGGCGACCTGATCTACGCCGGCTCGATCGTCTTCCCGGACTCGAACTCCCAGTTCATGGAGTTCAAGTTCCTGGTGAACGACGCCTTCGAGTGCATTCTGTCCAACCGCAGCTTCTGGATCGATCCGGACGGCTTCGACGCCGCGGGCAACCCGCAGATCCTGCCGGTCATGACCTGGGGTTCGTGCGACGTGTCCGACGTGCCCGTCGCCGACGGCCTCGCCCTGGCCCAGAACAACCCGAACCCCTTCAACCCTTCGACGAAGATCTCGTTCAACCTGCCGCGGGACGGCCGGACCCGCCTACGGATCTACAACGCCCGCGGCGAGCACGTGAAGACGTTGCGCGACGAGATCATGGGCGCCGGTTCGCACACCGTCATCTGGAACGGCCGCGACCACATGGGCGCAACCGTCTCCAGCGGCGTGTACTTCTACCGTCTGGACGCCGCCGACACGGCGCTGACCAGGAGAATGCTGCTGCTGAAGTAGTGGCCGACGGGGCCCCGCTGCGGCGGTGCCCCACAATCAGCATGGGAGGAACATCATGCGTAAACTGCTAACGCTCACCTTCATCGCCCTGATGCTGGCTGCGGGCAACGCCCTGGCCGTCATCGACTGGGCGGGCCAGGCCTATCCCAACGACGGCGCCGCCGTCGTACCCACCGGCGACCAGTTCGTCGTGGCCCAGGTCTTCAAGGGCGGCGTCACCGACGCAGCCGGCCAGGGCGCCGACATCACCGCGACCCTGTTCTACACCACGGACATCGCGGCCGAGGCCTCGGTGGCCATGACCTACAACGTGGACGCCGGCGCCAGCAACGACGAGTACATCGGCTTCATCCCCCAGACCGCCCTGGTGGGCGCCACCACGGTAGCCGTGACGGTGGTCTTCGAGGACCTCACCGACAGCTCGACCTACGAGATCGCCGGCGACCAGATGAGCAACCCGCCGCCCCTGACCTACAACATCGTCGACGTGACCCCCAACGACATCGACGTGACCTTCACCATCTGCATGGAAGGTGTCGCCACCGCCGGTCCGGTCTGTGTCGTCGGCAACCACGCCGCCATCGGCAACTGGAGCGCGGGCGCCATGATGACCAACACCTACGGCGACGTCTGGGAAGCCACCGTGACCTTCCCTGCCGGCACCAATCCGGCCATCGAGTACAAGTTCCGCAAGGACGTGTGCACCACCTGGGAAGGCACCGCCAACCGCGCGCTGCTGCTGCCTACCGACGGGACCACCGAGATGGACCTGCTGCCGGATACCTGGGAGTTCGCGCCCCTGGGCTGCGGCTTCGGCAACGTCCTGACCGAGGACAAGGTCGTCTGCATCCAGGTCTGCATGACGGGTGTGGATTCCAATGGCTCCATCTGCGTCACCGGCGGCCACGACCTGCTGACCAACTGGGGCACGGGCGTCCAGATGGCACCTATAGGCGGCGGACTGTACCAGGCCTGCCTGATCTTCCCCGCCGGCTCGGCGTATCCCATCACCGCCGAGTACAAGTTCCGCAAGGACGGCTGCGACACCTGGGAAGGCACCGCCAACCGGGCCTTCACCGTGGAGGAGACGTCCGTCGTGGAGCAGACCCTGACCAGCGCCTGGGAAGACGGCCCAGGCGCCTGCGTGCCGGTGCCGTCCGAGACCCACAGTTGGGGCTCGGTCAAGGGCATGTACCGGTAGATCGAACGCGGCGGCTGCGGCTGCGGCGACGAAAAGAGGCCCGGTCCGCCGATTGGCGGGCCGGGCCTTTCCCGTGCCGGGTCGACCGTCAGTCGACCTGCATCACTCCGCCAGCCGATAGCAGATGACTTCCAGCGGCACCGCCTCGTCGTCATCCCCGTCGCCAGTATCCTGGCCGCGACTGGCCATCCGCGCGCTCACGGATCCCTTGATGACCACCACCAGGCCTTGTCCCGGAAAAACGATGGCGTCTTCCAGGACCGTCCCCTCACAGGCCAGGGCCACCTGCTCGTGGAATCGCCCGTCGGCGTCGAAGACGTCCCACACCGAATGAATGCCCTCCTCGTCGGGATGGGCGCCGTGACTGCTGAGGACCCACAACCGCCCATCGTCCGCCGCGTGCATCTGCAGGATGTCCTGCTGGGTGGGAGCCACGTCCACGACGATGCGGTTGCGGTTGCGACCCCGCCAGGGAGTCATCCAGAACCGGACCAGCTCGATCTCTTCCTCCGTGCGCCGATAGGATTCGTAGTCCCGCGTGATCGTGCGCTGGACCGTGCCGTCGGGCGCTAGGACGTCGATGCGGTAAGCGTTGCGCTCGGGGGCGAACCACACCCGGCCGTCGGCGCCCAGGACCCAGGAATCGGGCATGAAGCGGCCCGCTTCGTCACGGCGGAAGGATCCCAGCTCGCGGACATCTTCGCTCGTGTGGTAGACCACCCCGCGGCGGCCGTCCCCGTCGTGCGCCGCGACGATCCGCTCCACCGTGCGGTGGGTTTCGGTGCGTCTGATGTGGGCGCCCGTCATGACCAGGTGCGGCCCCGAAGCCCGGATCTTCATGAGGGAGAACATGGTCCCGTCGGTGGGGTCGCCCCCCGGATGGAGCTCACCGGCGGGCGTGCCGTCCTTCTCCACCTTGACGATGCGGCCGGGGAAGCCCTGCACCAGGCCCACGGTGCCGTCCGGCAGCAGGACCACGTCCGAGGGGCGGCGGATCTCGCCGGGGCCGTCGCCCTCCTGGCCCAGGGTGCCCAGAAGCTCCCCGTCGGGCCCGTAGACGAGCACCTGCACCAGCTGGGTGTCCAGCAGGTAGAGGTTCCCCTCCCGGTCGGCCACCGCCCGACGGACCAGGCCCAGCAGATTCTCTTCGTCCTCGAGGCCGCCGATGCGCCACAGCTCCTGCGGTTGCAGGACGCGGCGCCCGTGGGCCGGTTCGTCTCCGTTCTCGATGACCGGGGCGGCAACGGCGGCGGCCGCGACCAGCAGACAGCCGATCGTGATCAGGCTTCTCATGTCAGGTTTTCTTCTTCCGCTTGAAATGGTTGATCACCTGGGCCGCGACGAAACTACATCTTCCGCAGACAGCACTTCTTGTACTTGAGCCCGCTTCCACACGGGCAGGGCGAGTTGCGCCCGAAGCTCACCGGTCCCCGCTTGAACTCCTGCCGCAGGGCCGCCACGCGACCGCCCAGGTCCTGGGCGAAGATCTTCTGCATCATAGCGAAGAGCTCCGGGTGCTTGCGGCGCATGAGGCCCGGTCGCTCGAAGAGGTACTCGGTGGCCACGGCGAAGAACTCGGCTTCGTTGGTCAGGGCGTAGCGATTGAGGTCCGAGTCGCCGTCCTCGATCTCCTGCATCTTGCGGCGGACCAGCTCGACCCAGGGTCCGATGGCCTGGCGGTCGAGCCCCACGGCGGGCACGCCGTCCACGGACCCGTCGGCCTTGTCCACCAGGTGGGCGAACTCGTGGAGGCCCACATTGCGCTTGTCCTCGGCGTTGCGGAAGCCCTGGAGCAGATCCGGCTTGGAGAGGACCATCATGCGGTTCATGAAACCGGTGCCGACCATGCCGAGGGTGCTCTGTCCGCCCTCGACGTCGAAGTTCTGGTCGAAACGGCCCGGGTAGATCAGGACCTCGGAGATCTGGTCCCACTCCCAATCGGGGAAGCCGAAGATGGGGATGACGGCGCTGGCCGCGGCCAGGACCAGGGTGCGGGTGTCCACCTCGGTCTTGATGCCGGTGATGTGCTTCTCACCGATGAAGATCTGCACTTCGCGCCGGAAGCGCACCTGCTCCTCGGGCGCCAGGGCCCGGAAGAAGACCACGTCGCCCTGGAGGGCAGCCTCCCACTCGGCGGGGAATGGCTGAGCGAGGATGCGGCGGCGACGGCGGATCTTGCGGGTCATGCCCGCGTAGATCGCCCAGCCCACCACCGCCGCGCCAACGAGGCCCATCCAGAGGGGCAGACCGGAGCCCTGCAGCAGCCAGGCCAGGGCGCCGGCGGCCAGGCCGGCACTGATAGCGAAGAACACCGCCGTCCGGACGGTGCGGCGCTCCCAGGCGGTGCCGAGGGTTCCCGGCTGCGGCGTCTCTCCCGTCGCGCTACTCGAATTCGTCGGCATACAGTTCCTGCCAATCCCGCTTCATGCTCACCTCGTACGCCCGCGGGTTCTCATGGCACAGCCCGCCGATCTTCCCGGGGCGCCCGTAGTCGTACTCGCGTTTGCCGTCGTCGTGGTGGATCCAGATGGCCAGACCCCGGTGATCGCCAGTGACCGCGTAGTTCATCATGTAGTAGTCGTTGTTGCTGTTGCCCGCGGCGAAGACCGGACGGCGGCCGATGCGCTGCTCGATGTGGGGCGGCTTGTTCTCGTGCCCGTTGTCGAACTGCGCCGCGCCGCGGACCATGGTGACGGTGCCGTCCTCGGCCTCCTCGTACACAGGCGTCGTGTAACTGCCGATGACCCGCTCGGGGGGAACACCCACCACCGGTTCGCTCCAGGCCCGCACGAAATCCTGGGCCGCACCGGTGACGATCCACACCTGGAAGTCGTGCGCCTCGAGCAGCCGCACGAGTTGGAGCATGGGCACGTAGTAGAGCTGGTCGTGGGTCACGCCGTAGCGCTCGTGCCGAGTGCGGGCCATCCAGGCCCGGGCCGAATCCCGGTAGGCGGTGACGGGCATGCCCGCGAAGGAGGCGTTCATGTCCTCGTAGGCCTTGGTCCAGCCGTAATCCTTGAGCGCGGCCCGGTCGCCGGCGAACCAGGCCTTGAAGGGCATGGCCTCGGGATCGGCCTTGCCGACGGCGACCATGCTGCGGGCCAGGTTCACCTGGAACATGGTGGACGCGTATCTCGGCCGCTCGTTCCAGCAGGTGCCGTCGTTGTCGAAGACGGCGATGCGCTCGGGGACGGGCACGAAGTCGGGTCCCGACTCGTCGGTGACCGCGGCGAGCCAGTCGGTGATGGCGGTCTTCACCTGGCTGTCGTTCCAGGCGGAAAGGGGATCCGCTTGGGCCGTGCAGGCCACCAGCAGGACGAGGATCACGGTCACGAGGCGCATCAGGCGTCCTTTCGGTCCCGACCCTGCCACCACAACGCCCCCACGATGAGGACGAGTCCGACCAGGGTCGCCTTGGCGATGTGTTCGCCCACGAAGATACGTATGAACACGAGGGACAGGAAAGGTGCCAGGAAGATGAGGTTGGCCACCCGCGCCGTGGACGAGGTCAGCCGCAAAGCCGACAGCCACAGGACGAAGGTGAATCCCATCTCGAAGGCGCCCACGTACAGGCCCCCGAGCACCCCGGGCAGGTCGAAGCGGAAGTCGCTGAGCAGGGCCGTGGCCACGGTGACGCAGGGCAACGCCCAGGCGAAACCCAGGAAGAGCCCCACCACCGGATCCAGGGTGGATCGCCGGTTGCCGATCCAGTACAGGGACCAGAGGATCGTGCTGCCCAGGGCCAAACCGACCCCCAGGGGCGACTCCACCCGGAAGCCCCCCAGATCGCCCCGCGTGGCGATGACCACCACCCCCAAGTAGCAGACGACACCCGCCAGACCGTCCCGCCAGCGCAGCTTCTGCCCCAGCAACGGTACCGACAGCCAGCTCAGGGTCAGGGCCCAGGTAAAGTTCAGGGGCTGGGCCACCTGGGCCGGGAGCAGATCGTAGGCCTTGAAGAGCACCAGGTAGTAGATGAAGGGGTTGACCAGGCCCAGCGCCAGGGTGAGCAGGAGTTGGGGGCGGGTCACGCGGCGCAGGTGCGCGGTCTTGCCCTGGACGACGAGCACGCTCCCCAGCGCCAGCAGCGAGAAGATCGTGGCCAGGAAAAGCAACTGCACGTGGTCTACGTGGCGCAGGGCGAGCTTGAAAGCGGTGGCCACCGTGGACCAGGCCAGGACGGCGCCCAGGCCGAGCAGGAGAGCGCGGCGTTCATCGGCAGGGTTGGACATGGGCGGACACTACAGGGGCGGCCCGCGGCGGCACAACCGGGTTCTTGGCGCGACGGAGCCGCGGGAGCACGGCGAGGCCCCCGGGGGCCCCGTCGACCCACTCGCGACCCTACTCCTGCCGGAAACGATCCCGGTTCATGAAGTCATTGGCCAGCAGCGCCATCCCCACGCAGATGACGATGGCGCCGCCCACCATCATGAGCGTGTTGAGCTCCCCAGCGCCGATATCCATGTACTTGGCGCCGATGAGGATGCCGACGCCCGTGGCCAGGGTGACCATGCCGCCCCGGTAGGGCATCTGCCGCTGCGATTCGCCGTCGGCCTCTTCGAGCTTGAAGTCGTCCAGGTTCGCCCCGTGCTCGATGGCCTTTTCCATGAGGCGCATCTTGGACTTCTTCTGGAAGTAATCGGTGATGATGGCCACGATGGGGATGAGCATGGCCAGGGTGACCACGATGATGGGCATGAGCGTGCCGTTATCCCAAATGCTGGCATGGAAATGGTTCATTACCGGCCCTCCGCGTTCTGGTAAGCTGGATCCGCTCTCTCGCCCCGTTGGACCGGGGCCACCGCCGCCGGGTTACACGTTTTCTCGGGTGTAACCACCACCGCCGACCGGGGGTCCAACCACACATGGAGACGTCCACGCGCCCCGCGGCGGCGGACCCCCGGGAGTCCCCCCGACGCTATCTGCCCCTGGATCGCCGCAGCGCCGCCCGCTTCGTGGACGAGTGGGAGCCGCTGGTGCTCGGTGTGCTCAGACGTTTGCGGGTGGAGGATCTGGGCGACGCGGCCTCGCGGGTCTTCCACAAGGCGCTGCGAGGGTTGCCCGAGTTCCGGGGCGACAGCAAGCTCTCCACCTGGGTGTACCGCATCGCTTGGCGCGAGGGGCTGCGGGTGGCCCAGCAAGAGAAGAGGCGCCGCGATCGGGAGGCGCCCCTGGAGGTCGCCATCGACCGGCCCGACGGCGCCGAGGACCAGCTGCGCACCCTCGAGCGCCAGGAGACAGCCGCCGGCGTGCGCGCGTCCCTGGAACGGCTGAGTCCCCGGGACCGGGAGATCCTGGCCCTGCGCTACCTGGAGGAACTGCCCTTCAAGGTCATCGCCGACCGGTTGGACATCAGCTTCACGGCGGCCAAGGTGCGCAGCCACCGGGCCCTGACCCGGCTGCGGGTCGTGCTCGCAGGCGAGGAGAACGAGGCATGAGCGAAGACAGGAAAACCGTCGCCTCCCTGCTCCGGTTGCGTTCGACCTACGAGGACGAGGGCGCCGCCGATCCGGATCCGCGCTGGAAGGACGCCCTGCTGGCCGACCTGGACCTGGAGGCGTCCCTGCCCCGGGCCGAGCGACCGACGGCGGCCGACGCGACGGAGGCACCGCTCCGGTTGCGGCACCTGGGAATGCTGGCGCCCCTGGGGGCGGCCCTCTTCCTGGCGGGGTACTGGTTCGGGGCCGAGGGCATGACGACGGCGGACCTGGCGCAGGTGCATCCGGCCTGGTGGGTGGGGATCGCTTTGAGTATCGCTGCCGGAAGTCTTCTACGGTTTGGTCGACCACTTTGGCGGCGATAGGAAGCAAGCCGGCAGACCCATCGCACATCACCCCGGCTACTCCACCGCAATAGGATACCCCGCCGCCTCCCAAGCCAACATCCCTCCCCTGAGCGAGAACGTCCTCTGGTGCCCCAGATCCTGCATGATCGTCACCGCCAACGCCGACCGCCGCCCGATCCGACTGACGAACACCACCGTCGCGTCGTAGGGCAGTTCCGTCCCCTTCTCCGCCAACCGCGGCAACGACAGGCACCGCGCCCCCGGGATGTGCCAGTTGTCGTACTCGTGCTCCTCGCCCACGTCGATGACCATGACGTGGGCCGCCCCGTCGTCCAGCAGGGTGCGCACCTCGCTGGGGGCCAGTTCCTCCACGTTGTGATCGGGCACGTCCGCCCGGTCCGGGAGCATGAGCACGTCCTCGTCCTTAGGCAGGGCCTGGCACTCGGCGAAGACCCGCACCGGACACTCGTATACGCAGATGCCCGGATTCAGCTTCTTGTGGAAGAGGTGGCTGACCGTGTCGTCGCGGCCGAGCATGTTGTCCGGGCCCAGGGCGCGGTCGAAGCCGTAGAGGTTCATCATGTGGCGGGCCATGGGGCGCACGCCCTCCAGGAAGAGGTCGCCGCCCTCCTTGCGGTACTGGCGCATGACGCTCTCGAGCATGTGGATGCCGCTCACGTCGCAGTGGTCGACCATGCCCATGCGCAACAGCAGGAAAGTCTGCTCCGGGTGGGCATCCTGGTTGGCGCGGATGACGTCCTCCACGTGGTTCACGGCGCCGAAGTACAAGGAGCCCTCGATGCGGATGATGCCCAGCTGGGGGCACACGGGACGGTCGCCGGCGCGGACGAAGTGGCGGAAATTCTCGTCCGGGACCACCGGGTGGACTCCCGGGGTGGACGACTTGATGAGATAGCGGCTGAAACTGACGAGCATGCCGCCCAGCACCGCGAATTCCAGGGGCAGCAGCAGGGTTGCCGCCAGGGTGGCCAGCAGGATGGAGCTGTCGCCCTTGCTCGAGCGCAGGATCCGCCGCATCTCCCGCCGGTCGATGAGTTGCCAGGCGGTCACCATGAGCAGGCCCGCCACCGACGCCCGGGGCAGGTACGCCACCAGCGGGGCCAGCAGGAACAAGGCCGCCAGAGCCCACAGGCCCGCGAAGAGGCCGGACATGCTCGTGCGCGCCCCCGCCTCGTGGTTCACCGCCGAGCGGGTGAAAGAGCCGGCCACCGCATAGCCCGAGAAGAGGCCCGCCGCCAGGTTGGACATGCCCTGGCCCACGAACTCCTGGTCGCTGTCCAGGCGCTGGCCGCTACGGGCGGCGATGCCGCGGGAGATGGACACGGTCTCCACCAGGCCGATGGCGCCCACGGCCAGGGCGCCGGCCGACAGGGTGCCGAGCAAGTCCAGGTCCAGCAGGGGGACCGGGCTGAAGGGCGGCAGGCCCCGAGGCAGCGCACCCAGGACGGCCACCCCCGCGTCCTGCAGGTCGAAGATGGCCGTCACCGCCGCGGCGGCCGCCATGCCGCACAGTCCCGCCGGACACTGGGGACGCCACTTCTTCAAAGCGACGATGATGAACGCCGTGAGCGCGCCCAGACCAAGGCTGATCAGGTGGGTCTCGCGCATGTGGACGAAGATCGCCGCGACGGTCTGGGCGAACTCGGGGTGGCTGCTCAGGTCCAACCGCAGCAGGTGCCGCGCCTGGTTGAAGAAGATGAGGACGCCCGCCCCGGCGGTGAAGCCCAGGACCACGCTGTCGGCCACGAAGTTCACCAGCACGCCCAGACGCAGCAGGCCCATGGTGAGCTGCAAGAGCCCCACCATGACGGCCATGAGGCCGGCGGCGGCGATGAACTCGGGCGTGCCCGGCTCGGCCACCGTCAGCAGGGAGGCCAGCACCAGCAGGCTGACCACGTTGGTGGGGCCCACGTTCAGATGCTTCGAGGAACTCCACAGGGCGCCGACGATGGAGGCGGTGATGGCCGCGTAGATGCCCATCTCCAGGGGCAACTCCGCGATCATGGCGAAGGCGATGGCCTGGGGCAGCATGATGACCGCCACGGTCAGGCCGGCCAGCAGGTCCGGACGCAGGTCGGCCCGGTCGTAGCCGCGCAGCACGGTGGCCGGACGGGCGGCAAAGCTCGAAATCCGGCGCAGGCGGCGGCCCAGACGCGCGCCGAAGGACCCGCCCTGGGCGGTGTCGGTATTCGGATGCGGGGGCCGCGCGTCGTTCACTTCAGACGCTGCTCCGTGCTGATGATCCGGCGGGTGCCCGTGTCGGCGCGCAGGACCAGGGACTGGGTGTCCACGTAGTGGCCCCGGTAGCGCACCCCGTGGACCAGGGGCGTGCTGGTGATGCCCGTGGCGGTGAAGAAGATGTCGTCGCCGGCGATCATGTCGTCGGCGCTGCGGACCTGCTGCAGGTCGATGCCCGCCCCCTTGCAGGCCTCCTGTTCCGTATCGCTCTGGGGTTTGACGCGACCGAACATGGCGCCGCCCAGCACCTTCACGGCGCAGGCGGCGAGCAGCCCCTCGGAAGCTCCGCCCACGCCCATCATCACGTCCAGATCACCCAGGGGGTCGGCCGCCACGATGGCCGCGCCCACGTCGCCGGCCGGACGCAGGTACACCCGGGCGCCGGCCCGCCTGACGTCGTGGACCAGGGACCGGTGGCGGGGCCGGTCCAGGATGAAGACCACCAGGTCGCGCACTTCCTTGCCCTTGGCGCGGGCTACCAGGCCCAGGGTCCAGGGCACGGGGGCGTCCAGGGCCTCGGGGCCCAGGGCGTCGGCCACCTCGCGGTTCACCACGAGCTTCTCCATGTAAACCGCCGGCGCCGGATGCCACATGGCTCCGGGCGGCGCGAAGGCAGCGATGGACAGGGCGCCGGGGCGGCCTTCGGCCACGAGGCTGGCGCCGTCGATGGCGTTCACTTCCACGTCCAGTTCGGGTCCCTTGCCCGTGCCCACGGCGGTGCCGCTGTCCAGGGACGAGTGGCCGCCCACCCGCAACTCCTCGCCGCTGACGATGCGGCCTTCCATGGGCATGTGGTTCAGGGCTTCGGCCATGGCTTCCTGGGCGGCACGGTCGGCGGCGTGGCGGTCGCCGAGACCCATCCAGCGGCTGGCGGCCAGGGCCGCCGACTCGGTAGCGCGCACCAGGCCCAATCCCGGGTGCGGTGGCGGCAGGCGTTTGCCGGGATCGACGTTCGTGGACTTGTCTGTCATGAAGGAGCCTCCCTGAGGGTTCGTCCGCATGATAGACGCTGGAGGGCGGAGTGTCATGTCCGCGCGTTCAGGTCCGAAAACGGCGAGCGCGGCGGCATCCAAGTGTTATTCTTGGTCCCATGGAACTCGACCACGCCACCTGCTACCGGGCCGTCCAGGGCCGCGACTCCCGTTTCGACGGACGGTTCTTCACCGCCGTGCGCACCACGGGCATCTACTGCCGGCCCGTTTGTCCGGCGGTGACCCCGCGCGCCAAGAACGTGGTGTTCTACGCCTGCGCCGCCGCCGCCGAGCAGGCCGGCTTCCGTCCCTGCAAACGCTGCCGGCCCGACACGGCCCCCGGCACCCCGGCCTGGTCCGGCACCTCGGCCACCGTCACCCGCGCCCTGCGCCTCATCGACGCGGGCGCCCTGGACGACGGCTCCGTGGACGACCTCGCGGACCGCCTGGGCGTGGGAGCGCGCCATCTGTCGCGCCTCTTCACCCGCCACCTGGGCGCCTCACCCGTGCGCATCGCCCAGACCCGGCGCACCCACTTCGCCCGCCAGCTCCTGGAACACACGAACCTGCCGGTGAGCCAGGTGGCCCGGGCGGCGGGATTCGGGTCCCTGCGCCGGTTCAACACATTGATCAAGGAGCTCTTCGGGGCCACGCCGTCGGCCCTGCGCCGCGGCGCCAAACCCGGCGCCGTCCACGGTGGTCTCGCTTTTCGTCTGGCCGTGCGCACCCCCTACGACGGCCCGCACCTCCTGGCATACCTGGCCGGCCGCGCCATTCCCGGCGTGGAGGAAGTGGACGGCGCCACCTACCGGCGGACCGTGCGCTGGCGGGGCGAGCCGGGCCTCTTATCCGTATCTCTGGATGGTCCGGGCCGGCTCCTGGTGCGGGCCGAACTGGCCCACACCGACGGCGCCGTCGCCCTCGTCGAACGGGTCCGCCGCATGTTCGACGCCACCGCCGATCCACGGGCCATCGCCGCCCACCTGGGCCGGGATCCGCTACTGAAACCCCTGGTTGAACGGCACCCGGGCCTGCGCCTGCCCAGCGCCTGGGAT
Organism: bacterium; assembly: GCA_024231905.1. Lineage (GTDB taxonomy): Bacteria > Krumholzibacteriota > Krumholzibacteriia > LZORAL124-64-63 > LZORAL124-64-63 > JAAEQC01. The sequence goes on along the minus strand of JAAEQC010000164.1, from coordinate 77,252 downwards.
CCTTTCGAACTGGCGGTCCGCACCATCGCCGGGCAGCAGATCTCCGTGGCGGCCGCGTCCACGGTGACCGGCCGGTTGGCCGCGCGCTGGGGCACACCACTATCTGCCCCCGCGGGCTCCCTGACGCACCTCTTCCCCGAACCGTGCGTGCTGGCGGCCACCGGCCTGGACGGCCTGGACGGCCTGGGGCTCTCCCACACCCGCGCCGCAACCGTCGCCCGTTTCGCGGCAGCCGTGGCCGCAGGCGAACTGGACCTGTCGGCGCCCCTGGGCCCCGACGACTTCATCGACCGCCTGACCGCCCTGCGGGGCATCGGTCCCTGGACGGCCAACTACGTGGCCATGCGCGGCCTCGGCGAACCCGACGCCTTCCCCGACGGCGATCTGGGCCTGCGCAAGGCCGCCCCGGGGCTCACCGCCGCCGACTCCGCCCGCTGGCGCCCTTGGCGCGCCTACGCCGCCCTCCACCTGTGGGCCTCCCTCGAGAAGGACACGCCATGAGCACCGTCTACGTCCACGAACTGGCCTCGCCCCTGGGCGTCCTGACCCTCGAGAGCGACGGTCGGGCCCTGCTCCGCATCCGTCTGCCGGAAGAGACGTGGTGCCCCGATCCCCGCGAGAACCGCCGGCCGGGACTTGCGCCCTTCGCCACCGCCGTCGAGCAGCTCAGGGCCTACTTCGGCGGCGACCTGCGGACCTTCGACCTGGCACTGGCGCCGCGGGGCACGGCCTTCCAGACACAGGTCTGGCGGGAACTGCTGACCATCCCCTACGGCGAGACGACCACCTACACCGAATTGGCCCGCCGCCTGGGCCGTCCCACGGCCTGCCGGGCGGTAGGCGCGGCCAACGGTCGCAATCCCTTGCCCATCATCGTGCCCTGCCACCGGGTCATCGGCAGCGACAGCCGCCTCACCGGATACGCCGGCGGACTCGATGCCAAACGGCGCCTGCTGGTCCTCGAGAACGCCCTGCCGCTGGTGGCCTAGACAACAGGTTGGTATTTGCCAGAATCGATCCCATCTGGTTAGTTGGACTCACTCTGAGTCCAGATTTCCATACTCGCCGCTCAAGGAATCCGCAGTGGTCGCATCCGTACCCCGCCAGGGCTATCTCCGCCGCCGTTTTCTCCCGTGGGTCGTCGGGCTGTGTGGCGTGCTCTCCATCGTCCTGCTCTGGTACTCGCTGCATCGCACGGACCAGCAGCGCCTGGCCGACGAGACCCGCCTGACCGCCGACCAGGTACAATTGCGCCTGGAAGCCTGGATCGACTCGCGGATCTCCCTGGTCCGCCTGGCCGCCCGCGGGTATGCGTCCACCGCCGAGCGGGATGACGACTTCACGGCCTTCGCCGGCGGGCTCCTGGGGGTCTTCCCGGGACTCCAGGCCCTCAACCGCATGGACACGGCGGGCGTGATCACCGTGGTCGTGCCCGAAGAGGGCAACCGGCCGGCCCTCGGCCGCGACATCCACGACCACCCGGACGCGGGCGCCGGCCAGGCGTTCGACCGTGCCGCAGCTACGGGCGAGCTCGCCGTGGGTCCGGTCATCAGTCTCTTCCAGAGCGGCCTGGGCGTGACCGCCTACCAGCCCATGTTCGACTCCCGGGGAACGGTCGTCGCCTACCTCAACTGCGTCTTCCGCATCGACCGGCTCGTGGACGCCTGCCTGGCCGAGGCCTCCCTGCGGGGGCACTACCGCTTCCGACTCCGGGACCAGGAACAAACCGTCGTCTACAAGCACGCCGAAACCGAGACCGACGAGGAGTGGCCGGGCGCCGTCACGGTCCCCCTGCGGTTCGTCGACCGGGCCTGGACCCTGGAACTGGGACCCTCCCCGGCCAAGCTGGCCGCCGCCTCCTCCCCCACGAGCATCTGGCTGGCAGGCACCGGCCTCGTCATGACCCTGTTCTTCGCTCTTTTGATCGCCGTGCACATGAACCGTCTCGAGCAGCTCGCCGAGAGCCAGGCCCGCTACCGGCTGCTGGTGGAGAACACACGCGATCTCATCGTCCGCATCGACGGCCGGGGCCGTTTCCTCTACGTCAGTCCCAGCTACTGCGATGTGTTCGGCCACTCCGAGCAGGAGCTGCTCGGCCGTGATTTCATGCCCCTGGTCCACGTAGACGACCGGTCGGCCACAGCTCAGGAGATGACGAAACTCGAGGTACCGCCCCACACCTGCTACGTGGAGCAGCGTGCCCTGACAGCCGCGGGGTGGCGGTGGTTCTCCTGGTCGGACACGGCCGTGATCGACGAGAACGGCGCCGTTGTGGAGGTCATCGGGGTGGGACGCGACATCACCCAGCGCAAAGAGCTCGAGGCCCAGCTGCGCCAGGCCCAGAAGCTGCAGGCGGTGGGCGAGCTGGCCGGCGGCATGGCCCACGACTTCAACAACATCCTGCAGGCCATCCTCGGCAATCTGCAGTTCGTGCGCGAGGACCTCCCGGCGGACCATCCGCTCCAGGAGGATCTGCAGCTGGTGGAGGCCAGCAGCGAGCGCGGCGCACGGCTCACCCGCCAGTTGCTCGCCTTCAGCCGGCACCAGATCATGCAGTCGGCGCATATCGACATCAACGACCTGATCCGTAACCACCTGCGGCTGCTGCAACGGACCCTGAGCGAGGCCGTCGACGTGGACTTCCGGGCCGGGGAATTCAGCGGCTCGGTGAAGGTGGATCCAGGCCAGATCGAGCTGGTCCTGACCAACCTCTGCGTCAACGCCCGGGACGCCATGGCGGGGGCCGGGCGCATGGTCGTGGCCACGTCCGCGGAAACCCTCGACGGCCGTATCGTCGGCACCAAACCGCGCCGCGGCGACTACGTGCGGATCGAGGTCTCGGACGACGGCTGCGGCATGGACTCCGAGACCATGGACCGGATCTTCGATCCCTTCTTCACCACCAAACCCCAAGGACAGGGCACGGGACTCGGCCTGGCCACGGTGTACGGGATCCTGCGCCAGCACGACGGTTTCATCGAAGCCCGCGGCGAACCGGGCGCCGGCGCCACCTTCCGCTTCTGGCTGCCCTGGTCCGCCGCCGAGGTGGCGCAACCCAACGAGGCCGAACCCGAAACCGTCACCGGCGGCAAGGAGACCATACTCCTGGCCGAGGACGACCCGGCGGTGCGGGACATCGCCCGCCGCATCCTGGACCGGGCCGGTTATTCCGTGCTGGTGGCCGAGGACGGCGAAGAAGCCGTCGCCCTGGCCCTGCAGCACGACGGCCCCATCCACCTGGCCCTCCTGGACATGATCATGCCCCGTCTGGGCGGACCCGGTACCCTGGCGCGCATCCGGGAAACCCGGACCGGACTGCCGGCGGTGTTCGCCTCGGGCTATGCCCCGGACGAGAGCTCCCACCCGGACGTGGCCGGCGGTGATTGCCTGTTCATCGCCAAGCCGTACAACATCCAGGAGCTGCTCGCTGTGGTGCGGGGCGTGCTGGACGCACGCTGATCGACGGGGCTATTTGGGCGCCAGCGTCGTAAGCCATCCCACTCCTTCTCGGTGGTGGGTCGTCGCCACAATCTAGCAGCCCGCGAGTGCGTCGTCCTGTTCCCTATGCCATATTGAGGCCCGACCCAACCCGAACCAGGAGTCCCCTTGGATAAGCCGGCCCCGCGCAACCTCGCCGTCGTCTGGACGGTGGCCTTCACCAACTTCGCCACGCCCTTCATGTTCTCGGGCGTGGGCATCACCCTGCCCAGCATGGGGCGCGAGCTGGCCATGGGCGGCGCCACCCTGGGGCTCTTCGAGAACCTCTACCTGGGCACGGCCGCGGCCCTGGTGCTCCCCTTCGGCCGCCTGGGTGACGCCGGGGACAAGAACTCGCTCTTCACGGGGGCTCTCGCGCTTTTTGCCGCGTCGACGCTGGCGTTGGCGTTTCTCCCGTCGGTGCCCGCGTTCCTGTTCGTGCGCACGGTGCAGGGCGTATCCATCGCCATGGTCACTGCCACGAACATGGCCATCCTCACCGAATCCGTATCCCGCGAGCGGCTGGGACAGGCCATCGGACTGAGCATCGGCGCCGTGTACATGGGTCTCTCGGCAGGGCCCTTCGTGGCGGGCGTGATCACCACCGCCCTGGGTTGGCGCTGGGTGTACGTGCTGAGCGCCGCGGTGACCACCTGCGCGCTGATCCTGGCCTGGCGGTCCCTGCCCTGCCGCTGGAAGATTCCCCGGCTGGAATTCGACTGGCCCGGCGCCCTGACCAGCGTCGGAGGCGTCGGCCTGCTCGTGGTGGGCAGCGGCCTGGCGGCGAGGTCGGCCGCGGGCTGGGCCCTGGCCGGATTCGGGGCCGTGCTCCTGGTGGTCTTCGTGGCCGTGGAACTGCGCGTCGGCTCGCCCCTGGTGCCCGTGCCCGCCCTGCGCAGCAACCCCGAACTCCTGCGGGCCTTCGTGGTGCAGTTCCTGACCTACGCCGGCGGCATGGGCACGTCCTTCCTGTTCAGCCTCCACCTCCAGGAAGCCCGCGGCTGGACCGCCGGCGAGGCGGGCCGGCTGCTCATGCTCTCGCCGGTGCTCATGGCTTCCCTTGCGCCCCTGGGCGGACGATTGGCGGACCGGGTGCGTCCCCAGTTCGTGGCCACGGTCGGCGTCGTCCTGGTCTGCTCCGGCACCGTCGCGGCCTTCCTGGTGGCCGGTTCCGGTTCCATGGTCCTCATCGTCACGACTCTCGTCTGCCACGGCCTGGGCTTCGCCCTCTTCTCGTCCCCGAACATGGCGGTGATCATGCGCTCCGCTCCCCGCGAACGCACCGCCATCGCCTCGGCCCTGGCCGCCCAGATGCGGTCCATGGGTATGGTCTTCGCCATGCTGGTCATCACCTTCTTCCTGGCCCGGCACGTGGGAGAAGCGGGGCTCGGCGAGGAAACGCGCGAGGGCCTACGCACGGCCATGCGCCTCTCCCTGGGGACCATCAGCCTGCTGGCCCTTTGCGCGCTGGTGACCAGCCTGCCCGATCTGCGCGCCGGCAAGTCCCGCATCGCAGACTGAAATCGCGGTGGCGACCGCACCGATCCGGCCTTTTTGTGGCCTGATGGTACGTTGCGCCTGCGACGGGCCCATGGCACAGTGATCGCCAGGAGGTTTTTCATGCGACGAATCACGGGCGCAGCTGCCCTGACCCTGCTCCTGGCCCTGGCGGCCTGCAGCGGCGGCGGTTCCGGGGACGAAGCGGCCAAGGCCGGCGACGGCAAGCTGCGCGTGGTCACGACCACCGGCCAGGTGGCCGATTTGGCGCGGAACGTGGGCGGCGACCGGGTGACGGTCACGGCCCTCATGGGACCGGGCATCGACCCGCACCTCTATAAAGCCAGCGCCGGCGACGTGGAGCGCCTGCGCCGCGCCGACCTGATCCTCTACAACGGCCTGCACCTGGAGGCCAAGATGGGCGAGGTCCTCGAGCGTCTGGGCGCCTCGCGACCCGTGGCCGCCGCGGCCGAGACCATCCCCGGGGACGAACTCATCTCCCCCGACGGCTACGAGGGCACCCACGACCCCCACGTGTGGTTCGACCTGACCCTGTGGAGTCACGCCGTGGACGCCGTACGCGACGCCCTGATCGAACTGGATCCGGACCACGCCGCCGGTTACCGCACCCGCGCCACCGCCTACGCCCGGGAGCTGTCCGCCCTGGACGCCTACGTCCGGGAGCAGCTGGCGACGGTTCCCGTCGCCCAGCGCGTTCTGATCACCGCCCACGACGCCTTCACCTACTTCGGACGCGCCTACGGCTTCGAGGTGCGTGGCCTGCAGGGCATCAGCACCGCCACCGAGGCCGGCGCCGCCGACGTTCAGGGCCTGGCCCGCTTCATCGCCGAACGCCGCATTCCCGCCCTTTTCGTGGAAACCTCGGTCTCGCCCAAGGCCATCGAGGCCGTACGGGCGGCGGTGCACTCCCGTGGCTTCGACGTGGGTGTCGGCGGCGAACTCTACTCCGATGCCCTGGGGGACGCGGGCACTCCCGCCGGCACCTATCTGGGCATGGTCCGCCACAACGTGGACACCATCGTCGCCGCCCTGACCGGAGCGGCCCCATGAACGCTGAAGACCAATCCGCTGAAATGGCCGTCCAGGTCACCGACCTGACGGTGGCCTACCACGAACGCCCGGTCCTGTGGGACGTGGACCTGGACGTGCCCGCGGGCAATCTCCTGGCGATCATGGGACCCAACGGCGCCGGCAAGACGACCCTGGTCAAGGCCATCCTCGGCCTGGTGCCCCCGGCGGCCGGCCGCGTCCTCATCCACGGCAAGCCCTACGCCAAGCAGCGCAGCCTGGTGGGTTACGTCCCCCAACGGGGCAGCGTGGACTGGGACTTCCCCACCACCGTCCGGGACGTGGTGCTCATGGGCCGCTACGGAGCCCTGGGCTGGGTACGACGGCCGGGACGCCGCGAACACGAACAGGCCGACGCCGCCCTGGAGAAGGTGGGCATGGCCGACTTCGCCGTCCGCCAGATCAGCCAGCTCTCCGGCGGACAGCAGCAGCGGGTCTTCCTGGCCCGCGCCCTGGTCCAGGACGCGCGCGTCTACTTCATGGACGAACCCTTCCAGGGAGTGGACGCCCGCACCGAGCGCGCCATCGTCGACCTCTTGAAGGACCTGCGCGCCCAGGGCCGCACGGTCATCGTAGTGCACCACGATCTGCAGACGGTGACCGACTACTTCGACTGGGTCACCCTGCTCAACGTGCGGCGCATCGCCAGCGGTCCCGTGGCCGACACCTTCACCTCCGAGAACCTGCGGCTGGCCTTCGGCGGCCGAGTGGAGTTCCTCCATCGCAAGACGCCCGTCGAGCCGTCGGCCCCGGGCACGGACGGCCCCGTGTCTTTCCCGGGCCGCATCCAGCCATGAATCTGCTGGCTGACCTGGTAGGCGACTACACCCTGCGCACGGTGGCCCTGGGCTCGGCCGCCCTCGGCCTGGTGAGCGGCGCCCTGGGTGCCTTCGCCGTGCTGCGGCGACAGAGTCTGTTGGGCGATGCCGTGAGCCACGCCGCCCTGCCCGGGGTGGTGCTGGCGTTCATGATCACCGGCGCCAAGACGCCCCTGGTGCTGGTGCTGGGCGCGGCCCTGGCCGGCTGGGCGGCGGCCCTGGGCGTCATGCTCGTGGTGCGCACCACCCGCCTCAAGACCGACACGGCCCTGGGACTCGTCCTGTCGACCTTCTTCGGCCTGGGCCTGCTGCTGCTCTCGCTGGTCCAGCGCACGGGCGGGGCGAGCCAGGCGGGACTCGACCGCTTCCTCTTCGGCCAGGCCGCCGCCCTGGTGGGGGACGACCTGGCCACCATGGCCGTCCTGGGCGCCCTGGTGCTGACCGTGCTGACGCTCATGTGGAAGGAATTCAAGCTCCTGGCCTTCGATCCGGACTTCGCCGGCGTCGTGGGCCTGCCCGTGCGCCGTATCGACATCCTGTTGACGACCCTGCTGGTGGTGGCCATCGTCATCGGCCTGCAGACCGTGGGCGTGGTGCTCATGAGCGCCATGATCGTGGCGCCGGCCGCCGCGGCCCGCCAGTGGACCGACCGCCTGGGCCGCTTGGTGGTGCTGGCCGGCGTCTTCGGCGCCGTGTCCGGCCTGGTGGGCGCGGTCCTGAGCAGCTCCATCCCCCGCCTGCCCACGGGTCCGACCATCATTCTGGTGGCGACGGCGCTGACGGTCTTCTCCCTGCTCTTCGCCCCCCGGCGCGGAGTGGTGGCCGAGCGCGTGCGCCGGGTCCGGCAACGACGGCGTCTGCGCGCCGATACGGTGCTGGCGGACCTCTACCGTCTGGCCAGCCAGCACGCCGTACCGGAGGACGCGCCCCACGACGTGCGAGTGCTGAAGACCATGAGCGCCGGCGCCGGCGTGCGCCGCTGCCTGGAATACCTGGCCGGCCAGGACCTGGTAGTGTCCGACCCGGACGGGCGCTGGCGACTGACCACCGCCGGCGTGGACCGGGGCCGTGAACTGATCAGTGGGGGGGGGATCTCATGAGCGCTCCCCAGCTGGAGATCCTGGCCATCGCCGTGGTGACGGCCGCCGGCTGCGCCCTGGTGGGCGTCTTCCTCATGCTGCGCGGTCTGGCCATGCTCTCGGACGCCATCAGCCACGCCATCCTGCCGGGCATCGTCATTGCCTTCTTCATAGTGGGCGACCTCTCCTCCCCCTGGCTGGTGGTGGCCGCCGCCCTGACGGGCGTGTTGACGGTGGCCATGGTCGAGTCCCTCCACCGCACCCGGCGCCTGAAGGAGGACGCGGCCATGGGCCTCGTCTTCCCGGCCCTGTTCAGCCTGGGCATCGTGCTCATCACGCGCTACGCGGGAAACGTCCACCTGGACGTGGATGCAGTGCTCCTGGGCGAACTGGCCTTCGCGCCCTTCGACCGCTTCGTGGTGGGCGGCCACGACCTGGGACCGCGCCACCTGTGGCTCATGGGCGGCATCACGGCGCTTAACTTGACGGCGGTGACAGTCTTCTTCAAGGAACTGAAGGTGGCCACCTTCGACCCGGGCCTGGCGGCGAGCCTGGGACTGGCGCCGGGACTCATCCACTACGGACTGATGACACTGGTCTCGGTGACGGCGGTGGGCGCCTTCGACGCCGTGGGACTCGTGCTGGTGGTATCGCTCATGATCGGTCCCCCCGCGGCGGCCTACCTCCTGACCGATCGCTTGAACCGGTTGCTCCTGCTGGCTGTGGGCCTGGGCGCTGTTTCGGCCGCCCTGGGCTACGGCCTGGCCGTGGTCCTGGACGGGAGCATCGCCGGCGGCATGGCCGTGGGCACGGGCCTCGTATTCATCACGGTCTTCCTCCTGGCCCCTGACCGGGGACTGCTGGCGGTGGTCCGGCGGCGACGACGCCAACGGTGGCGCTTCGCCCAGACCATGGTGGCCATCCACCTGGCCCAGCACGAAGGGCGGCCCGAGGAGGACGAGGAGTCCCGTCTGGACCACCTCCACGGCAAGCACGTGGGCTGGACCCCGGAATTCACGTCACGGGTCGTGGACCAAGCGGAGGGCGCCGGGCTCGTCACCCGCCGGGGCGACCGCCTGTGGCTGACCGACGCCGGGCGCACCGAGGCGGCGGCGGCGTTGCGGGGTTGAACTTCCTCCCTTCTTCCGTGTGGTCTGGAACTCACCTTGACGCAGCGCCGGCCTCCTATATTATTTCGTTAGAGAAATAATATAGGAGGTCCACCGTGTCCAAACCCGACCACGTCGTCAGCGCCTTTACCGAACTGGGCCTGTCCAAGATCGAGGCCGAGATCTATGTCTTTCTGCTCCAACAAGATGCGTCTACCGGCTACAAGATCGCCAACGGCGTCGGCCGCTCCTTCAGCAACACCTACAAGACCCTGTCCAGCATGCAGACCCGCGGCATCGTCCTCGCCGACGAGGGCGATACCAAGCTCTTCCGCGCTGTGGCCGCGGACGTGCTCGTGGAGAATCTGGAGCGGCATTTCGTCGAGCAGCGGGAGCACGCCCTGGAGCTGGCCCGCGGCCTGACCCGCCCCACCGGCGACACGCGTATCTACCAGCTGACCACCGTGGAGCAGATCCACGACCGGGTCCGCCGCATGTTGAACGAGAGCGAGGAGCGGGTCCTGATCGAGATCTATCCCCAGCCTCTCGAACTCCTGCGGGACGCCATGGAGGACGCGGCCGCCCGGGGTGTGGTCGTCGCCGCACGGGTGTACGAACCGGCGGAGATCGCCGGGGTCACGACCATCGTCAGCCCCTTCGCCGCCGCCGACTGGAACGTCTTCCCCTCCCAGTGGATCGGCGCCTACGTGGATGGTAGCCAGTACCTGCAGGCCTCCTTCACGCCCGACGGACAACAGGTCCACCAGGCGGTCTGGAGCGCCAGCCCGTTGCTGGCCTGGTCCATCTACAGCCACGTGAACGCCGACTTCCACCACTACGCCTTCCGGCCGCACCTGATGGCCGCCGACGACGTGGACGACCTGCGCGCGCGTTACGACGAACTCCAGCGGGTCTTTCCCGTCGGAGGCGATCTGGGCTACCGGAACCTGGGACGGCAACTCGGCTACTCCCGCGACGAAGAGCCGGAACAACCACGAGGTGAGGAATCATGAGGCGCGCGATCCAAGTCGTCCTGCTGACCCTGGCTCTCGCCGCAAGCGCGAGCGCCGACGAATCCGTCACCGAGGCCAACTGGGACCTGGCTTCGCACTGGGATCCCATGTCGATCATCGAGTTGCGGGACAGCGCTTCGGTGCTGCCCATGTGGTTGGATGACGGAGCCCGGTTCTGGTACAGCTACCGCACGAGCGACGGCTGGCAGTGGTGGCTGGTGGACGGCCGCTCGGGTGAGAAGCGGGAACTCTTCGACCGCCACCGCCTGGCGGTCCTGCTGACCGCCGCCTCGGGCGAGGAGCACGACCCGCGGAGCCTTTCGCTGTCGCGGATCGAACCGGCCGATGACGGCACCGTGGTATTCGATACCGGCGGCGCCCGCTTCCGGTACGACCCGGTCGCCGACCGGCTCGACTCCCTGGCTGTTGATCAGGTCGAACCGGCGCCTGACTTCCCGGACCACTGGACCGTATCCCCCGACGGAGCCCGGGCCGTGTACGGTCGCGGCAACGATCTGGTCATGTGCGCCACCGACGACCCGGAAACCGAACACCTCCTCACCGACGACGGCCACGCGGACTACAGCATCGGCGAACCGGGCGAGGTCGTGCCCGACGACGGCCAGGTCCGGTCCGTGGACGTGCTCTGGTCCCCCGACTCCCGCCACGTGGCCTTCCTGCGCACCGACAACACCGCCGTGGCCAAGACCTGGGTCGTCGACCACCTGGCCGTCCCCCGGCCCGAACTGCACACCTACCACTATCCCATGCCCTGCGAGGACGTGGCCCGCCAGGAGCTGTGGCTTGCCGACGTGACCGACCAATCCATCCGTCGCCTGGCCATGGAACGCTGGCCCGACCAGCTCCTGCCGAGCCTCTTCCATCCCGGCCTCCACTGGAGTCCCGACGGCGCCACCCTCTTTGCCCAGCGCCAGAGCCGCGACTATCTCCAGGTGGACCTGTGCGCCATCGAAGTGGCTAGCGGTGAGGTGCGCGTGGCGGTTGAGGAACGCCAGGACGACCAGGTCTACACCCTGCCGCCGGTGCTCCTGGACGACGCCGGCGACCGCCTGCTCTGGTGCTCCCGCCACAGCGGCTGGGCCCGCTGGTACCTGGTGGACACCAACACCGGCGACAGCACGGCCCTGACCTCCGGTGACTGGAACGCCATCGACATGGTCGAGGTCGACACCGAAGCGGGCGTCCTGTTCTTCCTGGGGATCGGCCGCGAGGAGGGTCGCAACCCCTACCATCGCCACCTCTACCGGGTCGGCCTGGACGGGACGGAACTCACCCTGCTCACGCCCGAGGACGGCGAGCACAGCGTCAGCTTCGCGCCGGACCTGGCGACCTTCGTGGACACCTGGTCCACCACGGACAAGGTGCCGGTCTCGGTGCTGCGCGACCGGGACGGCAATCTCCTGTCCGAGTTCCAGCAGGCCGATATCAGCCGTCTCACCGAGGCCGGTTGGCGGTCACCCGAACCCTTCACCGCCCTGTCGGCCGACGGCGAGACCGTGCAGTGGGGGGTCATGTACAAGCCCTTCGACTTCGATCCGGACAAGCGCTACCCGGTGGTCACCCGGGCCTATCCCGGACGGCAGGGCGAATTCGTGCCCCGTGGATTTCACACGGTCGACACGGAGACCTACCTGGCCCAGCTGGGCTGCATCGTCCTGCGCTTCGGCAATCGGGGCGGCACCTGGGAGCGGTCGTGGGAGTACCGCACCCACGGCAAGGACGACTTCCGCGCCTTCGGCCTGGCCGACAAGCGCGCGGTCATCGAGGAACTGGGCGGCCGCCACGCCTGGATCGACACCTCGCGCGTGGGCATCTTCGGCAGTTCGTCCGGCGGCCAGATGACCGTCGCGGCCATGCTCGAGCACCCGGACTTCTTCAAGGTGGGCGTGGCCATGACCGCGCCCAACGACCCGTCCATCTACTTCAACATGTGGGCGGAACGGTACGCGGGAATCGTCCGCACCGAGGAGGGCACCTGGGAGTGCGCCCCGGCCGCCGACAACCTGGAAGTCGCCGACCGACTGGCGGGCCGCCTGTTGATGATCTACGGCGCCGCCGACGACAACGTGCTCCCGGCCCATGCCATGCGTCAGGCGCAGGCCTTCATGGAAGCCGGTAAGATCTTCGACTTGGCCTTCATTCCGGGCGCCGACCACGGGCTCGGCGACTGGCGGTATCTCTACGGTTTGATCTGGGACTACTTCGCCGAGCACCTCATCGGCGGGAGGCGGGAGTCGGTGGACGCCTTGCTGGCGCCGCGCTGATCCCGCCCCGGGCGACGGTCCGCGCGACTCAGCGCACCAGTTGCATCTTCGCCGTGCCGGTCTCCCCGGCGGCGATCGATCCGCTTGCGCCCTGCAGCCCGACCAGGTACGTACCCGAAGGCACGTTGCGCCCCCGCTCGTCACGACCGTTCCAGACGGCGGTGTGGGTCCCGGCCGGGTAGTGGCCGGAAGCCAGGCGGCCGACTCGTGTTCCGCTCACATCGTACACCTGGACCGCCAGCCAACCCGGTTCGTCCACCCTGAAACGAACCACCGTCTGGGGATTGAAGGGGTTGGGGCTGATGCTCTCGATGGTCCAGGGCGCCGCCTGCTGCCCGCCGCCTTCCTGCGACGGAACGGCCGAGACCGACAGACTCGTCAGGCGCGTCACGTAGGCGTCGCCGCCGCCACTGTTCTCCTGGCTGTAGGAGCCCGCCGTCACCGGGAAGTCCACGGCGCCGGTCGAGCCGGCCAACAGGATATCGTCGCCTTCCATCCACAAGCCGCCCCACTCGTCTCCCACGCCGCCGATGAAAGTTGCCGTTTCGAGCGTCCGCAACGAGCCGTCCAGACAGGCGACGAAGCCTTCGGAGAGGCCGTTGAACACCGGGTCGAAAGCGTCCGGCGTCACCGGAAAGGAACTGCGGTCGGTCATGCCGGTCACGTACACCGAACCGTCGGACCGCAGGCCGATGCCCGTTCCGTACTCGGTGCCGGCCCGGCCCAGCAGTGTCGAGGCCTCCAGGGTCGAGAGGTCGGCGCTCAGACGGCTGACGACGGCGTCCGTCGGCTGGCTGTAGTAGTTGTCGTACGCCGGAAGAATCCTCGGGTAGTTGGCCGAATGGGTGTAGCCGACCAGGTAGATCCGACCGCTGCCGTCCTGGGCCAGATCGAAGGGCCGGTCGTAGGAGGAACCGCCCAGCAACGTGGCGTGCAACAGGGTGGTCAGATCGGCCGACAACCGGGCCACGACGACGTCGGCGCTGCCGTTGTGGGAGCGGTCCCAGGCGCCCTCGGTGGTGGGGAAATCGCCCGACTGGGTCGCTCCCAGGAGCACGACGTCACCGCCCGGATCCAGGCCCAGGTCAGAATGGATCTCGAGATCGTTGCCGCCCAGGTAGGTCGAGGCCACCAGGGTGGTGAGATCGGCGCTGAAGCAGCTGACGAAGAAATCGGTGTGGCCTGCGCTGCCGGTCGCCCGGGAGGTGGCGTAGGCCCCGCCGGTGACCGGCAGGTCGTTCGACGAGGTTTCCCCGGCCAGATAGACCCGTCCGGCTCCGTCGATCACGATCGAGTAGGCATAATCGGACCCGGTACCGCCGATGCGGACCATATCCAGCAGCGTCGTCAGGTCCGCGTCGAAACGAGCCACGAAGCCGTCCGTTGCCGCGCCCCCGTGGTCGTAGGCGCCGCCGGTCGCCGGCAGGTCCGTCGAGTCGGTGAAGCCGCTGATCAGGACCTGCCCCACCGAATCGACCACCACTCGGTAGGCGTGATCGACCCCGTCGCCGCCCAGGTAGGTCACGGCCAGGAGTTCGCTCAGATCGGGGCTGAACTTGGCCACAAAGGCGTCGTGCAGAGCGGCGAAGGTCGGGTCCCAGGACCCAGCCAGCATGGGCAGGTCGGCCGAGGACGTGTACCCGACCACCAAGATGTTGCCTTGGGCGTCCACGGTCAGATCGTTGATGTTCTCGCTGTCGGCGCCGCCGAAGAAGGTGGATTCCGCCAGGGGTTGGCCCATGGCCGCCGCGGCCGATCCCAGGCCGGCCGCCACGACACCGATGCAGAAGCAGATTGTCTTGATTGTCCTGTTCATTTCGTCTCCAGACTCCGGGAATCAGCCGGGCGGGGGATGGCACATGGGGCAGTCTGGAGAATGATCGGGATAAACAGAGCCGGAAACCTGAGCGGAAGCTACGGGGAACCTACTGTTTCGCTCAAATGTGGGAATAACCGCGCTGATGTCGGGATCAGTGGAAGTCCGGAACCAGGATCAGATCCATGTCCCGCCGGTTCTCGACTGTGACCAGGAGCCGTGAATCGTCCGGACTGACCGTCATGGACCCGACGATCCTGGCGTCGAGCAGTCCCAGGGTGTCCAGACGGCAAGCGGCGATCTCCCAGCGGTACAGGGTGTTGGTACCCGAGTCGGAGTCCAGCATGTAGACGTGGCGGTCCGTTGCCGCATACCGGATACGGCCCGGCAGCTCGAACGGCAGCTTCTGTACTGTCGGCTCGGTGCCACGAATCCAGCGGACAAGACGCCCGTGGGCGTGGGCGTGGACCAGGAGGGTGTCGCCGGAAACGCTTTCGTGCACGAACTCGGCCGCTTCGGGCAGGAGTTCCTGGCGCTCGCTACCGTCGCGGCGGATTCGCCCGAAGGTCGAGACCTGGCCTTCACGCAGATCGGCGTAAAACCATTCACCGTCGCGGGACCACGTCTGGAGCCGGCAGGATTCGGCGGCGAACTCCAGTCGCTCCCGGATCTCGGACGCTATCTCCAGGGTGTAGCTGGAGCTGAGCCGGTCGTCGTTCAGAGTGAAGAACAGGTGCCGTTCGTCCGGCGACCAGCGCAGGTTCCGGACCACCGCAGCTGCCGGATGGTCTATCGCCCGCACGCCACCATCTTCCAGGTCGGCCAGGAAGATCTGCGTTTTCCCACTCCGGTCCGACGTGAAGGCCACACGGTCGCCACCCGGCGAGAATGCCGGCTCCCTGTCGAGCCAGGTGGAAGAAAAAACCGGTTCGGGATGCAGGACGACCCTATCGGCCACGAACCGATGTAGATCGACGGCGGCGATGTCGTAGTCCAGATCGAGACTGGCGGCGGCCAGGCCGGCACCCCTCGAGGCAAGACTGGCCTGCAGCACGTGGCGATGGCCCAGTTGTTCCGCTGCCATGGCGCCGTCGACCAATCCGATGCGCCAGATCTGGTAGTGGTCGGTGGTCAGGGCCGCCGCCACCAGACCGCTGCCGTCGGGTAGCCAGGACAGACTCGTGAAATACGCGGTCCGGTGGGTCAGGCGGCGCGGCTGGGCCTCTTCGGTCTGCAGGTCCAGCAGGTACACGTGTTGTCTGTCCAGCGTATCGAGGCGTGCGAAGGCCAGGGTGCGGCCGTCGGGCGCAAAGGCCGGCAGATGATCGTCCTGGTCCTTGCCCGGGTCGGTCAGGGGCCGCCACCGGCGCGTCGGGAGATCCAGGATCCTGATGCGGGCCGGTTGTCCGGGTTCAGCCGTTGAAACCGCGATTCCCCCGCCGTCGGGGGTCCAGTCCAGCCCCCACGCACGGCCCTCCCAGGCCGCCAGGTCCATGATCGGGCCGCCGAGAGACGGCACCGACCGGAGTACGCTGTTCCCCTCGCCAGTAGCGACGAAGACCACGGTCGCACCGTCGGGCGACCAGGCCGGATGCCTGAGCCTGGCCTGCTCCTCGGCCAGCAGGATCTCGTTGGTCGTGCCGCATTGGCGCAGGTAGAGACGGTCGGGCACGTCGGCGGCGCCCCGCCTCACGTAGACCACCCGCGAACCATCGGGCGACAGGGCGGGAAACTCCTCCCTCCCGGCCAGGCTGGTCAGAGGCTGAGTCTGCCAGAACCGCTCTTGGGGCGGTTCGCTTCCATCATGACCCGCCAGCCAGACCACGACGACGAGTAACAGGACGATCGCCGCTCCGACCCATCGCCACCCGCCGGTGCCCCGGCTCCGCGCAGCGGGGGTCGCCGGAAACTCCGCTTCGGCGGGTTCCATCTCCATGACCAGGCGGTAGCCGCCCTTGCGTATGGTCTCGATGTAGAGCGGCCGGCGTGTATCGTCGCCCAGGGCCTGCCGCAATTCGGAGACGGCCCCGGTCAGGACCTCTTCGCCGACGATCTGGCCCGACCAGACCCGGTCCAGCAATTCCGCCCGCGAGATCACCTGTCCCGGCTGTCGCGCCAGATAGCAGAGGACCTTCATGTTACGGGGACTCAACTGCAGCGCGCCGGCGACCCCGGTGATCCGGTGCAACGACGGTTCGACCAGCCAGTCACCCAGGCGAAACGGCGGCGGAAAACCGGGGCTCGCAGGAGTGTCTGGTCGTTCGCTGGACAAGGGAGACTTTCCGGTTGGGGCTCGGACCATGCACGGGGCGCGGCAGGCGGCCTCTGAATACTAGGTATCCGGCCATCGTCCATCAACGCGTTTCGACCGCGGGCGACCGGTGGGCTGACGCCCGAGCGGGACCGACATCAACCGGTCCGGGCCGCCGCAAATGCCGCCGCCAGCTCTCGTGCCGTCGAGCGGTTCAGGGTCGGGTTCGTCTTCAACGTGAAGCGGCCGTCTGCGGAACTCGCCGGCGCCAGGTGGATGTTCCGGGCAGCGAGACGATCCCGCCAGGCGCCCGGATCGACGCCGCTCACCCGGAGGCGGAACACGTTGGTGCCGTCGGTCACGTGTTCGATGGCGAAGTGACCGTCCGCTTCCAGGAGGCCGAAGAGATCCCGGGCCACGCCCAGCGCTGCAGCGTAGCCGCCGGCGAAACCTTCCAGTCGCGCAGCCGCCACCGCGGCGAAGGGCCAGACGTAGGGCATCCCGCCCCCGAACATCCGGCGCAGGTGGTAGAGATCCGCCAACAACGACTCCGGACCGGCCAGGATCGCGCCCGAAGGGGCGTCGTAGCACTTGTACAGCGAGATGTACACCGTGTCGAAGAGGCGGGCGTAGTCGGCCATGGCGATGCCCGAATGCACCGACGCCACGGGCAACCGGGCCCCGTCCAGGTGCAGGCCGATGCCCTGTTCGCGGGCCAGGCCTGAGATTTCTTCCATGCGTCCGAAATCGAACACCGCGTTGTCGAGGCGCCGCACCGGCGATTCGATGGAGATCGCCCCGACACCGGTCGCGACCCGGCCCGCCGCGGTCCTCGCCAGGACCGCCGCCACCTCTGCGGCCTCGAAATCCACCCGACCCGGAGCCAGGGTAATCAGGTTCAGCCCGCTGAGGGTCTGCGCGCAGTCCCCCGCGTCGTTGACCAGGTGGCTGTCGGCCTGGGCGATGACCCGGCGGCGTTCACCGCAGAGGATGCGCACGGCTAGGTGGTTCGCCAGGGTCCCGGTGGGCATGAACACCGCGCGTTCCTTGCCCAGCAGGTCGGCAAAACGTTGCTCCAGGTCCTCGACGACGCCGCCACGGGAGTAGCGGTCGGCGGCGAACGAGTCCTCAGCGACCAGACGGGTCAGCAGGTGGGCGGTTTCCAGGGGAGTCGGTGCGGTCCCGTCCCCGAAGAATCGCACGGCCTTCCGCAGGCGGCCCAGATCCGCCTCTTCAGCTGCCGACGGTTGTGCGACCGCCGATGCCGCGGGTACGGACAGGGCAGCTGCGGCGACGCCCAGCTTGAGGAATTCCCGGCGCGCGATCGTATCCATCGGAGCCTCCTTCTGATGACCGTCTGATTGGGTCTATCAGATTCCCCGATCCGGAACAAGCCTGCGGGCGGAACAAACGAAACCGCCCGCCGAACCCGAAGGTCCGGCGGGCGGCTCCGTTGTGAAACCGACTCTCGCTACTTGAGCAGCGTCATCGGCTTGATCGCCTCGAAGTCACCCGAGTTGATCTTGTAGTAGTACACGCCGGAAGCCACCGAGCGGCCGGCGGCGTCCCTGCCGAACCAGGTGACGTCGTGGCTGCCAGCTTCCATGGGCTGGTTCAGCAGCGTCGTCACCAGGCGGCCCTTCACGTCGTAGACCATGATCTTCGTCCGGGCCGGATGCACCAGGTCGAAGGCGATCTTGGTCTGCGGGTTGAAGGGGTTCGGGTATGCGGCCTCGAGAGCGTACACCGTCGGCACGTCCCCGGCTGCCGTCACACCGTAGATGACCGTGAAGGAGGCGTCCGTGACGTCCGAGCCGAGCAGCCCGTCGTTGTCGTACACGAACACGCGGATCTTCACGTTCTCCGCGGCGTCGGCCGGGGTCTGCCACATGTAGCTCGACCCCACGTAGTTGCTGGTGGTGATGGCCGACCAGGTCAGGCCGTCGTCCGCCGAGTAGTACAGGCGGGCGTACTCGACCGTCCTGCCTTCGGGGTCGTTCCAGGCGATCTCCAGGTTCTGTCCCGTGTAGTAGGTCTCACCGCCGTTGGGCGCGGTGATCTCGGGCCGGATGACCCGCACGGTGTTGACAGATCGGAACCACATGGTGTCGGCGATCTCGCCGGTGACCGTCACTTCGACCGCGTCGCCGTGGGGCAGGAGCGCTTCCACGTCCTCGCGGCAGAACTTCACCCTCAGGTCCGGTGTGCCGTTCTGGTTGAAGTCCTCATCCACCGCCCAGGCCAGCGGATGAGCTTCGATCTGACCGTTGAGCATCACCGTCGAAATGACCACGTCCGCCGGATCGTAGCCCTCGGGCAGCTCGATCAGAGCCTGGACGCCGTACACGCCGTCGCCCGCTTCCAGCACGTCCGGATTCAGCGCGCTGTCCGCCGCGTCGACCACGCCCACATGGAACGTCACGTCGATGGCGACCACCGGGTTGGCCGGGTCGTTGCTGTTGAGGGTCAGGACACCCGCGTGGTCGCCGGGCTCGAGATGCTCGGCGTCCATGGTGACCTGGACCGTCTCATTGCCGTTGGCGTCCAGGATGCCGCTGTCCAGGGACACGGACAACCAGGGCGGCACGGCCTGGAACAGGATCGCCATCTCGTCGTGGGCATAGGCGGTGTTGTACGCCGCCATGAGACCGTCGGTACCGTCGGCATTCTGGATGCCGATGGTCGCACTGTCGGTCTGCACACCCAACTGGCGGTACACATACATGATGTTGCCGTTGGGGTACATCCAGGCCTGCATGCTGAAGAACGGCGGGGCGCCGCCTGTGGCGATGCGCCTGATCTCGAACTGGACGATCATCTTCTCGCCGTCGTGGTGGTAGTACACCTCGCCGCCGTCGCTCGGATCGACCACCATGTCGTCCCAGAAGACGGCCAGGAGGTTCTCCGGTGCGCCGGCGTTGGGCAGCGGCTGGTTGGAGTACGAAGTCGACGTGTTCGTGAAGCTGATGAAGCCGTTGGTGGAGACGTTGAACTCCGTGAAGTCGTTGCCGTAGAACGGGAAGCTGAACCCGATCGGCAGCGGCCCCTCGTTGGCGTCATCGTTGTAGGCGCCGAAGATCGGCGTCCCGATGGCGCTGATGTCGTTCCACACGTAGGCCGGTCCGCCCGGCTCATCGCTGTCGATCCAGGTGTGCCCGAAGGTGTCGGGACCGCCCGTACCGAGGATGCCCTGTCGCGGATCGACCTCCTCCTTGCCCACCGCGAGGTAGGGATACTGGACCGTGCTGGAGACCGCGCCTTCCGCGGCCGAGATCGACCACGTCAGGTCGCTGTAGCCCGCGTTGCGGATCTTCAGCGGTTTGACCTTGGACGCACCCGGCATGGCCGCGCCGACGATGGACTCGGGAATGATCTGCACCACCGGCGGGTCCACCGCGATGGCCACGATGGGTACGATGGTCGGCGAATTCGCGTCGTTGGATGTGATCGACAACGTTCCGGAACGATTGTCGCCCGTCGGCGGCGCGAAGGAAGCCGTGACGATCTGGCTCTCGAACGGATCCAGATCGAACACCGTGGGCTCGAAGCTGTAGTCCGTCTTGTTGGTGGAGAAGCCCGTCACGCTGAGCAGATCCGTTCCCACGTTGGAGACCAGGAACTCGACCGTCTTCGTGTAGCCCACGAAGCCTTCGCCGAAGTCGATCTGCGCCGGCTCGACCGCCAGCACGGGCACGCCCGTGACGTTCAACGTCGCCGGGACCTCGAGCAGGCCGTGGACCGGGTCGTTGCTCTCGAAGAGCACCGCGCCCTCGTACACGCCACCGAAGAGTTCGGCCGCGTCGAAGGTCACGTTCACGGCCTCGGAGCCGCCGGCCGGCAGGACGCCGGTCGCCGGATTCACCGTGATCCAGTCCGAGACCGGAGCCAGGCGAACAGCCAGGTTGTCGTGCATGTAGGCGTCGTTGTAGACCACCGTCAGACCATCGTCCTGGGTGGCGTTCTGGATGCCTACGGTGGCCTCGTCCAGACGGTCGCCCGTCATGGTGAGGAAGTAGTAGTAGATCGTGCCGTTGGGGTACAGGTGGGCCTGGAAGGTGTACGGCCCGCCCGAGCTGTAGCGCGGGACCGCGTCCCACTGCACGACCAACGTATTGCCGATGTTCTCGTAGTAGACGTTGTTGCCGGCCGACGTGTCCACGCGCAGATCGTCGTGGAAGATGGCCAGCAGATTCTCCGGGGCGCCGGTGCCGGGCAGCGGGCCGTTGGAGAGATCCGTCGACGTGCTGGTGAAGCTCACCCAGCCGTTGGAGCACACGTAGAACTCGGAGAACGGCGTCCCGTAGAACGGGAAGGCGAACCCGATGGGGAACGGACCCTCGTTGCTGTCATCGGCCGTGCCGGAGAAGACCGGCGTACCGGTGGCGGCGATGTCCGTCCACTCGAAGACGGGACCACCCACCTCGTCGCTGTCCTTCCAGCGATAACCGTAGAGGTCCGGCCCGCCGGTGCCGAGGATGCCCGGACGCGGGTCCACGTCATCCTTGCCCAGCGCCAGATCCGCGTGGACGACCATGTCCGCCGCGCCCAGCATGGTGTGGGACGACCAGATCAGGTCGCTGGCACCGGTGTTGGACAGGGTGACCGCCTGAGCTTCCTGCTGACCCGTGAACAGGTCGGAAGTGAGGCTCGTCGGGTCCACCGAGGCCACCGGCGGCTCGAGGCCGTTGCCGGCCAGCGTGACGTCCAGCGACGGCTGGGTCGGGTCGTTGCTCACCAAGGTGAGCGTCCCGCTGCGGGCGCCGGTCACCGAAGGCACGAAGCCCACCGTTGCGATCATGCTCTGGGTGGGACCGAGCGTCAGCGGCGCGGTCAGTGAGGTGTTGAAATCGGTGTTGTCGATGCTGATGCTCGAGAACACCAGGTCGTCGGTGCCGGCGTTGGACACCACCAGGTTCTGCAACGTCGGCGTGCCCAGGAAGACATCGCCGAAGTCGAACGCCACGGCGCTCACCTGCAGCTGCGGTGCACCGGTGACAACCAGTGTCACGGGAATCGGCAGCGAGGGGACCGACGGGTCGTTGCTGTTGACGATGATGTCCGCCCCGTAGGTGCCTCCGAAGAGACCGTCGGCGTTGAAGCGCGCCTCGACCGGCACGCTGCCGCCCGGAGCCACGACTCCGCCGCTGGGGTTGACCACCAGCCACTCGGGGAAGGCCTGGAAGCGGACGGCCAGACCGTCGTGCATGTAGGCCTCGTTGTAGACCACGGTCAGACCATCGTCCTGGGCGTCGTTCTGGATACCCACGGTGGCCGAGGTCAGGGTCGCGTCCGTCATGGTCAGGTAGTAGTACATGATCGTGCCGTTGGGCAGCAGGTGCGCCTGGAAGGTCAGCGCGCCGCTGGCGAAGTACTTGGGTACCTCGTGCCACTGCACGATGAGCCGGTCGCCCATGTTCTGGTAGAACACGTTGGCGCCGGTCGACGTGTCGATCCGCAGATCGTCGTGGAATACGGCCAGCAGATTCTCGGGAGCGCCCGTGCCCGGCAACGGGGCGTTGGACAGGTCCGAGGACGTGCTCGTGAAGCTCAGGAAACCGTTCGAGCTGACGTTGAACTCGCTGAAGGTGTTCCCGTAGAACCCGAAGTCGAATCCGATGGGGAACGGACCGTTATTGATGTCATCGGCGGTGCCGGAGAAGATCGGCGTACCGGTGGCACTGATGTCGGTCCACTCGAAGACGGGTCCGCCCGCTTCGTCACTGTCGATCCAGCGATAACCGTAGAGGTCGGGACCGCCCGCGCCGAGGATACCCGGACGCGGATCGGCATCGCCCTTGCCCAGTTCGATCGTCTCCTCGTAGACGGTGACGTCCGCGTGGAAATCGATGGCCAGGTCGAACTCGAAGTCCGCCCCGCCCGAGTTGCTGAAGTTCAGGATCTGCGTCTCGTTTTCACCCGTGTAGAGGGCGCTGGCGAGCGCCGACGGGTCCACCGCGAACTGCGGAGGATCGAGGGCCACGCCGGCGAGCGAGACCGTCAGCACCGGGTCTGTCGGGTCGTCGCTGGCGATCTCCATGGTGGTCGCATAGCTGGCCACCGCGGGCGGGTTAAACGTGACGTTCACCACCTGGCTGGCGCCCGGCATGAGCGTGAACGCCGACTGGTCGGCCGTGAAGGCCGCGTCGCCGATGGTGATGCCGGTAACCGTCAACAGGTCGGTGCCGATGTTGCTCACCGTCACCGGTGAGGACGGTGTGGCGCCAAAGAAGAGGTCGCCGAAGTCGACGAGCGACGGGTTCACCGCCGCGTCCGGCGCGCCGGTCACGTCCAGGGTGACGGGCACTTCGAAGTCCGGCTCGTCCGGATCGTTGCTCACGATGCGGATGGTTCCGGAGTAGGTGCCGCCCACCAGGCCGGTGGCGTCGTAGTTGACGTTCAGCACGGTGGAGCCGCCGGCCCACACGGTGCCCTCGTCGGGCATCACGGTCAGCCACTGGGGCACGGCCCAGATGCGTACCGCCAGGCCGTCGGCCACGTACTCGGTGTTGAAGGCCACCTGCATGCCATCGGTACCGGAACCGTTCTGGATGCCGATGGTGGCGCTGTTGAGGGGAGCAGCCATCGTGTTGTACTGGTACACGATGGAGCCGTCCTGGTTCAGGATGGCCTGGAAGCTGTAGGGGCCACCGGTGCCGTAGTGGGACACGCCGTCCCACTGGACGATGACGCGCGCGCCGTCGTCGTACCAGTAGACGGTGCCCGGGGCCGTATCCAGGTCGTCCCAGAACGGGGCGATCAGATGGGCCGGGGCGCCGGCGTTGGGCAGCTGCTGGTTGCCGTAAGCCGTCGAACTGCTCGTGAGGCTCAGCCAGCCGTTGGAACAGACGCGGAATTCGGAGTAGTCGCCCCCGTAGAACGGGAACGTGAAGGACATGGCGTACGGGCCGACGTTGGAGTCGTCGCCGCTGGTCATGGCCACGTTGCCGAAGGCGGAGATGTCCACCCAGTCGTAGGCCGGGCCCATGGGGTCGTTGCTGTCCACCCAGCGGTAACCGAAGGTGTCGGGACCGCCAGCGCCTTCGATGACCGGGTCACCGACGCGGAAGTCCCCACCCTTGACCACTTCCTCGTAGACCTTCGTGATGGTCGGCGCGCCTTCGAGATAGGGCGTCGGAATCACGTAATCGAGGGTGCCTTGGCCCACGTTGCTCAGGGTGAGCGACTGGGCGGTGGAATCACCGGTGAGCAGGTCAGCGCTCATGGAGCCCGGTGCCGCCGCGATGTCCGGAGCGCCGAGGGTCGTGCCCAGGGGCGAGTTGGACGCCGGCGAGGGGTTGCCGAACTCGTCGAGGGCCTTGACACCCACGTAGTAGCTCGTGCTGAAGTCGAGACCGGAGATCCGCATGCTCTCGGCGAAGCCCGGGTCCGCGGGATCGGGCGCGCCGTTGACGGGCGTGGCCGTGTCCCAGTTGAAATCGTCGATGGGGAAGGCGGCGTAGCGCACGTCGTAGCGGCTCGCCGTCCCCGTGAGGTCGTCGTCACCGACCGCGCTCCACTGGATATCCATCCAGTTCGACCCCGTCGTCGCCACCACCAGGTCGGTGATCTGCGCCGGCGGAATGCTGTCGGGATCGGCGATGGGCATGAACGCGTTCAAGCGCGCGCCCGTGAGAATGACACCGTCCAGCCAGGGGATGGGGTCGGCGAAATTCAGGAGCAGCGACTTGGCGTCCGCCGCGCCGATGGCCGGGAAGCGGCCCATGACGAGGCCCGCCGCGCCCGCCACGTGAGGCGTGGCCATGGACGTACCGCTCAGGTAGCCATAGGCGTTGCCCGGCTGGGTCGAGAGGATCTCCACACCGGGGGCCGCGATGTCCACCGTCGTCGCGCCGTAGCTCGAGAAGCTGGCCAGGGCGTCGGCGTGGTCCGTGGCGGCCACGGAGATCACGTTGTCCAGGTCGTAGTTGGACGGGTAGTGGGGCGAGACGTCGTTGTCCGAGCCCGAGTTGCCCGCCGCAGCCACGAAGAGGGCGCCGTTGGCCTGGGCGTCCTCGATAGCATCGTACAGGGCCTGCGAGAAGCCGCCGCCGCCGTAGCTGTTGCTCGTGACGCGCACGCCCATCATGGTGGCGTACTCGAGGCAGGAGACCGCGTCGGACGTGGAGCCCGAACCGCCGCCGCTGAGGAACTTGAGCGCCATGATCTTGACGTTCCAGTTCACACCTGCCACGCCGATGCCGTTGTTGCCCACGGCGCCGATGGACCCGGCACAGTGGGTGCCATGGCCATTGTCGTCCATGGGGTCGGCGTCGCCGTTGATGAAGTCCCAACCGTGGACGTCGTCGATGAAGCCGTTGGCGTCGTCGTCGATGCCGTTGCCGGCGATCTCACCGGGGTTGGTCCACATGTTGGCGGCCAGGTCGGGGTGGTTGTAGTCCACACCCGTGTCGATCACGCCGATGACGACGCTCTCGGAGCCGGTGTACACGTCCCAGGCGGTGGTAGCGCTGATATCCGCGCCGGCCATGCCGCCGGTCTGACCCGTGTTCTGCATACCCCAGAGATCACCGAAGAGCGGGTCGTTGGGGACCTCGTCCATGGTGAGTTCCCAGTTGGGCTCGATATATTCCACGTCGGGGTGGTTCTGCCACCGGGCGATGGCGTCCTCGATGGAAATCTCCTGCATCTGCCCGTGCTGAGCCTGGATGCGGGAAAGCTCCTTCATGTTGATGGCGCCGATGTCGGTCAGAACGAAGTTCTTCGCCGATGCTGTCGCGTGGGGTTTGAATTTGATGATGAATTCGTCGGTTGCGTACCGACCTGTGCTGGTTTGTGCAATGGACACGTTTGCCGCTAGCAGGACGGCAAGCATGCACGTGGCAATCAGCCACGGATGCAAGCGGACACGGGTCATGGCGAGCCCCCCGTCAAGTTGGGATGTGTGTGTTGCGATCGGGATTTCGAGACAGGGGTGCAGCAGCTATTGATGTTATTTCTAGGTTCAGCCTCCGAAGTCCCCCCTCATGGAAAACACCTTACCAGATGGGGACCTGCTCGGGTAGCATAAAATCAACAAGTCTATGTAAATCACAATTCTGTGATGAATTACAAAACCTACAATATTTAGTCCTGTTTGTTGAGGTTTTCGATCCTCTGGGTCCGGGTCGAGGCCGTGTCCGCCACATCGAGGGCCCCCTGGACCGCCGCCGCGCCGGGCAGAGGCGAATCGGCCAGGATGCTGTCCCGCTGGGCCCTGCTCAGGCTCGAAGCGGGCTCGTCCGTGTCTCCGGAGCCACAACCAGCCATGAAGGCAGCCCCCAACATGAACAACCATCCGGTTTTGCGACGAATCATCGGTCCTCCCCTTCGAATCTGGTCATGGTCATGGTCTGGCAAGTGCCGTACTCGCCGCTCTTGCCGGCCAGGTCCAGGGTCATGGTGTAGGCGTCGGCGGACGTGAATACCAGGCGCATACGGACCTTCATGCTGCCTGCACTCTCTGCCGCCACGAAGTTGAAGTCGAAGACCGGCAAGCCGTTGTCCTGGCCGGGGACCACCTCGAAGGTGTTCACGAAGCCCTCGCTCAGGAATTGGCGGAACATCCAGCGGTCGTGGTCGCGGTCGAGGCTGAGGAAGCCCATGTCCTCGTGGACTTCGCCCTCGCCCTGGGAGTCGGTGTGGAGGGCCAGAAAGGCGCCTTTGGTGACCCATTCCCAGGTGTGCTTGACCTGGGAGGTGCTGCCGAAGCCCTCGCCCTGGCCCCGCCACTTGCCCGCCAGGGGGTGGAAGGGGGTCCAGGGATCGTCGTCGGCATGGGCGGTGGCGCTCAGGAGAATGAAAACGAGAACGAGTGTAACCGCGCGCAACATGGGCGGACCCGCCTTTCGGAGTCGGAGGATCGGCGTTCCTGCCGCCGGATCGGCTGGCATTCGCCTCCGGCATCCCATCGTTGCCGATACTAGTTGCGCCGAACCCGCATGACAACCGGCACCGGCGGCCAAACAGTCCCCCGGCCTCGCCTGACCGCTCAGCCCGTCGCCGCCCGCGCCATCTCCGCCACATGCCCGTGGTCGGTGCCGCAGCACCCGCCGAAGACGTTGAGGTTGGGCAGGAACTTGCGCAGGGCGGCGCATTCGCGGCCCAGCAGGCGGCTGTCCCCCGCGTCCAGTTCCGTGGACTCGTCCAGTTCGGCGTGGCTCTTGACCGAGGCGTTGGCCCGCACGGCGCGGATACGGCGAATCCAGGGACCCCGGTCCAGCACGGCCGCGAAATGGGTGGGGTGGGCGCAGTTGATCATGTAGTAGGCCGGCGCGCGGTCGGTGGCGTCGTCCACGGTCTCGATGGCTCGATTCAGGGACTCGCCCGAGGGCAGACGGCCGTCCGTCTCCACGGTGAAACCGATGACCACCGGCAGACCGGCGGCCCGGGCGGCGCGGGCCAGACCCGTGGCCTCGGCGCTGGAGGTCATGGTGAAGGCGGTGACCATGTCCGCTTCGGTGGCAGCGAAGGAATCGATCTGGAACCGGTGGTAGGCCTCGGCTTCCCGGGCATCCATGGACCCATCCGCCTCGTAGCCATCCCCCCGGGGACCCATGCAACCGCTGATGACCACGTGAGGCAGGTCGTTCTCGATCTCCCGCCGGACTTCCGTCACCAGGGCGACGGCGTCCCGGTTCAAGCCGTCCAGCCTGGCTGCGTCGTAGCCCAGTTTGGTTCCCCACGCAGCGCTGGCCCGCCAGGTCACGCTCTCGAGAATGAATCCCGCCCCCTCGACTGCCGCGACCCCGGCGTAGGTCTGGAAGTAGTCGCGCAGCAGAGCCCGCCCCTCGGTGGTCTCCAGCATGACCACCGCTGCGAACTCGGGCAGGTCCACGCCGTGCTCGAAGATCATGGTGGTCTCGAGTCCCCCGTCGGTCAGGAAGAGGTCTCCGTTGAGCTGGGGCAGATGGTGGCGGTAGCGGGGCATGGCGTCTCCGATCGCGGATGGAAGGATGACCGCGTCGGCGACTGTATCAAATGCGAGTGGTTTTGTCCAACTTTGGGTCCCCGGGGATCCTGCAGGCGCAGAATGTGGCCGATCCGTCCACCTGGGTGATGTCTGCCGGAATACCGAGGCGACGCCACAGGTCGGTGAAGTCGGCCGGGCGCATGAATCCGGCCCGGAAGCCGTCTTCGCAAACGATAACTCCGTCGCCGGTCGCCTTGTGGTCGATGGCCCCCATGAGGCCGTGGGCGGCCTGTGTTTCGAACCAGGCCAGGCGATGGGGCCAGAATTCCTCGGCGTAGCTGGAGAAGAGGACCTGGCCGCCGGGACGGCACACTCGCACGGCCTCCCGCACGAGCTTTTCTTGATCACAACCGAAGGCACGGATGCCGTTCTGGAGGCAGACGACGGCGTCGAAGGCGTCGTCGGCCAGGGCGAGATTCGCGGCGTCCATGAGCAGGAATTCGCAGTTGGCGTGGGACGCCCCGAGCCGGGCCGCCAGTTCGAGGTTGGTCGGCGCCGTGTCGATGCCGACGCAACGGGCGGCGTGCGGGGCGAGCTGGAAGACGATGCGACCATAGCCGCAACCGAGCTCCAGAAGCGTGTCGGCCGGCCGGAGACGATCCCGGACGTGGGCGATCTCCGCGTCCAGGTAGCGGCGTACCCTGGACGGCGCCACTTCGTAGCAGCGGCGGAGGTTCTCGCCGGAGAGGTTGTCGGCGTAGTAGGGCATGTGCATCCCCCGATCGAGCGCCTGGGATCAGTTGGCCAGCTTCGCCGCCGCGATGATCCGGACGGGCTCCAGGTCGGCCTTGGTCCGGACCTCCAGGCGCACGGCGCGACCCTCGGCGTAGCGGTCGGCCTCGTCGATGAGCTCCAGCGTCTCCGCCGGCAGGCCCATGTTCCGCACGGCGGCCACGGCCTTCTCGCCCAGGGCGAAGCCGGCCCGGAAGAACTTCTCACCCGGCGTCAGGTAGACGATGGCCCGCTTCTTCCGCTTCAGGCGCAGGGACCAGCCCCACTTGGCGCCGGAAAAGACCCATTCCCGGGTGACGGGCGCGAAGTCCGCTTCCAGGTGGGCCACGAGTTCGGACCAGCGAGCCGCGGACCGGCCGAGAACCGCGGCGAGTTCGGCGGGGCGGGGTTCGTGGGCCTTGTCGGCGAAGGCGCTGAAGGGCACGAGTACGACCTCCCGTCAACCCGCTGTGAACGCGGGGATGCCGTAGAGCACGGAGCCCAGGACGAAGAAAGCCAGGAAGGCCCACGACACCAGATGGCGCGCGCCGAAGAAAACGGCCTGCAGGCCGGCCCGCAGCAGCCAGAAGACGGACATGAACAGCAGGAGGTCCCGACCGAGATCCGTACCAAGAAGAGCGTCTGCATGTCGGAACGAGATCCAGGCGAAGACGCCGAATGCTGCGGTGAGCATGATGTTCAACACCTGCATGATGGCGCGGTTGAGAAAGCTGAGCGACTGCAGGTCGTGCCGCCAATCGAAGATGCGCCAAAAGAGCAGATGGAAGACGATCAGCAGCAGATGGTAGCAGCCACCGAGATGGATGAGGGTGGTGGCGGACATGGCATCCTTTCGGCTCGGGCCGGCCCCAGCGCGGCCGGCCCGTCCAATCCTACCGCGGCCGGATCACCGTTTCAACGGAATGCAGATATCCAACTCCCACCGCCCGTCCGGATCCCGCGACCCGTCGTTGTGGTACAGCTCGTAGCACGGGCTGTCGGCGCAGGCCTGACCGTTCTCGATGAGCCAGCCGAAAGCGTCTTCCCAGGCCTGCTGGAAGCTGTCGCCGACGATCTCGAAGCCGCAGACTGCGTAGGGACCGCCGGCGATGGTCTGCAGCGCCACCTCGCCTTCGGGTTGGGTGCCCTCGGGGACGGTGATGCAGGCGTCCACCCGGCACTTCTCGGGCGGGGTGATCTCCGGGTTGTCCCAGTACACGCCGAGCATGGTGCCCGTGGCTGCGAACCCTCGCGGTCCGGCCCACTGCATCAGGGCCCCAAAGGCGGCCCCGCAGGTCTCCTTGCCGTAGGGACCGAGGCGGCGCACGTAGGCCACGTGGTGCTCGGGCATCTCTTTGACGGTCGCGTTCATGGCGTCTCTCCTTGCGGGATCGAGGATGGTGGTCGTGAGATCACCGGCACGATACCGCGCGGCGAGGGAGGCCGCGTTTCTGTCCTTGCTGACCTTGTGTCCCTGCTTGCTCTCGCGGAACTCGGTGGGTGTGATGTCGAACCGCTGCTTGAAGGCCCGGGCGAAGTTCTGGGACGAGGAGAAGCCGCACTCGTGGGCGATGGTGGTGATGTCGTCCCGGTCGTCGGCCAGCAGCCGGTTGGCGGCAAACTCCAGTCGAAGCCGTTTGGTGTACGCCGCCACCGTTTCCCCCACCACGATGCGAAAGATCCGGTGGAAGTGGAACTTGGAGAAGGCGGCCTCGGCGGCGATCTCGTCCAGGGAGAGGTCCCGGTCAAGGTTCGCGCTGATGAAGTTCATGGCGGCGCTGATGCGCTTGCGGTAATCGAGCTTCGTGGTGCTCATGTCCGGCGCCTCACCATGCCGACGTACAACCTCTCGACCTTCTGCCGGGCCCAGGGAGTCTTGCGCAGGAACTTCAGGCTGGACGGCACCGACGGGTCGCTGGTGAAGCACCGGATGTTGATTCGCGCCCCGAGTTCGTCCCAGCCGTAGGTGTCGACCAGGCTCTCCAGGACCTGCTTCAAGGTGACGCCGTGCAGTGGGTCGTTGCTCTGGGGCTCACTCATCTTCCGTCCTGACCTCTACGCATTCATGTTCCCCCAATTGCGCGCCGCCCGCGCGAACGCCACCAGCGCGATGATCGCCGCCACCCCGATGCAGGCGAAGGGGATCCACACGGCGTATTGGGGCGAGTAGTGGTTCCACAGCAGATCCGTGGCCGCCATGGCGTCCAGGTTCGTGACTTCCATGAGGCGGGCGAAAGCGTCGGGACGGACCACGCCGCTGGCGGCGTCGAGACTGGCGAGTTCGCCGTCCCAGCCGCCGGCTCCGGGGACCTCCGTGGCCAGGTACTTCTGGGCCAGCACCGCCTTCTCGCCCCAGTTACCGTAGACGAAGCCTTGCAGCTTCGAGCCCACTAACCCGCCGATGCCCACGGGGATGTTCACGTAGCCCAGGTACTGCCCCTTCTTGCCCGGCGGCGAGATGAGGCCCAGGTACTCGTTTTTCTTGGGACCGGTGAGCATCTCGCCCAGGGAGAAGCCCACCACGCCCGCCAGGAAGACGAAGCCCACATTGGTGAACCCGGCCACGAGCACGCCCACGGTGGCCATGCCCATGCCGATGATCATGGACTCCAGCGTCTTCAGTTTCCGCACGAACCAGCTGACGGGCACCATGAAGATCACGATCATGGCCGCGTTCAGGTTCATGAGAAGTTCCTGGGGCACCATGATGCCGCGCTCGGTCTCGATGACCCAGCCGGCCGGCGCGAAGGGGATGGACCGGATGAAGGCGGCCACGTCTCCCGAGTCGTTCCAGTCGGTCAGGAAGTTGGGCTGCAGATCCCACAGGGTGTACATCATGAGCCAGAAGCAGCTCATGATGAGCAGCCAGGCCACCAGGCGCAGGTCCGACAGGTTCTTGATCGTACGCAGGAAGACCTTCACCGGGCCGTCGGTCTTGTCGGCGCCGGATTCGAAGTCCCTGAAGGTGAACAGCATGAAATAGTTCAGGGCCATGAAGCCCGCCGAGGTGAAGAACACGGCCTGCCATCCGAAGTCGAAGCGCAGCCAGTTGGCCAGCAAGGGACCGATGAAGGCGCCAATGTTGACGACCCAGTAGAAGATGCCCCAGCCCAGGGACGAGTTCTTGTCCGACACGTTGTGGGCCAGCGAGCCCTGGAGACTGGGCTTGAAGAAGGCCGACCCGGTGGCCAGGACGATGATGGCGGCGCTGAAGCCAGCGTAACTGGTGAGCGTGCCCATCATGATGTAGCCGGCCACGTTCAGGGTGATGGCCAACGTCAGCATCTTCTTGTAGCCGTAGCGGTCGGCGAACCCCCCGGTGAAGGTCGGCAACAGCGACTGGAAGACGAACCACAGGCTGTAGATGGTGCCCTTCTGGGCGGCTGTGAAGTGCAGCCCGTGGGTCTCGTCCGCCTGCATGATGTAGATGGCCACCACGCTGCGGACCAGGTAGTAGGCCAGGCGCTCGAACATCTCGATGGAGTTGAGCATCCAGTAGTCACGGGTGAAGCCGAGCATCCGGGCGCGGCCGGCCATATCGGCCGAGGGCGTGTCGTTGGTCACGTCGCGGGGTCCTTTCGGGCGGATCCGGGGATGTGTCGGTCAGGGGTGATGATGATACGGGATCGGGGGGGCGGTGTCAGCCGGAATGGGAAGGGCCCGGCCGTTGTGGCCGGGCCCTCGTCGGATACGGAACGACTCAGGCCTGCAGCCCGTCCAGCAGCTCCCGGTACTCGACCGCCCTGGCAGCCAGCTCTTCGTCGGTGATGTTCTTGTGGCCGGCGATGCCCTCGGGCAGCACGCCGTGAACCACGATTGGCGGCAGCCAGGCCATGCCCGCCAGCTCGGCCGTGCGCTGGAACGGACGCAACAACTCGCTCATGGTGTAGGCGTTGAAGCCGCCCGAGCGGTAGGCGTCCTGCGCTCCGCCGGTGGTCAGGACCGACAGCCAGGTCTTGCCGTTCATCTCGTCGCCCACGCCGGGCGGGAAGGCGAAACCCTGCTCCAGGACGCGGTCGATCCACTCCTTCATGAGGGACGGGCTGCTGTACCAGTAGAACGGGTGCTGGAAAACGATGACGTCGTGGTCGCGCAGCAGCTGCTGTTCAGTCTTCACATCCACCGCGAAATCGGGATAGATGTCGTACAGTTGGCGGACGGTGACGTTCTCCGATCCTTCCAGCGCCTGCAGGAGGCGGATGCTGCCGCGGGAATTCTCCAGGTCGGGGTGGAAGACGTTGACGAGAATCCTGGGGTGGTTCATGGCTATCTCCTTGTTGTTTGTACACACAATCATTTGCGCAAAAAAAAAGGCTCACTCCTCCAGCTGCTGGTTCGCCTGGTCGACGCGGCGCGTCAGGTCGTCGCCCGCCTCCCGACCCAGAGCCGCGCTGTAGCGATCGTAAAGATCCTTCCAGGCCGCCTGGACCGCCGGCATGAGAGCCTGCCCGGCGTCCGTGGCCGCCAGAGACACGACCTTGCCCTCCTGCCGCCGCACGACCAGGCTTCTGGCGGCCAAGGCATCGGCGAAGCGGGTGATGGTCGACGGGGCCAGCTGCAGGTCCTGTCCCAGGTCCTTCAGGCAATTGCCCGGCCGGTCGACCACGGCCATGAGCAGGAAGGCCAGGCTCGGCGATAGACCCGTGGGCCGGAAGGCTTCGTCGGCCAGGTGCGTGATCCTCCGCGACAGGGCGTTGGCCGTGAAGAAGAGGCAGCTGTGCATGAGGTGGCGGGTGTTGCCCATGGGTCCCTCGCTGGAGTTTGTTGCTTGCACATACAAATAATACCTGGCGTCCCCTGAGTCAAGCCGCGATCCCAAATCGAAGTGGCCGCCCCCCAGGGGCGGTCTTATGACTCTATTCTTATGCTTGCGGATTCGTCGGCCCCAGGGTTCCCGGGGACCCTGCGGCGCCCTCCAGCTCGTGGTCAGCGGCAATTCCGGCCGGTCGCCCCCATGATGATCCCCGCGTCCGACAGGTTGATGGATCCGTCCCCGTTGAAATCCGACCGGTAATCGTAGGGGCCGATGAAGAGATCCGTGGCGAAGAATCCCGAGTCCGAAAGGTTCACCAGACCGTCGGCGTTGATGTCGGGGCTGTTGATACGGATGGGCAGGACGGGACCGATCCAGGCATCCCCGTTGAACATGAGTAGCAGCCCTTCCTCGGTCCATCCACCGACCGCCGGGGCATGCGAGAACGAGGTGCGACCCTCGGCGTCGGATGGGGAGTCGGCGATGATGTGGCCGCTGCAAGGAACGAGACCGCCAGCGGCGCCTTCGAGCCACATGTCCTCGGCTGGATAGCCGATCAGGACGCCGCTGTAGGGATGGATGACCGTCACATAGACGGTCGCATCGACCAACGACCCGTAGCCGTGGAGCATAAAAGCCTGGTCGAGGCCGGGACCCGAACCGTCGGGCAGAGCGTACAGGCTCGCCCAGGTGGCCGGGATCGCCACGTCGGGTCCACCCAGATAGACAAGGGAGGATTCGTGGGGACCGCCGCCGATACCGGGGGTGTCGGCGAGCGCCGCGGGTGCAACGAGCAGGGCCAGGAGCAGGGACGTGCACAGAGTCTTCATATTAGGTCCTTTCCGACCGCATGAGCGGAGATGCCCGGACCTGTCCTGAGTATACATGATTGGCGCGCCCTGCGGGATCCCGATCTGTGGCTCGAGTGCGGCATCCGGGCTCGCCGGCGGCGCGGACAGGCTTGACGCCCGAGCGTCCGTTCATCTATACCTGCCTGTCGGGTCTCTCGTCGCCGGCCAAGGAGGCTTGTCGTGAAACTCTCCGCCATTCTGCTGGCCCTCCTGCTCGCCGGTTCCGGCGCCGAACCGATCGCCGCGGGCGAGATTGAGCACGCAGTGGTTTTCAAGACCCGGACCATGGGCACGGTCGCGTCGTTGACCCTGGTGACCGCCGATTCGGCCGCCGTTGCCGACCTGGCCTACGAGGCGCTGCTCAGCCTTCACCACACGGATTCCCTGATGACCAACTGGACCGAGACGAGTGAAACCGCCCGCGTCAACCGGCTGGCCGGTACGCAGGAAGTGGTCCTGGATCAAGAATTCAACCGGGTGCTCACGCTCGCCGGACAAGTGGGCGAAGCCAGTGCCGGCGCCTTCGACGTCACGGTCGAACCGTTGGTCCGTCTGTGGGGATTCCTGGCGGGTCGACCGGCAGTGCCCGCCCAGCAAGACATCACCGCGGCCCTGGTTCCGACCGGCTGGCGGCAGCTCGCCCACGACGGGCGTGCCGGAACCCTGCGTTTTCGACATCCGGACACCCGCATCGATCTGGGCGGGATCGCCAAGGGATACGGCGTGGACCGCGTCGCCGAGAACCTGCGCGGAGCCGGCGTCGCCGACGCCCTGATCGACCTGTCGGGCAACATGATCGCCATGGGGGCGCCACCGGACAGGACCGGCTGGACCCTGGGCATCCAGGACCCGGCCGGCCGGTTCGACTACCTGGCGCGCCTCCGCCTGCACGACGAAGCCGTGGCCACCTCCGGCAACTACCTGCAGTACGTCGTGGATCCCGAGGATCCGCACAGTCGCCGCTACGGCCATATTCTGGATCCGCGCACCGGCTGGCCGGCCGACGGGATGGCTTCCGTCACCGTGATCGCAGCCGACGCGGCCACGGCCGACGCCTGGGCCACCGCCTTCATCGTCCTGGGTGAACAGGAGGCCCGGACGGTCGCCGCCGAGCATGCGGAATTGAAGGTGATCCTGATCGAGCGGGTCAATAAGCGCTCGCGGGTCACCGATCGATCGCAAGTCATATGGGTCGAGGAAATCCTGCGCGGGGAATTCGTGCTCAGGGAAGGTCTCGACGAATCCATCCAGGTCCGGTTCTTCTGATTTCAGCTCACCTTCCCCAGCCCTGAACCAGGCCCCGGCCGCGAGACCGGACCGGCCCTTGCGGTGGCCGGTGTCAAGACCACGTGCCTACCGACAGCGGTCAAGCACGAGGAGTCACGAGGCCCCAGGGGCACGACCCGGACCAATTCTCTCGTGTATTCTTCCACTCGAGAGCCGATTAATCGGGCAAAAAGCCATCGCACGTCGCAGTTGGGTCTACGGAGAATTATTGGTTCAGCATAATCCTACCGAGCCGATAGGAGATACCTCAAAAGAGGAGCTTTTCAGGGGTGATTTTATGGCGAAATGCAGGTCGAAAACAATGATTCGGGCCACGGCGACACTCTTGACGGTGTGCTTCGCGGCTCTTTGCGGGTGCGAATCCGCCGATCCCGGCGCTCCGGAGCCATCAGGGGGAGGGCAGGAGTTCGTGCTGGACGAGGCCTCGTTCGCCGCCAACGTCGCCCCCGTCTTCACCACCAAGGGGTGCGACAACCTGTCTTGCCACGGCGGCGGCCTGCGCGGCTCGTTCGAACTCTCGCCGTTCGACGACAAGGACATCGCTTTCGATTTCGAACAGGTGGAGCGGCAGATCAATCCCCGGAATCCGGCCGGCAGCAGCATCTTGACCAAGCCCCTGGCTCCGGCCGGCGGTGGAGCGGCGCACACGGCGCCGTCGGACGTCTACGGCTTCATGACCACTGCGGATCCCGATTATCAGGCCATCCTGGCCTGGATCCAGGCCGGAGAGTGGCGATGAAACGGGAATTGCGCACGGCAATGGTCCTGTCCGCGCTGGTGATCCTGGGCCCGGCGTACGCCTCCCTGGCCGCGGACCCGGACGCTCCCGTCACGGAACCCGCCGGTCGTTACTATCTGGTGCCGGAAATGAAGGAAGGGGCCGCCAGGGTCGCCACGGGACGCCGGCAGTTCAAGCGCCGCCTGGCTTTCAGTCCCGCGGTCGGCAGGCTGGGCGAAGACGACCTGTTCGCCGTGCGCCTGGCCTTCAATCCGGACCACTGGTTGGGCTACGAGGTCTCCCTGGGCCACAATCCGGCCTCTTCGCTGCACGCCCTTCTGCACACGTTCAACCTACAGATCCGGTACCCACTACCCGGGCGCTTCCAGCCCTATGCCAGCGCCGGCTACGGCATGATGACCGTCTATCCGGGCAAGGCCATCAAGGCCGACCCGGTGACCAAGAACATCCTCGCCTTCGGCGGCGGACTCGAAGTCTACCTCCGCAACGATGTCGCCCTGCGGGGCGAAATGCGCAACGCCGTCATTCTCGGCCAGTACCGCGGCCAGGAAGACACCGTTGCCTACACCTACCTCGAATACACCATCGGCATGGTTTTCTATCGCAGTCTCGGGGGATGATCCTCGCTTCGTTACGGGTCGGCTGTTGCCGGCAGTGCGGGATTCACAGGGAGTGAACATGAACAGGGTCCTGACGAGTAAATATGGGTTCCGTCCAGTGATCGGACTGTTGTTCGGTTGTCTGCTCGGCGCCGTCGGGTGTCGCGACAGCGCGCCCAAGGACATCATCAACCAGGAAGACACCACCGAGGCGATCGTCTTCGTCAAGACCGACGGGGAGGAGACCCTCAACCGCAGCCGGGCCAACGGCAACCTGTACAAGTTGTCGCCCATCTCGCCCGACGGCGTGGTCACGCCGATCACCGACTTCGTGGGCGCTGCGGTCAGCGATCCCTGCGTCTCGTTCGACGGCGAGAAGATCCTGTTCTCGCTCAGACCCCAGGGTGCCGGCAACCACAACATCTACGAGATCAACGCCGACGGTTCGGGGCTGAGGCAGGTCACCGCGGGCGGCGGTGACGACTTCGACCCCCTGTATCTGCCCAACGGCCGGATCATGTTCACGAGTTCCCGCCACGGCGGCATGGACGAGTACAACCGCGCACCGGCCGAGGTCCTGTACACCTGCGATTACGACGGGGCGAACATCACCCGGCGCAGCTTCAACATGAGCGACGATTTCGACCCGGCCGTCGCCGCCGACGGTTCGGTGATCTACACCCGCTGGGAACACTTCGGCACCTTCAACCGGTTCCCGCTGTTCTTCTGCAATCCGGACGGCTCCAAGGCCTTCCACAAGTACGGCCCCCACAATCGCAATTTCTTCCATCCGCAACCCATGCCCGACGGCCGCATCATCGCCATCGAGTCGACCCGGGTGAACGAGGACGCCGGCCCGCTCGCGGTGCTCAAGCTGGAGATGGGCCCCGCCGATCCGGTGCTGATCCAGAATTCGCGCCACTGGGACGTGCTGACGCCCCAGGTGAACAACGACGGCGCCCCCTGGCCCCGCGGCGTGTTCAAATACCCCTTCCCCCTCGGTGGCAACAAGTACGTCGCCTCGTACACCCTGCCGGCAGCCGAGGAGCAGGACGTGGACTATGGGCTCTATACCTTCACCATCAGCCAGACCGGCGCCGGTACCGACGAGGACCCCGCGACCGTCTCCATCGACAACCTGACCTTTCTCTACAACGACCCGGCCCGGAACGAATACGACGCCCAGCTCCTGGCACCCCACGAGCCGCCGCCGGTGATCGCTCCCCTGGGCGACGACACGGTCGATTTCGGCATCTTCACCGCCAGCGACGTCTTCAACCGCAGCACGACCGACGGCCAGGAAGTGCCGGTCAAGGGCGTGGACGCCATCACCGAAATCGCCGTCATCGCCGGCATTCCGACCCAACGCGGTGAGCCCAACGACTTTTCCGCCAACACTTTCGAAAAACGCGCCTTGTTGGGTTATGCGCCGGTGTACCCCGACGGATCATTCCGGATGAAGGTGCCGGCGAATACTCCGATCAGCTTCGCCACACTCGACGAACTGCGCCGCTCGATCGTGACCAAGCGCACCTGGATCTACGTCAAGCCGGGTGAAGAGGTGAACGAGTGCACCGGCTGCCACAAGGACCGCGGCCTGTCGGACGAGCACATCACCAATCCGAACCCCATTGCCCGCGACATGCCCGCCAGCGACGTCAATACACGGCCCGAGGACTACATCTACATCAACTACCGTGACCAGATCGCGCCGATCATCGCGGCCAAGTGCGTGAGCTGCCATTACCCGACCTACGTCCAACGCGACACGCTGCTGCCGCCGGACGACACGCTGGTTACGGTGATCGACACGATTCCGCCGCCGGGCCTGCTCGATCTGACGGCCGTACCCGATACCACGGGACAGCAGAATCTGGTGTTCCCGCGGGCCTACATCAACCTCTCGGGCGAATCGGAGACGTCGGCCCGTCAGGCGGTGGTGCCCGTCTTCCCCCGCCGCTCGCCCCTGATCGACTACATCCATGGCGTCGGCGAAGCGGCGGCACAGGGTCCCCACCCGGCGTCCGGCCCGCTGACGGCCGAAGAACGGGAACTGTTCACCCTGTGGGTCGTGCTGGGCGCCCAGTACCGGTAGCAGGCCGGAACGAGGAAGAAGAGAAACATGAACCGCAAGAACCTGGTTTCGAAACTGCTTGTCGCCGGTCTGCTGATCGTCGCGACTCCGGCCGCGGCCGACGATCTGAGCGCCGCGGGTCGAATGCTGCAGAACCATCGCACGGAAGACCTGGCGGGCCAGGCCGTCAGTCTGGACCAGTACCGGGGCGAGGTCGTGGTCGTCAATTTCTGGGCCAGCTGGTGTGGCCCCTGCCTGCGGGAGTTGCCGGTCCTGGATACCTGGAACTCCGCCTGGCGGGAAGAGGGCTTTCGGGTGGTCGCAGTCTCCATCGATTCCAAGGTCGACAACGCCCGGAGGTTCGTCGAAAGCGCGGACCTGGGCCTGACCGTCTGGATGGACGGACCGCGGGGCCTGGCGGCCGAGCTCGATCTGCCGGCGGTGCCGACGTCATTCGTCGTCAACCGCGCCGGACAGGCGGTTCTGCGGATCGAAGGAAGCTCCGAAGAGGATCTGGAGAGGATGCACCGCACGGTGCGGGCCCTGCTCCGCGAAGACGAAGGGGGACCGGAGTCATGAAGCACTACCTGGAGCGGAGGGTCGGGAACACCCTGTTGGCCGTGTTTCTGTCGATCGTCGGTGCGGCCTTATGCGGCTGCTCGACCGTCAAACCCTACCAGAAGGAACACCTCGCCGACGAGCTGATGACCAACCCGCACGAGGACCAGGTCGCCATGCATGAACTGAAGTGGCTCGAGGCCCGCGAGGGCTCGACCGGCGGCGTCGGCGGCGCCGGTGGAGGGTGTGCCTGCAAATGAGTCGCGTGACGACATGCTTGAGTATCGTCGTGGCCCTGCCTGTCCTGATGGCCGGGCCGCCGTCCGCGCATGCCGCGGCGCCGGACAACACCGCGACCTACGCCCTGAACATGTTCTCGGACGTGGACGGCGTCAACGTCTACACCCACTACATCGACTACGGGCTGCAGACCGCCGGCGACCTGACCGCCGGCTTCCAATGGGTGCACGACAAGGTGGTGATTCCGGCCATCGACGCCGCGCCGGGAACTCCCGAAGCAATCGACGGGATCACCTCCGCCAGTCGCCCCATCATCGACAACCAGGACGCCTTCGAGGACTTCGTCAAGATCCGCAACTCCCTGCAGGGGTCGGTGGCCTACAAGGGCGCCAATGCGAGTTATTACGTTTCCAGCGAGAACGACTACGTCGCCCAGATGGTGGGCGCCGGCTACAACCGGGCCTTTCTCGACGAGAACTTCAATCTTTCCGGCGGTGCCAGCTACAGCTGGGACGACATCAAGCCGCTGGAGTCGGACGGCAGTATCGGTTCGGCCTACCGCAACACCTTGCACTGGAATCTGGTGGTGACCCAGGTCATGACCCCCACCTCCGTACTGCGCTTGGGCCTGGAATACAACGACGTGCGCGGGCAGCAGCACGACCCCTACCGCAGCGTCTATGTCGACGGCGGGACCGAACCCGAGCACCATCCGGACCGGCGCTCCCGGCGCGACGCCTTCCTCAAGGTCAGCAAGTACCTGGGCAACGAGTCGAGCCTGAAGCTCGACTTCCGCTACTACGAAGACAACTGGAACATCTCGTCACAGACCTACGGGGTGAAGCTGAACCAGCGGGTCTCGCGGCAGGTGACCTTTCGCTACCGCTACCGCTACTACACCCAGGTACCGGCATGGTTCTACCGCGACGATTATCGGACGATCGCCGGCGTGGACGGCTACCAGACCGGCGACTACCGGCTGGGGAAATACGGGGCCCACCTGTTCGGCGGGCATATCACCTGGCATCCGGAGGGGCTGTTCGCGGGGATCGGTTTCCTCGAACATACCGAACTCAATTTCACTTATGAGCGCTACTTCAACAGCAACAACTTCACAGCGAACATTCTCGAGACCAGCCTGAGTGTCTCGTTCTGACTCGCCTTGGCAAAGGAGCCGGACATGAACCGGACAACTTTGATGATCACCCTGATGATGGCCGGCGTCGCCACGGCGGGCACGTTCAATCCCATGCCGTACCTGCCGGACAACCAGATCGACGCCCTGACCCGGCAGGTGGCCAACCAGATGGTGAACCGCGACCTGTTCGCTGCTCCCTACGCCACGGTGGTCGTCGGCAACGTCGACATCTACGACCACTTTCCGTACCTGGAGGCGCGGTACTTCCAGGTCGTCAGCGATCCCGGCTGGAATCGCCTGGTCTACGGCGAACTGGACCGCAACCTGCAAGCCTTCGACGGCCACGGCAGCAGTTTCGGTCCGCTGGACAATCCGCGCGGCCTGGCCACCGACGGCCAGGGCCGCATCTACTTGTCCGATACCGACAACGACCGGGTTCTCGTCTTCCAGACGGTGACGGAATTCGAGCACATGACCCTGGTGCCCATGTTCGCCATCGAAGGCCTGCATCAACCCCACGACGTGGCTTTCGCCGACGGGGGAACGCCGCTCCACGACGGTGACGACGCTCTCTACGTGGCCAATACCGGCAACAACGAAGTTCGGCGCTACCGCCTGGCCGACGACCGGGCCGTCTTGACCGCGACGATCGGCTACCTCGGCAGCGACGCCGGAGCTTTCGCCGGCCCCCTGGCCTTGACCGTCGGTCGGGTCGACGGCGCCCACACCGCCGACATCTACGTGGCCGACGCCCACAACGAGCGTCTGGTGCATCTGCGCGACCGGGAAGGAAGCCTGCAGTGGGTCGGCGGACTGAAGCACGATCTGGGCGTCGTGACTTCCCTGACCAGCGACCATTGGGGCAACTTGTACGCCACCAGCCCCCAGGGCGGCGTCGTCAAGTTCACCCAGGAGTTGAAAGCTGTCGCCGGCACCCTGGCCACGGCCAGCCGGCCCCGGGGATTCCATGTACCCAGCGTAACGATCACCGACCACCGGACCGGCACCCGTCGACGCGCCGGCGAGGGCCGCGGCGTCCTGGTCGAGGAATGGAACTCGAGCAGCGGTCTGCGGGTGCTGGGGCTGGGAGTGGAGATCATGAATCCGGTCCAGACCGTCGACGGCCGGGCGGCCGTGGACCTGTTCCTCACCGATCATGCCGACCTGACGGCCACCCTGAGTGATCCGACCAGCGGCGCGACGGTCGCCGTGCACCGGGCCGGCCGTCACACGACCGGCGCACACCGCCTGGATCTGCTGGCGACCGGTGATGCGGTCGGTTGGGAAGCGGGAGAGTACCGGCTCAAGCTGCGAGCGGTATCCACCTACGACGAGGATCGTGTCTCGGAGGTGGAAATGACCGTGAACCTGGCGCGAAACGGCGATCCGGACCTGCCGCCGTACCTGGTGGCGCTGGGCAATTTTCCCAACCCCTTCAACCCCTCGACGACGATCCGGTTCGCGGTGCCGGCGGGAGCCGGCGCCGACTACAGCCTGCGTGTCTACGACACCCGTGGCCGCCTGGTCCGTGAACTGGATCACGGCACCATAACCCCAGGCTCCCACGAGGTGGTCTGGGACGGCAGCAACGACAGCGGCGGCTTCGTGGGAGCGGGCGTCTACCTGTACCGCGTGGTCGTTGACCAGCAGAAGACCACCGGCAAGATGGTCCTCTTGAAGTAGGAGCGCGTAGTGAAACATCGGCAGAAATATCTGAGCGGATTCTTCCGTGCTCCTGTCGGCGCGAGCCTGATGCTGGCGGCGCTGCTGGGCTTGTCGACGGCCACCGGTTGCCTGGAGGAACCGGAGATCGACGAGCGCTGGACCCTGGTGGAGTTCCTGTCCACCGATCCGATACCGGGCGAAGATCTCGCCGCCGATCAGCCCCTGGACGTGCAGGTTGCCGGACAGATCACGTACCGGGCCATCCGCACCGGTTTTCTGGTGGCCGAAGTCCGGTACAGCCCCAACCTGGGCCCGGCG
Source organism: bacterium (assembly GCA_024231905.1). Lineage (GTDB taxonomy): Bacteria > Krumholzibacteriota > Krumholzibacteriia > LZORAL124-64-63 > LZORAL124-64-63 > JAAEQC01. Next base: position 34,916 of record JAAEQC010000164.1, on the reverse strand, counting down.
GCCATGGCCCTGGATCCGAACGACCACACCTTGCGAACCGCCCGGCGGGTGGAACGGGTGCTGGACAACTCGGTCACCGCCGGGCGCGCCACCCGGGCGGTGACCGGCTTCGATCACCTGATGCAGCGGGTGAACCTGGAATTCACAGCCCTCGTACCGCCGGAGATGTTCGTCGGCGATCCCGACTCGGTGGCCAACCGGGGCCTGTACCTGGTGCTCTACCTGGCCGAGGGCGAAGAAATCGAACTGCAGGACGGACGCGACTCGCTCGTGGTCACGCCCCTGCCCGTGGAGGAATACGAACTTCTGTTCACGGGTTTCGCCCTGGATATGGCGGCCCCCGGCACCGGCGGTGCGCCGTGAGTTCGAATTGTCGCATGCGCGTTGCGATCGTGGGCCTGGTCCTGTTGGGACTGGTGACCGGCAGCGCCCGGGCCGAGAGCCGACGGGGCGGGGCCCGTGAGGCCGCAACAGCGGGCACCTGGTGGCTGGCTACCGGCCTGGGGGCCGGCGCGGTGAGTCCGGATCAGGGTCTGGCCGACTACCGCTGGAATACGAATCCGACCGCCCTGTACGCGGTGCAGGCTTCCGTCGGCCGCGGCCGTTTCGCCCTCGGACTACGCCTGTCGCGCTGGGGCACCAGCCAGGGCACCGGCCTTTCCCAGGACGAACCGGACCCCGCGGTGAACCTGACCGCCGTCGATCTGGTGGGGCAGTTGCGAGTGGTCGAGTTCGCAGGCTTCCAGCTCTGGGGCTCGGGCCTCATCGGGCGCGTGAACCTCTCCTATACGCCGGATCGGCTGACCGTCGACACCGGCACCCCGGGGCAGGAACTCACCGTGAACTACGAGACCATCAACGAGACCGACCTCGGGTTGGGCCTTGAAATCAAACGTGGATTCGGCCGCCGGTTGACGACCGCCGTGCTGGCCGAACGCACCGTGTTCCACCTGGATACTCGCCACCGACGGGGCCGTGAGATCGTCTCCGAACGGCAGGAATTCGCCAACTGGAGCCTCCGTTTGCAGGTCTCCTGGGTCCTGGACCTGGGCTGACTTCCCCGTGTAGGCGAGGCCCGATGAAGGGAAAGAAGATGAAGCCCGATGCCAACAGGACACTGACCGCCGCGACTCTGTGGATCGCGTTGCTGGCGACCGTCGTGCCGGCGACGGCGGCTCCGGCCGAGTCCACGCCGGCCGACGGTCGGACCGTTCCCGTGCTCGACCAGCCCCACGTGTTGACCGAGAAGAGCGTCCGCTTGACCAACTCCGGCAGCAACATCATTCGCAGCGGTCCGGGCAACAGTTTCGCCATGGTCTCCATCTATCCCGAAGGAGCCGCGTTCGTCGTCATCGCCAAGAAAGACGACTGGTACAACGTACGCCTGTCGCAGACGAATACGGGCTGGGTCCACGCCTCGCTGTGCGAGGAATTCGATGACATGTCCGATCTCGAATTCCGGCCCAACCCCCGGCTCTTCTCCCGCATCGGCAGTTTCAGCCTGTCAGCCTACGCGGGCGGCTACGCATTCGACCGCAAGTCCAACTCCCTGGCCCTCGGCGGACGCCTCGGCTACTACGTGCTGGAGTACGTCGGGGTCGAAGGCAACATCGGCTGGACCCGCGTCCGACGGCCGGCCGAGATCGTGGAATCCCTCTTCGACCTGACCCTCGAGGAAGAGGATTTTCACATGCTGTACTACGCCTTCAACTTGAACCTGAAGATCCTGCCGGGACGCCAGATGGTGCCTTACGCCACCATCGGAATCGGCAGTTCCATCATGGAGGGCACGACCGAAAGCGGCCTGAACCTGGGCGCCGGCTTGAACTTCTTCGTCCGGCAAAGAACCGCGATGAGCTTCGAGTTCCGCAGCTACTCCATGAGCTCGGGCTCGGCCGAGGCCCGGCGGGACAACACAAACTTCGAATTCTCGGTGGGAACCTCGTTCCTGTTCTGAAGGAAAGACCATGCCTACAAGTGAAGAACTTCGACTCTCGAGAATCCGGCCGAAATCCGGTTCGCTGCTGGTCGCCGGCCTACTGGCCGTATTGCTGACCCGTCCTGCAGCCGCGGACGACCGCACGCCCTTCAGCGCCCGTCAGGGTCTGGATCTCGCGCAGGACGCTGCTCGCGTCTGGTCGCCGGATGCCGAGCTGGTCTACCTGGAGAACGACGAGCCGGTGGGCGATGACGGGACCGCCGAGCGTTGGGGCTATCTCTTCTACTCGCCGGCCACCGACGAATCCCGCGGCTACACGCTCAGGGACGGCAAGGTCCTGGAAGCCGCGGATCTCGAGTTCGATTTCAGCGCCCCGCCCTTGCCCGATGGCTGGCTGGATAGCGGCGAGATCCTGGCGGTAGCTGAGCGGGAAGCCGGCCGCGAGTATTGCGCCGCCCACGGAGGTCGCCTGAGCACGATGTTCCTGATCCGCGGTGCCTTCCACGAAAAGGAACCCGACCGCAGCACCTGGACGGTGCTCTACACCTCGGCCACCGAACCCACCTTGCTGGTGGTCGTGGACGCCGCCGAGGGCAAGGTGGTGCGCAAATGGAAAGGTTGACCCGCTGTTTCGGCGCTTTCGTGAATGACGGCCGGCGAGCGGCGCCGGTCCTTGGTCTGGTGTTGTTGGTGGGAATTCCGGTCCTGTCCGGATCCGCACTCGCCGCGGCACCGGCGGGCGGCGAACCCGCCGTACGCACCGAAGTCAAACGCGAAGAGGCGGCTGCTCCCAAGCATTCCAGCCTGCGATTCCTGCGCGACAACCGGGTCTTCATCCGCGGACAGTTGGACCGTCTGCGCCTGTTGACGACCCTGACCCGCGAGGGTGAGGCTGAACTGCTCGATGAACGCCTGCTGGGGCTGCAGGAGCTGGCAGCGGCCATCGCCGCCGCCCGAGACACCGTGGCGGTGGAAACCGCCACCACCGCCCGGAGGGAACTCCTGGACAGCGTGGCCCGATTGACCGAACTGGACAGCCAACTCGCCCTGATGGAGAACCTGGCAGCCGAGCAGAAGACCCGCCTGCAGATCCTGGAAAGCGATTTTCTCGGCCAACAGGAGACCGCCCTGGTCATCCTCGTGCGCGGTCTGCCGGAAAACCAGGCGCCCGGGGGTATCGTCCTGAGCGAAAACAACGAGATCTTGAACGTACCGCTGACGGCGACCCAGCAGACTGCCTTGCGGCAGGGCGGCGTGGCCCAGGTCTACCATCGTTTCGTCGAGCCCCGAGACCATATCTACAGCGTGAGCTTCAGCGGCGCGGACTGGGTCGGCGTACCGCCGGTCGAGATACCGGTCACCGCTGCCCGGGACCGCATAACCTTCGTCGAGCTCGACCTCAGCCATCTGGGTCCGGCGGCGCCCACAACCGGCCTGCTGGCCAAGGTGTGGCAACGGTGAGAGAACGCGCGGCACGCCGAGGATGGTTCGTCCGGGCCCTGTACGGGGCAACGGTCGGCGTCGTGATCGCCGGCTGTGCTCAGCTGGGAGGCGCGAGTCGCGCAGAGGCCGCGGCCGGCGATTCGACGCGGCCGCTCGTCGTGCCGGACAAACCCGTCCGCGTGGTTCCCGTGCCGGCGGGGCCCCTGTCCACCACCGCCTGGGACTCCCTGAATCTGGCCCGGGCCACTCATCTGTGGCTCCAAGACGATCTGCGCGGCGCGGTCGCGCACCTGGAAACCATCGATATTCGCGAGGGTTCGGCCTTTGCCCGTGCCGACCGTGCCGCGTTCCTGCTGGCGGCGGCGCACCTGCAGTTGAACGACCATGAGGCTTTTCTGCGCGTGGCGACCGCAGCGCGCCCTGCCGGTCGGAGCCCCTATCGCCGGTGGCTCGCCTATGTCGGCCTGCTGGTCACGGGCGCCGCGAATGAGGACGACAGGAACGCAGCCGACGAATTCTGGGACCTGCCCGGTGCCGTGGTCCTGACCGCCGCGTACCTGATGGAGTCGGGCCGACCCCGGGCGGCGAGCGAACTGCTGGACGATCACGACCCTGAGCGGGATTACGATTCCGTTCATCACTATCTGGAGGCCCTGGCGGCGATTCGCGGCGGCGACGAGGCGACCGAAGCCTGGCGCCGCCTCGCCTCACGGGAGCCGATCAGCCCCGGGGACCGGGATCTCGTGTCCGCAGGTGGGTTGATCTTGGCCGCGGCCGAGATCCGGCGCGGCGAAGATCCCGACGCGACGTTGTCGCGGATTTCGGGAACACACGGCACGCCGCTACAGGCCGCCCAGGCGCGGGTCATGCTAGCCCTGGCCGCGGGTGACACCACGTCGGCATGGGAGATCCTCTCGCGTCACACGCCGCCGGTCATCCACGGCCCCCGGGGGCGTCGCCTGGCGCAGATCGCCGGTCAGATGGCCACCGCGGCAGCGGACTGGCCGGCCGCCCTGCAGCATCTGGAGCAAGCGGCGACCAGCTGGGAACGGGAATCGGCGTGGCTGGCCGATCTGGCCGACCCGGTTCGCTCGGCGCGGGCGTGGCGCACATGGACCCGGGAGATTCCCCGCGCGGGCGAGATCCCCCTGCCGGTGTTGGCCTGGCCTGCGGCCCTGGACGACCTGGCGCGCGCAGCGACCGACCTGACCGAGGATCCCGAGTTTGTCGGGCCAGGGTTCCGCCGGCCCACCGCGGCAGCGACCGGTCCTGATGCGGCCCACCTCATTCACGCACGAACCCACCGTCCCGACCCGGAGCAATGGTCGGATTGGCATGAACTGGCGCTCAGGATGCGGCAGGCCGAAGCCGAACGCGGCCGCAGGGAATATACCTTGGCCAAGCTGACGGCCGAGCGGGATCTGCGACGGAACTACCTGGCGACCGGCAGCCGGCAAGCCTCCGACCGCACGGCGGAACTCGCCGCCGCACTGCGCGACCTGGACAACCTGCTGTCCCGGCTGGATCAGGCCCTGGCCGACCTGGACCGCACCCGTGACGAGGCCTTGCTCCAGTTCGCGCAGCGCCTCGCGAATCTGACCGGGGAGTTGCGGACGGCGGTGCTCTACATCCAGGCCGTGCGCCATTTCCGCGCGGCCGGACCCGAAACGGATCTGGCCGGCGACTGGCCGGCGGAGGTTCCCGGGCCGGCCGAGCTGCTGGATTCGGAACAGGATCTGATCGCCGAGATCCAGGAGTTCCTGGTGCTGTTCGGCGAACGAACACCCGACCTGGTCGATCGCTCCTGCGCCGAAATCTGGGTTCCTCGCCTGACGGCCGACGGGCCCTCCCTGCGCGGAACGCTGGCGGCCCAGCAACGGCGCGGTGAACGGTTGACGGCGGCCATGGATTCCACGGCTCTGGCGCTCCCGATCGACCGGGAAATCGCGCGGGCGCGGATCCGCCTGGCTCGGCAAACGACCGTGGTGGATTCGCTGACCGACGAGCGGGCTCGAACCCGGGACGAGATCCTCGGCCAGGTCGCGGCCCGGGGTCGCGAACGGATGCGGCGCGAGCGTGAAGGCCTCGACTACATACGTGGCAACGCCCTGTACTGGGTGGCGATCGGCGCCGGATCCGCCACGGAGAACGAGGCGGGTCGTTCTCGCACGCGTCACGCGCGTGATCGGGCGCGGCAGGCCCTCCGGGACTATCTGGAGCGTTTCCCTACCGGCAAGGCTCGCGCCGAGAGCCGCTTCCGCCTGGCCGACCTGGAACTGCTGCAGGCGCGGGACGATTTCCAGACCAGGATGGCCGAGTTTCTGGGCGAAGAGCCCTCGGCCGACGACCTGCAGAACAAGGACCTGGCTCCGTTCGTGGATTACGGTCCGGCGGTCACCCTGTACCGGCGAATCCTCGTCGAAGACACCGGCTTCACCCACCTGCCGGCGGTGCTCTTCCAGCTGGGAATGATCCTCGGTGACGACGGTGATCCCGAGTTCGCCCGCCACCTGGAAACGCTCGTGGCGCAGTATCCGGATTCGCCCTTCAACCAGGAGGCGTGGCTCCGGCTGGGAGACCAGCACTTCGAAGCCCGCGATTTCGAGTCCTGCCAGCCTGCTTTCGCCGCGGCGGCCCGGGGCGAAGAATCGTCCTTGCAGGCCATCGCCCTGTACAAGCTGGGCTGGGCCCGGTTCGAGCTGGACCAATTCGGGGACGCCGCCGGTACTTTCGGTCGGCTGCTCGATCACTATGCGCAGGGCGAAGCCGAAGGGAGCAATCCCGGGCGCGATACCGACCTGCAGGACGAGGCCGAGGAGCATTTCGTCCATGCTTTGATCCGCGCAGGCGGAGCCGCGGCCTTCAACGCGCATTTTGGGCGCGTCGGACAACGCGCCTACGAAGCGGACGTCCTGCTCGCCATGGGCCACCGACTCGCGGGAATCAGCCTGTACGGCGAAGCCCTCGCTTGCGACCAGTTGTGGTTCGAGCGATTCGGCGACCGGGTGGAGGCCCTGGCCGTGGCGCAGCGCCAGGTGCAATCGTACCGGCGCTGGCACAAGCCCGCCGAAGCCCGTCGCGTCCATCTCGCCCTGGCCGAACACTTCGTGCCGGGACGGGTCTGGTTCACCGCACATCGGGATTCGCTGCTGCGTTCCCGCGCCCAGGCGTTCGCCCAGGGAGCCTTCAGGAACGCGGCGGTCCATGAACACCAGCAGGCCCGCGGGAACAGCGACCTGGCAACTTGGCGCCGGGCTCTGCAGCACTACGATGCGTTCTTGGCGCACTGGCCCGACGCCGACGCCGCCCCGCGCATGCATCATCAGGCCGGCGAAGCGGCACATCGCCTGGGACTGCACCACGTGGCTCTGGACCACTTCCGTGAGGCATCCGATCACCGGGCAGCCGGTTCCGACACGGCCGCCTTCAGCCGGGAAGCCGCCTGGCAGGTCGTCGCCGTCAGTGATGCCTGGTACCGCGATTCCCGGTCCGGCAATCCCGCCGTCGCCGGCGCCGACAGCCTGGCGCGGCAACTGCTGGCCGCGGCCGACCAGTATCGCGCCCGCTTCCCGGAAGACGAACAGTTGCCCGCGCTGATGTGGCGCCAGGGCCAGGTCGCCTACGCGCACCGCTGGTACCGTGAGGCTGCCGACGTCCTGTCCGATCTGGGCACCCGCCACCCGACGGATCCCAACGCACTGGCGGCCCTGCGCATGAGTGGCGACGCCTGGTATGGACTGCGGGAGTATGCATCCGCCGGCGACGCCTACCAGTGGACCCTGGAGCTGGCCCGCAGCTCCCGAACCGATTCGGTGGTCACCGTCGTGGAACCGCTCGTCCCTCATAGCCACTACCGGCACGCCGAAGAGATCGCCGCCGCGGACAGCGTTCATGGTGTCGCCGAAGCGGCGCCGCTCTTCGCCCAGGTGGCCGACCGCTGGCCCACCTGCGAGAACGCCGATCTGGCCCTGTACCGCGCCGGCCTGGGCTATGCGACCACCGATCCGGACGCAGCCGTCGCCGCCTGGCAACGTCTGCTCACCCGGTACCCGACCAGCGCCTATGCCCGGGACAGCGCCCTGCAGATCGCCGCCACCCACGAAACCCGCGGGCAGCCGCTGGCCGCGGCCGCCGCCCTGGACCGCTTCAGCACGGCTTTCGCTGCCGACCCCGACGCCTCTTCCGCCCTCCTGAAGGCCAGTGACCTGCTGGCGAATGCCGGCGATTCCGTCGGGGCGGAGGATCTGAAGTCGGCATTCCTGCAACGCTTCCCGGAGGAGACCGAGACCGTTATGGCCATCCGCGAGGAGCGTGCCGCGCAGGCGTTGGCAGGATTGGCCGCCGACCAGGCGCCACGTACGGAACCCGTCCTGCGGGCCTACCTCGAGCTGGCCGCCACGCATCCGAAGCTGGCCTCGCCGGAGATTCTGGCCCGGGTGGCCTTCCTGGAAGCCGAGCGGGAATACTCCCGTTACACGGCCGTCGAACTGACGCAGCCGCTGCCTGCGGCCATCCAGGCCAAGCAGCAGAGCCTGGAGGAACTGCTGGGGATGTACGCGGCCTGCACGCGGTACGGTATCGCCGAATACACCCGCGCCGCGGCATTCAGGACCGGTCAGGCCATCACACACTTCGGCGACGCCCTGCTGGCCAGCGAAAGACCCGCCGAGTTGCATGGCGACGACCTGCTGGCCTACGAGGAGGTCCTCGCCGAGCAGAGCTGGCCTTTCTATGACCGCGGCGAGGCGGCCTGGACCGATCTGCTGCGGCAGACGGGGTCCGAACAGGAGGATCCGGGTTCGTGGCTGGCGCAGACCCGGCGAGAACTGTGGCCGCGGGTGGCCGGGCGATTCCTGCACTTGCCCGAAGCGGAGTATCCGCTGGTGGCCGCCGTGCAGCCGGCGGAACCGACCGCGGACGACGCCGTCCGCACGGAACAATGAAGCGAACGGAGTGGCTGTCGGCCCGCTCCTTGCAGATAACAGGAATCCGCGGCCCGAATCCCCACCGATTCGCCCGGATTTTAACCGGAGAACATCCGATCGGGCCCCGGAGCAAAGGATTAGGACAGATGTTCAGGGCATTGACAAATGCATCGAATCGGGAGTTGGGCAAGGCGATCGGCCTCGCCCTGCTGGTTGCCCTGTCGGGATTCGCCGGGTGTTCCGGCACGGGTTCCGGCCCACGGGACGATGCGGCTTTTTCTCCGGAGGAGATCCACCGGCAACGGGTCCTTGCCCCGGGTCAGCCGTTCTGGCCGTTCCAGATGGCGACGCGGCAACTGGACGCCGGCCAAACCGCCCCGGCCCGCGCCTACCTGGACACGGCCCTGACCCTGGATCCCAACTACGCCCCGGCGGTGTCGCTGCTCTCGAAGATCCAGTACGACACCGGAGAATACGAACAGGCGGCGTCAATGCTGAAGGGATTCCTCGCTCGCAATCCCGACGCGCCGGACGCGGTGCGCGTGGCCCTGGCCCTGCATCTGCAGGCACTCGCCGAACCGCGAGAATCGGCGGTGCACCTGGCCGCCTGCGACGACCGGTCCGGCCCGGTGCAGACGGCGCTGACCATCGCTCACCTGCAGGGGGATGATTTCCAGAACAGCCTGCCGCGGGCCCGGCAAGCCCTGGAGAAGCACCCCGGCAGCGCCGCCAACCACAACAACCACGGCATCGCCCTGCTGTATGCCGGACGACCGGTCGCAGCCCGCCGGGCCTTCCTGCACGCCCTCGAAATCGCTCCGGAACTGCCGGGACCGCTGTACAACCTGGCCATCGTCGAGAACTTCTACTTCTTCGACGAACAGGCCGGCCGGAGTTACTTCCGGCGCTATCGGACCGCCGCCCGGGACCGTCTGGCCATCGACCCGGATGATCTGGGCGCCACCCTGGGTGACGACGCGGTCGTCGCCAAGGCCGGCAGCGAGGTCCGACCATGATGATCAAGCCGGCCCTTTTCGTCCTGCTGACGGTGATGTCCACCCCTGCGGTCGGAGGCGAAGAGCCCCGACGTGAGTCACCGGCCGCGAACGTGCGAACGCTGGAGACCATCACCATCGAGGGTGCGGTGGACTTGCCGCGGGTGATGTTCATCACCTCGCGGGACAATGTCAGGTACGACGACGGCCTGGGCTGGTCGTACCTGCCGGGAGTCGACGAGATCCTGGCGGACGTGGAGCCGCCCACCGTGGTCGCTTCGTACCCGTGCATACCCGATTCCCAACCGGACAACACATCCGCACCCACCGAACCGGCATCGCCGGAACCCAAGGAGTAGAGCGATGAACCCGTTGTCGATATTCTCGAATTTCTTCCAGAACGGCGGACCGTTCATGTACGTCATCCTGCTGACCGGCGTGCTGATACTGGGTCTGGCGCTCGAGCGCTTCTGGGTCATCGGCAAAGCCGCCGCGGTCAAGGGCGACAAGCTGACCGGCGACGTCCTGCGCCTGGTCGGCCAGGGCGACTCAGCCGCCGCCGTCGAACTGTGCAAGAAGGTCAAGGGGCCGGCGGCCCAGGTCGCGCACGCGATCCTGACCCGCAACACGCGCGACGAGGAGAAGCTGTTCAACGCGGCCGAGACCGAAGCCGTGCTGGTGCTGCCGAAGCTCTCGCGTCGCCTGCCCTTCGTGAGCATCCTGGCCAATTCGGCCACGCTGTTGGGATTGCTGGGGACGATCTTCGGTCTGACCACCGCGTTTTCCGCGGTGGACGCCGCCGATCCCAGTCAGCGCTCGGCCTTCCTGGCCGCCGGCATTTCCCAGGCCCTGAACACGACCTCGTTCGGCCTGATCGTGGCCGTGCCCAGCCTGTGGGTGCACGGTTTCTTGGTGAGCAAGGTCGAAGGCGTGGTCGATGACGTGGACCAGATCAGTGCCCGACTGGTGAAGATGCTCGTGCGGTCCGGCGAGTCGGCCGCGAGCAAACGGAAGGCCGCCTGAGCCATGAATGCACGTCATTCACTGGGCCGCAGTTTCCGGGGATTGGTGGAGAACGACCTGGATATCATGCCGTTGATGAACCTGTTCGTCGCGTTGATTCCCATGCTGCTGATATCCGCGGTGTTCCTCAACGTCACGGTCATCGAAATGAACGCCCCGCCCGAGGGGATGGCGGACGATCAGGAACAGAAGGCGGTCGAGCCGCTGCATCTGGCGGTCACCATCCGCGAAGACTTCTTCGTGATCGAGGGCAACAAGCTGGACAAGTCGGTGATCGACCGGCGCGACGATGACCCCGAGTCCGCCCTGGCGGCGGCTCTGGCGGCGGTCGTGGCCGCGCATCCGGGGAATCGGGATGTCATGATCATCTCCGAAGCCCGGACCAGGTATGACGAGATCATCACGGTGATGGACGTCTCACGCGCCGCGGGTTTGCCGTCGGCCTCGTTGCTGGGAGCGGAATGACATGGCCCGAAGACGCCGCAAGAACCGTCGCAAGGACGGCACGACCGCACCGCTGCGCCTGACCTCGATGATGGACATCCTCACCGTGCTGCTGCTTTTCCTGCTCAAGAGCTTCGTGGTCGAGGGCGAGGTCATCACCCCGGTGCCGGGGGTCGATCTGCCGGAATCCTCCAGCGACGCCGCGCCCCAAGCCTCGGTCGTGGTCGCCATCTTCGACAATACCGTCATGCTCGACGGTCAGATGGTCACCCGGCTCGAGAACGGGTCGTCCGACGACGGGCTGCTCATTGCCCCGTTGGCCGACCGGCTGAACCAGACCCGTGCCAAGGAGCTCGAGATCGCCCAGCTGCGCGGCGAAGACGTGGATTACAGTCCGAAGATCGCCATCCAGGGCGATCGCGACATCTCGTTCGAGGTCCTGGAGCGCGTCATGTACACCTGCAACCAAAGCGGTTTCGGCGACATCGCCCTGGCCGTGATCGGAGCCTCGTGACATGACCACCGCCCAGCCCGACATTCAGTGCTATCAACAGCCCTTGTGGGGCACCCTGGACCGGGTCTCGCGCAACTGTCTGATCGCCGCCGCTGCCTGGGGCGTGATCGTGATCTTCGCGGTGTTCGTGGCGCCGCAACCGATCCCGCACGAGATCACCATCGACCAGATGCCCGAGCGCTTCGCCCGCCTGATCCTGGAGAAACCGAAGCCCGTGCCGGCGGTCAAGACCCCCACACCGAGTACGACCTACGAGGCGCCGCCCGAGATCGCCCGGGCCCCCGAACCCGAAACGATCACGCCCCGACCGGCCAAACCCCGGGTGAGGCCGGTAGAACGCCGGCAACCGCCCAAGGTGGCTCAGGACAAGGGGCAGCAGGGACGCAGCAAAGCCCAGACCGAGGTTGCCGAGAACCTCGCCGAAGTATCCGGATCTCTGGATAAGGTGCTCGGCGAACTCAGTCAGGCACTGCCCGTGTCGCAAAGCGAAGAACAGCCGCGCCGGAAATCCACGCGGCGACCGCGGCGAGGGGTCCGGACCGGTCGCGCCTCGACCCAGCTGGCAGCCGTCAACGGCATCACCGACCTTTCGCAAGCGGACGTCAGGGGCTCTTCCCTGGAAGGTTCGAGCATCAGTATCGCGACGATCACGGACCTGAAAACCGGCGCGGGGGTCGCTGGCGGCGGCGATCTGTCAGGAAGACCGGCGGGCGACAACACCTCCGGCGGCGGGGAGATCCGCAGCAGTGAAGCCCTGCTCGCGGTGGTGCGTCGCTACGCGCCGGGTGTCCAGTTCTGCTACGAGAACGAACTCCAGAAGAGCCCCGGCCTGCGCGGCAAGCTGGTCGTCAGCCTCACCGTCGAACCCGACGGCACCGTCAGCAACGTCGTGCTGGTGGAAGATTCCCTGCGCTCGGCGGCGGTATCCGACTGCGTGACGGCCCAGATGCGGGGCTGGAAGTTCCCCGGCGTCGAATCCGGAAACGTGACCTTCAAGACGCCGTTCGTTTTCACCCCGCCGGAGTAGGCATCGGGCCCGCGCCGAAGGTGGCCGCGCCCCCGGCCCGCGTGTATGCTGGACCCGCCGCTTCTGCTCTACCCCAGCGACGGGCGCCCCGGTGACCGAATTCCGCTACACCGACCGCGAACCCCCGGCCTACCGCCACGTGCCCGGCCGCACCCCCCACCCCACACGAGACCCCGAGGGCCACTCCTACGGCCAATCCGAGGAGAAGATGCCCGACCTCAACGACTTCGACTGGCGGACGTGCGAGCCCTACCTCTACGGCATCGACCTCTTCAATGCCGGCTACTGGTGGGAATGCCACGAGGTGCTGGAGGCGCTGTGGCACGCGGCGGAGATCGGCACGCCGGCGGCCCACGTGCTGCAGGCGGTCATCCAGTGCGCGGCCGCCCACCTGAAGATCGTCTGCGGGCAACCCAACGGGGCGCGGCGACTGCTGGAACACGCCCACCAGCACGTGCTCTGGGGTCATGAGCGGCATTTGGGGCTCGATTTGCAGGCCATGCTCGAAGACACGGACGCCAACGTTCAGGGGCGAACCGAACAGCCGGTGGGCCTCATCCTCGAGTTCTGAGCGGCCCCGGGGGACGCCACGCGGTTGCAAAATATCCCAGGAAATGATAGGGTTTTGTCGCTTTATGTGACGGACAACCTAGTGAACCAGCTCAAGTCGCCCGGTTTCTCTGGGGGAGGGCCGGGCGCGACCACGAGAGGTCTCGCCGTGGGCCCGCTCCGCGCTCGCCATCTTCCCGCGCCCGTTGCCTCCGGTCGCCAGCTCCCCATGGGCCACCCCGCCGTTCATCCAGCACCCACACGAGGTGCTGATCGGCCATAGATCGGTCAATAGACGCGACGAAGACCAATAACGGGGGGAAACATCATGGGGAAGCTACGTCCGGCGTTACTGCTGTCCTGTCTGCTCGTGCTAGTTGTGGCGATACCGGGAGCGCAGGCCCAGTGGGCGCCCAACGGGGTCCGCGTGACCCAGGAGGCGGAAACCCAGAGGGAACCCGCACTCGTGTCCGACGGCCAAGGCGGCGCCTTTCTCGTCTGGCGGGACGCCAGGGGGGGCGGCGCCTACAGTCTCTACATGCAGCGGCTCAGCGCCATGGGGTACGAGGTGTGGGATGTCAACGACCTGCCCCTCAGTGACATCACCAGTTCCACCGGCATGGCGTTTACACCGAAGGTCGTCAACAACAGCCCGTACACCTTCTTCGTCAGCTGGTCCGACTCGCGCCCCAGCGTCAGCCTGCAGGGCGGCTACATCCAGAGTGTCAACAGCAGCGGTACCAGTCAGTGGACCGCCAACGGCCTCTTCACGGAAATGGATTCTTCGCCCTGGATGCTGGCTGACGGGTCCGGGGGCGCCTTCGTGGCGGGAATTTCCTCCGGGAACGATCTCGTGGCGCAGCGGTACGACACCGGCGGGACGCCGTTGTGGCCCGGTGACTACGTGGAGGTCTTGGATCCCGCCTCCATGCCGGGGCTCGTTTCCGACGGCGCCGGCGGTATCTACCTGGGCTGCCAGTACACCGGCTTCAGCTCCGATTACGTCTTCGGGGAGCACCTGGACGGCGCCGGCATCGCCCAGTGGGACGACCACTGGGTCAGCTACACCGGTTACCCCACCACCTACGACGGTCAGCTCGCGCCGGACGGTGAGGGGGGCGCCTACTACCTGTGGGAACAGGAGGGTGTCCTCCGTGCCCAGCGCATGGACGCCGCCGGTACGCCGCTCTGGTCCGTCTACAGCGCCTGGGTCGTTCCGTTTTCCGGTTCGGCTGATGCGCGCATGATCCCCGATGGTCTGGGTGGCGCCCTGGTCCTTTATCAGCCCAATTACGCTGATATCTCCCTGGTGCGCCTCGCGCCGGACGGGACCAACACCTGGGTCACCAGCGTGTGTGACTGGGTCTACGTCCAGGAGAACGGCCGTCTGGCCTCCGACGGCCTGGGCGGAGCCTTCGTGGTGTGGGAGGACAGCCGCAACTCCTTCTCCACCGACCTGGACATCTACGCTCAGCACATCGACAAGGACGGCGTGGCCCAGTGGACCGACGACGGCGTGCCCATCTCCACCGCCATCCTGGACCAGGAACATCCCCAGATCACGGCCACCGGCAACCACAGCGCCATCATCGCGTGGGATAGCCATGTCGGGGACTTCCTCGTCGACATCTTCGCCCAGGTGATCGACATCGACGGGTCCATCGGCGATCCACCCTTCGAGGTTCTCCGCACGAATCCGGGACACAACGCCGTCCACGTACCCAGGGACATCACCATCCAGGCGACCTTCAACGACGACATCGACCCGGCGACCATCGTGCCGGGCAATTTCATGGTGCACGGATCGCTCTCGGGTGTGCGCACGCCGCCGAGCTCCATCCGCGTCCGCACCCTGGAACTCAATCCCCATTTCGGCTTCACCCACGGGGAAGTGGTGACGGTCACACTCACCGCAGGAATCCAATCCACGAGTGGCAAGGCCATAGCGCCCCTGTGTTGGTCCTTCACCATCGAGGCCGAAGGCGCCAACGGCGGCTTCCTGGCCCCCACGCACCGCTCCGTCGGGACCGAGCCGATCGCCCTCTGCCCTGGTGATTTCAACGACGACGGCGACATGGACCTCGTCGTGGCCAACTACGGCGACAACACGATGCAGCACCTGGAAGGCAACGGCGATGGCGGGTGGGTCCGCAGCAGTGCCCTCCCCGTCGGAGTCGAGCCCCATGCCGTCATCACTGTCGATCTCGACCGGGACGGGTCCCTGGATGCGGTCGTGGCCAATTACGGCGGCGACAACGTTTCCGTGCTCATCAACGACGGGACCGGCCGCTTCGCGAAGCATGCCCTCTACGACACCGGGACCGGCCCCGAATCCCTGTGCGCCGCTGATTTCGACGGGGACGGCTGGTTGGACCTGGCCACGGCGAACGGAGAATCCAACGACATCTCGGTCCTGATCAACGACGGAACCGGGAAGTTCAGTCCCGACGAACTCTATTCGTGCGGAGGTCACCCCTATTTCGTCTCGAGCGGCGATCTGAACGACGACGGACACACCGACCTGGTGGCGGCCAACGCCTCGTCGGACGACCTCGCCGTATTCCTGAACGACGGCACGGGCGACTTTGCGCCACGGGTCGGCATTCCCGCCGGCAACTATCCGAACTCGGTCTTCCCGGCAGACCTCGACCAGGACGGGGATCTCGATCTCGTGGTCGGGTTGGGGGTCGACGACGACCTGGTCGTACTCTTCAACGACGGCTTCGCTTCCTTCACCGCACCCGTCGCCTACACGGCCGGCAACGGTCCCTACGCGGGGCCGCCGGTGGATGTGGACGGGGATGAGGATCTCGATCTGATCGCCTGCACACGCCTCGTGGACGACGTCCGGGTCCGGCTCAATGACGGAACCGGCGCATTCGGGGCCGAGACCGTCTATGCCCTCAGTCCGTTCGGCGATGCGGCGTTCGCTGTCGTAGCTGCGGATTTCGACGGGGACGGCGCCCTGGACCTGGTCTCGGCCAACCGGGGCAGCGACAACATATCGATCCTGTTGAGCAACTTCTCCCTGAGCGGCGTGGGTGACGGGGATGTCCCGGCAGTCACGACCCTTTCGGGCAACGTGCCGAATCCCTTCAACCCGGAAACGAAGATCGCCTACTCGCTGAAGACCGCCGGCCGCGTGCGCCTGACAGTCCACGACGCGCGGGGGCGATTGATGGCGACGCTGCTCGACGAAAGACGAACCGCCGGCGCCGGGACGGCTACCTGGAACGGGCGCGACAGCCACGGCCGCCGCGCCCCCAGTGGCGTTTACTTCGCGAGACTGGTCACGGACGCGGGCAAGGAGACCCGCAAGATGACGCTCATCAAATAGGCGGGCGGCCGCTACTCCACGCGCACGGAGCCCGGCGCCGTCGGTGCGGCCGCGTCGAAGGAGGCCAGCGCCTCGTCCAGGAGGTCGTTGAACTCGGCCGGCTTCCCGCGCATGAGGAAGTGGCCGGTCCCTTCGATGACCGTCGCCGTGAAGCCCGGCACGATGGCCCGATTGCCCTCCAGGTCGATGGGGTGCAGGTCCGAGTTCACGCAGACCAGATTCACCGCCAGGCGCTTCAACTGGGGCACGCCGCCCCCACCCATCCAGGCCAGGGTGCTGCGGATAGCGCTCAGTGCCGCCTCCGGCGGGGCAGCGGCCATGTCCGTGGCCACGGTGTTCATGAGCTCGGGATCGCTGTCGGCGGGGAACATGCTGCGCACCCAGAATTCGACCGTGCCGGCGAAGTTCGCCTCCATGGCGCCAAGAAAAGCGGCGATCTGCTCCGGCGGCAACTCCTCGGTCATGGACTGGAAGTTGTCGATACCCACCAGCCCGCGTACCCGGTCGGCCGCTTGCAGGGCCGCCTCGACGACGACCGGTCCGCCCATGGAGTGGCCCACCAGGATGGCGTCGGTGATGCCCTGCTCGTGGAGCACCGCCACCACGTCGGCGCCGAAGGCTTCCATGGAGTAGTCCGTGCGCGTGACGCCCGACTCGCCGTGGCCGGCCAGGTCCACCGCAACGACCTTCCAGGACTTGGCCAGATGGTCCACCTGGTCGCGCCAATAGGTTCGGTCACAGCTCCAGCCGTGCACCAGGACCACGGCCCGGTTGCCCGTGCCCCAGGTCTCGTAGGCGATCTCCACGCCGTCAGCCGAGGCGACGCGGCCCGTGAAATGGCTCCCGGCGTGGCAGACGGACGCCATGGCCAGCAGGGCGGCGACGATCAGGATTCTTCTCATGGTTTCTCCCTCGCACGGCGGTCGCGCAAGACCGCCACGTTCAATGGAATGGACAGGCCCAGCAGGATGGCGCCCAGGATCAGCAGCCCCATGGTGAGGGGCTCCTCCCAGGCCGCCGGAGCGGGCTGAATGGGCAGCGGTCCCTCGAGCCGCCCTCGGCGGGACAGCAGAATGCCGATCACCATCAGAGAGCTGCCGCACGAGAGCATGATGCCGCCCAGGGCCTGGAATGTCCGGTGGTTTTTCGTGATGCGTTTCAAGAGCATGGCAATCTCCTCAGTCCCGCCAGCGGTACCAGACCAGGGAGGCCACCTTGATGACCGCCGTCGCCGCGCCGATGATGAGCAGGTCTTTCCGGAAAACCCCCTGCCCGTAGTACTGGTACGCGAACCAGCCCATGACCATGAGCGCGCAGGACACCCCCGCGTGGCTCGTCGATTTGTAGCGGTGCAGGACCGCCCTCTCGTCCATCATGATCCGTTCTCCTCGAGTCGGAAGACCTCGTCGGTGGCGCAGGCGAAGATGTGGGCCAGGCGCAAGGCCAGGGCCAGGCCGGGCACGTAGCGGCCGCGTTCGATGGAGATCACGCTTTGCCGCGAGACGCCCGCCTGCTGCGCCAACTCCTCTTGGGTGAGTCCCTGGGCCGTGCGCAGCTCCTTCACCTTGTTGACGATGTCGTTCTTCATGGCCGCTCCCTGTCCGGGTGATGAGGACCCGGTGACGGTAGTGTCAAGCTGACTTTACGTCAAGTTGGCTTGACATGTTGCAAACGATCTCGTCGGTTGCGCACCGGACGCCCCCTCGGCCCTGAACCCCCGCCTATTTATTTTCGTACCACCACCCAACCCTACAGCCCCCCCAGGCCACATAGAGGCATGAGGATGTCCACCCACACCCCTGATCGTGACCGGCCCCTGGTGGCGGCGGTCCTCGCCGACGGCGACGAGGACGCCTTTCGCCAGCTCTACCGGCACCACTCGCCGCGGCTATTCAACTTCCTGCTGCGGGTCCTGGGCGGTAGCCGCCGGGACGCCGAGGACGTGCTCCAGGAGACCTGGATCCGTGTGGTCGAGAAACTCGGCACGTTCCGTGGCGAGGCGGCTTTCGGCACCTGGCTCACGGGCGTGGGCCTGAACATGGCTCGCACCCACCTGAGGCGCCTGGGCCGGCGGGACGAGGTCGTGGTGGAAGAAGTCCCCGAGGCTCCGGTCCGGCCGGCGACCCACGAGGAAGCCATCGACCTGGAGCGGGCCATCAGCCTGCTGCCGGACGGCTACCGCACGGTCCTGGTCCTGCACGACGTGGAAGGCTGGCGACACCGGGAAATCGCCGCCGCCCTGGACATCAGCGACGGCACCTCCAAGAGCCAGCTCTTCGCGGCTCGCAAATGGATGCGGTCCTATCTCGGCCAACCCGCCGAGAAGAAGGTGAATCATGACGAACGATGACCTCAGTCCCGACGAGCGCGCGGCCTTCGCGTCCCTGCCCCGGGAGGAATTGCCGCCCCGGGACCTGGAAGACCTGACCGTCGAGGCCCTGCACCAGCGCGGCCTCCTGGGCGGCGTGGCCCGACCCGCCCGCCGCGGTTGGCGGCTGTCCACCGGCGGCCTGGCCCTGGCGGCCACCGCCGCCTGCGCCGCGGTGATCGGCGCTTTCGCCCTGGGACAGGACCTGGGCTCCCGCCAGACCCGCACGGCCATGCTCGCCATGCACGAACAGGACGCGTCGGTCCAGCAGGCGGGCGCCGCCTACGTGGCCGCCCTGTCGGAACTGGCCCATCAGTCGGATGGCCTGCCCCGCGCCGACGAGCGCGCCGCGGCCATGAACAATCTCTACCAGGTGGCGGACCAGATGGTGCGCCTGGCCCCCGACGATCCCCTGGCGGCGCGCATCCTCCAGGCCTTCGAACAGGCCGAGACGCCCCCCGACGGACAGCATGACGACGACCAGATCATCTGGTTCTGACGGACGGAAGGACACGACCATGACCACCCCACGCAAACACCTCGGCGCCGCCCTCCTGCTGGGCCTGGCCGCCCTGCTGGCCGGCCCCGCCGCAGCGGACGACACACCGACCGTCGAGACCGTCGTCAACATGGACCGCGGCACCTTCGGCATCATGCTCGCCGGCGGCGCAGGGCATATGGGGGACGACACGGGCGGTCATGGCCGCTACTTCGTCTTCGCCGACCCGCCGCGGGTGCTGCGCGTGGTGCGGGGCGGTCCCGCCTACGGCAAGCTCGAGGAGGACGACTCCATTCTCGCCGTGGACGGCGTCGACGTGGCCTCCGAGGAAGGCAGCCGCCTGCTCATGCGGCCCGATGCGGGCGACGACGTGGTGCTGCGCGTGCTGCGCGACGGCGAGGAAGTGGACGTGGAGATCACCGTCGGCCGCTTCGACCGGAGCCTGGCCCGCGACTACACCTTCGAGGTGGTGCGCCCCGGCCGGGACGGCACCCCCTCCCTCGAGACCATCGACCTGCGCCAACCCGACGGCCTGCGCGCCGACCGGGCCCGCGTCGAGCGCAGCTCCGGACGGGCCTCTTCGCGGTCCTCCTCCCGCGCCGCGTCCAGATCGAGCTTCGTCAGCCGCTCCCGCAGCGGCGGCGTAGGCACCACCCGCAGCTGGTACGGCTTCGGCCTCGAGACCAAGGCGATCACCGTCAAGGAGGGGGACAAGGACCACTCGGTCATCTACTTCGAGAATCCGCCACGGGTGTACCGGGTGGACAGCGACGGTCCCGCCGGCCGCGCCGGCCTGCGCCGGGGTGACGTGCTGGTGGAGATCGACGGCGCAGCTCTCGACGAGGACACGGGCGCCCTCCGCTTCAGCAGCGCCGAGCCCGGCGATGTGGTGAGCCTGGTCTACGAGCGGGACGGCGAGGAAGGCATCGTCGAACTCATCACCGAGGACTACCCCGTGCGCGTGGTGCGCAGACCCACTCCCGTGACCGAGCTGGCCGGCGGCGTGATCGTCCAGGACAACCACCTGCGCTACGCCGGCAGCATGGGCGACGTGGACGTGGAGGTACGCGGCGTGGGCGAGGTGAGCGTGTCCAAGAACACAGGCGAGATCATCATCGACACGGGCTCGGCCACGGTGCGCCTGAAACTCCGGGACGAACGCGAGGAATAGCGGATCAGGCGAACCCCACCCTTCGCCTGTAGGAGAGGGGCCGTCCGTCGGGGGGACGGCCCCTCGTCCATTTCCGGTGTCAGGATCCCGTCCGCCGGTAGCACACCACCTCCATGGGTGCCGCCTCCCCCTCCAGTTCGAGATGACCGTTGGCCTGCAGGTCCAGCATGGCTTCCACGTAGCCGGTGATGCGGAAGACGAGGCCGTCCGGGCCGAAGACCAGACGGTCCGAGTCGCTGCGGCCCTCGCACCGCACCTCCACCCGCTCGATGTACTCCCCGTCCAGGGTGAACACGTCGAAGGCGGCCAGCACGCCGGGCCGGGGCGTCCAGCGGGCGCGGCTGTCCAGGACCCAGATGCGGTCCGCGTCGTCCAGGAAAAGCTGCAGGATGTCGGGCTCCGTGTCGAGCATCCGCGTTTCCGTGTTCCCGGGCAACTGGTGGGCGATACCGTCGAGCCAGGCCTGGCACCGGCGGCGAGCGCGATCATCCCGCCTCCAGGACGAGTACTCTTTCTCGATGACCCGGTCGACGGCACCGTCGGGACGGTAGACGGTCAGGGCGTAGCCGTTGCGGGACTCTCCCACCACCACCCGGCCGTCGCTCGCCGCACCGACCCGCTCCCAGGCGTAGTCCAGGAGATCCTCGTCGGCGAAGTTCCGCTGCAGGTTCCAGGCCACGTCCCGGCGGTGGAACCAGGGCTCGACTGCACCATCAGCCGCCAGGCCGGCGGTGAAGTAGGTGCGGAACTGGTCGCCGGTGGCCGTGTCGGTGCTCACGTCCTGGCCGGTGATCACGAGACCGTTGTCGGTGCCGAAGAGGTTCACCAGAACCACCCGGCCGCCGTCACTGGCGGCGCGGACCCGCGGCAGGATCTCCGGTCCCGGCACGCCCTCGCGGGAGAGTGTCTTGATGCGTCCCGGCACGCCCTCGCTGACGGCCAGGGAGCCGTCCTCCATGAGAACCATGTCCAAGGGCAGGTTGAACTCGCCGGGACCCTCGCCCCGCCGCCCGATGGTGCGTAGGTGCACGCCGTCCGGTCCGAAGACCTCCACGTGGGCCAGGCGGGAATCGAGCAGAAACAGGGTGCCGTCGTCGGCCACCAGGAGCTTGTTGACCAGGCCGAAGAAGACCTCGTCCTCGTCGCCTCCCACCCGCCACTGCTCCTCCAATTCGATGGTCCGGACCCCGTCGCGGGGCCTGGCGTCGTTGCGCACGTGCAGCACTCCGTCCACCACGTGGCGTTCGGCCGCTGCACAGCCGGAGGCAGCCAGCAGGGCCGCCAGTATGATCGTCGTTCTCATCGCACGCCCTCCTCGCGGTGGAAGACCTTGTTCACCACGTACCAGCGGCCCTCGATCCGCAGCAGGCTCAGGTAGTCCAGGAAGCGGTGGCTACCGAAATCCAGCTCCACTTTGGCCATGGCCGCGTCGCCGGCGCAGTCCACCATGAGGACCCGGGCTTCGTAGTCGGACGTCTTGCCGGGCGTGCGCCAGCTGATGTAATCGGCGCCGGCCCATTCCACATACTGGCTCTTCTTGACGAACTGCAGGCGCGTGCTCTCGTGGAAGGCGCGTCGGAGCATGCTCACGTCTCCGGTCTGGCCACTGCGCAGGTAGAGGTCCGCCACCTTCTCAACTTCCAGCAGATCCGCCGCCGTATCGTCGTCCGCGGCCTGCGCCGGGTGGGGGGCCAGCCCGGCCATCCCGCAGATGACGGCCGCCGCCAGGATCGCCGCCGCCGGGGTGATTCCCTGTTTTTTCATGTCCGCGTCCTTTCGCTGAATGCTACTCTCGACCGGTCCTCCGGCCGTTGATGGACGCGAATCTAGTGGTCCGGCCGGGGCCGCGCCTGATGGGCGCCGCATGGTTGCCTCCGGAACTCCTCATGGTTCCCTCCGGATGCTTTCCAGAGGTTCTCTCATGGGTTAACTTGCTGGAAATGAGGCCGTTGAGCGAGAGGATCGCCGGATGACCACACACCCCCTGGACAACGGAAAAGGCGCCTCGGCCTTGCGAGTCGGGGACTGGACCGTCCATCCCGACCTGCATCGCCTCTCCCGCGGGGGCGAGACGGTCCAGATCGAGCCCCGGCTCATGGACGTGCTGGTATGCCTGGCCGGATCGGCGGGCCAGGTCATCGAACGGCGGGATCTACTGGATCGGGTGTGGGGCGACACGGTGGTGGGCGAAGAGGCCCTGACCCGCTCCGTGTCCGAACTGCGGCGTATCCTGGGGGACGATTCCCAGCAACCGCGCTACATCGAGACCATCCGCAAGGGCGGCTACCGGTTGGTGGCGGAAGTCGGGACCGTGCTGGAAGAGAAGGAAGTGCGCCCGGCCGGGGCCCGGACCCCGCGGCGCGGTCTTTCCGACTTGCGCCACCTGGCCCTGGCCGCCGTCGGGTTCGTCGTGGTCACCGCCCTGGCCCTGGTCCTGTATCTCGGTCGTGGCGAACCGGATCCCGCCTACACCCCGCCCCTGTCGGCCGTGCCCCTGACCACCTACCCCGGCGTCGAGCGGTACCCGGCCCTGTCCCCCGACGGGTCCAAGGTCGCCTTCACCTGGGGCGGGCCCGACGGCGACAATCTCGACATCTACGTCAAGCAGGTGGGCCACGACAATCCCCTGCGCCTGACCGACCACACGGGCTGGGACGTCTATCCCGTGTGGATTCCCGGCGACGAGGAGCTGGCCTACATCCACGGTGACGAGGGGGGCGTGGGCCTCCTGGCCGTGCCGCTCCTGGGCGGAGCGCCGCGGGTGATCCTCGGTCCCTTGCCGGCCATCTACGGCATGAACTGGACACCCGACGGCACGCAGCTCGTCTACGCCGTCGCCGACGAGCGCGACGGGCCGGGCCGGTTGCTGGTCAGGGACCTGGCTTCCGGCATCGAACGCGAACTGACCCCCACGCCCGCCGGCTGCTCCCACGTGGCCCCCCTGGTGGGCCCCGGGGGACGGCGTGTGATCTTCCTGCGCAAGACCCCGGCCGGGCAGGACGAGGTCCACCTGGTGGATCTGCGCGGCGGGTCCTCCCGGCAACTCGTGGGTGGCCTCGGCACCCTCGAAGGAGCCTGTTGGCACCGCAACGGGCGGGAGATCATCGTCTCCTCCCGGCAGAACGGCGACTATGCCCTGTGGCGGGTGGACGTGGACGATCCGGCCACGCGCTGGATCCCCTTGCCCGGCGAGTGGATCCACTTCCCCCACATGGGTTTCGCTTCGGGCCGCCTCGTCTACCAGCACCGGCGCTACGAAAAGAACGTGTGGCGCATCGAACAACCCGCAGACGGCAGCGGTCTGACCACCGAACCTGTCCTGGTCTCCACCTATTGGGACTGCGAAGCCCGGATCTCGCCCGACGGCCGGCAGATGGCCTTCACCTCGTCCCGGTCGGGCAATCTGGAGATCTGGACGTGCCGCCCGGACGGATCCCTACCCGTGCAGCTGACCCGTTTCGGCGGCGCCCGGGTCTCGGGACCCCGTTGGTCCCCCGACGGCCGACGCCTGGTCTTCAACGCCGGTCCCGAAGGCTGGGCCAACCTCTTCGTGGCCGAGGTCGAAACCCGCACCATCACCCGCCTGACCGACCATCCGGCCCACGATCTGGCTCCGTCCTGGTCCGGGGACGGCCTGGCCGTGTACTGCGGCTCCAACCGCAGCGGCGACTGGCAGGTCTGGCGCATACCCGTCCGCGAAGAAGGCGCTCCGCGACCCCTGACCCGCGACGGTGGCCTGGCCCCCCGCGAAGGACCCGACGGCGCCTGGCTCTACTTCAGCCGCGAGGGCGAGGGCGGCCTGTGGCGACGATCCCTGGCCGACCCCGGCGCGGCGCCGGAACGCGTGCTCGAGGGCCTGCCCATTCAGGGCGACGCGCGCAACTGGGATCTCTGGTCCGGCGGCCTGGTCCTGGTGGACTACGACCACGAGGGCCCCCGCATTGTGCGGGCGAACCTGGACGGCAGCGAACTCGCCGACGTGACCCGCGTCCCCAACCTGGCATCGCCCAGCCTGACCGTGGCGCCGGACGGCCGCACCATCTACTACGCCCGCATCGAGAACAGCGTGGGCGACCTCATGCTCGTGGAGGACGTCCGATGAGAACCCGCGCGGCGGCGATCCTGCTGATCCTGGCGGCCGGCTGCTCCACGGCCCCCGACGAGCCCGCACTCGATGGCCGTGCCGTCCTGCCCGCGGACACTTTCGCTCCGGGTCCGGCCGTAGGCCATGCCCTGGACGACACCATCAACGGCCGCACGCCGCCCTTCCCGTCGGTGCCGGTGCAGGGCTTCAGTTCGGTGGTCGCCGGCGACGACGGTACGGTCCTCGTCCTGGGCGACAACGGCTTCGGCGTCCGGGCCAACAGTCCCGCCTATCCCCTCAGGTGGTACCGCCTGCGCCTGCACCTGGACTTCCCGCCCCGGGCGGGCGGACGCGTGGACGTGCTGGCAGTGACCGACCTGGCCGACCCCCGCGGACTGGCTCCTTTCGCCCGTCGGGGCGAGACCGGCCACCGGGTCCTCACGGGCTCCGACTTCGACCCGGAGAGCTTCGTGCGCCTGGCCGACGGCACCTTCTGGGTGGGCGAGGAGTTCGGGCCGGCCCTCCTGCACCTCGACGCCGGCGGCGCCCTGCTCGCCGCGCCGGTGGCCGTGCCCATCCCGGAGCCCTTGCGCCCCCTCGTCGGCGGCCAGGAGACCCTGCGCAGCCCCGATCACCCGGACTTCCACAGCCTCAACGAGGACCTGGCCAAGTCCATGGCCAACCACCCCCGCAGCGGCGGTCTGGAGGGCCTGGCTCTGGCGCCCGACGGTGTGTACATGTACGCCGTCGTCGAGCGTGCCTTCCTGGACGATCCCCGGCGCGACCGCCGCCTCGTCCTGGAGTTCGACACCGCCGCCGCCGCCTTCACCGGCCGCTGGTGGACCTGGCGCGTGGACGACCCACTCCACGACATCGCCTCGGCCGACTGCACCCCCGGCGGCGCCCTCCTGGTCACCGAGCGGGACGGCAAGGCCGGCGCCGAGACCCGCTTCAAGCGCGTCTTCCGGGCTCCCCTCGGCCAACAAGGCACGGGCGAGGACCTGGCCAAGACCCTGATCGTCGACCTGCTGGCCATCCCCGACCCGGACCGCATGACCGAGCCCGAGGACGGCGCCGTGGGCCTGGGCGATCCCTACGCCTTCCCCTACGTCACGCCCGAGTGCCTGATGGCCCTGGACGGGCGCACCCTGCTCGTGGGTAACGACAACAACTACCCCATGTCCGACGGCCGGCGGCCGGGCGTCCCGGACGACAACGAATTCATCCGCATACGCCTGCCCGCGGACCTGGACCGCGTCCCATGAGACCCGCCTGGCTCACCACCCACCGCCTCGTGCTCGGCGTGATCCTGCTCGCCTCAGCGGGCCTGCGCCTGGCCTTCTTCCTGGCCTTCCGCGAGGCGGATCTATCCAAGGTTCCCCTGCTGGACGCCGAGACCTACCACGAGTGGGCCGTCAACCTGGTGAGCGGCAACCCGGGCTGGAACGAGACCTACTGGATGGGCCCCCTCTACCCCCACTGGTTGGCCTTGGTGTACTACGTCTTCGGCATCAGCATGCACGCGGCCCAGGCGTTGCAATTGATGTTGACCCTGCTCAACGTGTGGTTGGTGTACGTCTTCGCACGACGCCTGCTGGAAACGTCGGGACTGCGGGAGGTGGCGTCCGCCGGATCACTCCTGGCCACGGCCCTCTACGCCGGTTACGCCGCGCCGGTCTTCTATGCGGGCTTCCTGCTCATGGCCACGGTCTCCACCACCACCTTCCTGCTGGCCGCCTGGCAGGCCGTGCGCGCCACGGAGAAACCCACCACTCGCAACTGGGTCGTTCTGGGGCTGCTCACGGGTCTGGCCGGGCTCGCCCGCGGCAACGTGCTGCTGCTGCTGTTCACCCTGCCGGTGCTCCTGTGGCGGCGTCCGGAGACCCGCGGCCGCCGCCTGCGCCTGGCCGCCCTTTTCGCCGCCGGCGTGCTGGCCCTGGTAGCGCCCGTCACGGTCCGCAACATGATCGTCGCCCGGGACTTCGTGCTGCTGACGAGCAACGCGGGCATCAATCTGCTCATCGGCCAGCAGGCCTCAGGGATGGGCATCTTCAAGCCGGTGATCGGCGACCCGGAGGCCGAGCACGACCCGTCCATGGAGATGTCCCTGGAGTGGGAACAGGGCCGGGACGTGAAGGGCTCGGAGGTGTCGCGCACTCTGGCCCGCCGGGCCTGGGAAACCTTCCGCGACGACTTCGAACACATGCCCGCCCACTATGCCCGCAAGGTGTGGCGCTTCTGGAGCGGCTACGAGTTGCCCCAGATCGCCGCCTACGACCATTGGCACCAACGTTTCTGGTCCCTGCGGGTCATGCCTGTGCCCTATCTGCTCTTCACCGCCGTGGGGCTGGCCGGCTTCCTGGTCATGCCCGTACGGGCCCGCTGGATCGTCGGTGTCATGGTGGGGACCTACTTCCTGAGCCTGCTGCCATTCTTCCCCACTTCCCGCTACCGCCAACCCATCGCGCCGCTCATGGCCGTGAGCACGGCCGTCTGGTTGCTGGCGGTAGTCGGTTCCCGGGCCCGCTGGCCGCGACCGCTGGCCCGTCCGCGGTTGCTGCGCCTGTTGGGTGTGACCGCCCTGCTGGTGCTGGTCCTGCTGCCCCGTTGGACCTCCCTGGACCCGGGCGAGGTGCTGTGGCAGGTGAAGATGCACGAGGCCTCCCGCGCCGGTCGCCTGGGCAAGCTGCGGGAGACCCTGGCCCACGGACGCGAGGCCGAGGCCGCCCGTCCCGGCATCGCCGAGACGCCCTTCCGCCTGGCCCTCTACATGGAGGACGCCGGCGCCCTGCCCGAGGCGGAGATCTCCCTGCGCCGGGCCGTGGCCCGCTCACCCCGCAATCGGCTGCTGGTGTACAAGCTGGGTCGAAATCTGGAGAAGCAGGAACGCTACGACGAGGCCCTGGCCGCCTTCGCCGCCGCCCGGAAGATGGCGCCCGAATGGGCGTATCCCTGGCTGCGAACCGGGCTGCTGCTGCAGCGTCTGGGCGGTCCAGTCGAAGCGCTCCCGTACATGGAGGAGGCCCACCGCCTCTCCCCGGGCAACCAGCGCATCCGGGTCAACCTGGGCGCCCTGCTGGCGGAGAACGGCCGCCTGGACGACGCGCGCCGGGTACTCACCGAGCTGGTCCGCGACTACCCGGTGTACGTCCACGGCTGGTTCAACCTGGCCCTGGTGGAACTGCAGGCCGGCGACCGGGAGGCCGCCCGCCGAGCCGTGGAGACCGTGGCGGCCATGCGGCATCTCACCCGGCAGGAGAAGGCACGGGTGGCCCGGCTGCGGGACGTGATCGGACCTCGTTGACGGACACAGGAACGCCGGACCTCGTGAGGCCCGGCGCTCCTGCCGGTCGGTTCGTCGTTCAGCCTGCGGGTCTAGTTCGGTCCGGTGCCCACGCCCACGTGGCGGTTGGAGTTGCTCCACTCCACCTTCGTGTTCGACTCGGTGAAGTCGCTGCGTTCCAGCGTGCCGGGCGCCAGGATCTCGATCCGCCAGGCGACGATGGTGCCACCTGCGTGCGGTCCCATGATCATGACCGCTGCGCCGTCGTACAGATCGGCCGCCCCGTCCTCGTCGGCGATGACGCATTCGGGGGCGAACTGCACGGCCACGCCGCCGACGACCCAACCCGCGTGGACGTCCCGCATGATCTTGCCGCGGGCGAAGTTCATGCTGGGCAGGTCGTCGTAGCGCCAGACCTTCTGGTCGTAATCGGTCCGCTTGGACTTGCCGCTGCCGAAGAGGCCGGCGGAGGCGTCGTCGCCGGCGTAGGCCACCAGCATCAGCGCGCAGCCCAGAGCCAGGATCAGCGTCTTGGTTTTCATGATGATTCCCTCTCTCGCTATGGCTCCCACCGCCCGCGCCTGCGGCGGGCGGGTTGCTCGTTACTCCGGACTACTGCTGCTGCGGGTCGCCGCCCTCCATGGCCGTCTGGTCGGACTTGGCGCCGTCGTAATTCTCGGCCCACGACCGCACGGTCAGACGCATGTAGGTGGCTGCGATGTCCTCGACCGAGATGCTCGCATCGGAGGACTGGACCACGACCTTACCGGAGGCCAGATCCACCACCGGGTAGGAGGCGATACCGTCACCCAGGCTCGTGCCGCGATCCTCGGGATCCTCGCTCTCCTCGTTCTCGGCCATGCCGCCGTTGTCGTAGGCCATCTGGTACAGCCACGAGGTGCCGCCGGCCACACAGGGATCCTCGGAAGGCGCGAAGGAGGTGAAGATGACCGTCCCGGCCACGACGGCCGCGTTCTGGGTCACCCGCTCGCCCTCGGGCTTCTTCCACAGGTTGACGTACCAGCCTCCATAGTGACTCACGTCGTCGGTGATGGAGGTGGTCTGGTTCGCCAGGTCACCCAGGTCGTAGGTGGCCTCGTCGTGACGGTCGACCACGCAGAGGAACTTCTGCTGGTCGATGGTCGTGACGTCCGCGTCCTCCAGGTAGGCGCCCGTGCCCACGTACACGTAGTTCTCCCCGTTCTCGCCGAAGGCCACCACGGGGTTGGCCGTGATCTCGAGACCGGTCTCGATCAGGGTCGTCGACGTCCAGTTCCCCAGGGATTCGGAGTCGTGGGTATCGATGCGCAGGATGTCGCCGCTCATCTCGGCCACGTACATCAGGTCGATGTCGCCGTCCAGGTCGGAGTCGACCATGGCCGGCTTGGTGGCCTTGTTGCGCGGAACCGAGCGATTCCAATCGAAGTAGCCCAGGTCCTGGCCATCGGAGACGCGGTAGGCGTAGAGGCGGGACTCGCCGCCGTCATTGTGGAAACCGCTGCCGATGAGAGCCATGGCCGTACCGTCGACTTCGACGATCTCGACTTCGGAGGTGTGCTCCCAGCCGTCAGGCAGGCTCTCCTGCCACATGACCTGCGGGTACTCGGGATAGGTGATGTCCAGGCAGTAGAAGGCGCTGCTGCCGCGACCGCCGCCGGAGGCGAGGATCGTCCGCCAGGACCCGTCGACCATGATGTCCTTCACGGTCACCGTCTGGTCGCAGGTGTAGCGATGGCAGTAGCCGGAGTCGGCCAAGGCCGTGAGCTCGCCCAGGGCGAACTGGGGCACGAAAGCCCACTCCTCGTAACCGTGTTCGGCGTCGAAGGCGTGGAGCATGGCGTCGTTGCCGCCCACGTAGACGAGCTTCTTACGGTTCACGTTGGCGTTGTAGAAGTTCTGGTAGGCCTCGGTGGCCTGGAAGTTGGTGGGCGGTCCCACCACCACGGGCGTGGAGTGGACGATGTCGCCCAGGAGCCAGCCCTTGCGGTCGCGCAGCCCGGACACGTAGTTGCCGCGCGTCCAGTTTATGAGGTTCGACGCGAACGCTTCCGTCGACACGCCCATCTCGCCGCGCAGCTCGCTGGCGTAGGTCGACGTGAAGTCGTAGGTGTCGCTGTCGATGGCCGTGAAGATGTTGCGCGCGTTGGTGGAGGTGGTACGCAGGATCTCGCCCGCCTCCCACAGGGCCTGGTCGCCGTTCTCGTAAGGCAACTCGTAGCACTCCAGGTAGCCGTGCCAATCGTCGGGCATGAACTTGCCGCGGTACAGCCGGTCGTCGGTGCCACGCTCGGTGGAGACCACGGCCACGGCCGAACCGGCGGAGATGCGCCGCATGATGTCCTGCAGGGCGTACTCGATGCTCAGATAGAGCTCGATGGCGTTGTTGGCGTTGAAGTACAGGCCGTTGCCGTTGATGGCCGCGTCGTAGAGGATCGGCGCGTGCTCGTTGAAGCCGACCACGTAGGACGTCACCGTCTGGTCGTCCTCCAGGTCGCTGCGCAGGTCCTCGTGGGCCATGTAGTAGGCCACGTCGTCGAAGTGGTCGCTGCATTCGTTGGACTCGCTGTAGGGCGCGCCGATGCTGGCACAGCTGCCCGGGTCGTTGCCGTCGTTGTCGGCGTCGTGCAGGTAGGAACTGACGCCGCGGTCCATGGTCGGCAGACCGTCGGTCACCACCAGGTTGAAGTTGTACTGGCAGGGCACCGCGATCGGCGAATCCGCGCCGCTGTAGTAATCGAGGATGTCCTCCATGGTCTCACCCAGGGGCGTCCAGGAGTCGGCCTCGAGATCCCACATCCGGCTCTTGACCACCGCATGATCCTCGCCGCATTCGGCCACGATCTTGCCGCCGTTGTTGTAGTTGAACTTGGCCAGGCCGAAGTCCAGGCGCGAGGAGCGGTCGATGATGATGTCGAGCACCATCTTCAGCAACTGGATGCGCGTGTACTGGGGCAGGGTGGCCCGCTGGGTATCCGACGTGGCGCCGTTGTTGAAGTAGATCCAGTTCAGGTAGTTGCCGATATACCGGCCACTGGCGTTGTCGGACCGCACCAGGGTGGCCGACGGCGAGCTCGGCCAAGTGTTGCTGAACGAACGCGGCGTGTAGCTGTTCGTAGAGCCGATGTAATAGGTCGACCCGGAGTTGAAATTACCCGCGTAGGTAATGTTCGGGTCGTAGGCGTCGTGGTAGACCGCCGCATTCATGGAGCCGGAGTTGTCAGCCAGGATCATCACATTGGCCCGGTTGACATTCTGCTTCACGAAGAGCGGGATCTCACACGTGTCCTGGGCCAGGACCGCGCCGGCGAAGCCGCTCGTAACGAGCAGCACTGCCAGCAGGACGGACCCGCGCAGGATCGGGTGGAGATTCTTCTGATTCGTCATGACTCTAGCTCCCGTCGGCTGGGTTCGGACGACGCCGACCGTTCGTGCGCGTCGCTTCAGCATTTCCCCCGCAAACAATCATCAGTTCTTGAACAAGCGGGTTGCGACCAGATCGACCGAGCTCTCGCCGTCGATGGATGCCGTACCGCTCGATCCGATCTCGTAGACGAAGTCCATGTACTCCCCGGTCCAACCAGCCTTAACTTCCATGCCCCTGTACTGGGCATCGAAGAGGTAGCTCTGGCTCCCCTGGACCGCCGTCGTGGGCTGGTTGTGCACCGTGCTGTCGGCGAAGTCCGTGATCTGCGGCGGCGACGTGGACACGCGCAGGAAGTTGATGGCCGCCTCGCCGCCGGCGTCGGCCGAGAACACGGAGGAAACGTGCACACCCTCGGCGAACGATGTCTTCTTCTCCGCGCTCGCCAGGAAGGCTACCGCCACCGCCAGCACGCTCAGGACCAGCACCACCAGCACGGTCGTCACCAGGGCGAAACCCTCGCGATCGGTGCGCGCGGCCGGGGTGCTGTTCACGTTGTTCATCATGTCGCGTCCTTCTCCGGCATGCGGCCGGTCAGATGTTCCTCATGGCGACCCGTGAGGTCAGGTCCACCGCTTCCCCGCTCTCGGTCTCTCCGGCGATCATCACCTCGACAGACCGCACGAGGTCGCGGTCCACGGCGTTGAGCGGCACGTTCAGCAGCTCGTTGCCGTTGGTGTCGAAGTAGCGGAACTGCACGTTCGTCAGGTCCCGCAGGATGACCATGTTGTTGACACCGTCGTTGCGGGACAGCTCCTGCGCCCCCGGGTTGTAGGTGTAGCTCACCGTCTCGTCGGGACTGTTGTCGTTGGTGTCCGAGTCGCCGTTCAGGTCGGCGCGGCACTGGAGGGCGCCCGAGGCGGCCACGGCGATCTCGTCGAAGCCCACCTGCTCCGGATCGCAACCGGCGGTGCGGATCTCGCGGGTCATCATGGAGATCACCGCGCGCAGACCCTGCTGGTACTGGACCCGGTCGCGCGTGTCGTCGTAACTGCGTCGCGACTGGACCAGGAACATCATCACGGCGCCCAGGATCACGGCGAAGAGGGTGACGCCCACCATCAACTCGACCAGGGTCATGCCCTGTCGGTCGGGGATAAGGTTCTTGCGAGAGCGAATATTCATGTCTCCTCCCGTGCCGTTCGTGGCGTCACGCGTGCTAGCGCAGGGACACCAGGTCGGCGATGGACATGGTCTCGGTGCCCTTGTTCGACTGCCAGGTGGCCGTCACGTTGATGCGGTCCAGCCCGAAGGACACGTTGGTGACCTGGGCGTTCCAGGCGATGCGACCGGCCACGCCCGAGTCGGGAGCGGCGGCGCCGAAGCCCCGGCTCTTGATGCGCTCGAGCTGGGACTGGCACACGATGACGGCCTGGCCGTGGAGTTCGGACTTGACGACCTCCTGCCGCGCCTGGTGTTGCACGATGGCCACGGGCAGGATGCCCACGGCCAGGATCATCAGCACGACGAGGATCTCTACCAGGGAGAATCCGTCGCGATCGGTTCTTGCAGGATCATGGCGCTTCATGGGTGATGCACCTCCACCATGCCGGTGGGCAGCACGTCGATCTGCTGCGCCCCCGAGTTGTTCGAGATCTGCATCACCGTGGCGTCGGCCATCCCCCAGGGGAAGAAGTTCACGGTGAAGTTGGCGTCCAGGGCGAGGCCGTGGTCGAAGTTGTGGGTACGGATCACGTCGTTGGTGATGGGATCCACGAGCTGGTAGCCCGCCGGCGTCGCCTGGAACTGGAGGATCTGGCTGTTGGCGATGGCCATGGCCCGGCCGAGCTGCAGGTCGGCCACGACGCGGTCCGTGTCGGTCTGCAGCCGGTTCGACTGGATGAAGCTGAAGAACGGCGGCGCCGAGACGGCGGCCATGAGACCGATCACCACCAAGACGATCATGAGTTCCGCCATTGTGAACCCGTGGCGTCTTCCGTTTCTCTTCCGGCTTCCGGTCGCAGTTGGTCTCATACGGGCGTACCCCCGGTACTGGGACGATATGCTGACGCTACGGCTCTCGTATCGGCCGCTCTGCGCACAGACTCAAGCAATTTCTAGCAAGGCATATGCCGCCGAAAACCACCCTCAGGAGGGTCTGTGAGGGTTCGTGAGGGAGGAGAAATCAGGTCCCCGATGCAGGTCGCGGAAGGGGAGGCGTGCAAAGCGGGCGTTCTGCACGAAAACGGCGTTATAAAGGTATCCCGAGGAGGGACTTGCAAGACCGGGGCCGCTACTGCGGGGAATCCTCGACCAGTTCGGCCCCTTCCCGGCGCAGGAGCCGGTTCAGCTCCTCGTCGGTCAGGCGCAGGGTGGCCAGGCAGACGTTGGCCTCGAAGACCTGGTCCAGCACCGAGCCCGTCCGGTGGAAGCGGCTCAGGCATTGCAGATTGGAAATAGGGACGCGCAAAGTGAGGATGCGCTCGTCCCCCATGAGGCGGGCCATGATGGCCGCCTGCAGGTCGGTCGCCCCTTCGGCGGTCTTGCCCGCCACGAAGACGGCTTCCGGATAGAGGCGCGCGTAGCGGTTGCGGAAAAGCTCGGCGTCCACCAGGTCGAGCTTGTTGAAGGCCATGATCGTGGGCTTGTCCTCGGGGACGATGTCCCTGAGCACCCGGTTCACCGAAGCGATCTGGTGCTCCGGATCATCGCTGGCCGCATCCACCACATGGACCATGAGGTCGGCCTCCTCCACCTCGCGCAGGGTGGCCTTGAAGCTCTCCACCAGATGGTGCGGGAGACGGCGAATGAACCCCACCGTGTCGGTCAGCAGGAAGCGGCGGCGCTCGTCGGTTTCCACCCGGCGGGTGGTGGCGTCGAGGGTGGCGAAGAGCTGGTCCTTCACATAGACGCCGGCGCCGGTGATGCCGTTCATGAGGGTGGACTTGCCCGCGTTGGTGTAGCCCACCAGGGCCGCGCGGAAGGTGCCGTCGCGACCACGGACCTGGGTCTTGCGGGTGGTCTCGATATCCGCGAGCTGGCGCCGCAGCACGGCGATGCGTTTGCCGAGCAGACGGCGGTCCGTTTCCAGCTGGGTCTCGCCCGGACCACGGGTGCCGATGCCACCGGCCTGTCTCTCGAGGTGGGACCACAGGCGGGTCAGCCGCGGCAGCAGGTACTGGAGCTGGGCCAGTTCCACCTGCAGGCGCGCCTGCCGGGTGGAGGCGTGGTCGGCGAAGATATCGAGGATGAGCTCGGTGCGGTCGAGGATGTTGATGTCCAGGGCCTTCTCCAGATTGCGGCCCTGGGCCGGGGAGAGGTCGTTGTCGAAGATGACGAGGGTGGCTTCGGTGTCGGCCACGAGTTCCTGGAGCTCCTCGAGCTTGCCCTTGCCCACGAACGTTCGCGGCGCCGGACGCGGGCGGCGCTGCTCGACGCGGCCCACCACGTCGGCGCCGGCGGTCTCTGCCAGTCGGTCCAATTCGTCCAGGTCCGCCTCGCCGCCCATCCCGCCAGCCCAGGCGTCGGGCAGGTGGACACCGACCAGGACGGCGCGTTCGCGCGGGCGTTCGGTGGTGAAGCCTTGCTGCTGGTCGTTGCGGGGGGACATGGGTTGTTCGGGTCCTTCGGCTTGGGTATTCGTATCGGGGCCAATGTACATGGTTGGGCCGGGGACGCAAAGACCGGGGACCGGAGCGGGCGGGCTGTCGTTGGGGATTGGGGGTGATCTGGGCGGTTTTTATTGGTTTTAGGCGTGGGTGGGTGATTGTTTGTGTATATTGCTGTTATTAAATATTTTATGGCTATTTTCGCTTGCTGTTTTCGCTATGTTTTCGTATATTGATTGCACCTCCCACTGACGTCTAGCCCTGGAGGTGCTCCATGAGTGCCGTGCCCTACCAGCCTCGCCGTTCAGCCGCT
The DNA here is from genome assembly GCA_024231905.1 of bacterium. Classification (GTDB taxonomy): domain Bacteria; phylum Krumholzibacteriota; class Krumholzibacteriia; order LZORAL124-64-63; family LZORAL124-64-63; genus JAAEQC01. The sequence goes on along the minus strand of JAAEQC010000164.1, from coordinate 33 downwards.
GTTGTCGACCACTCCCTCCGCCGCTCCCTGGCC
>JAAEQC010000163.1 GCA_024231905.1 bacterium | reverse complement strand
TGTAAAAAAGCGTGTAATTGTGGGCAATACATAAAAGAATGCGTAATATAACGTAAAATTAACGCCTGGTTGGCAAAACTTCAAAATAGTAATCAAACAAAATCATCACAATACAAAACCCATAGTAATTTAACATAACCGTTTAGCTCTTTTCACCCCAATAGGAGGCCATCAGGACGTTGCATAAAACTACCTCATGCACCAGGGAAGTAAAGCACCCGGCCCGACGGTTCTCCCCACAGCTAAATCGCTTGCGCGAGCTGCCGGGAGAACTACGGCGATACTTTACTTCAGGCATGGCAACCTAATGGATTGGGAAGTGAAAATCCCTACATGCACAGCGGGAGTGTACACCGACTGGAGTTCTCCTAACAGTAGCACTGCTGAAAGGAGCCCAACCAGTCGGTGCGACACCCCATGCATGCTAGCCTACTTAAATCGTCCTGATGACCGGAATGCGATAAAACAACCACTCGTAAAATTATAACTGGGTTTTCAAAATGTAAAAAAGCGTGTAATTGTGGGCAATACATAAAAGAATGCGTAATATAACGTAAAATTAACGCCTGGTTGGCAAAACTTCAAAATAGTAATCAAACAAAATCATCACAATACAAAACCCATAGTAATTTAACATAACCG
>JAAEQC010000162.1 GCA_024231905.1 bacterium | reverse complement strand
GCGTCGAAATCCCCGTCCGAGAGCAGCATCTGGAGCGCGTGGGCCTCCAGCGTCCCCACCCCCTTCAGACCGCTTTTCGGCCACAACCGGAACCGGCCCCTCGAGAGGCGCTTCTGGCAAAGCCAGAATCCCTGCCCGTCATAGACGAGGATCTTCACCGCCGTCGCCCGGCGGTTGCGGAACACGAAGATCCGCCCAGAGAACGGGTCGCTATCGAGCTCCTCTCGGGCAAGCCTGGCCAGACCATCAATCCCGCGGCGGAAATCGGCAGGCTCGATCGCCACCAGAATGCGCATCTGCGGCGTCACCTGGAGCATCGCGCCACACTCCAAAACGACCGGGCCAACGTCTCCAACTCCGCCAGGGCCGCGCCCTTGAGCTCGACACGCAGCCGAGCTCCCTGACCGTCCTCGAGCTCCAGCACGCACTCAGGGGGCGCAGACGGGGCACACAGCGGTATCTCCAGGAACCCTCCCTCGGTGGGCTTAGATGCCGAGCTCTCCTCGACCGCCGACTCCACGCGATTCTTGAGCGCGTAGTAGTCGAGGCTCAGTTCCAGCGCCGTCTTCGACACGCCGTATTGTCGACCTGCATCCGTCGCCGCCCGCCACAACCTCGCAGGAATACGGGTGCCTGGGCTCCGACTACTTCGCCAGCTCTCGAATTGGGCCCGCAGGTCACTCAGTGTGTGACGGGAAAGGTGGTGTGATCCCTGGTGCATCGGCTGTCCTCCGTGGGTCGTTCGTTAGACAACCGACGATATCGCCGGCCCTCAGCGGCCGTCATGCACGCTTGCCGAAAGGACACCGTCGATCGGACGCTCAGGAACCTCGATCAGATGAAGGATCTCGTCGCGGCGCTGCGCAAGATCGACACCCCGGGGATCAGG
>JAAEQC010000161.1 GCA_024231905.1 bacterium | reverse complement strand
TCCTCTGCCTCGGACAGGTGGTTTCGCGCACCGGCATCCCGTTGGTCGCCGACGCCCACGCCATCTCGGCTCACCCCGGCGGGCGCTTCACCCGGCGCTCGCTCCACGAAGCGCTTGAGGAGATCGGTTTCGACTCCCTGATCGCGACCGGCGTTCGCCCGAACGTCGTGGCCGCCGAGCTTCTCAGGAAGCCCGTAATCCAGTTGAGCAAGCACTACATGACCGCTCTCAGGGACCGCTACTCCAAGCGGGTCAACCAGGCGCTACGCCCCGAAGAACGGCGCCTGCGCGCCTGGCTTCGCCGGCGGCGCGAATTGCTCGAGGGCCGCCTCGCCGAGCTCGACGAGGGCAGCCCCCGGGCGGAAGAAATCCGTCAGGAGCTCCGCGAGATCGAGGCCGAGGTTCACGACCGCAAGGAAAACTGGCTCAACAGTTATTTCAGGCCCGCCCCGGAGCCCACCACCGCCGTCGTCATGGTCGTCGAAGGAGTCGCTTAGGGCTTCGGCGATCATTCCGGTGCTCATCCTCACTTTCCGTCCTGCGGCTGCCGGAAGTTGGGCCACCGGCGTAGGTCCTTTGTCTGAGATGGACGGAAGCACGAGCACGGTATCCCGGACGGAATGATCCCCCATTCATACCGTAAATTGACAATTCGTTCGCCAAAATCGCATTGTCGTAAAGGTATTCAAAAATACCAAGGGGAACAAAACGCACCCTGGCTGAGCTCTCCTCCCTTCAATCCAGCCGGGTAGAATGGTCACCGCAGATCCTTGAAAACCGGCCGAAAGATCGCCAGCGCGGCAGCCAGCGCTGGTCGACCTTCGTGCGCAATCACCTAGGCCATCACCGCGTGTGATTTCACCACGGCCGTGACCGCGCGTTTTCAAGTGCTCTACATTTTCGTGATCATGGAGATCGGAAGTCGCAGAATTCTCCACGCCAACGTCACGGCCAATCCAACGGCTGAATGGACGCTCCAACAGTTCCGCGAAGCCCTACCGTGGGAACACGACTACCGGTGGCTCATCCACGACCGCGATTCGACCTTCTCGCAGGCGCTCGACGAAGCCATCGAGGACATGCTACTG
>JAAEQC010000160.1 GCA_024231905.1 bacterium | reverse complement strand
GGAGATGTATGGCATCCGCGGCACCTGGTGATGCGAGTCGGCAGGTGTTGGTGAGTGGCAACATACCATGGAAATCCCCCCTGGTCCCGGGACGAAGCGGCCCAAAACAAAAATCTGAGAAAAAAAAAGCAAAAAAAAAATAACGGTTTGGCCAAAAGGGGGTCCCCGTGCTATGCACAGTGTCAGGGCCTCGGCAGGTCCGAAACCCGCCCGAAAATGAGGTTTTTCGCTCCGTACTCCTCAGCCCGGCGAGACCAGCGGCCCCCTACTATGGGTATGGGTAGGGTGGACCCACCCACCTGGGTGGTAGGCGGGGAGCCCCTGGTTCGTTCTGCATAGCGTTGTATGACCCATCTACATTTCAAAAAAGTGGTCTGCACCCCAAGAGCTTCATTTTCGCTCATTTTGGTGCCCCAGTGGCTCACTGGCATGGCACATATGGCCCGCCAGCCTCCCCTGGGCGGGCCCGCGGTGCTTTTTAAGCCGGAGGCGCGTGCGGGCGGGAGCCTGCGACCCGTCTCACGTGCTTCCGCTGTTGATAGCACAAATCCCATTTTTTTTGTTCTGATTACCAACCGGCGTTTTTGGAGGCCGGAGATGTATGGCATCCGCGGCACCTGGTGATGCGAGTCGGCAGGTGTTGGTGAGTGGCAACATACCATGGAAATCCCCCCTGGTCCCGGGACGAAGCGGCCCAAAACAAAAATCTGAGAAAAAAAAAGCAAAAAAAAAAT
>JAAEQC010000159.1 GCA_024231905.1 bacterium | reverse complement strand
AGGGCTTGCGGCCCACCATGTGCAGTGGCGGCCCGATGACGCTGCTCGCAAGCTCCGCCGCCTGGTCCTGCAGGAACTCAGCGAAGGTCCGCTCCCCGCTCAGCATGTCCTTGGCGGTCGCTCTGGAGCGCCGGGCAGGCTCCAGGGCAGGCGATACGCTGTTGGGCATGCCCAGAGCCTCGGACAGCCTGCTGGACACCTCTGGGGTCAGCTCCTGCGGCTCTCCGGCAGGCGAGATCGCGGCCGGTGGGGGCAGGTCGGGTTCCGCTAGGGGAGGGGACGGGCTTGGCTGCGGCGGGGGCGCAGGGGCTGACAGTGGCGGCTGCAGGTGGAGCGCCTGTTGGAGCCGGGGGGAGACGCCTGGCGTGCCCGGCAGCGACCCGTCCGAGAGTTCCCGTGGCGGATCGGACTCTCCGAGGAGTGGCCCCAGCGGGCCAGGGCCACCGTCTCGCTCTTCCCACTGCTCGAAGTCGCGCTTCGTGGGAGGGGGTGGGCCGCCCATCACCGACGCCAGGCGCGGGCTGGGCTCCGAGTTCGTCTCCGTGAGGGCGGGGTCTTCCACCGGGCCCGCGGGGGGTGTCTCGGTGACCAGCGGCGGGGCCTCGGACGTCACCAGTTGCGGTGGCGCGCGATGGGCCGAGTAGAACTGGCCGTGGCCCTTCTCGGCACGCTCCAGCGCCTCCCAGTCGTACATCTTGATCTCGGGGCGGCCAGAAGACCCAGGCTCGGAGGCCACCTCGATGCCTTTGTCGGTCACGGCCAGCGCCAAGACGGCGTGCAGGCCCGACGAGGAGGAGTCGGACCGCACGGTCATCATATCGCCAGCCATCACGTTACGTGGGTTTTTGAGCCTGAGGAACCCTGCATGGTCAGCCGCGTCCACCATCCCAGGCACGTAGTCGATCCCGTACCCGTTCGGCAGCTCCGCAAGCCTCTCGACGCCAGCCAGCCTGTACACCTCGTGAACGAACGCCGCACAGGTGTACGTGTTCACCATCTTCGGCGTCTCGGCGTTCCGAGTCTCCGCAGTAGGGCGCTCGATGTCCCGCCCGGACTGCACCAGCCACCTGCCGTACGCCGCTAGGACTCCCCCAGCTTCCTCCCCACTCCGACCCATGCGCTACCTCTTTCGTCTGGCCTTCGCCACAGCCTTTTTCACCTGGGCCTTCATTGTCTGCCGACTTGGCGTAGCCTTCTCCTTGGAGACTTTTGGTGCCTCGACGGGGACGCTCACAGGTTTCGGGCCCTGGCCCCAGCCCGGCGGATCTGGGGCAACGGGGTTGTACGGAGGAGCCACGTGCCTCTCAGCCTCCTCGCGAAGCACCTCGACCACAGCCTCGCGGAGCGCCATCAGCGCCGCACCGACCTGGTCTATGTCCCGCATGACGGCATCCTTCTTCTCCAGCAGCTGAGCGGGGGTGGTGATCTGCAGCAGGTTCCGCAGGTCCATCGCCTCTTTCAGCACCGTTACTGCCAGCGGTTTCAGTTCCACGTCAGCCTCCAATTCCCAGCGGCACGGCGAACTCCACCGGCACGATGTAGATGTCGGTCCCGACGATGGCCTTGCGGATGCCAGACGAGATCGTCAGTGGGAACGACGTCTCCTCGGGCCCAGGGACCCAGATCTCCAAGCCCAACTCGATGCCGCCGAAGATCGACAGCTCGTCGATGTACTCCCGCCCATCGTTCAGGACGGACAAGTTGACTCCGAACAGGGGGTACACCCCCGTGTCCATCATGTTGCGGTAGTAGCGGAGGCCGAACCCCCCGAAGTCTGCGCCATCGTAGAAACCAAGGACTCCGACGAAGTGCCGTCCATACTCATCCATCGAGAACTGGTACTCGATCTTCTGCAGCATGTCGCCGATGCGCTTCGCTTCCTTGGTGCCATCCTCTCCATCGACGATGGCAAACGACATCCCGCCACCAGGAGCCAGGTTCAGCTGAGCCGAGGCAGGCACAGCGACCAGCAAGGCAGCCAGAGCTGCCAGGATCATGGTTTTCACCGCTTCACTCCGTTCTTGATGGCACGCCCGACAGAGTAGACGCCACTGGCGCCCGAGCCGAGACCTGCACCGATGAGGAAGGATCCCAGGAACCCGATGGTCTTGCCGGTCTCCGGGTCTGTGATCAGAGCGGACATGAAGTACATGCCCAGCAGGCCGCCGATCGCCATGTTGATCGGGACGATCCACTCTTCCAACTTGAACTTCTTGATGACCTCGCCGAGAAACACCCCAACCAGGGTGTATGCGGAGACGAGTGCGGGGATCGGTTCCATGTCGTCCTCCTAGTGTCCGTTTTCCATCTTGATCCGGTGCTCCTGCATGTCGTCTGCGATGTCTCTCATCACGTCGATCTGCTGTCCCTGGAGCAGGATCTGTTGGTCGACTTTACTGAGCTGCTTGGCGTGGAGCCTGTTCACATCGTCGTGCTCCTCGATCAGCTCGTCGAGCTTCTCCACGACCATTGCCGACGCCGTCGTGTCTCTGTCTGGAGTCACAGCCTTGACGGTCTCGGTCACCACGTAGGCGAGCAAGCCAGCGAACATCAGCAGTGCCGTGAGCGGCACCTTGACCCCCCCGTTCTTGCCTCCCGGTAGCTTGACGTGTTCCAGCTCTGGTACCACCCTGCCCCCCCCTTTTTACTTCTTCAAGCCATCCACGAGAACCTGCGTCTTGGTGGACTTCCCCTCTTCCGTCTGCCGCATCTCCCGGATCTCTTCCGGGGCCTTGTGCAGCGCCGACCTGTCTACCAGCGGCGGGCGGTTGTCTTCCGAAACCCCCTCTCCAGCGTTCTCGCCAAGGCTCTTGTGGGCTGCCACCGCCTCCACCAGGCGCCCTTGCAGACGTGCCCGCAGTGGGATGCCTTGGCCCTGGCGCAGCACCATGAGGATGTCGTCAGGCTGGATCACCCAGTAGTCCCGGTTGTCCACCCGGATAGGCACCCCGACGTTCACCTCACAGAACACCACGTACCCCACCTTCAGCTTGTAGTCCTTGGCGGGGTCCACGAACCCTCCGTACGGCAGCCAGGCGCCTGGCCCGATCGCGACGATGATGCCAGTCGTGAGCTTCTCCGAGTCCGCCGACTCGGGAATCACGACACCACCAGCTGTCGTGCGCTCCTCTCCTTCCACACGAGAGATGACGATGTGAGTCCCGAACGCGAACCATGGGAACGACTCCATCGCATGGAACTTGGCTCTGTCTGGACTGCTCTCCACTCCAGGCTTCGTCTTCTTGTTCACTGGGCTTCCTTCCTCTAGAATCTCTGGTCCTTGTACGACTCGCGAAGTCTCGCGTCCAACTCCTTCCGGACGCTGATGGCATTGATGCGGTTCGCTTCCTGCAGCTTCCGCAACTTGGCCATCCTAACATCCGTGGGATACACCTTCACGCCCATGAACAGCCGAAGCATCTTCTGGAGGAACTCCTCCTCAGACTCTGGCCGTAGTCGACGGGTGCTGAATGCCGTCCCACTCATCAGGTTCAGCCGGTCTACCTCAGCCAAGAGCCGGATGTTCTGCAGGGCGTTGGCCGCCCTCGCTGGCATCTCCACCCCGAGGAACTCCGCAGTCCCCTGGAGAGAGGCATCAAAGAAGAAGGACCGCCCAACTGTGGTCTCGATAGGAGTCTTGAGCAGCGGCGAGAGGAGGTCCATGGCCGCACGTCCTAACCTCCCTGGCCCCAGCGACTCCAACTCCGCAGCTGGCAACCAGTTTTTGGTCGTGAAGAATTCGATCTCCCCACTTGCAGTCCTGCGGAGGGGGAGCCCGGCCCAATCTATGATCCACTTGGGGATCTCGACGTTCTCTGGCAATTCGTCCTGGCGAAGCCCTTGACCAGGACCACCTAAGAACTCCAACACTGGCTGCATTGGCGAGCCGGGCTCACGCACCGCATGAGCAAACTTGTCAATCCGAGCGAACCTGCGAGGGTTGTTCACCAACCCCTCCAGCTGGATCGGCAGGTTCTTCCTTGTCCACGTGTAGAACGGGAACGTCCTCCGCATCACCTGCTGCTCGAACGGAGTGATGTCCGTGTAGTCGATGAGGAACTTCTTGGTCTGAGCCGACGCCACCTTCACGTCATCGCCCACGCGCAGCCGCTTGATGAAGAACGCCAGCCTGGCCTGGTTCTCGATGGCCTCGGCCACCGCACGTCCCGCTCGGATCGGGCCGAACTTGCCGACGTGGTCCGGCATCAGCAGGGTGCGGAGGTCGGCCAGCCCCTGCCTCGTGAACGCATCCTTCATGGCGGCCAGGCTGGGCTTGCCGTCCACGAACAGCGCGTTGGTCATCTTGATTTCCATGTCCGCAGCCAACTCGTAGTTCGTGGAGAAGAAGTCGCGGCCGATCACGCCGTGCTCCTGGGCCAGCTCGAAGACCCGGAGCATCGACAGCTCCTCCGACCCCGTCGGGGCCTTGACGAACACCTTCATCTCTTCCAGCCCGGCCAAGTTGCCGGTGGTCACATGCACCTGCGCCCTCGCTGCCCGGTACATGTCGAGGAACGACTCGGGATCGAAGGGCGCCTTCCAGAATGGGATGTCTCCAGGAGAGGTGTGGTGCGAGAAGAACTCGCCGACTGCCATGTTCCAGATGTTCCCCACCAGGTTCCGGGTGTGATAGGCGGGGAACGGGAACAGTGTGGTCGCCTTCCACAGCTTCTGTAGCCCGTCGTAATACTTCAGGAAGACCTGGCTGGCTTCGGGCGTGAAGTACGCCGCCGTCAGGCTATCGATCGCCCGGGCCACCTCTGGGTGGAACGACGCCGTGCTCATCTGGGCCTTCTCGATCACCCCGAGGTCCTCGGACGCTGCCGGGTCGATCTTCGCGCCCTTCTTCCCCTTCGGCTTCACGAACCTGGTGTGTTCCACCTTGCCCATGTCCCCCAGGCTCACCTTGTTGGGCCCCCGGTAGTCCCCGAAGATGTGGACCATGTCGTTCTTGAACGTCTCTCCACCGATAGCCTTGGCCGCACGCTGGGCGCGGATGACCTGCAACTTCACCGGGTCCATCTCGTAGAAGTGGCCGATCATGTCCGTCTTGCCCTTGAACACGTCCCACACGCTGTACTTGGACTCCCACATCGTGTCGCCGAGCTTCTTCAGCTCCGCCTCTGTGGCGTCCAGGACGACGTTCACCTCGTCCTTGGTGAGCGGCACCCCGTTCTTGTCGAGGTGCTTCCTCTGCAGCATCGACTGGTGCTTCGGGTTGAAGGCCCGACGGCGGCGCTGGACAAACGCCCTACCCTTGCGCTCCGCACCAGACACAATGTCCAGCGCCAGTCCGCGGGCCGCCTCTGCGTCCATAATGGAGAGCATGTAGCCCGGCACTAGATCGTACAGCTCAGTCAACTCCTTGATCTTCTTGGTGCCCTTGGCCGTGATCTTCGCCTGCTTCTCGCTTATCTTCTGTGGCATGATCTCGGTCATGAACTTGCGATAGGAGTTGGCCCCGCCCGCCAGGTCGTAGCTGATCGTCGTGGGGCCAGCAGCGGACTTGGTCCGAATCTCTTTGATCCCCGCCCGGCGCCACCTCTGCTTGAAGAGCTGGGCCTTTTTCCCGAGGGCGGCACCCGCCTGCCCGAGCCCGGAGATACCAGTACGCAATTCGTCGGCGCGCTTGTAGGTGTCGAGGACTGTTGCCGCCCAATCAGCCACCTCCACTTCATTCTTCATCAACTTGGCCTTGTCGAGCAAGTCGGCGATCGTTTCGGCCTGGCTGTTCGCGTGCGTGTTCCCGAACCCGGTGCCTTCAACCATCACTGCGCGGATGAGCTTGGCCATCCCGGTTAGCTTGGCCACCCGCTTCTGGTGGGTCACCTTGTTGCCCTTCAGGACCGTCTTCGATGCGTCCCGGACCCCCTTCTCCATCGTGTCCAGAGCCTTCTTCTTGGCCTTCAAGAAGGCGCCGCCGAGGATCCGAGCCTTCACGCCATGCAGGCGCTCAGTCGAGAGGCGGCGCTCGTTGATCTGCAGCAACCTCTTCCCGGCAGCGAGCACGCCGTCAGCGTCGTCAGCCTGGGCGAGCAGGCCGTCTAGCATTCCCTTGCGCTTCGATTGACCCGCGACGGTCGCGACCTTCCCGAGGATCTTGTCGTCGATACCCACGCCCAAGGCTTCGGCCACAGATGTGGACAACCTCATGTCCCCATCGGACAACTTGAGACCCTGCTCCAGGAAGAACTCCTTCACATCGCCCATCAGCCCGCTGCGCGCCAGGTTCTGCGCGTACTTGGCGTTCGTGGCCGCGTTGAAGATGATGTCCCCGAGCACCCAGTGGGGTAGCCGTCCCTCTCTGGGCGCGGCTCGCATCTGGTTCACAACATCCAGCTGCGCCTCTAGACGCTCGAACTCATCATCCGCAAGGTGGGCCACCCGGCCCTTCGCTTTCGTCGGTCCAACCTTGGCCGACAGGCGGTCAAGCTGCATCCCATCTGGGGTGTCCCGCAGCTTCAGGACCCCCTGCTCCTCGTACTCCTTGATGCGGTGCATGACCTCTTTCTCAATCACCCGCCCGCGCTTCATGGAGATGTCCGGCTTGTTCGAGAACATCTTCCGGACCGAGGATCGCACACCCCCTATAGGGTGAGCCCGCATCGCCCGGTCGTACAGCCACGCAGCCTCCATGCCCTTCTTTGTGGAGAAGAGCTTCACCTTGGCCGCGTAGTTGAACTTAGAGAGGAGACCGATGGGCACGACGTTGATGGGGTCGAGGACGATGTCGCCGAGGAGCCCCTTGACCACCAGGCCCACACCATCCTGTTGCCCAGAATCACGGAGGAGGTCGGAGAAGTAGACCTTCTCCCTGCCAGTCATGCCAGCCCACGCTGCGCCGAGGGCCGCGTCTCCGGTGTCGCCACGCTTGACCGAGCGGTAGAAGTTGAACATGGCGGACTGTGGTCGCTGGAGGACGCTGAGCATCCCCAAGAACCTCGACCCTTTGGCGTCCGGGAGGACAGGCTTGCGCCCCATGGCCTTCAGCCGCGCCTCTAGCCTGCGCCGACGCTTTGTCTCCGCCGGGATCTGGCGATACCGTCGCCTTTTCGTGGGGTCGTAGGCCATCTACTTCTTCTTCTTCTTCTGCCCGAGGTACGTTCTACCCGAGGTAGTTGGCACGGCCTCCACGTCCGGGAACTTGGAGCGCACTTCGTTCAACTTGCCCTTGTCGCCGAAGAACGAAAACGGGTCGCGCTTCAGGGGCGCGTCGGCGTCGAATTTTGGTTGGAAGAACCCTCCGAACGGGCGTCGGGGACCGGGGGTGGGGGGATTCTCCTTGTAGTGCTCGCGCTGTTTCTCCACGTTGGCCTCCTGGTCTTGCCAGAAGGTCGGGCTGAGACTGCGCCTGGGCCCCAGACCCAATGTTTTGATGGCCGGAAGGGGCTCTAGGCCGTTGGCCCACGCGATGACCCTCTCGGCCGTCCGCGGCGGGATGGCTCCCTGTTGTTCCAGGCCTGCGGCCATCTCGGTGAGTAAGCGGCCACCACCGGCAGCAGCGAAGCCCACGACGGCCTTCCCTGCCCCGACCACCCCTCGCCCGAACTTGAACAACTCGGAGTCCAAGCCCTGCTCGTACGCGTCCTTCGTACCCGCCTTGGGCAGCGTCCGCACAACAGGCACACCGGACTCGCGAGCGTTATACCACTCCGTCCTGGCGGGGTCGTCACTGTCCTTCCCGAAGGCCCGCGCGACCGCACTGTCGGCGAAGGCGCTGGCGTCCTGTTCGTCCATCCCTGCGTCAATCGCGGTGCTGTGCGCAATCGCCCGGAATTCTTGCTGTGTGGACATCTGGGCCTCCTGCCTACCTCGGCGTCTCGTAGCCGCGGTCTGTGTACTCTTCCATATTCCTCTCCAGATCTGCCTTCATCTGAAGCAGCTTCACGGTCCGGTCCATCAGGTCCTCGTCCTTTATGCCGAGGATCTCCTGATCGATGCCGAACTCTTCGCGCAGGATCTCCGCCAAGAGCCCACTCAGCGCTAGGTACTCGTTGCCTAGCGCTGCCGCAGCGGCGTCCCGGGTCTCGATCTGCTCGGGCGTCTCCACTGGCATGTACTCCAGCTCCGCCATCCGCTTCTCGGTCTCTATCAGCCCCTTCCGGATCTCGAAGGGCTTGTCCACTAGGAGGTACTGCCTCGCGCCCTGCATGATGCTGGGCCCGTCCTTCATGCCGCGGATCTCCCGCGGCGTCGCACCAGCTGCCGACAGCACCTTGTAGATACCGTACGCGGTCGGCGCCCCCTCTTCTGGGTCGATGATGAGGGGGATCTTATTGCCAGTCACCTCGTCCATCGCGATGGACTGGTCCTCCCTGGGCATCTTTGCCAGCTGGTCCAGGTACCCCTGCCGGACCAGGCCATGCCTCGCCAGTTGACCACTCAGTGCGGCTCGCTCGAACGAGTCTAGGCCGTCGTAGATCGAGTCCGGCGCGACGCGCCAACCAGCAGCGGACACAGCCTTCCTGATCTCCTCCGGGCCACGGTACTCGTGCTCCAGGAGTTTTTCAGCCATCCTCATCGCACGGTCGGGGTTACCATCGAGCCGAATCATGTCCAGGAAGGGCTCCAACTCGTGCTCTTGGACACCCATGCCGGTCAGGACCTGCCCCGCTTGGTGGATGGTCGCCGCGGCCAGTGGCCTCTCGCCAGTTATGTGCTTGATGACATCGGAGAGCGAGCGGTGGCCATGGATGACGGAGCCCGCATACGCGGAAACCTGCGCGGTGGTCAAGCTGGGGTCCGCGTTGCGAATGTTGGTCACGATGATCTCCCGATCCTTCTCGGACATGCCAGTCCCGTCACCCTCGCCACCCAGGGCTCCGACTGCAGCCTTCAAGTTGGGGAGAGCCGCCTGGAGGTACTCCAGCTGGTCCGTCTTCGTCTTCAGCCCGGCCGCCTGCTCCATCACACCTGCGAAGCCGGGGAGCTTGTCCAGCTCCGCTCTCGGCAGGGTCGTCTGGGACTCGACGAACTCGTACAGATCGTCAGCCGGAAGCGGACCGTCCCCAGTCATGGTGGCGATGATCGACCGCTTCTGTTCAGTGGGGATCTCCATCCCCTCGGTGTATCCGTGCAGCCCGAGGAGGGCGTCAGCCTCTTCCTTGCTCTTGCCGAACTTCTCCAGGACGCCCCTCACGTCCTTGTACATGGACGGGGAGTCGGCTCGGCCAGGCAGTCCCATGACGTAGTCCCGGAACATCGTGCCCATCGACGATGCGTCCAGGTTGACGCCCTTCCTCTCCAGCTCAGCCAGGAGCTTCAGGGCACCCTCCTTGTCCCTGACGTCCCCGGTCTTCACCAGCTCGGTCGCGTACGCACCCAGCTGCGGGTAGTCGCCGACGGTGGCCATCTCCGCCTCGTCCCACGGCAGGCCGAACTCGCCAGCGAACATCTTGTACGTCTTCTGGGCCGTCTCGCTGTTCATCTTGGGGGCCATGATCGAGAACGCGCGGAGCTTGCGATCGAGCGTGGCGTCCTTCTCCTGCCTGGCGATCTCCTCCTGCTGCATCCTCATCTCTTCAGCGACCAGGAAGTCCTGCATCACCCGGTCTCTGTTCGCGTTCCGCATCTCCTCCGAGAGCATGTGCCCTTCGAGGAGGCTGCTCTGGGACGCCTCTCCACCCACCCCGCCTACGCCAGGGATCTTCCCACCAATCCCACTCAGGAGGAGCCCGAGATTCGACCCCAGGCTCTCCAGCAAGCCCTTCCTCTGTGCCTCTTGCCGCCGATCCTCAAAGTCGTTCGCGGACATCTTGCCCTCCTACATCCACTGGTAGTTCGAGTCGCCGCCCCCGCCGAACCAGTCGCCCTTCGGGGTGTACCCGCTCCCGGTGCCACTGGCCCCTTTTTGGCTGAACCCCCAGTCCATGATGTCCCCGCCCATGCCCATCAAGCCCATGGACATCGCGCCGGGGCCGCCGGACATAGTCCTCGTGCCGGACGTGTCACTGTTCCTCAGATTGCTCTGGAGATGTGCAGGAATCTGCAAGAGCCCCCGGGCGGCGTTGCTGAACGACTCCCGACGGCTGGCCGCCAGCTGCTGCGCTTGCAGGTCCTGCTGCCCCATGCCCATAAAGGTCTGCAGGAGCATCCCCCGCCGAGCCATCTCCAGCTTCTGTTGGTCCTGTTGCAGCTGAAGCCCAGCCGAGGAGGCCCACCCCTGCGCCCCGCGAGCCAAGCCAGACATCTCCGCCCCGAAGGCTCTGGACATGTCGGAGACTGGGCGCCACGCCTCGGTGACCGCACGGCCCTGCGCTGCCGCCACCGGGGTGCCGCCACGGAGACCGGCCTGGGCGTACATGTCCCGGATACCAGTGGCAGCCTCGGTAGCCGCCGCTCTGGACGCGCCCATGGCCGAGTCCCTGGCGGCGCCAAAGCGCCCTTGGGCGATGTCTAGCCCCATGGTGGAGGCGTTCTCGATCGCCGCCCTTTGCTCGGGGGTCAAGTTGGCCATCTCGGGCAACTCCCCGAACAGCGCCTGCTGCTGGCTTCGGCTCCAACCCATCCCGCTCATAGCTCCCTGGGTGGCGTTGGCGCCGGGGCCCTGGTTGGCGGCCTGCCTCAACATGTCGAGCGAATGCTTGCTGTGCCCACCACCCTCATGCATTAGGTTCTGCCAATACTCCGGAAGGTCCGCATAGCTCATCCGGGTGGAGCTGTCCTCGGAGGTCTTCTTGTCGCCGCCTCCCAGCCACCCACCCAGGAGCTTCATCCCACCGCCGAGCAGCATAGACGTTACGAAGGGGTCCATCAGTCTCCTCCTATCCTTCTACCCAGATGTGAATGTCTGGCGCTGTTGGAGCACCTCCGGGCGCGGGGTGGACCACAAATAACGTGTCGTCCGTGTCGACCCCCACGCCCAACACGCGAGCAAGCGTGTTGGTAGTCGCCCCTGGATACACCACGGTCGAGCGCAGTTGGATCAGAGCGTTCCTGGCGGCATCCGTGCCAGCCGCCCGGACTCCAGCGCACGCCTCCTCATCTTCTTTCGTCGGCCCCACAGACGCTGTGTCATCATTGGAGATGGTCCACGACACATACATGTCCTCAGTGAGCCGGTTCCCGTGCCTGTCCAAGTTCGTCGCGCTGTTTATGTTGATCGGTGCCAGCACCACGCCCAGGGTCTGCGCCCGGCTGCCGCCAGCAACAGTGCCCATGTCTTCTAGGAAATTGTCGGTGATGGTACACGAGTCACAGTTCGAGTCGAGTTGGATGCCGTAGTTGCAGTACAGCGTGCTCACCTGCGTGTTATTCGCCGGGCACCCGATCCTGTTGTTGGCGATGTATACCTGGTCCGAATTCGTCACGCTCACCGCCGCCGTCATGGCCGCCACTCCGACGCTGGCGATGTGTACCTGGTTGTTGAGGAACCGGACCCTGGAGGAGCTTTCTATCTCCACCGCGTTGGAGCCCGCCTTCCCACCCTCGAACACGTTGTTGGCGATCATGGCACCTGAACCGGCGGTCAGGTACAAAAAGCCCGCGACCGTCCCACCGTCCACCGTGTTGTCGCTGATGTGCCACCCAGGCCCCGCCGAGTCGTTGGCCTGGATCACGTACGCACCCGGGGCGGTGGCCCCGCCGTCGAGGTTTACGATGTTGTGCGTGATCATAAACTGGCCGATCGACCCGATGGACACATTGTCGCGAGTCTTCAAGAGGGCGGCCACGCAGGAGTTATTCTGGATAAACACATTCTCCCACGACGACCCCGAAGCGTCCGCGTCAGCGAACACCATGTAGCCCTCCAGACCCTCCACCAGGTTACGGATCACGTGGATATTCTGGCACCCATTCAACAGGTGGAGGAACGACCCGGCATTCCCATTCGCCGTGACGTGCAAGCCGGTAACGGTGATACCGTTCGCGTCTGTGCCTGAGGCGATGAACAGATCGGACGTGTGGGTCTTGTTCAGCTGCGGCCACCCCACCCCAACGATGTTGATGCCCGAGTATGTGGACACCGGAGCGTCCATGGTCCACGCCCCACTAAGCGCCGGGATGACCACCGTACCCTTCCCGGCCCCATCGTTCACGAAGTCGATGGCCGCCTGGATGGCCCCCGCGTTGTTCCCCGCGCGGAACTGGGTCGCGTCTACCACCCTGCTGTTGATGTGCCGCGCATTCAAGAGCCCGAAGCCATCAAGGTCCAGGTCCTGCCCCCACGCAAACCCGGACGCGAAGTCCGGGCGCACGATCTGGTGGGCCGTCAGCGTCGCAAAGGCCGCGTCCAGTGTTGTGGTGGTCAGCGCCGTCCCTGATGGGAAGGTGATTCCAGCAACGTCCATGTCAGACCTCCACCCAGAGTCGTACGATGAGCGGGTTGCCAGTGACGACACCCTCGTGCGCGATGTCGATCTGGTCGTCCGTCCCCACCGCGGGGCCACCGACTATCTGCGAACTGGCCACCGCTCCAGACTCGGTAAACCACCGCATCTTGTAGAGCGCGTGGCGTACTGAGTCGGTTAGCGTGGTGCAGATGCCAGGCGCCGCTTCCGTTGCCACAGCGACTCCAGCGCCCATGGTTACCGCGTACTCCTCCTGCTCCACGACGTGGTTGCCCCAGGTTTGCACGTTATCAGCGCCCACATCGATGACGTAGGCTCCCAGTTTTAGCCCGTAGTTCCGGGATATAACCGCGCCGGTCGCAACGTACACGTCCTCGAACACGTTGTTCACAATCCGCACGCCGTCGCATGTGGCGTCGATCTTCACCCCGTAATCCGCAGTCAGGCCAGACGCCGTCCCGGGGTCCCCGCTGATGATGTTGTCCTCCACGATCGCGGCGTCGCAGTCGCTGAGCCACACGATGGCGGCGCAGCCCGCCGCTGCCCCATCGTCTACCATCACCCGGTTACCACGCATGACCAGACCGTCGACCCCGTCGAACACGACCGGGTACACACCGGCCTCGTGGCCCGCGAAGTCGTTGTTGAGAAGCTGGACGTTCGTGTGACGGAGCGTCGCCGGGGTGGCGGCGGCCACTCTGAGCGGCGATGTTAGATCACCCGTGTGGATCCAGTTGTCCAGGATCCGGATGCCGGTACCCTTATTGGTGGACGAAATGTCGATCGCGTACGCCTGGCTGGTGGCCAACACGTTACACACGTTGTTGTGGACGCTGACGTGCCCTACGAAGTCCCCGTTCCCCGACGACCGCAGTTTGAGCAGCGGGCCCTCCACCACATTGTCGTAGATGCGGATGTGCTCGATGGCATCCCCGGCACCAATGGCGTCGAGGTCCACGAAGTGGTCTGGGGCACACTCCGCCGCCGTTCCATCCCCCACTGTGATGCCGTGGATGCTGATGAACTCCGCCCCGTGGCCCAGCTCCACCACCGCGCCACTGTTGCCGTCCGCCAAGATCCGGAGATTGCAGATTTCCAAGTGGCTGACGGCCGCGGTCGCGCTCGCGTTGTTCCTGAAGACCGCATTGGAGTTGGCCGTGGCCTTCTCGAACACAGTGCCCGCAGTCCCCAAGATGGTGATGTTCGAGTACACCGTGATCGTCTCGTCGATGTCCCAGCCACCCACCCGGCTGGTCGGTGGGATGTAGACGATCCCTCCAGACGCCGACGTGTCCAGAACGAAGTCGATGGCAGCCTGGATGGCCGCCGAGTTGTCCCCCTCCCGGAACTTCGAGGCGTCCGCGACTGTGCCATTGATGTGCCTGGCGTTCAGGAGCCCGAACCCATCAAGGTCGACGTCCTGGCCCCACGCGAACCCGCTTGCGAAATCCGCCCGAACAATCTGGTGGGCCGTTAGCGTCGCGAATCCAGCGTCGAGAGCGGTCGAGGTCAGCGCGGTCCCTGTGGCAAATGTGACTGATGCGACGTCCATGCTATTCTCCCGATCCTCCCCGGACCTTCAGGCCGAGATCGCCGAAGACCGACATGGTTCCACCACCGTCCGTGGCGTCCCCCTCTTCACCCGGTGTCAGGTGAATCTGGTACCCCACCAGGTTGAAGTCGCCATCGTGTGCTCCCCAGGCGTTGTTCTCGTCTCCCCCATCCGAGACGTCCGTCCTGGCCGGGGTCAGCTGGTCGAAGCGCAGCTTGAACCTCTTGGTCCTGGACCCGATACGGACGAATTCCATGTTCACGTCCTCGTCGGTGGCTAGCGGGTCCGCAGTGGCCTCGTCGTCGGTCGGCACAAGCTGCCAGCCCGTGCCATCACCTGCAACGTCGCGATCAGCGTGCCCTCCAGCAATCTCAGACTTGCTCGGGTCCAGGTGGAACCGCTGGGCCGCGTTCCCATCCAGGCACCCGATCCACCTCCACTCCCGAGACTCGTCCACCATCACGTACACGTCCAGGCTGTACCGGAACTGGTTCTGCCCCGCCGAGTCCTCGTCATCGTCCGTCTCTGTGTCCGCGCGGTTCCCCACCACCCTGGTGATCACCGACAGGCCGTCCAGCTGGAACTCAGCGTGGGGGTTCCCCGAGAACATCCAGGGCGTCTCCAGGATGGGGACGAAGTTGTAGGCGCTCCCAGCCGCCCCTGGGCCCTCGTTGATCCCGTTGCCGGTCGCCAGGTCCACCATCTCCGCGTTCCAATCCATGTCGATGGTCTTGTTCTGGTCCACGTGAATGTAGATCTCCATCCCCTCGGTGACCACCGAGCCGCTGGCGAACTGGAGGTTGATGTTGTTGCCCAGGCTGAGGTCGGCGTCGAGGTTGTAGGCCCCCAGGTCCACGCTGTTGAACACCCCTGGGTCGTCGACCTTGTCCTCCCACTCTGCCAACCAGTTCCCCGTGCCGATGGTCCCACCCGCATTGGCGCGCAGCACGATGGTGGTGCTGGCGCCGACGTCGTAGTTGCCCGTCGTCGTCACGGTGACTCCAGTGGTGGGCCACCCACCGTTGCCTGCGTCTTCGTCTGGGAACACTAGCCGGGCTTGCAGGTACAAGGGGGCGGATGTCTCGTTGACCTCAGTCTTCCCACCGGACCAGGCATCTTCCTTGTGCGTGGGGTGCCTGAGCCAGATCTTGCCACCAACCGTAGCGCCACCATCGTCCACCGTCCGGTAGTTGGACATCATCACCTTCCGGAGCCCGTTGTAGCGGTTGCTCTGGCAGAGGGCGGCGCCGGACATCCCGCCGATGGACTTGTTCTCGTCGCGCAGCCAGCGATCGCGGTTGTAGTCGTACCCCAAGAGGGTGTCGTTCTTCACTCCAGAGCCCACCGACAACGACATCCAGAGGACTTCCTCGTCCGGGTCGTTGATCAAGAAGGCGCTGTCGGCCGCGGCTTTTGGGATCTGTCGCAGCGCCTTGTGGATCTTGAAGCTCTTGGCGCTGAACAGGAAATCTCCGTACTGCTCAGTGGTCGCCAGTGACCTCAAGACCCCGTCGGCCGTGAGGTAGTAGTGATCGTTCCCCACGCGTGCCACCGAGCGGTTGTTCACCGGTCCGCCGTCCGACGAGAGAGACCTCACCGGGTCCACCTGCACCGGAACGCCGTTGCTGAAGATGATCCGGCTGATACCCCGCGCCTGGCCGACTAGCAGCTCCCCATAGTACGTCTCGAAGAACGCCGTCACGGGGCCGAAGGATGGGTCCATGAAGAGAATGATCGGAGAGCTAGTGAAGTCCCGGAAGTCCCCAGCCCCACTGGCCTGGATCTCGTAGTCAGCGTGGCCACCCAGCCAGAACCGACCGTTGTGAACTCGGCCAAACTTGGCGCCGCGCGGGGCATGGGGGATCCGCTTGAAGAACCCCCACTTGTCGAAGTCGAAGGTGTCAGCGCTCCACTCCCCGTACCGCCCGTCCCAGTACACCGGCTCTGACGCATCGTCGTTGGTCAACACGATGATGTAGTTCCGCCGCTCGGACAGGATGTAGTATTCCGTGAAGTCGGGCACCGATGTGGCGCCGAGATTGTCCGCTAGCGGCATGACGAAGTCGTCGCCGAACAGGCTCCCCACCAGGTACTGCTCCACTTTGGCGAGGTAGGTTGACGACCTTGCAGCCGTCACCCCCGGAACTCGTTCGTAGTGGTAGCACCCCTGACACTCGTAGTTCGTCAGCAGCCCCTGCAGCGGGTTGCCGCTGTCGTTGATCTCGAACGGGCGGTGGTGCGCGACGAGCCCGCCACGCCTAGTCGGCGTGTTGTCGTCCCGAAACCTGACGTTCCTCACATTGGAGAACGTGCCCGGCTGGTGTGTTAGCCCGGTACTCTCCAGGTCGAGGTACTCCCCGGCCGCGGGGATCACTGGGATGTGTGGCATGCCCTACCTCCCGCGGATCCGGTAGTGTCTCGGTGGCGCCGTGTCTCCAGACACCCCCCTGTAGAACCCTCGGTAGTTCATGGTGTCTGGCACGATGCGCTTCCTGTCTGGCGCGCTTGTGGGAATGCTCCTCGTCGCGCCCACCAGTGTGTACGCGATCTCGTTCGAGTAGTACGGCCCGCCTACCCAATCAGCCTTCGCCCGCACCTTGTACGCACCCGCAGTCCCGTGCCCGTACAATATCGGCGTGTAGAACGACGCTGGCACAAACACCGCCATCCCCACAATACGGTAGGGCTGCACGTTCTTGCCGGCCGCGTAGACTTCCCACCCAGACCCCTTGTCGATCTGGATGGTGACGTGGCCGGATGCGAGCGGGTCGCCTCCTGGGCCCGAGACTTTGTAGTACCCACGCACATATTCTTGCCCATAGACCGTCATCGACCACGGGTCTGTGATGTAGGTGCCATCTTCTTCATCGCAGTGGTCTACATGTGCCGATACGAATGACCAAGCCACTGGCTATCCCCTGCGCTTGTACAGCCGCTGCGCCGCGTTGGCGTTCGCCGCCCCCCGGTAGAACCCACGGTAGTTCTCGTTGTTGGGGACGAGGCGGTTCCGCTGGGCCGACACCAGCTTCGCGTTCGCGTCGCTCTCCATCTCTCGCTCTTTGCTCGTGAAGACCTGGTACAGCTCCACGTTCTTCTTGAACTGGATCTGGGCCAGGGCTTTGCACCTGTTCGCGAGCCGCGCTACGTGGTCCTCAGGCATGTCGATAACAGCAGCCGCGGCCGAGTCCATGTCCAGCAGCGTCGTCGTGCGCCGGTAGTGGACCGTCACGTACTTGTCCTCAGACACCTGCGGGTGGACCAGGAGCCACGGACCATCGTTGGCGCCCGTACCCACCATAGCGTCGTGTGCCACAGCGTAGTGCCGGGGCGGGCCGCTCCCCGCAACGTCGCCAGACTGCCGCATCCGCCTCAGGAGGCCGCTGACCGACTCTGGTTTCATGTTGTACCCCTCGAACGGCTTCTCCAGGTCCCACATGTCCTGGAAATCCGACGGGAGCGAGTTGTACATCATGACGATCTGGTGCGAGTAGCCGTCCGAGTCGTACCCCTCGCTGGCTGACAGGGCTGAGCCTGTCGGGTAGTCCAAGTGCCGGTCCTGCAAGACGATGGCCCCGCTGGCCATTTGGTCCACCACATACCAGTCCGAGTCTAGCGACATGCGGAACAGGGCCCGCTTGGTCGGGGTCCAGTCGGGTGGTTGGTCGTTATCGAAATGGTCACCCGTCTCCGACGTGAAGGTGACCACGGTTTCCTCGATCTCGGTGACCTTCCCTGACGTAAATGGCTTGTAGAGCCGGACAACGTCCGTCTTGTGGAGGAAGTAGTCCGGCAGCTTGTTCACCATCTCCCCATACTGCTCGATCACAAGCGACTTCACTTGCTTCTGGCGGCCGGTGACCAGCAGCCACTGGCCCGACGTGATCTCGGGCTCGTTCATCGACCCCAACACCGCGTTGGTGATGCTCATGAACGTGCTTGATGATGCAGGCATGGCCCACTCCCCCAAGGTGGGGCCCCCGGAGGGGCCCCGGTATCACTAGATCATCGTCTGGTAGCAGAACAGCTTCTCGATCGTCAGCGTCTTGGCCGCCGCCTCGCCGTTCACGATCGAGATGTTCACGTACAGCCGCTCGTCATCGTCGATGTTGGTCACCGCGCTGGCGTTAGTTGCCACGCCATCCCAGTATCCAGTAACGGTCGTCAAACCCTGCACGATGAACCCCGCAGTGAAGTACGTGTTGTCCGCCACCGCAGCAGCTGCCCCAGCAGCGTTCAGCATCGCCGTGGTAGTCGCCGTGCTGTTCTTCTCCAGCACCAGGTCCGGCTGCGTGTCGGCATCTCCCTTCAGGAAGTAGATACCGTCAGTCACACCGCCCACCGGCTCCGCGTCACAGACTGTGAGCCCGAACAACAGGTCCGTCTGTGTCGCGTCGCTGATCTTGGCCTTGATCCCAAAGACGATCTCGCTCGCCGCTACCGGCAAGAACGGACCCACCTTCATGCTCGGAGCGTTCATCGCACCGCCGCCCTGGAGGCAGATGGAGATGTTGTCGTCGTCCTTGTCGTTCGTGGTGAGCACCAGGCGCCCCGCTACCGAGTTGATGACCTCGCCAGCGTCCGCGTCGCCGTCCACGACCGTCACAAAAGCCCCTTGGCCTCCGATGCTGATCGCGTTGCTCGCCCCTGCCGTTCTCACGGCATCCAGGGTTCCGTCCACGACATTGCTCAGGTCCGGCTCGACCAGAATGCGTCGGCCCTGTTCCGCCATCCCAGGAGTCAGCTCGAAGAACACATCGTCCCCATAGCTGATCCGCACGGGCCCGCCAGCAGCCACCGGGCCAGGCGCAATGGCCAGCTCGCTCGGTGCAGTGACGGAGGTGTATGTGATAGGCATTTCGGTTACCCCCTATGCCGTCGTCTGTGTGCAGGTGAGCCGCTCGATCGTCATGGTCCGACCGGCCGTGCCCGCACCGAAGTTCAGGAACGAAATCACTGGCGCCAGCGGCTCGGTGGACAGGTTCGTCATGGTGGTCGTGCTCGTCTTCACGCCGTCCATGTAAAAATCGACCCTGTCCACGCCGTGCACCACGAACCCTGCCTCGAAGTACGTGTTGGCCGTGATCGTGCTCGTGTCAGTGTTGAGCGTGGTGGATGTAGCGGCTCCGCCGTTTTCCAGAACCCCAGACAGCACCGTCGCCGCCCCGATGGACTGCATGTAGATGCCCTCGGAGATGGCTACGAACGGGGTCAGCTCAACGTCAGTCAGGCCAAACAGGATGTCCGTGGTCGCCACTTCGGTGATCTTCGCTTTGATCCCGAACCGAATTGTGGTGCCAGCCGTCGGCAGGAACGGCAGTCGCCTGTACGCCGCGGCGGCCGTGTGCCCCCAGAATCCAAGCTGGACCCCATCGTTGTTCGCGTCGTTGCCCGTCAGGATAAGGCGCCCGTTGACTGAGCCGACCACCTGGGCGTCATCGTTGCCAACGTCGACCTGGATGAAATACGCGTCGGTCCATCCCGCTCCACCGCACACCACAGAGCCAACGTCTTCGTTGACGGTGTAGTCAGTGGCCAGGCCAACGTCGTAGAGCTGCACCGACCCAAGGTCCGGAGCGAAGACTGTCATCTTCCCAGACTCCGCCGAGATGGACGGGGCCTCTCTCCAGATCGGACTCCCAGAAACTCTGGTGGGTCCACTGAAGTGTGTGGGGGTAGTTGCCATTGTCGTTCTCCATGGTTGTGGCCCTGCCAGGGGTCATCCCCGGCAGGGCCAGCGTTTTGATCAGCCCGTCGAGCCGTAGAGGCCGCGGGGATCCGAGACGCCAACCGAGAAGCGGAGGTCCATGGAGGTCATTCCGGACTTGCTCCAGAAGTCGACCTCGGACTCCACCTGCGGACGCTGACGCCAGTAGAACTTCGCCTTCAGCTGCCGTGCGTCGGCACAGAGGAACCACGCTGTCGAAGACGACAGGTAGTGACCCTCGAAGATGCTGATGGAGAAGTTTCGGAACGCGTTCTTCGCACGGTCGGCGGTGTCCGGACGGCCCTCGGACTCCACCAGGCGGATGGCCTGGTACAGGAGCGCCGTGGGAACGACCAACTTGGACGCCATCATGCGAATCTTCTTGCCAGCCTCATCCACGAGTCCAGCGAAGTGCGTGAGAGCAGCCTCCAGCGACGGGACGTCGAGGTCCGCCGAGGCAGTGTTGCTCCACGTACCACCCTTCACCAGCTCGTGCGAGCTGTTGTAGATCGACAGCCCATCGGCTGACGTGGACGTGGTGAAGCCGTTGTTGAAGACCTCATCAAAGGCCACAGTCTCGACCGTCTGGCGCCCAGCGAAGCCCAGGCCGTACGCCTGGTCCGCCATGATGCCATCCTGGTCGTCCTGCAGAGACTCCTTCGTCACCTCGGTGCCACGAGCGTACGTGACGTGGGTGTGGGTCTTCGTGTAGCCCGGCTCGATCGAGTCGAGCGTCAGGTCTGTGCCCTCCGCCTTTGTCGGGAAGAGGCCGAACTCGGCCACGGAGAAGTCCGTCTCGGACATCCGCGACGACGTGTTCATGTTCAGGACCTGGCTGTACTCATCCACATGCTCGTCGTACGCATTGTAGATCAGCTCCTCCAGGTACGGCAGGCGCTCCTCGTAGAGGTCCTTGAAAGTGGAGCGCAGAACAAGACCAGCCATTCGTTACCCCCTTTCTTAGCCACTCATGACTTGTTCGGGACCCTTAGCCATCGCGGTCGGATTGATCTCCACGATCGCCATCATGAACGCACCCCACGCATGTCCCGCGACGTTTTCGTAATCAACTACACGGAATACGCCCTGGGTGGCGTGTGCGCCCGCACCGTTCAGCTCGGCCTCGCTCCGGCCCGATCCGGTGAACGTCTCTGTGGTGTTTCCGGTGATGTGGAAGTATTCGTCGTAGCCAGCCATGGCCCAGAACGTGGCCTCGCTGGTGACGGGGGCGACAGAAGATCCGGAGAACGCGTCGTTCGCCTGAATGGCGAAGCGACTGCCTGCCGCCGAGACGATGGGGATGTTTACCAGGCCACTGCCCGTTCCGTCGTGGCTGCCCATGGCAACTCCGACGACCATACCGGCCGTGTACGCGCCGTCGGCGATCCGATACACAACGCCGGAGCCGATTTCCACCAGCTGCCCACGGTACACAGTCGTCGTTGCGTCCGCCGGATACTGACGTACAGGCGGGCTGGACCCAGTGTACTTGTTCGTGACGAAACGCAGCCCAAATGGGGCGTCAGTGTTCGCCATGTCGGTTTACTCCAAGGTTCTGTGTCAGTGACCCCGTTTCACCCGACGCTTCGTGCCGCCACGGTCCGCAGAGGTCTCGACCTCTGTCGCTGGACCGCGCAGAGCGGCTGCTGCCTGATCGGCATCGACCACGTCACGACGTGCCGGGGAGCCTGGATCACCACCACGGGTGAGTGTGACTCCTGTCGCGCTTCCCTGGTCGAGCCGCCTAGCCTCTTCCGTCGATACCCCCAGTTTCCGGTGGACGTTCTCGACCGCAGATCGGGTCATGTCGTCCATCTTCGTCTGGTGGGCAGACATCGACTGGAATTCCTGGCTGATTCTGATCAGGTATTCCCTCTGAGTGATCCAGCCAAGAACCATGCGCCCGTGCGTGATGTACGGCTTTGTCCCGAATGCCGGGCAGTTCGGGACCCACTTCAGGGTCTCCGGTGTCCGACGAACAGGTGCGTACCCACGTGTGCCGAAACCCTCCACCACTCCTGGTCCAAGCCAGTGTAGGTGAATCTCGGGGGGCGCGGTCTTCGGGTCGATGAACATCGGGTCCCGATAGTTGTGGTTCGTGGTGGAAGCAAGGTTCAACGAGGTCAGTGCAGCGGCTTTCTGGTCCGGACTGAGTTTGTGGAAGATCGACTCGATGACCTCTTCGCCGGGCGCGAGCCCTTCGAGGCCGTCTTCGCGAATCTTCTCCACAGCGGTTTCGTCGAGCATGTCCATCCCGGGATCGGCATCGATGGCATCAGACAGACCGGACACTTCGGTGGCATCTGGCCCCCCAAGCAGTCCTTCTAGTTCGTTGTTGCTCATCGGTTACCTCCACGGTTCATCTCGGCCATCCACTTCTGACTCTCTCGGATGCGCTTGATAGATGCACGCCGTCGGTTTTCGATCTCAGGCGTGGACCCTCTCTCCATCAGGTGTTCCATCTTGTACCGGGTGAGCAGGTCCTGCTCACGCTCGTTGAAGCCGCGGTTCGGAGCGTCGAAGTCTATCGAGCCCTTCCCCTCGTCTCTCCAGCGCGGAGACTCGCTGTCGGAGCGCCGGGAACTACGCCGATCACTCTCGTCGCGCAAGCCTTCCTCCGATCCCTTCAGGCTCGCCTGGTTTCGCAGGTGCATCGTAGCCGCAATCTTCGCGTTCTCCTCCGGAAGGGAGGGGAACCGCTTGCGGAGAGCCCGCACCTCAGCATCCAAGAGGTCGTTCCAGTCCGGATCCGACCCGTTGCCCATCGCTGACTTGACGTACTTGTCCAGCTCTTCGGCTTGCCGTTGCATGTCCAGCTCAGACTTGATGCTCTCTCGCTGCTTGGCCATCCTCCAGGTGTTGTTAGCTTCCTGGGCGGCGAGGTAGGCGTCTGCCTCCCCCTCCTCCAGAAGCGCCTTCAACTCCTTCGGAGTGTGGGGCAGAGCGTCCTCGGCCTCTGGCTTTCCGCCGAGGACGTGGCCCATCAACTGTCCGACCTGCTCTTCTAGCCTGGAGTTTTTGCGCTCCAGCTCTGCTACGACATTCCGCGCTGGCCTTCCGTCGTCAGCGTTTGGGACTGCCGGAGTCGGTTCACCCTCATCAGGGTTACGCGCCTGGTCGCGTCTGGGTTTGCCGTCAGGGCCGCCGGGGCTGGAAGAGTCCCCGGTTTCCGGCACCCTTTCGTGTACTTCCAGGAGATCATCGATCTCGTCGGGCATGTGCTACGCCCCTTTTAGTTCGCCCGGGAAGTCAGCTTGCTCCTGCTCCTCCGGAACTTTGGCTTGCTCCCTGGGTTCGGCGGACGCCTCATCCCAGAGCTTACCCTCTAGCTCTAACACCTCACGGTACGCTGTGACAACCCCCCGGTAGTATTCAAAGTCTTTTGTGGCGCCAGGGGAGAACGCCTCGTCCATCCACGCCTTCATGGCCATCTTCAATCTGGCCATGAAGTGGCGGTGGTGAGAGTTCTGAATCAGCGCGCCGACCTGCTCCATGTTCAGGGGTTTAGCTAACAGCCTCACCTCTTTGTCTCTCAGCTTCAGGTACTTATTCACCCCGTTGTGGGTGTACTTCTCGGGTCGTTTCACCTTGTACGGGGTGTGTTCCTCAGCCAATACCAAGCCCCTCCACTCCTGGCCCCGAGTTCGGCGCCTGTGGCGCCCCTACCGCCTGCGGCTGCGTGGTTGGGGCCTGGCCCGGCCCCGCGTTGATCGCCGGGTTACCGCTCATGCCCAGGGGGCCTCCCATCTCACGCTGCCCGGCTGCGACTACCGCCATCTGCCGGTGCTCCATCAAGTGGTTCTCGAAGTGCTTCACCATCCCTGCTGGCAGGAGCCCCACGGCGTTCGACATGAAGAACTCCGTGTGCGCTTGCATGTGGAGTTCGTGGGGATCGTCCGGGTGGACGCCAATCGGGCGGCCCATGATCAGGACCTCGTGCTCCTGCTGCGGGCTTAGGGGCTCGCCGTACGGCTCCTCGTCTGGCGGCAGGAACCGCTCCGGGTCCTTGATCGACCGCAGGCGTCCCAGCTCCAGGGCTAGGCGTCGAAGTGGCGGCCGAATAGCCCCTGGCGCTGCGTTGGCGATGGGAGCCACCAGTTGAAAATACTCGGTGAGGTTATATCGTCGAGTTTCCTCGTTCAGGACGGCATTACCGGCCTCGAACCGGAAGTCAAAGTCCCCACGGAGTTCCTGGCGGCTCTCCCACGCCTGGACTTCATCCGTGCCAAAGATTCGGAACTCCTTACCCTTTGGCATGCGGTGTGAGTACCAGGAGTGGACCTGTTTCCACAGCGTCACGATCGAGGGGGCAACGCTCTCCGCTTCGTACGCCACGTTGAACTGCATCTGCCCCATGAGGAGCTGTGCGCCGCGAGCGGTTCTCTGAGCGTTCGGCCGCGATTCCGACCGTCCAACCGAGGGCCCTCCGATCGTGGTGAGGTCCTCGGCGAACGCATCCAACATCTGTTCGATCCGCAGCCCGTCAATCTGGGAGTTCGGCCACTGCGGGATGAGCACGTTCTCTCGGGGAGACGACACCCGGACCACGTCTCCGGGCCCATAGGTCATCGTCTCTCGATCCAGCCTCGCGGTGTGGTCCACGAACATCACCGGGTTTCCGGTGATCGACTCGCGGTCAACCCGCATGTTCGTCATCGCGTTCCGCTCTGTCTGTAGCGGCTCGATGAGGGAGGGAAGGCTGTAGCCGTAGAACTCCCGCTTCACGTTGATGAAATTGTGAGCGACCAGGTTCCGCATCCCCGCCCGGTTGTCGCTCTCGTCGAAGTGAACCCGCGCCACCATCTTGTGCATGGGCAGGATGATGGCCTGGGTCTCGCTGAGGCCCGATCCCTTGATGCTGGAGATATCGTACTTCGTGGTCACTTGGAAGTACGGGATCATCCTCCGCCGGAACAGCTCGGAGTCCACCCCAAGGAACTCGTCGTCATCCCTCGCGATCTCGTCGGCGTCCGCTGAATACCCACCAGCGCCGTCCTCGACCCTCCCGGTACCACCCACACCCTCCACTTGGTCTTGGAGAGTCCGCATCTCCGTGGACGTCAGGTCCCACTCGCCCGACTTCACCCGCGCCTGCACCATGTCCCACGGCGCGAAGCGCCGGACAGCGACGAGCGGTGCTTTTTGGATCGTCCAGTTCCCGGAAGGGACAATCACATCTTCCGCAGACAAGAACTCCAGGACTGGTTGGTTCTCCACCAGCCTTGGCACCTCTGCGATGACTTCGATCTCGTCGCCTAGCTCTTCTCGCTTGTCGACGTGAATGAAGCCGTCTTTGGGGACCCCGTTCTCCTTGAAGCTCACTGCCCACTTTTCTCGCCCCTTGCCGCCGCTGAGCTTCTTTCGCGACGTCACTTGCAGGTTTTGCGACCCGAAGACCTCGTTGACAATCTGGTCTATCGGAGCCCCCCTCCGCACCTGCTCGCCCACACTGCGGTACTGTGGGTCACCTCCGGGGTGCGTCTGGGTGATGCGGTCGCGGCCGAGGATCATGGTGTCGCCGACGATACGCTCGTCTCGGCACCATGTGGTCATGGCGATGCCAGTTCCACCGATCACCATCTCTCGGACGAACCCATCCACGAAGCGGAAGTAGTCAAGCTCGGACTCAGCCGCCCACCGTAGGAATTGCTCCACCTTCTGCGCCATCCCCAGCGATGAGGTCACCGCGGAGTTGGCGGTGAGGGTGACGTACTCCTTGTCCTGGATGAAGAACATCACCATGCGCCGCACCAACTGCTCCACAGCCCTGGTGGTCATCGGGGGGTGCAGGTTGGCGCACCCCTCCCACGGTATGTTCTTCGGCGGCACGATGTTCCGGTACTGCCGGTACGAGCGACGGTACTCCTGCAGCCACTCGTGCCGGGCCGTCTTGGCCAGCGAGATGTCGTTCTGGAGTCGCTCGAACAACTCGCTCTTGAACTTACTGTTGAAACTTAGAGACGCAGCCATTACCACCCACCCACCACGTGGCGTAGATACGTGCTGTTGCCACGATTCATGTTCACGATCTTGGCCCGATTGCCCCACTTCATGGACTCGTAGTCCGCGAAGTTCAGATTCAAGTTAGCCACAGCGATGATCGGTTGGACCAGGTCATCGTTCACGGGGATCATGGCCCCGGTTCTCTCCTGAGTTTCTGGATCCTTCGGCATCCGCTCGCGGTACCGCGGGATCTGGAAGATCGTCTCTCGGCAGTTCTCTGAGACCGTGAGACGTGGCAGCGCGTGTGGTCCTTCGCCGCGCTTCAGGAGGGGCTTCACGTTGCGGATGCGGTTGGCTTTGTTGCCACGCATCCAGGGCACGAAGTACAGGTCGTGTTCGATGGCGAATTGTTGGATGGCGCTCAACCCCTTCCCTTTGTCGAGGGACTGCGCTAGGGGGTCAATCAGCCGATAGACGGGCTCCACGGCCGAAGACCGCTCGCGCCACGTCTTCCGGTACTCGTCGCGCTCCCATCCCTCGACCTGCTTGATCTCGTCCGAAATCATGGGGATGTCGATGAGTGACTTGTCGAAGGACTCCGCATACACGTACACCTGGTTGTGCGGGTCTATCTCGAACCAGAGCATGGCGTAGGGCTTCGTCGGGTGGGCATCCGCCGCCATGATCTGGACGTGATCGGGGTTCGGCTCTCTGTGGGGCACCACATGGACGTCGGAGTCCCACAGGGCACCGTACTCTGTACCGATCAGGTGCAGCATCTTGCCCTCGATGCGCACCGCCCTCTCCTCGTCGGTGAGGAGGCTGGCGAACATCTCGATGTTCTCTTTCTTCAGCCCACCAGAGCCTGTCTCCTCATCCAAGAGATTGTCGTACATCGAGCCCGTGACGCAGTGTGTACTCGCGCCCGTCAGGAGCGTCTGGGTTCTCTGGCCCTCCTTGTCTGACTCTGCTGGCTTGTGATCCTTCGGGGGGAAGAAGATGTCGTAGATGTAGGTCTGCTCGTTATCGATGCAGGTCATCGCGCCCATCCACTTCCCACCAGTGGACACCAGCCCACGGATCTGCTCCAGCCACACCGCCTTCGGGGGCGGCTCGTCGTTCAGGATCCAGTCAGGGTCGATGCCTGCGAACTTCTTCCGCTTCTGCTCGTAGGCCATGAAGTACACGATGGACCACGGGTAGTTGGAGTCGTTCTTGTCGGCCCACGGGCACCACGAGACATCGACCCACAGCTCGCGGATGACCCCACGCTCTGTCTTGGCGATCTTGAAACTGTCGCGGGGTAGCCACTCTTGCCACATGGGCCACTGGATCTTGTCCACGCCGTTCGGGTAGTCTTCGGCGACCACCTGCCCCACATTGGGCACGCGGATCTGGTCCCCAGACGGCATTCGTACGGTGTGGAGGTGATGCCCGGAGGGGAAGAAGGGGCGGATTCCCATAGCGTGCGAGATCCCCTCCACACACACCAGCGTCGACTTTCCAAGTTTGTTGGCCCCGATGGCGGCCAGGAGGAAGTTGTCCTGGTTCTCCATGAAGTCGAGCTGTGGCTTGTTGGGGACGAACCCGAACAGCTTGTTCTTCCGCATCATCGCCGCGCGACGAGCGAGCTGCTCTAGATATTCGTCCTCGTTCTGCATCGTTACGGCCTTCTGAACTTGTGAACTCGCAGCCGGAGCACGGGCGCGTCTGGTTCATTGGCTCCCATCGCCCGGGTCGCTGCCGAGATGCGAACAGAATCGGGGAGCACCAACCCCACGCCCGTTGAATCTTCCTGGTATGGGCCAACGATTTTAGTGATGGCCAACACTGGGCCGCCCGCGTTTCTGTTGGTGAACACATCCAGTGTGCAGGCGGCAGCGGCCCCGTTTCTCTCTGACATCCACCGAATCTCCGAGACAACCGACGAGTCTTTTCTCCAAAACCCGTCCGGGGCCCCGGTGGTGGTGTCACTGACCACCCTGTCTCCGAATTTCAAAAACCCCGCATGGGCAGCGTTGATGTGAGAGAACTGAATCCATTCCCCCTCATCCATCCAGAGCGCCTGGTTTGAATAGAAGCGGTACATGGTGTTGGTAGAGTCTGAGAACCACAAGGTTGTGTCCAGCGTGTCCGGTGGGTCCACGCCACCCTCGATGGCGACCGACCTTCCGCCCCCACTGAACCCGATAAACCCAGACGCCACAACCATCATGGAGGCTAGGGCTAGTAGTGCAATCATGGCCTTCATGGCAGCCTCCTACGGCTCGACGAACTTGCGAACCCGGAGCTTGAGCCTCGGGGTGTCCGGCGCACCTTCGTCTTGCGCCCGGACCCGTGAAGTGATCCGAGAGTTCGCGGGCAACTCGATGCTCATCGCAGACGAGTCGGCCCGGTACGGTCCCAGCACCACCGTGAACACAGTGTCGCGGGGCGATCCGCGTGGCTTGGCGAATACGTCCAGCGTGCATGGGCTCGCGGCCCCGGCGTTCTTCGCCATCCACACGTAGTCGGTGAGGATGCTCGGCGCGCCGACCCAGAACCCACGCGCGCCGACGATCTGGTCGATCCAGTGGCCATGGTCGAGCCAACGGTTGAGCCATGAGTGGTAGTGGTACACGCACCCATCGGCGGAGTTGATCCAGAGACTCGAATCGAGCGTGTCCGGCGGAGCCGCCCCCTCCGTCAAGATGCTTTCCCGTGACGCCTGGGCGCCCGAGGCCAGCAGCAGTAGCACAGCCACGGCGACGATCTGTTTCATCACGTTCCCCCTCATGGCCTCATAAATTTATGAGCACGGAGCGACACCTTTGGATTATCTGGCTTTGTCGATGGCGCGGTGACGAAGATCCCGATCCGACAAGAATCGGGGGTGAACAACGTCATGCCCGTGGAGTCGTGTGCCATGGAGTTGGCGGCCACGTCCAGGTCGAACGTCAGGGCCAAGTTCGGCCCCTCGGTGAGTCGGTTGGTCCAGATCGTGGTGGCAACAGAGGCGTCCGTGCCTCCGTTCGTCTCGCCGTAGAAGTGGATCTCAGTGATGACCAGCGAATCTGCCGTCCACAGGCCATCCGCGCTGGTTGTGGTAGTGTCGTGAGCCGTTCCGACGCCCCAGCGCAAAGCGCCGGTCACATCCGCCGCCGTCTTGCTGGCGACCAGATCGACACCGCCGTCCAACCAGAGCGTCGCCCAGGAATGGTAGAAGTACACCCGCTTGTCGGCGGGATTAATCCACACGGCGGCATCCAGGGTGTCTGGCGGCGTCGCGTTGTCGTCGATCGCGACACTCGCGCGCCCACCACTAAACCCGATGCCGCCAGCCCTTGACGCCGCTAGGGCCGCTAGGGCCACTAGGGCGAGGGTGGTGATCAGCCTCCGCATGTCAGTCCCACCCCATAAAATGGACGGTTTGCGCGCCCTGGGATCGGTTCTTGATCCCCCAGATGCGCGTGCCCTCGCTCGACCACACCATCCCATCGTCAAGCACTAGGACTAGCGAGTCTTCCGGTTGGGCAAGCGCGTTGAATACAAACTCCGCCGGGCGCGTCGGCATTGCCTTGGTGTATATATTCAGCGTACACACGGCGCCGGACTGGTTGGAGATGGACCACCACTTCGGCACGTAGATGTCAGCAGCACCGCCGTACGCAAACTCCTCGCCTGTGGCATCTTTGTCGAACCCATAAATGGCATTCACGGCGCCGGACATGTACCAGGCGTTGATGTACCCGCCGCTAATCCTCTTGTAGGATGACGCTCCCAGCGCCGACAGGGCGAGGACCACCAGGGCGGCGCACGCTAGAACTGATTTCTTCTTCGATGTCATGGTCATCCCCCTAATTCCAACCCGTGAACACGATACGCCTGCCTGGGCCCACGGGCGAGCGAGTGTGGACCGCGTAGATTTCCACCCCCTCGCTCAGCCACGAGCTGAACCCCGGGATCAACACAGTTACATAGCTAGACCCATCCCTGGGGGGGCGGTCCGGCAGTTTGGTTGAATAGACCCGAACGTATGCCGTCGAGGATCGGCCGTTGTTGATCAACAGGTTCCGCACTGGCTGCATGTTGACCCAGGATCTTGTGCTCCCAGCCTGGCTCTTGTGGAACCCTATTGTCGTTTTCCAGCCGGTTGAGTCCTCTATGCCGAAGGTGTTCATGTAGCCACCGCTGATGCGGCGGAAGCTGCTTGCGCCCGAGAAGACGGTAATGGCAGTGGCGGCGAGGACCACCAGGGCGACAGCAGCGAGGATGTTGTGTTTCACAGAAACGCCCCACTGTGGCGCTGGTGTTCTTGTGGGGGCTTCGTTCTGCGGGGCGCCAGCCCGCGTCTCCACCTGCAAGCAACCTGCAACAGCTCAGCGCTTCGTGTCAAGCCCTAGAGTGAAATCTCCCGGAACTTAGTGAACTGCTTCGAGAAGACCAGTGGGAACTCTCCGGTCGGGCCGTTCCTCTGCTTCGAGACGATGAGGGTGGTCTCGCCGTCCACGCGTGGATCTACCTCTGGGTGCAAGAGGAGGACCACGTCGGCGTCCTGCTCGATCGCTCCAGTGTCACGGATGTCCTGGTTGGTCGGGCGGCGCCCCTCGCTCCCTGGGGGAACTTTTCTCAGCTGGGCGAGCACCAGGATCGGGCAGCCCGCCTCCTTGGCCAGCGCCTTCATCCGGCGGGAGTGGGTGGAGACCTCCTGCTGCCTGGACTCGAACCGCTCGCTCGGGCAGGAGTCGATCAGGGTCAGGTAGTCGATCACGATCAAGGACAGCTTCTCCCGCTGCAACAGATCCACGGTCGCAGCTCGGATCTGGTGGGTGGTGGAAGGCTCATCCATGATGTGGAGGGGCGCCGCGTGCAGCCTGGCTCCCGCGGCCACCACTGAGTCCAGCTGCCCCTCAGACAGGTCGTGGCGCCGGATCCGCTGGCCGTTCACCTTCCCGACGCTCGACAACAGGCGCATGATCAGGGACTCGGTGGTCATCTCCAAGGAGAAGAACGCGACCGCCCTCTTGGAGTTCAGGACTACATGCTCAGCAATGTTCAGGGCAAGGGAGGTCTTCCCGCACCCGGGGCGGGCAGCGACCACCACCACCTCTCCGGGGTGGAACCCCGCGGTCATCATGTCCAGGGTGGCGAGCCCTGAGGACAGCCCTGGAGGGCCAGATCCGTCGGGGGGCTCAGAGACCTCGTCCACGACGCCATCCAGCGAATCCGCGATCGGGATGAGGCGCCGGGTCGTGGTTTGGCTCGCCAGCTCGGTGGACCGGCTCGCGATCACTGAGAGGATCTCCTCACTGGAGGAGCCGTTCTTGGCCAGGTCTTGGACGCTTCCGCCCATTTGGTAGAGCTTTCTCTTGCCGTCCATCTCCACGAGCTGGTCCACGAAATACTCCAGCGGAGCGCCGCCCACGACGACGTTGTCCAGCAGGTCCGCGATCTCTAGCGGATACCTGGTCTCAGCCCACAGGGCGTCTAGGGGCACGCCCTTCTCTTTGCACGCCACCATCTCTTGATAGATCGCCTTATGCAAGCCGTTTCTGAAACTTTGGTCAGTCACTCTCTCTGACAGCAGTGGGAACTTCGCCGGGTCGAGCAGACAGCAGGCCAGAGCCGATGTCTCGATGCGATCCCGCCGCGACCCACCCGCGATAGCTATCGCGGAGTTTGGTGAGGACCCCTGTCCAGTAGGCGTGGTCGTCGGTTTTATCGAGAATGCCGACGGGGTTGTTGGCGTGGAAGAGGAGGTACTTGGCGATGAAGTGGAGTTCGTCTGCGAAGTCGACCTTCTTTTCGAGACCAGCGGCTTTGATGATGTCGTCTCGTCCTGACCGGATCTTGTTTCGGATGAGGCAATACTTGATGTTGCCCCAACTGTCTTCGAGCCGCTCTCTTCTGGCCTGCCGTTCGTCCCGCTCGTTAGAAAATCCGGGAGAGGTCCCATTCGCAGCTCCTCGCTTCACTAGGCTTAGCAGCACGCTTGCATTCGACAGAACCCACGAGATGGTGCAGTTGACCTCCTTGGCCCAGAAGGGATCGTCGAGAGCTTGCTTGCGGCGAGCCTCGAACATGCCCTCGATGATCTTGACCGGATCGGCCTCATCCTTGACGAAGCCGTAGAGGTCATTGATGGCTTTCCTCTCTCGGGGGGATGGCTTGTAGAGCCTGTTCCCGGTGCTTGCAGTCCACGCTTGCACGATCTGGGGGAAGGCTGCTTGCAGGGGAGGGATGGTGCTGGTGAGATCTTTGATGGGGTCCTCTGCTTTTCTCTCTTTAGAAGACTCTCTTTCCTGGGTCATTTTGACCAAAGGGGTCGGTTCATTTTGACCCGAGGGGTCTACCATTTTGACCACACGTCTGACGTAGATGGTGCGGTACTCGTTCGTCAGCCAGTTCTTCTTCTGGGGTTGCTTGCGGTTTGTGACCGCCACCCAGCCGTTGTTTGCAAGCGCTTCGACATGCCTCTTGGCTGTGCTTGCCGACATCCCCAACCTCTCACCGATGTACTTGTAGGAAGGCTTGCAGCCGTCAGGCCATGATTCCATGCGGCGGAGTACGGACCAGACCCCAGCCTCGACCCAGGTCATCCCGTGATCCTCAATGAGCTGGTCTGGCACGCGCGTGTGCGACTCCCCCGCGGCTTCAACCGTGGCGTATCCCGGGGGCACCCCACTGGCGATGTTCCTCATCGACTTCACGGAGACGAGGTTGGCGATGTCTCCGTGATCTCTCCCTGGTTTCTCTGCGTTCTCCACAGCGTCTCCCTTCACGAGAAAGCCCCCGAACCCTCGTCACAGGAGGGCCGGGGGCTCGGCCTGGCAGCGGGAGCAACCAGGGACACTCGGACGCCTGCTGTGACCAGGCTATTTCAGGGGTGGCGGGAGGTGACCAAACCTCCCGCCGGATCCACCTCAGCCCTCAGGAGAACCATGCTTGGCTCTGTCTAAGGCGGTTTTCAGATTACCCGCAGACCGGACCTCTTGCAAGGACAATCGGCGGAGAAGCCTGTACGCCACCAAGACCCTGGGGTCGTGTTCACCCGTTTTACGGTGAACCATCTGTGCGTGGCGCCAGAATTCTCTCCGAAACGCCTGCATCCACTCCGGCAGCTCCACCTGCCGCAGGTGGTACCACTGCAGCCTGCGCTCTTTTCGCCTCAGCTCCCGGGCGGCGATGATCTTGACCCGCCCCCGGGCCGTCCGCCCGTACCGCAGGGCGGAGCCCAGCCTGGCCAGCCTGACGGAGTCCAAGTCGCGGTATCTCTCCCGGCGCATCGTGTTCCGGCAGTCGTTGGAGCAGAGCGACGCTTGGGGCGACCTGGCCTCGAACTCCACACCACACTGGCCACACCTGACAGTGATCTCTGGGTGTCTACCCATCTCCCTCCTCCAGTGGGGACAGCACACCGTTCTCGTCGGCCACGCGGATCAGGTGCTCCGTGACGCGCGCCCCCACGTCCACATGGATGAAGTTCTTGTGCGGGTACCAGATCACGTTGCCCTGGCGCTTACAGATACCAACCACGATCGCCGCCAAGAACCGCGCTGACGCGGGGCTGTCCTTCTTGCACCAGTGCCGGATAGTCTCCGACGTGATGTCCGCGGCCATCCCGATGCGGTGGAAGGACCCCAGGTGCCCGCCAACCCTCTTGTTGTACTCGTCGCACCGGAACCCCGACATCACAGTCACCGGCTGCCCCATGCTGGAGCGGAAGTTCTGCAGCACCATCAGTAGGGGCACCCGCACGTTCACGGCCCCATGGCACGCGCACTGCGCGTGGTGGTTGGTGCCCCTGCACCGGAACTCGTGGGCGTCGAAATTCTCGGACAGCTGACGAGAGTAGACTGCGTTCTGCTCCATCTAGTCCCATCCCTCCAACCTAGAGATCGGCGCCTCCGGGTGGCTTGTTCTGACGGAGCGCCTGGGCGAGCCTTGCCTCCCACCACCAGAGTCTTTCTGGCCCATCCCAGAGGGCGAGCAGTGGTCGTAGTGGCTCACGTACGTACCGTACTTCTCGTCCACAAGCTCTGGGTCTGCGTGGATGGGGTAGTTTTTGCCCTTCTTCGTCTTGCACCAGGCAACGGGCTTTCCACACTTGGCGCATGGTTTCACCTCTCCCACTTCCTCGATGAACTTCGGCACCAGCGACAACACCAACTCTCCCACAATGTCTCCCTTGTGAAGGTAAGGGGGCGGTGAGGTCGATCCTCTGGGCCAGAACCCATACCGACTCCGCGCGATTCGCGAACGCAAGAGCCGACGGCCCCCGCCCCCTACACCATCTACTTCTCCCACCGCTCTCCGGCGGCAATCCTGTCGCTCGCGAACGGGTACGGGACGTCGGTCAGGCATATCTCCGTGCGCGCAATCTCCGCCCACGCGTCGTCGTCCGAGAGCACGAACACGAATGTGCCGATCCAGATGGGCAACCCGTCCATGGTCACGCCCGAGTCTGTCGTGAACCCGCCGATCCGGAGCACGTTCTTGCTCGGGTGGCGGCTCCAGTCGAACGCGCTCCACTCGTCGAACAGTGGATTCAGGGCGCAGGCTCGCTCGAAGACGCCCATCGCCCCGTAGGCCATGTCGATGCTAAGGCACCGTGCGGCCTCGCCCTCGTTACATTCCAGGTACACGTCCACGATGGCCGCCGCGCTGTTGTGCTCGGCGCCGTCGACGAACTCGATCCCCGCGATTGTCGTGTCGGTGACGACGCGCCCGAGGGGGTAGACCCGGGCGGTCTTGATTAGCGGGTCGTAGCAGTTCTGTTCGTAGTCCTGAACGTCGTCATGGAAATTGAGAAATGCGAACGGCGCCACATACGGGATGTCGACTCCGCTGGCGAGGTCCACGACGAAGGTGATCTCGCAGAGCGAGCCACCCGCCCCCGCCTCGATGAATCCGTGTCCACCTTGCCCACCAACGCGCAACCCGCCGCCGAACGTGCTTCCGGCGAAGAATTCCCAGTCCTCGCCCAGCAAGGCTCCCTCGGTAGCCTCCACGAACTTCAGGTAGTTGACCGGGTACGCCAGGTCCACCAGCCAGGCGTCCACTCGGTCGAGCGCTGTGGTGGTCAGAGCGACCGTCACCGTGTCGCCCACGTCGCCCGCGAGCGTCCCGATGCCGATGGCGCCAGCAGTCCCCTGGCACCCGAAAACCGTCACGGCGTTGATCCCCGGAGGTGGATCCTCGACCGGCGGCTTGTCACAACTCGCCCCGGACACCATCAGCAGGGCGGCGATCAGGAATACTCTCATGTCACTTCTCCTTTCCATCGTTACATGCACCTGTAGCCATCCATGAGGACTCCGCCGAAACCGGACAGGTTGAGGTTGGTCTCGTTGTTCTCGCGACGCCACAGGATGTTGTACGAGGACGGGAGCGCCTGGAACCGCCCAAGGACGGGTGCGACGTCTCCCGGGCGCAGACCCGCGTGCTCCACGGAGAACCCATCGATCGGGTCGGGCATCGGGCCCCACCCGGAGCCGATGTTGGGGATGATGGGTCTGCTCTCGTCGATCAGATCCCAGATCCGCTCCAGGAAGTAGTTGCGGAGCTTCGGGTGTCGCGTGGCGGCCTCGTCCCGGTCGAGTCCGAGGTCCCGACGCCACTGGTCCGGGACCGCGACCCATCCGTTGTCGATGTAGATGGCGTTGAAGTCGCCGCAGTTCATGTACTCCGCGATCCACTGCGCGTAGGCGTCGTAGGCGTCGAACGTGGGTTGTAGGTAGTAGTTCCCGCTCCTGGTTTCCACTGGGGCTCCATCATCCGGGCCCCTCTTCACGAACTCTTCCAGGTCGCTGCGGAGTTGACCGTGGGGCGACGTGTCGCTCCCATAGTGTGGCACTGACGTGAAGTCGAAGTATCCCGCGAGCAGGGTCTCTGGGGCCACCGCTTGTGCGTTGGCCACATTCAACGAGATGGTGGACACTGCGAGCGCGAAGTTGTCGAGGGGGAGCGGGAGCGTGTCGGGCGTCCGCACGTGCTTGTTCTTCAACAGGTACAGCGCGAGGTTCTGTGGCACTATCTCATCTCCTCTGACATCCACTTTCTGCAGATGCGTTCGGCGGCTTCTTCTGGTTCGACTTGGTTGGCATACGCCATCCCGATTGCCGGTTCGATTTCCCCCGGGTACTCGAACGACGACTTGCGAGTCATGGCGAAGATGTGCTGTCGGACCCGTGTCTTGTACTGCTCGGCGGAGATCTCCAATCTTGTCTTCCGGGGGTACGGCATCAGGTCTCCTCTCCATCGCCGATCTCGGCGGTGTGGATGCACACGTCCAGGATCTGTTTTGACAGAGCTGCGATCAGCTGTGGGGCATCTGCCCCGTTTCGGTATTTAGCCCATGACGTGAACGAGCCGTCGCGCTCTTCGACCAGCACAACGACAGTTCCCTCGGCGTCGCGGACGCATTCCAGGATGTCGTACACTTCTGCGGTGTCTCCTGCTCGCTCCCACCCGCCGCCGTCACTCACTCTCAAACTCCTCGTGGCATTTTCCTGTCGGCCCGAGCAGCCGAACAGTAGCTGGTCCCTCCACCGCCCCGCACGTCGTCTTGTACGCTTCGGTGCTGTACTCCTTTGATCCCGCTGCGGCCTCCTTCGTTCTGGTGACGGTCACGGTCCATGTCGTGGCGGTCCGTGCGGCACGTGGTGGGCGCCGGTTCCCTTTCTTGGCGCTGGGCTTGGTTTCTCGGGCGGTGCGGATGGGTTGTCGCTGGATCCCCATGGTCACTTCCCTTTGCAGTTGTCGCATCCTTGGCAGGTCACGCTCACGGTCGTCCACCGTTCTCTCAGCGCGGGGATCTTGTCCAGGTCTTTCATCTCGGAGGGTAGTAGTCGTCGGGGCCACGTGCAGACCCCGGATCCGTCGCAGGTTTTCGGGGGTCCCTGGATCGGTTTTCCCAGCCTACGGTTGGTCATCATCTACTCCAGTCCACGATCGGTGTGCCGATGCCGTACAGGGCGTAGTCCTCGTACATCTCGACTGCCAGGTCTTGGATGTACGGCATCCGCTCTGCGAACAGCTGCGAGAACGTGGGCGGAGTGGGTGCCCTCTCGCTCGTCCAGAGCCTACTGTTGTGCGTCGTACATCTCGTCGGCTACCCCGGCCATCATGGAGACGAAGCTCCTACGGTTCACGTTCCAATCCTCCGGTTGGTCATCATCGCGCAGTGCCTCATGGCTTGCGCGACCATGCCCATGCTCTCGTTGGTGATCTTGGCGGCCTTCGTGAGATCTTCGACCTGTGCCTCCAGGAGTGTGATTCTACTGGAGAAGGCGGTCATGACGGCCTGCAGTTCTTCCTGTGTGACGACGTCCCGGCTCACGGGGCCTCCTTGAGGTGAGGTAGCCCCTGGGGGCCGCTGAAGCAGCGCGAAGCTGCCAAGCGGGCGTCGACCTCCCCCAGGGGTGAGGAGAAGCTACTTGACTTCTCTCGGT
The DNA here is from genome assembly GCA_024231905.1 of bacterium. Classification (GTDB taxonomy): domain Bacteria; phylum Krumholzibacteriota; class Krumholzibacteriia; order LZORAL124-64-63; family LZORAL124-64-63; genus JAAEQC01. The sequence goes on along the minus strand of JAAEQC010000159.1, from coordinate 12,294 downwards.
ATGTCAACCACTATGTTCATAGAAAAGGAGGCGATTGATGACTGAGGGCGGTGTGACCCATATCTGACAACCCCGTCAAGCCCAAACTGCCAGACTTGCGCTCACTAACCCCTTGCAATCAAACACGTTGTACGATTTTACATCTTTTACATACCACTTAACTTAGAAATGTGGTATCCCTTCTCCTTATCAGGATACTCGTGGGTGGACAAGGCGGGATCCCCTCCTCCACGACTACGTGCGCTCTCTGTAACACAACTCCTTGACAAACCCCCTAGCGCGGAGGTATGTACTGCGCAGGACGGGAACCACGGCGCGGGATCAGCCACCGGGCGACGGTGCCCCGCGCTCGCTCCGGATGTAGACGTTGCGGTCAAACTTGACCGGCCCGGAGCGTCCCGTTCGCAATTGACGGAGGGCCACCTCCGTAGCCCCTTTCCAACGACGACACCACTACTGCCCCCCCCCATCACTGCAAGCTGGTGTCCGAATACTTGCCCGTATGCTTATCTGACGATTTTTGTGAGCATGGGGACGAGAATACTATATTGCGCCGCCCGCTGGGGCCCGGCGAGGCCCGTGTGTGACGATTCGGCACACTGGGCTTGAACGGCCCAGGGGTGTGCCGCAGCGGCACGGTCGGCCACGGCCTGGCGCTGGGCGTGGCGCTGGACATGAACCGTGCCAGACGCCGCCGCGCTTCACCCGATACAGGGTGAGAAGAAAGATAAGAAAGGCTTGCACCCTGTACAGGGTGTACGTGGCCGACCGGTCCCAGTGTGTCCTCTGCGGGTGACAGAATCGCTCAGAGTGTCCTCTGCAAGCGACACCGCAAGCCATTGGGGTGCAAGCGCTTGCAGAAAAGGGGTACCAGTGTCCACGGGCGAGGACACCGTGCTTGCATTTTCACCCGTGATAGGGTGTGTAAAAGCGTGATTTCACCGCGTTTGGGGTGATCGGGCGCGGCATGGCACTTGCTTTGGTAGTGGGTGTCGCGCGAGGCGTGGGGCCCGATCACCGGGATGCGCTGGGCGCGGCGTCAAGCCGGAGGTAGACCGTGGGTGCACTTATGCGCCAACGTATCTCCGGATCCATCGGACACGGTACGTGGCCATCGGGCGAGTGGTTTGCCCAGAGGACACGAGACCGCAGTCGCACACCTGATACGCGCACACCTGTGGTTCCTACGGGCAAGCGCAAGGGTCTAGGGCCGCGTCCGAAGCTAGGCGATTCGATGCCCGACATGGTCGGCGACTGTACGGAAGCCGAATATGGCGAGGCGCAAGCGCTGGCCTACGTCCTTCACGCGGCCAAGGTGGCGCGCTGGGAGGCGCGGAAGGCGCGGATCGTGAAAGGTACGCCAGCCAAGCGGAAGGCGCGGAAGGCGCGCCAAGCCGCAAAGAAGCGCTTGCTGGCTGTCGCCGAGCTAACGGGATCCGGAGCGTGGAACCGTACCAAGACACGTCTGGTCCCGTCGATAGACTGGATCGACCATGCTCGGCTCGTCGATGGAACGTGGGTAGACGATCGGACGGGAAAGCCGTTCCGACCCAAGACCAGCGACGAGGAAGAATAGAGGCACGCGGCGAGGGGTGGACGCCCCTCGCCCCGTTCGCTGGAGTCTCGTCTACGCGGGATTCCATGGAACGACCGTAACACGTCCGACCACAGCACGGCGAAGACCGACAGTCGCCGGGGAGCCCGTAGAATCTACGCTCCCCGCCGGGTTTAACTGCTAGGAGCGTCGTGAGTTCTTCGGTGTCCAGCGTGGCACGCGGAGACAACCTCTCCCCCTGGGCTGGAAATGCCCGAAAGGGGCCGGGAGCACAAACCCCCACTAGGTCGCCCGATCCTGGGCGTGACCGTCTAGCGCCAGCTGAAAAGCCCGCGCTGGAGCCGAGTGGACGTGTTCTCGGCCCCTGGACGGCTGCACCTCAGCCTAACCTGGGGAGCTGGCACCACCTACGAGGTCACGAATTATGGGGACCCTCATTGATCTGGAGGCCACGAAGACCCTGGAGGACGCCGCTGAAGCCAACGGCGTGGAACCCGATGGGGTAGTCGTGGTTACGGAAGAGACAGCCACAGTGGACGAGGCCAGCGAGCCGACAGAAGGCGACTTGGTCAAGCTCGTCGAGGACGCGAATGACGGACTCTTGGAGCTGTCAGAACTGACCGACGCCGAGCTGTCCGCTCTGTACGGCGAAGCCTCACGTGAAGACCTCACCCGCGAGTATGAACTCACTCGCGAGGCGAGGGCCGACGAGGACCGCCGGGCCTCACTGTACGGTGTGCTGTCTCGCGACATGAGCTGGGACGGCATCAACCCCAGCACGTTCTGTACTGGCGACATGGTCGTCGACAGACGCGACTGGGACCACATGCACGACCAGCCGCTGCGCACCGGCCTGATCATGAACAGCACGAAGCACCGGGCGTTCGTCGAGTGGAATGACGGTGAGTCCGAGTGGATCGTGTACGCCCTCTTGAACCGCTACCAGCTGACGAACAGCGTCAGCGGCGTCAGCGAACGCAGCTACTACCTCAACGGACAGCGGCGTCAGCGCTACTAGGCGCTGACTTCTCTCCAACTGGCCAGCTTCCCAGGGTGGGCTGGGATTCCCCCAGCTTCACCAATCCATCCAGTCTAGGAGAGACCATGACCAGCACCAAGAGCAACGCGATCAGCAGCACCGACCTCCGCCCGATCCTCGTGCAGGCCGTCATCGTCATGAAGCAGCTCGTCGACGAGCACGGCAAGCCGCGTGCGGATGCGTATGGCGAGGAGATCCCCGCCGAGCTGCGCCTCCACGGTGCCCCGGACTCGATCCTGGCGGTCAGCACGAACGCCGCGATCCGGGCCTTCCGGAAGACGAACGACTACTCGCTCGTGCAGGATCAGGCGGTCAGCGAGGTCAAGTACGCGGCGTGGGAGCCGACGGCCATCTACTCGGTGACCGACAACGACCCCACCGTCACCGCCTCGTAGCGCCAAACTGACGGTACGCACCGTCACCGGGCCTCCACTGGGGGCCCGGCCCGGTGCGGATCTTCCGCACCTCTCTTCAACCCAAGGGGGCTAGCCACAATGGCCAAGTACAAGGTCGAGTGCAACTACTTCGGCTTCTCCAGTCAGGGCAGCGACCTCAGCGAGGCGGTCAAGCAAACCTGGCAATACAACCGCTGCAACCGCAGCACGCCGGACTCTGAGGCCTGGTACTCCATGAAGGTCTGGGACTACGGTTATTCCAACAGCACCAGCCCGGCCAAGATCGTTGTCCACGCCAAGACCGGCCGCGCCTTCATGGGGCAAACCCCGTCAATCCCTCACCTGTCCTGGTGCCCGCTGACGGAGGAAGCGGTGGACTCGCTGTTCAAAAACTGCTTCTGCATGGACTACGGTCAAAACGTGACCAGCACCTGGCCGACGGAACTCGGCGCGTGGATCGAGCCCGGAGGTTCCGCTGACGCAGGTTGCTCCATCTCCACCTCCGGATTCGGCGCCAGCTACATTGCCTGATCCACCCACCCCCGGCCCGGGAGAGATCATGGAACGAGAAGCCATCATCGCCATCGAGTATGGCGGGATCAAGCGATGGGAGCGCCAAGCAATCGACCTGCGAACCATCGCATCTGTCGATGAGCGCCTACCTGGAATCCTCATCTTCGACGCTCACAAAGAGATGAGCCTGCAAGCGTACTACGCGACCAGGTCGCTGCTCCCCAACTCCGAATACCTCAAGCCCACCGCCGATCTCTTCATCGACCAGATGGTGTTCTCGACTAACTGAGCCCAACTCCTCGCCCCGGCGGACCCGGGGCGGGCAGATGAGCTTACCGCTCGTCCGTGCATCGTGTCAACCACCTTGCACGCCCACACTCTTGGGGGAGACCAAATGAAGTTTGACCGCAACGTCTACATGACGTTGGCGAGCGAGCTGAAGCAGGCCACCGACCACTTGGATGGGCTGAGAGACGCCTGCCAGTCGGAGGTGGACCAGGAGGGCCCGATTACGACCCACGGGGCCCCTGCTGTCTGCAGCTGGCAAGCCACGATCGACAGTCTGGCGAAAGACATCCAACTGCTCCAGATGGCACAGCAGCACATCATGGACGCCACCGTCCGGGCAACCCGGGTGGACACACTGGAGCGACTGCGGATCGCGGGCGACGGGCCCCTGCCCGACGTCAACGAGCTGAAGGACTACCTCGAAACCGCCAGGGACCAGGCCGGAGAAGCCGCGGGTTCGGCGGAATACGCCTCCGACTCCCTGTGCAGCTGCTGCAACGAGGACGCCAGCAGCTACGCCTACAATGCCATGGAGGAGGCCTCCGCCGCCTCCAGCGGCATCGAAGAAGCCATCGAGTGGATCGAGGAGAACCTGGAATAGCACCACCGGGACGGCCCTACAGGGGCCTCCCACCAGGGGCTTGCACGCAAGCCTCTCGTGGGAGCAATCCCGTCACCCCCCAGCCTAGGAGAAACCATGGACGCACACCTCTTGATCAAACGATGGGACCGCGCCACGAGCAAGTACCATGGCGCCACCGACCCTCACTACGACGCTTGGTCGTCCGCCACCGTCGAGGGATACCAGGGAGAAGCCCTCTCCAAGAGCCTCAAGAGTTGGCTCCTCGCCATCATAAAAAATGGTTACCTCGACCGCGGAGAGAACGACTTCACCGAAATAAGGGTGAGGCTCGCCCACAACACGGTCAGCTCTGACCCTGACCGCTACCCGCTCGTGATCTGCCTCACCAACCCTAAAACAGGCGACTTCAGCGTCACGAGCGACCCGGTCAACAGACTGCCCGATGCGATGGTGTCCGTGCCGGCGCCCGTGCCGGTGTCCGGCATCGACGAGCCCGGAGTGGTCAAAACCACTGGATTCGGCCGCTGCTACGTGGCATAATGTCCACAACCTTGGGGGCGAGTAGAGTACACTGATCCTCCCCACGCCGAGGGCCATCTCGTGGCCCTCCGTGCGGGGAGATCGACTCCTCGCCTCACACTCAGCCAAGGGGAACATCCATGGCAAAGGGAGAATCGCGGAACAAGCTCAACAACCGCGAGAAGTCCCACTACGTGTCGGTCCTCACGGACTCGGCACCCTTCTACCCCACCCTCGTCGTGATGGCAAAGAACAACGCGGACTCCGCCGCGATCTACGCCGAAGCGCTCGTCGAGGAGTACAGCTTCAACTCCGAGGTCGTGAAGGACCTCACCTTCGTCGTCGCACCCACCGCAATCACCTCACTGGGCCTCTTCTGCGTCACCCAGGCCGGATTCGCCGGGCGCGCAATCAAGGCCCCCATCTGATCGATGACAGTCATCGATTCCACCAACATGACGAAGCCCAAGCGGGGCGACCGGGTCCTGTCTCAGCGAGACACCGAACTCGGCACCGTCACCATGGTGAAGCACGGCCTGGTCTACTGGGCGCCTGACGATAGACCAGACCTCACTGTGACCACCCAGGTCCCGTGGGCCGACGCCATCCAGGGCCGCGGCTACCGCTTCGTCAGGAAGGACTAGACATGGCTCAGTTCAGGGGAGAGGTCCACGGTTCTCGTGGGACAGCATCCCGTCTTGGAAACAAGGCCACCGGGCTCACCGCCACCGCAAACGGCTGGACAGTCGGCGGCCAAGTAACCATGCGACACTCCAACGGCGAGGACGTCGTCGACGTCTGGCTCACCTCCGGATCGACTGGAGACCGTCCGACAAAGCACCTCGGCACCTTCCTTCGGCAGGACATAGAATGACACCTGGCAGCGACGACCCCTTCCATACCCCACCAACCGGCGTGCCCTGAATCGACGAAGAGGCGGAACAGGAGCGGCTATCTATGCAACCCCTCCTGGACGACGGCTGGGTCCAACTCACCCCCATCAGGGTGAGGGCGATCTTCCGCTCTGACCCCATCAAGTCGAGCAACAGGTGTTGCGCCATGCGACAGCCCGACGGATTAGAGGTTGTCGTCCGGTTTGGACAAGGTATGCTCGGGTCCATCACGTCCCGAGAGTGGACACTTGTCTAGGAGGACAAATGGCACAGATCGTAGGGCCCGACGGAAAGCCCGCCACTGGCCCGCACGCAAGGATGCACGAGATTCCCATGGTGGACTTGACCCCACACCCTCAATTCATTGCTGGTGACAATGAGGTCTTCTGCGTCCACCTGGTCGACGCCCACGATGAGGGCGTGACCGAGTTCCTGGTGACCTCACTCATCATCGACCGACAAACCGGAGACCTCGTGTTTCTTGACCACGCCGACGAGGAGGCGTGCCCGTTCACCGAGGGCGAGGCGTGGTGCAAGATGGGAAAATACTCCGTCCCCATGAGGCGGCGTGCGTCTTGGCCCATGCTGCGGGTCACCCACGACGCCTACACCCACATCACTGTCGAGCCTCGGCAGGAGTGGATGGGCATCCTGGACTCCACGATCGACAGCTTCCTGGCCTTCGCCGAGCCCAAGATGGCGGAGAAGCTCGGCGAAGCACGCGAGCTAGACATGGACGAGTGCAGAGTGGAATTGGTGGCACTATGGGAAGGGTGGAAGGGTCACTCTGCCTCGTCCGAACCATCCACTGTTACATCGAGCAAGTCCGCCATGGGAGAGGGCGGAGAAGACGCAGGCGCCGAGCCCAGCTCGACCTCCTGACGCAATGTAACACGGGCGCCAGGCGGTAACTTGGAGGCAGCACGCTCCAGCTCTGCCTGGTTGGTGAGGAGTTCCGCAAGCGGGTTGTTGGTCCCCCCGCCCGCTGCGGTCTCCTCCATCCCGGCGTCCTTCGCGAGCGCCGACTGGTTCGACGTGGCCATGTCCGCCAACCGAGACAGCTGCCCCACCGACACCACATTGGACCCATCATCACGGGTTTCACCCAAATTACGGTGAAGCAGCTCCGACATGGCCTTGTCAGCCACCTCGTGGTGCTTGCTCATCAACCGCATGGCGAGGATCCTCCGGATCGCCCGGATGTCCTCCTCTGCCACACTCGCAATCGCCGCCCGGACGGTCCTTGGATTTAGCCGGAACAGCTTGGCGATGTCCACAGCTGTGTCCCCGTCGTGGTGCATCACTGCCATCGTCTCGGATAGCTCTGGGGTCATCCGCTTCGGCCTCTTCATTGTCCCCCACCTCACCCTCGTAGGCCCACCATCGTCTTTTCTGCTTGCCGCACACCGACTTGCGGGTGTGCTGCACAGAAAGGGCTTGACCAACCGCTTGCGCGACCATACTGTACCCGTCCACCCTCAGTCAAGGAGGGCTGATGACCCACCAGGTCTACGACCACAAGAACATCCCGATCATGGCCTGTGGCTGCGCTGGAGTCGCTCAGTGCAGGGCCTCGGGTGGCGTCGAGTTCGACCCGCCGATCCACAGCTGCATCACACACAGCTGCCACGACGTGGCTGAGGAGCCGCCCGACCTCGGCCAGCGGACTGCACGCTGCACCTACTACGGCCAGACGCCAGGCCGACGGAGCGACTGCGTCTACTCTCAGTGCAAGCGCGACAAGCCCTGCCAATGCGAGCAGCCCAGCTCTAGCGCCCTGCCCTTTTTCGAGCACCACCCCACCGAGGACTACGACCGCTTCTACTGCGGCTGTGCTTTTGGGTGGGACTGATTCACCTCAACCAAGGAGAAGTCCATGGCCAAGACCCAAGTCCTGCCGACGTGCTACGTGTGCGACAAGCGGGCCCGGAAAGCCAGCCACTTCTGCTCCAACGCCTGCGCCTGTGAGTGGGCTGACGCCTTCCTCACCGAGTCCAACGACCGCTACTGCATGAAGTGTGGTCACTGGCGAGGGCAGGCCACCACCTGCGAGCACTGCTTCGAGCCCACCGTCTCGGTCCCCGAGATCAGCGCTAGACTGTCCACCTGGAAGCGCCCGAAGAAGCCTGCCATGCCCATGCCGAAGCCGATGGAGAACGTCCAGAACGGCAAGCCCGCACGCCAGCGGCTAGCCCACAACCTGACCGTCGTCCGGAGGAAGAAGTGAAGGCCCCTAGCCTAGACGCCTGGCTCTGGATGGTCGCCATCGCGCTCGCGCTCCTTGCCATCGGCCTCAACGTAGCCACCTGGGTCATCCGTCATGGCGGATGAGGCCAAGGCGGGTGGGGCGATTACCATCCGCAACTTCCCTGATCGTTACAAGCAGTACATGAAGGTCGAGATCGGAGTGAACCGCAAGATCAACAAGGGCCCTCGCACCTACGCGGCCATCGTCATGGCGGCCCTTGACGTCCGGTACTCCAACGACATGCAGCTCCAGAAGGACGACGACGACCGCATCACTGCTGCCATGCTACAGCGCGCCACTGGCGCCGAGACTCCCGACGAGGAGCACCTGAAGGACCTGCCGCCCACCCCCGACTTCCTGTAGGAGGGACAATGACCACCATCACGCTGTACGCCAGCGATGGCACCACCATCCAGACGTGGACCATCACTGGCCACGTCTTCTACGAGGACGAGCCGGGCTTCTCGTTCAGGACCAACGACGGGAAGAACATCCACGTCACCGGCACTATCGTAGTGGAGGACCAGTGACCTCGATCATGGAGCGCCTAACCACGACTGACCAGGTGAGCACCATGTACCCACGCATCCTGGTCGTCGGCATGGCGAAGTCCGGCAAGACAAGCCTGGCCAAGACGTGCCCGAACCCCCTCATCATCGACCCGGAGGCTGGGACCATCCCCCTCCGGCACCACAAACTCGACCGGCTCCCCGTTGACTCGTGGGAGTCCTTCATCGGCGCATTGCAATACGTGCGCGACGAGGAGCATGAGTGGAAGACTCTGTTCGTGGATGGACTATCCGTGATCAACGGCTGGGACATCGACTTTATCCAGCGCCAGCACAACGTGAAGACGATGATGCCGGAGCTGTGGGGCGTCGCCCGGAAGCACGGGTTGAAGCTACTGGGCCTGCTCAAGCAGATCCAGACCAAGCGAAACATGATGATCGTAGTGACCTGCACCGAGAAGATGGAGAAGGACGGCAAGACCGAAGAGGTCGTGCTCCGGGGCCCCGACTTGCAGGGGGCATTCCGGTACATGATCTGCAAAGACTTCGACATCGTCGCATTCACGAAGACGCAGGAGATACCGCCCGAGAAGGACGGGGAACAGCCCCGGACCCTGTACAGGGCGCTGACAAAGCCTCACGGACCGAGGCAGGAAGCGGGAGACAGATGGGGAGTGCTGAGCACGATCGAGGAACTGGACATCGGGGCCTGGATGGCGAAGATCCGAGCAGACTCGCCGCAAAGCTCCACCACAAGTGGGCCGCAGCCAGGACCAGGCAGCAGCCAGGCGCCAACCGAGCCTGCGAGCGGCTTCTCGCCGACCTCATCCACGGAACCCTTGACACCCTGCGACGCGATAGAGGTGGGCTCACCGCCGCCGAGCGAGGAGCCATCGCCGGGTTCGGCCCCAAACAGTACGCCACCCAGCTCGCCAAAAGCCTCGTCAGGAACGACCGGCGGAGGCGATCTGGCCCTGGCCGCTCTGAAGGCGACAGTCGGTGAGCTGTACGGCACCATGATCCAGATGGCTCCGGACGCAGTGGAGGCCATCCAGGGCAAGTTCAAGTCGACCCTCGAACTCCACGGCATCTCCAGCGTGAAGGACGTGGAGGAGGATGGCAAGGAGGCGCTCGAAGCGGCCCTGGGACAGCTCCAGGAGTGGGCCAAGGGGGAGCTGATCGACAACGACTAGGGCTGGTGCTGGTCAGCCTAGAAGGGGTCAGGGCTTCGGCTCTGGCCCCTTTGTTCGTTTACCTGGAGAGCAGCCAGACATCGTTGGGGTCGAAGCGAATCTCGGCCTCGTTGTAAATGGCCTTCCAGCTCTCGGCGCCGTATCGCACGGCCACTCGGTAAGTGGTGATCTCCTCGGGGCGGAGCTTGGCGTAGCTGGATTCGGTCCCGGTCATCACCACTCCACCTGGCGAAGTGAAGGAATCCGCAAGATGTCGGTTTATGTCCGCGGTCCCGGCGGCCACCCAGTCGGCGTTTTGGATCACCCCGAACGGGCGAACCCCCTGTGGGCCCTCCATGATTCTGGAGAGCAGGTTCAGGTCCGTGTCCCCGATCAGCTCGGGAAGGGTGGGCTCTGGCAGCCCTGCGTCGCGAGCAGCCACGCGGATCGCTTTCATTCTGGTGATGAAGCCCGGGGGCGGGTCCTCGATGCCCTCCAAGACGTCCTCGTACATCCTGAACGTCCTGTCTGACATGCAGTACGTCCGGTTCGTGATGGCCGCGAACATCTCCATGGTGTTCAGGTCGCCACCAAGGTCCCTGGCGGCATCCTCCAGCCACTGACCCGCCAGAGACATGCTCTCGTCGATGTCCAGGTCTCCACGGGCCGCCAGCGCGGCGTACCTCAGCCTCTCCTCGATCATCCCGGCGTGGTCTTCCAGGAACGTCACGCTGACCATGCCGGGCGAACCGCCAAGCCCGGCAGGGCGGGCCTTCTTTACCAGCCTGTCCACATAGTCAGCGTCGGCCAGCTTGTCCACAGAGCCGAAGTCGGTCTTGTCCACGAAGTCGAGGGCGTCCAGCGGGTCCGCAAAGTCAGCGTCGGTCGCTTTCAGGGCGCGATCGTGGGCTGCGTGGACCGCCAGCACCTTCTGTTGGTTCAACTGCGTCGCGCTCCTCAGCCCCATCTGGCCCACCTTGGCGTCCGCCGTGGTCACGTGCCACAACGGCACGTCTACGTCCAGGTCCTGGATGTCCTCGAAGACGCGGCGGAGGTTGTCCGAGTGGATCGAGTGTCGATTGCCACCCGACTGCATCCACACCCGGGCGTTGGACGTGAACCCGGACGGCGGGGCCTCGGAGATGCGCTTCTCGTAGAAGTCGAACAAGTTGTCGACCTGGGGCCCCAGCTTGCGCGGATCGTTCAGGACGTCGTAGTCAGAGACCACGTACTCGTGCCCGCCAGCCTTCCCGCCGAAGAACGCCGGGTCGAACAGGCTTTCCCTCTTGTGTACCGGGAATCCGCTGTACGAGCCCCACACCCTTCCCATCTCGGCCATCACGTGGTCGACGTCCCTCCAGTCGTCCGGCTTGGCCAACAGGTCCCACGGGACCCGCTTTGTCCCCCTTAGGGCGATGTCTGACGGGTGGCCGAGGCTGGTCAGGTCGTCGGAGTCGAAGCGCAGCTTGCCCGACTTCACGACGATGTCGTGGTTGTTCTCTAGCGCCCCGAGGATCTTCCTCCGGGCAGCGGAGATGGCCACCTTGTTGGTGAGCGCCATCTCCCCAAGCTCTTCCATGCCCAAGATCACAGAGTCGACAGCCATGGGCAGCTCGCCCCGCTGGATGTTCGTCGTGTCCAGAACGGGGGTGCCCTTTCGGAGCACCTGTCTGCGTACGATCCCACCGCCAGGGCGGCGCTGAAGCTTCTCGATAAACCCGCTCCCCCTGGTCGGCGGTGTGTCGGTGAACACCAGGCCGCGGTCGAAGACCATGTCCGTCCCCTGGGTTCCGAGCGGGTACGGGGGTCCGCCGCTCTTGCTCTTGAGGACGTCCGTGATGGGTACCTCTGTGAACTGCCGGAATTCACCAGCTGAAGTCTCGTGGTAGATCGGCACGTCCTGCTTCAGCATGTAGGGCTCGACCAGCTTCTTCCGCGGCGACTTGGGGGTGACCTTCGCCTTCCCGCGAGCCACCGACATGTCTTCGATCCCGTGCTGGGCCACATCCAGTGGCAACTCCGCACGGACTGGACCACCAACAGTCTCCCCAGCCCCGAACCTCTTTCCGGCCGGGGAGTCGGGCGGGAACTGGCCGATCACCGCCTGCTTCCGCTCGCCCGCCATGATCTTGGACATCGTCTTCACGTGCTTCATCGGCGTAGGGATAACCGCCAAGTCGAGCAGGTCGACTGCATCCTCCCCCTCCTCCGATAGGTCGAAGTCCAGGGACCCCAGGGGGTTCTCCAGCCCGTACCCACCGCCACCGATGGCCGGGATCAGATACCCCTTGCCCTTCTCGGCAGGCTGGAACGGGTTCCGAAACTTCAGCTCTACCATCTCGCTGCCCGGCTTCAGGAACAGCGTGGACTCATCCAGGTCGCTCGCGGTGACCGGCCTCTTGCTCAGGTAGGCAGCGGAGGCCAGCCGTAGCCCCTCGGAGGGCTTGCGGCCCACCATGTGCAGTGGCGGCCCGATGACGCTGCTCGCAAGCTCCGCCGCCTGGTCCTGCAGGAACTCAGCGAAGGTCCGCTCCCCGCTCAGCATGTCCTTGGCGGTCGCTCTGGAGCGCCGGGCAGGCT
>JAAEQC010000158.1 GCA_024231905.1 bacterium | reverse complement strand
GTGGACGGCTCGAGGGCGAGGCGGCGGACCACTCTCGTGTACCCGGGCTGGGTGATAACCACCACGTAACGCCCAGCCGAGGGGTCGCCGACCATGGTGAACCGGCCACGGCCATCGGTGACGACCTCGGCAAGAGGGCTGGCAACAGTGCTCTGAGATGCTGTACCAGGTAGCACGGCGTTGGAGGCATACAGTGCGGCAGAAGCACCCTCCAATGGCCGGCTCGTTGTGTCGTCATAGGCCTCGCCGGACAGGAAACCGCCGCTCAGGTCGCCCTGGCCGCCGGGGAAGAAGACGACCTCGAACCCTGTCGCGAACTCGTTGCCACTGAGATCGGCCAGTGGCGGCCCAACCTGCAGCCGGACCGGGCGGTCTCGCCACCAGGCGTCGGCTGCTGAGTCAAGCACGATATCAAGGACCGTACCGTCGTCACCAAGGCTCAACGTAGCGGCCTGGAGAATCCCTTCAGGGTCCTCGCCGTCAACCAGGCTGATGGGATCTCCTGCCTGGCCGACCGCGGCCGTGGCCGGGTCGAGCTCTTCTGAGAAGGTT
>JAAEQC010000157.1 GCA_024231905.1 bacterium | reverse complement strand
GTGGCACAGGAAGCCCTGGACGCCCTCGAGCACTGTAGGGCCAACAAGCTCTCGACCAACCTGCTACACCAGTGCGGCTACTCCACCAGGGCCACGGTCAAGCTGGCGGTGGCCGAGGAGAAGCGGATCGTGCGGGAGCTTTCGGCGAAGGCGTCAAAGGATGTGGTGCAGAACATCGACTGCAAGCTGGTCGTGGCAGACGTGATGACCAAGCACGCGATCGAGGAGTACGTGAAGCCAGTGGAGCCCGAGCCCGAGAAACCGGTCGTGGAGCCCAAGGGCGAGGCCAAGGGCGAGGCCAAGGTCGAAGTCACCGAGCCCAAGTAGGAGTCCCCGATGGTCGCCAACGTCTACCCTAGCCGGGCCGCGGAGCGCGTGGTCTTCCGTGAGCAGTTCAGAAACCCCGCAGATGTGGTGCGGAACGGGGGCACCCTTGTGGGTTCGCCCGAGGTGAAGGACGGGGTGGTGCTGGACGGGGCGACGCAGTACGTCTCTTTTCTGGAATCGTTTGCGTTCGGGACCACTGAACACTCCATTGTTCTTGAGTTCATCCCGACCGTGGCCCACGACTCTGCCACGATGTACTTGATTGACTCCGGGCCTTCGGACAGATACCGAGTGTATCTCGCTGCCGGTGCTCTCTACGTAGGCTATTCGGACACGATCATTGCTTCGATTTCCGAGCCGACGATCTCTGGCTTGTGGGTCATCGGCGAGGTGAATCGCCTGGTTATCTCCACGACATCCGGCGACACCGACGTGTTTTTCAGTGGCACTTCTGTGCTGTCCGGCGGGGCGACGGCGTGGGATCCAGTGCAGTCTGAAGCCTTGTATCTGGGCGCAACCCGCTCCGGAACATCACACCTCACCGGTACGATCAAGTCGTTCTCAACCCATGCCCGGAGGCTCACCCAGGCCGACGTAACCGCGATGGAGGAGGGCCGACTGTGGAGCTACATGAACAGGGCGAGCGTTGCCCTGGACATGGCAGAGGCGACAGCAAAGGCCGGGACGGTGCGGGGGACAGTGGAGGCCCTGGTCGACGGCGACATGGAAGCGGTTGGTACAGCGGCGTGGACGCCATCGGGGGATGCTGTACTTTCCAAGGACACAGTCAATCCTCATGGAGGATTGCAGTCGCTAAGGATTGTGTACGGGTCTGCATCTTCCCCGCGTGCAACACAAACCACACTGACTGCAGGGAAGCGGTACAGGGCAAGGGGCTGGATTAGATGCGACAGCGGTGTAACAGCCAACGTGTATGTCGGCGGGGTAAGTGTGTTCGATACAACCTCCTCCGGGTGGGTTTATTTCGACGTGACCGGGGTGGCGCTGTCGATCAGTTTCTATCTACGCTTGACCGTGGGGTCGGTGGGCACCGGAGCGAACTTCGACGACGTTTCCGTTGTCGAGACTGACGAACTTTTGGACGATTCCGATATGGAGGCCACCGGGGTGGGGGATTGGACTGCCGGAGCCAGCGCAACACTGACAAAGGAATCCGCTGATCCATATGAAGGCTCGCAGTGCTTGCGCGTAGCCTACAACGGCGTAAACAACCCCTTCGCCACTGGGAGCATCACCCTGGTAGTCGGTGCGACCTATCGTGTCACGGGTTGGATTCGGAGCGATGGCACTTCCTTGCCAAGGATCCAGAACGATAGCCTGGTGGTCTTCGAGGGCACGACATCAGTCGACTGGCAGGCAGTGGATGTAACTTTCGTGGCCACACACGCCACACGCCTTTGGTTGCGCTGCCTAATTGCAGTGGCTGGTTATGGGGAGTACGACCAGATCCACGTGCGCCCCGTCCTATCCCGCACCCTAGACAAGAGCGCCAACGGGCACGTCTGCCTACTGGGTGACGGTGTGACGGCTGCGGACAAGCCCAGCTTCCTGAATCCGGGTTTCGAGTTTGACGGCGCAAACCAGTACATGCAAATTATTCAGGCCGCTGGTGTCTATGGGTCCGCAGTTGGATTCACGACTGCTGCTGCATTCCGGCCTGATTTTTTTCCCGGCGATGGCGTTAATCACTATCTATACGACTCTACCAGTGGGGCTCGTTATTATGCCCTAAAGCAGAGTACAGGAACCCTGTTGATCATCGCAGGTAACACTACAATTGCCTCCATTGCTCAAGCGACCTATGAGCCGCACTGGCGTGTGGATGGCAGGAACGTGCTAGTGGTATCCGGGGTGCCCGGGAATACAAACGCTTGGTTGAACAGTCACCAGATCTTGACTAACGATTCTTCGCCTTGGACTCCCATGTCTCCTACGGAAGTTTTCATTGGAAGCCGTTTTGGTGGGGTAACCATGTTCGGTGGTCGGTATGATGGATTTTATGTTTGGCAGGAGGCACTGAGCCCCTTGCAGGCCGATGATCTTACAATCGCCCTTGGAGTGAACGTGTAACATGGGTATCCTCGAAACTCTCCCGGTGCGTGATGGTTTGGTCTTGGCCTACATCCCCGCTACGCGTTCCTTGCTGGACCAGAGCGGGCTAGGGCATGTGTTGACGGTTACAGGCAAGTGGGCCCGTATGGGGGGCGTGGACGGTCATGCAGCAGGTTCGGCGGGCAAGGTCTCGACGCCGCATGTAGCTGACCTGTCCGGGTTCGCCGGGTATGCTTGCTTCGTGTCCGGAGTATTTGAGCCCGTAGCCAACGGAGTGTTCGTCAGGAAGTCTGGTGCTGGCGGGCGGATTCATTTCTACACCACAGGCACAGGGCAGGTTGCGGTGTACGACGGAACCACATCCTCCGTACTCGCAACCGACATCAGGCCGCTGCGGTCCATTGGTGCGAATGTAGCGGGAGGGGCCAAGCCGGAATTTTTCGGTGATGGTACTTCATTGGGACTTGGAAGCGGCGTGGTAACTGTCCCGGCCACAACCCTGGCCATGGAGCTACTAGGCCCTCCGTCCTCTGTCCAGAGCGCCCGTGCTCTTTTGTTCTACAACGAGACGAAGACCGCAGACGAGTGGGCCCGGCTTCATGCGTGGTCCGAGTCCCTCACTAGCCCCGTCATTCCCGCTGACCGGCGATACTTTGACCTAGGCTCCATGGTTCCTCACGGTGGGGAGGGTGTCATCGGGGCCTGGGATGCCAGAGACGTTACCAAGCGCACCCTGCCCGACCGCAGTGGAGCCGGGAACGACGGAACGCTTGAGGGCCCGGTTGCACCGGTCAACACCGACGTAGGGCGGGCGCTTCGCTTCGATGGCGCTGCCTCCTATGTATCCGTGTCTGCGGGCTGGGAATCCTTGATCAACGGGTCCGGTGAATTTACGTTCAGCACGCTTGTCAGGATCCCGGCGTTCAACGCGCACAATCATCGGCTGTTCTCCAGCAGCGAGGGAAATAATCTGGCGATCACAGTCACCAGTGCCGGGGCCATTCAGGTGTTCCTGAAGACAGCCCTTACTGCGTGGGTCGCCGTTGCGTCTTCTACCGGAGTATTTGCTGAGGATGCCTGGCAGCTTGTAACCGTCACCTATTCCAGCGGCGCTCTCAAGATCTATATTGACGAGACCGCGGTCATCGACAGCGCAGTGTTCAGCGGCGGCCTCTCGTTCCTTGCCCAGCCCCTTGTGTTCGGCTCCAATTCGGCGACCAACAACCACTGGCTGGAAGGAGAAATGCAGCGGGCGATAATTGAGGGCTACGCGATCACGCCCGAAGAGGTTGCCCGTCGTTACCAGCCCATCGCCCGGCAGGTGCTCTACTACTTCGACCCTGAGCAAGTTCCTCCCACCCTACAGGACGTGGGCCCCGGGCAGACCATCCCGGGCACCGACTACCGGGTGGAGTCGGGCAGCTTCGCCGTGGAGGAAGTGGCGGCCCCGGGCAAGGTGCTGGTGGCCGACAGAGACGGGGAGCTTACAGACGGCGACATGGAGGCTATAGGCACCACGGCCTGGACCATTTCAGGTGACGGCAACCCAACAAAAGAACCTGGAAGCCCCGGAGGTACAGGAACCCAGGTTTTACGCATCACTAGAGTCACCACCAACTATACGTTTGCGTTTCAAGCCTCTCTAGAACTCGGTAAAACGTATCGTGCCATCGGCTTAGCAAGAGGGGACGGCACCAGCCCACCATTGGTACGCTTGGGCGGTGTAACTGTTTGGACCGGAACTGCCTCTACTTCGTGGCAAGCTTTCGATGTTACGGCCGTTGCCAGCGTAGATACGTGGTTTCGGTTGTACCACTACGGTGCTGTTGCTGGTTGGTGTGAGTATGACGACGTCCAGGTCTACAAGGTACAGCCTGACCGCAAGGGCATCGTGTGCAAGACGGCCGGGGTTTATTCGAGGCCGAAGCCGTTGGTTCCGGGTACGGATGAGATCGAGATTTTGAAGGGTGGAGCCTCGAACATCACCAATGTGTTGTTCATGGCCAGCATTATCGGCGACAGGACGACAGTGGGGCAGTATGGGTATGCAATCGCGATAAACAATTCGGAAGCGGTTTTGCTGGCCGAGTCGTCCAATGGGGCGAGTTCCACAAAGTTGGCCTCGGTAACAAGCTACGTAGCGATCAATACGCGCTACCGATTCCGAGTCACACGCACCAGCGCGGGCACGTTCACGCTGTACATCAAGGGTGGAGGGTTCGAGGACTGGACGCTGGTGACTGCGAATACTGGCAGCAACCCAGTGACCGACACCACCACTACCACGGCAAATTACGAGGTCTATGATCTGGACGTTGGCGACATCCACTTCCTAGACACCCAGTACAGAGGACCGGTAGCACCATGACAGCAGTAGCACAAGGCCTTCGCTCTGAGTGGCTTGGCGCCGGCAGCGGTGTGCGTCTTCGTTGGAGGGTCGATAATCTTGCGGTCGTAATGGCCACATGGACTCATGTCCAGGTCTACAGCAAGGATGTCATTGGCGATGCCTGGGTTGCCTTGGGGGCCCCTGTCGCGCTCGTGGCGGGCACAGCGGAGTACATGTCGGATCATGTTGCCGGGGTAGAGACAACGCTCTACACCGTCGCTCTGTGGGAGGCAGCGCCGACAGAGGGCGACAAAGCAGATCTGGTGTACGGCAGCGGCGGTGGGCGCTATGCTACCGTCCAAGACATTCGCGACGAGGGTATCGTTGCCACAGAGCATGACAACGACCGAGTCCGAAAAATGATCCGCAAGGCCGAGGCTTGGCTCGAGCGTACCACCCGGCGTTTTTTCTACCCACGGAGTATGAGCCTAAGGTTTGGTGGGACCGGCCACCGGATCCTGCCGCTTCACGTCCCGCTTATTCAGGTCGATTCGGTTGAAACACTTTCTTCGGATTGGCCGACTGACCCGTCGAACACCGTGGCCATGGATACCGTCCAGGTCTACAATCGCCACCTGACGATGGGCCTCACGTCGGATGATGATCGAGAGGATCCAAGGCTCATCCTCGAAACCGGATCGTATTGGCCGCCCGGGAAACAGAACATCCAGCTCACGGGGTGGTTCGGGTACACTGAGCTCGGGCTCGATGTGGACCCAGGCGAGACATCCAGTGGATCCCAGATGCCAATCTCCAGAGGCGATACACCCCCGGACATCAAAGAGGCCGCGATGCGCCTGACTATCCGGCGCTTGCCGCAGGCCGGTGACCCTGACGAGGAGGATTTCTGGACTCAACGCCACCGGGTGTCGCGATGGAAGACCCGCGACCAGGAGATTCAGCTACTCTCTCCGAAGTCCGCTGGCGGGATCCTCGGGCAGTTCACCGGCGATCCGCTGATCGATTCTATCGTGGCGCAGTTCACCCATCCAGCGACCGGGAGATTGGTCTGATGAGGGGCCGACTCATTTTTCCTATGTTCGTCACCGTGGCGCCGCTGGATACAGAGGCGACCGAAACGGCCGCCGGATACGATGACGACTACCGCACGGTCACCCTCGACGACACCAACGGCGACGGAAAGGGTGAAACAAAGCGAGTCGAAGGTACCCCGTTTGAGTTCAAGGCCCAGATGGAGAATGACATGGAGGAGATGCAGCGAATGACCAAGACCGGCGACCTGCCAAACTCGGCTGTAGGGCTGGTCGTGCACCTCAGAGACATGAACCGCCTCGGCCTCATCACCACCTCGCGCCCGCTTGGCGTGAAGAAGGGGGATCGACTGACGGTGCAAAAGAACCGGAAGAAGGCCGTCGTGAAGACGTACGATGATCCCGAGCTGTTCTGCACCCATGCAAAGCATCTCGACGCCTATATCGGCCGCCAAGCGAACATGGCGATTTTGGTTTTTGGCGAGCGACCCAAGGGGGTCAAATAATGCTCGTCTTCGCCCTAAAAGGTGAGTGGGGCAAGGCCGACGCCATCACCAAAGAACTCCCTCGCCGGGTTCCTCGGGCGATGGACATGGCAGTCCATGGTGCCGCGATGTCCTATCGCCGCCGAGTAGTCAAGGCGTTTGTTGCCCAGGGTGCCGGCGGCAAGAAATGGGACGAACTCGGCGTCATCACCTTGGCCCTTCGAAAGAACGCCGCCGCGGTCGGAAAAAGTGCATCGGGCGGCACCAAGGCTCTGATCCGCTCCGGCGATCTCCGCAAATCGATCACCGTCCAGCGCGAGGCGCGCGCTCATTATTTTGTAGGAGTACATCGGACTCACGGGAAATTCAATGTAGCCAGAGTCCAAGAGCAACCACAGCGCCAGGAGGACGTTTTCAGCATCCCCGTTTCAGATAAGATGCGGAACTACTTTCTCTACCTCTTCATCAAGGGGGTTATTCCCGCCCCACTGAAGCCGTCAACGACCCACATCGTGATTCGCCGACGGTCGTTTCTCCAGTCGGTGTGGGACGCCGAGGTGGAGGACATCACCAAGGTCGCCAACGAGCGATTCAAGTCCGTTCTGCTCACGGGCAAAGTGGGCGCAGGGAGGGTTCGCTGATGGTTCCATCGCTCTACACCATCACCCCGGCCGAGGGCCTGGCCAGCGGGCGCGCTGTAGCGACGCTCACGGGCTGGAGCTTCAACCTCCCTGCCGACCCCCCCGATGGGTTCGTTGGCGACGACGTGACGCCGACCGTGGCCGTCTTGGTAAATGGCCGTGCCGCGGATGCTGTTGCGGTCCTCAGCTCCACAGAGATACAGTTCATCATCCCCGAGTATCTCGGACCGCCCGGAACAATGAGCACCGCCGTCGACGTGGTGGTGAAGAACCTGGACTCTGCCGGGATCCCGATCCCCACTGAGGAGGCCACGCTCGAGGAAGGGTTTACCTACAAGCACCCAGACTTGACCACCCAATCGAACATGGAGTGGATCACCCGCTGCGTCCTTCGGATGCTCCGGCGGAACATCGTCGACAACGTCTCCATCAGCGCCTCTCCAGACTTTTCCAGCGCGCCCGCAACCCAGGTGACCTTCGTGAGCGGCCTGCCAGCGGTCTCAGTCTCGGGCCCAACCGTGAGAGAAAACAAGGTTCTGCGAGACAACGAGACCAGAGTGGAGGACGACTCCCCCTCTGGGAAGACCCGGAAAAATGCACCATATACAGCGGATGTCCTTTACGATATCATGTTCATTGGACGGAACAAGATCGAGTCCCAAAACCTAAAGGAAGCGGCCATCCGCTACTTTCGCCGACGGCCGATCTTTGTTTTCCAGGCTGGCCCATCAGATCCAACGGAAATTGAGTGCCAGCTCTGGGTCGAAGGGCCCTGGACCCCGACGGACAATGAGCAAGACCAAACGTACTCATATTCAAACACGATCCGGCTGCAAGGCATCTGGATCGATGACTCTTCGGGGCTGGCCGACGACGGGCTTCCGGCGCCGGACCAGTTCTATACTGACGCTTACGAGACCGACGAACTGAGCACCGAGGAAATGTGAGGCCCTCCGGGGCTCCTCCCCGGCGGACATCTCTCAGAGGAGGCAACCATGACCGACTTTCTGGCATCTGACGTAGTCATCGACGAGAAGCCACCGGCAGCGATCACTGCCCCGTCGCTGGCAACCGCGGTTGTGGGGATGGTGGGCGTCGCCGAGCGCGGCCCATACGGAGCCACCCTCGTCACCAGCTGGGACGAGTACCTGGAGAAGTTTGGCGGGTTCACCGCCAACGCCGACCTGACGGTCGCCGCGTACTTCTTCTTCAAAAACTGCGGCCGAGGGTTCCTGTGGGTCGCCCGGACGTGCCACTACACCGATCCCGCCGACGCCAGCACCAAAACCTCGGTGTCCGCCTCCAAGGCGATCACCACCACGGGCGCCGCCACCCAGGGAGTGGAGACCTCCGGGAACACGGAGACCTTCAATCTAGAGCCCGGCGACACGGTGATCGTGAAAGTCGACGCAGGAGCGACCCAGACAGCGACGTTCGACGCCGCCGCCGGAACGGTTTCCGGGACGGCCGGAACCTTCCCCACCGGCTTCACGGGCGGCGAGACACTGCTAGTGAAGATCGACGGCGGAGTGATCCAGACGATCACCTTCACCGCCGCCGCGACCACCATTGCGGTGGTGCTCTCTGAGATCAACGCGCAGCTCGCTGGCGGGTTCGCCGACGATGATGGTGGCGAAGTTCGGATCACCTCCGACAAGCGCGGCACCGCGTCCTACGTGGAGGTCACCGGCGGCACCGGTCGGGCCACCCTCGACATCGCCACGGGCGTGAATCAGGGCACCGGCGACGTCGCGGACATCGATGCCGTCACCGCTGCCGAGGCGAAGACCATCATCGAGGCCGACACCACGGCCCAGGTCACCGTCGAGGGGACCGGCGAGATTTCGATCAAGACCCCGACCGTCGGGGCCTCCGGAAGCATCCAGGTCGATGCGACATCCACGGCGGATGACGCCGCCAAATTCGACCTCGACAACGCCGTGCACGCCGGCACCGCCGCGGGGCCCGGAACAACCGGCACCGCCACCGCCTACAGCGACGGTGCGTGGGGCAACAATGTGGTGGTGCGGATCGCCGCCGCCACCAGCGGGGACTCGGACGAGTTCAACCTGCAGATCCTCGAGAGCGGCGTGGTCAAGGAGACCTTCTACTCCCTGTCCACCGTCGTGGCCAACTCCAACTATTGGCTGACCGTGGTCAACCACCTGCAAACCGGTTCGATCCGGATCACGTTGGCCGACTCGCTCACGGGTGTGCCGCCAGCGAACCGACCCACCAACGGCGACTACGCGCTCACTGGTGGGAACGACGGCCTTGCTGGCATCATCGACGCCGACTACCAGGGCGATTCCACCGGCAAGACCGGGATCTTCGCGCTGGACACGGTCGACGACCTCACCATCCTGGCGGTCCCGGGCCGCGCCACCTCGGCGGTGCACAACTCGATGGTGACCTACGCGGAGACCACCCGGGCAAAGCAGGTCTTTGCCATCCTGGATCCGCCCGCCGCCCAGACGGCGCTCCAGATGCGGACCTACGTTCGCACCACGGCGAGCCTCTACGACCTCACCGAGAACGCCGCCATCTACTGGCCGCAGGTGAACGTCCAGAACCCGTCGCCCACCGTCTTCACGAGCGACGTCGATGGCAACATCACCATCGCGCCCAGCGGCGCCATCGCCGGGGTCTACGTTCGCACCGACCGGGATGTTGAGGGCGGGGTCCACAAGGCCCCCGCAGGCACCGTCCGCGGCAAGCTCGTCGGGGTCTCGAAGTTCGAGACCGACACGGTACTCGACAAGACAACGCGGGACATCGTTTTCCCGTCCAACATCAACCCCTTGACCACCTGGTCCGGGACGCAGCCGCATATCGACGGCCCGAAGTGCCTCAAGACTTCCGGGCTGTTTGCGAGCGTCGGCGAGCGGCGCGGGATGAGCCACATCGAGCGGCTGATCAAGCTGACGGTTCGGAACAACGTCCATGACGACAACACCCCGGAGCTTCGTGACCAGCTCACCAGAACGGTGCGCGGGATCCTGAAGGCCGAGATGGACGTCGGGGCATTCAGAACGAAGATCCCGGCCACCGCGTTCTTCGTCGACTTCGGCGACGCGCTGAACACCGCGGACGTCATCAAGGCCAACAAGCTCAAGGGCAAGGTCGGCGTGGCCAAAGCCAAGCCCGCCTACTGGATCGTCATCGAGATCAGCGAGGATCTCGAGCTGGCCGCATAAGGAGGGCACTCTATGGCAGTTCAAGGCGCAGTCAGAACCGTCGAGCTCAAGCACAAGTTCCGCTTGCGCCTCGACAACTTCACCCGAGCCAGCTGGTCGAAGATGGGCGAGCTGAAGAAGTCGGTTGCCGTCGTGGAAACCTGGGAAGGCGGGTCGAACACCCCGATCAAAACCCCCGGGCGCACCACGGTCGAGCCGGTCGAGGTCACTCGCATCGCCGGCATGGACGAGGAGCTGTACAACCTGTTCAAGCTGACGTCGAATGTCGCCAACAATGGCGGCGAGGTGGCAGACGAGTTCAAGGTGAACGGCACCCTCGAGCAGCTCGGCCTCAATGATTCGGTGGTCAAGAAGTGGGAGCTTCGCGGTGTGTGGACCAGCGACTTCAGCACCGGCGAGTGGGACAACGAAGCCGACGAGGGTCGCGCCCAAGTGGCCACCCTGCAGATGGACGACTGGGATCTGGTATTCGGCGGATAGGCTGGATGGCCCAGAACTTAATTTTAAGGCGCCAGATGCGCCAGGAGAAACCGCATGAACACGACCGAGATTACATGCCCGTCGGGCATGATTCTGGAGGGCCGTGAGGTCGAAATTGAAGACCTCAAGGTATTTACTGACAAGCGCCTCGCAAAGCAAAGCGTGATCACAGGGGAAGCAGCCCTGGCCGACAAACTCTGCATCAAGGTTCTCGACCGGGGCCCTTACCTGTTTACCTCAAGCAAGCCGCCATGGGGCCAAGAGGCTCTCTACGGTGATCTCTTCTTCTTCCTGGTCGAGTGCCGGGTCTTCACCAAGGGCAAGAACTACGACTTCGACGTTCAATGCCCTGCCCGCAGCTGCCGTGAGATGGTCCCGTGGCGCCTCCCGTTGGACAAGCTCCACGTCCAGGAGCTGTGTGAGGAGTCGCGCGAGATGCTTCGCCGCGACGAGAACTCCTGCCGGGTCGATTTGACCAGGTGTGGCAAGACCGTCTATTTCCAGCTTCTGGATGGGCGGGTTCACAAGCGGCAGCGGAAGTACGTCGAGGAGTATGGTGACGATATTCACGTGATCTACGCCGCCCGTCTTCACAAAATCGAAGGTGATGAGCGCCCGGATTTTGTTCGGTTCGTGGCCAAGCTCCATCCGGATGACTTTGACGAGCTCGACGACGCAATCGAGGATGCCGACTGCGGCCTGGACTCCGCCTTCGATGTCCAGTGCCACAAGTGCGACACGATCTTCGCGGATGATCTGGGGATCTCCCCCGGTTTTTTCATCGAAAGCTTCTCGAGGCGGCGGAAGCAGAAGCGTCGGAAGGAACGTGCCGCCCGAAAGAGGGACTCCCGGGGTGGCAGCAATTCTTCGGACTCGACGGAATCGGCGACGACCAATTCCTGAGAGCAAAGGAGGTGCTCATGCAGCGCGTGCCCGGTACATATTCTCTGACATGGACGGAGATCAACGAGCTTTCGCTGCGCACCTTCAACAAGCTGCTCGCTGACAAGATCCGGATGATCAAAGAGGCATCCGGAGGGGCCAAGTAAATGGCCCTCAACAGCATGGGACTCGGCTTCGAGTTCTGGGCCAAGGATCGCGGCGCGACTGCCACGATGAGGAAGGTCCGGAAGGAGACGCAGAAGACCGGCGACGCCGCCAAGGATCTCGAGCGCAAGCAGAAGGCTGCTGCCCAACGGACCGCCAAGCGCGGCGCCGCGGCCGTGGCCGCTGGCGTTGGTGTTCTTGCTGTTGTGAACAAGGCGACCAAGGCCTTCGGCGAGTTCGAGTTCATCATCACGGCCGCCTCGGCCAAGATGATCGACGGTGCGCAAAATCTCGAGGCGCTGAAGAAGGCTGCGTTCGAAGCAGGGAAGCTGACGCAGTTCAGCCCAGAGGAGGCAGCCCAAGGGCTGAGCGAGCTTGGAGCGCAGGGGCTAACCGCCACTGAGTCCATCAAGGCGTTGAGGCCAGTGCTCGACCTTGCGGCGGGGTCTATGGGGCAGCTTGGTGTGGCCGAGGCCGCCGGGGTGGCGATGGCCTCGCTGAATGCGTTTGGCAAGACCGTCAACGACCTCCCAGACGTGGTCGACAAGCTCACCGTCGTCAGCGACGGCAGCGCGTTCCAGATGCGCGATTTCCAGATCGCCATCTCGCAGGCCGCGTCCCAGGCAAAGGCTGCGGACCAGTCCTTCGAGTCGATGCTCGCTGTTCTTGGTCTCCTTCGGGACGCCGGGAACGAGGCGTCGACCGCGGCGACCGCCTACCGCGAAGCCATGCGGCGTCTCGCGGGTGACAAGCTCGCGCTGAAGGAGATGAAAAAACTCGGCGTGACCTCGGTTGATTCTAAGGGCCAGATGAAAGACCTGGCGGATATCGTCGCAGAACTCCATCCGGCCCTCCAGAAGCTCGGTGTCCAGCAGCGCAATCTCGCGCTAAAGACCATCTTTGGCGTCCGCGGGATGAAAGCCTACTCGGCTATCATCAACTCCTACGAGAAGAACCTCAAGAAAGGCCTCGCCACCTCCGGCGAGTACACCAAGGGCCACCAGATATTGATGGACCGACTGGGCAAGTCGCACGGCGCCGCCGCGGTCAAGGTGAAGAAGGCCCTCGACACGACTGGCGGGCAATACCGCCTTCTGTCTGGATCTTGGAAGAACACGGTCATCAAGTTCGGCGAGCTGTTTGCGAAGGTAATGCTTCCTGTCTTGAAGAGGCTCACGAGCCTGCTCAATGACCTGGTCGACATGATCGACTCGATGGATCCGGTGACGAAGAAGATCGTCGGCCAGACCATTGTCTGGGGGGCGGTCATCATGACCGTAGTGGGTGCCTTCAAGGTTCTTCGTGGCTTGATGATGATGATGTCCATCGGCCGTTTGGCGGGGCGATATATCGCTGGCCAGGCGGCGATGGCTACCTCCACCGCAACGACCACCACCGCGGTCACGGCGCAGAACACCGCTCTAGCGGTCTCAACTACCCGCATGGGCCGAGCTCGCGCGGCGGCAGGAGCCTTTGCAAGCAAGGCCGCCGCTGCTGCGAGCTCTGTGGCT
This sequence comes from bacterium, assembly GCA_024231905.1. Taxonomy (GTDB): domain Bacteria; phylum Krumholzibacteriota; class Krumholzibacteriia; order LZORAL124-64-63; family LZORAL124-64-63; genus JAAEQC01. Next base: position 78,787 of record JAAEQC010000157.1, on the reverse strand, counting down.
GCGGTTGGAGCGGCGGCCGTGGCCACAGGGTGGTTCCTTAGCAAGTGGATGATCAAGCGGCTGGACAACGGCGCATCCGCCGCCCAAAAGGCCCAGGATAAAATCACCAGGTTCCGCCTGTCGTTCCGTGCCTTCAACCGGACCATCAAGCGTGGGTCCGACCACATGAGTTCCTTCAATCAAAAACTTCGCGCTCAGACACAGCTGCTCATCAAGAGCGCCTCGAGAAGCTCCAAGTCCGCAGAGAAGGTGCTGTCGAAGGTAACCGCGACCGTCGGACGCCTGTCCATTGCTCGACAGCGGGCGCTGGTCGGGATGTACAAGGCAATCCGAAAAAAAGACATCGCGTCAGCGACAGCCCATCGGAAGCAGGCGTTTGAGATTGAGCGAAAGATGGCGACCCTCGCGCAGGCCAGGGTTCATATCCGTGCCCGGCAGTACAACCGCGACATCCGCCACGTGAAAGATCGCTCGAAGCGCGAGCACATGGCACAGACGATTCTGCTGTCCGGGGTCATCAAGCAGCAGGAACTTGAGATGGGGTTCGCAAAAAAGCGGGCCACGTTGGCTGCTGGGATCCGGGCCATCGATGATCCAATCGAGAGAGAAAAGGCTGTCAAAAAGGCCAACGCACTGTGGGCAAAGCAGCAGGCCCAGGTCTCATCCGGGCAGATGCGGATTGCAAAACAGGGCCAGCGCCTTGGCTTGCTCCCGAAGGGGTTTGTATCGACAGCGGACTACGACAAGATCTTCGCCAGAATGAAGCCCCTCATGCGGTCGACCGGAGTGATGGGGTCGCAGCTTCAGCTCAGCCTCAGGCAACTTGGCGCGGCACGGAAAGGGGTGGCGGTTGGCCGGATGACCCCCGGTAGAACTCGCGCGTTTGGAGAACTCCGTGAAGCCGCGGCCCTGGCGTTTGGTCGGTCAAAGCAGGTGGCTGCAGGAGAGAGATCAAGGTACGAGACATCCCTGAAGCAAGGCACCGCCGCGTCCTATAGGGCCAAGCCAGCAGCCCCGGTCGCTGATCCCGCGGAGAACATCCGTGGGTATCTCCAATTCTGGACCGCCGGCCTTGCGGGCAACCAGGAGGCGCAGCTCGGAGACGAGATCCGGATGGCCTACAAAGAGGCCCGAGTCCAACTGGACATCAACATCAACCCGGGCGACAACGAGGCCACAGCAAAGGCCAAGCAGTCCGCTCGCGGCGGCGGAAGGTTCAAGCCAACCATCCGAACCACAGGTGGTAAATGAGCTTCGCCAGCGGACCAAAGGTGCGCGGAGCACTGATCAACGAGGACACCGGCGTGGCCCAGGGCTTCATGTTCAACCCCCAGCAACTCGTCACGGCCATCCAAGTCAACTGGGACAAGGATGCCGGCCTGGGCGCGAGCTTCGAGAGGCTGAGCTACAAGAACACGGCAAACACCCAGTTCGACCTGACGCTGGTCCACAACCTGAAGGCATGGATTTCTCGCACCAGGAAGCCAGGCGAGATGATCGACGCCGGCACCGCAGACGCAATCCGCGATGAGTTCGAGCGCCATCGCCGGTTCTTGATCGCGCTCTGCTATCCTCGCGGTCGCTGGAATGATGTACTACGGCGCTCGCCGCCGACGGCTATGTTGATGTGGCCTGGGTACTTGGCGATCCGGGTGGTGATCAACTCGCTCCAGTTCACCGACAAAGAGTTCGACACGAACTCGAAGCCGACCGCATTCGATGCGGCCTGCGTTTTCCAAGAGAAGAGAATCTACCGGCTCACGTCCGCGGACGCGTACCGGAAGGGATTCATGACAGCGGAGCAGGGCTGAAATGCAAATTACCCCTGAATCCAGATATTACTCATCCGAGACCTACACCGCCTGGAACGGGCTGGTTTTGCTCGGCGAGTATGAGCCGTATCGCTACGCGGACCGCGACGACAACATCGTTCACACCGCCACCGAAGGTGACACCTGGTTTACGCTCGCCCAAATGTATTATTGGATGATCTCCACCAGGGCATGTGGGCTCTGGTGGATCGCCTGTGATTTCCAGCCGGTCCCAGTTGTGGATCCGACGTTGGCGATCCCTGGAGGGAAGATCATTCTCCTTCCGAGCGCGGCGACGGTACGGAGTGAGATCCTCGGGCTCAAGGCCGAGGTGTTTGTGTGATTGGCGTTGTCAGAGAGCCCCAGCCAGGGGTCGATGCATCGGCCTACGACGACGCGAGTTCGCCACCGGTCGACCTGCTGTCGCCGCACTACTACGTCCGGGTCCGGCAGGCCAACGGGGAGTGGACCGACATCACGGACCGGGTCACGGATGTCATCCACACCGACAAGGGCGGCGGGGGAGCTACTTCTCGGGTCGAGTTGCCCATCAATAACTTCGACGACTGGGCGCTTCGTGAGGAACCCATCCTGCGCAAGGGCGCGAGGTATCTCGTTCAGTACGGATACCCGGGACGCATGCGTGAACCAGCGGAGTTCGTGGCCAAGGAGCACAAAGGAAATTCCAAGAGCATCACCGTCACCGCATACGAGCGCAAGCGTGCCAAGAGATCGCGGCAGCCGAAATCCAGAACCTGGTACGAAAAGACCAGGTCGGAGGTGGCTCGCGAGGTTCTTTCTGGTCACGGCCTCGACCCATCGGCGCTCCATATCACAGAGACAACGGAGCGGTTGGCGTCGATCACTCAGGCGAAGGAGCACGCTTGGGAGTTTGCTGAGTACCTCGCGCGCCTTGAGGGCTTCGAGTTGTGGTCCGATGAGGGCGGAATCTACTGGCAGGAGCCCAAGCGATCCAAGGCTCCCGCGCACCTCTTCAGGTACGTTCGAGGGGTTGTCGGGGTCGGGCTCATCAAGGACTACGCCATCGACTCCTTCGGCGCCGGGGTGGCAGGGAGGGTGGTGCTGTATGGCCGTGACCCTCGCACCAAGAGGGTGTATAAGGTGGAAGGGAGCGATGCTTCGACCCGGGGGCTGGTGGAAGTCGTTGACAGCGACGACATTAAGACGATTGCCGAGGGCGATCAGTTTGATGATGGCGACACTGGGTTCGAGATCGAGCGCAATATCGGATCCCGGACGGAGCAAGAGGCTCAGCTCCTGGCGGACTCACTCTACAAGGATTACAAATACAACGCGCTGAAGCTGAACCTCACCGTTTTTCTAGAGCCGACGATCCGGACGTTCACCAATATCCTCGTCTGGGGCCTGAACCCATCGCTCGACGGGATCTACTCGCTCCGGAATGCCACGCACCGCGTCGGAGCAAAGGAGTCTGTCCTGCAAATCCGTCGGGCCGGCAGGAAGAAGGGCTCTGGATCTGACGCTGCTCTCGATACGGCACTGAGAAACTTCCTCGGCACGACTTCGAATATCAAGCCCTTGTCCAGGCTCATGAAATTCCTCAAATAGGATACCAATGTCAGAGCGAACTCTCGACTATGCATTCCCGGCGCCGTGGCCCTACGAAGGGACCGTGATTGATCGGCGTGCTGATGGATGGGTGCGCGTGCGTATCGACGGCGAGCTCGACGAATCTCCCTGGTATCCGGTGATCGGGCTGCCAGCAAGCGGAGCGAAGGACCACGGCGCCGCCATCGTGCCGCCGGTCGGCGCGACGGTGGTGATTCAGTTCATCGGCGGCGACCGGGAGGCCGGCAGGGTGACCGGCGCTCATTTTGGCGACGACGAGCTGCCAACGGGCACCGAGATCACCGAGGACGGCGACAAGATCGTCTGGCGGGACGGCCGGATCCAGATAGAAGTTGACGCTCGGGCAAACTCAACGGGGGTCAAAATCAAGGATCAGGCCGCGGATGGCGCCGGGGTGCTGCTCGAGGTCGACGTTGCTGGGCGCACAGCGGGCGTCAGCTCGGCGCTGGGCGTGCGTATCGCTACCACAGGCCTCCTGGCCCTGAGTGGGTCCACCCTTACGCTCAACGGGCGCCCTGTGGCGCCGACGGGGCCGCCGATATGAGCTGCACCACCGGACAACTCCCTTCGCCCCCAGCAGAGGTCTCTGTGACCCTCCCAGCGGGGATGCAGTTGGTCTCGCTCCCGAGCCCGGTTGGGTTGGTCGGCACGGACTTCAGCGCCGTTCAGTCGATTATGTCCCAGCTCGGTCCGGCCCTGGCCGCCCTGCAGCCAGCTCTGATTCTGATCGACGCCGTGACCGCGCTATTTACGGTGCTCGAGCGAGCACCTGAGATTCCGGTCGACCCCGCGGGTTTCATAGAGGCCCTGAACGAGGCGAGACAGAAGATAGCGAAGGTGGCCACGCTCATCCCGCAGCTTTCGGTGCCGCTGATGGTCATCACCACGATCAGCGCCTGCGCGAAATACCTCACGGCAGTGATCGAGCAGCTCACAGAGGTCGCCACTGCCACCGCCTCCGCCCAGGCCCTCATGGATCAGGCAGTCTTGGCAGGAGATACCGCCCTGCAGACCGAGGCTCAGTGCGCGCTCAACAACGCCGCCACGATGACGGCCCACGCCGGGGCGGCCCTCGGGCCGGTAACAGGGATCCTTGGATCCATCTCGTCGCTCATCAGCTTTCTGCCGGCCCCGGTGGACCTCCCGAGCATGCCGGACCCCGCGGACATGGGCGCCCAGGAAATGATAGATGCGCTTGAGCCAATCATCGCGGTGCTCGAGGCGATTCAGATTTAGGAGAAGGCGATGTCCGATGAAGTCACGACCGGAAAAGGCATCTCCTACCCGCTCACCAGGGAGCACGGCGACTATGCCACGGCAACTGGGGCCACCCTCATCAAGTCAAACATCCGATGCGTACTCGGCGTCCGTGCGTCGTCGAGCGACGGAGTTTATCGAGGCGAGTACCCGTGGCGGTTGGACTTCGGATCACAGATTGATCGAGCTCGACACACCAACATCGATGAGGATATCCGCAGAGATCTTATGCGGGTCCGGGTGGTTGACGCTATCTCCCGTTGGGAGCCCCGCGCGCTGGCCGCTCCAGGTGATATAGTCCTCGATGATATCGCGGGTGGACGGCGAGCCAAGATGACTGTAACATTCCAGGTTGATACAGGTCAGCTTGGCAATGTGTCCACAGAGGCAGTGGAGGCGACCGTTGGCTAGGATTCTACCAGCAGATCTTGACGTCCAGTCGCGGGATTTCGACTCGCTTCGGGAGAGGCTCACGCGCACGATTGCGAGCGTCCACCCGGATTGGAGCGACACCGCGGTCGCCAACTTCGGGAACATCCTCTTGGAGAGCGGAGCCTTTGTCGGCGACGTCGTGGATAAATACCGGTCGGCCCAGTTTGCCGAGGCGTTTTTCAGCGTCTGCACCCGCCGGATCAACGGCGTCAAGCATGCTCGCCCGCTCGGGTACACCTTCTCGGGCCAGACCGCATCGACGGTCGACATCCAGTTTTCGCTCACCGGAACATACGACGACATCCCGCTCACCGCTGGGATGATAATTCGGTCGGCCTCCGCGACGAATCCTGCGCGCTTCCAGATCCTGGCGGACGCCACGATCCCGGCAGGGAACTCTGCGTTCAGCGTGGCGACGGAGAACTCACAGTCCCACACAAAATCATTCACCTCGACCGACCTTGCAGACCAGCGCCTCCTGCTCGACCAGACCCCGTTTCTCGAGGTGGTTTCTGTCGGGGATGACATCACCCCGGTCGGGGCGCCGGACCCGTGGGCCAAGGTCGACAACTTCCTCAGCTCGACCAACACCGATCCGCACTATATGGTCCTGCTCTCTGACAACGACCGCGCCCTGGTAGTCTTCGGCGATGGCACCAACGGACGGATCCCGAGCGGGGTCACGACGGTCAACTCGAAGTCCGGCGGTGGAGCCATCTCCGTCGACCCTGGCACCCTCATCGTTCCGGAGTTCTCTCTGACGGATGCGCTCGGAGCCCCTGTCACCTTCGCTGTAACGAACCCTCTTGTAGCCAGCCCGGGAACCGCCCGCGAGACCCTGGCCAACGCCCAGCGGGAGTTGCCGGGACAAATGACAGTCAACTCGCGGTCCGTCGCCCAGCCAGACTACGGGATCAACGCCCAGCGGGTTTCCGGAGTTTCCAAGGCGCTGATTCTCACCTCCGACCAGCTCGCAGGGATTCCAGAGAACAACGGCTTTCTCTATCTGGTGGCGCGCGGCGCGGCCCTTGCTTCCGGTGGGTATGCCCCGACCACAGCAACCACGGCACAGAAGGATGAGGTCCGGGCGCTGATCGAGGGGACATACAAGCCAACCATCACCTTCGAGTACTCGGTGGTCGACCCGGTGCTCACCACGATCAATATCACCGCCAAAGTTCGCCTGGCCCAGGGCGCAGCACCGGCGACCGTCGATGCGGCGATACGGTCAAACCTGGCAGACTTCTTCGCTGTTGAACTCGTCGACCCGGACGACTCATCTCTCGTCGTCGCCAACGCCGACTTCAAGTTCGGCTGGGAAATGAAAGACGAGCTGGGCGGCGTCCGCAACATCATCGCGTGGTCGAAGCTGGTCAATATCGTCGACAACACCACGGGTGTCGACGAAGTCGATAAAACGACCTTCGTGCCAATCGGGAACACGACCATTCCGTACAACTCAATCCCGGTGCTCGGTACCGTCACCCTGCTCAACGACCGGACCGGGCTGGCGCTGGTGTAGAATGGCGATTTCTAATCCCAGCTTCGAGACGGCGCTGCAGCAGAGCGGCGTTGACATCGAGTCTGTCCCGGCGGACTGGACCGATAGCTCGGCAGCAGTAGGTCTGGACACTGCGACGTTTGGTCCACCATATGAGTGGGCAGAAACATTTGAGGCGCTCTGGGATGGCAACGAGGATGCCATCACGGCATTTGTTCCGGCCACCCACCTGACCGCTGCCAGCTTCGGGTCCGGGCTGCAGCAGACGGTTTACGACAGCTTTGAGCAGCTGTGGCCAGACAACGAGGACGCAATCTCCGCGTTTACATTGGGCGACATTTCGGCAGCGACATTCGGATCGACCAGCGCCGCCTTCGATTCGTTTGAGACGGAGTGGCCGGCCAGACACCCGGTGGCAGATACAAGCAGACTCATCACGGAATCGTTCATTGGGTCAACCCCAGGCGACGTCCACTCGAGGCTGAACGAAATCAAAGCCACCTTCAACGCCCATCGGGCCGACGCGGCTGTTCATTCTGCTGCAGACTCGACAAATATCGTTTCATCGCCAGACGCCACCGATCTCGCCTCGTCGATACTGCTGGTAGGAGAAATGCATGTCGACTGCTGGGCACATATTACGGATGGCGCACTGGCTTGGCACCGCCCTGATTTTGCTGGTGCGCTCAGTTCACCAACGTTCACAACCCCGTCAACGTACAGTGACTGCGGTGAGTTCGCGAACTATCTCATGATTGGAATGAACCTTCATTTTACATGGGCGGACAACGCCGGGCCTGGTTTTTTCACGGCCTATGATGTGACGTTCGCGAACATCTACGCGGCGCCCGCACCAGCTCAGATTGCTCCAGCTGGGTCGACTGAAAGCTTTGAGACAAACTGGCAGAGCAATGAAACGTCCACTACTGCGTTCGCTGGGATCGGAACCGATCTCGCCGCCGCGGGTTTTTTTACAGGCGGCGCTGCAAACACATACGAGAGCTTCGAGACCGAGATAACACTCCAGGCTCTCGCGGGCCCCGGGTACGGGACTCCTCTCGATATCAACCCAGGCAGCGGAGTGCGAGTTACGATAAGCGGGACGTTCGTTGCAACTCTGGTGCTTCAGGTCAGGCGCCCGGGAAGCACTACGTGGTTGGACTGGGATACTGCTACGGCGCCCGGGGACATTGATGTCGACGAGGGTTATTCTGCGGTCCGTATTCGGACGCTTGTTTACACGTCCGGCACTCCAGCTGCAAAGCTGAAGTGGCGGCCGATAGAAACGCTATAGGAGCCGACATGGCTGAATCAGACTTTGGCGCGCTCACAGGGTCGCTTTCCACTTCGCTGGTTGATCGCAACGTCAGCAATGGATTCTCTCCCCCTAGTGGTGGCGGATCGTGGTTGTATGGGTGGCACTCATTGCAACCGGACGTTGGAGCGAGTGGGCTTTACTACCTTACCAATCCAGGTGACTTTGCCCCGATGGCGAAAGGGGGGCGGATCTCGTGCGCGATGCAGCGTGTTCTAGGGGTCGATGCCACTCCGTTTCTTTTTCTCTCTCTCGAGGGAAATAGCGTCGGCGACTCCGGGTACCTGATCGGATTGGCCCACGACGAGTCGCCGGCTCGGTTGGTCGTGGTGAAGGGCCCGCCATCGAGTGGCCTTCCGCTGGCTAGCGCCATCATGCAGTCCTCGGCCACCTACGCAGTCAACAGCTGGGTTCACATCCAGGTAGATGTTATTCGCCAGCCAACCGACGACGTGCTGATTAGCGTCTGGGAGAATGATCTCGGTAGCTACACGGTCGCATCTCCGACGTTTGTCTTGGTTCCGGGAATGGAGTCATTCACCGATGACAACCTTGGGATTAACACGGGTTCGCAACCGTATCTCGGTGGATATGCTGGCCTGGGGTACTACACCAAGTCGACCGGCCGATATGCGTTCCATGACTACTTCGAGCTGGCGAGGCAGCTCTAGTGGCCGCAGGAGACAGAGGCCCGCTGATCTTCTCGCAGCGAGCGGGGAGGGTCCAGCCAACCGGGTGGACCGCTCCAGACGGGCTTTGGGTTTTCCTTGTTGGGAGCGAAGACGAATCCAAAGAAGATGATATCGAGATCGGAGACAAGGATGGTCTCGAGCTGTCAATCGATCTCACCTCGACAAACATCCTGTCGTGGGCGATGAAGATGCGGAATACATCTGACGCGGCAACCATCGACTTCAAGGCCTCGCTGACGGTTGGCGGGGTCGAGTACTGGTCAGAGCAAATTGCGGCCAGTGCGATCCGAGACTACGCCAAGCGCTCTGTGAATGTGTTTCACCTGACTGGATCACAAACGGTGGCGCTTACTCTCGAGGCGGTGGCTCCATGACGCAAATCAACCTGCCGGCGCTATGGTTTGACGACTTCACAGAAGAGACATCTGTCGGCCTCTTCCTTGCAAACCAGTACCCAGAGGACAGCGATGTCGACGTCTCCTCAACGCCGACCATCACGCTGGACGTGTTGTCGACCGCGGCGGCGGCGGTCGACAACACCCAAACAGCTGTTTGGATCAACGGCCTGCTCGCATACGTTGGCGGGCTGGGGCTTTTCACTCCTGGTTTTAATGGCCCGGCTTCTTCTGCTGCAGCGCTCGTTTTGCCTCCAGGTGACCTTGTCGTTGATGGCGATATGGAAGCCGCGGGAACGGGAAGCTGGTCGCCAGACAACGGCGCGGTCCTCTCGAAGCAAACGACTACACCGCATGGCGGCGCTCGATGTCTTCGTGTGGCGTTTGGCGCAACCCCAGATCCAGGCGCCACGCAATCCATCCTCACTGTTGGTCTTGCTGTTCGTGTTCGAGGATGGGCCCGAAGCGACGGAAGCGCCCCTCCAGAAGTTCATAACAAAGGGGTTGCTGTTTGGACCGGCAGCAGCTCCACCTCGTGGCAGGCTTTCGATGTCACATATGTTCCGACTGGAACGAGCTTAAACCTCGTCGCCAATACCGCGGGAGCGGGATACTGCGAGTTCGATGACATCACGGTAGAGGTTCTTCACGATTTCAGAATAACCATCGACCCGACGACTGCGTTTGACAGCGAAGAGGTCGTTACAGTCCGAGTGGTTTCAGAGACGGTCGGCGGTGCGTATACCATCGATGAATCGTACTCATTCACCATCGAGGACATCGTAGCCCCAAGAGTCCTCTCGGCCTTGGCCACGTATGCGACGACGATCCGCGCCACATTCGACGAGGGGATGCTCGCGGCCTCTGCCATGGGCGCCGCCGATGCACTCAACCCAGCAAACTACAACCTCTCGTATGTCGCGGCCAACGACCGACAAGCCGCGGTCTCGGCGACAGTGACAGCGGTCACGGAGATCAGCTCGACTGTCTTCGACCTGACTACGGACATCGAGTTGACCTTCTGGCGGAACTACCTGCTCACCTGCGGCGCGATAGCGGATGACTCGAGCAACGCCAACGCGCTCGACGCAGACTATCGCACCGCCGGGTTTGCCTCTTGGACGCCGCCTGAGTGGCCCGACAGCCGCCGCTTCAGGATCTGGGACATGCTGGCCCAGCAGAACCGAGACGACGATGTCACGGGCGACCTGGAGCGCCTGGTCGACTGCTGGCAGGATGTGGTGTGGTTGCTGCTCTGGGACGCCGACAGGATCGAGCAGATCTGGGATGTGGACCGGGCGCCGGAAATCTTCGTCGAAGCCCGCCTGCAGGACCTCGGGAACCCCCACTCGTTCGACCTGACCGAGAGCCAGAAGCGCAAGCTGCTCGACGTGCTCGTGCCGAGCTATCGGCAGCACGGAACCGAGCCGGCGATAATTAACCTCGTTCGGTTCTTCCTGGGGATCACGGTCACCATTCTTGCCTACAACTCCTTCGAGTATCGGTGGGTGCTCGGAGAGGACACTCTCGGCCAGGGGACCTATCTGGGCCCGGGCGACGGCGACCCCGCGCTCTACACGTTTGTGATACAGTCTCTGACGGATCTCACGGCTGAGCAGCGGAGGTGGATTGGCCTGATCGCTGAGGCCGCCAAGGTGGCGCACGAGCACTACCTGATTCAGGATCCGACTGACGCGGTCACGTTCGACCACTGGGAGCTTGGCTACAGTCGCCTTGGCCTGGAGACAATTCTGCATTAGGAGCTGGCGATGGACAGACGTAAGTATTTCGACAAGCAGCTGGTTGAGCCCGCGGACCTGAACGCCGCGGTCACGAACACCTACAACGCCATCGGTAACCTGATGTCCGACATCGGGATCTTCGGAATCATCTCCGGGGGCGTGGTATCCGAGCAAGGCGTCCCGAGTATGTCAGTGGACATGACCGGGGCCTTCATCGGCTACGACCAGGACGGTGAGCGCATCTACCGCTCGACGGCGGATGTCATCGACTGCAGCGTCGACTACCTGGCGAACGCGACCGTGCCGACGGTGCCAGGTGAAGGCCGGTGGATCTCTATTCACGGCCGCTTCACCTACACCCTTCAGGACTCAAAGGTGATCGACGGGAACACCGAGTATCTCACTTGGAAGGAGTCCTACGAGTGGCGGGTGGTCTCTGGCACCGCCGCCGCGACGCCGACGCATACAAAGCCAGCCAAACCAGCGGATGCGATTCTCATCTGTGATATCGAGCTGATTACGGGGCAGGTGTCCATTCTGAACGCGAACATATCCACCGCCCGCAGGGATGACTTTGTCCTCGCTGCCGCAACGGGGATCTCGGTTTCGGCGGGGGCTTGGACCAAGCTCGATAGCGCGGTGCTCAACGTCCAAACCGCGCTCGACTCAGCGGACACCGAGCTGCTTTCGCGCGACGGGTCCGGTGACCTGGATGCGGACCTCACCTTCGCCGCCGGCACCGACGTCGGCACGGCCACAAAACCAGCCGCCGACATGCGCGGCACCACTTTTGTGTCGTACAAAACTGGGATCGCTGGCGCATACGCTATGAGCGCGGCGAAGACAGTCACCAAGAAAAAGATTCCGTTCAGTCTGGTAAGGCACGCGACCGACTGGAGCTGGGGTAACTCCGGGACCTATGGCACCAGGCTCGTCAAGGGTTACATCTTCAATGGCGCAGGTGGCAATGTTGTCGCCCATCTCCCGCTCGTCGGCCTGCCAAATGGAGCAACCCTCACCAACTGCTACATCACCTGGTACGAGGACACCACCAACACCTCGAGCGCGCGCCTCTGGAAGAAGGACTACCAAGGGGTTGCCACCGCCATCGGGGCGGCTGCGACCAAGACCACGGCGAACGCGTGGGACGACGACCAGGCCATCAACCCGACGTCGCCCGAGGTGATTGACCTTGAAACCTACGAGTATTACATGGAGATCATTGGGCCGACCGCGGCGAGCCCCATGAACGTCGTCGCCGCATCGATGACATACACCCTGTCGGACCTTGGTGTGGCTGCGTCTTAGTAGGGCGAGATCTCGACGAGGTAGAGCCGGCAGTACCCGGCGTTGCCGAAGATGTCCCCATCCAACCGGTACCACTTCTCTCCGTCCGTCCAAGCCATCGCCTCCCTGTCGTAGTCGAGCTCTCCGCCCAGGCGGATACGCTCCCAGGTTCGGTCCGTCGCGGATGTGTTGCCATCGAAGACACACCCACCCGCCGCGGGTGGCCACTCGTAGGACACCCTCCAGCGGTCTCCATCCGGGACGAGATGGGCCACGCGGTCTGGCAGCACCACCGCCCCGGTGTGAATGTCCGTCCGGTCGATGTCGTATTGGGCGAGGGCGTCATAGTCGGCGGGCAGCAGGATGCGGCCCTCCATCTCTGGCGCCTGACCCGGGCACCCGCCGAGGGCCAGAAGTAGAGCAGCGAGAATCATTCGTTTCAGCATGTTGATCTCCTTGGTGATGATTCACGATTGCTCCTCTGTTGGGGGAAGTCAAGTCGCCCTGTTCAAATCCCCGCGCCCGTGCTACGCTTGGGCCCTCGGTTCTTAGAAAGCAACCAAAGGAGAAACACCGATGCTTAAACTTCGATTGGCGGTCGTTTTGGCCGCCGCCCTCTGCATGTCCTGCAGTGTAACCCCGTGGAAAAGGCTCGCCACCGGGTACAATTTTGTGAGCCTCACCAAGACCCTCGGTGAGAAGTTCGACTCCTCTGTCAAGAAGTTTCTCGAGGTGAAGCGCGCCGAGTGCAAGGCCGCCCACGCCATCAAAACAGCCGAGTACGACAAGTGCGTCCTGCCAGCGGTTCGACTCTCACGCGCATGGACAGGCGAGAAGGCCGGAAAGAAAACCGGCAAGGGCGGCCTCGGTATTTTGCAGGCCGGACAGAGGACAACCAAGCTCGCTCTCGACGCGGCCTTCGATTACGTGAAGACCCACGAGAAAGCATGTTCCGGGGAGGCGCCGCCGAAGGACTGCCACGGCGACTGGAAGGTGTTGATCAAGCCAGGGATCTGCGCGGCCTGGACCGTGGTGGATCTCGGCGTCAAAATCGGCGCCTTCAAAACCACCGATGACCCAACCTACAAACTGGTGGCCGCATCCGTGGATGCGTTCGCCTGCGGGAGGTGACCCATGCCGATGGCAGCCGCTGCAGTCGCAGGCATCGTGATCGACATTCTCATGAAGGCGTTTCCGCCCGTCTACGAGTTCATCAAAAAGGAGCTCGACGGAGGTGCCGACGCCCAGAAGCTCCGTGACGAACCCGTCAAATTCAGCATCTCGTTCGGGGGCGGTGAGGGCGAGGCCGTAAAGGTTCAGCGCGCCGTCGAAGACGAAATGCTCGACCCCAACCAAGACTAGAATCCCAGATCAGATTCGACCACCAACCCCGTTTTATGCTTGACTCATACCAGGTTCCTGGTTAGCATCCTGAAACCTGTAAGGAGGCAAGTATGAATGAACCGAATTCTGCGTTTGACGACTTCGTTGCGACGGCCCAGGCGGCGGCAGCGAAACCGGAAACGATTCCGCGCGAAAACTACAAATCTGCAGTCGACCGCATCCTGGGTGAAGACCCCTCCACCTCCCCTGCCGATCTCCTCCGTGGTGTCCTGCGTGCTTTGGGGGTTGAGAGCGAGGGGGCCGATGCCATGCCAGACGAGGAGCTGCTCCGCGTCGTCGTGGCCGGAAGGACTGTGCTGCGGCTTCACCGCGAGCACAGCAAAAAGCAGGAGGGTGACGATGTTTGAGGATCTCCAAAAGTCGATGGCCGACGCCAAATTGCTCGGGGTGCTGGTCACCTGGGATCTCCATACCAGCGGGGCCCTGCTCACTCGCGCCGCTCTCCGCGAAGCCGCAGATGAGCACGGCGTGCCCCTGGAGATTGAGGATCCACGCCCCGAGGGAGTGTTCCGGAAAATCATCTCCTCCGTCCGGACGATCCGCAAACCGCTCATCAGCCGGCTCATCAAAGAGGACGACGGAGTCCTGGTGTGGGCCATCGTCGATACCTCGCTCGAGGGCGACGAGAGGGTTGGCGACGAGGTGGGCAAGATGGTCAATCGTGTGGCCTGGCGGCGGGTGGAGTTGAAGGGGAAGCCACCTTTCATTTTCGAGATCGACGACGAGGTGGCGAGTGCCGTGTCGGATCGCTTCGACTACCAGCTGAACTATCTCGGAAACGACGATGTTCGGAACGCCCTCGGCGCGACCCTGCGGGCCTGGGGAGCCATCCGGATCCATGCTCGGATGCACTTCCTCGGGCGAAGTCAGGTGGAGAACGCCCAGCGCATGCAGCGCGCGCTGCAGCAGGTTGGCACGCGGTTTTGGCTCATCCCGATCCCGGACCTGATGGACTCGACATCCAGCATCGCTCACCATGCCCACGAGCGATTTGCCCAGGAGCTGAAGGAGCTGCGCACCGAGGTGGATCGCTGGGTGGCTGGCGAGCGAGCCCCGCGCCCGACGACCCTCAAGGCCCGCCTCAAAGCCTACGACAAGCTCCGCGGTGAGATCGACCACATCACCAAGGAGATGCGCCTCGAGTCCGATGACCTTCTCGACGAGCTCGCGGGACTCGCGGCAGGCGTCAACAAGCTGCTCGATCCACCTGCCCGCAAGGAAAAGCCAGCGGCGGTCGCGGACCATGACGCGCCAGAGGACGAGGCGGCGCCAGAGCCGGAGACGGACCCGGCTCCCCCGCGTCGCCCGAGCCGGCCATCACCCCCGGCCGACGACTCCATCAGCAGGATGTCGGTGCCCGAGCTAAAGGTTCGGGCCCGAGAGCTGGAGATCTCCCCGTTGCCCACAACCAAGCAAGCCCTGGTTGACGCCATCACCGCCGCGAGCGAGGACGAAGGATGACGACGGAGCGCACCCCTGACTCCGAAGTCGGCAAAATTCTCCGCCGCAATATCGACCGCCTGCTCGCGGACCGCGGGTGGACACCGAAGATCCTCTACGCTGCACTCGGAATGGCCCCAAGCTCCTACTCCCTGATGTTCAAGAATCAGGGTGGAGCAAAGACCCGTGAGTTGATCCGGATCGCCAAGGCCCTCGGGTGCACCACCGCGGAGCTCACGCAGTGACTCCAGCCCCCGGCATCTACTTCAACGTTCCATTTGTCGACTACCTGAAGTGGGACGCCCTATCGAAGTCGGGGCTCGGACACCTCGCAGAATCCCCTGCTCAGTACCGTCACTGGCTTTCAGTTCGTGACGACTTCATTCCGACGGATCCAATGATCGTTGGGTCGGCGGTAGACGTTCTCATCTTCGATGGCCTTGCAGAGTTCCATTCACAGTTCTTCCGTCTCCCGGTGGGGGTGAAACGCAGCCCCGGAACGATGAAATTCACCATCGAGCTACTCCGGAACGGCGACAAGATCGCTCTGCCGGTGAAGATGTGGGACCGGGTGTTTGCCATCGCCGACGCTGTACAGTCCGCCCCGGAGGTTGCGGAGATCCTCGCGCGCAGCCGATCCCAAGTGTCGTTCCTCTGGGAAGAGCCGAAGACCAAGCTGCTCCTGAAGGGTCGTCTCGACCTCTGGGATCCTCCGTGTATTTGGGATTTGAAGGTGACAGGAGACATCACCCCGCGGGGATGGCGCCGCCAGGTTTTCCGCTTGAACCAGGACTGGCAGGCCGGGCTTTACTGCGAGGCCCTCACGTATCTCACCGGCGAAGTACACGACCAGTGGGGCTGGATCACCGCCCGGGACCAGCCCGCGCACGGCGTCCAAATCTATGATCTCAAGCAGAACGACTTGGTGGAGGCGTGGATCATGATCGCCGAACACCTCGAGACCTTCAAGGTCTGCAACGACAACAACGCCTGGCCAGCGAACAGCGGCACCAGGCAAACCATCTCACTCAACAGGAGTTCCCGATGACAACCGTCGACGAAACCGCCATCGCGCGGATCGAGCAGTCCGCTCGCCCGCCCGCCAACTTCGGCCACTTCCTCGAGGCCGTCGCGCCTCGACTCGACACGGTCCTGCCGACGCACATCAAGGCCGAAACGATTATCCGAGTCGTCCAGACCTTCGGCAGCCAAAACGAGAAGCTGCTCAAGTGCACCGAATCGAGCCTGCTCACGAGCATGATGCTCTGCAGCCAGCTCGGGCTGCCGCCCAACACCCCGCAGGGCTTTGCTTGGTTGATCCCGTTCAACAACCGCAAGCAGGGCGTGATGGAGTGCAAGGTGATGTTCGGGAAGAATGGGCTGGCGCAGCTCGTCCGGAACTCGGGGGAGATTGCGCGGATGAACTCCGGGGTGGTCTATCGCCACGAGGTAGAGCACGGCCTCTTCACGATCACGGATGAGCCCCCGGACATTGTCCACCGCCCCAACATCCTGGCGAGCAAAGAGGACTATGCTGACAAGCACCTGGTCGCCGCATACGCGCTGGTCATCCTGAAGAACGGCGACCGGGTCCAGCGCATGCTGCGCCTCGACCAGATCGAGAAGCGGCGCGACAATTCCCAGGCCGTCCAGCAGGCCAAGCGGTACAACTCGAGAACCCCGTGGGACGACTGGTTCCCAGAGATGGCGCGCAAGACTGCCATCCGGGCACTCTGCTCGGCGGCCGAGGTGCCGAAGTCCACCGACCTCGTCGAGGCGCTGCAGCACGACGCTGACTCCCCGCCATTCGATGAGCTCCGGCAGGTGTCGGCTACTCGGTCGGACGGGTTTCGAGATCAGGCCGCCGGCGTGATCGATGTCCCATCTAC
The DNA here is from genome assembly GCA_024231905.1 of bacterium. Lineage (GTDB taxonomy): Bacteria > Krumholzibacteriota > Krumholzibacteriia > LZORAL124-64-63 > LZORAL124-64-63 > JAAEQC01. The sequence goes on along the minus strand of JAAEQC010000157.1, from coordinate 62,011 downwards.
CACCTCCGCCCCCGCCCTGCCCGCTGGTTCCCCTGCCTCGCCGCCCACAGCGGCCAGGGAGCCCAAGAAGCCTCAGGCCTCGACCGCCGCGACCACAAAGCCACGCAAGGCCACCAAGGCGCAGACAGGCCGCCTGTGGAATCGCTGGGCGAAGATAACCGACTGCGACCCGAAGGCCCCCGCCGACGTGGACAAGGACTCTTTTCGCGGGTTCGTCGCCCATCGGATCGGGGAAGAGAAGGCTCAGGACTCGTCGCTGTGGACGACGGCCGACTGCAAGATCATCGGCAAGGGCCTCGACGAGCTCCGCGACGGGGCGCCGGCCACCCCTCCGGCAACCACCAAAGATCCAGAACCGCCTGCCGACCAACCAGAGGAGCCGCCGCCCGAAGAGCAGGAAGAGGCTCCGTCGGTCACCCAGGCCGACGCCCTCAAGCAGCTCAAGGATCTGCGGAAGGGGATGGACATGAGCTGGGACGAGGTTCGGGAGCTGGCGGTCGAGCTCGGAGTCACCGCCGGGCAGTCCTCAAAATGGGAGGCCGAGCAATGCCTGCAGATCATCGCCGCGATGAAGGCGACGCTGACAGCCGAGGAACCGCCCCCGGTTCAGGATGCCGCCGAGCCGACCCAGGAAGAGGAGCCGGGCGACTGAGAAGAAGTTGACACCCGTCCGACGGGTGGGTATGGTCCGAAGCGTGACACTCGAAACCCTCAAATTCAAAGCTTGATCTGTCCGTGCCCCGGTGCCCCGGCGACCCGCCGAGTGTCACGCCTCTGGGGCCGGGCCCGGGCACGGACGGATCAGGGTTAGCGCAGATGCCCCGATACGGAATCGACATGAGCGAGGAAGAGCGCGACCAGGTCCGCCTCCTGGCGAAGGACACCGACAGGAAGATGGCGGCCATGCTCAGGGTGATATTCAGGGAAGGCCTACGTGTAGGTATTTCGAAGCTAAAACGGCGCCAAAACAGCGCTGTTTCAGCGCTGGAACAGCTTGAAAACAGAGCTGATTCAGCTCCGACTGAACGACGCCGCACATACGAACGCGCGCGTAAGAGTTCTTCTTCCGGAGAAGAGAAGAGGAAGAACAAGAGAGAGAGTAAGAATCGCGCGAGAGGCCAGGCGGAGCTGATGGGCACCGAGCCCCCGCCGGTTTCAGAGCCGTTTGTCCGAGAGGTGATCACCCATCTCAACGAGGAATGCGGCACGGGTTTTCCAACCTTCTCGAAGGCGGTCCGGAAGCTGGTGGCCCAGCTGCTCGTCGACGGATACACCATCGAGGACATCAAAACCGTCAACCGGTGGGCGGATCGGAATTGGCCCCGCGCCGCTCCAGGGGAGAAGGATTGGAGGGCGACCATGCTGGTCCCGTCGAGGCTTTACGGAGAGAAATTTGGAGAGCACCTGGGGGTCGCGCGCGGGACCGAGCGGGTGGAGCCGGACGAGCCATGGCGACCGTCGGCCGATGATCTCTTGTCGGGGGCCCCATGAGCGACCGCGAGCCCGCTCACGAGCAAGCCCAGAAGGCTGTCATCGGCGCCCTGCTTTTGAGGCCACAAGAGTTCCACTCGCTGAAGCTTGGCCTGGATGAACTCACCCTCCCGGTTCCTCGCCGGGTGCTCGAGGCCATCACTGATCTTTGGGACGAGGGCATCACCCCGGACGTTCTATCCATCGCCGACTGGACTGAGGCCAACAAGGGCCGGGCCCTGGATATGATGGAGATCGAGGAGCTGTCTCGTTTCTCCTCGTTCGCCTGGGAGGTACCGCGATCCGTTGAAATCGTCCAGAACGCGGCGATGGACCGCAAGTGCCGGCTGATAGCCGAAGGCCTCATGAAGTCTGGGAAGCGCGGCCCGCAGCTTCTCGCCGAGGCCATGACAGCGTTCAACGGGGTGGCAGGGAAGAGCCAAGGCGGAGCGGTTCGACTCACCGATGCGGTCGGCGAGCTGCTCAACGAGGCGGAGCGCAGGGAGAAGGGGGAGGGGTCGTCGCAGGTGCTGACCGGGATCCCAGCCCTCGATGCTCACCAGCTGCTTCCACGAGGAGGCATGTTGACTATCGCTGGCGCCACCTCAATGGGGAAGTCGGCCTTCATGCAGCACCTCGCAGAGAACTGGGCCGAGCAAGGCGAACGGATTTTACTGTTCTCCACTGAGACCCAAACCAGGAAGGTCGCCAGGCGATTCCTGGCGAAGGCCGGCGGACTAAACAGCCGCGAGTTTGGCTATGGAAATGACTCGACCGAGACCTGGAAGGCGATGGCCCGCGGTGCCAGCAAGATCCACGAGAAAGCTATATGGGTCGACGACGAGAACGACCGCTCCGCAGCGATGGCCCAGGAGATCCGGAAGCGCAGGCAGCAGGACGGGATCACCATTGTTATCGTCGACCACCTGCAGGAGTGTATTGAGAACGAGGAGCCCCGCAAGGAAATGAACCAGCTCATCTCCACGATGAAGTCGGTGTGCCGCGAGGAGCCGAAGCTCTCGTTGGTCGCGCTTTCGCAGTTCACCCGCGGGATCGACAAGCGGGACAACCGCAAGCCTCGGCTCTCGGACCTCAAGGAGTCCGGGTCCATCGAGCAGACATCGGATGTGATCTCGTTCGTCTTCCGCCCGCACTACTACCGGGAGCAGGTCGCGCGCTATGCGAAAGCCGACCCAGGCGAGATGTGGATCAACGTCGCCAAAGCAAAGGACGGCCCCCAGGGTTGGTTCGGGATGAGCTGGGACAACACCCGCGGGCAGGTCCGCGGGGTGCTCGAAAGGAGCTTCAACGATGGACCGGAGTGAGAAACAACGCCGCCCACTTCACGAGACCCTTCGCCCTGGGCAGGAGATACGATGCCCGGATATAGTCCTCGATCCAATCGATTCGAATTGGAGCCAGGGTCTGCGGGAAGGACTGAAGGTCTGCGGGGAGTGCGACGGCCGCGGCCGACTCGGCCGCCGTCGCTGCCCGACCTGCATCGGCACTGGGAAGTACTCCTACGACGCCGCCGGCAATCGCATGGCCCAGCGGCCTGGAGGGGGTTGGTGCCGAACATGAAAATCAAGAGGCCAATGATTGTGGCCGGGGTCGACCCCGGGAAAACATCCGGCTGGGGGATCCACTGCGAGGATCTCCACCGGGACTTCGCGCGCGGATACACGGTCCCTCATGACTGGCATTGGGGTCAATGCAGTGGGGTCGACGGCGCCATGATCCAGGCGGAGATCAGCTCCATCCTCGATATGGTCGCCGCCTTCTATGCGGCTGACTGGACCAACGGAGATGAGTCCTCTGGCGAACCGAAGTTGGTGCTGCGGGGCACCACCGAGCGCGGCGAGTGGCTGGCATTCCCAGAGATGTACTTCTATGTGGAGGACCAGTTCGTCATCGACGACCAGAAAGTAGCCAAGCCCGAGCGGCTGGCGAAGCAGCGGGACGCCCTCGGGGTGGCGACGTCGAAGGGGAGGTGGATGGCTATCGCTGAAACGTTCGGGTTCAGCACCCACCAGGTAATGCCGTCCACTTGGCGCCGGACGCAGCTCGGAAAAGGGTGGGGGAGCGCGCCACGCGAGAAGGCCAAGGCTCAGGCGGTTTTGGCTGCCAACAGCATCTGGGGGCTTGGGATCAAGCGTTCCCAGGACCACGGCGCCGAGGCGAGGTTCATCGCCGAGTACGGCTGGGTCGAGCAACAGCAGACCCGCAGAATGACCCGGGCCATCCAATGACCCGCGCTGAAGCAGAGCGGTTGCTCGAGGCTATTGAGACCACAAGCGATGCGCTGATTGCCGAGCTTGACGGCTCACCGAGCGCCACCGTGCAGGCTCAGCGCGTCGGAATGACAGTCCTCAAGGAACACCTGATGAAGGCGCTGGACTTCCGCGGGTATGCGTCCGACGAGTCCCAGGTCGACACCACGGAGCTTCGCGGCCTGGTCGGACGTTACTGCCGACAGCACTGCCCCTCCTCAAGGACATCCACCCCGGGCACCGCCTCCGCCTGCAGCCGCTGCCCACTGCAATGTATTTCAATCGAGCCGACGCTGAGGCAAGCTGCCCGCGCCAAGGAGACCGATCCACATGCCTGAAAGAGAAAGGCTCCCCGCGGAGCGCAGAGCGATCAATGCTCGACTGACCATCGTCGATGGCAGCCAAGACTACGACTACGATCTCACCGCTGGGTACTACGACGATGGTCGCATCGGCGAACTGTTTGTTCGCACCAGAGACCCGGCCGCCGCGGTCTATGATGCGATGGCGATGGCTATCTCCATCGGCCTACAGCACGGTGCGACCTTCGACTCCTTCCGGAAGCACCTCGAGTTTCAGGCCGGCGGACCCGCGGGCAAGGCATGCGATCAAGGTCGGTGGGTATCAACCGTTTCATCGCCCCTCGATATGATTGCGAAGTGGGTGGGGAAGCACCAGAAGATTGGAGCAACCGATGAAAAATAGCAGCCGATGGATCCAACTCCATGGAGGGTTCGCCTACGACTACGACTCGCCAAGCCTGACCGGCCTGGGGATCGATTCAGTCGCCCATAGTTTATCGATGCAGTGTCGGTTCAACGGGCACTGCCTCCGGTTCTATTCTGTCGCCGAGCACTCGGTGCTGGTCCACCGCCGGGTGGCCGAGCTTGGAGCTCCCCGCGATGTCCGCATTGGAGCCCTGCTTCACGACGCCGCCGAAATCATCATCTGCGACATCCCTGCCCCGCTCAAACGGCTGCCGGAGTTCGCTGATATCTCCGACGAGATGACGCACGCCGAGCAGATTGTGGCCAGGCGCTGGCCGGCGGACTACGAGGATCCCCGGATCAAACAGGCCGACCTCGAGATGCTCGCCACCGAAAAGGAGCAGATCATGCACGCCGCGCCAAGGGACTGGGGCCGCCTTCCAGACGCCTTGCCTTGGCTCCTCCGGTGCTGGCGACCGTCGCAGGCTGCGGCGAGGTTCTCCATGCTCGCGCGCGCGGAGGGAATCGATGTCTGAGAACAAAGCGCACCCGCAGTTGTTCAAGGCGGCGATGGTCCAGGCAATCCGCGAGGCCAGAAAATGGATGACCCGCCGCGCGGTCACGCAGAACAACAGCCTGATCGACGGCACCGGACAAGGGATCCGATCCCACTGGAAATACCTGGATTGGAGCAGGGCAGTCATCGACCCAGGCCCGAGCCCCGCCGGCAACCCTGGCCCATACTGGAAGGTTCCGTGTAGCCACCTCGGACCAGAGAAAGATCTCGAGGTGTGGCACCGCATCTACCCCCGCGTCACTGTTGGCGACGCGCTCTGGGTTAAAGAGACGTGGCGGGTGGCGATGGAAGCATATCGGACCTACGTGGAGTATCGCGCCGGGGGGCCGCCGCGAGACGCCGACCGCGACAAGGCCGCCGAGCTAAAGAAGATTTCGCTGCGGTTCCCGGGCGCCAAGAAGGCGCGACACTCCGACGCATGGAAGTCCCCGCTCCACATGCCGCGCTGGGCGACCCGCCTCGTTCTCCCGGTGGTCCGGGTCGGGGCGGAGCGCCTGGGCGACATCGACTGGGAGGATGCGGTGGCCGAGGGGATCGTCGCCTCGGAGGAATCGCTGGAGGACTTCAGGAATCTCTGGGAGTCCATCAACGCCGAGCGCCCGGGCCTCGCCTGGAAAGACAACCCCCCGCTTTGGATCTACGAGTGGGAAAAACAAGAAGGAGACCGACCATGAAACGCAACGCACAGCTGCTCGCAATCCTGCTCCTGGCCACCCTCGGCCTCGGCGCCGAAGGCCAATGCAACGCCTGCGAAAACACCGAGGCGTCCAAGTGCCTCGACTACTCCGGCGACGCCTCTGCGCTCGCGGTCTACGAGGATGAGGAGACACTGACTTTTCAGTTTGGTGCCAACCTCGATTCGGTTTGCGCTCACGTGATGCTGCACAACCCCACCGACAACACGGCCCGCGCCAGCACCGACTGCGAGTTCCACCTGGACGACTGGCACGCTGGAGACAACTCCATCGAGGATGTGGTCGTCTGCCCGAACAGCACCGTCGAGTCGACGATCTGCTTCAACGATGACTTTGACGAGTTCACCGAGGTGAGCACTGTCTGTATCACGGTGTGGCGATGATTCCACCGGAAGAAGACCAACAGGCGCAGATCCTTTTCCTCGCCGTGTTCCTCCTGCTCATCGGGCTGCTTCTTGCCGCCACGGCCGTGGTGATGGCGAGCGGTTGTACGCCTGGCTACGCCCAAAACTTTCAACCGGTCACGGCATACCGTGTTGCGATGTCCATGGCGAAGAAGACCCCTGGGGGTGTCCGGTTCATCGCCCCCGCGAAAGACGACACCGCCGCACTCAGGGCGCAGCTGGACGCAAAGACATCGGCCCTCGAGAAATGCCTCGCGCAAGCGGGCGCCGGGTGGCAGGTGCGCCGCGACTGGTTCGTCGTTCTGGTGCCGCCCGACTGGTATATCTCGGCTTGCTCGGGTCAGCAGCTGGTTCCATCAACGCCCAGCTGCCGGCTGTGCATCGACCAGAAGGGGCTGCCGCTCCCGGCGAAGTGCTGCGGCCTGCGGTTGCCCACGAAGGACTGCCCGTGCGTCTGCAATATGCGGGCGGTGGTTCAGCCCGGGCAGCCGCCCGCGGTGGTAACCGCCCCCGACCTCCTTCTTTACAAGGCCGAGCTCGCCCGACTGGTGACCGGCGTCAACTTCCCGTGGGGCGACCCGCGGATCTCGAGGTGCCTGAAATGAGCGAGCCCACCGCCGCCCCGTATATGCCGAGGGCCGCGCGCGATGACTGGGGGACTCCGACCGTTTTCTTCCTCCACCTGATGATGGAGTTCGGGTTCACCGTCGACGCCGCCGCGTCGGACGCGAACCACCTGCTCGAGAAGTACTGGACCAAGGAGACCGACGGGCTCGCCCAGGATTGGTACCGCCAGCACGTCTACGTCAACCCGCCCTGGGACCACAAGTCTTTGAAGGCCTGGACCGCGAAGGCGTGGGAGGAGAGCCGCGCGCTGGGCACCGTCGTCGTGATGCTGGTGCCGGTGAAGTCCGACCAGAGCTGGTGGCACGACTATGCGATCCGCGCCGAGGTGAGATTCATTCGTGGGCGCATCACTTTCAAGGGAGCAGAATCCAGCTACCCTGGCGACTGCGCGTTGTTGATATTCAGCCTCGACCACGGCCCGCGGATGGTCAGCATGGCCCGGCCAAGAAAAGAGGATGGCTGAGATGCATTGCGGTTACTGCGGCGCCCAGGACAGCATCGAGCAGCGGAAGCTCGATGCCGAGGACACTACGACCAGGATGGAGTTCAAGATGCACGTCGTCTTCTGTGTGGAGTGCGGGGTGTTTGGCGTGGGGGTGGCCCCCCATATTGCCATGCTGGATTTCGGAAAGCCTCGAGCGGAGAGCGTTGCGCCGGACTGGGATCTGCCCAAGGAGTGGCTTCGCCCGAAGGATGGGAAGTACTCCGAGGCTGGTCGCCGGGTGATAGGAGGGGTGGATTGATGGCGATGGCACTCACGGTCGCGGAGCTGTGCAGGCTGATCCACGACTACTACACCTTCGACACAGAGACCGAGCTGCAAATCGGGATCTCCCGCCGCCTCCAAGCAGCGGGGGTCCATCACCGCCGCGAGGTACAGCTCACCCCGACCGACCGCATCGACTTCATGATCGGCAAGCTCGGGGCGGAGGTGAAGACCAAGGGCAGCCGCTCGGCGCTGCTCCGGCAGCTCCATCGGTATGCGAAGTCGGAAGAGGTTGAGGCCCTCCTTCTCATCACCACCTCGCCGCCGCTCGCCCGGATCCCGGATGAGATTGCTGGCGTCCCGGTTCACTCTCTTGTCCTGACAGCGTGCCTGATATGAAAGCGTCCTACGGAACCATCGAGCGCGACGGAAAGTTCTGGGTCGTCCGCTGCGAGTCTCACACCCGCATCCGGTTGAAGCGGATGTTCGCTGGAGTCCACCGGAGCGTCTACGGCGACGTCCGCCTGGCTGACAGCCCGTCGACCTGCCGCGATCTGCTCTGGTTCTGCCAGCGGTATCCAATGGAGATCTCGCAGCAGAAGTACATGCGGAAGCAGGCCGCCCAGCACAAGCGCGAAGAGAAGATGGTTTGGCAGGTGGTCAGCGGCCACATCCCCCCCGCCGACTTCGACCTTCAGATCCCCCTCCGCGAGTACCAACGCATCGCCACCGACCTTGCCCTCAAAACCGGCGGGGTCCTCGTGGCAGACGACGTCGGCCTGGGCAAGACAGCCACGGCCATCGGCGCCTTCACCGACAAGCGCACCCTCCCCGCGCTCGTCGTGACGCTCACCCATCTCCCGGCGCAGTGGCAGCGGGAGCTGCAGAGGTTCGCGCCCGCGCTGTCGACCCACGTTGTGACCAAAGGGACGCCATACGATCCACCCGGCGGGTGGCCGGACGTCCTGATCATGAACTACCACAAGCTCGCCGGCTGGGGCGACGTCCTCGCGGAGCAGATGCGGTCCGTGGTGTTCGACGAGATTCAAGAGCTGCGGCGTGGAAGGATGAGCGAGAAGGGAAAGGCCGCGTGGCACATCGCAAAGAGCGCCGCCTTCCGGATCGGGCTGAGCGCGACCCCCATCTACAACCACGGTGCGGAGATGTTCAACGTCATGGAGTGCGTCCGCCCGGGCGCACTTGGGCCCGAGCACGAGTTCCGAAACGAGTGGATGAACAACTACGGCAGGGTCAAAGAGCCCAAGGCTTTCGGAACGTATCTCCGCGACGCCGGGCTGATGCTGCGCCGCACCAGGGAAGACGTCCAACGCGAGCTGCTCCCGCTCACGAAGGTGCCGCATTGGATCACCGCGGACTTCGACGCGATGGACAAGGTGGCAAGCTCCGCCGACGAGCTCGCGCTGACCATCGTGGACAAGACCCAGCTCAAACGGACAGACCAGTTTGCGGTCGAGCGAGAGTTCAACGCGCTGCTGCGGCAGGCCACGGGCATTGCCAAAGCTCCCTACGTGGCGGAGTTCGTTCGGATGCTTTGCGACCGCGGCGAGCAGGTGGTCCTCTACGGGTGGCACCGCGAGGTCTACGGGATCTGGCTTGACCGACTACAGGAACACCACCCGGCGATGTACACCGGCAGCGAATCCCCAAAGCAAAAGGACGCGGCGATCCAGCGGTTCATGGACCGCGAGTCGCGGGTGCTCCTCATCTCCCTGCGCTCTGGCGCCGGGGTGGACGGGCTGCAGCACCACTGCCACACCGTGGTCTTCGGCGAGCTCGACTGGTCTCCCGGCGTGCACGAGCAATGCATCGGCCGCGTCCACCGCGACGGGCAGCTCGACGAGGTGACCGCCTACTACCTGATGGCGGAAGTGGGGGTCGACCCATTCATGTCCAAAGTCCTCGGGATCAAGCGAGCCCAGGTCGAGGGAATCAAAGATCCCGAAGGAGCAGTCCTCGCCAACTACGACGTGGCCGGCGACAGCATCAAGAAGCTGGCCCGCGGGTGGCTGGAGCAACGAAAGAAAGCGACCGCCCTCGAGCCGCGCAGCAACCAGCTGCAGCTGCTCGAGGGTGCTGGCTGAGCAAAAAGGAGCTACGAATGCAGAGCACAACAATCGAATGGTGCGTTTCCAAGGATGGGTCGCCTGGGTTCACATGGAATCCGAGCACTGGATGTCTCGGGCCCGGCGGAACGGTCGACTCACCGAAGCGATGCCAGGGCTGCTACGCCGCAAGCATCCAGGCGCGGTGGGGCAAGACCGACCTGGCCCGGGGGTTCATGCCCGAGTTCCACGAAGGGCGCCTCACGGAGCCAGCCAGGCGCCGCAAGCCCACCGCGATTTTCACCTGCTCGATGGCCGACCTCTGGGGCGACTGGGTGCCGGCGAAATGGATCCGCGCCGTGCTGAAGGTCGCCCTCGAGTGCGAGCGGCACACCTTCATCTTTCTGACGAAGAACCCCAAGCGGTATATCGGGTTCGGACCGTTCCCTCACAACGTCTGGATCGGAGCGACAACGCGAACCCAACAGGAGTACTCCCGCGCCGCGGATGCGCTGGCCGAGGTGGAGGCGGCGGTCAGGTTCGTTTCGGTGGAGCCGATGCTCGGACGGCTCTACGATCTCCATCGGGCCACCCCGCCCGGCTCTGGTCGCCCGGGGTGGAAACCGGACTGGGTCATCATCGGAGACCTCACCCGTAGCGGCCGACCGCTCGGCAAGGCCAAGGACGAGTGGGTCTCCGCATTGACAGCCGATGCTCGGCGTCATAAAATTCCAGTGTTTCACAAGGACTCACTGGAAGCCCGCGGCTTCACGTCGCGCGAACTACCTGGAGGACGACATGCCTGACGAAAACAACACCCCCACTGTGCCCGGCGGCACCGCCGGACCGAACATCGAGGCGCCGCCGATCCCGCCACGGGTCCGGCCGACCCTGAGGTGGCTTGTCTGGGCCGTGGCCATCATCAGTCCGACGGCGGGGATTTTCATTCCCATCCTGACGCAGGGATCGCCAACCGTGAACCAGGTGCTCACCGGGATCCTCGGGATGCTCGGGCTCGCCGGGGCCAGCATCAAGGGCGGCCTGTCGCTCCCGTGGAAGACACCATGAGCAACCAATGGATTCAGCAAGGCGACCGTGGGTCAGGCGTTCGGCGCGTGCAGGAGCTCCTGTTGTCCGCCGGCATTCACCTCCCGGCATGGGGGGCCGACGGCGACTTCGGGAGCGAGACTCTCGATGGTGTTCTCTCGTTTCAGCGCCGAGCTGGCCTCGACGCTGACGGCGTTGTTGGCCCGGCGACCATGGCAGCACTCCACAAGGCTGTCGGAGACGCCACCCCGAACAGCGTAATGCGCATCATCAACGGGGTCGAGGTGTACGACTACCGCGGGCAGCTGGCGGCGCCGAAGAACGGCAAGCCAGAGTGGGGAAACCGGTGGCCAAAGTTCCGGGGTGTGGTCCTGCATCGGACCGCCTGCCGCCTCGGAGAAAATCCGGCTCGATACTTCCGGGTCAACGCCCACATGCATGTGACCCTTGGCGGGCGGATCATCCTGTGCCACCCATGGGACATGCACATCTGGCACGGCCACAAGATGTCGCTGTGGGGCCTTGGCATCGAGATCGACGGCAACCCTGAGGGGTTCCCTGGCTACCACTGGAAGCCAGGCGGGGGCCCAGACGATGTCACCGACGCGCAGGTCAAGGCCTGCGACGTGCTGCTCGACCTGCTGCTCGAGGAGTTCAAGGTCAACGGCCGGCCCTTTGATCGGGTCTGGGCACACCGGCAGGGCAGTGAGAACCGCGAGTGTGATCCAGGGTGGCAGGCGTGGCAGAAGATCGCCGTCCCGTGGATGGAACGCACAGGCGCGCTGCCGGGAGATGCCGGCCGCCAGGGTGACACCTACGGCACCGGATTCCAGATCCCACAGTCGTGGGATCCGACCAGTCCCACCAAGGGATTCCGCGAGCGATAGACCCGCGCCTTCTGGCAGCGGTTTTCCCGATAACATACAAGGAGTTAACCATGACTTATCTGCTCGTGGTCATCATGATGGCCGGAAACATCACCGCCCCTGCGCCGCCGGCGGCGCAGGGCTTCGTCGCCAAGCATCCGCGCGGACGCGCCGGGCGCCTGGCTACCTACATCGTCAAAATCAACCCGAAGGCCGAAGACTACGCTGACCGTTTGGCCGGAGCCATTTTGGACGCCAGCCATCGCTACCAGGTGGATCCCAACCTGCTGGCCGCCATCTGCTGGAACGAGTCCTACTTCCAGCTCGAAGCCCCGGGCAGCTCTGGGGAGCGCGGGCCCTGGCAGATCATGCGAATGGTCGGACTCATGTCCGGCGCTTGGAACGACCTGGTCCAAGCTATGTATGGCCTTCCAGATTTTCCAGATGCAGACTGGGATGGGCTGAGCAGAGAAGATCAGACCAGGGCGCTGCGGGATCCAGTCCTTGCCACCTACATGGCGGCCTTCCTCATGGCATGGCACAAGGGCCGATGCGACTATCCAACCACGGCCAGGTGCTACGCCAGATACAACTCTGGCGGCCCACAAATCAGGTGGGGGTATGCCCGGGCCCTTGGGCGCCGAGCAGCCAATGTTCGCCGTGCAGTCGACGCCGACATCGAGTAGCCATGGATCGCCCCCGCCCACCGATGCTCACCCCCATCCCGGTCGCCGCCGACGTCCGCATCGACGAGCGCGCCGAGGAGCTCGCGGAGTGCCGCCCCGACCTCTCCGCCGAGGAGCGCCACATGCTCGCGCGGCAGCTGGCATACCGCTGCCGGTCTTTCCGCCGTGGGTACAATGCACTCCCGCCGGAATCTACTGGCTGAACAACAGCCCCGCCTCGCGGCACCCCCGCGTTCTTCCGTTGCAAAACAATCTGGTCTGTGGTAGAGAGAACAGCATGCCAGCTGAGATCAAAAGCCCGAGCCTATCTGTGCGGTCGAACCTGAAGAGATCCTTCAAGGCCCGCTGCTCAGAGCTGGGGCACTCGATGGCCGACGTTCTGATCGGCCTCATCGATGGTTGGCTGCTTGGCGTCTACCAGGTGCCGAGCCCGGATGCCTCCAGCCCGGAGACCATCTATGTCCCGCCGCGCGCATACAGGTTGCTCCGCGATGCGCTCCGCGCCGCCGGCCAGCACCGGCAGATGCGCGGGGTGCTCGAGGCCCTGATTGTCGGGTGGGTCGAGGGGCGCTTCGTGTGGCCCCCGCCAAAGAGTGACCATGAAGATCGATGACATCTTCTGTCCGTGCGGGGCTCCAGTCGAGCCGGTCCAGGATGACGCTGGCGTCTTCCTCCGGTGCACGGAAGGCTGCTCGGCGGTCACCGCCCCGGCCGCGCCGAGTGTCAAGGCCGCCATCGATGAGTGGTTTGCATCGGTTCCAGTCCCGAGCCCGGGCGAGGCCCTCGACATCTACATCCACTCCAGCGCCGCCGCCCTGGCGACCGCTCAGTCGACCCAGTCGCTGATCGTCCTGGCGCCAGTTGCACAGGTGCTGATCTCCTTCCTGCAGCTCCAATCCAATCGACCCGCGGGGGACTGACTCCACCGGGTCACCCAACAAGTCCCCCGCGGTCTCTCACCTTTTTTCTTGCGCTGCCGCCACAGATCTGTTATTGATCCAACAGAAAAGCAAACTCGGACGCAGCGCGGAGTACCCAACGCACACCCACGGTAACAGACCTTTTTCACCCGCGTCGGATTCGGGCACCGCTGAAAGCAACGACCAACGCACGGCGGACTCACGTTCGCCAGAATGGCCACGGCGATGAAGCACTACGTTCTCATGCACCGCAAACCGAACACCGATCCAGTCGTCGAAGGAGTGTTCCACGAGCCCACGGAACCCATCGCCCAGGCCCGGGCCCTGGCCGCCTGCCTCTGCAGTCCGGAACGATATGACGAGGAAATGAGTTGTGGCGGTGACGTTTTTCGAGCGACGTATGGAGCCGCCGGTGAGTGTTTGATGGTGGTCGAGGCGCCGCCGAGACCGAGGGCGGCAGCCAACCTCCCCGAGCGCCCCGGTCGGCCCCCGGAAGAATTGCGCCGCTGGCTGCTTGGGCTCCTCGAAACACAGCTCGACGGTGAGTGGGAGATGGTCGACGCGCTGGTCGAGCGAGACGTCATCACCAAGCCAGTGCCGGGGTCTCCGTTCCTCGGGAAGTTCCCGGGTGCGAACCTCTTTTATTCCCTGCACTTGAGGCTCAATGAAACCGCCCGGGCCCTGCTCAACGTCACCGACGAAGACCGGGCCAAGGTCACGGCCGCCCTGGAGGACGACGGGGAATGAGAATCACCAACGAGCAGCTGCAGCAGATCTACGCTGGCATGACCAAGATCGCCTGGACGGAACTCGGAAGGCTCCATCGCCGGCACCCATTGGCCGCAGCGATCCACGCGAGCGCCGGCCCGACTCTGATCGAGCTGGGCCTCGCCGAGTTCGCGGGTCGACAGAACAGCGAGCACATCATCACCGACCTTGGCGAAGCCATCTGGGAGACCCATCAACCAGAGACACACCACCGGAGGGGCAGATGAGACAGGGATCCAAACGCCGGCGGGCAGCTCGAGTAAAGCGTCGGCGGAAGCAACTGGCGCTGCTGGTAGGCGCCCACGAGGCGGTGGCGGTGCTCGCTGGCGAGTGCTCTGTCCGCGAGGCATGTGTTGGGCTAGGCAAAGATGAACGCGCGCGCGCGAGGGATCTGGTCTGGCAGCTGCAGGCCGAGGCCGGGCGATGAACACCAACAACCAGCCCGAGCTTGAGCGCCCGGGCCCGCGGCCATCGAAGCTGGTCACCACCCTGGTGGTGACGGTCTGGGCCTTGGCCGCCATGCTGATAGTGAGGTACGGATGATCCACCTGCGCTTCACCTCCCGCGAGGGCGCCGAGGATACTCGCCCCGACAAATACACCGCGGTGGTGTCCATCCAAGATCCGGGGTCGGCGGATGTCCGGCTCCAGGCGGGGTGGTTCAATATCCTACATGTCCGATGCAACGACATCGACATGTGCAAGCCAATCAACGCGCGGTTGCGCACCAGCATCCTCGCGAGCTACAAGCCGATGAGTCCAGAACAGGCGGCGGACGTCGTCCGGTTCGTGCGGCGGATGATCCATGAGGGCTGCGGCGGATTCCTTGTCCACTGCGAGGCCGGGCTCAACCGCTCGCCAGCGGTGGCGAAATGGATCGCTGAGGAGTTGGGGCTCCCGCCGCTCGGTCCTGCGACCCGGACTCACAACAGGCACGTCTACAAACTCCTGAAGGAGGCATCATGCAAGGGGTAGCAAAAGTCACCGTGGTAGGAAACCTCGGGCAAAAGCCTGAGCTCCGGTACACCGCAAACGGCAAGGCCGTGGCCAACCTCTCTGTCGCGGTCAACACCGGCCGCCGCGACGAGCAGAAAACAGAGTGGATTACAGTAGTCGTCTGGGAGAAAAATGCAGAGAGCTGCGCCGAGTATCTCGACGCCGGCTCGCCTGTCTACGCCGAAGGGCGCTGGCAAACCAGAGAGTGGGAGGACCGCGACGGGAACAAAAGGAAGAAGGTCGAGGTCGTCGCGTTCCAGATTCTGTTCCTCGGCCGGCCCGACGCAGGGGCCCAGGGCGCGGGCACCCGTGACTCCGAGGCGGCCCCAGGTGCGGACGACAACGACATCCCCTTCTAGGAGAAGCGCATGGAATCCTACTGGTTTATAACGGTCCTCGGTGTTGGGATCGCCCTCGCGGGCGGCCTGGCAATCGGGTATCGCATCGCGCGGCGGGCCGGGGTCGCGCAGCAGCTCACGCGCCGGAGGCCTGGGTCATGAGGACTACGGATGAGATCCGGGCCCTGGCCCACGAGAAGCACGCGGTGGAACAAGCCGTCCGGCTCGAGCGGAACTTCTGGCAGCTGGTGGTCCTCCTGGGTGTGATCGCAGGGCTCCTGATTGGAGCTGGATCCGACCGGATCTACTCCTGGATGAGGCCATCGACGCCCATCATTATCACCACCGCCGGAGAGGATCCAGCCCAATGACACCAGAAGAGAGAGCCCGCTTCCAGAAGGAGTGCGACGGGTGCCCCGCGCTTGAGGACCAGATCGACCGCGTCCGGCGGACCGAAGGGTTGTTGGTGGCGGAGCGCAAGGCCCACGCGGAGACCCGCGCGAAGATCGAAGCGGTGAGCCCGTATAATTTCAAGTCGATGGGCTTCGACCTTGCGGTCGGCCCAGAGCAGACCGTCGAGCAGAACTGGATTTTGTTCACCTGCCCTGCGGGGTGTGATCACAAAGTTCTCATCCCGGACGGTGCGAGCATCGGGGATGCAGGCACCGCCATCACCCGGGCCACCGGTCTTGCCTCCTGGCGCGAGCCCGGCGGCGAGCTCGCCTGGGGTCGGCACGAGGCAGTGTCCGCCGGCAGCATTGAGGTCGGCGAGCCGGTCCGGACGCTCGAAGACTACAGCTCGGACATCGACGACCCCCTGGCCACAGCCCATGAGGAACTCGACTGCGCGATTCTCGGAGTCGACTCGGAGAAGGCCTGGGCGCTTACGAAGAACAGCGACAGGGATCTCTGGATCTCGAGCGTCGAGATGTTCATGGCGGCCATGCTCAAGTGGGCCCAGCAAGATGAATTCCGCCGGCATCACTCGGCGGGCGTCCTGCTTCAAGAGCACGACGAGATCCGCCGCGGCGACCCACTTGCCGCGGTGCTGACGACACTCACCGGCCTCGAGCCGGACCAACAGGAGGCTGAAATGAAAGACAAATCCCTGCACAACAGCAACGTCAACGGCGCCAAGAAGAACGTGTCCGACCTGGTCGTTTACGGCAATGGCGACCTGTTCAAACTGCTCTGCAAAGCCAGCTCGGAAGAAGAGGGGTGGATGAAGTCCACCAAGGTGATGGAGGTTGGAAGCGGTCTCGATGAGGGCGGATGCCTGGTCCAGGTCACCACCCAGCAGCGCAACGCCGACGGGAGCTACGCTGTCGCGGAGGCGCTGACCTTCGTGCCCGGTGCCACCTTCAAGAGCTTCGACTTCCCGGCGGAGAGCAAATGAGCCAGCGGGAGTTCATCGTCAACGGCCAGATCAAGCTGGTCGAGAACGCCGGCGAGCACGGCACCTGGATGGTCACCGACATCGAGTCCGGTCGCAGACTCGCGACGGCGGTCCGGCTCGTGTCTGAGATCGGGGATGTGCTCGCATGGCTAGAGAAGGAAGCAGGCCGGGAGAGCGAGGCCGAGTGACATTCAACTTCGGCAAGCCCAGCACGCCCGCCGAGCCACTCCTCGTGTGCCCGGCCTGCTTCCACGTCGGTGCCGGGATCGTCCGCAAGGGTCGCCGGCTAGAATGCACCTGGTGCCACCGGCTGGTGGTGCGACTTAAAGGGAGAAAAAAGTGAGCAAAGACAGACTGTTTGAGGAGATGGTTTCCGCAGTAACCACGGTTGCAGTAACCCCCGCAGGGATGGATGCCGGTTGGGTTCCGTGGGCGGCGATCCACAAGACGCTCGTGGATTACGCCGCCCGGGCCGACGCGCGCGAGACCCAGCGCGAGACCGACGGGCGCGAGCAGGACGAGGCCCACGTGTCCGAGTCCCTTCGTGCCAACAAAGCCGATGGCCGGTGCCGACGGATGCGGATGCGGATCCAGGAGCTGGAGCGTCGGCCCACCGTGTCGGCCGCCGCCGCCACTATCCAAGAGAGGGACACCTACAAGCGGCATTACGAAAGCCGGGTAGAGGAGTCCCGCCGCTCGGCGATGGAGGCGGCTCGACTGAGTGCCAGGCTGGAGCGGGTGCGTGCCGACCTCGCGGCGCTGATCACTATCTACGAGCAGGAGCCTGAGCATGTCGCCCTGCTCATCCAGTCCATTCGGGAGCGGTCGAGCCAGACCCTGGTGGTCCCCGCCGCCGCGGTCGGACCCACCGAGGAGGCCCTCGCCCGGGCGCAGCAAGCGTACGCCGCCATCGAGAATAGCAGCATCGTCGAGTATAACTTCGCCCAGGCTATCCTCGAGGTGGTCCAGTCCCTGGCCAAGCGCCAGGACGCAACCGAAGGGGACACCTTCAACATCTTGAAAGCGCTCAAGAAAATGGAGGGAGGCTGATGCCCCAGGCTGGCGACACGAACCGCATGGCCATGCTCGCCATCTTCGTCGGCGAACTCAACGCTGGCATCGAGGCGGAGCTGGGCAGCTCCATCGAGCGCCCCAGCGTCGACGACCTGCTCGTGGCCAAGCTCAAACGGGTGGCCCAGGCGGTCCGGACCCGGGTGGCCAGGGAGTTCAACGTCGAAGAGACGGAGATCGCGCTGCCTCATATCTACCGCGGGGTCGACGACCTCGTGGTGGACCTGCCCGACGAGCAGCGGCGTGCCTGTACCCAGCTCCACCCCGCGCCCATCACCACCGTTGAGGCCTCCAGCTTCGCCGACGTGATCGAGGGTGTGGCCCCTGGGGCACTCACCGGGTGGGACAGACCCGAGCCAACGTGCGCCGAGTGTGGCCGCCTCGCGGCGGCGGAGCAGGCCGAGACCGCCCGCGCCGACATCGCCGAGGAAGAGGTCGCCCGGCTCGAGCGCCAGCTGACGATGGTCTCGAGGGCCTTCGGGCTCATCAAAGAGCGCGCCCAGCTCCTGCAGCACATCGACATCGATGAGCGGGCCGTGCTGAACCTCGGAGTAATCATCGAGCACATCGTCGAGGCCGCCGAGGGGGACGAAGGGGCCGCCGCTTCCATCCGGGTACTCGGGATCGAATGGGAGGATGCCGGATGAGAAAGCGCCAACGCAAAAAGAACCTCCTGGGAACCCGCCGCAGTCGCCGCGGCTGGGAGCTGGGCCTGGCCCGGGCCGTCAAAGCGATCCACGGTCGGCGCTACCGCGGGGTGCGGGTGTTCCACCACCCGCTCGAGTGGGTGGAGATGAATCTCTCGGTGGAGCCCACCACCTGATGATCTGGGTATTCCTCAGTTTTTTCCTCGGCCCAATCTGCAGCCCAGCCAGCTGTATACCGTGGCCGAAGCCCCGCGCCCGGGCCGGAGAAGTGACACCGGTGTCTCCGGCTGGGCTCCTTCATCACTGCCAACTCTGGCGCTTGGCTCTGTGCCAGATCGCAGCGCGGAGCGCGCGGGAGGGCCGGGTGGCAACCGGCCTGACGATATGAACTCCGAGCTCCCGGCCCGGAGAAGGATGGGCCGGGAGCTGTTTCCACCACGAACAAGGAAGGCAGATGTCGAACAAGAAAATCCTCGCGGTCACCGGACTCACCCGCTGCGGTTCATCGATGATGATGCGCATGCTCCACCACGGAGGAATGGATGTCCTCGCCGACAATCACTCGAGCTACGAGGATCGTCGGATGACGGACCTGCCAGAGAAGACCGGTTGGCTCAGGGAGGCCGAGGGTAAGGCCGTCAAGCTGTTGGATTCAAATCGCTTTGTGCCGCCGCGCGAGGGCTGGGAGTACGTCTTCATCCTGCTGCACCGCGACCCCAAGGAGCAGTCCAGGTCGATGGCGAAGTTCCTCCGGATCCTCGGAGGGCAGATCGTCAAGCGCAAGCACCGCCAGGCCATGCAGGCATCCATCCGAGGGGACATGGGTACGGTCCAAAAGATCCTCGCCCGCCGCGGGCCGGTCTTCTCGGTGAAGTTCGAGCGCGTGCTTTCGCGCCCGCTCTTCGCGTCGCAGGATATCGCTTGCTTCCTGGGCGAGCATGGGATCCACGTCGACCCGACCAAGATGGCGGAGGTGGTCGTGGCGCGGTCGCCGAAGTGCTACGACGGACTGCTGGAGCTGGAGATGGCCGATGGCTGAAACGACGAAAGCCGACCGCGACCATGTGCGCGGAGACGGCCCACGTGGTTCTATCCTGGCGTGCCTGGTGGCCGACGCCGACCGGCTCGCCGCGCTGGAAGACTGTGCCCACCGTAGCACCCTCGACCCCGGCGTCATCCCGCGGGTCATCTGGTGCAGGGACTGCGGCGCCATCCATGTCCGTGGCGAATGGATGAGGCCTGATCTATGAGCCTGCCACTTTGGCCAGCCCGCGTCGAGACCAACCGCTGCACCGGACATTGCTGTGACCCGGTGGAATTGCCGTTCGGCCCTGGTCACCTCCGCCGGTTGGAGTGTCTCAAGATGTTTTACCCCGCCGATGAGATGCTCCCTGGGATGCTCGTGTATCTCGGTTGGCGACCGCCGAGCAAGGGCGGATGGAAAGAGAGCGGTTGCCACGAGTATAGCTGCCGCCACTTCGACCGATCAGCCAGGCGGTGTCTCATCCACTCCAAACCACGCCCAAGGATGTGCACAGAGTATCCGGCGTACAACGATGGCGGCGCCTGCACCCGAGAAGGCTGCACTCGCCGCACCGCCCCGCCGCCCGAGGCGGCGCTCCGAATCATGAGAGGGGTCGATTGATGAGCCTTCCCGACGGCCGCATCAAATGCAACTGCCCGGCCTGCCTCGAGCCCGAGGTGCTGGAGCTGTCCTCGTGGCCCAAGGGCTACGCCACCGTCCGCTGCCGCTGCGGTTTCATTGTGAGCGTGCCCGCGGGCCCCAACCCCGCGCAGGAAGTCGCGCTCGAGATCATCGGCGCCAACGAGCTCGGCGAGTGCCAGGCCGGAGACCGCCGGCTCATCGTCCACGAGGGCGAGGCGATGGATGTCATCCCAGGAGGAAACGAATGAGGGGCCGGAAGCGCCACCGGAAGAAGAGCAGCACAGGCACCCGCAGGCATCGCCGGCGCCTGTGGCTGTGTGCTGCTCGCGGCCGTCCGGTGCCCCGGTGGTTCATAGCAGCGACCGTCCGCCAATTGGCCGGGTGGATGCAAGCTGGTGGATACAGAATCTCATTTGAAATTCAGGAGATGAAATGAGCAACGCCGACCTTGAATCCGTCTTTGATATTGCGCGGCGAGTCGTCGCCGACATGGAGCGCGAGGTGGAGCTGGCCGAGCCAGACCAGATCCTCATCCAGCCCGTCCGAGTGACCCGCTGGGCCAACAAGCTCAAGGCTCTGGTGATCCCCGCCGACTGCCCAGAGGACTGCGGGGATGAAAACCCGTGCCCGCGGTGTGTGGCTGCGGGCACAGCCATCTGCGCCGAGTGCGGAGAGGAGGCGACCGAGGTCTACTGCTTCGGCTGCCGCCGGAAAGGAACGCCATGACCAACTCCAAGAAGCGCATGGAACTCCTCAAGAAAATGGAGGCGGACCTCCGCGCGCTCGACCCAGAGTGGACTGGCCGGGTTCTGGCGCTCGAGCTGGAGCCCGACCAGCTGAGGGCGATGCTGACCCCCGACGAGGATCTGAGCATTAAAGAGCTGTTGCCGGCCCAAATCAAGAGGCTGAACATGTTGTTCGGCCCGCGGTACAGCATCCTCGACCGCGAGCATCCGTACCGAGCCTTCTGCCCCTGGTGCGACTGGGAGAGCCAGCCGATCAAAACCTGGGCCGGCTGCCGCGACGCAGCTGCTAGCCACCTCACCACCTGCGGCGACGCATTCGCAGCGATGGGACCGCGCCACGTCTGGGTGGGACCGTTCCACAACGCCACCCGGGTCTGGCGGTCGCGCGCGGATTACGTCGAGGACATGGTGACCGCCGACGAGATGAAGAGCGACCCCATGGTGTGGGAGCCCCGGGCGATCCCCGTCGCCCAAGCCTCTCCCATGCCGGACAAGGTTCGCGCCGGAGAACACGACAGCGACCAGCCATGCCCGAACCCCGCCTGCCTCGATATCCATCGCTCGCTCGAGCTCGTCGGCGGTCGCATCCGGATGGTGTGCGCCTGCGGGGTCTCGGGCGCATGGGCACAAGACGACGAGGGAGCAAACAACAACTGGGACCAACTGCCAAGAGGAGTGACCGATGGCGACTGAAAAGAAAAAGGCGAAGGGCACGAAAGCAAAGGGGAAAAAGGCCCTGCCGCCGCCACCGAAACTTCTGCCGCAAAAGAACCGCAGCGTGCTCGAGCCGCCACCGATGACCATGGACGAGGTGCGGGCGCTGGGGGTTGAGGATTTGCCTGCGCCCAAAGCCACCCACGAGCTGCGGGATTTGCAGGTGACCAGCGTCCAACTGACCAAAGAGGTCGTCCCCGGCGGCGGGTACGTTTGTGAGCCCGGGCCGGCTCCGGAGCAACCATTCGAGGTGAGCATCGACTGCCCGACCTGCCGGTCTCCGCTGTCCGATGGGCTTTGCAGCCACTGCGGCGAGAAGGGGTTGCTCTCCGGAAGGGTGGTGTTCGAGCCCGCGCTGACTCCCGACCAAGTTGCTCGGTTCTTCGAGGCCGGCTCCAAGACCGACCTGCAGGTGGACCACGAGGTGATCGGCGCTGCGTCGTCCGGGCCTTGGGAGGTTGGCTCCGGGTACGAGCAGAGCGACCCAGGCACCTTCGTCGCTGGCCAGGGGCTCATCATCGCCGCCGAGCAGGACGACACCGACTGCGTGCTCCGTGAGTCCGACGCCGTCTTCATGGCCCGGGCCCGCAACCGCTGGCCCGCCCTCGTCGACTCCGCCATCGAGCTGCAGTTCGGCTTTGCCGAGCTTGTCCGCCGCTACCGCGAGTGGGCTGGGATGAAGAGCTGCACCCCGGCGGTGCGAGAGCTGCTCCGCAGAATCTCGTCTGACATCGAGGGGCAGATCCGTGTCTTTGACTGCGAGCGGACGGGTGAGAGTTTCGTCGCGCGGACAATCCATGAGCTGGAAGAGGCGCAGGGGATGTCGAGCATCGCTCAGCGCACGGCGAAGCGGGCCCTGGATGAGCGGGATGAACTCCGCGAGGAGCGCGACCTGCTTTCTACCACCCGGGACGAGTCGATGGAAATCATCGGCGAGCTGAAGGCGGAGGTGCAGAAGCTCAACGAGGGGCAGGCGCTGCTGCTCCAAATCAAGCTCGAGTACATCGCGGAGCTTGGTGACTACCTCGACTTCCCAGAAAACTACCCAGCGATCCAAGCCCACGACGAGTGGCAAAGGAAAAACAGATGAGTTACGAGACATTCGACGGCAACCCTTGCCCGGGCACCTGCCTTCTCCTAGCGGACGAAGGTGCGGAGGCGCGCACGCAACTGGCCGCGGCCAACACACGGGTGGCCAACCTTGAGAAGCAAACAAACAAGCTCCAGGTCGACGTCGGGTATTGGCAGGGCCAGTACGAGGCGCGCAACAAGCAGCACGCCGCTCTCCGTGAGCGGGCCCGCCAGGCCATCCAGGCCATCATGGATGAGCTCGGCTCCGTCGGCGGGATGGAGAGCGTCCACCACGCCGCCAACCGAGCGGCAGTTGCTCTTGAGGCCCGCAGCGAGCGCATCGCTTCACTCGAGAAGCAGAACGCCGAGCTGCAGGATAAACTCCGGAAGCAGATCGTGCTGGTCTGGCGATGCCCGAACTGCGAGGCACCGTGCGACGTCGAGGAGGGTCGGTGGGTTTGCACCTCGAACCAATGCGGAGACAGCGGGGCGATGCCGCCCGAGGTGGTCGACGCCCGAAAGGAGAGCGACGATGATTGAGAGACCGACCTGGCCAGCCTTCCCCAAAGAGCGCCGCCAACAACACCGCGAGGTCGTTGGAGAGTGGCAGGGGTACAGGGTGAAATTCATCGCCGACTACATCGGCCTCAGCGTTTCCATCTGGAGGGATGGCGAGCAGGTTCTTTTCCAGCACGCCAACGGCATGACGACCGCCGGGTGGATTGCGGAGGGGTTCATCCGCGAGAAGATGAGCACGGACGACGCTGTTTGTGAGTGCGGCGCAAAGCAAGGGGAGCCGTGCCGGGTTTCGCCTGCCGAGGAGTTCTGCCCCGCCTGCCGGTGGTATGGGGTCTTCATGGCCGCCGTCTGCGGCGCGTTGGACAAGGCCGAGTACCAGCGGGTGATCGAGGCGACAAGAGAGGCCACGGGCCAGCCCCCGCCTCACTCCGTCGAGGCCATGGAGAAGGAATCGCAGCTTTGCTCCGGCGAGGACCAACGCGACTGTGGGCCACTAGAGATCGGTGAAAACTGTCCTCGGTGTGGGCGCCCGGCCTCCAAGGGCACCGCGGTGCTTCGACTGGGCGGTTGGTTTTGCGCCAACGAGAAGGCCTGCGTTGAGAGGGCGCACGCGCAGCGCCCACCAGACATCCTCGATTGTTTCATGGCCGACTGCGACTCGGGCGCCAGCGCCCGCGATTATCTGGTCGCCGTGCTCGAGTCGGTTCGGGACATCGAGGGCGACGTGGCCGCGGAGTTCCTGGTCAAGGCGATGACCAGGCTCGAGAAACGGGTGGCTGACCTGGAGGCCAAAGAGGTGTCCTCATGAAAGGCGACCGTGAAATATCAGCGGCCATCCATGACGCCGAAGAGGAGAAGCGTCTCGCGGCGTTGGACCCGGTCGCCAGGAACATCGAGCGCATCGACGCCGAGCTAGCGAGGGCCACCAGAAAGCTTTGGCTTTTTGAGCGTCCAGAGGATGCAAAGATCATTCACAGCCTCTCGTGCGCGCTCGCGGAGCTGACCAAGATCCAGCGAAAAAACAAGGAGACCCCATGAGCACCTCCGAGCCGACCCACCGCTGCCCCGAGTGCAGCTCCCGTGCGCTTCGCATCCTCCACCGCCGGCTGAAAAACTCTGGTGGCCGGATGGTTTTCTGGTGGTACTGCGGTACCTGCGGGGTCGAGGGTGGAGACCAAAAAACACTGGCGGACGCCGCCAAGAACTGCGAGGCCAAATGAGCACGTACCTCGCTGTTGAGTCGGCGGCCCATCTTTTGTTTGGGTCGGCGTGTCTTGTGCTCGTCCTCGCAGAATTCATCGACGAGAAATGGAGGTCCAGATGACTTTCGGTTACCTACTTCGCCGCGCCCGTCTAGCTGCGGGAGTGTCCCAGCGCGAGCTCGCACAGCTCATCGGAGTGTCGTCCGGGTACCTCTCCGACGTCGAGCATGGCCGCAGGAGGCCGCTCAATACCAAGCGACTCCACATTGCTGCGCGCCGGCTCGGGATGACTTTACTTGCCGCCACCAAAGCCAAGGCCTCCGGCGACGGGTTCTTCTTCCTGGCCACTCCGCTCCACCACCCGCTCGGCATGAAGGTCGGCGCGCTCCTTGCGCTCGCGTGGCTCGACTTCAGCCCGGCTGACCTCGTAGACCTCGAGCGAATATGTCGGGAGGCTCTCCGGCGAGCTGGAGTCGACCCCGACCTGCCACCGGGGGAAGGATGATGGGGAGGTTCACCACGATGGCGCTGCGGTTCGCACCACGCCGCCAGGGAAAAACAAGGCACCGCCTAATGACTGCGGTCGCCACCGAGATGCAGCGGTTGGTTTTGGAGGGACTCAGCTTTGAGCAGCACCTCAAGTCCATCGACGAGCTAACCCGCATGAACAACAGCGAGCTGGCAGACCTCTACGAGAGGCTCCGCGCCAAGACAAAAGGAACAACATGAACACAACCACTCTCATCACCCACAAGGTCCAATTCTACGGACACAGCGACGACTGCTTCGAGATAGAGGGCGCCGTTTCCGACGAGGGCGAGCCGGGCGTTTTCCAGATCAAAGACCCTGCCGGCCAACGCATCAACCTCGTCGCGTCCTACGGCCAGCACGACTCTGGGATGTGGATGCTCGGGCTCCAGGTGGCGGACGACGACGACCTCATGCCTGACTGGGAAATGCGCTGGGGCACGGCCGACAATAAGTACTCGCCCTTGCTCGAGCTCAACCTCCCAGAGGGGACCACCATCACCCGCGTCTACCCGGAGGCAGAGAAGTGTGAGGAGTGCCAGCGCAGTCGAGACCCGGAGAGCTGGACCGTGGGCGCGAAGCGATGAAAGTATCCCTCACCAGGATTGTTTGCGACTCCTGCAAACGGACCGGAGACGAACGCCGGACCATCACGGCAATCGGCGCCGAATCCATGCGCGAGGCACTCCGCAAGGACGGATGGTATTCCGACCTCGGCAAGGACCTCTGTCCACGCTGCCGAGAGAAATCAGAGGACGGATGCAAATGACTATCACCTGGTGGATCGTGGTCGCTGCCGTCGCAGCCCTCAACGCCGTCGCCGTCGGCTGGCTCTTCTGGGACTGGTGGCAGCAATGACCGCCCGCAGCTCCACAAGAGGTCACCCCGTAAAATGGGACGGCCACCGGTGGGTCTATCTCGACGGTTCCCCAATGGGGTGCGAAGACCCGCCGTGCGTTCGCTGCGGCCAGCCCCCGACTCCCGAAGGCCACGACGCCTGCCTCGGGACCATCCCGGGCACCACCAGCGCGTGTTGTGGCCACGGGGTTTCATCAGCGTTTGTTGTTCCCACAAGGAGCGAACCATGACGACCTTGTTCGGCACCGTGAAGAGGCTCGCCCCTGGGCGATACCGAATCACCCACCGCCCCCCGAAGGAGCAGCACCACTCGGGCACTCCATGTGGGTATTGTGGGAAGGGCCGCCGCGGAGACGCCACCGGTCTGCTATGCTCGAGCTGCAAACTCTACGCCGCTCCCAAAAAGTGGGCGGCCCAGCAGGAAGAAGAGCGCCAGGCCAAATGAGAGCAACCCGCCTCGTATTAGTCGGCACCAGATGCACGCCGTGTCCACACTGCGGAAGGCAGACCGCGTGCCTCGAATCCACTGGCCCAGACATGAGAGAGCTGCGCCGCCTGCGGGATGAGCTCCGCGCGCAGATGGAGCCGCCGCCGAAAGAACAACGCGACCCACTGCCGCCCCGGCTCCGCACCAAACCCCACAGGGGACGACAGAGAAAAGCACAGCGCAGCACCAGGTTCAGCTCACCACGAGCCCTGCGCATCCACAGGAGACAACAGCGATGACCGACCAACAAGAGTGCATCGACGCCACGATTGACACCGAGCTCATGGGCTTGCTCGCTCGAAGAGGTCCGCACTCGTCCGAGCAGCTGGTGCTCGGCACGGTCGCAGTCGCCCTCCCAGACGACGAGCGGGTGCGCTGCCCTCTTTCAGGCAGACTCACCGGCCTGGGCACCGACGTGCTTCGGCGATGGGACCACCTCCGGAAAGAGTGGGGGTGAGGCAGGATGCTCTCGTATCGGAGTTCCCACCGCGGCCGGTCCCACATCGTGGACGAATCCACTGTTACCAACCCCCCGTCGGGGTGCGGCACTCTTTGTGGGCGCAAGGTGCCGCTCGGTGCCGACATCCAGGAGTCGGACCATCTGCCAGACTGCACGGTCTGCGCTCGAGAGCTGCGGGCCCTGCAGCGCGAGACGAGGGTGGCCAACGCTGAGCCGGTGAAGGTTGCCCCTCTGCCATCACCGACCACCGCCGACCTTCGTTGCCCCATCTGCCGGGAACCGCTGAAGCTCGGCTCCAAGAGTATCGCCCCGCCAACCGCGGGCAACGGTACCGTCCGAGTGGCGCTGCTGCTGCTCTGTACCAACGAGGAAGGACACCAGGAGAAATCATGACTGCTTTCAAATTCGAGGAGCTGGGCCACCGGCTCGGTAAAATGGTCGACGCGAAGCAGGCGGCCTACGGCGACAGCTTCAGCCGGGCTGGCCAGGTGCTGGAGATCCTCTACCCACACGGCGTGCCGCCTGAGAAGTACGGCGACCTCCTCGCGGTGACCCGGGTGGTCGACAAGCTCTTTCGGGTCGCCACCGACCGGGACGCCCTGGGCGAAAGCCCCTGGAGGGACATCGCTGGCTATGGGTTGCTCGGGCTGGCCTTGGCTGAAGCAGAGGCGGCGAAGACCACTGAGGGCGGCGAGGGCGACCGCTGATGGGCCGCCACCGCCAGAACTCGACCCCGGCGGCGTCCCTGGCCCTGCCGGCCTGCCCGAACCCGCACAGCGCGAATGAGGGCCTCTGAGGGGCAGATGGCCGATGGAAACCACACCCACTCTCACGATAATCACAGCTCTCACAAAACGAACGCGCCTTTCCTGCGCGCGCGCGCGTAGTATTAGATCTCTTAGGAGAGATTGCTCCGGATCAGGAGGGGGAACGTCGCCTTGCGGCGCCGTAGTCTCTGACGGATCTCGATCTTCGGGAGGAAGATCTTGGCTAGCCTGCCAGCGCGCGACTAGCAGCGTGATTCGTTGGAACACCCTTCTGGGCGTAGGCTCCTCGCAGTACTCTTCGCGCGCGCGCACACACCCGCGAGAAACCCAAACAGAAATCCGCACCTACATCGGCTCCAAACCGCGCCAAAACAGCTTCGAAACAGCTTCGAAACAGCTTCGAATTACCCACATGTGGGAGAGAGGGGTCTGCTGTGCCAGCTGCCCGAATTGACAAGGAAACCGTCCAACGCATGCTCTTCGCCTATTTGAAGGATCCGAACCCGACCTTCGTCGCCAAAGAGTGCAACGTCTCCTGGCAGACCGCGAAAAAATACATCCAAGAGGGAGCTCCTCTCCTGGGGGTCGGCCCGTTTGCCAGCGAGGCCAGGCGGATCCTTCGGACGGGCGACAAACTTGTTCGGCTCACCGAGGTCACAAAACAGGTCCGCGTCCAGGTCGAGGAGAAGGACATCGGGGCGATGCAGGACATGCTCTTCGAGTTCGAGGGCCTTGTTCATGACGGCCTTCGTTTGGCCCGGGCCCGGATGACTCGGGAGCAAGCCTACTTCGTGAAGCTGGAGGAGGCGGCGGCCAACAAGATGCCTGCCGACATGCAGGACAAAATAAAGAAGCCCAGGGCCTTCAACGTCTACGACATCAAGAACCTCGCCTTTGCCCTCCAGCAGCTCGACGCCATGAAGCGGCAATTCTGGGACCGGCTGGAGATCATCCGGCGCACCGAGGTGGAGACCACAGCGCGAGTCGAAGAAGGGGTCCACCCCGCGATTGCTCCCCCGCCGGTGGACATCGAATCCTGGGAACCCCACGAAATTGCTGCGTATGTTGACTCCATCGAGGCAGGTGACGATCCGGTCTATCCAAGCTGGATGGACTCCCCGGCCTCTGTCCCCCCCCCCAAACCTGGCAATGGCGCAGAGGCTACCCCAGAACCGCCGGCCACCTCGGAGGCTTCCGAGGAGCCCGACGTGAGCTTCCCTCCTGGCTCCTTCGAGCCCACTTGATTCCCGCCGCCGCCAGCGCAGCACCGCGCCGCCTTTAGCAAATTTCCGTTACCCAGGTGTGGGTGGGTAACAAGGTCTCCCCGGCGAAGCCCTGCGCACCGTTTTTTCTTGGGCCCGGCGCGAATCTGTGGTAAGACCGACAGAGAGATCGAGAGGCGTGACGACCGACATGAGAAAACAGCACGATAACGCAGGGTTGCACCGCGGTCACCAGCCGCCTGGGCCCGGGGGCGGGGGTCAGGTGTTTCCGACCTTCTTTGTCAGAAATGCATGCCTGGCAGGGCTCGGTATCGGTACACACACCATATATGGCACCAAAGCCAGAAGGGCAGCGAAGAAGGCATGAGGATCATCGGCTACATCCGGGTTTCAACCGAGGACCAAGCCCGCGAGGGCGTTTCGCTCGAAAACCAGGTTTCACGGCTCCGCGCCTACTGCGCGCTCCATGGCCACGAGCTCATCACCATCTACGAGGACCGTGGCTTCTCCGGCCGCGACCTCTCGCGCCTTGGTGCTCAGGCCGCCTTGGAGGCCCTTGAGCGCGGCGACGCTGATGGCCTCTTGGTCACCCACCTCGACCGCCTTTCCCGCAGCCTCCGTGATTTCCTCTACCTCGTCGACACCCATTTTGGCCCGGGGTGCAAGTTCTCGCTGCTCTGCATCGACAACCAGATCGACACCAGCACCCCAACGGGGCGGATGATTGCCTCGGTCCTGGCCACGGTCGCCCAATGGCAGCGCGAGGAGGACGTGGAGCGCGTCAAGCGGGCCCTGGCCCACAAGAAATCCAAGGGCGAGCGCGTTGGTTCGGTGCCATGGGGGTTCCGCCTGGCCGGCGACGGAACCACCCTGACTCCCAACCGAGAGGAATTGGCGATCATGGCCTACGCGCTGGATCTTCGCCGCGACGGCCGGACTCTCAGGGCCATCGCCGAGAAGCTCAAGTTGGCGGGCCACCGGAACCGCCGTCGCTCGACGACGTGGAACGCGAAGACCATCTCCCGCATCGTGCGGGCGGCGGAGGAGTATGAGGCCTCCGACGAGAAGAAGTGGATCGACGAGGAGGCGGCGCTGGTGGCTGAGGCTGCTGCTGGCCTTCGACCAGACGGGTCCACCAATGCAGACTGAGGTAAAGGAGCACGAAGGATGAGTGAGTGTGCGAAGTGCACGGAACTGCGGCGCGAGCGTCGTGATTTGCGCGAGCGGTTGATCGCGGCTGAGACACGAGTGGCAACAATGTTCGACCAGCTAACTGACGCCTCCACCAAACGCCTCCACTTGCAGATGGAGACCCTCCAGGCTGTCTCCCGTCGAGACGAACAGAATCAGGGTCTGTACCGGGCAATACGCCGCAACGGGATAGCCCTGGAGCGCCAGGCCGCGGCACTCGAAGAGCTCGCCGCCAATAAGGAGCAGAAAGCATGAATCAGCCCACATATCCGCGCGACACCATTGGATACCACCACGTGAGATCCCAGGCCCTGTTCGGCGCCGATAGCCCTGCAACGGAGTGGTTAGAGAAGCGGGCCGCTGAGTCCCCTGGCGGAATGGATGAGCCAGTGGTGATGCATGAGAGCCAGGTGCTCCACCTGCTTGCGCGCCTGCATTTCGGCGACGAACTCGCCGCCAATAAGGAGCAGAAACATGGATAAGCAGATGGACCCGTTCTGGGATGGGTCGGTAGCAGAGACAGAACTCTATGACCACATCAGCCCCGAGGAACACGCCGAGGCGGCCGTGGAGGAGGCGCAGCACGCCTTGGCCGAATGCACTCGTCTCCGCGGCGAGCTCGCCGCGGTCAGTCGTGCACGCGACAACTACAAGACCGCCGCAGAGGTGAACCAGTACAACGTGGAACAGTTCGCGAAGCAGATCAAGGAGCGCCGCCTGGCCGCGCAAGTCTGGGGCTGGAAAGCAGCCTGCATGTGGGCCCAGTCCCGTCGAGAGTCCAAGGTCTGGGAGCGGATGGCCTGTGAGGCCCAGGACGCGGCGCGCCACCTGGCGGAGCAGCTCGAGGCGGAGAGGCAGAGGACTGAGCAACTGCAGACGGTCGCCGCCATGGCCGGTGAAATAATGCAGACCTGCAACGAGTCCGAGGTCTGCCCGCTCTGCGGGTCCGATGCAATCACCGGCACCGGAGAACATGAAGCGGAGGAACTGTGCGGCCGCCTGGACAGGGCGCTGAGCCCGGCCTACTACGCCCAACTCGAAGGGGAGGGATAGGTGATGCAACTGCAGGAACTGGCCACCAAGTGCGCCGAGGCCATCGAGGCAGGGCGAAAAATAGTACTTACGGTCCCCGGTGGCCCACCGCGCGGGGAGAGGGTGCGGCTTGATAGGGCTACGAGGCACCGCTGCCCGATGGGGACAATCATGTGCTGGAAATTATCCGGGTCTACCTTGAGAAGGGCCAGACGGATATCTACGCGGCGCAGCACTGCGTGCGCTGCGGGACGGTGTGGGGGATTTCGGTGGCGCCGGTTCACGGTGAACTCAAAGAGGAGTTGTTGGCCGGGATAGCTGAAGCAGCGAAGACAGGAAAGGAGGCCGATGATGGCTAAGAATTGGCGGGTGGTCCGCGGCGAGCGACTCCGGCATGTCAACTGCCTGGTGGTCTTGATCTCAGCCCTGGGCCGTCGGTTTTTCGCGTTCGGCCGCGAGACTGATTTCATGGACATGGACGCTCGGGGTCGGCTCTGGTGGAATCAGCGGTGGAACGACAAGCGTCTGTATTTGCACGGGCCCGGGACCATCTTGCGGCGGGGCTTTACTCACGGTGGGACGCTGAGGGAGTTGGTGTTGGCGCTTCGGGAATACGTGCTCAGCGGGAAGCAGCTCTGGCACGGTGCTTTGGGGCCTTGGAGAAATCACCCGGATGCCGAGGGCGGGCGCTGGGGCTACGGCGAGGAGATGGAGAACATCCGGGCGACCGCGAGAGTGCTGGGGATTCTCGCCGAGGCGAAGGGTTGAGGTTTTTCATGAAGTGCATCCAATGCGGGAACGGAGTCCACGCCGAACTCGAGCCGGTTTGGCCCGGGAACCACCGCTGCCGGGACCGCGACCGCTGCAAAGAGCTGCGAAAGAAGGGTGATGTCCCGTGCCCGCACTGCGGCGGCGCGGCGGACGACGACCTCGACGGGGCGGTGCCCGACAACATGCGGTGCAGCGTGGAGGGGTGCGTGCTGCACCTGCATTGGATCCCGCGGCCCGCCTGGATTGCGCTGTCGCAACGGATGACCTGGCTGAAAGAGCAGGCCGGAAAAAAGGAGCAGGGATGAGCAACGACGAAAAAACAGCGGAGCGGAAATGCGAGACCTGCAGCCAGCCGCAGCTCCCGGTGGAGTACTGCACGGCGTTCGATCTCGACTTCGACCACCTGCCCAAGCCAAGAACAACGGGGGCGGAGCGCGGTGTGCTCGAGGCGCGGATCCGGCGCAGCAACATCCACCTCACTCCCGGGACGCTCAACAACCTGATCCTGCGGCTGCTCGGCGATCTCAGTGTCGGCGTTTCACTGCGGGCGAGCTACGAGGCCCTTCGCCGGGAAGTGTTGGCATACGAGCGCAATCCGACGGGTTTCCAGTTCGAGCTGCTGCAGGCAGCGCGAAAACGGCTCGATGAGGCCGACCGGAAGCTGGGCCGATGAGCGAGCGCAAGTACCTCATCCTGAGCGTGAAGCACTCCCCGGGCTGGGATGCTGCGGCCCTTTGGTGGGGCGCGAGCCGGAGTGGATACTACTCGGCGCTGGAGGCGGCGGGCCGGTACACCGAGGCTGAGGCGAAGGAAATCTGCTTCGGGACGCGCGGGGATGCGGTGGCGGTGCTGGAGACGGATGCCATAAAATTGGCGTCGTCGGTGGTGGAGTACAACGGCGACCTGAAGAACCTGGCCAAGATTGGAGCGACGAAGTGAGCAACATCATCCGCTGCCAGCAATGCGGGAAGGATGTCGCCGAGGTGGCCTCGGGGGTCATGCGGAACGGGCGGTCCTGCGACGACGGGGAGTTTGTGTCGCGGTGGCGTCCGGTCACGGGCGCCGACTTCACGGTTTCCTGCAGGGCCTGCGGTGGCCCCCCGGAAGAGCTCACCGACTTCATCGACCAGACGGACGACGAGCCAGGCACGTGGCGGGAGTACGACGACCTCTCGTTCATGGAGCCGAAAAAAAAGGAGCCAACAGAATGAAGTGCCGTATACAAAGAATCCTCGCTCCCTCGCCATGCCATCTCGGGCCCAACGGCGAGGCGGCCACCTGGAACCCGATGAAACTCGAGCTGCGGGTGGAGGTGCCGAAAACCCAGGACGAGGCGGATGAGCACCTGCGCACGGCCCAGGTCTGGACTCGTCCGACCGAGCACCACGGAAACCTACGGCTCGCGCCTCCCGCGCTCGAGCTGGCCCCGCCTTTCAAATGGCCGACGTGCGGAGAGTGCGACGACCTGGTGGAGCTGCTCAACGAAGGACCCGGAGGCGACCAAGGTGCGCAGTTCCTGGCCATATGCCCGGCCTGCGGCGGAGGGAGCACAGGCTCCACCCCGATGGCTGCACTCGAAGAGTTCGCGCGGGAGCTGGGCCCCCAGGAGGAAAGCGGATGAAGTGCCCCAGCTGCGACAAGGAATACCGGAAGACCAAGACCCCGCTTGGGCGCTGGCACTACGAGCGCGCTTGCTCGTGCAAGCTCTACGCGGAGCATAGCAGAAGGCTGACGGAAAAAACCCGAACCCGGCCGGCCCCGAGGTGCAACTGATGCCAACCTACGAAATTTCAGAATCCCTGGACGCTTGGCTGCGCGGCACGGACCGCGGCATCTCGAGCAACACCATCGTCGAGCACATCATGGGTTTCCCGGCGCTGGGGAGCTGGACGCAGTCGCACCCGCACGACGCTCCGGACCTGGGGCGCTGTATCCGGCTGCTGGCGGTCGAGCCCGAGCTTCGCCGGCAGCTCTGGAAGATGCGCAGCTGCAGCGCCGTGTGGGCCGCCCTGGTCGACCGGTGGGATGAGCTCACCGCGGTCTATTTGGCCGAGGAGAAGGAGCCCCCGGAGGGCGAGTGTCGGACCTACAAGCTGATGCGGGAGATCATCGACCCGATCCGAAACGGGCCATCGCGGACCCGCGCGGAGAAAGACGGGCATGTCCACCTGCGCATTATTGGCGACGGCATGCCGACCAACAACCCAGGGGCGACCCTGAAAAAAAGCGAGGACGGATGAGCTGCATCGACCAAGACGATCTCGGAATAGAACCCCTTGTTTGGTGGGGGTCCGGAGAGGTAGTCGGGAACTGGGTGGATGTCACAATCCGCCGCGTCGGAGAAATCTACAAGTGGTTCGCCCGCGTGCAAGACCCGGGCGGGTTTACTGCCGCGGAGACCGGGCTGGAGATGGACCTCGATTTAGCCAGCACGGCCGCGGCGACGGCGGCGGCGAAGATGCTCCTGGTTTGGGACGAGGACGAGGACGAAGAGTAGACGGAGGCGACCGATGATGCTCTGGGTGTTGAAACTGAAAGAAGAACACTGCTGTTGGGACGGTCTCGCTGCCGTCGTGGTGCGGGCCCCTCATGCTCGAGCGGCCAGGGAGCTAGCGTCGACGGAGGCCGGCGACGAGGGCGAGGTGGTCTGGATGGATCCGCGCTTCTCGACCTGCAAGCAGCTGCATTCATATGGCCCGGCCGAGGTGGTCGTGGCCGACTTCAAGGAGGCGTGAGACAATAATGACAGCACCGTATTATAATCCGACCGCTGGCTGTGCTTTCTGTCACCACACATGGGTTGATGGATCCCTCTATGCCTGTCCGGCGTGTTCCGATTGCATCCTTGCCCACGAGAGCCGTCGTGTCTTTGTGAATACAGAACACGGGGATGATGGCCGGGGCAGGTCGGTCTGGCTCAGAATGGATCTCAAAGAGTTGGCTCGGAGAAAAAAGAGTGCCCGCAGCAAAACAGCAAGGACTCGAGTTTTTGCAGAGGCGCATCGACGAAGGATGACGATATGACGAAACCACCAAAAGAGGTCCGACCCAGCGCGAACCCGTGCTATCACTGCATCGATCTGCCGATCTGCCCGGACATCGGCGACCCGTCCGACTGCCCGAAGTGGGCGGAGGAGAAGAGACATCACCGCCTGGTGGACCTCTGGCGCATTGTGATGGGCCGCGATCCGATCTACAACCACGGGCCAGCCATCCTCAACAACCCCGAGCTGCAGCTCGACGAGGCGCCGTCATGAAAATCACAGCGGCCGAATTCAACGAGAGGTACCCCATCGGAACGCCGGTGACCTACTACCCTGTGCTGCCGGTAATGGACGACTTCCCACCGGTGAAATCTTGGACCCGGACCCCGGCTTGGGAGCTGGGCCACGGCGCTCCGGTGGTGTCGATTGAAGGCAAAACCGGGGGGATGTACCTGGAGCACATCGAGCTAAGAAAGGACGACTTCCCTCGTCAGGAGCCCAGGCGATTCGATGCGCTCGACAAGATCACCGCCGACCGCGAGGCGGCCGAGTCGATCCGCTGCCCGCACTGCGGCAAAACCCAGTCCTGGGACAACAGCGACCGTGGCGACCTCGGGCTGGTCACCTACCACGGCGACGACGGCCCGGTGGAGGTCGAGTGCGAGGCCTGCGAGAAAGAGTTCGCGGTCCGCGAGGATGTCGAGCGGACCTATGAGGCCGCTCGCACGGTAGGGGAGCTAGAGTGAGCCGCCGTTCACGCCCACGGGTCCGCTGCTGGTTTTGCGGGAAGCGCGCGCGCCGGGTGCCGAGCACCCGCGGCCTGATGCCGTACCAGCTCACCGGCGGGAAGATCGCGGTGATCCTGCGCGTCCGCCTGCTGCAGCCATATGGCGCATGCGGCGGCGATCTTGGCTGGGGCGACACCTGCCACCAGCCGATGCTGAAGCTGCGCGACGTGAGGTACCTGCTCCGCGCTGCGATCCAATGGGACCGCCGGGGCGGAAACACGAGGAGCGAATACGATGCCTGCTGACAAAGACCCTGTCGCCGCCGAGCTTGATGCGCTCGAGCGGAAGCACCGCTTCAACTACGAGGTGCGGCGCCTAGTGGGTCCGATGCTACCGAATGGGATCATCAGCATCGCCCGGCAGTTGCTCGAGGAAAACCGCCGCCTCCGCCAGGAGGCCGAGGGGCTCACCGGGCCGCACGGGATGGATCCCGAGCGATGCCCGACCTTCCACGACGGATGTCATTGCACCGTGGAAAACCTGGTGCACAACATCGACCGTGCCGAGGCCGCCGAGGCGCTGATTAGCCAGGTCCGCAAGGCGCTGATGAAGGCGCAGGGAAAGGCGTTCAACGTCGGGCCCGGGTGCCGCCGCCTGGTCAAAGAGCGCCACCTCGCCGCTGTGCTGGCCCTGCTTCCGGATCAAACTTAACGCCTGGCGTTCAGGCGAGAAACTGGAGGAATGAGATGCAAGACTGGACCGACAACGACAGAAACGATTTCGAGCCGATCACCTTGGCCGTGGGCGAGGTGCTCCGAGAGTCGCTCGACGACGCCTTCCACGGCGTGGTGACTGCTGCGTGCGGGGTGTTCCATGTCCCGGCTGCGGTCCTCGGCCATGCCCGCCGCGGACTCCGAGACATGCGCGCCGAGCTGAAGAAGTGGCAGCAGTCGGAGCGGCCGGAATGAGCGGCTCGGACCTCCGTTTTCTGCGGTGGGGTTTTGCTATGGACAGCGCCCGGAAGCTCGCGCGCCGCCTCGGCATCGCCGCCTCGACCGTTTACCGAAACGAAAAAAGGGAGACCGTGACCGACTATGTTTCGCTCCGGGTCTCTTCCAACCCCCTCGCCGCCGCATTCTTTCTCGGGATGACCGGCGACCGCGACGCCGAACAGATGGAGCTGATCTGATGCGAGAACCCCTGATAATTCACCATGTTGGCTGCGCCGATGGAATCTGCGGCGCGATGGTTTTGTGGTTTGGGCTCGGGCGGAAAGGGGAGCTGCTGCCGGCGCAGTATGGCGACGCCCCGCCGAGCGACGAAGATATCATTGACCGCGACGTCTGGATCGTGGACTTCAGCTATCCCAGGGATGCGCTGGTGCGCCTCGATGCGCTGGCCCACGACCTCCACGTTTTGGATCACCACCGCACGGCGGCGGCAAACTGCGAGGGACTGGATTTCTGCGTGTTCGACGAGACCAGGTCCGGCGCAAAGATAGCGTTCGACCTGATGCTCGGCCTTGGTGCCCTCCAGCACGAACCTCCGCAGCTGGTGGACCTGCTGGCGATCCTGGTTTCCTACGTCCAAGACCGCGACCTCTGGCGATGGGAGATGGATCGGAGCCGGGAGATCTCGGCCTGGCTCGCCAGCTGGCCTCGGAACCTCATCACCTGGGTCCAGCTGCTGGCGCGCATCGCCGAGGCTGGCCTGCCGGCGGTCGCCACAGAGGGCCAGGCTATCTTACGGAACAACGACATCCTGGTCGCCTCCATGGCCAGGCAGGCGGAGACGGTTCAGTGGATCCCACCGGAGGGGCCGGCGCGGGAGGTGTTGCTGGTCAACGGCCCGGTGCTGCACTCTGAGCTTGCGTCGAAGCTGCTCGAGAAGAGCGACTGCGCGTTCGTCTGCGTCTGGCGTCGGACCCGCGATGGCTACGTCTACAACCTGCGCTCGACCACGGCCGACGTGAGCGAGGTGGCGAAGACATACGGCGGCGGCGGGCACGCCCAGGCGGCTGGGTTTTCCAGCCCATCACGGCCCGCGTGGTTTTTCATCCAACCGGAGAAGGATCCGGAGTAGAAAGGAGCGACGAGATGGGACAGTGGATCAAGTTCGGAATCTGGTGTGGGTTGGTGGTGGTGATGGCGCCGGTTGCTGCCGTCGCGGTCGTCGCAGACGCGGTGACCGGAGGCGCGGCGACAGGCCTGGACTACATCGACCCGTACGACCCGGAGCGGCGTTGCGAGACCCGGCAATATGAGCGTCGCCCTGATGGCGGATGGCGAACCACGGGCACCTCATGAGCGAAGAGAAGGCAATGTCATTCAAGGCCGCCGAGGAGTTGTTCGAGGAGCTGCTTCGCGCCGGCCCGAAGGCGGCACTCGATGAGATCCGCCAGACAGCTTGCCGCCGTCACCTCTCGCCCATCCAGGTTCTGGTGGAGTACGGCGACCCACGGAAGGAGAAAAAATGAGCCACCAGCAGCACCCCTACTACGCGAAGGACGACGAGCCACCCTACAAACTGAGAAAGCGCCAGGGCCTCGTTTTTTTTCTCCTGCCTGCGCTGGCCGCCGCTTGGCTCATCCACAAGGCGGTCGGTGCGCCCTACGACCGCGTCGGTTACATCAGCCGCCAGCGCGCGTCAGGAAAATCATGACCGCCCGGGAGAGCATCATCATCGCGGACGACCTCGCCACGGACCACCGCATGGACCCGGAGACCCGCGAGAAGATCCGCGCCCACTACGACAGGGTTTTCGGCGCGTTCGCTCTGCCGAAAGAGGTGCTCGTCCTCGAGGGATCCGCCGCCCGGGCAACCACCAGCGCCGCTCTCAGTCTTTTCCACCGCCGCATCTGGGGGCGACGGTGAAAAGGCCGCTCGTTGTTCGCCCGGGTCAGGTCTACCTGGATACGAAGGGGTGGAACATAGCCACGGTGTATTCGGTCGCTGGTCGGGTAGTCCGGGCGACCGTGACGAAGACCAACCTTCAGCGAGTCCGGGCAGGCTCCCGGGCCTTCTGGGCGGTCACCTGGAAGAACGGCGTTCCGGAGCACTACGCGATCCAATACGAGCCACCCGAAAGGAAAGACGAATGAGCAGCAACGAAGACTACTGGCAAACCCCGCCCGAAGGGACGGAGATAGAGCAGATCACCAAGGTGGAGCGGGGCGAAGGCAAGGTCCGGGTCACCACCCACCAGTTGATAACGACTCCGGACGGAGATCGGTTTGTCGGCCGAGTCGATATCGACGAGGGAACGGAGCACTAGATGAGCATCGACTCTGAGATCACCCGCTTCTTGGACTTCTGGGAGGAGCACGGGCGCGCTCCCGACGAACTACGAGTCTCGGGCTGGGTCCTTCGCACCCCGGGCTGCGAGGGCGACTTCGGGTGTTGCTCGAAGCAATTCGACCTCGCTGGCCTGACTGACGCTCTCTACGAACTCACCGGGCGCGCGGAGCCGCCGCACTCCGAGGACGAGCAAGAGCAGGAGCAACATGCGCCGCCGGCGATCCGGGTTCGTTCATCGAGCAACGGCGATCCAGGTTGCGTCGACATCATTGTCGAGCAGGGCGGCATCGTCCTTGAGCACCACAAAAACAAAGCACTAGACCCGAACCACCCGAGCGTCCCGCAGTCCGAGCGCGACGCCATCGAGAAGGAGAGAAGAGATGCAGAGCAAGACGGTCACGACGACTAGAAAATCCAAGCTAACAATCCCCCGTCATCGCCGCCGGATCATGGTGCGCCGGGCGCTCAATAAAGTGAGCGGCGGGCACTCCTACATGGACGCCATCGCCAAGGTGATCGCCAAGCACAAGATCCCCGGCGCCGACATGCTGGCGCTGGCGATGGATGTCTTCCGCCTGGCGGTGCGCCGCCGCCAACTGACTCGCGCGGAAGCTCGGGCGCAGATGGCAGAGGTGTTGGGCACGAAATGAAGTGCCACCGCTGCAACGACTACCACGCGCACGCCTGGCATCCCCGCGGCCAGTTCATTGCTGAGCCAGAGTTCGATGATCCAGGCTGCGACGACGATGACACCGATCTCGAGCGCGATGCTCGGTGGATGAAATACGTGGCCGACCACACGTTTCACATCGCGTCCTACGACGAAAAAACCCGCGGCCCGAAACCACTCGAGAAGCTGGTCTGCAGGCAATGCGGCGGCGACAGGTTCCAGGTCGGCCGCGCCGGCTGGACCACGGCGGCGAAATGCTGCGGGTGCGGGTGGGAGGCCGTCGTTCATGACGGTTGACAGCATCCGTCCCCATCTCATACTCGAGCGATGTCTTTTTACCAGTTCAGGATTGTCTACTCGGTTGGATCCCTGGAATTCACCTGGATCCGGTCCGGGCAGTCGAGAGAGCGAGTGATTGAGCTCGCAAAGCGCGCCCTGGCGGACGCGCACAACGGCAACGCGGAGCTGGTCTCCGTGGAGCGTTTGGAGGAAGAAGATGGCAGATGAGCAAGCGCCTGAGCCAACCGCGGCAGCTGATGAGCTGGCTGAGCTAGAGAAGCTGGAGGCCCGCCTTGCGGCCACCAAAACCCGCCTCGCCACCATCCTGCAGATGCTGGCGGAAGGCAAGCCCCTCGGCGGGGCCCTCGTTGGCCAACACGGGCCCTGGTCGGCAGAGGCGGCCCAGGCGTTCACGGAGCTGGCAGAAGGCCACGACGCGGCCAACGGTTCGCTGTGGGAGGCCATCCGGGCGGCGGGATTCGATGTGATAGAGCTACCAGAGGCGCTGTACGGCGCCCTGGCCCCGGACACAAAGTGACCCCCGCCGACCATATACGCTCCGCATTGACCGCCGCCGTGGCCCACACGGTGGCCGGACACCGGGCCCGTGGTGCCGCCTTGGTCGCGGTGGCGGCGATCCCCGTGCTTCAGGGCGCCATTGGCTGGACCTCTGTTCAGCGAGTGGCAGAGGAGTGGCTATCCAGCGTCCCAGAAAACGTGATATCCTCAGCAAATGCCCCGGGCTCGATCCAGCCGCCTCCACGGCAAATCGGACATCTCTGTTCCGACGGCGCCCGCGCCATACTTTGCGGACGCGCTCGCTCGTAAAAACG
The DNA here is from genome assembly GCA_024231905.1 of bacterium. Classification (GTDB taxonomy): domain Bacteria; phylum Krumholzibacteriota; class Krumholzibacteriia; order LZORAL124-64-63; family LZORAL124-64-63; genus JAAEQC01. The sequence goes on along the minus strand of JAAEQC010000157.1, from coordinate 21,733 downwards.
AGCACATCGAAGAGGCCCGCCGCGACGTCAACGCCTTCATCGAATACTGCTTCGAGCACTACAACAAAAAAACCAAGGAGCAGCGGCCATTCGTGCAAGGGTGGATGCACAAGCAATGGCAGGCGCTGATGACGATCCACTCGCGGCTCCTGATTATTGCCCCGCGGTCACACGGAAAAACCAGTCAGTGCATCGCCCGGGCCCTTTATGAGCTCGGAAGCGACGCGAACCACCTGATCAAGATCATCTCGCAGTCGGACGCCAAGGCGGTGAAACGCCTCTCGATGATCCGGGCTCACATGCGGGACAACAAGCGCCTCCACGACGTCTTCCCGCACATGAGATTGGAGGAGGCATCCGAGGCCAACAAGCACCAGGTCACGGTTCAGCGCAGCGCGCGCATGGCCGACCCGTCCATCGAGGCCCTGGGTATCACGAGCAGCGCCTCCGGCGACCGCGCCACCATCCTCCTGGCGGACGACGTCGTCGACCGCCGCAACTCGATCACCCTCCCGAAGGTCCGCCAGCAGATCAAGGACGCCTGGGATGACTGGGTGAACCTCCTCGGCGGCGACGGAGGGCAGATCTGGTACATCGCCACGCTCTGGCACCAGGCCGCCTTGACCCACGATCTCATGGCCAACAGCGAGTGGGCGGTGGCGTGGTACGAGATCACCAAGGAGATGGGGTGCTTTGTTCGGGTTCCGGATGGCCGCGAGCACTCCGCCACCTACCCTCTCTGGGGATGGGATCCCCGGTGCAAAATCCACCTGGTGCCGACGGATACCTCACCGGACGACCCGATGGAGGTCGAGGTGGATGAAGGTGCCAAGCCAGAGGCCGAGGATGAGGCAGCGCCGGATCCCGAGCCAGAGCCCGAGCGCACGCCGGAGATCAAACCGGACCCAGAGCCTGAGTCCGCGGTGAATGGACCACGGTGCCAATGCGGCCCCTGGACGACTCGAAACCTGATCCGCAGGCGTCGGGAGCTGGGCCCGCGGAAGTTCGCTCGCGGTTTTTCCAACAAGCCGATGTCCGAGGGTGAGCTGAAGATCGACCCGAAGTGGATCCGCGAGTACACCGAGGAGCCCGGCGACGATTGGATCTGGTATATGAGCGTGGACACCGCCGAGTCCCAGGGCCAGCAGGCCGCGTGGACTGGCATCGTCATCGGCGCCGTGAACCCAGAGAACGGGCACCTTCGGATCTGGGACGCATTCCATGTCAAGGAGAAGTTCCCCGCCCGGGTGAAGCTGATCATCGATCTCTATATCGAGCACCAGTTTTCCCTGGTTATCATTGAGCGCGGCGGCGGCGGCATTTCGCTGATCGAGGAGCTCATTGAGAACACGTCGATCCCTCTCTTTGGGATGCCCACAAAGACCAAGGGGGGCCACTCGAAAGACGAGCGCCTGGAGTCGACGACGCCGCGCCTTGCCAACGGCCAGATCACGTTCGCTCCCGAACTCAACCCGACGGCCGGGCTGGCGGGCATCATGCGCGGCGACCTGCTCTCCGAGCTGCTCGAGTGGGGGACATACCCCACCAAGGACATCGCGGACGCCTTCGCCCACCTGGCTCGCTACTGCGCAATCAAACACCCATGTTCCATCGAGGTCGGCCCGGACGGAGTCAACGCCGGGATGAGCCTGGTCGCTCGGCCGGCCCGGGCCGACGACTGTATGTCTGTCACCCTGATTGGATAACCCATGTCCCCTTGGATCCCCATAGCAGTTTCAGTGGCAACGACGGTCATCTTTGGTCTGGTCGGATTCATCGTCAAGCGCGAACTCGCGCGCAACGCTGCGGTGATCACCGAGATGAAAACAGTCCACTCCAAGGCCCTCGCCGAAATCAAAAAAGCGCAAGCTTCACTGGCCGCCGAGCTAAAGGCTCGGGTCTCCGAATGCGACGCCAGGTTTTTGAGCAAGGAGCTTTTTAATAGCCTGGAAACCTCGCGCAAGGAAGTCGACCAACTTCGCCGCGAGGCTGATGGGCGCCTCGAGGGTCTCATAAAAGACCTTCTGTCGAAGCACGGAGGATAAAGTGGAGCACAGCGTAACAGGGAAAATAAATCTGCTGTCGGCGCTCGCCCCGAACGCGGTCAAGGAGATTCGCGAGACGCGCAGGATGACCCAGCTCAAGAGCCGTGCGAGCGATACGCTCGAAGGGTTGCTCCGACCGCTGGTGCTGGTGGTCGACGACGACCGAGACTTCCGCGATGGTCTTCGTGCTCACCTTCAGGCGTCTGAGCTCTGCCGCTCGGTCGCGGTGCCGAGTGCAGCGGCGGCCATCAAGATCCTCGCGCGCGACCCTGTGCAGCTGGTCGTGACCGACTTCCACATGCCAGTAATGGATGGTGCGGCATTCCTTCGGATCGTTCAGAAACGGTGGCCAGATGTGGTGCGCGTGATGATGTCAGGGAGCAGCGCGAAAGCGGTGAGGAGGGGCGGGTTGATGTCTGGCTTCCTGCGGAAGCAGGAAAGCTTGATGGTGATGACGGACGCCCTACTCAGCCTTATCCCGGGCTTCTGAATCGAAAAGCGCGTCGGCGTTGACTTCCATCTTGGCCTCGCAGTCCGCGCAGACCCCGTGGGATATCCCTGCAGAGCCTTTCTCCGACTCCAGCTTTTCCCCACACCAAGCGCAAAGACTCCAGCCCAAGAAGTGCGCGACGACCAGCTCGAGGTACGCTCCGTCTCGAGGATTGAAATCAAAGGGGCATCCGCCATCCACATGCACTTTTATGCCCGCTTTCAGAATCCGATTGCGGTTCATTTGATCGGGCGGGGTGTTGGCTAGGTGGTCCTGCATCTGCTCGAGCAGATCGTAGTCGAGGTTGACGTCGTGGGTCTCGCCGGTTTCAGGGTCTTTGGCTCTCATGGTCTTTTCCTCAGAGGCTCAGGCGCAGGCCGGTTTTGTCTTCAAATGCGGGGATCAAGTCTTCGCCGTAGACGCCAACCAGCTGTCGGCGCTGCGTGAGGATGTTCTTCCGGATCCGCCCGAAGAGCATCGTGTAGGTGTCGTCAATCTCGAGGGTGACTTTGCAGTAGTTGGGCCCCCGGCGGTTGGGGAATTTGAAGGAGAGGTTGTGCTCGTCGTAGGCGAAGCCCTTGGCTCCGGTCATGGCCTGCAGGCGGCCCAGGCCGCCGAGCTGCTCGATGATAGTTTCCGCCCGTCGGCGGGCGGCCTCTTTGGCTGCCATCTTCTCCTCGGCCGCGATGGCGGCCTGGGCCTCGGCGCGGTCGCCGGCCTCGAGGGCGGCGGAGTGCTTCGGGTCGGTGCGGGCGTTGTCCCAGCGCTTTTGGAGGTCGTTGGTGCTCATCGCGCCGCCTCCGCCACCCGCTCCGCCGCCTCTTCGCGGTCCAACTCCGCGAGCTTGCGTTCGGCGGTGATGATGTTTGCCGTGTCGACTCGGTGGCTGACCGCGTCGCTTTGGATCTCCCGGCTGAGCTCGCGGCAGCGATCCCAGTCCTCGGCAGCCGTCGCCTTGGCCAGCGAGGCGCCAGCGCCGTCGATCCTTTGACCCAGGGCCTGCGCCCGGCGAATGTGGTGGAGCAGGCTCTTGTTGAGGTCCGCGCGGTAGGTCTTGGCTTCTTTTTTTGTCCGGTTCATGGTGCTCTCCTTAGCGGTTGGCGGTCTCGGATATCTCGCCGGTTACGGGATCGTAGTAGGGGTTGTTGTCGAGAAAAAGGACGAGCCTGCTAAGCGCGCAGGCAGCCTCGCTGTGATGCTTTGCCAGGGTGAACTCGTTCTTGCCGAGGGCCTCGAGGGCGGCAACGTTGTGCTCGTCAGATTGTCTTGCCAGGTTCTTGGTATCCATTTCTGTTCTCCTTTTGGGTTTCGTGATCCCGGGCGCCGGTGTCGAGCCGGCGGGCGTCCTCCGCGCCCGGCGGCTGGCTAGGTCAGCTGGATTTTCTCAGCGCGGCGCTTTACCTCGGCCAGGCACCTGTCGGCGGCGATGATCTTCCCGTCCCTGTCGCCGACCCGGAGCAGGCGCCAGGCCCAATTCGGTCCGGGCTGCCGGATAATCCACCGCCCGTCGCTCGATGCGTACTCGCCCTTGGTGTTGCGTTTCCATTTTGTCTTGGTGGTGGTCATGGTGCTCTCCTAGTCCTCGTCGTTGGTGCCGTTGATGAAGTTGGCCGCGTTTTTTACGTCCTCGAGTACCTGCGCCAGGTCGCCGACGTCCGCCCAGTCCGCGCCGGGGTTGGCGTTGAGGCAGCCCTGGATCCGGCTGATCTGGGTCTCAATCTCTTTCCGGAGCTCGGTGTGGCGGATGCGGGCGTTGTTGGTTCCGTTGGTTTTCTTTGTGGCCATGCTGCGCTCCGTTCGGTTGGTGTTTTTGGCTGCGTTCATGATCTAAATATAAACCAATGTGCGATGATTGCAAGCCCTTAATCTGATTCTTTTTCTCAGCCGGCCTTTGCCCGCAGGGTGGCCAGGCCGCGGAAGGCCGCGAGCTGCTGGTGGATGGCGTGCTTGAAAGCCATCTCCGCGGAGCAGTGGTCGCCCATGAGCCGGGCCACCCGGTAGACCTCCTCCATGTCCAGCTCGAAGCCCTCGAGCTTTGGGTAGGAGATGGCGCCGGTGTAGACGTTGACGGTGATCTGGTCGAAGAGGCTCATGGATTTCTCCTTTTGGGTTTTGGTGATCCCGGGCGCCGGTGTCGAGCCGGCGGGCGTCCTCCGCGCCCGGGCGCTGGCTACAGGCTGCTGATCCAGGGGTCGCTCTCGATGGCGGCCCGCGAAAGAATGACCAGGGACTCAGCCGCCTTGGCTCGGTTTGTGTGCGCAAAACCGGTCGCCCGGATCTCCTTTCCTTTCCCTTTCAAGATGCCCTCAGCGACGAGTCGGCCGTCATCGGTGCTGTTGTATTGTGTGATCTTCAGGGTCCAGTTTTCATTGAGAAGAATCTCGCTATTCTTGGTTCCGTTGGTTTTCTTTGTGGCCATGTTGCGCTCCGTTTGGTTGGTGTTTTTGGCTGCGTTCATGATTGTTTTATAAACCAATGTGCGATGATTGCAATAGAAAAAGGTCAGGGTGTGCGAAGATAAATCTGGTTGTGCGGAGTTTACGGGGGGTTGGAGCAGATCTTTCTCGTGGTCAGAGGCCGCTGTGGCGGCGGAGAAGCTCCGAAATCCCGTCCACTCCGGCGCCTTTCGGGCCCCGGCGGCGGGGTTGCTCGGGGGCGTCGTGGGCAACCTCCGCCAGCCGCTCGAGCACCTCGGCCCGGACATAGACGAAGTCGGTGCGCTCGCCCGCGGTGTCCGCTGGCCACTCATCTGCGATGGCCTCCAGGGCGGCCTGGTTGCCGTCCAGGGCGGCGGAGAGGAGGTCGCCGGTGCAGCTGGACCTTGTTATCCAGCAGGCCTCCTCGAGCGCGCTGGCGCAGGCTATCGTCATTGAAATTCTAGACATGGGGTTGCTCCTTGTTGGCGGCGGCCCTCGCCGCGCGCTTTGCGTTCCAGTAAGCGGTCATGGCCTGCTCGCGCCACTCGACGGCTCGGGCGTGCTTCCGCTGGTCGGTGAGATGGGACACCACCCGCATGGCTGCCTCGTGGGCCCGCCGCCAGCTCGCCTCGTCGTGAGCTCGCCGGTAGGCTTGGTTGGCGTCGTCGCAGAGGAAGGCCTCGGCGGATCCGGTTCGGCGGTCGATGCAGTCGTTCATGGCATCCTCCGGCCCGGGCGCCGGCCCGGGCTTTTTTCTTGGTTTCCTACTCGGCCTTCTTCGCGCTGGCGAGCACCCGGGTGTAGCTCCCGATCCCCTGCAGCCATTGGGTGGCGGCCTCCGCCTTGTAGTGGCCGACCATGTTCGTCGCCGGGCAGGTGCTGCTGGCGGCGAACCGGTTGTTCAGGAGCGCGTCTTTGACCTGCTCTACCGCCCACTCGAGGGCTGCCTCAAGGGCCGCCTCGGCGGGGAGATTCTTGCTCTTCATGACCCCCTCGGTGCCGCGGATGATCCTCTCGGCGTTCTCGGCCTCCCAGGCGGTCTTTACAAAAGAGCCGACGCGCTCGATAGCGAAAAAGGCGTTGCGGGGGTTGAGGTCGAACCTCTCGCTCATCTCGTCGGAGGCCGTGGCGTAGTTGTCGACGGTGGCTTTCAAGCTATCCCAAACCCAGGCGTGCTCGGTGGTGGTCATGGTGATTTTAGCGTCGGTGGTGGTCATCGTTTAGTCCTCGTCCGTTCCGTTGATGAAGTTGGCGGCGTCGGTGAGCTGCTCGACCAAGTGGGCAAGGTCGCCGACGTCCGCCCAGTTTTTGTTCCAGCCCGAGCGGTGGCTCTCGAGGCCCTGGGCGATTCGGAGGAGCTGGGATTCTGTCTCGTCCATGAGCTCGGCGTGGCGGGCATTGGCGTTGGCCTTGCGGGCGACGTTGGTGTTGTTGGTGCTCATGGTGGCCTCCGGGGCTGCGCTGGGTTTGTTTTTCGTGTTGCTCACGAGTCTATTTATAACCGCCTGTGCGATGATTGCAATAGGATAATCTCCGAGTGTGCGATTTTTTCTCGCCGGGCCCGGGATTACTCAAACGTAACGCGGTCATTGACGCAGAGAGAAAAAACAAAGATAGTGGAGATGTCCGCCGCTGCCGCCCGCCGCCGCCCGCTAAAAGCGCGCGGACCGCGGCGGAGGCCCAACCCGGAGGCCCGAATACATGGTCCAGACCACACCCGCTCCGCCCGCAGCGCCGGAACTCGATGTAACGGTAATTAAAGCTGCGCCGAAAATAGATGTTGACTTTGGCCGCGCGCGCGAGGACGCCGACGAGGTTCAGTGGGGATTGTCATTCCCTCTCGATCCACCGCTAGACGTCGACCGCCTTCTCTTGCTCTATTCTGTTTCTGATACCCTCCAGCAGTGCGTCGACTCGATGGTGGCAAACATCGATGCGCGCGGATGGTCGCCAGAGGCGGTGCTCGACCTCGATGCCGATGACGCCGCGGAGCAGGTTGCGACAGCGATGTTCTTGGAGCGTCGGTCTGCTTCCCCTTCGGCGGAGATGCCGACCGAGGAAGAGGTCGCCGAGACGATGAAGGAGTGGCGCCGCGAGGCGAAGCTCGAAAAGGCCCTGCTCAAGCTGCGCATCAAGGCTCTCTGCTATGAGAGCACTTTCTCTGAGCTCCGCCAGCAGCAGCGCCGTGACCGTGAGGTCATTGGTTGGGGGGCGTGGGAGATCATCCGGAATGAGGCCAGGCAGATCGTCCGGGCGAAGCATGTCCCCAGCCGGACCCTCCGGCTCACGGTGGTCGACGACGAGACCACCGAGGTCGAAGAGTGGGTCAACACCAGCGATGTTAGCCGAGAGAAGGTCACGGTCGACCGCCGCTTCCGCCGGGTGATCCAGCAAGACGCGACCGGCACATTCACCTACTTCAAATGGTTCGGTGATCCGCGGTTCGTGTCGGCGAAGACCGGCGAGGCATACAAAACCATTGCTGAGCTGAAATCAGCCGCCGCTACGCCGGCCGGTGAGCAACCGCCGGTCGCCACGGAGATCCTGTGGTTTGGGGCATACTACCCAGAGGGAGCCTATCCACAACCGCGGTGGCACGGCCTGGTGCCGAACATCGTCGGGAGCAGAGAGGCGTCCGAGGACAACGCCAAGTATCTCTCGAACTCAGCCATCCCCCAGGGGCTGCTGCTGGTGTCGGATGGACGAGTGGGCCAGTCCTCGAAGGGGAGCCTTGGGACTTTCTTCGACGCGGGCGAGGGAGCTGCCAGGCAGAAGATCGCTCTGGTCGAGGCTACCACCCCGAGGGAGAATGCAATCCTCCCTGGATCTGGCCGGGTTCAGATCGAGTGGGTCTCCCTGCGCCAGGCCCAGCAGGACGACCTCACCTTCTCGCAGTACATCGAGATGACATCCGACCAGGTGGGTGAGAGCTTCCGGCTGCCGTCTCTTCTCCGAGGGAAGGTCAAAGATCTCAACAAGGCGGTGGCCCAGGCCGCTCTGGAATTCGCCGAGGACCAAGTGTTCGCCCCGGAGCGCCAGGCATTCGACGACCTCATCAACACCACCCTGGTGGAGAACTGGGGGATCCGATTCTGGCGATTCAAATCCCTCGGCAGCCGGAAGCGCGACCCGGAGTCCATCTCCAACATCGCCCGGGCATTCGTGCACGAGGGCGTCGTCACCCCTGCGGAGCTTCGGCCGCTCGCTGAGCAGCTCCTGGGCGTCGACCTCCCGAGCGCGGCGAGCGACTGGCAGCACATCACCCAGCAGATGATCTCCGCCGGTCACCAACCACCGGCTCTCAAAACCCCGGAGACAGTCAGGCCGGCAGGTGAGCCTGCGTCAGAAGAGGAACCCGAATCACCTCCTGGCAGCCCGGAAGCCATCTCCAAACAGATCCTCAAGATGGAGGCGGTGCTTGGGGCTGCTCGGGCAGCCGAGATGATGGCGCAGATGCCGGAGGACGATGGAACTCCTTGAGCTTCCAAGCCGGGCGGTCCTCGTCCAGCGCGGCCCGAGTGTCGGCTACGTCGGCCCCTCGCTAGCCAACGTGCGCCTTCGTCGCGGTGCGAAGGCCCAGGGCTACATCCTGCTCCACCGCGCCTCACACGGCGCCTGGCAGACGTTTCGGATGTCCGCCAGGCTAGTGGACACCGCGAGGCGTGCTGCCGCACGAGTCGCTCGCAAAACCCGCCGCAAAGTGATCCTCGGCGAGCTCGTCGAGGTTGACGGGTCCACGCAGGTGATTCGGTCCATCGCCTCCTTCGAAACGATGTCGAAGGCCGAGCTGCTCGCGCGGGCTACCAAGGCCGCGGGCTCGGTGGCCCGCCTCGTCAAAGCCAAGGATTCAGACCCGTACGACCCACGGGAGTTTGACGCCCTCGTGGACGCGCTCGCGCGCGACCTTAATAGGGAGGCAGTGCCGGCGTTCAAAAAGACCGTCGAGAAGGCCATCACCTCCTCGCGGATCGACTGGGCGTCCGCCACCCCGCGGCAGGTGCACGGGTTCAGCACCCGGCTCGCAAAAAAGCTCGACGCCTCTGCAGCGGCGGTCTATCGATCCGTCGGGCCCGGGCTGGCGAAGACCGCGGTCGGCATGGCCACATCGGCGCGCTCATCGTTCGTCAAGAAGCACAACCTGCGGGTCGACCGCGCCATCGAGCTGAAGGACAAGGCTGCGGTCACCCGGGCCGCTGCGACCAACGCTCACTACATCCGGAACTTCGCCAGCGGGCAGATGTCCGAGAGCCTGAGTTCCCAGGCCCGCGACATCATCCAGACCGGGATCAACAAGGGCGAGAGCTCCAGGGTGATCGGTAAGGAACTGCACCGGCGCCTGAGCGATGCCGCCGAGGCGCAAACCGAAGCCTACTTCCGCATGGTCGCCAGCACCGTCCAAACCCGGGCCCGGGAGTACTCGAGCTTGCGGTCGATGCAGGATGCCGGGATCCAGGTCTACGAGTGGTCGTCGGTGCTGGACGAGGCCACCACTGAAATCTGCCGGTGGCTGGACGGCAAGCAGTTCTCTGTCGATGCATCGCTCGAGAGATACGCCGCCGCAGACGCCCTTGAGGATCCGACCGACATCAAGCACACGATGCCGTGGTTCTACGAGAAGAAAATCCAGGGTGGATCCCACGGCGGCAAGACCGGCATCTTCATGCAGCAGGCCGGCGGCCTCCAGCGTGTTGCGGTGGTGGAGAAATCAGGGCGCGGCCAGCGCGACGAGATCGGGAAGTACTCCAACGCAAAAAGCGTGAAGGGTCTCCAGGGAAATGGGTTCTCCCCGCCACCTGCGCATGGCGGTTGTCGCTCCACGGCTATCCCGGTGCTCGGTGCGACGCTGGCGCGGCCAGCCACACCAAAGCCCAAACCCGCCGCGCGGCCAAAACCCGCCGCGCCAAAACCGGCAACGCCGAATCATGGCATCGGTCAGTTCGATCCATCGAAGACGAAGTACGACAACGGCAAGCTGGCCCAAGCCCTCAAGGCGGAAGACCAAGCGGAGGTCCGCGAGCAGATGGCTGCGCTGCTGCACGAAGAAGGAGTGGTCCCGTACGACCATGCGTGGAACAGACCAGAAAAACTGATGTACAACTCCGACCTAAAGAGAGCCGGAGCAAGAGGCGTCCATACATGGCGGGGACAGATTGGCCTTGACGCCCGCGCCCACCGCGAGGCAGGCCAATTCATGGCGAACGCAGAGATAGGCCACGGCGATGCCCAGCGATACCTGAACGGATTTAACAGCCTTGTTCATGAAGCGGTCCACGGCGCCTCCCCAATGAAATCGTCGGCGTATAGGGGCGTCGGCGTTTTTGCAGAAGAGACCAGCACTGAAGCGGCTGCGCGCCATATAGTTCTCAATCGATTCGGACCGAAACTTGGGTTTAGAATGGAGATGGTAAAATACGCCGGCGCTTACAGCAGGTACATCACCAACACGGTCATGACGATGCGGCGGGTTCAGACGGGTGTTCTCGACGCCATTGGGATAACCAGCCGCCCTGCTGCAATTCGCAAGCTAGAAGAGTCTCTCGGCCGCGCGTCAATTCAGATGAGAGCCGGATACGTTGCCGAGGCCAACGCAACAAAGACCGGAGAAAAATGGTTAGAGGTTTTCTCTGACGCTCTTTCCGACGAGTTGACCGCGACGGTCGCTACAGAGAATAATTTGACCGCTGCCCAGACCAAAAAACTGAGCAAGAAAATGCGGGCCAGCATGCACAAAGAGATGCTGTCCACGGCAAAAGAGACACTTAAATGACAGCCCTCATCGACCTAAAAAGAAATGACATTCCTGGGGCGATTGAATACGCTGCCGGGAAGATAAAAACAGGTGGCCTCTCTCCCGAGGACGCCCATGTCCTCCTGATGCTTCAGGACGACCCGTCTGAGCTCATCGAGCAGCTCGAGACCCTTAAAGAGGAGTAAAATGGCTAACATCATCCAACCCGGAATATCACACCTGATCAGCACGGGCGAGATTGCCTGTATCGAGAACGCGGTCCACCGCGCCGTGATGCGCTCGGCCGAGCTCCGGAAGCAGAAGATCTACACTGAGGGCAAGATATCCCTCAGCGAGTACGACCGCCGGGCGAAGTACTGCGTCAACCTCGCGCTGCGCTGGCGCAAGGAGCGCCGCTTCGCGCTCGAGCAGATTGGCGACGCCCTCAAGACCGCGCTGATCCAATGGATCGACGGCGACGAATACGAGCCACGGGATGGAATGTGGGCAGATCCCGACGACAACCAAACGGCAGGTGAAGCATGAAAATTCTGAAGTCTCTCGACCCTCACTACCTGGTCCACCGCCTGGCCACCGACCAGATCGTTGGAGTCCTCGCGGACCGCGACCTGGGAGAGATGGCCGGCGCGGACATGCTGCTGGCAGACGGCGAGGTGGACGCTGGAGCGGAACCGCACGCTCACGCCGAAGTCAGGCTCCGCAAGGGGGTGCGCTTCGCGTCTGGAGAGGTCGCGGTGTCGAAGCTGGGCGACAAGCTCGACCCCTACATGGCCCAAACCTTCTCCGCCTCTCCTTCGCCGGTGTGGTTCCATCCATTGGCCTTGGTCGATGAATGGGAGGAGTCGGTGGTGGTGAAGGGGCTTGATGTTCCGACTCGGATCAAAAAAGCAGATGTCGAGGCCCCGGACGAGGCCGCGGTCTCGGAATTGAGCTCCGCCGACCTCGGCGCGGTCGCTCGCCTGCTCGACGCGAACCCGGAGGTCGATGGCGCGGAGGAGTTGGCGATGATCGTCAAGTCCGAGTACGACCGCCGGGGTTTGGATGTCGACGAGTCGCTGCGCATCTTCAAGGGGTTGTGGGCCTACCCAGCCGGCAAGGCGGCGCTGGCGAAGCGGTTGGTCGAGATGATGCCCGTGCACAAGGTCTACGTTGAGCCCTTCATCGGCTCGGGCGCGGTGCTCTTCGCAAAGGAAAAAGCGCCGGTCGAGGTGGTCAACGATTACGACGAGGAGGTGGCGGAGGCCTGGCGGATGATGTCGAAGATCTCCGAGACGGATCTCAAGCGCCTTTGTGGGATGAACTGGACCGGCGACCGCGACACGTTCATGCGGATGAAAAAAGAGGGAGGCGGCGGGGACGACGTGGTCAAGCTGCATCGGTTCTTCTACCTCTCGCGGTTTGCCTATGGCGCGATGCGCGGCAAATCCTTCTCACCGGGCATGCAGGGGCGAGTCCTCACGATGCCGCGGAAGCTTGAGAAGAACGTCCCCCGGGTGGCTGGCGTCCGCGCCTTCCATGGAGACTACGAGGATGTTTGCCGGAAGTTCGATGGGCCCGACACTTTCCATTTCATGGATCCGCCATACGCCGGATACAACACCAATGTCGGTGAGGCTGGGTTCGACGAGGCGCGTTTCTTCAAGATGCTGCAGGAGCTGCAGGGGAAGTGGATCGTCACCTACGGTGTGCGCGGCGACCTGCCCAAGATGTTGAAGGACTCGGAGTTCACGGTGGTGAAGGTGGACACCCGCCGGTCGATCCGAACGATGCGCGGCGTGGCAGGTGATGACGTCCTCAAGCAGATCATCGCCTACAACTACGAACTGCCGGGCAAGGGCGACCCTGAGCCTGCCCCGGAGCCTGAGCCTTCCCCCGACCAGGTCGAGGACGAAAAAAAAAAACTGACCCCGAGCCTGGTTGAGAAGGAGTCCGCGCCTGCCGCGGTGCTCTGCCTCTACCACGGTGATCTCGACGGCGTCGCCTCTGCCGCGGTCGTCCTGAAGGCCCACCCCGAGGCCGAGCTGGTCAGCATCAACTACGGGCAAGAGTTCGACTGGGAGTCCATCAAGGGCCGTGAACAGGTCTTCATGGTCGACTACGGGATGCAGCCGTTCGACGAGATGGTGAAGCTGAAGACGGAGGTGGAAAAGGAGGGCGCCAAGCTCATCTGGATCGACCATCACGTCACCGCCCTCGAGGCAGCGGACAAGGCTGGGTTTGAGGCGGATGGTCTCCGCGAGATCGGCCAGGCCGGCTGCGAGCTGACGTGGAAGTTCCTCAACCCGGATTCGCCGACCCCTGAGGTGATCCGGCTCGCCGGGAGATACGACGTCTGGGACCACTCGGATCCAAGCGTTCTGCCGGTCCACCACGCTATGGAGGCCATCGCCGAGGCCAACGATCCCACCAGCGACTGGTGGAAGGAGTGGCTTGGAAAAGACAAGGAATCCTTCGACGAGCTCATCGAGCAAGGAAAGGCCATCGGCGAGTGGCTGAAGGAGTTCAGCGCAGGATCGATCCGGTTCGCCGCCTTCGACGTGGATTTCGCCGACCTGAAGTGCGTCGCGGCGTGCACATCCCTCCCAGGCGGCGCTCAGTTCAAGTCGGTGGCGGAAGACAAGGACGCGGCGATCTCGTTCTGTTTCTCTCCGCGCAACCAGTGGAACATCTCGATGTACGCGCTGAAGGACGGAGTCGATGTTGGCGCGGTGTGCGCGTCCAACGGTGGCGGCGGCCACGCGACCTCCGGAGGATTCCAGGCGAAAGAGCTGCCGTTTGAGCTACCGGTGTCGGCTGAGAAATCGGCGGTGGCGAAAGAGGACATTCGGGAGCAGCTCGCGGCCTACGCTCACTCGGCCTGGTCGCGGTGGATGCGTCACCTTTTCGAGCGCGGCGACTCCATCTCGGCCGAGGACGCCGAGCGTTGGAAGCGGCAGATGGATACTCCGTACAGCGAGCTGAGCGAGGAGGAGAAAGACCTCGACCGCGTCGAGGCCGACCACATGCTTGAGGTGCTGAGTGGCCGGGGCGACGGGATTGCGAAGGCGGCGATTGATGCGTCGTCGGCGCTCGAGGCAGCGACCCCGCCGGACGACAAATCTTTCGCCGGAGTGAATGAGCTGCTCGAGGGGTTTGCCACCGCGGAAGCCCTCGCTGCTGGCCTTGGTGTCGGCCCGAAATGGAACGGGCGCCTGGCGGTCGTTCAATCCACCGGCGGAGGCGCAACCATTGCCGTCGCTGGCGCCGAGGGAGATCAGTCTGGGGCTATGCCCGGGCTCGCCGCGGATGCGGCTAAGCTGGGCGCCGGTGCCGCCCTGGTTGGCGAGGTGGTGGAGGCGGATATCGGAGCGGTGTTCATGGCGCGCGACATCCTCATGTGGGAGGGCAAGGATCACTCTGATGAGCCCTGGGAGACTCGTCAGAAAATACTGAACCAGGTGGTCCCGAAAGCGACGACCACTATCGCTCCTTCGCCGATTCGGATCGTCCACTCGGAGGACAAGCTGAAGGCCGCGATCAAGTGGGCGAGTGAGATCCCCGGCGCGGTTGGCGTGAACGTATTTGCTGCTGAAGCGAAAGCGGTGGGCGGCGCGCTGGCGGAGGTGAAAACTCCGCGGATCGTCAACGCGCTGGTCGTTGCAAAAAAAGCCGATGGCGACAGCTCCGTGTCGTTTCAGTGCGCCGTCGGCCCTCTTTCAGAATCCGAGTCTGGGCGAATGAAAGAAACGCTCGAGATTGGCGGGAGGAAATATACACCAGTCGGATCCACTTCCCCATCCGATGTGGCCGCGGAAGAGGGCGATGTTTTGCGCCTGGAAGTTGGCGAAATATTGGTGATTGACAGCGATGATTCCGCCGCGATAGGATGGGATACATCGAAGGTACTCGAGCGGGTGCATGTCAAACCCGCCACCGTTTCAGAGATTCGAGCACTGGCACGACCACATGAGATCCAGAAACTCTGCAAAATTCTCAAGCGCGACGCGGAGAGGCACTACGTTCTCAGCGTCGTGCTCGAGCCGAACGACGGCGAGGATGGCGCACCACTGGATCCCGATGCCCATGACGAAATCTACTCCGAAGACGAAGTGTGGGATGCCTGCGTTTACTGGTACGAGCAGGGATCCAGCCTCGGCATCATGCACGAGCGCGAGGCCACCAAGGCTGAGATGCTCCCGATCCACAACTTCATCGCTCCGGCCGACATGGAGATCGATGGCGAGATGGTTCGGGCGGGCTCATGGCTCATCGGGTCTCTTGTTCTCTCCGCTGCCCTGTGGCAGCGGATCGATGCTGGCGAACTCAATGCGTGGAGCGTTGACGGTCGCGCACTCCGGCGACCCGAGGCGATAGCAGCATGAGCTCCTTCAGCAACTTTTTCACCACCGCTGCCCGCAAGGCCGAAGATCCCGCAGAGAAGGATGGGATCTATCGGCTACGCCGGATGGCAATCGAGTCCGTCCACCTGGTGGATGCGGGCGCGAATAAACGCACTTTTTTGATCCGCAAGGATGAGGGAGGCCCTGCTATGAAGACTGCCGATATGATTCCCGGTGCCGAGGGCATCAAGAACTCCGCTGGTGTGGTCGTCACCAAGGCCGACGCGATGGCCGGTGCCGCCGAGGACGTGGAGAAGCTCCTCGAGAAGATGCAGGCGGAAGGTGCCAGCCCCCCCGAGGGTCTCGTCGACAGCCTCAAGAGCATCTCGAAGGTTCTCTCGAGCGTGAGCCAGAAGGCCGAGGAGCCCCCGAAGAAAGAGGATGAGCCCGCCGCCGACGGCGAGCCCGCCCCCGCGGCAGCCGAGGAGGACGACGACGCCGAGAAGGGCAAGGATGCCCCCGTGGCGAAGTCCGCCCATGCCGACCCGTTCGACCTCATTGACGCCCAGCTCACGGTGGTCCAGAAGGCGGGCCAGCGCATCAACAAGGGCAGCATGGTGATCGTCAACAAGGCCGCCGACGTGATCCAGGCTCTCTCGGGCGATCTCACGCTCGACGAGAAGAAGACGCTCGGCGAGAAGATGGCCACCATCTCCAAGTCGCTGGCGCTGCCCGCCCCGACCCACATTCCCGACGGCAATTCCAACCCCATCGAGGCCCCCGTCCCGCAGCCCGAGGATGGCGGCTGGACCGCCTACGAGGACATCAACCAGTAACCGCCCCCGCGGCGAAAAGGAGTGATTGACATGACCCCGAATCAGGACCAACTAGTCCGGCTGAAGAAAGCGGCCTGGGGCTACAGTGATCTGTCCAGCGGTGGCGGGCTGATGAACCAGGCGTATGCCAAGGAGTTTGTCGAGCTCACCGTCAAGGAGAGCGTCGCCATGAAAGACATGAACGTCTTTCCGACTCCGGCGGCGACCTACAAGGTGCCGAACCTGTACTTCAACGGGACGGTTCTCTTCCCGGGCGTGTCCGGCGCCGCCCTTCCGGGCGCCTACCACAGCGCGCCGACGGCCGGCAAGGTCGAGTACACGGCGAAGCTGTACAAGTCCAAGATCGGCATCCCCGACGAGATCCTCGAGGACAACGTCGAGGAGGCCAAGCTCAAGTCCCGCGTGCAGGGCATGCTGTCCAAGAAGATCCACTCCGACTGGGAGTGGGTCATCTTCGAGGGCGACACGGCCAGCACCGATCCGACCCTCGCCGTGCAGGACGGGCTCTTCAAGCTCGCCACCTCGCACACCAAGGACGCCGGTGGCGTGACCCTGTCGCTGAACATCATGAAGTCGGCCTGGAAGCTCATGCCGAGTGAGTTCCGGGCTCGCAAGAAAGAGATGCGCTGCTGGGCTGGCGCGAACCCCGTGGAGGACTACGGCGACGCGTTCATGGACCGGCAGTCCGAGCTCGGCGACAAGCAGATCACCGAGTGGCCTGGACCGCGCTTCAAGCAGATGCCGGTCATGGACGTCCCGAAGATCGCCGAGGATCTCGGCGGCGGATCCAACTACAGCCACGGGCTCATCTGCCACCCCAAGAACGCCACGGTCGGCGTCTGGAAGAACATCCAGATGGAGCCCGAGCGCGACGCCGACGCCGGCGTCTGGAACCTGATCGTCCGTCTCCGGTTCGGCATCGCCTGGGCCGAGGAGAATGGCGCGGTCGAAATCACCAACCTGCTCGCCGCGTAGCGGGCTGCAGCGCCCTGGGCGCGGGCAACCGCGCCCAGGGACTATGAGGAGGCAATCATGGCCGTAACCGTGAACTCCGTGACCCAGAGCGTCGCGGCAGAAAGCAACCAGCCCCACCGCCAGGCGCTGATCAGCATCGACCTCGACGCCAGCTACCCGACCGGTGGGTACGCGGTGTCGCTGGTTGGCGTGACCAACGCCGATGGGTACGCCATCGCACTGGTCGAGGCTCAGCCTCGCGCCGACTATCGGTTTTGGTGGAACCCCAGCACCAACAAGCTCATGGCGTATGTGGTCTCGTCCGATTCCGTATCCGAGGTCTCTGCGGCCACGAATCTGTCGGCCGTCACCGCCCTGCTTCTCAACTGCATCCTGAAATAAGGGGGCTATCATGACCGCGATTCCTACGACCTTTGGTAGCGGCGGCGCGAACCTCGCCCCCGGTGGGGCCGCGGGCACGCCCACCTTGGCGGACACCCTTCGGGAGATCGCCGACGATGTCGCCAATCAGCTGGCCGCCAGCTCCGGCGCCCTGAACGTGGCGCTTTCTGGTCGCGTCTACCACGGTGGTTTGGTCACCGACCCGTCCACCCCCTCTGCCCAGCTGACCGGCGCGTCAGGCAACACCACGTGGAGTGTCAACGTCTCGGCGGCCGAGGCGCTCGTCAACTCCGTGGACGGCGTGATCGCTGCCTCGGCCGACGAAGCCATCCACGCATCGTCCAACCTGCTCGATGCCGTGGGGAAGTCCTGCTACGCGGCCGTCGTGCTCGCTGAGTCCGGCGGCACCATCGCCATCGACTCCGTGAAGGCCGCCGCCGCCGTCACCGCCAGTGCCGTCGCCCCGACCGTGGCCCAGATCACGGCTGGTGTGGGGCATGCGAACTGGATCTATCTGGCCATGTGCCTGATCACCCGCTCCGCAGACACCGCCGTCGTTCAGGTGCAAACCAACGTCGGATACGGCAAGCCCGCGCTGCCGACTGCGGCGCTGACTACGAAGGCGTAGTCTCTTAATCTTTGGAGGAGCCGATGCCCAACCCCGAACTGAAAGATCACGTCCGGTTGAAGCCGGTCAACCTGCCCGCGGGGCAGACGAAAAAGGACTACAACTCCCCATGGGGATTCACGTACAAGGCTGGTGTCTGGTATGTGGAGCCGCCGGCCCTCGCTGCTGAGCGCGCGAAGTACCTCGAGTCGATTCACATCAACTCGAGTGACGACTACTCCCCCAAGGCCTTCAACGTCTGCACTCGGGAAGAGGCCCAGCGCCTCAAGCTCTTCGAGGAGAGCGACCAGCTGGAGCAGGTCATGGCGGCATCCAAGCCCCCCATCCCAACTGCACCAACAACCGAGGCCCCGGCAGCGATGTCCCAGGACCTCAACCTGCCCGCTCCGAAGTCAGAGCTTGCCGCCGCCGCTGCTGCGGCAGCCGTCGAGGCCGAAGAGGCCAGAAGTGCTCCTTCGGCAGAGGAATCCCCTGCGCCTTCTTCGCCGCCCGAGCCCAAGCCGAAGGCGGCAAAGGCACCCGCCAAGAAGAAGGCGCAAAAACCCCGCGCCCGTCGGCGCAACCCTGGGCGCTAGGTCGGTCCCCGTGTCCACGACACGTACACGGGACTGGCACATGGCCGCGTACTATTTGGACGTGGCCGACCACCGCAAAACAGAACTCGGAATGCGGGTGGAGGTGAGCGGTCGCGGAAACCAAGACTGCGAGTTCGTTTTTGACGATCCAACCGATCTGATCATCGAGCTCGAGCAGTCATGGGGAAGCTCCAAGCAAGCCAGATATGCTGGCCGGCTGCGGGCCGTTCGCCAGCAAATGGCCCAGGCCAGAAATCGCCACCCGCGTCATAGACGATCTGGCTGAGCGCAACGGGCGCCGGTCAAATAGGAGGCCATTATGGCTGTAGGCGATCTTCCGGCACCTGTGATCTCCACCAAGACCGCGACCGCAGTATCGGCCGAGGTTGTGGCCCTCAACGGTAAGCGGGCCCGTCTTCGCATCGAGAATCTATCAAACGACTACGATGTCTGGATCAACTGGGGGGCCACCGCAGTTATTGGCCAGGGCCGCCGGCTCGATGCCAACGGTGGTGCGATTGAAATAGAGCTCGATGTGTCAAAGGGAGACGATTGGGCCAAAGATGCGGTTCATGCAATCGCCACTGGCGCCAGCGCAGTGCTGGCGATTGAGGAGCTGTCGTCATGAGAATTTGGCAACGACGTGGCAAGGCCGGCGGGTCTGCGGCCGGAGCAATTTGGGTCAAAATCACAAACGGTGTGGTCAACGCTTTGCTTTCTGCGGCCGACACAGCCAGAGCTACGACGGACATTGTTTTGTCGACGCAGCACTTGGACGAGACGGGCGCCCCGCTCAAGTCCCTTGCGTCGCTCGCCCAGGCCGGGTTCGTGCGTCTGAGCAACGGCACCATCGAGGCCCTGCTCTCGGCTGCCAATACCGCCAGGTCAGCAACGGATGTGGTCCTGTCGACTCAGCACCTGGGATCCGACGGTCAGGCGCAGCCTTCTGGGGCTGATGCCGATGCGCCTGTGTTCATGCAGCTGCTGGCCATGATGGCAAGCATCCAGGGGCCGGGCGTCTACAAGAGCCCCTACCACTTCACGGCTGTGTACCAGGCGGCCACCGGTCTGGACTTCTCCGGACACCCGGCGATCACCGACGCCACGCAGATCGTCATGGTCCTGCAGATGTCCTCGGCCGGGGTGGTCACCGTCCACAACCCGGAGCTGAGCACGGGCGCGTTTTCGTGGGACGCGGTCAACGACCGGCTCACAGTGACCGGTGCGACGTTCTCCAACACGGACATTTTCGGGGTGGTGGTGCAGGCGGCCGACCGCTACGCCGACGACCCCGGCAACTTCAAGCGCATGGCCGAGGTCAGCCATTTCCCGACCAAGGGAGACGATGCCGGGGTGCCGCTGATCACGGCGGCGCAGGACTTCACAGCGGGGTGGGTGGACATTGGCCCCGAGTTGGATCTGCTGTACATCTCCCTGCTGGAGACGTTCTGGACCGTTGACATCAACGACAGCGAGGACCTGCAATTCCGGCTGGCCACGAAGCACGAGTCTGGCGGCACCGAGGAGTACCCGGCGATCATCGCAACGCCTGGTGTGAGCGATATCCAGTTCCAGCCGGGATATGACGAGTTGGCAGTCGACTCCGACGCCCTGGTCCCGCTCACGTTCCGACTGAGCGGTGGCGCACCGGTCGGGCAGCTGCAAGTCAAGGCCGGGACTCTGGGGGCCGGGACGGACGCACAGGTGGACGCCGCCTATTATATTCGCAGCACGTTCGGAGGTTAGCAGATGGAATTGGCACGCAATGAAGCTGGCGCAGTTCGCGCTGGGACGCGGCACGTCAAGCGGTATCCCGGTGAGACCTGGTATGTGGACGCCGTGGGCGGCGACAACAACAACAGCGGCACACACCCTGACTCTGCCGTGCAGACGATCACCCAGGCGCATACCCTGGCAGCCAACGGCGACACGATCACCGTCAAGGCCGGGACCTACACCGAGGTCGGGCTGGACATTTCCAAGGATGGCATTTTCGTGGACTGCGCAGAGGGTGTGATCCTGGACCCGGCGACCGGCACCGTGCTCACGGTGTCCGGAGACCATGTCAAGGTGCAGGGCTCCCTGACCCTGACCCCAGCGGCCGACACCATCGGCTGCCTGGTGAGCGGCGAGGGTTGTCGGCTCAACAACACGAACATCATCGGCGCATTGATGACCACCGGACTGTCGGTCACTGGGGACACCTTCGACGGCGAGAACATCAAGGTTACAGGTGTAAAGGCAACCGGCTGGTGCTTTAGCATCACCGGCGAAAAGACTGGGCTGTTGCACTGCGGCGCCTACGGTGCTGGTCTGGCCAACTACGGCTTCCACATCAACGGGAACGTGGGCCGCGCCTACCGGTGTTTCACTGTTGGCTGTGGCACCTCTGGATATTACATCGCCACTGGTGTGACCGGCTGGACGGTCATGTCGTGCGTTTCCGGCGGCGGTGACGGGCGCTGGCTGGATGTGGACGCGGCAAACGTGTGGTCGGATTTCGTGTTTGCCGACGCCCCAACCAAGACCCTGACCTTTGACGGCACGGGTGGGACATCGCACAACCTGTTCAAGGTGACCGGGACGGTGGTGATCACTCGGCTGTATGCCGATGTGGCCACGGCCCTGAACGCCGATGTGGGTTCCTCAAAGCTCGAATCGTATGACGGCGCAGCAGTGGACATCACCACGGCGGTCGATATCTCGTCGGCTCCGATCAACTCGTTTATTGGCAAATTCGCTGGCCTGGCGACCGCTCTGGGCTACAAGCCGTCTGGCACGGCGGCGATGGTGGATTGGACCTCTGAGTATTGGACGGCGTTCACGCTGATGGCAAAGGAGGGCGCGGACACGTTCATCCGTCTGAATCATGCAAACAACCCCACAGACGGAGCCCTTCACTGGCACTGCGAGTGGAGACCGCTCACGGACGACGGATTCGTCGAGGCGGTATAGGAGAGAACCATGTCTGCACCCAAGCCGCTGCCGGAAAAAATCTGCATCACCGGGCGAGGTATCAACCTGGCCAACTTCAAAAAGGCAGTCCGCGAGAAACACGCGAACGCGTCAACGAGGGGCTTGGAGCTCGAGCCCGACGACCTCACGCCCGAGGCCCGGGCCAAGTACGACGCCTACTACACCGAGAAGGCCCGACGCAAGGACCCGGCCCAGCCCGGCGTGGCACAGGAAGCCCTGGACGCCCTCGAGCACTGTAGGGCCAACAAGCTCTCGACCAACCTGCTACACCAGTGCGGCTACTCCACCAGGGCCACGGTCAAGCTGGCGGTGGCCGAGGAGAAGCGGATCGTGCGGGAGCTT
>JAAEQC010000156.1 GCA_024231905.1 bacterium | reverse complement strand
GGTGGACGAGCTGGCGGAGTCCGCCGAGCCCCCGGGTTGCCTGCGCCTGGTCTCGGTCGGCGGCGACGTGATGCCGGCCGCCGCCGCCGGCCGCTGGCCGCTTTCCGGGGTGCGCCTGGTGAATGCCTACGGTCCCACCGAAGCGACGATCACCGCCACCGCCTTCGCGGTCCCGCCGGCGGCGGCGGGCTGCGGTCACCGGGTGCCGATCGGCCGGCCGCTCGCGGGCCGGGCGGTCTACGTCCTCGACCGCCGGGGGCGGCCGGTGCCGGCCGGGGTGGCCGGTGAGCTTCACCTCGGCGGCTTGCTGGCGCGCGGCTACCTGGCGCGGCCGGCGCTGACCGCCGAGCGCTTCGTACCTGACCCGCTCAGCGGCGATCCGTGCGCGCGCAGGGACGCGGGGGCCCGTCTCTACCGCAGCGGGGATCTGGTGCGCTGGCGGGCGGCGGGCGAGCTCGAGTTCCTCGGCCGCATCGACCACCAGGTCAAAATCCGGGGCCTGCGCATCGAGCTGGGGGAGATCGAGGCCGCGATCGCCGCCCATCCGGAGGTCCGGGAGGCGGTGGTGCTGGCGCGGGAACAGCAGGTCGGCGGCCGCTGGCTGGTGGCCTATGCCGTCCGGCGGCCGGACGCGGAGCTCGACGCCGGGGCCCTGCGTGCGTTTGTGGGGGAGCAGCTGCCGGCCTATATGGTTCCCGGAGCATTGGTGTTTCTCGACGCCTTGCCCCGGACCGCGGCCGGCAAAGTGGATCGCCGGGCCCTGCCCGAGCCGGGGCGGGACGATCTGGCCGCGGCGGCCGAGCTCGGGGCGCCGCGCAATCTCCTCGAGGAGCTGCTGGCGGGAATCTTCTCACAGGTGCTCGGCGCGGCCGAGTCGGCCGCCCGGGGCCTCGGCATCCACGACGACTTTTTCGCCCTCGGCGGGCATTCGCTCCTGGCCACCCAGCTGGTCTCCCGAATCGATCGCCATCTGGGGATCGAGGTGCCGCTGCGGGTCCTCTTCGATCGGCCGACGGTGGCCGAGATGGCCGAGTACCTTGCCGCCGAGCTCCGCGGGGAGCGGGCTCCGGCGGCTCCGCCGATCCGGCCCCGGAGCGGGGAGGCGGAGGCCCCACCGCTGTCCTTTGCCCAGCAGCGGCTGTGGTTCCTCGATCAATACGAGCCCGGCTCGGCGCGCTACAACATCCCCAACCATCTCCGCCTCCGCGGCCGCCTCGACGTCGCCGCCCTGGCCCGGGCCCTGACCCGGGCCGTCGAGCGGCACGAGGTGCTGCGCACCGTCTTCGCCACGGTCGACGGCGAGCCCGTGCAGGTGATCCGGCCCGCCGCCGCGGTGCCGCTGCCGGTGTGTGATCTCTCGGCCCTGCGCGGCCCGGGACCCGAGGCCGAGCGCCTGGCCCGCATCGAGGCCCGCCGGCCCTTTGACCTGCGCCGCGGACCGGTGCTGCGGGCCCTGCTCGTGAAGCTCGCTGCGACCCCGGATCACGCCGAGCATCTGCTCGCCGTCAACATCCATCACATCGCCTTCGACGGCTGGTCCGGCGGCGTCCTGTTGCACGAGCTCGAGCTCCTCTACCGCGGCGCGGCGCCGCCGCCGCTGCCGGTGCAGTACGCCGACTTCGCGATCTGGCAGCGGCAGTGGCTGCGGACTGAGGTGCTCGAGGGCGAGCTCGCCTGGTGGCGCCGGCAGCTGGCGGACCTGCCGGTCCTGGAGCTGCCGTGTGATCGGCCGCGGCCGGCGCTCCCCAGCTACCGCGGCGGCGCCGAATCCGTCTACCTGCCGGCGGCGCTGACCCGGGAGCTCCGCGAGCTCGGCAGCCGCGAGGGGGCGACGCCGTTCATGACGCTTCTGGCCGCTTTTCAAGCGCTTTTGGGCATCCGTTCGGGCCAGGACGATTTCGCCGTCGGCACGGCGGTGGCCGGCCGCAATCGCGAGGAGATCGAGGGCCTCATCGGCTTCTTCGTCAATACCCTGGTCCTGCGCGGCCGCCTCGGCGGCGATCCCGGCTGCCGGGAGCTGCTGGCGCGGGTGCGGGAGACCGCCCTCGACGCCTTCACCCACCAGGATCTGCCGTTCGAGAAGCTGGTCGAGGAGCTCGATCCGGAGCGCCGGCTGAACGTCAATCCGCTGGTGCAGGTGTTTTTCGTATTCCAGGGCCAGGCGCCGCCGCTCGAACTGGCGCCGGAGCTCGCCATCGAGTTCATGGGCGTGGACACCGACGAGGCCAAGTTCGACCTCTCCCTGGGCATCGTGGAGACCGGCGATGAGCTCGCCGGAGCGCTTGAATACAACGCCGATCTCTTTGACCCGCCGACCGTCCGGCGGCTGGCCGGGCAGCTGCGCAACCTGCTGGCCGCGATGACGGCGGATCCCAAGCGCCGCCTGGGACCGTCGGATCTGCTCGCCGCCGGGGAGCGCCACCAGCTGCTGGTGGAGTGGAACGACACCCGCTCGGCCCAACCCCTTCGGCCGCTCGTCCACGAGCTATACGCGGCCCAGGCCGCGGCCACCCCCGAGGCCGTCGCCCTGGTCTGCGGCGAGAGCGGACGGCAGCTGACCTACCGCGGGCTCGATCGGCGGTCGAATCGACTCGCCCACCGGCTGCGCTCCCTGGGGGTGGGGGGCCACCAGCCGGTGGCGGTCCTGACCGAGCGCAGCCCGCAGATGGTGATCGCGCTCCTGGCCGTTCTCAAGGCCGGCGGGGCCTACCTTCCGATCGATCCGGGTTATCCCGCCGCCCGCCTGGCTTTCCTCCTCGACGACGCCCGCACCCCGGTGGTCCTCACCCAGGCGCACCTGGCGGATCGGCTGCCGGCGTCGGCCAGGGCGCTCGATCTCGACGCCGCGGACGCGATCGCCGGGGAGAGCGTCGAAGCCCCGGCCGGCGCCGTCGCCGCCGACGGCCTCGCTTACGTCATGTACACCTCGGGGACCACCGGGACGCCCAAGGGCGTGGCCATCCCCCATCGCGCGGTGGTGCGTCTGGTGCGCGAGACCAACTACGCGGAGCTCAGGCCGCGGGAGGTCTTCCTGCAGTTGGCGGCGGTCTCGTTCGACGCCGCAACCCTGGAGATCTGGGGTCCGCTTTTGAACGGCGGCCGGCTGGTGCTGCCCCCCGGCCGCCGGCCCTCTCTGGCCGAGCTGGGGGAGCATCTCCGCCGTTTCGCCGTCTCCACCTTGTGGTTGACGGCCGGGCTCTTTCACCAGATGGTGGAGGAGGATCCGCGGGCGCTCCGGGACCTCGGCCAGCTCCTGGCCGGCGGCGACGTGCTGTCGGTTCACCACGTGCGCAAGGCATTGCGGGAGCTGCGGAGCACGACGGTGATCAACGGCTACGGTCCGACCGAGAACACCACTTTCACCAGCTGCTACCCGATACGGGACGAGAGTCGCTTCGGGTCCTCGGTCCCGATCGGCCGACCGATCGCCAATACCCGCATCTACCTGCTCAATCCCCGCCTCGAGCCCGTGCCCCTGGGCAGCACGGGAATGCTCTACACCGGCGGCGCGGGCCTTGCCAGCGGCTATTTCCGGCGCCCGGCGCTGACCGCCGCGGCTTTCGTCCCCGACCCGTGGAGCGCCGGGGGCCGGCTCTACCGCACCGGCGACCTGGCCCGCCAGCTTTCCGACGGCCGTCTCGAGTTCCTGGGTCGCCTCGACTCGCAGGTCAAGATTCGCGGCTTCCGCATCGAGCTCGGGGAGATCGAGACGCTGCTCGGCCGGCATCCGGCGGTGCGTGAGGCGGTGGTGGTGGCGCGGGAGTACGCCGCGCCCGGAGCGGCGGCCGACAAGCGGCTGGTGGCGTATGTGGTACCGGAGGCGCTTGACGCGGTGCCGCCGGACGCGGAGACGGCGAGCGCCTCGTCGCTGCGGACCTGGTTGCGGGAACGGTTGCCGGAGTACATGGTGCCGGCGGCCGTGACGTGCCTCGAAGCCTTGCCGCTGACCCCGCACGGCAAGGTCGATCGGCGGGCCCTGCCGGCGCCCGAGAGCGTCGCCGGTCCGTTGCCGGAGCAGTGGGCGCCGGCCCGGGATCCGCTCGAGCAAACCCTGATCGACATCTGGTCGCGGGTGCTCGGCGTGGACGGCGAGGGCTCGCGGATCGGCATCCACGACGACTTCTTCGAGCTCGGCGGGCATTCGCTCCTGGCCACCAGGGTGCTGGCGCGCCTGCGTCACGAGCTGGGGGTCGAACTGCCGTTGCGCGCGCTCTTCGAGCATCCGACGATCGCGGCGCTCGCGGCCCGAATCACCGCGGTGCTGCGCGACGAGACGCTGCCCGCGGCCCCGACCCTCAGGCCGGTGGCACGCGACGGTCAGCCGCCGCTTTCCTTCGCCCAGCAGCGCCTGTGGTTCCTCGACCGCTTCGAGCCCAACTCACCCCGCTACAACATTCCCACCTGCCTCAATCTCTACGGCCGCCTCGACGCCGCCGCCCTCGCCCGGGCCCTGACCCGGATCGTCGACCGGCACGAGGTGCTGCGCACGGTCTTTACCGCCGTCGACGGCGACCCCGTGCAGGTGATCCGGCCCCCCGCCGCGGTGCCGCTGCCGGTGTGTGATCTCAGCGCCCTGCGCGCCCCGGGGCCCGAGGCCGAGCGCCTGGCCCGCGCCGAGGCCCGCCGGCCCTTCGATCTCGGCCGTGGACCGGTGTTGCGCTGCCTGCTCATGAAGCCGGCCCACGCCGAGCACGTGCTCGTCGCCAACGTCCATCACGTCGCCTTCGACGGCTGGTCCGGCGGCGTGTTTTTGCGCGAGCTGGAGCTTCTCTACCGCGGCGCGACGCCCCCCGCGCTGCCGGTGCAGTACGCCGACTTCGCGATCTGGCAGCGCCGCTGGCTGCACGGTGAGGTCCTCGATCGCCAGCTCGCCTGGTGGCGCCGGCAGCTGGCCGAATTGCCGGTCTTGGAGCTGCCCTGTGACCGGCCGCGGCCGGCGGTTCAGAGCTTTCGTGGCGGCGCCGAGCCCCTGCATCTGCCGGCGACACTTACCCGGGACCTCAACGAGCTCGGCCGCCGAGAGGGGACGACGCCGTTCATGACCCTGCTCGCCGCCTTCCAGGCGCTCTTGGGCATCCGCTCCGGCCAGGACGATTTCGCCGTCGGCACGGCGGTGGCCGGCCGCAACCTGGCGGAGATCGAGGGCCTGATCGGATTCTTCGTCAATACCTTGGTGCTGCGCGCCGACCTCAGCGGCAATCCCGACTGCCGGGAGCTCTTGGCGCGGGTGCGGGAGACCG
>JAAEQC010000155.1 GCA_024231905.1 bacterium | reverse complement strand
TCAGCAGGACTGCGCGGAAGGTTGGAGGCACCTGGCCACAGGTATTCTCATTGGAACCGCAAAGCGGGCCGTCCTTGGCGTTGCCGGCCGCCCTCAGCTCGGCCAGGAGACGATACTTCCTCGTCATCTTGTTGGCTGTGATCAGATCCGGTAGCTCACCTACGGTCACAGCGTTACCGTCGATCTCGAGGCGGCCCAGGACAGGCTGCCCTCTGCGAATTTCAGCCAGGCGCTCTGCCCAGCCTGGTTTTGCGATCGGGAGCGATTTACCCGCCCCTGAACCGGCAAAGGTAGGCCGCCACAGGGCATGGCCGCCGACCTGGGGTGTAACCTCCAGGTCTGCCCAGCCGCCACTGGAGGAGCGGCTGGTTTCGGTGTAGCCGGTCGGGCAGAAATCGCCCAGCCCGCAGTCGTCACCCTCATGCCAGATGACCTCGGCAGCCGCGAGAGGGCTGCCGAATCCATCGAACACGGGGATCCGCAGGTCTGTAACCGGGCTGCTTGAAGTGGTCAAATGCATCAGGGACGAGGTGTAACCAAATGTGAACTCCCCGCTGCCTCCGTCGGCGATTCTCTCCAGGTCAAGCAGGTACTGGCCGCTGCCCTTGGCTGTCCGCGTGGCGATGGCGTACCAACCGTCCATGGGCAGGGTGATCACGAGCTCGGTGTTGGTATCACTACCAGACAAAGGCTCCGAGGTGGCAAACACCAGGTTGTCGGGACGGATCAGGAGCAGCTCAGGCGATGGTGCACCCGGGTGCTGCGGGGGATGGGTCGTGTCCTTGCGATCGAGAGTGATCCGGACCTCGGTCCCAGCTCCGGCCGCAAAGGTGAAGTAGTCTACGTCGCCAGGTCCGTGCCACACGCCCTGCCACGTCTGCCCGGGCAGGATCGGGTGGCTACACTCGGTACCTAACCCGCCACAACTGGTGTCCTCCTCGTTGGCGACCACGTTCGGGTTGCTGCTGTCTCCAGCCGGCTCGATCCTGAGCCTGCCGTACCAAGTGCTCCGCCCTGTGCCGTCGAAATCTTCGGCCACGCTCACGTACCTGACACCAGCGATCGCCGGCAGGTCGGTAGGATCGGGGGTTATCGTCATGTAGCCACCGCTTTGCACGGTCACTTCGTAGGCCAGAGGATCAACGGCGTCATCCAGGTCGTCGTCGATGAAAACCACAGCGGTCGTTGCCTCCTCAACAGTGTAGGAGTAAACCCTGAATGGCTCGCCTTCGGTCACGTGGCCCGGTGCGATGCCGTCAATCGTGTGCCCCACATGGAGGCTCACCGGGTTGGAGCGACCGTGGTACCAGCCAGGGCTCTGGCAGCCGTCGGCCGGGTAACGGGCCTCGACCACCAGGAAGTACCGCCCAACGCCGAGGCCCTGGCCGGCCGCACTTACCGACAGGTCTTCGTTCTGCAGGGAGTAACCCTGGCCGAGGTCATCGTAGCCCAGGGTCATGAGGGGCCAGCGCAGCGTGTTGTC
The DNA here is from genome assembly GCA_024231905.1 of bacterium. Taxonomy (GTDB): domain Bacteria; phylum Krumholzibacteriota; class Krumholzibacteriia; order LZORAL124-64-63; family LZORAL124-64-63; genus JAAEQC01. The sequence goes on along the minus strand of JAAEQC010000155.1, from coordinate 215 downwards.
TTGGATGTCGAAGACCAGCCAGCGGTAGGAGAAGGGCGTTTGCGCCGGGCTTGTAACTCGGGCGGTGAGCTGGAAGGCCTCGTCCGGCGATACGGACAGGCTGCCAGAGGGCAGATCCATGATCACCGTGGCCAGGCCAGGTTCCACGGTGCAGCTGCGGTTCAAGATAACCTCGGCGCTGTCACAGCGTCCGTCGCCCTGGCCGCGCAGACACG
>JAAEQC010000154.1 GCA_024231905.1 bacterium | reverse complement strand
TGGCGGTGATGATCGGCTCAGCTGGCCGTTGGTCACTTTGGGGCCATGCAAAGACCCGCCAATAGCGCTCGCCCTTCCAGCGCGCGACTTCGATCTCAAGCCAGAACCACTGCCCGGCAGCCGGGGCAAAGGTTGATCCCGTCACCAGGGCCGACCACTGCCCGGTCGAACGAGTCAGGGTCAATTCGGAGCCATGGTCAGCTGCGGTGAGGCCAGCGATGTAGGAGCCATGCTTCGGGTTGACAACGGCAAGGCCGATCAGACCGTTGTTCTGATCCACCTGAAAACGGGCCCTCACCCGGAAACCTCGGCGATCGTCAACCGGTTCCGGGTCGAGGTGGAGAAAACCGGGCTGCGGGGCAGGCTGGCGGACTACCAGGATCTGGCCTGCAGGGTCGGCCGGGTCCGGTTCGAAGCCGAAGACGTCCTGGCCAGGTTCCAGGTCGCCGCCGCTGCCGAGGCGGTACTGTACCGCCCTGATGTCAGGACCTGCGGCCGCCCCGCTGGCCGCCAGGCCGAGGAGCACCATAACAGCCGCAACGGCCGCCAGCCTAACCAGACAAGTACGTCCACCCACCGGCACAGCACTGTGATCGCGCATCTCTTTCCCCTCCGCAATACACCGCCATAACGAGTCGCGCCCCTTTTCCATATTCTCTGGCTCCTCAAGGAT
>JAAEQC010000153.1 GCA_024231905.1 bacterium | reverse complement strand
GACTTCTTCATCATGCGTTTCAAGGAGGACGTCCGCGACCAGGTCGGCGAGGACCTCCCCGACCGGCTCGTCGTCCCTCGCGAACGCACCACCTGCCGGGCTACCGCAGCCGAAGAGGAGGTCTACGCCGTCCTCGCCCGGCTGCGCGCCGCCGGCAAGGAGGCGAGCGGTGGCGGGCGGACTCTCCTGCAATACGGGCTCTACAAAGCTTTTCTTTCCAGCCCCGAGGCCTGCCGGCGGACCGTAGAACGGCGGTTCGAGCGCCTGCGCACCGAGGCCCCGGAAGCTGGCGCGCTTGAGATCGAGCAGCTCGAGACCCTCCGCGACGCCCTCGGAGATCTCGACCTCGAGCGCAGCTCGCGCTTCCAGCTTTTCCTCAAACAGCTCCGGGACATCGGTTGGAACGGCAAGGCCGAGAGCCCGCGCGTCTTGGTTTTCAGCGAGTCGCGCCCGACCCAGGACGCCCTCGCCGCCGCCGTCGCCCGGCATTTCAAGCTCGCCTACAGCGATCGCTTCGAAGACCAGGCCCGGCAGGTGCTGGGCACCGTCCACGGCTCCCACCCCGACGTCCACTTGATGCGGACCGTGGAATCTTTCGGGACCGGCAGCTCGCCCCTGCGCATGCTGATCGCCACCGACGTGGCCTCCGAAGGCATCAACCTTCACCACCAGTGCCATCACGTCGTCCACTACGACCTGCCGTGGTCGATCATCACCCTCATCCAGCGCAACGGCCGCGTCGACCGCTTCGGACAGACCGTGCCGCCCGAGCTGCGCTACCTGCTGGTCGAGACCGAAGAGGGCCTGCTCGACGGCGATCGCACCATCTTCGAGCGCCTGATCGCCAAGGTTGAGGAGATCAACAAGTCGCGTCGCCAGGGCGAATCCGTCCTCAAGCTCTACGATCCCGAGGCCGAAGAGCGGTGGATCGCCGAAAACGGCGTTCTCACCGGCAACGCCGACGTCCTTGAAGAGACCGCCGCCGAGGACGACGACGACGCGGCCTGGCTCGAAGACACCCTCGCCGAGGTCCGCCTGGCCGACGACGATCCCCTGCTCGCGCAGCTCCTCGGGCTGTCCCCGGCGAAAAAGCCCGACGACGAGGACGACGTCCTCCTCCAGGGCCGCGTGCGCCTGATGAGCGATCGCGACTTCCTGGTCAACGGTTACCGCTACCTGGCAAGCCTCGAGAACCAACGCCAGCCCGACAGCTATCTCCCGTTGCGCGAGCAAGGGCCGCTGGTGATCCTCGACGCCCCCGCCGATCTGCGGCGTCGGCTCGGCGCGCCCGACGCCCGCGGCGACGTGGTCTTCGGCGCCACCGCCATCCCGCTCGAGGCCTGGCCCGAGCACGGCCAGTTCCAGCTTACCGACCAGAGCCGACGGGTCGAGCTGGCGATCAAGGCCGCCCGCGCCACGTCCGGCTACTGGTCCCGGGAGGGGCTCTGCTCGGAGCTGCACCCCATCCTCCAATGGGTCAACGAGCGGCTCCTGATGCTCATGGGCCGCGGCGAGGCACCCATCGTCACCTCGCGCACGCTGAAGAAGGGCGAGCTCTGCTTCCTCTGCCTCGGACAGGTGGTCTCGCGCACCGGCATCCCGTTGGTCGCCGACGCCCACGCCATCTCGGCTCATCCCGGCGGGCGCTTCACCCGGCGCTCGCTCCACGAAGCGCTTGAGGAGATCGGTTTCGACTCCCTGATCGTGACCGGCGTTCGCCCGAACGTCATGGCCGCCGAGCTTCTCAGGAAGCCCGTCATCCAGTTGAGCAAGCACTACATGACCACTCTCAGGGACCGCTACTCCAAGCGGGTCAACCAGGCGCTACGCCCCGAAGAACGGCGCCTGCGCGCCTGGCTTCGCCGGCGGCGCGAATTGCTCGAGGGCCGCCTCGCCGAG
>JAAEQC010000152.1 GCA_024231905.1 bacterium | reverse complement strand
TTGGCCGGAGGGAGGCTGCATTGGGCTGGGGGCTGCAACCTTGCCAAGAAGCTGAAGGCGACGGTGGCCGTGTGTGTCGAGAATTTGATTTCCCGGCCGGTGACTGACCCTTCCATGGGTCGTGGGGATAGCGAGCCTGCGGGCGTGGCACTATTTCTGGCGGGCGCGACGATGGGCTCGACGGGCGCGGGTGCGGACGGCTCGAGATCGAGATTCTTCTAGGCGGTGGGTGAGTATCGCCTCGGGATGGGCCGCGGCCCAGCGGTCGGGCAACATCTCTTCCAAGTTCGGGTCGTCCGCGTGCAGGCGGAGTAGAAGGTCGCGGACGTAGGCCCAGGGCTCGATGCGATGACGCTTGGTGCCCGCCAGGATCGTGTACAACACGGCGGCTCGTGGACCCGCGGATTCACTGCCCAGGAAGAGCCAATTCTTTCGGCCGATGGCTTGGTGACGAAGCGTTCGCTCGCTGACGTTATTGTCGATCGTCAAACGGCCGTCGTCGGTATAGCGACGCAGTGCCTCCCACTGGTTGCGTGCGTAGGTCACGGCTTTGGCCAA
>JAAEQC010000151.1 GCA_024231905.1 bacterium | reverse complement strand
GTGGCTGCAGGGCGAGGTGCTGGAGGAGCAGCTTTCCTACTGGCGGCGGCAGCTCGCCGGCGCCCCTCCGACGCTGGAGCTGCCCTGTGACCGGCCGCGGGCGCTGCGGCGCAGCTACCGCGGCACCACCCTGGGACTGCGCTTGACGCCGGAGCTGTCGGCAGGGCTCAGGGCGCTCAGCAGCGAGCACGGCTGCACCCTGTTCGTGACCCTGCTCACCGGCTTTGCGATCCTGCTCGGCCGCACCAGCGGCCAGTCCGACGTGGTGGTGGGCTCCCCGGTGGCCAACCGGCAGCGCACCGAGCTCGAGGGCCTGATCGGCTTCCTGCTCAATACCCTCGCTTTGCGGCTGGATCTTGCCGGCGATTCCCCGGACCGGCCATTCACCGAGCTTCTCGGCGGTGTGCGCGAGGTGGCGCTTCAGGCATTCGCTCACCAGGATCTGCCGTTCGCCAAGCTGGTCGAGGCGCTGCAACCGGAGCGCGACCTGGGGCAGACCCCGTTCTACCAGGTGATGTTCGTGCTCCAGAACGCCCCGTCCGTCAGCTTCCGGATACCGGGCCTGGTGATCGAGGCCCTGGACAACGAGGACCAGCCGGAGGACCTCGATTTCTCCTTCTTTTTCTTTCCGGAGAAGGAAGGGCTGATCGGGCGGCTGAAATACAGCGTCGAGCTCTACGACGGCACCACCATCCGGCGGCTGCTGAGGCATTTCCGGATTTTGTTGGAGGGGATGGTCGCCTCACCCGAGCGGCGGCTCTGGGATCTCAATTTGCTGGCGGCCGCGGAGCGCCAGCAGCTGCTGGCGGAATGGAACGACGGCGGGCGGCCGTGGACCGCGGCCGCCTTGATCCACCAGCTGGTGGAGGCGCAGGTGACGGCGACGCCGGAGGCCGTCGCCGTGGTGGGTCGGGGATTCGGCGTGCCGCTCGAGCGCCTGAGCTACCGGCGGCTGAACCGCAGGGCCAACCGGCTCGCCCACCATCTGCGGACCCTGGGCGTGGGTCCGGAGGTGGCCGTGGGCATCTACATGGAGCGCTCGGCGGAGATGGTGGTGGCGATCCTGGCCGCGCTCAAGGCGGGCGGTGCCTGTCTGCCCCTGGATCCGCGCTACCCCGCACCGCGCCTGGCCTTCATGCTGGACGACGCGCAGGTCCGGGTGGTGCTGACCGAGCAACGGCTGGTTGCGACCCTCCCCGAGGGCGACGCGCAGGCGGTGTGCCCGGACCGCGATCGGCAAGCGCTCGCCGGCGCGAGCCCGGAGAACCCGCCGCCGCTCGCAACCTCCCGCAACCTCGCCTACCTGGTCTTCACCTCCGGCTCGACCGGCCGTGCCAAGGGGGTGGCCGTAACCCATCGCAGCACGGTCGCGATGCTGGAATGGTCGCGGCAGGTCTATTCGCCGCCCGAGCTGGCCGGGGTCCTGGCGTCGACCTCGATCTGCTTCGACATTTCCGTGTTCGAGCTCTTCGTCCCGCTGATCCGGGGGGGCACGGTGAG
>JAAEQC010000150.1 GCA_024231905.1 bacterium | reverse complement strand
CAGGGCAGCAACACCATTGGCAGTGCCGGCGTCCTGGAGTTCAAGGTTTCGCCCAGTGAGCGGGCCGCCCAGGTCCTGCTCGACGTGGGCTGGGAGAGCATCCGCCTCTATCCCTTCCCCGAGCAGGTCGAACGGGGCCACGTTCTGGGTCCGGCCGGCGGCTCAGTGAGCTCGCCAGGTGGTGTAGAGCTTCTCCTACCTGAAGGTGCCTTGCCGGAAAAGGCCGTGGTCAAGGCCTCCCTGGTAAGCTCAGACGAACTCGCCGCCCTGCCCGCCGTCCTCGGGTTCGACACCCTGGCGGCCGTACGCATCGAGCTTGACGGCCACACCTTGGCGCGCGAGGCCACCTTGAGCCTGAACAGCCCGGACGCCACTCCCGGGGTCATCACCGGCGATCCGCGCATCATCCTGGCCCAGGTCATGGACATGGCCGCCGATGATCGCGGCGGCTACCCACGCCTTGTCGCCCCGATGAGCCGCATCCCCGGCACCGGGGTACCGGAGCGTCTGGTGGCTACTCCGGAACTGCCTGACTCTGTCCTGCCTCTGGATGGGATTACTCGGGAAGGGCTCTACCTGGTGCTCTACGGTCAGGGCCAGATCGGCTTTGCCACCGGATTCGTGCGCGCCAGCAACGGTGTGGTGAT
>JAAEQC010000149.1 GCA_024231905.1 bacterium | reverse complement strand
GGCGCCGTGGTTGACCACTGAGAATTTCAGCACCGGCCGGTCGCCGTCGCCGGGACGCACGGTCATGGCGCCGCCAGCCACCGCCAGGATCTCGATGTGGTCGGATCCGGAGGGCATGGGCACGTCGATGACGGCGCCGGCTGTGTCGTCGGAGGCGTCGGGGTCGAGCTGATCGCCCGCCGCGGTAGCGGATGTCGTCAGGACCGCGCCGGCGCCTGCGGGCAGGACGTCGGCCGTGAGCACGAGGGTCGCCGTGCCGGCCGCGGGCAGCGGCCCGACCGTCCAGGTGCCGGCGCCGTCGTAGGAGCCCACCGAGGGGACCGAGACGGTCAGCGACAACTCGGCCGGGAAGTCGACGGCGACCGCGACGCCGGTAGCATCATCCGGGCCCGTGTTCAGCAGCGTGATCGTATGGTCGAGGCTCGAGCCGACCTCGGGCGTCGGGTCGCCGGCCACGACGATGACGCCGAGGTCCGCCGTTTCCACGGTGGCCAGCACCCGCACCCGGGCATTGTCCGTATCGTTGGCGCTATTCGCGTCCGCCTGGTCCAGTCCGCTGACCTGGGCAGTGGTCACGAGGGTGTCCCCGGCGCTGCCGGCCCCGATGCGTACCGCCAACACGAGACTCGCCGTGGTCGCGGACGGGAGGTCACCGATGGTCCAGACGCCGCTCGGTACGTCGAAGGAGCCCAGGCTCGGGCTTACGAACTGGATTTCCAGGCGGGGATCCCGCAGGACGTCCAGGACGAGGCCGCTCGCCGCGTCCGGTCCCAGATTCGTGGCGGAGACGCCGAGAACGACGGAATCGCCCGTCACGGCCACCGTGTCGGTGACGGCCACGGCCACGGCGATGTCCACCGCGGGAATGGCCAGTTCGATGGCGGCCGTATTGTTGTCAGGCGTGCCGTCGGACGGGATCGCCGAGGTCACCATAGTAGTGAACTCGATGAGCCGGCCGGCCTGGTCGACGTCGACGGTGGCCGTGATGTCCAGAGTGGTACTGGCGCCCGCGTCGAGGGAGCCCGCATCCCAGATTCCGGTGCCGTTGTCGAAGGTGCCCTGGCCGGGAGTGTCCGATACGAAGGTCAGTCCCGCCGGCAGCAATCCGGTCGTCATTATCGTATTGGCTGTGTCCGTGCCTTGATTGGTGAGTGTCAGGGTGAAGGTGACGGCTTCGCCCGGGTTGGGCGACATGTCGTCTGCCACGGCCACCAGTTCCAGGTCCGAAGTGGCGCCGACATCGGCGTCGGCGAAGGCCAGCCAGTTGTAGGTGACGCCGTTGCTGTTGGTTTCGGGCCGGTTGGCCACCTCGAAACCGTCGGCGATCAGGCCGAGGATCCTGTCGTTGGTGGTGTCCCGGTCCTGGAAGAACTGGGTGGCGTCGCCGACAATCGCATCGCTGCGGTGCACGCCGTCCTGGTTGCCGCTGCCGCGTATGAGGAGCCAGGCCGGATCGAGTCCGAGGCCCGACAGGGTGCGGGGATTGCTGCCATCGCCGAGGTGCGACCCTTGGGCCACGGCGCCGGGCTGGTCGAACCAGGCCAGGTAGTAGTAGTCCGTGCCGGAGCCGTTGACGACGGTTCCCGTACCGACGTCGAAGCCGTCGGCGGTGAAGCTGGTGATCCCGTCGTTGACCGGAATCTCGCCCCGCAACGGGTAGCTGACGAGGTCGCTCATGGTCGCCGTGCGCAGGAGTGTCTGCTCCGCCGCCTCGCTCAGGACGATCACCGCCAGCGGTTCACCTGGCAGACCTCCGATGGCTTGGGATGGGCCACCGTTGCCCGTATAAACCCCCTGTTCGAAGGTTCCCGTCGCCACCTTCATGGCGACCCAAGAGTAGAATTCGGATGAGCCGTTGACCTCGATGACGCCGTCGACCGTGAAACCGTCGGCGTCCAGGCTCACCAGACGACCCGGCACGAGCCCTTCGTTGGTTCCGATGCTGCGGGACTGGCCCGCGGGCATGGTGGCCGTGCGGCAGTAGGTGGGGGTATTTCCCTCGGGGGTGATGAAGACTACGTCCGGCTGGAAGCCCACGCCGGTGATGGCCCGGCCGTCGTTGCTGTTGCCGTTGTATTCCCCCGTGGCCAGCCAGGTTTGAGCATGGGTTGTCGCGGTGCCCAGGCACAGGAAGGCGACTAGGAATGCGACGAGACGGAGATGGAACGATGCGGAGCGCAAGCCCGGCACTCTCCTTGAGCGTGGGAACGACCGGCCAGAAACGGTAAGCGGTTTCTGCACATATCTTTTCGGGTAGGGAAAGGGAGCCTTGAGTCCGGAATCGCTTCCTGTGGCCATCACTTGACGGGATTGGCGGAGGCCGTCATCATCCTTTTTCGACTCCGCCAACCCTGGGAGACCCATTGCGCCATCGTCTGACGTTCCTTCTCCCAGCGGTCCTGGCCGTCCGGCTGCTCCTGCCCGTCCCGGCGGAGGCGGAGATCCGCCGCGTGCCCTGGCGCGAGGATCCGGCCTGGAGTGACGTTCTGGCGGCTGCCGCCGCCGACTCGGGCCGCTCCATCCTTCTGGACTTCCATGCCCCCTGGTGCGGGCCCTGCCGCCTGCTGGATGCCATGGTGTACAACGAAGACGAAGTGGTCGACGAACTGGCCGACGTGGTCACCGTGAAGATCGACATCGACCGCCCCGAAAACGCAGAAACGCGCGCGCGATTCGTGATCGAGCGCCTGCCGACCCTCGTCTGGTGCGCCCCCGACGGCCAGGAAGTGAACCGCTTCGTCGGCTACCGTAACGCCGCCGAGTTCCTGGACGAGGTGCGCCGGTTCCGATCCCTGGAACATTCGAGCCGCACCCTCGCGTCGCGCATGACGGCCGACCCGGAGGACCGGCGTCTCCTGCTGGAAATGGCCGACCTGGAAGCGCGCCGGGACCGACCCGGGCGGGCGGAGGTCCTGTACCGGCGGGCGGCCAACGCCCGCGTGGACGGGGTGGCCCGCACCCGGGCTCTACTCGGTCTGGCCCTCCTGGCGCACCGGGAGGATCGGGCGACGGAGGCCCTGTCCCGGGGCCGCGAAGCTTCCCGCACCGGTGCGGCCTGGACCGAAGTGGTGGCCTTCCAGGAGGCGGTGGGAGACACGATAGGCCTGCTGGAGACCTATCGGCTGCGGGCGGCGGCCGACGATATGGATGTGGTCGCCCTGGACGGATACGCCCGCACGGCCGTGGCTTTGAATGTGGAGATGGAGGAGGCGAGCCGACACGCCCTGCGAGCCATGGTGCTCAGCGACCGGGAGCCGGAGATCATGGCCACCCTGGCCGAGTGCTACCACCGGCGCGGCCGGTACCGCAAGGCCATCCGCTGGCTGGGTGAGGCTCTGGCGGAAAACCCCGACCTGCCGGCGCCCCGGGTGGCTGCGTTCCGCGCCAGGCTCCGGGATTACGAGGATGCTCTGGCCAAGGATCCCTTCAATCGGCGACCCCAGTACCGCTCCAACCGATGACCCTGGGACAGAACCTGATATAAAAGGACCGGCCCCGTATAACGGGGCCGGTCCGACGGCAAGCCGGTGGGGGATTGGAGGGAGATACCGACAAGCCGCGTTTTGGTTGGGGCCTTCCTTGGCCGCCTATGCATAAGATAATAGGCAAGTGCGCCACTGTGATCAATGAAAATCTATGATTATGATCGCTCCGTTTCCATTGATTTCCAGGATCTCTGCTCTATATATCTCAAGAAACGTCATGATTATGTCACTATTCTGTGATACAAAACCTGCAATCCCTTGGTATTTAAACCTGTTCGAAACTTGTTGATTAATGCGGCTCAGGCTTCGTCAATGCTGGGCCGGCGCCTGATCACTGGCCCATTTAATTACAGAATTCCGTACGGACTGCCCTCCCGGAGGGTTTTTAGCCCTCCGGGGACCGGAGACGGTACAGGTAGTAGGCCAGGGGAATGACCACCACCGTGAGGATCGTCGAGAGCAGGGAACCCATCATCAGCGAGATGGCCAACCCCTGGAAGATGGGGTCGAAGACCATGACTAACGAGCCGGTGACCACGGTTCCCGCAGTCAGGGCGATGGGCAGGAAGCGCACGGCCCCCGCCTCGATCACCGCGTCCTGCAACTCGAGCCCATCGGCCAAACGCGCCTCGATGAAGTCGATCAGGAGCACGCTGTTGCGCACCATGATCCCGGGCAGGGCGATCACCCCGATCATGGACGTAGCCGTGAAGAAGGCTCCGAACATGAGGTGGCCGGGAATGATGCCCACCAGGGTCAGCGGGATGGGGATCATCATGAGGATGGGCACGGTGAAGTTCTGGAACATGCCAACGATCAAGAGATAGATGATCACCAGCACCACCGCGAAGGCGATGCCAAGGTCCCGGAAGACCTCGTAGGTGATGTGCCACTCACCGTCCCACTTCATGGCGTAGCTGTCCTCGGTGAGGGGCTGGGCCGTGGAGAGCTGCTCGATTTCGGTGCCGTCGGGCATCTCCAGTTCGGCGATCTTCTTCTTCATGTCGAGGATGGCGTACACCGGCGACTCCAACTCGCCCGCCACGTCGGCCGTCACGTAGATCACCGATTTCAGGTTCCGGCGGTGCCGGCTCTTGTCGGCGATGGTCTCTTCCCGCCGCACCACGTCCGACAGGGGGATCAGGGCTCCGGCCCGGCTGCCGATGTACAGCTGCTCGAGACCCTCGCTGCTGGACCGCAGGACTTCGGGCAGGCGCACGTTGATGGGAATGGGCTCTGCCGACTTCTCCACGTGGAGTACGCCGCCGTCGTGGCCGTTGAGGGCCACGCCCAGGGTCATGCTCACCTGCTGGGTGCTGACTCCGCGCACGGCGGCGCGGTCCGTATCCACCACCAGGTCGTAACGGGTCTGGTCGTCCTCCACCCACCAGTCGATGTCCACCACGCCCGGGGTCGATTCGAAGATCTGCTTGATCTGCTCGGCCACCTGGACCCGGCCCTCGAAGGTCGGGCCGTACACTTCGGCCACCAGGGTCGAGAGCACCGGCGGTCCCGGCGGCACCTCGACCACTTTCACCGCGGCACCGTAGTTGTCGGCGATCTGCCGGATGGGACCGCGGACGCGCTTGGCCAGGGCATGGCTCTGGTCGCTACGCTTGCTCTTGTCCACCAGATTCACCTGGATGTCCGCCACGTTGGGTCCTTGGCGCATCATGTAATGGCGCACGAGCCCGCTGAAGTTCACCGGGGCGGCGATGCCCGAGTAGATCTGGTAGTCCGTCACTTCGGGCACGCCCGACAGGTAGGAGCCGATCTCCCGCGCCAGCTGGGTCGTGGTCTCGAGGGTCGTCCCCTCGGGGGTGTCGACGATGACCTGGAACTCGCTCTTGTTGTCGAAGGGCAGCATCTTCACCTGCACTGTCCGCGTTACGAACAGGAAGGTCGAGGCCACCGTCAGCAGCGCCACCACGAGCAGGGCGGTGATGCCCTTGCGCGGCGAGACCACCAGGGGCCGCACCAGCTTGTTGTAGATCCGGTAGATGGGCGTCTGGTGCAGGTCGTAGCCGCCGCCTTCGCCATCCGTACCTGTGAGGGTCTTTTTGGCCTTCAGCAGCCGCACCCCCAGCCAGGGGGAGATGGTCAGGGCCACCAGCAAGGAGAAGACCATGGCCAGGGAGGCGCCGATGGGCATGGGCCGCATGTACGGTCCCATGAGTCCGCGCACGAAGGCCATGGGCATCATGGACGCGATTACCGTGAGCGTGGCCAGGATGGTGGGGTTGCCCACCTCGAGGACGGCGCCGAGGGCGGTCTTGAGGGAGTTGTTCCCCTTCATCTGGAAGTGCCGGTGCATGTTTTCCACGATGATGATCGTGGCGTCGATGACGATACCGGTCACCAGGATGAGTGCGAAGAGCGTGACCCGATTCAGGGTGTAGCCGAAGATGTAGTAGATGAACAGGGTCATGCTGAAGGTGGTGGGAATGGACAGGAAGATGATGGTCGCACCGCGCCAGCCCATGGCCATGAAGACCACCACCACCGCCAGCACGATGGCCAGGCCCAGGTTCTGGATCAGGCTCTGGGCCTTGTCCTTGGCCGTGGCGCCGTAGTTGCGCGTCACGGTGACGTTGACGTCCTCGGGGATGAGGGTGCCCCGCAGGCGGTCCACCTTGTCCAGGACCGCGTTGGCCACCCGGGTGGCGTCGCTGCCGATGCGCTTGGCCACCGAGACGGTCACCGAAGGGTACTCGCTGCCGGCGGGGAAGTGCTCGTCCACGCCGGCGTCGGCCGCGGCGGGGCCCACGCCGAAGAAGCTGTAGCTGTCCACGTCGTCCGGACCGTCGGTCACCGAGGCCACGTCCATCAGGCGCACGGGGCGCTCCTGGAAGGAGCCGACCACCAGGTTGGCTACGTCGTCGGCCGAACGCAGGAAGGTGCCCGTCTGCACCAGGTACTGGTTGTTGCCAGCGGCGAAGGAGCCCGAGGGCAGGCTCTGGTTCTGCATCTCCAGGGCCGGCAGGATCGACAGGGTAGTGATGTTGAACGCGGCCATGCGCTGGGGGTCCAGTTCGACGCGCACCATGCGCCGGCGACCACCGCTGAGCTCCATGACCGAGACGTCGGTGATGGACTGGAGTTCGTTTTTCACCTCGGCGGCGATCTGCCGCAGGTCGTAGCCTTCATACTGGTCGCTCCACATGGTGAGCGTGAGCATGGGCACGTCGTCGATGCTGCGCACCTTGACCAGGGGTGGCGTGATGTTGGGCGGCCACAGATCGGCGTTGCCGAACATCTTGTTGTTCAGCCGGGTGATGGCTTCCTCCATGTCCGTACCCACCAGGAAGCGGGCGGTGGCCATGGCGAAGCTGGGGTAGCTGGCCGTGTAGACGTACTCGATATCCTCGATCTCCCAGATCTTCTGCTCCATGGGCCGCGCCACGAGGTTCTCGATCTCCTCGGGGCTGGCGCCAGGCATCATGACCAATACGTCGATCATGGGCACGACGATCTGGGGCTCCTCCTCCCGCGGCGTCAGCGAGAGGGCGAAGAAGCCGAGGAGGATGGTCGCCAGGATGAGCAACGGCGTGATCTTCGAGTTGATGAAGACCTGTGCCAGGCCGGTGGCGCCACCGTAGCGGGGGATGTCGTCGCCGGCGGGCGTGTTGTTCCGGTTCTCCGTCATGATTCGTTCACCACCTTGTCGCCTTCGACCAGGGGCGCGGTGGCCGAGAGTACGATGGTTTCGTCGCCGCCCAGGCCCGCGATGACTTCGACGTCCTCGCCGACCGGATGGCCCAGACGGATCCAGCGCAGGTGCACGATGCCGCCTTCGTCCACCACCCAGACGCCGGCCAGTTGGCCGCGCCGGACGATGGATGCCTCGGGCACGAGCACCGCATCGCGCTCGCCCACCGGCACGCTCACCCGGGCGAACATGCCACTGCGCAGCCGGCCGTCGGAGTTTTCGCCCAGACAGGCCTCGATGTCGTAGGTGCGGCTGCCGGGGTTCGCCGCGGTGATGACCCGCGCGATGGGCACCCTGTAGATGGCGTCCTCCAGGGAGGTGACGTCCACGGTAAGGGTGTCCCCTTCGGCAACGGAGGTCACGTCCCGCTCGCCCAGGTGGGCCACGACCTTGATGCGTCCGGTGTGTTCCAGGGAGATCAGTGGCATGCCCGGGTTGGCCATGTCGCCCTCCTCGACCATGCGCCGGGCGACCACGCCGCCGGAGGGAGCGGTGATGTCCAGGTAGCTCAGGTGCACCTCGACCTCGCGTAGGCCGGCGCGGGCCATCTCCACGCCGGCGGCGGCCCGGTCGCGGCCGGTGAGAACGTCGTCGAGCTGCTGCTTGGAGACCGATTTCTCCTCGTAGAGGCGCTGGAAGCGTTCGGCGTTCTTCTGGGCGTTGGCCAGCACGGCCTCGGCTTCGGTGACGCCGGCTTCGGCCTGGGACTTCCTGGCCCGCAGGTCCGTGTCGTCAATGCTCACCAGGGGGTCGCCCTCGGCCACGGTCTGACCTTCCTGCACGTGGATTCTCGTGACCCAGCCCATCATGCGGGTGGAGACCATCACCGTGCGTTCGGGTTCGAGGCTGCCGGTGGCGGTCACCAGGCGCGGGATCCGGGCCTGGCGCGCCTGGGTCGTCTCCGCCCGGACATCCTTGCCCACCCGCTGCGCCGTGTCGTCTTGCTTGCCGCAGCCGGCGACGGCGACCGCCACCGCCATGACGAGCGCCAGGCCGGCGTTTCGAATCGCGTTAGTCTTCGCCATGACTGGCTTCCTCCCGGTTCTCGCTGATGCGGCACGCGCCGCCGCGGCTGTATTCGAAGTTGGCGCGGCCGACGTTGAAGTCGTGCAGCGCCTGGACGAGGTTGCCCTCGGCCATGGTGGCGGCCGCCTGGGTGTCCAGGAGGTTCACCATGGTCGCCAGGCCCTCGCGGTACTGGTTGGTGACGATGCGCAGGCCTTCGCGGGCGGCGCCGACAGCGTCCTCGGCCACCCGGACCTTCTCGGCGGCGGCTCGGGCAGCGAGCCAGGCCTCGGTGGCCTCGACCCGCGCCTGACGGGTCCGGAAGTCGGCCATGTGTTCGGCGGCGCGGCGCTGTGCCTTGGCCTTCCTGATCTCGCCCACGTTCTGGACGCCGAAGCCCATGGTGGCGTAGACGCCCACGGTCCAGGCGTCGGCGTTGGTTCCGAAGAGACTCTCGCGGTCGTACCAGTCCTTCTGCAGGCTCAGGTTCACGTGGGGCAGCACGGCACCCCGGGCCACGCCGACCATCTTGCCCGCGGCTGATGCCTGCTCGCGACCGGCCCGCAGGTCGTTGCGCTGGTCGATGCCGGCGGTGTCGCAGGACTCGGGCAGGTCCAGGTCGGCGGCCAGACGTGTGTCCGCCGCCAGGGGCAGGGGGGTGTCCACGGCGGTCAGCAGCTTGATGTGTTCGCCGGCCACGGCCACCATGTTCCGCACCTCGATGAGTTGCTGCCGGATGGCCGAGAGATAGACGCGTGCCCGCAGGAGGTCCGCCTCGGTGGCCATCTCGGCCTCGACCATGGAGCGGGCCTGGCGCACGTGGGCTTCGGCCGAGATCACGGCGGCCATCATGACGTCCTCGTAGGCGGCCGCCAGGACCAGGCCCTCGAAGGCCTGGACCGCGTGGAAGCCCACGGTCTCCGCGGCCCGGCGGTGCTCGAAGGCCGCGGCGCGGCTGGCGGCGTCGGCGGCCTGCTTGCCGTAGATGCCCATGCCGCCGTTGAAGAGGGGCTGCAGGAGCTGGACGCGCGTGATGAAGTTGTTGGTCTCACCGGGCTCGTTGATGTTGCCGGAGATGAAACCGGCGGGGCCCATGCCGAAGTCCAGGGGCGTCACGCCGCGGTTCTGCAGCTTGAAGCCGAAGCTCGACAGGGCGTCGTCCGAGCGCACGAAGAACTCGCTCAGCTGCACCTGGGGCAGGAATCCGCGCCAGGCGCCGAGAGCGTCGGCCGCGGCGGCGTCGCTCATGGCGCTGGAGGCGGCCAGCATCTCGTTTCGCATCAGGGCGGCGGCGACGACCCGGCTCCGGTCCACGTAGAGGGAGTCCCCACGCACCTGGCCGATGGTCAGATTCGTCGACGCCTCGACGCCGGCAGCGGGCACCGCAAAGGACAGCAGGACCAGCGTCCCGGTCAGAACCAGGAGACCGGGCAGTGATCGCTTCATGACGGGCAACCTTTCTACTCTCGTACGGAACGTTTCCATGATCATGCCCGCGCGGTATCCGACAGGCCCATCTTGCGCAGGATCGTGGCCATGAGGCACCAGTTCGTGATCCCGCTCTGGAAGAGGTTCACTCCGACGAACGCCGTGAACCACAGCCACTTGGGACTGACGTAGTGGGCCAGTACCAGGCTCGCCAGGATGAATAGGCCGGCGACCATGTGCATGACTCGATTGACTGTCATCTTCGAACCTCCTCGGCGACGTCGGGACGGCGCTCAGGGCTATCGCTGATCTGCGAAACTATGAATATTAGAATATAATAACACACGCGGCCCTCAAGTCAAGGATGAGAACGAATTATCTCCACAATGGCGATCCCCACTTGCGGGAAGACGCTATATTGTAATCGACCCGGAATCCAACAGAGGAGAATCCATGGCCGTACCCCGACTCCTGATCGTCAACCCGCGCGGCTTCTGCGCCGGGGTCGAGCGCGCCATCGAAGTGGTCGAACGGTTGCTCGCCACCGAGGGCACGCCCCTGTACGTGCGGCGAGAGATCGTGCACAACCAGGCGGTGGTGGAGGACTTCCGCAGCCGCGGCGTGGTCTTCGTGGACGAACTGGAGGAGGTGCCCGACGGCACCGCCGTGGTCTTCAGCGCCCACGGTGTGGCCCCGGCCGTGCGCCGGGATGCCGAGAGTCGCGGGCTGCGAGCCGTCGACGCCACTTGTCCCCTGGTCACCAAGGTTCACCACGAAGTGGTGCGCCAGGTGGAGGACGGCCGGGAAATGGTGCTGGTGGGCCACGCCGGTCACGACGAGGTTCTGGGCACCATGGGCGAAGCGCCGGGCCGGATCAGGCTGGTCACCAGCGTGGACGACGTGACCGCTCTGCCCTTCGCCCCCGACGCCCAGGTGGCCTATTCGACCCAGACCACCCTGAGCGTGGACGAGACGGCGGAAATCGTCGTCGCCCTGCGTTCTCGGTTTCCCAACCTGATCGAGCCGCGCAAGAGCGACATCTGTTACGCCACCCAGAACCGGCAAGACGCGGTCAAGGAGTTGGTGGCCCGGGGTATCGGGCACCTGGTGGTAGTGGGGTCGGCCAACAGCAGCAACAGCCGGCGCCTCTGTGAGGTGGCCGAGAACCTGGGTGTGGCAGCGTCCCTGGTGGACAGTCCCGCCGACATCGCGCCAGAGGTCTTGACCGGCGACGTCCGGGTGGGCCTGACCGCGGGCGCCTCGGCCCCCGAGCATCTGGTCCAGGCGGTGGCGGCATGCTTCATCCAGGCCGGTTTCACGGCCGAGGAAGTGGTTATCCTGCGGGAAGAGGTGAAATTCCAGCTACCCTCGGATCTCGCAACTTAAAGTTGTTGCGAGAGATATTTATCTATGTATATTTGCATAGAATAAGTTTTTGACTTAGGCCGATAGCTGCCTTATCCTGTTAATAGGTCAACAATCGAGCGTATTCGCTTGAGCTGACGGGAAAGCCACGGCCGCTCCGAACTTGGACCGGTTCGGAGGGTGGCGGCTCAGTGGCGGTAGATACGGGCGCGAACGCTGAGGTACATCATATGGAGAAGAAGCTGTACGAGATGCAGGCGGAGCTGTGCAAGACGCTCAGCAATCCCAAGCGTCTGGAGATCCTCGACATTCTCAAGGAACGCGAAGAGATTTCCGTCAACCAGCTCGCCGAGATCCTCGAGATCCCCAAGGCCAACACTTCACAGCATCTGGCTGTGTTGCGCCAGGCGGGCGTGGTCAACACGCGCAAGGACGGCATCAACGTCTACTACAGCCTGAAATCGGTGAAGATCAGTGAGGCCTGTTCCCTGACGCGGCAGATCCTCCTGGAGCGTCTCCAGGATCACGTCAGTCTGTCGGACCTGATCCAGAAGGGCGAGTAGCGGAACCGTCCACGGCGGCGGCCGGGATGGCCGCGAGCAAACGTTGCACCAGAGTGCGCACTTCCTGCGGGGAGGTGCGCACTTCTTCTTGCGGACCACCGGCGATCCGCATGAGGACCTCGGCCACCAAAGCGTCCTCGTCGCGGGGGGTGCGCTCGTCCATGCTGCCGGTTTCTGCCAGGTGATCCCGCAGGGCTTCCTGGTTGCGGGACAGGAACCGCGGCAGGCCGCCGGCTTCCACCGCGGCCAGGAAGGACGCCGCGTTCCAGCTGTGCTGCGCCAGGAGTTCGAGCACGCGTGGGCGGAATACTTCCGTGACAGCGCCGCTGGTATCCACGTCGGCGATGGTCACCGGCCGCGGGCGGCCGATGCGCCAGGCGGCCTGGAAGGCGCGCAGGGACTCCAAGGCCGTGGCGAGGTCCGCGCGTTGACGCGTGTCCGCCACGCCGGTGCGGCCGAGACGTGGCAGCGCCCGTTCCAAAGGACCCGCCGTGGTCAGGCCGGCCGTGCGCAACCGTCGGACCAGTTCCAGGTCCGGGGCGGCCAGATGGAAGGTGTCGGCCTCTTGCCAGGGGCGGTGGGGATCCAGCGCCGTCACGTGAAGTAGCCGGCCGTAGGCGGCCGGGTCGAGATTCTCCGGCGCCGGCACCGCGGACGGCGTGGAGGGTGCGAGCTGGTCCGGGGAGGCGGCGGCACCCACGCCACGGATGGCGGCCAAGTCCAGGACCGTCGGTTCGGGCAGACCGGCTTCCGTCAGTGCTCCGCGCCAGGCGGCCACGTCGCCGGGCTGGCTGGTCAGATAGAAGACCTGCCGGCCCGTGGTCTCGGTCAGGCGGCCCAGGCTGGCGGCCACGGCGGCCAGGCGTTGCGGATCGCTGGTGGTCAGGGACTCGTCCAGGAAGAGGGGCGGAGCGGCACCTGTCTCAGTCCCGGACACGAAGGCTACGCGCACAGCCAGCAGCACCTGGGCACGGGTGCCGTCCGAGAGCTGATCCAGACCCAGCACCTCGCCGGTCCGGTGGTCCTCGGCCATGAAGCCCGCGTCGTCGCCGGTGGCCAGGACGAGCGAGTGGCGGCCGCGGGTGAACTCTTCCAGCAGTCCATTGGCGGCGCGCAATCGCGGCGGCGCCGCCAGTTCCTCGTGTTGCTGTTGCAGCTCGTCCAGCAGGGTGATCTCGGCGAGCTCGTCCCGGGCCCGGTCGGACCAGGCACCGAGGTCCTCGCGGCATGCCTGCTCCCGGGCGAGGGCGGCACCCAACTCGTGCCCGGCGTCGGCGGTACGGAGTTCCTGGCGCAGGGATCCCAGTTCCTGGTGGAGCGCGGGGGCCTCGGCTGCTTCGGCCTCGGCGGTGGACGCGAGTGTTGCCAGGTCGACGCCTTCGGGCAGGGAGAGATCCGTGGCGGCCGCGTGTCGATCCGCGTCGTCACTCAACCGTCGCAGGGCCGTCTCGGCGTCGCGTAGATCGCCGGTGGCTACGAGCCAGGCCGGGTGCCGGTC
>JAAEQC010000148.1 GCA_024231905.1 bacterium | reverse complement strand
GTCGAGCGCATCGAACAGCTTGCCGGCCATCGTCATCGACGTGCACCGGCCCCAGGCCATCATCACCGATCCAGCCGACGGCTCCAGCTTCGAGGGCTCCCTGGCGATCACTGCCGAATGCCCGGACCAGGACCTGGTAACGCTCCGTTTTCAGTACCGAGCCATCGCCGACACCACCTGGACCGACCTCGCTGGCCCCTTGGCCCACGGCCCTTACACTGCAGTATTTGCTCCCGGAACTCTCGGCACCTACGCCCTCCGGGCCCTGGCCGCGGACCAGTTCGGTCAGGATCCTGCGCCCCAGGAGATCACCGTCGAAGCCGCCGATCTTGCCCCTGAGAGCCCCCTGCAGCTCACCGCAACAGTCGATGGCGGTACCAGCACCCTGACCTGGATTGCCCCGCCTGACCCCTCAGACGATCTCGACGGCTACCACGTGTACCGCGATACCGTCCAGGTCACCCCCCCCAGTCCGCTGCCACCGACCACCGTGATCTGGGAGGACTCAGGGCTTGCCGACGGCAGCTACGAGTACCAGGTATCCGCCGTGGATGAGGCCGGCCAGGAGAGCGATCTCTCGAGCTCGGTCACAGCCGAGGTGTACACACCGAGTCTCAACCATGTCCTGCCCGTAACAACTTTTGCCAGCACCGATCTCAGCGGCGCCGGTGCCAGGCCCGGTGACCTGGTCGAGCTCCGGGCGCGAGCCCCGGACGGCACCTTCGCCACCCTCGCCTCGGTGACCAGCG
>JAAEQC010000147.1 GCA_024231905.1 bacterium | reverse complement strand
CGTGGCCTGACCGGGCGCGTCGGCTCAAAGCAAGGCAATGAACTCATCAACCGTCAGCCCGGAGTGACGGATCAAAGTCCGTAGGGTGCCGACGGAGAGCTCCTTGTGCTGCGGTACGGAGAGATTGGCCCTGACGTTTGGCTTGACCATGACCAGGTGGCTGCCGACTTGGCCGAGGCGCTGCCAGCCGGCTTTCTCGAAGGCTCTCACGGCCGCCTTCCCGGAGACATTGGCCAGCCTGCCCATCGGCATTACACAGCGACCAGCACGGGTTGCTGAGCGGGATCCTCGGAACAACCAGCCACGGCTTTCTGATCTTCCGCCCACAACCAGGCGGTGATGGCTTCTTTGACGTTGTCCAGGGCTTCCTGCTCGTCCCGGCCCTGCGATACGCAGCCGGGCAGCGCCGGGCACTCGGCCACGATCCAGCCGTCCTCAGCGTGGGTCAGAATGACGTGGAACATCATGAGTTGGCTCCTCCCAGGGCGAAAGTACAGTAGCACAGGCCGCTCCCGGGGACAATGCTGCCGCCGGGCAACCACCCCACCCCATAGAGGGCCGATTCTGAGGTATCGTTCCCATGCTCGACGCCGTCTGACTCAGGGAGGAGGATGCCATGACGGACGCTCCCGGATACGATCTCTTTCTCTCCCATGCCACGCCCGACAAGCCCTGGGTACGCACCCTGACCCGGGAGCTCGAAACGCTGGGCCTGCGGGTCTTTCTCGACGAGCTCGAGATTCCCCCCGGACGCAACTGGGTTCACGCCCTCGACGAGGCCCTGGAGAAGAGCCGCTTCCTGGTGCTGGTGCTGTCGCCGCGGACGGTCGGACGCGCGTGGGTGACCCAGGAGTGGACGGCCTTCATGGCCCGTCACGGTCCGCTCGGCCACATCGTGCCGGTCATG
>JAAEQC010000146.1 GCA_024231905.1 bacterium | reverse complement strand
TGTTTTCGGCTTCCGCGAGCCCACGTCGCCGGCTCTGGGCGGGCGCGGTGGCACCCAGAAGTCCCCGGACGACATTTTTGCGGAGCATACTCTCAGAATGTAACTGTTTAGCGGGTAAGGCCGCGACTCAGAGGATCTCTCCAGAGACCGGCCTCCTCCGGTGGCAGTCGATCCCTTGTCCTCCGATCGTGCGGCGGTGCGGGAGCGCTCGGGGCTGACAGGGAACCATCCCTCAAGGAGTTGCCCAGGGGAACTCGGGCGACTCGGACCAACCTGGTGCCGCTTCGGGGAGGGCGGGCCTTCGGTGCTTGCTGCTCGACAGC
The DNA here is from genome assembly GCA_024231905.1 of bacterium. Classification (GTDB taxonomy): domain Bacteria; phylum Krumholzibacteriota; class Krumholzibacteriia; order LZORAL124-64-63; family LZORAL124-64-63; genus JAAEQC01. The sequence continues at coordinate 298 of JAAEQC010000146.1, read as the reverse complement.
CTTTAACAGACCCGCCCCTCTCGGAGCGACCGGGAGGTCCGGATGGACCAGAGGATGTCGCGCCAAGGAACCGACCCGCGCAGAAGGCCTGGCAGTGAGCGATGGGCGCAACCGGTCGCCGGCGCACGGATAAGCAGGAACAATGGCGGTAACAACGACGTAACGATGGCGTTGGACCCTACTTCTGCGAATGGGAACGACCTCGATCGTGCTGGGAGCGCCGGCTTCCAGCCGGCCCGGGGGACGAAGTCCCCCTTAAGACGCGAAGCGTCCATGCGTGGACTGCGCCCCCGGGCCG
>JAAEQC010000145.1 GCA_024231905.1 bacterium | reverse complement strand
CTGCTCAAGGCGCAAGGCCACAGCGAGGTGCGCCATTGGGGGGCGGCAGGGGCCGAGGCTGGCGTCGATATCCTGAGTTGCGGTCCCGACGGCCGGCGCTGGGTTACCCAGTGCAAGCGCTACGCGACCCTGTCGGCAGGGGGCGCTGTGCCAGAGCTGCAGAAGGTGATCAAGGACCCGCCAGACCCGCTGCCAGAGGTCTACCGCCTGATAGCGACCTGCAACATCTCGCGCGCCACTGACCAGGCCCTTCAGGCTGCGGCAAAAGGCTCGACCTTTCCGTTCGAGCTTGCCAGCACCTGGGCGGAGAGCGAATTGGTCGCCCTGCTGCGTGACGACCACCCGGAACTTCATGAGCGGTTCATCGGCCCGGCTGCCAAGATGCCCTTCTGGAACGTGCCGAATCGGTGCGACTACTTTACCGGGCGCGAGGAGATCCTCGGCGAGCTGGCCACCCGACTCGAGGACGATCATGCGGCTGCGCTGACCCAGACGATCGTTGGGCTGGGCGGGGTAGGCAAGTCGCAGACCGCAATCGAGTACTGCCATCGCCATCGCTCGACCTACTCCGGTGGGGTGTTCTGGGTTGACGCCAGCTCGGCAGAGACCTTGGCCGCCCAGTATGCCGAGGTGGCAGTGGACCTCGACCTGGTGGGCTGGGAAGTGCCGGTCGACAAGGCGGCGAGGGCCTTGGTGCGCGACCTGGCTGTACGGGCGGGCTGGCTGGTGGTGCTTGACAACGCCGATGAGCCTGCCGCCATCCGCGGCCTGTTGCCGCCCAACACCAACGGCCACGTGTTGGTGACCACCCGCGCCGCCGCGCCCGGCATCGGCCGCGCCGAGCCGATCGGTGTCGACGTTCTGCCCCTCGGGCAGGCGACCGATTTCCTGCTCGAGCGCGGGAACCGCCCGGTTTCCGAACGCACCGCCGCGCGCCAGCTGGCGACCGCCCTGGGCCGGCTGCCCCTGGCCCTGGAGCAGGCCGGCGCCTACCTCGCCCGCCACCGGGTAGCGGCCAGTGTCTATCTCGAGAGTTTCGCCAGGCGCCGGCTCGATCTGCTCGACCGACTGAGCCCGGAGCAGGGCGAGTATCACGCCACGGTGGCCACCACCTGGGAGATCAGCTTCCGGCGCGTCGAGTTGGCCTCGCCGGCCGCGGCCGAGGCGTTGTGGGTGTGTGGTCTGCTGGCCCCGGAGAGGATCCCGGTGCAGCTCTTTGTCGGTACTGGCGACCGCCTCGGCCCGGCGCTCGGCGCCCTGGCCAAAGAGCTCGCCAGCGAACCCTTGGCGCTCCACGAGGAACTGGTGGAACCGTTAACCCGCTACTCGCTGGCCCGCTTCGACCCTTCGGACGGTGGTCATCTGTTTCTTCACCGGCTGGTGCAGGAGGTGATCCGCCGTCGCCTCCAGGATGGGGGGCGGGAGTCAGAGGTCTACGAACAGGGCCATCGCGCGCTCGAGGCCTGTTTCCCCAAAGATCCCCAATCTCCCGCGGTCTGGCCTGAGGCCAGCCTCTGGTTGACCCACGTGCAGAGGTTGCTCGCCCTCTGGCAGGAGCAACCCGAGGAACCTACCTGGAACCTAACGAACCTCTGGAATCAAGCT
>JAAEQC010000144.1 GCA_024231905.1 bacterium | reverse complement strand
GAGGAACTGCGGCTGGAACAACTAGAGTTGCACTGAGCGCAGCCGCCTTTAGGCGGCACAAGCGCCCGCTTGCGGGCGCGTCAACGCCGCTTTGAGCGGCTCACCGTGAAGGCCCCCGGCTTTGCCGGGGGATCGTTACTCCTCCTCGCAGACCAGGATCTCCCCCGGCTGGCAGTCCAGCTCCCGGCACAGGGCCGCCAGGGTGGAGAAGCGGATGGCCCGCGCCTTCTGGTTCTTGAGGACCGACAGGTTGGCCATGGTGATGCCCACGCGTTGGGAGAGGTCGGTCAGGGAGATCCGCCGCCGGGCCATGACCACGTCGAGGTTCACGACGATTTTCATGCGTGTCCCTCCGGGTCAGATGGTCAACGAGGAGTCTTCCGCCAGCTCGCGGCCCTGCCGGCAGAGGGTGCCGAGCAGGACGAAGAGCAGGCCGAAGACCAGGAACTCCACCTGGGGATCGAACCAGGGGCGCAACTCGGCGCCGGTGGCCTCGAGTCGCGCGATCACGGCCCGGCCGCCCAGGTATTTGGCGCCCGTCGTGATCAGCGTCAGGGCCACGGTGATCCAGCCGACGCGCTGGAAGCGTGAGGCGTTGGCCCGGACGAAGGGCTCGCCGCGGCCGATGGAATCGACCACTCCGTGCAACAGGCGCACCAGATACATGCCCACGGTTACGATGACCAGTCCGCTCAGTCCGTAAGCCCAGCGCCCCATGGCGGTCTCGGGAACGTAGTTGAGTTCCGTGTGGGTTCCGGTGAGCACGACCGGCACGCCGGGTTCGGGACCGGTGACCGCCACCGCCTGCGGGTCGATCAGCAGGGTGACCGGGACACGCACGCGCATGGCGTCGTCGGGACCCCAGGCCGGGCCCAGCACGACGACCCAGGCCAGGAAGAGGACGCCGGCCAAGGCCAGGAGCGCCATGAGGATCCAGAGGAAGACGTTGATCCCGGTGGCCAGCGCCCGGGTGCCGCGGGTGGTCATGAGGAAGCCTCCTGGGTGGGGCAGGGCCGTGTCACGGGTACCATTGTCGGCGAAAACATGCTGAAAATCAATAAAATATTATCGATAAACGATATTATCCCCCCTATTCGACAGGCGGGGCCTCCAGGGCGTATAATCACGCTGCGAACCATCATGCCCATCGCCCGGTGAAAGGATTTCGCGCCATGCTGAAGTCCGTCCATTTCCTGCTGACCTACACCTGCCTCTACGAGTGCGATCACTGCTTCCTCCACTGCGGCCCCCACGCCGAGGGGACCTTCACGCTGGATCAGGTCACCGAGGTCCTGGACCAAGCGGTGAATGCCGGTGTCACCTCCATCGAGGTCGAGGGCGGGGAGCCGTTCCTCTACTACCCTCTGATGCTCGAGACCCTGCGCCAGGCCAAGGCGCGGGGGCTCAATTGCGGCATCGTCACCAATTGCTACTGGGCCACCACGAAGACAGACGCGGGGCTCTGGCTCGAGCCATTGGTGGAGATCGGGATCGACTCCCTGGCGGTGTCGGACGACGAGTTCCACGGTTCGGACATGGCGGACAGTCCTGCCCGCTTGGCGTACCAGGCAGCCGTCGATCTGGGTCTGCCTGCGTCGGCCATTCGCATCGAACAGGCGGACTGCGAAGCGTCCGACAGCCGCGCCCGTGGCGACGCGGTGATCGGCGGCCGGGTCTCTCTCAAGGGCCGGGCCGTGGACAAGCTCGCCGACGGTCTGCCTTGCCGGCCGTACGAAGAGTTCAGCGAGTGCACCCAGGAGGAACTGGCCGACCCGGGACGGGTCCACCTGGACCCCCTCGGCAACGTCTTCGTATGCCAGGGACTGTCCATCGGCAACGTGTGGCGGCAACCGCTGGCGGAGATCATGGCCGGGTACGAGCCCGCGCGGCACCCCATCGTCGGACCCCTGCTGGCCGGCGGTCCGGCCGAACTGGCCCGGCGGTATGGCCTGCCCGCTGGACAGGAGTACGTCAGCGATTGCCACCTCTGTTATCTGGTGAGGCGCAATCTGCTCGCCCGGTTTCCGGAGGAACTCTGCCCCAACCAGGTGTACGGCATCGCTACAGCCTGAGTCGTGCCTCGACCGAACCGGGAGCCTTCACCGCCCAGGTGGCCGCCGGTTCGCGAACGAGCGTGCCTTTCTCGTGATGGAGCCGGTGGCAGGCGGCGCAGAGGGTGATGAGGTTGGACGGGTCGTGGGTGCCGCCCCGTGCGCGCCGGGTCTTGTGGTGGACCTCGAGGAAGAGCGTGCGGCCGCAGCCCGGTGCGCGGCAACGATGG
>JAAEQC010000143.1 GCA_024231905.1 bacterium | reverse complement strand
GAGGAACTGCGGCTGGAACAACTAGAGTTGCACTGAGCGCAGCCGCCTTTAGGCGGCACAAGCGCCCGCTTGCGGGCGCGTCAACGCCGCTTTGAGCGGCTCACCGTGAAGGCCCCCGGCTTTGCCGGGGGATCGTTACTCGGTCCAACTGGAAGTCCGAATTCCGACCGACCGTGTCGGCGCCAACGGATGCGACCTCCACGTCGAGGTCAACACCATCGGCTGAAGCGCCGAAGTCAGGCCCTCCGGTGGAGGGTTTCTCGGAAACGAACGGTTGCATACCGAGAACATCCAGAACATGGAAGATGACCGCCTCAGCGCGGCGAGCTTCAGCTTGTGTTCGGAGTTCCCGGCGGAAGGTCTTAGCTAGCTGCGGGTGTACCTGTTCCAGGTGCGCGATGTAGTCGGCTACGAGCTGATCGATCACGGTCGCTGTCGTTGGCCGAGCCTTGGAAGCCCCTCCTGATCCACCGGCAGCTCCACAACCCAGCAGGCGGGGCTGCAAGGGCGATCAGGAATCCGGGGTTGTACCGCTTAGCTCCGGCCTCACCGATGATCAGAAAGATGACCACGACGTAGTATACGACCACGAGCAGCCTGAAGATACCTCTGGACCAATTTCGGCGTTTGCTACGGCGTCGTTCGTCGGTCAGGCTCTCACCCCCGTGCATCCAGTTCAACTGTGGCACCAGCGAGAAACCGGCCGTGTAGCCCCTTCACACCCTACGAGCCGTCGGTGGTGTCGCCTGGGACACAATGTCAACGATCCCCGCATCGAGCCTGGCGCAAGATCGCTCCCTGCTCACCCACCGCAAAGCCCGTCCCGTCATCAGTGATGACCGCCGAGAACAACATCTCGGCCATCTCATTGTCGGCCTGCACCCAGGACTCTCCACCGTCCCGCGTCTCCAGCGATGCGCCGGGATATCCCGCCGTGACCGCCCTGTAGCGGTCCTTCATGTACACGTCCCACAGGGCAGGCCCCGAGCCGCTGCGGCAGGTGATCCAGGTCACGCCACCGTCAGTCGTCTTCATGATCGTGCCGTCGTAATTGACGGCCATGCCCACTTCAGAGTCGGCGAAGGAGATGCCGTTCAGTCGTGGCAGGCTCTCATCGGGATGCGGAGACCAGGTGTTCCCGCCGTCGAAGGTGACGAGGAAGTCGTCTCCACCGAGGGCGATGCCACGGTCGTTGTCCAGCAGAACGACACGGATGAGCCATTCGTCGGAACCGCTTGTCTGTGGTGTCCAGGTCAGTCCCCCATCGGTCGTCCGTAGGATCGTACCGTTCTCGCCGACGATAGTGCCGGTAAGAGCGTCGGAAAACACCACATCCTCAAGGGAGGCGGTTGTACCGCTGTTGCGGAAATTCCAGGTGACGCCCCCGTCGTTCGTCGCGAGGATGACGCCCCCTTCAGCGACGATCATTCCGGTGAGTTCGTCGAAAAAGAACACGGCATCCAGCATCTCGTCCGTTCCGCTGAGGATCTGGTCCCATGTCTCACCAGCGTCCGTCGTGCGGAGGACGGTGCCGCCGTCCCCTACGGCGACACCGGTGCGGTCGGACGGGAAGAAGACGTCCCTGAGCGCGTAACCAAGGCCAGTGCCAAGCCGCGACCAGGTGGCGCCGCCGTCCAGCGTCCTCAGGGTTCGTCCCGCAGCTCCCACGGCCACTCCGAAACCGGAGGATCTCAGCGTCACGCCAAACAAGATATTATCAGGGCCGTCGACGACGGTGTTCCAGGTGGCACCGCCGTTGGCAGTGTGAAGAACCAGGCCGCGTTCACCGACGGCGACGCCCTCATTGGCGTTGGTGAAGTCCACGCTGAAGAGCCAGTTGGTCGTTCCGCTCTCCACGGTTACCCAGGTCTCACCGCCGTTTTCAGTCCGGCGGATGGCACCGTAGCTACCGACAGCGGTGGCGGTCAGGACATCCGAGAAGGCCACACCGTGGAGTCCCGCGCATTCGTCGCGCCGCACCGAGGACCAATTCATCCCACCATCGGCTGTCAGGAGCACATCGCAGTTTAGCCCAACGACTATTCCAACGGAAGAGCCCGCAAAGTCGACGCTCTCCAGTGAGTGGCCCGGGTCCGTTTCGAGTCGCAACCAGGTCGCGCCGCGGTCCTCGGACCTCAGCGTCACCCCCCACCCGACGACGACCACCGAGTCACCGCCAGCCCAGGCCACGTCAGAAAGACGGTCATCGAAACCGGTCGACAGGTAATTCCAAGAGGCACCGCCATCGACCGTCCGGAGGATGGTGCCGATCGAACCGACAGCGATACCTTCCGCGGCGTCCGCGAACGCGACTCCATGGAGCCAAGCCCGCGCGCCGCTGGACTGCATCCGCCATGTCAGGCCCCCATCTGTCGTCCGGTAGATCGCTCCACCGGCGCCGACGGCCGTCCCAATCTCGTCATCTACGAACGAGACCGCGTACATCGTGTTGCCGTGGGGCAACGGGTTCACCCACTCCCAGGCCGAAGGTTCCGCGGGATCGGGACACGTTGGCCCCGTCGGGTCGTCCGAGCAGGAACTGATGTTCAGAACGAGGATAGTAAGTGCGGCAACGGCGAGCCACGAGCGGGCCATCCTGGAAGTACCCCACATGAAAACGCCTCCTGGTCTATTGGTCGTGATAATCCTGCTTCTCGATCTTGTATACCTGCCGCAACGCATGAACAGGCGATATGGGTCGTTAGAACGTCAAGGCGGGGCCTGATGCTGTGAGACTACGGACAACGGGCTTCCGGAGTCAACGGTCGGTCTCTATCGAGGGCGTAGGTGGATCGGGAGTCATCTGACGGCAGGATGCCTGCCTCTTGGACGCAGCGCGATCAGGGGCATGACCGGAACGGGCAATCACGAACCCTCCGGGAGGGCCATCGGGCAGTCGACTCCCGAGATAATCGAGTGTTGCCCCGGTGTTGCCCCTGCCCGTTTCAACAGAAACAAAAACGAGCCGTCCTCCCGGACAACTCGTTCTCATCAAATGCGGTGTGGTGGTGGGCGATACTGGATTCGAACCAGTGACCTCTTGTCTGTCAAACAAGCGCTCTAACCAAAACTGAGCTAATCGCCCACCCGGACGGGGAAATAAAACAGGCGCCCCGTGCGGTGTCAACGGAAAACCGTTGCCTGCCGGGGCGCCTGACGTCGCTAGTTCAGGTAATCGACCAGCCGCGCACCGTGGCCGTGCTCGCGCATCTTGGCCAGGGCCTGGTTGCGGATCTGGCGCACCCTCTCCCGGGACAGGTTGATGTCCTGCCCGATGGTCTCCAGCGAGGAAGTTTCCACCGAGCCCAAACCATAGTAGCGGGCCACGATGTTCCGTTCCCGGGGCGTGAGCAACTGCATGGCATCAGCCAGTTCCTGCACCAGTTCGTCGGTGACGTAACCGTCGTCCGGCGTCGGATCTTCTGGATCCGACAGGGTATCGGCCAGGGTCACGTCGTCGTCGTACAGGGGCTGATCCAGACTCATGAGCGGCCGGCTCGCCGCCCGGATCTGGCCCATCTTGAACGGGTCGAGGCTCATGGCCTCGGCGATCTCGTCGTCGCGGATGGTGCGCTTGTGCTTCTGCTCCAGGGACTGGGAGACCCGCTTCATGCGCTGGGCCTGCTGGGAGCGGTTGATGGGCAGCCGCACCGTGTTCGTCTGCTCGGCGATGGCCTTCTGAATGGCCTGCCGGATCCACCAGACGGCGTAGGAGATGAACCGGAACTCCCGCCGCTCGTCGAAACGCTTGGCGGCGGTGATCAGGCCGATGTTCCCCTCGGCGATGAGGTCCATGTAACTGAGGCCCTGGTTGAGGAACTTCTTGGCCACGCTCACTACGAAACGCAGGTTGGAGTTGACGAGTTTGTCCAGCGCCGCCTTGTCACCTGTACGGATCCGGCGGGCCAGTTCGAACTCCTCCTCCCTGGTCAGCAGGTTGTGCTTACCGATGGTCTGCAGATAGTGCTGCAGGCTCGGATCCTCGCGCCGGTCACTGCTCAGTTCGACTTCGTACACGCTGCGTCCTCCCTCGACGGTCGCCCAACCCCGTCGGAATTTATCTTGACTTCACCCGGTATGTTTTTCCTGTCAACTGGAACGCCTTTACGCCCCATCACGTCACGAGTTCCCAGCTGCATGTCAAAAACGCAAGGTGCCTGTTAAAAATGTTGATCCGGTCAGCCCGGTCCGGGGAACAAGCGAGTCGCCAATCGAGAATGATTCTCGGACTAATATTAGCCTGTTTCGGCATTCTCGTCAAAGACTTTATTTTTCGTGTCTGCAAGTGCTTACGCTCTCGCGGAGTTTTTGTTCCGGGGGACGAACGGGCCGCCCCCCAGATGCTGGGCCGAATACTAACCTATTCGCGTCGTCTTTTCAACTTTCATCGTCGACTACCTCATAATCCGCATCCACGGCTCCGTCCTGGGCCTCACCGGCCTTGGGCGCGGGCTCGTCCGTAGGCCCCTCGGCGTCGGTTTCACCGCCCTGCGGCTTCTCCGCCGAAGCCTTCTCGTAGGCCTTGGCCGCCAGTTTCTGCACCGCTTCCATGAGCGCGTCGCTGGCGGTGCGGATCATGGCAGGATCGTCGCTCTTGAGGATCTCCTCCACGGCCTTGATCTTGGTTTCCACTTCCTGCTCCAGATCCTTGTCCAGGTCGTCGCCCAGGTCCTTCATGGCGGTCCGGGACTGGTGGACCCGGGCCTCGGCCTCGTTGCGGACGTCCACCAATTCGCGCTTCTGCTTGTCTTCTTCGGCGTGGGATTCGGCGTCGCCGACCATCTTGTCGATCTCAGCGTCGGAAAGACCGCTGGAGGCCTGGATCTTGATGGACTGCTCCTTGCCTGTGGCCTTGTCCACGGCGCTCACCGAGAGGATGCCGTTGGCGTCGATGTCGAAGGTGACCTCGATCTGCGGCAGGCCCCGGGGTGCGGGCGGGATGCCCGTGAGTTGGAACTGGCCGATGGTCTTGTTGTCCAGCGACATCTCCCGTTCGCCCTGGAGCACGTGGATGTCCACGGTGGGCTGGTTGTCCGCCGCCGTGGAGAAGACCTGGCTCTTGCGGGTGGGGATGGTCGTGTTGCGATCGATGAGCCGGGTCATGACCCCACCCAACGTCTCGATGCCCAGGCTCAGAGGCGTGACGTCCAGGAGCACGATGTCCCCCACGTCGTCGCCAGCCAACACGCCACCCTGGATGGCCGCGCCCATGGCCACGACCTCGTCCGGGTTCACCGTGCGATTGGGCTCCTTCTCGAAGATCTCCTTCACCTTTTCCTGGATGGCCGGCATGCGCGTGGAGCCGCCTACCACCAGCACTTCGTCGATGTCGCCGGGGCTCATGCCCGCGTCCTTCAGGGCGTTCAGACAGGGCTGGATCGTACGCTTGATCAGATCCGCCACCAGGCTCTCGAACTTGGCCCGCGTCAGGGTCATGGTCAGGTGCTTGGGACCATTCTGGTCGGCGGTGATGAAGGGCAGGTTGATCTCGGCCTGGGTCGAGCTGCTCAGCTCCCGCTTGGCCTGCTCGGCCGCCTCCTTGAGGCGCTGCAGGGCCATGGGGTCCTTGCTCAGGTCGATGCCGTCGGTGCTGATGAAGCTGTCCACCAGGTGGTCGATGACCTTCTGGTCGAAGTCGTCGCCGCCCAAGTGGGTGTCACCGTTGGTGGCCTTCACTTCGAAGACGCCGTCGCCGATCTCGAGAATGGAGATGTCGAAGGTGCCGCCGCCCAGATCGAACACCGCCACCACTTCTTCCTTGTTCTTTTCCATACCGTAGGCGAAAGCAGCCGCCGTGGGCTCGTTGATGATCCGCTTGACCTCCAGCCCGGCGATCTTGCCCGCGTCCTTGGTGGCCTGGCGCTGGCTGTCGTTGAAGTAGGCCGGTACGGTGATGACCGCTTCGGTCACCGTCTCGCCCAGGTGTTCCTCGGCGGTCTCCTTGAGGGCGCGCAGGACCTGGGCCGAGATCTCCGGGGGTGAGAATTCGCCGTGGCTGGTCTTGACCCGCACTTCTCCGCCGCCGCCCTTGACCACCTCGTAGGGCACCTCGGTCATCTCCGTGGCGACCTCGTCGTAGCGGCGCCCCATGAAGCGCTTGATGGAGTAGACCGTATCGGTGGGATTGGTCACGGCCTGGCGCTTGGCCAGCAGGCCCACCAGACGTTCACCGTTCTTGTTCCACGCCACCACCGACGGGGTGGTGCGATTGCCTTCCTTGTTCTGGATGACGTTGGCCTCGCCACCCTCCATCACCGCCACGACGCTGTTGGTCGTGCCCAGATCGATACCGATAATCTTGCCCATGCCAGGTTCTCCTCCGAAGGTCCGTAGGTTGACGCATTTTACATGGCTCCCTTTACAACCTCCGTGCCACTCGGTGAATCGAGCAGAGAATCATGTTATTGCCTTGTTTAGCAGTAGATTAGGAGCAATTCGCGCGGACCCGACCATCCAACGGATCTCCGGCCGTGGCTGGCGCAAGTGTCAACGTGGCGGATTATTGCGTCATATTGGCAGCATCGTCTGCCTGGCGCAGGCCGTGGCGGAAACTGCAGAGAATGAGGAGATCCATGAGTCGGAGGTAGATCCCCGCCATGCGGGGTTCGTGATCCGGTGTTGCGGGCCATGAGGCCACCAGCCGCCGCAGAAGACGCGACATGGGTCCGTCCGCAACCGTCCGGATGATACGGCCCAGAAGACCGCCGTCGGCCCCGGGAGCCGGCAGGACGTGCTCCAGGCGCATCTCCCTCAGCCGTCCCGGGTGGCGTCGTCCCAACTGGCTCAGGGAAGCCCGGCCGCACTCGACCTTCTTGTCCAGGTACTGGGCCAGGGTGTGGTGGTGGACGTGGGTCGGCACAGGATCCGGCAGGGCGAGGAAACCGACGCCGGCCTGATCCTCCAGTCGGAAGGCCAATTCCATGTCCTCGAAGCCGTAGGAGGCGAATTCCTCGTCGAAGCCGCCGACGGCCAGGAAAGCCACCCGGGGCACGGCCGCGTTCTGGGTGACGAAGTAGCGGGCCGGAGCCGCCCCCGCCGTCAGTTTGGCCACGCCGCGCGTGTCCAGGTAGTGGAAATGGGGCGCGTCCCGGACCGAATCGTCGGTGACGGCCCAGCCGATGGTCCCCCGCTCCGGATGGGCCTCGAGCAGGTCCAGATGGGCCGCCAGCAGGCCCGGCGGCGCCACGATATCGTCGTCCAGAAAGAGGATCCAGCGGCCTGTGGCCGCCTGCGCGCCCAGGTTGCGGGCCCGGGCCCGTCCCACGTTGCTTTCCGGCGTGACGATCTTCAGGGGCGGGCCGGGCTGAGCAGCAGCCTCGGCCAGGAGTACGGCGGTCCCGTCGGTGCACCCATCGTTCACCACCACGACCTCCCAGGTCCGGTCTGCGCCGGCGTCCTGGTCCCGCAGGGCAGCCAGAGTGCGATCCAGGAGGTCTCGCTTCTCGTGGGTCGGGATGACCACCGACAGCATCATGTCCCACCGCCTCCGCCCAGGGCCGGCAAGCCCACTGCCGTGGGCCAGGTCTTCTCACCGTCGACCAGGGCGCGGAAGATTCCGTCCACGTAAGCCATGTTGGTGTCGAAGCCAACCTGGCGGCGGGCGTCGGCCAGAGCTTCGGCGCCCAGGCGCGGGGCCAGTTCGGGATCGCGTGCGAAGCTCAGCATGGCTTCCACCAGGGCATCCTCATCACGGGGTGGCACCACCACGGCCGAGCGGCCGTGCGCCACGAACTCCAGGGCCGAGGCCAGGGCCGAGACGATGATGCCCGTACCGCAGGACATGGCCTCCAGGAGACTAACGGCCGTGGCGTCCACCGACGGCACCGAGAGGAAAACGTCACAGGCGGCCAGGGCGGTGGCGAACTCCGCGTGGGGCAATCGGCCCAGCATGACCATGGACTCACCCAGGCCGGCCCGCCCGGCATGCTCGCGAAAGCGGGCCGGGTCACCCTCGTAGCCCGTGAACAGGAAGCGCGCTCGGGGCTCCCGTTCCAGGACCCGGGCCGCCGCCTCGATGACCACGTCGATGTTGTAGTAGGGCTGGGTGTAGCTCCGCGGAGAGAAGTACAGGATCTCCTCGTCCCCGAAGCCGTGGCCGCGCCGCCAGTCCCGGGCATCCCGTGGCGCGAAGACCTGGAAGTCGACGCCCCACAGTACCCGGTAACTACGGGCCGGATTCGCGCCGAGGGAGGCAGCCAAGGCCAGGATGTCGGCCGAGTCTCCCGTCAGCGCGTCGCAGCCTCCGAGGGCGCGCCGGGCCAACAGGTTCTTGAGGCGGTTCTCGAAAGGCGTCACGTAGACGTCGTCCCCCCAAACCGTCAGCACATTGGGATGGAAGCCCGAAAAATGCCCCCAGTAACCGTAGCCCGTGAGGAAGTGGGTGTTCAACAGGTCCGGTTCCAGTTCCCGCAGCAAGCGCCGCACCTTGATCAGGGAGCGCGCGTACCGCAGGGGCTTGGGACCGCCCGCCGTGGTGATGTCGTGGACCGTCACGCCGTCCACGAGCCCGGGCTGCACCGTCAGCAGGTGGCAATCGTGGCCCCGGTCGGCGAACCAGCGGATCCAGCGCTCGGTGTGGATGTGGCGACCTATGGACAGGAAGGCGAGGCGCAAGGCAACCTCCGCGGGGCGGACGGGCGACGGATCGTCGAAGTGGTGCCGGGAGCCGGAATCGAACCGGCAAGAGACAACGTCCCGGGGGATTTTAAGTCCCCTGCGTCTACCAGTTTCGCCATCCCGGCACAGGTGCGTGGGACCATCATCGGCAGAGGGGCTGAGCGTGTAAAGGACGAAAAAAAGCCGGCGTCAAACGCCGGCCGTGCTGGAGGCGGCACCCGGACTCGAACCGGGGATAACGGTTTTGCAGACCGTCGCCTTAGCCTCTTGGCTATGCCGCCTCCCGATGCACGTTTTTCCCTGCGCTCATCATGCGCGAAGGCCTGCGCGCTGTCAACCGGAGCACCGGCTGTAGCGCACCGACCCGGGCAGGAAAAAGGGGGAAACCGTGCGGTTTCCCCCGGTATGGAGCGGGCAACGAGACTCGAACTCGCGACAGCTACCTTGGCAAGGTAGTGCTCTACCAGCTGAGCTATGCCCGCTCGAAAGGTAGGAGAGAAAGTAATACCGGGCAGCGCGTTGTCAACCCCGATTTGTCATGGACCGCCGACGATTTCCCGGTAGAGGTCCGCCGTCGCCGCCGCGACCCGGTCCCAGCTGTACTCCTCGATGGCATGCATCTGGGCCTGCTGTCCCAGGGATTCTCGCCGCCCGGGATCGTCCAGCAGCCCCGCCAGAGCATCCGACAACGCCTCCGCGTCGCCGCTGGGAAAGAACTCGGCTCGGCCCTCGGCCACTTCCAGGTTCGGCGGGATGTCGCTCGCCACGCAGCAGCGGGCGTAGCTCATGCCCTCCAGCAGAGTGATGGACAGGCCCTCCAGGGTCGAGGGCAAGGCCACCAGGTCGGCGTTGGTGTAGAGCTCCTCCAGGATCGGGCCGTGGACATAACCCAGGAACACCGCTTCCTCCGGCGCCCCGGCCTTGAGGTCCTCCACGTAGCCGGGCGTGAAACCGGCGTCCCCCGCCACCACCAGCTTGCGGCCGCGCCGGATCGCCGCCGGCAACCGGCGCCAGGCCTCCAGCAGCAGATGGCACCCCTTCTCCGGGACCAGCCGCCCCACGAAGAGCACGAAGGGCCCGTCGACGCCCCTGGCGTGCATGAGGTCCGGCGTCCGGTACACGGGCGGTGCGATGCCGTTGGGGATGTAGCGGGTGTCCCGGTCATGGGCCTGGCGGTAGTGGCGGCGCAATGCTTGCGAGACCACGATGGTGGCGTCGGGCAACTGCACGGCGCCCTTCTCCCCCAGCTTCAGGATCGAGCGAGCCACGCCGCCCCACTTGTCCCGCTGCCAGTCCAGGCCGTGGACCGTGACCACCGTCCGCCTGCGTCCCAGCAGGCGCGGCAGTCCCGACAGGAGTCCCGGGCCGAGAGCGTGGTAGTGGACGACGTCTGCCCCGCCGACGATTTCACGCAGGGTGGCCAGGGCCGTATGGGACAGGGCATCCAGGTGCTTGGTCGGCAGGCTGGGCAACCGGCGTACCCGGACGCCGGGCAGATCCACCGGTCCGTCGGCATCGCTGTAGTGGGGTCGGCTGTAGATATCGACTTCGATCCCGAGCGCGGGCAGGCGCGCGGCCAGTTCGGCCACGTGCCGCTCGATACCGCCGTGCACCGGCGGATAGCCCTTCTGGCCGATCATGGCCACGCGGAGAGTCGTGTCCACCGGCACCGTCCCGTTGCGGGGTCAGTCGTCGTAGACCAGGTCCAGCGGGCGCCCACCCTCCGCAATGGAGCGACAGGCCTGCTCGAGAACCTGGACCACCCGCAGGCCGTCGCGGCCCGGGGTCAGGAGTTCGTCCCGGCCGGCGATCACGTCCAGGAAGTGTCCCATCTCCGTCTTCAGGGGCTCGGCCATGTCCAGGTGGGGCACGAAGATGTCGCCCGACCGGTACAGCACCTGGAAGTCGCCGAAGGTGTCGTAATGGGGCGGCACGTCGGCGCCCTTGTCGTAGAGACGGATCTTCTCCGCCGGTGACACGTCGTCGTAGACGAGCATCTTCTTGCTGCCCACGAAGGTGCACTTGCGGATCTTGTTGGGATCCAGCCAGGAGACGTGGATGTTGGCCATGCGGCCGTCCGGGAACTCCAGGTTGATGAAAGCCACATCCTCGATACCCAGTTTCCGCTGCACGTAGCAGTGGCCCGTGGCGGTCACCCGCACCGGGTCGGAGCCGAAGAGGTAGGTCAGCATGGAGATGTCATGGGGCGCCAGGTCCCACACCACGTTGGCGTCCTGCTGGAAGATGCCCAGGTTCACGCGGGAGATGTTGGCGTAGTAGATGTCGCCGAGTTCCCCTTCGTCGATGAGGGACTTGATCTTCCGCACGGCCGGTGAGTAGAGGAAGGTGTGGCCCACCATCAGCTGCAGGTTCTTGGCGGCGGCCAGTTCCATGAGGGCCCGGCAGTCGTCGCTGCTGGTGGCCATGGGCTTCTCCAGGAAAAGATGCTTGCCCGCCTCCAGGACCTCCGTGCCCAGCGCCTTGTGAGTGCCCATGGGCGTGGCCACGATGATCGCATCGATCTCCTCGTGCTCCACGACGACCCGGTGGTCCACGGTCTTGATGGCCCCCGGATAGAGCAGGCCCACGTGTTCCAGCCGTTGCGGATCCAGGTCCGCGATGGCGACCAGCTCGGCCTCGGGCAGACTGTTCAGGTTCCGGATGAGGTTCGGGCCCCAGTAGCCACAGCCTATCACTCCGACCTTGATCATCTTCCGTCTCCTTCGTCGTTGGCGCCATGCTGGACCGGACGCGACCCGGTCGCGTGGTCCGGCCGATGATGATGCTCCCGGTCACGACGGTCAAGCACGGGCGTGGACGCCGTCGCCGTCGACGCGGCGGCGTGTGCGGAATCGGGTACGAATCACGGGATACTCACGACGGCGGCCGTCGGTCCGGGCTAGTAGCCTCCGGTTCCCCGGACGACCACCGGCAACGTCTTCAACAGGATCACCAGATCCTGCCAGAGGGACCAGGTATTGATGTACCTGATATCCAGACGAACCATGTCCTCGAAGGCCACGCTGCTGCGGCCGCTGACCTGCCACAGGCCGGTCAGGCCAGGCACGGCCTTCAGGCGCTCCATGTGCCAGGGCTGGTAGTTCTCGATCTCGTAGGCGATGGGCGGGCGTGGGCCCACCAGCGACATGTCGCCCTTGACGATGTTGAGCAGCTGGGGCAGTTCATCCAAGGAGGTCCGGCGCAGGAAGGCGCCGATGGCGGTCACGCGCGGATCGCGCTTGATCTTGAAGACCTGGTCGCCGGAATTCTGGTCGGCGCAACCCTCCGAGTCGCCGTTGATGAACATGGCGGCGAACTGGCGGTGGATGGCGTCGTCGCTGTCGTGCTTCATGGAGCGGAATTTATAGAAACGGAAGGGCTGTCCGTCGCGCCCCAGGCGTTCCTGCACGAAGAGCACCGGGCCCGGGCTCGAACGCTTGATGATCAGGGCGATGATCCCCATGGCCGGCGCCAGCACGACCAGCGCCAGGGACGACAGCACCAGGTCGACAATCCGTTTGACACGGTGGTGCCACGCGTCGTAACGCGAGGTGTCGGCCGGGATATACAGGTGCGGAGGCGAAAGGACGTAGTCAGCGTCGGCGACCGCGAAAGCTACCGCGTCTTCCTTCATGATGCTCGATCTCCCTTTGCCCGTGGCAAAGTTGGTGTTCGGTTGTCAGAAAGGCTGTGCACGCGTTAGCTTGGGGTCATCCGAGTCCTCTCATTGGGCTGGTCTTCTTATTCGAGCCAGAAGATCTTAGCATATAACCAAATGCTCCGTCTACCCCTGATCTCGAAAAATTTTCGTAAATCACGTTCCCTTTGGCGGAGCTTTTTTTCGTTTGATCTCATTGCGGTCCATAGGGTAGCGATGGTACCTGAAACTACGTATCTGGGCCCTTTCCGTCCATTGCGCCGGACCAACATTTCTTTTGCTTATGAGCCCACGCCAATCTATCCTGGTTGCAGCGAATTCGCCACGAGGGCACGTTACATACCTGAGAGGAGCTTACCCATGGCTGATCAGTTGAAGATCAAGCCCGCCACCGGCAAACTCGGCGTCCTGACGCCCGGCATGGGCGCCGTCGCGACCACCTTCATCGCCGGCGTGGTCGCCATCCGGAAGGGCCTGCGTCTGCCCATCGGCAGCCTGTCCCAGATGGGGCACATCCGCCTCGGCAAACGCACCGACGACCGCCAGCCCCTGGTTCGCAACTTCGTTCCCATCGCCGATCTCGATTCCATCGCCTTCGGTGGCTGGGACATCTTCGAGGACGACGTCTACACCGCGGCCAAGACCGCCGGCGTGCTGGAGAACGAACTTCTCGACCAGATCAAGGACGAACTCGAGCAGATCAAACCCATGCCGGCCGTCTTCGACCAGCAGTACGTCAAGAAGCTCTCCGGCACCCACGTCAAATCCGGCACGAAGATGGAGCTGGCCGAGCAGCTCATGCAGGATATGGAGAACTTCAAGACCGCCAACGGCTGCGACCGCCTGGTCGTGGTCTGGTGCGGCTCCACCGAGATCTACATGAAGGAATCCCCTGTCCACGCGGACCTGGCGTCCTTCGAGCAGGGCCTGCGGGACGACCATGCCGATATCCCCCCTAGCATGATCTACGCCTACGCGGCCATCAAGCAGGGCATCCCCTACGCCAACGGTGCACCGAATCTGAGCGGCGACGTGCCGGCCCTGGCCGAACTGGCCAAGGAGACCGGCGCCCCCACCTGCGGCAAGGACTTCAAGACGGGCCAGACCCTCATGAAGACCATCCTGGCCCCCGGCTTCAAGGCCCGCTACCTGGGCCTGTCCGGCTGGTTCAGCACGAACATCCTGGGCAACCGCGACGGCGAGGTCCTGGACGACCCCGAGTCCTTCAAGACCAAGGAAGTGTCCAAGCTCAGCGTGCTGGACACCATCCTCCAGCCGGAGCTGTACCCGGACCTCTACGGCGAGCTCTACCACAAGGTGCGGATCAACTACTATCCGCCCCGCGGCGACAACAAGGAAGGCTGGGACAACATCGACATCTTCGGATGGTGCGGTCGTCCCATGCAGATCAAGGTCGACTTCCTCTGCCGCGACTCCATCCTGGCCGCCCCCCTGGTGCTGGACCTGGCCCTCTTCCTGGACCTGTCCAAGCGCGCCGGCCTGCCCGGCGGCATCCAGGAGTGGCTGAGCTTCTACTTCAAGAGCCCGGTGACTCCGCCCGGACTCGTCGCCGAGCACGATCTCTTCATCCAGCAGGTGAAGCTGAAGAACACCCTGCGCTGGATGATGGGCGAGGAAGTCATCACCCACCTCGGTCGCGAGTACTACGACGACTGAAGCCGCTGACGCACAAGCACGAACGGCCCCGGGCGACCGGGGCCGTTCGCGCGAAAGGACCGGAGGCCGGCCGCATGGAACAGTGGAGCCACGAAGTCCTGCCCGTGGGGCAACTGCAGATGAACGCGGTGATCCTGCGTTCTGCCGGCACGGGCGAGGCCATCCTCATCGACCCGGGCGAGGAAGCCGCCCGCCTGCGCGTGCGGACCGAAGCCGAGGGTGCCGCGCCAACGCAGATGCTGGCCACCCACGGCCATTTCGACCACGTGGGCGCCGGCGCCGACCTGCAGGCATGCTGGGATCTGCCCCTGCGCTGCCATCCCGATGACGTGCCATTCATCGAGCGCCTGCCCGAGATCCAGGAATCCTGGGGATTCCCGGCTAGTGCTGTCCCCCGCTTGGCCGCGGACCTGGCCGACGGCACGCGCATCCCCTTCGCCGGCGGCGAGATCGAGGTGCGCCACGTACCAGGTCACAGCCCCGGCCACGTCCTGTTCCTGCTTCCGGGACTGGCCATCGTCGGCGACTGCCTCTTCGCCGGCTCCGTGGGCCGGACCGACCTACCGGGGGGCGATTTCGGCGTCCTGGAAAAAAGCATCCGGGAGCGCATCTACACGCTCCCGGACGATACGGTCGTGGTCTGTGGGCACGGTCCCGACACCACGGTGGGGCGGGAGAAGGCGACGAATCCCTTCGTGCAGCCCCTCTGAGGACCCGCTACTTCTTCTTCTCCTCCAGGCCGGCCTCCTGCGCCTCGCGCTTCTCCACCTTCTTCTTCTCCAGCTTCTGGTGCTTCTTGATGAATTCCTTCTTGATCCAGTCCCGGTAGAGGCTGGCCCCCAGGCATCCTGAATCGTAGGCGTAGATGCTCTGGAAGTTGGCCGGAGCTTCCTCGATCTTGATGTTGCTGGTGATCACCGTCTTGAAGATGTCTGCCGCCGGGAAGACCTGTCCCAGTTCGCGGCGCACGTGGCGCTGCAACGGCGTCCGGCCGTCCTTCTGCGTCAGGAGCACGCCCAGCAACTGCAACCAGACGTTCTGGCGTTCCTGGATCTTCGAGATGACTGTCTTCATGTGCTGGAGCGTGGGCACCGCCAGCCCATTGCACTGGGTCGGGATCAGGGCGTAATCGGCGGCCACCAGGGCGTTCTGGGTCAGCACGCCCAGATTCGGTGGCGTGTCGATGATGATCCAGCCATAGGAAGTGGACACGGACTCGACGACCTTGGACAGGCGGTCGGTGATCTGAGTCTTGGCCATGCTCTCCAGGGACGGATTCGCCGGCAGGATGTCGATGTTCTCATCATAGATTGTGGACGCGATGCCGTCCTGGGGCGTGATGGCCCGCCGCAGCACGTCGAAGATGCTGCGCGCAGGCGGTTCACCGTCCAACTTACCCAACAGCGTGCTGGTGGCGCACCCGTGGGGGTCCATGTCGATCAGGAGGCAGGATGACGTGACGTCGCTGTAGCGGGTCAGGCCTGCCGCAAGGTTGATGGCGGTGGTGGTCTTGCCGGTCCCACCCTTGTGGTTCACGACGGCTATGACGTTGCTCATGAATGGGATCCCCCGGGGATTGGCGGTCAAATTCGCAGCAATTCAATATAGGTCCAAGCTGTGCGGCGTGAAAGAAAAAACCCTAATTCGTCTGAATTGTCCCCTCGAGTGGACGTTTTCGCCCTTAGCGGCCCGCCAGATCCAGCTGGACACCCAGCACCAGACCCCAGGTCGTGAGGTCCGACTGCTCGTCCACCGCCACCTCGGGTTGGCCCAGGTTGGTGGCCACAACGGGCACCCAATCCCCCACCCCGAAGCCGGTCCGAGTGACGCGGCCTTCCAGGCGCAGGCTCCACTGGCGGTCGAGCACATACTGGTACCCGAGACTAAGGCGGCCGCCCAGCTTGGTCTGGGCCAGGTCATCGTTGCGGTTGGGCGACAGCTTCGCCAGAACCAGGCTCGCCCCCATGTAAGGGTGCGAGGCCGTGCGAACCAGCCGGATCTCCCCGCCGACGGAGGCCGTCAGGATCGACATACTGTCGTACCGGTACACGTCGCCCACCTGGCCCGTCCGCGCTTCGGCCGCGACGGCCATGTCGGTCCAGGCCAGATCGCCGCGCAGGCTGATCCGGTCATCGAGGCGACGGCCGAAGAAGAGACCGAACTCGGCTGCACCGTCCAGGGAGGCATTGAAGTGGTCGGAGACGAAAGCAGCGTCGGAGGCCCACCGGACCGGTGTCTCGTTGACCACATCGGCGCTGAAGAGATCAGAGCCCGCGCCTGCGCCACCGGTGAAGCCCAGGAACCAGCCGGGGTTGCGCGGAGGTGCCGGTATCGTGTCGGCGGCGGCTTCCGCATCCACTTGGGCCCGGGGTCGATGGCGGCCGGTCGTGCTGCGGGACTGGGCCCAAGCCGCGGTGATCTGCAGGGACAGAACCATGACCAGGAGCAGGCTGATGATCGCTCGGCGCATAGGGATTCCGGTCGTTGGGCGGCCGGCCCCGGTCAGGACCGCGGCCGCGTGAAGGAAAAGGTTCCGGCCAGAGCGTCGAGGCGGCGGAAGAACTGCCCCTTGTCCATGCCCGGTGCGTACACCAGCAGGTCGATGCAGTACATGCGTCCACGGCGCGTGTCCGGCACGAAGTAACACCAGAAGGGGCCGCCGCCGGCGAAGCTGTTGCTGTTCCAGGCCCCCTCCAGCTTCACCGACGGGATGCGGTCGATGACAGCATCGCGCCAGACGAAGGCCTCGGGCACGATCTCCTCGTTGTGCATGCGCTCGCCCATCTCGGTGCGCATGGCGATCAGGGCTTCGCGGTCCGCAAGCATGGACAGGGGATCGGCAGTCTCGACCCAACTGACGGTCACCCCACGGGACGGAGCGCCCTGCAGGAGTTCGATGCCCGGGAAACCGTCGGGCTCCACCTGGTTCTGGCGAAACACCGCCGGAATCTCCAGGAAGAATCCGAAGCGCTCCCAGAGAACGGTCATCAGACGGTCGTCCAGGCCGTCGTAGCGGTACCGGCGCAGGATGCGCTGCCGGCTCTTCTCCTCGAACATCTCCCGCAACTTCACTGCGTTGTTGCGCAGGATGCTGCCCAGGCTGTTGCGGTCGCGCGAGGCCACCACCACCAGGAACTGATAGGTGGACCAGGGATCGTTCACCTGGACGATACCGCCGCCGCTCTCCCGGATGCGCGCCCAGGCGTCCGCCGAGACCGCTTTGCGGGCCGCCTTCTCCACGGGCCCGCCCCCGTCCAGAACCACCAGCAGGAGGGCGTTCTTGTAGCCCTTGGCCTGATCCCACCGGTCCGGTCCCAGCACGTCGGGCTTGAACAGCGGTTCTTCCTTGATGATGAAGGTCGTGCGGGTGTTGAAGGACTCCAGAAAGCGATTGGCCAGGGGGATCATCTTGTCGTCCCCCACGGCCACGGCGATGTCGCCGTAGGATCCGGCCGCCATGAGGATGCCCTTCTCCCGGTCGAGACCGCAACCGGCCGCGACGAGCACCATGAGCAGGCTGAAAAGAAAGGCTGGGATCCGCATATCAACTCCCGGACCAAAAGGAACCGCCGACGCTGACGGCGCCGGCGGATCAGGTCCAGTAACGGGCGCCGGTCAGCGCGATTCCTGTAGATCTAGGGCGGCGTCGGGTACCGTGTCAAGCCGTGTCTGCATCTCCTGGATCTCCCGACGCAACTGGAAGTTCTCCGTGCGC
Organism: bacterium; assembly: GCA_024231905.1. Taxonomy (GTDB): domain Bacteria; phylum Krumholzibacteriota; class Krumholzibacteriia; order LZORAL124-64-63; family LZORAL124-64-63; genus JAAEQC01. The sequence goes on along the minus strand of JAAEQC010000143.1, from coordinate 75,166 downwards.
AGCCGGCGCGCCTCGCTCTGCAGGTAGAGGATGGCGCCGGTAGGCGAGACCTGGTTCTCATCCCAGCCCGGGGACATCAGGACGCTGCCCTGCGGCGCGCCGAATACACCACCGTTGCCCGATACCGTCTGCACGGGGCTTCCGAAGATATTCCCGCCATATATGGTGCGCCGCGTCTCGTCCGCTCCCGTAGAGTGCGCTACCGAACCGGCCGGCGTCAGGCTCGGAACCACGATGCCCGGTCCGTCGGCCACTTGCGGTCCCAGCATCATGGCCAGGGCCAGCACTGCCGCCAAACCCACGGGCACCGCCGTGCCGAAGCCGCGCAGGAAGCCCCAGCGCGAAGCCTTCTCTTCCTCCTGCCACGGGAACAAATGTTCGCCTGCCGACTCGCGCAGGGCCTGGTTCAGGCGCAACTGCAGTTTCCAGTCGAAATTCTCCGGTAGTTCTGGCTCGGCGGCGGTCAGCAGACGCTGGCCCAGTACCAGGTCTGCCCGGTACTCTCGGCAGTCGGAACAGACGTCCAGGTGGCGATCCAGATCCCCGATCACGTCGGCGGGAAGCTGTTCGTCCAGTTCCTGGCTCAGGTACGACTGGGCTTTGCTGCAACGCATATAAAATCCTTCGGTCTGTCAGTCCTCGTCGTGGGTCTCGGCGACGCGGGCCTCGATCTCTTCCAGTTCCGCCAGCAGGGTCTCGTTCCGCAGCATGGGCTTGATGAGCTGGCGGAAGCGATTCCGGGCCCGGTTGATGCGCGAGCGAACGGTGCCGAGCTTCAGTCCCGTCACCTGTTGGATTTCCTCGTAACTCAGCTGCTCCACCTCGCGCAGGAGGAACGGCACCCGGTACTTCTCCGGGATCCGCGCCGTGGCCTCGGCCATGATGTCCGCCAATTCGGAGCGCTGGATCGTGGACGAGGGGTCCGCCTTGCGGTCCGGCGGATCCAGGGGCAGTTCGTCGTCTTCGGGCGCCGGATTGAGACTCAGCAGGCGCGGCCGCCGCGAGCGCTGGCGCATCTTGTTGCGGACCAGATTCGTGGCGATGGTGAATACCCAGGTGGAGAATTTGGCGATCTCCCGATACTTGGCCGCATGCACATACACGCGGATGAGCGTTTCCTGGGTCAATTCTTCGGCCAGGGTCGGTTCCTTGACCATGCGCAGGATGAAGCTGTACAGGCGGCCTTTGTAGCGGGACACGAGCTCGTCGAAGGCGCGGCGCTGACCGTTCTGGACCTGCACGATGAGGTCCTCGTCACGCACATCGCGCAGAGCCACGCGCGCCGCCCTGGGGCTGCCATTCACGCAGTCGTCGCGGGACAGGATCATCTCGTCCTCCTGGGACACGTCGGCGCGGGGAACCGCATCCCTCTGCAACCGGCATCAGTCCCCCGGGTTCCCGTTTTCGGTTATGAATTCCAGGAGTTCGGCCAGGGGCCACAAGGGCGTGAAACTCTCACGCGCCGGGAAGCGGACCCGGTGCCGTCGCCAGGACGAGACCCGCACGGTTCCCGGTCGACGCGAGGAAACGAGGGCAGCGCCCCCGCCGACTTCTGGCCGTAGGCGCAGGATTTCGCCGGGACCGCCACGACCGCGCCCTCTTTCTACCAGGCGGGACCGCAAGTCGCCCACGGGCTCCACGACGACGACACGTCTTCCAGCGCTCCCGGCCAGGGCCGCCTCGGTGCCCGCCACCAGGATCCGCGCCAGGTCCGGTTCCAAAGCCCGCCACTCCTGGCCCCAGGCGTTCCGTGTGCCCCGCCCACCCGGGGCCGCGATCACGGTCCAGCCCCGGCCGTCGCGGGCAAGAAGAGCCGCCAGGGCCGTATCCGGGACCGAGGCGATCTCCCAGCGCAGGGAACCGTCCGCTCCGGCCAGCACGGCCACCACGCCGCGAACGCTGCGGGACAGTAGGGACGCTTCCCAATCCGCCACCGCCAGTTCGCCCACCGGCGCCGAGCCCTCGGCGCCCGCAGCGAGCACCATCGTCAAGCAGATACCCCAGCCCAGGCGGCACCGTGTGCTCACGGCTTGTCCCCGCCGCTCGTCTCCAGACCGGCGATGGCCGCTTCCAGCCGTTCCCGGTTCCCACCGCTGTCCAGGGCCCGCTCGTAGATCTGGCGGGCCTCGCGTGGTTGTCCCATGGCCTCCATGGTGCGGCCCAGGTGCTCCAGGACCACCGGATCCTCCGGGAGCACGTTCACGGCCTGGACCAGGTAGTCGAAGGCGTCCTCCAGGGACCCCTGGCGATAGAACACCCAACCCAGGGAATCCAGATAGGCCCCGTTGTTGGGCTCGACGGCCAGAGCCTCGCGTACCAGTTCTTCGGCCAGGTCCAGGTCCGTGTTCTTCTCCGCTAGGAAGTAGCCGAAGGAATTGGCCACCTCCGCGTCGTCGGGATATTCCTCGCGCAGGGTTTCCAACACGCGGCGGGCGGCCGAGGTCCGGTCCAATTCATCCAAGCAGATGCTCTGCTGGATCAGGGCGGTCTGCCGCAACCGCGGTTCCCGGGCTGCCGCCGCGAAGTGCTCGGAAGCGGTCATCTGCTCGTCCAGGGTCCGGTATGCATAGCCCAGGACCAGCTTGCTCTCGGCGTCGGCGTCGGCGACGGCGGCCGAGGCCACGATGGTGTGGCGGCGTAGTTCGTCACGACGGGAAGCGACCTCCTCCGGATTCGTTCCGGGGCCGTCGGTGTCCTGGACCACCAGCAGGGTCCGAACGAGGGCCACCCGCAATTCAGGTTCCGTGGGCGCGAGCTTCACCGCATGGCGGTGCCGCGTCAGAGCGCTCGCCCAGTCGTTCCGGCTCTCGTCCAACCGGCCGCGTAGGAACCAGCCGCGTCCCTCTTCCGGCCAGGTATCGGTGATGCGGACGGACTCGGTCTCGGCTTCATCCTGCCGGCCGGAGGCGAAGAGCATTCGGGCCAGCCACACGCTCGCGTCCAGGTCCAGATCGCCCTCGGAGCGCAGGTTCTCCAGGATACCGACGGCCCGGTCCAGCCGGCCGCGGCGGGCGTAATGGTCGGCCAGGCTCACCCTGAAAGACTCATCTGGCCATGCGGCCAGGACGCCCGGTGTCGGCGGCGGTCCGGCCGGGGGCAGGAAATCGGCATCGTCGGTGAAGGGCTCCACCGGCGGTTCCGGCCGCAGGGGCAGCACGTCCCGGTCCGCCGCCAAGGCGGCGGCCAGGGCTTCGGCATCCCGGTTCAACATGGCCAGTGAGCGGATACGCACCAGCCACAGGCCCGGGTCCGTGGGTTCAGCGGCGAGAGCTTCGTCCATGAGCGACGGGACCCGGTCCAGGTTGTCGGATTCCTGGAGGACACGCGCCATGCCCAGGTAGATCGCCACCTGCTGATCCGGCAGGGACTCCAGTCCGTCGCGGTAGGCATCCAGGGCCGTGCCCACCCGGCCTTGCGCCAGGTGGATGGCCGCCTCGGTGCTGAGGACGTCGAGAGTGATCTCACCCCGACGACGCAGTTCGCGGAGATCGGCCAGGGCTTCGTTGGTCTGCTTCGCGCGGAGATTCAGGCTTGCTCGGCGCAAACGCCAAGCCGAGGAATCCGGGTGGGCAGCCACCATGTCGTCCAGGACGGTGATGGCGTCCGTGAGGTATCCCTCGAAGGCCAGCGCCCGCTGAAAATCCCAGGCGATGAGCGGCTCGTCGGGCTGGGCGTCGTAGGCCAGGTAGAGGTAGGGCAGCGCCGCGGCGAAGTCCCCCTCGCGCATGAGGCGGTGGCCGAGGATCCAGTTGGTGGCGACACCGACCGGGACATCGCCGGCCGTCGGGGTCGACGCCGCCACGGGTGTCGCCACCAGGGCGGCCAGCAGGAGAGTCAAGACGAGGTTGCGCACGGGGGTTCCTTCCTGCGCGGGGAGACAGTTTCCTTTCCGGTCAGTCCTCGCTCCCGGAAGGGATGTCCGCGTCGCCGTCGAATTTCGCCAGCGCTTGTTGCGCTGCGTGCTGCTCGGCGGCCTTCTTGTTGCGGCCCTCGCCCGTTCCAAGGACTTCCCCGTCGAAGGTCACGGCGACCTTGAAGAGGCGGTCGTGGTCTGGACCGTCAACCGAAAGGACCTTGTAGCGCGGCGGGCTCTTGTGGGCCGCCTGGATCATCTCCTGGAGCCGGCTCTTGTAGTTGCGTAGGGAACGGCGTTTCAGCACCCGCTCCGCCCCCTTCAGAACCAGCCGTTCGACCACGGCACGGGCCGCCGGTAGGCCTGCGTCCAGGTAGACCGCGCCGATGAGGGCCTCGGTCGTGTCCGCGAGGATCGACGAACGCAATCGGCCACCGGTCGCGGCCTCGCTGCGGCTCATGCGGATATGAATACCCAGATCGGCGGCCACCGCCACCTCCGACAGGCGCGCGCCGCAGACGAGCAACGACTTCATCTTCGTCAGATCGCCTTCGGAACTTTCGGGAAAGGTGGCGAAGAGGAGGTCGTTGACCACCAGGCCCAGCACCGCATCCCCCAGGAATTCCAGCCGCTCGTTGGACTGCTCTCGGTCCTGGCCGGTGACATGGATATGGGATCGGTGGAGCAGGGCGTTGCGCAGGAGCCCACGGTCCCGGAAAACGTGACCGAGCTTGGCCTCGAGAGCGATCAGGCTCTGCTCACCCCCGGCGGAATCCGCGGCGGGCTCCGGCCCGAAGGGTCCGCCCCACCGGCCCAGGATCCTGCGGATGGAGGTGCCGACGCCCATGATGCTCCTCGTCTCGCGTCCGTCGCCGCGTCCTGCGTTGGCTGCCCTTCTCCTAGCGCGGTCCCCGCATGCAGAGCGTGACGTTGTGTCCGCCGAATCCGAAGGAATTCGAGAGGGCGTAGGTCACGTCCGCCCGGACCGCCTCGTTGGGGCAGTAGTCCAGATCGCATTCCGGATCCGGGGTCGTGTAGTTGATGGTCGGCGGCAGAATGCCCTCGCCCAGAGCCAGGAGCGTCGCCGCTGCCTCCACCGCACCGGCGCCGCCGAGCAGGTGTCCGACCATGGACTTGGTCGCACTGATCTTCAGCTTCTCGGCGTGTTTCCCGAAGACCTTGCGGACGGCAAAGGACTCGATCTTGTCGTTGAAATGCGTCGAGGTGCCGTGGGCGTTGAGGTAGCCCACGTCCTCCGGCGCGAGGCCACCCATGTCCAGCGCAGCCTGCATGCTGCCACGAGCCCCGATGCCTTCGTTGTCCGGTTGGGTCATGTGGTAGGCGTCGCCGGTCATGCCGTAGCTCACGATCTCGCCGAGAATGGTCGCGCCGCGGGCCTTGGCATGCTCTTCCGATTCCAGGACCAGCGCGCCGCCGCCTTCGCCGATGACGAAGCCGTCGCGGTCCTTGTCGAAGGGACGACTGGCCCCCGCCGGGTCATCGTTGCGCGTGGACAGAGCCTTCATGTTGGCGAAGCCGGACAGGGCCATGTTGCACACGGAGGCCTCGGAACCGCCGCTGATCATGATGTCCGCCTGACCGAAGGCGATGCGGTCGTAGGCCGCCACGATGGCGTGACCGCCGGAGGCACAGGCGCTGACGGTGCAGAAATTGGCGCCCTTGTAGCCGTAGCGGATGGACACCAGTCCCGCCGCCATGTCGCTGATCATCATGGGGATGAACAGCGGCGAGACGGCGCGACAGCCCCGCTTCAAAAACCGGGCGTGCTGCTCCTCGAAGGTGAGCATGCCGCCGATACCGGAGCCGATGATGACGCCCGCCCGGTACGGATCCTCGGGCACGGGCTCACCGGCCTGGGCCATGGCCTCGGCCGCCGCGACCACGGCGATCTGGGCATAGCGATCCGCCTTGCGGGCGTTCTTGGGATCCATGACGGCGGTCGGATCGAAATCCTTGAGCTCCGCCGCGATGGTGCTCTTGAAGTCCTCGGTGTCGAGCGAGCTGATCGTCGCCACGCCCGACTTGCCGGCCTTCATGGCTTCCCAGGTGCTATCCCGGTTCAGCCCCACCGCCGTGACGAGCCCGATGCCCGTGACGACGACCTTGCGCGTCTGCACTTGCGCGACCTCCCATCATAATACACCCGGCCCCATCCCGACGGGGTGGGACCGGGTGAACCTCGTAGGACCGGTTGCCACGGCAACCGGTCCCGTACGCTGCCGTGTTAGTCCAGGTGCTGCTCGAGGTAATCGATCGCATCCTGCACGGTCCGCAACTTCTCCTGGTCTTCCTCGGGGATGGTGATGTTGAACTGCTCTTCCAGGTCCATCACCAGCTCCACGGTGTCGAGAGAATCGGCACCCAGGTCCTCCGTGAAGGAAGCCTCGGGAGTGATCTGCTCCGGGTTGACCGACAGCTTGCGCTGGATGATCTCGTACACCTGCTCCTGAATCGACGCCATTTCGCGCTTTCCTCCTGAGAACGTGATCGTTTGCTTCTAGACAATCATGCCGCCATCGACCACCAGCGTCTGGCCGGTGATGTATGCAGCGTCGGGTGACAACAGGAATTTCACGACCCCTGCCACGTCCCCGGGTCCGCCCAGCTTCTTGAGCGGGATCTGGCTCAACATGGCCGCCTTCACCTTGTCGGGCAACTCGGCGGTCATGTCGGTGGCGATGAAACCCGGGGCTACGGCGTTGGCCGTCACGTTGCGTCCCCCGAGCTCCTTGGCCACGGATTTGGTCAGGGCTATGATCCCGGCCTTGCTGGCGGCGTAATTCGCCTGGCCGGCATTGCCGGATAGACCGATGACGGAGGCGATATTCACCATTCGCCCCTCACGCTGGCGCATCATAATAGGGCCCACTGCCCGTGTAAAGTTAAACGTGCCGGTCAGGTTCACGTCCAGCACGAACTTCCAGTCCTCCGGGGACATGCGGACCAGCAGGGTATCCTTGGTCACGCCGGCATTGTTCACCACGCCGTAGATGTTGCCGAAATCCTCGGCCGCCTTGGCCACCAGGTCGTGCACAGCGTCGAAATCGCGGACGTCGCCGCCTACGCCCTCGAAGCGTCCCGGGCCCTCAAGCCCCGCCGCTGCGGCCTTGACGCCGTCGGCGTCCACATCCGTCAGCAGGAGGTCGTAGCCCTGGGTCGCCAGGGTTCTGGCGATCTCCAGGCCGATCCCCCGACCGGCTCCGGTCACAATGACACACTTGCCTTCCATATCTCCCTCTCCTTGGTCTTCCGGGCTCAGTTCCCGGCGATGGCGTCCAGAACGCCTTCCAGATCGGCGACCGTGCCCACGGGCACGAAACGGGTGTCGGGGTAGGCGCGCCGGGCCAGACCGGTCAGCACCTTGCCCGGACCCACCTCCAGGATGACCGCCGGCTGCTCCTGGCCGGCCATGCGGACCATGGTGTCGTGCCAAAGCACCGGGGAGGTGAGCTGACGGGCGAAGCCCGTCTTCAACTCGCCGCTGCCGGTGACCGGCGCCGCGGTCACGTTGGCCACCAAGGGCACGAGAGCGTCGGCTACGGTGATGTTCTCGAGGAAGGCCGCGAATTCCCGGCCCGCGCCCGCGAGCAGGGGCGAATGGAAGGCGCCGCTGACGTTCAGGGGCACCACGCGGCGGGCGCCCGCCGCCTGCAGGGCCTCACCCGCCGCAGCCACCGCTGCCACCTCACCGCTGATGGCCACCTGGGCGTCCGAGTTGTGGTTAGCCAGGACGACCACGCCGTGGGCGTCGGCCACCTCGGCGCAGACCTCCGCCACCCGGGCCCCGGGCAGGCCCATGACCGCAGCCATGGTCCCGGGAATCTCCTGGCCGGCGGCAAACATCAACTCGCCGCGCTTGCGCACGATGCGCAGACCGTCGGCAGGATCCAGGGCACCCGCCGCAACCGCCGCAGAGAACTCGCCCAGGGAGTGGCCGGCCACCACCTGTGGTTCGATGCCGCGCTCGCGCAGGGCCAGGGCCACCGCCACCGAATGGGCCAGGATCGCCGGCTGGGCGTTGCGGGTCTCGGTGAGCACCTCGGCCGGGCCCTCGCGCATGATGCGCGTCAGGGGCGCGTCCAGGATGTCGTCCACCGTGGCCAGGAACTCGGCCGCGGGACCGCTTCCGTCCATGAGGTCCGCTGCCATGCCCACCGCTTGGGAGGCCTGGCCGGGGAAGATCATGGGCACCTGCTGCATGGTATCCCTCCGTACGGATCCCGACGCCGGGTCAGGAATGGGCCGCGGCGATGCGGGCCGGCAACTCCGCGTGAATCTGTTCCCAGGCCACGCGTACGGCGTTGGCGATGGCCGCCTCGCTGCTGCGGCCGTGGGAGATGATGCTCACCCCGTCGACCCCCAGCAGCATGGCCCCGCCGGCGACCTCGTAGGAGAACTTGCGCTGCAGGAATCCGAGCACCGGGCGGAAACCCGCGCGTTCGGCGTCGCTCAGGTCGTCGCGGCCGGCCAGTTCGGCCAGGAAGCGGGCGAAGCCCTCCACGAGTTTGAGCGTGTTGTTGCCGGTGAAACCGTCGGCAACGACCACGTCGCAGGGCCCCAGCATGAACTCGTTGCCCTCCACGTTACCGTGAAAGTCCAGGCCGGATTCAGCCAGCAGGGCGTAGGCAGCCGTGGTCAGCTCGTTACCCTTGCCCGGCTCGCCGCCGATGTTCAACTGGCCCACGGTGGGCGCCGGGCGGCCGAACATCTCCCGGGCGAAGACCACGCCCATGCGGGCGAAGCTCACCAGGTGTTCGGGCTTGCACTGGACGTTGGCTCCGGCGTCGAGCAACAGGATATCCTGGCGAGCCGTGGGAATGACCGTGGCGATGGCCGGCCGATCCACCCCGGGCAACCTGCCCAGGACGATGAGGCTGGCGGCGACCATGGCGCCGGTGGAGCCGGCCGAGATGACGGCCTGCACCTTGCCGGCCTTCTGGTCGGTCATGGCCTTGACGATGGGACTGTCCGGCCGGTTGCGGATGGCCGAGGCCGGCGACTCCCCCATCGCGATGTCCTGGGTGCAGGGAACGACCGTCACGGGCAGGTCGGTCGCCGTATGCTCGGCGAGCACGGCAGCGACAGCGTCCTTTCGGCCGTAGAAGGCGATGGCGTAGGGCGAGTCGGTAGTCAGGTTTGCCAGGGCGCCCGGCACAACGGTTTCCGGACCGTGGTCCCCTCCCATCGCGTCGACGGCGATGACGGGTCTCGCGCTGGTCTCGGACATGGATCGACCTCCCTGCCGATTCGCGGCCTGGCGTGCCGTCCGCGCGGGCGGACGAACGGGCAACTACTTCTCGACGACCATCACTTCGCGCTCGCCGTAGTAACCGCATTCCCGGCAGACCCGGTGGGGCAGCCGCGGAGCGCCGCAGTGCGGGCACTTGTTGGGATCGGGCTTGGCCAGGTGCCAGTTCGCGCGCCGCTTGCCCTTGCGGGACGGGGACGTCCTCTTCTTCGGAACAGCCATGACTCTTCTTCCTTCGTTTCTGGTTCGGGCGCCTGCCAGGTCAACCTTCCGGCTGATCTAGGGCAGCCCATCCCATCTCGGATCGGTGTCGTCCGCGACACACGTACAGTCTTCCAGGTTGCGATCGACCCCGCATTGGGGGCACAGACCGCGGCAGTTCTCGGTGCAGACCGCAGCCTGCGGAAAGGCCAGGACCGCCGATTCGCTCAGGGGACCGCGCAGGTCCACCTCTCCCGTGCGCTGGTGCAGGACCAGGGAATCACCCTCGCCCTCCTCCGAAATCTCGTCCAGCAGGACGATGACCTCCACGGGCACGACCCAGCGGACGTTGAATTCCTTGAGACAGCGACCGCATACGCCCGCGCCCGAAGCCGCCAATTCACCGTTCAACAGAATCCGGCCCGACACGTTGTCGACCATGAGGCGACCCGCTAGGGCCGCGGTCCCCGGCCGGCCGTCGTCCAGGCCGAGCTCGAGATCACCCTCGATGGCCAGTTCCGAACGCCCGTGTTCCTGTCTGTCCAGATCCAGTTTCATCGCATGAATCCGTCGTCCCGCAAGTTGGTTTCTTGCAAGCGCCACACCTTAATAGGCGGCCCATCTCCTGTCAAGGTGGCCACCCCCGGCGGACCCTAGCCGAAGACGATTTCCAGCTCCCGGGCAGCGTCCTCCAGATTGGCCGAACCGTGGACGGCATTGTTCTGCAGAGACGCTCCGAAGAGGTCCCGCACCGTGCCCACGGCGGCGTCTGCCGGATTGGTGGCGCCGATGAGCTCGCGCAGGGCCGCCACCGCGTTCTCCCGCTCCAGGCGGATGGCCACCACGGGGCCACCGGCGATGTAGTCGCAGAGATCGCCATAGAAGGGTTTGCCCGCGTGCTCGCCGTAGAAATGCTCCACCGTGGCCCGGTCCAGCTGCTTCATCTTGAGGCCCGTGATTCGAAAGCCCGCCCGGTTGAGAATGGCCAGGACGGCGCCGACCTGCTGGTCCGCCGCCGCCACGATCTCAGGCTTGATCATGCAGTAAGTCTGTTCCATGTCTCCGTTCTTTCCCTTTTGCGGACCGCTCAAGGGCGGTCCTGTTTCGGCAGGACGGGCGCACCCGCGCGGGCGCGCCCGTCTCCCGTGGTCCCGCGCTGGGTCAGCGCTTCCAGATCTCCTGCAGCTTCGGCACGATGTCCAGAGGCCGCTCGGCCACCGGGATACCCGCCGCTTCGAGGGCCTTGATCTTCTCGGCCGCCGTGCCGCTGCCGCCGCTCACGATAGCGCCGGCGTGGCCCATGCGCTTGCCCGGAGGCGCGGTCTGGCCGGCGATGAAGGCCACCACCGGCTTCTTCACGTGGGCCTTGATGTACTCGGCCGCCCGCTCCTCCGCGTCGCCGCCGATCTCGCCGATCATGACGAAGGCCTCGGTCTTGGGGTCCGCGTTGAAGGCCTCGATGGCGTCCAGGAAGTTGGTACCAATGACCGGATCGCCGCCGATGCCGAGACAGGTGGACTGCCCCAGGCCCGCGGCCGTCAGCTGGTACACGACCTCGTAGGTGAGGGTGCCGCTGCGGCTGACCAGGCCCACGGGGCCGTCCTTGACGATGCTGGCCGGCAGGATGCCGAGTTTGGCGATGCCGGGGGCCAGCAGGCCGGGACAGTTGGGGCCGATCAGGCGCACGCCTCGTTCCTTGAGGAACGGCATGACCTTGACCATGTCCACCGTGGGTACGCCCTCGGTGATGCAGACGACGAGCTTGCAGCCCGCGTCCGCGGCTTCGAACACGGCGCCCGCCGCACCGAAGGGAGGCACGAAGATGACCGACGTGTTGGCCCCGTGCTTCTCGACAGCCTCGGCCACCGAATCGTAGACGGGAACCTTGTCGTCGAAGACCTGGCCGCCGCGGCCCGGCGTCACGCCGGCCACCACGTCCGTGCCGTAGGCTATCATCTCGCGGGTGTGGAAACCGCCGTCGCGTCCTGTGATCCCCTGCACGACCACCTTGGTGGAGTCGTCAACGAAAATCGCCATGGAACTCTCCTCGTTGTGCGCCGTCTAGCGCGGCGCCAAACCTAAGTCGTCCAGGGGTTTCAGCCGGCCAGCTCGATGGCTTTCTGAACCGCTTCATCCATAGTCTCGGCCGGGTGCAGGTCCGTTTTCGCCAACAGAGCGCGCCCCTCGGTCTCGTTGGTGCCGGTGAGCCGGACCACGATGGGTACGGTGATGTCCATGGACTCGGTGGCCTTGATGATGCCCTTGGCCACATCGTCGCAGCGGGTGATACCGCCGAAGATGTTGAAGAGGATCGCCTTCACCTCGGGGTCCTCCAGGATGATGGTCAACGCGTTGACCACCTTCTCCGGATTGGAGCTGCCGCCGATATCCAGGAAGTTGGCCGGCTGGCCGCCGTAGTACTTGACCAGGTCCATGGTGGCCATGGCCAGGCCGGCGCCGTTGACCAGACAGCCCACGTTGCCTTCGAGCTTGACGAAGCTCAGGCCGGCCACGCGCGCTTTGCGTTCGCTCCGGTCTTCGGCCGCCAGGTCGCGCAGGTCCTCGTAGCCCGGGTGCCGGAAGAGGGCGTTGTCGTCCAGGTTGACCTTGGCGTCGATGGCGTGGCCCTCGCCGGTAGGCGTGAAGATGAACGGGTTGATCTCGGCCAGGCTGGCGTCGGCGCCCACGAAGGCCCGGTAGAGTTTCTGCATGGTGGCGCCTAGCTGGCGGGCCTTCTTGATGTCGTCCGGCACGAGCTTCAGGCCCATGCCCAGGGCCTCGTGGTCGAGGAGGCCGAAGCGCGGATCGATGGCGTGCTTGAAGATGAGCTCGGGCGTGTCCTTGGCCACCTGCTCGATCTCCACGCCGCCCTCGGCGCTGGCCATCAGGAGAACGCGCTTGGTGTTGCGGTCTATGAGCATGCCGATGTAGAACTCGGAGTCGATGTCCACCGCCGGCGTGATCAGCACCTTGTGGACGGTGTGCCCCTTGATGTCCATGCCGAGGATAGCGTCGGCTGCGGTCCGGACGTCGTCCATGCTCTCGCAGAACTTGACACCGCCCGCTTTGCCCCGGCCTCCGGTAAGGACCTGGGACTTCACCATGACCGGCAGTCCGTACTCCTCCGCCAAGGCAACGGCCTCGTCGACGGCGCCGGCGACCTTGCCGCCGGGCACGGGCAGACCGTAGGCGGTGAAGATCTCCTTCGCCTGGTACTCGTGGATGTTCACGCGCTTCCTCCCAGGGTATTACGCGGGGCGGCCGGCGGACCGGCCGCCCCTCTTCCTTTTGGCGCTAGCCGATGAACTTGGCCAGCATCGTTTCCAGGTTCGGCTCACCGATCTCCTGGAGTTCGTACCGCACACGCACCGTCGGCTTGTCGATGTCGACGATGCGGGTCAGGTCGATGGGAGTACCGATGACCACGGCCTCGCAGTCCACGGCGTTGATGGTCTTCTGCAGGTCGGCTTTCTGCTCGTCGCCGTAGCCCATGGCCGGCAGCAGGGTGCCGATCTCCGGGTACTTCTCGAAGGTCTCGGCCAGACGGCCCGTAGCCCAGGGCCGCGGGTCGACGAGTTCCTCGGCACCCTGGCGCAGGGCCGCGACGACGCCCGCACCGTAGGTCATCTCGCCATGGGTCAGGGTCGGACCGTCCTCCACCACGAGCACCCGCTTGCCCATCAGGTCCACGTCGCCCTCGACCGTCAGGGGGCTGGCGGCGTCGATGATCACGGCGTCCGGGTTGATCTCACGGATGTTGTCGCGCACGGCCTCGATGTTCTCGAATTCGGCCTCGACGACCTTGTTGATGATGACCACGTCGGCCAACCGCACGTTGGTCTCGCTGGGGAAGTAGGAGTTCTCGTGACCCACGCGATGGGGATCGGCCACCACCACGTGCAGGTCGCTCTGGTAGAAGGGCGTGTCGTTGTTGCCGCCGTCCCAGAGGATGATGTCCGCTTCCTTCTCGGCCTCGCGGAGGATGGCCTCGTAATCGACCCCGGCGTAGATGACGCCTCCGGCCACGATGTGAGGCTCGTACTCCTCCATCTCCTCGATGGTGCAGTCGTGCTTCTCCAGGTCGCTGAGCTCGGCGAAGCGCTGGACCTTCTGTTTCACCAGGTCTCCGTAGGGCATGGGGTGGCGGATGGCCACGACCTTCTTGCCGGCGGCGCGCAGGATCTCGCAGATGCGGCGGCTGGTCTGGCTCTTGCCACAGCCGGTGCGCACGGCGCCCACGCTGACCACAGGCTTGGTGCTCTTGATCTGGTTCTCGCGTTCGCCCAGCATGGTGAAGTCGACGCCGGCGGCGTTGACGACCGAGGCCAGGCTCATGACCTGCTGGTAGCTGCGGTCGCTGTAGGACATGACGCACATGTCAGCATCGGTGCTGCCGAGGAGCTCCACGAGATTCTCTTCGTCCTCGATGGGAATGCCCTCGGGATACAGAGAGCCCGCCAGTTCGGCGGGATACTTGCGACCGTCGATGTCGGGGATCTGCGTGGCGGTGAAGGCCACCACTTCGTAGGTCTCGTCTTCGCGGTAGATGCAGTTGAAGTTGTGGAAATCGCGGCCGGCGGCCCCGAGAATGATGACCTTAATCCTGCTCATGCCGTCTCCTTGCGGCCCGGGCGGGCCCTGGACAAGACGCCCCTAGTCCGCGTCGCGGATGGAGGCGATGATCTGGGAGGTCGACCAGCCGGGCACCATGGGCACACGGACGATCCGGCCACCCCACGAGCGGACCTCGGGGGCGCCGACGATCGCGTCTTCGGTGTACTCGGACCCCTTGACGAGTACGTGCGGCCGGAGGGTGAGAATCGTCTCCAGCGGTGTCGGCTCGGCAAACATAGTGACCGCCGAAACCGGTCGCAAGGCCGCGATCAGGGCCGCGCGGTCCGCCTCGGGCAGGATCGGCCGTCCCGGCCCCTTGAGGTCCCTGACCGAAAGATCCGTATTGAGGGCGACGACCAACTCGTCCGCCGCTTCCGCGGCCTGCCGCAGGCTCGCCAGGTGGCCCACGTGGACCAGGTCGAAGCAGCCGTTTGTGAAGCCGATGGTACGCCCGGCGGCCCGTACGGCATCCCCCCAGGCGGCCAGATCGGATCGGTCCAGGACGACTCCCCGCGCGTAGCCGCTCACCCCTGGGCCTCCCCCAGGGCCGCCCGCAGCTGGTCTGCGGTCACGGCAGCGGTGCCCAGTTCGCGCACGGCCAGGCCGGCGGCGTGGTTGGCCAGGCGGGCAGCGGTGGCGAAATCGGCCCCGGCGGCCAGGGCGGTGGTGTAGACGGCGATGACCGTGTCACCGGCGCCGGTGACGTCGTAGACGGTCGTGGCCTCCGTGGCCAGATGATGTTCGGCCCCGCCGCTCTCATAGAGGGCCATGCCGTGCTCGCCGCGGGTGATGAGCACCGCGGCGGCATCGGTCCGTTCCAGCAGGGTGCGGCCGGCGGCCTGCAGCGCCGTGTCGGACCTGATGACCGTGGCGCAGGCTTGCTCAGCCTCCTTCTGGTTGGGCGTGAGGCTGGTCACGCCCCGGTATTGGGAGTAGTCGCCCCGCTTGGGGTCCACGACCACGGGCACGTCCCGCCGGAGGGCCTCGCCGATGAACGCCGACAGGGCCGAGTCCGTCAGCACGCCCTTGCCGTAGTCGCTCAGCACGAAGCCGTCGAAGTCGCCGTTGCGGGCCAGACGGTCGGCCAGTTCCTCGAGGACGCGGGCGTCCACGGGCCGGTCGTCCTCCCGGTCGGTGCGCACCACTTGCTGGTTGTGGGCCAGGACGCGGGTCTTGATCGTGGTGGGACGGTCGGGGGTGGCGACCAGTCCGCCGTCGTCGATGCCGTGGTCGCCCAGCAGTCCGCGCAGATTGCCGGCGGCTTCGTCGTCGCCGCAGATACCGAAGAGCACGACGTCCGCGCCGAGGGCGCGAATGTTGGCGGCCACATTGGCCGCGCCGCCCAGTTTGGCGTTCTCCCGTTCGATGCGGACGACGGGCACCGGGGCCTCGGGACTGATGCGGTCGACCCGGCCCCACAGGAAGCGGTCGACCATGCTGTCGCCCACCACGGCCAGACGCCGGCCGGACAGGTCGTCGACGATCCCCTTGAGTTTTGCGATCATGGTTCCATTCTTTCGGGACGGCGGATCACCGACGCCTTGCCGGTCGCCGCCGGGAAGCTATCATCGGTCCGGACGGCTGTCAACGCGGGCCCAGGACGTACCTCGGGAGGTCAAAACCCATGAGCGACAAGAATTCCCAGAAACGTATCACCGTCGATCTGAGTCCCGAGGTCGCCGAGGGCACCTACGCCAACCTCACCCTCGTCACCTACAGCCCCGCCGAGTTCTTCGTGGACTTCGCTCGCATGGTGCCCGGCGCGCCCAAGGCCAAGGTCCACAGCCGGGTTATCCTGACGCCCCAGTCGGCCAAGGCCCTGCAGAAGCTGCTGGCGGCCAACGTGGAGCGCTGGGAGAACATCCACGGGGAGATCAAGCTCTCCGGCGGACCGGACATGGTCCCCGAGGCGGGATCCGACACGGGGTTCCAGGCCAACTGATACGTCCCGCTGGCCGGGAACTAGCTCGCCATGACCCGGCGCAGCCGCCAGGTGGCCATGACCGTCAGGACCACGCACCAGACCGCCAGCCCCACCAGCAGCGGCAGGTTTTCGGCCAATCCCCAGCCACGGCCGATGAGGTCGTGGAAGACGGTGATGGCCTGCCCCGTGGGCAGCAGCTTGCCCAGGGTCTGCATGAAGGGCGGGACGATCTCCAGGGGCCACCACAGGCCCCCCATGGCCGCCAGCACCAGGGTCGTGGCCACGCCCAGGCCGCTGGCCTGGGCCTCGGTCCGGGCCACGGTCCCCAGCAGCACCGACGCCCCGGCACACACGCCCGCGAAGAGCATCATGGCCAGGCCGAGGGTGAGCGGACTGTCGCCGTAGTCGATACGGAAAAGCAGGCTGTTCAGCACCAGCAGGATCACGCTCTGCACCAGCCCCATGACGAACCCCCCGGCCAGGAAGCCCAGGACCAGGTCCGCCGGTCCGGCGCGGCTGGTCACGAGCCGGGCCAGGGTGCGCTGCCGGCGCTCGGCCACGAGATCCTGGGCCAGGGCCAGCACGCCCATCATGACGAAGAAGAGGGTGTAGGACGGTCCGACGTGCTGGTAGGAGTTGGTCAGGGCGAACTCGGGTTCCTCCTGCTTCCGGCCCAGGGTCTCCACCGCGAGGCGCACCCGAGGTTCCTCCCACAGGCGGTCGAAGACGACCTGGTCGAACCCCTGGGCCGCGCCCCGTCCGGGCTCACCACCCGCCGGGTCGGCCACCAGGCTACGGGCCGCCGCCGCTGTGTTGGCCCGCAGCAGCGCTTCCTCCAGGAGGGTGCGTATGGTCTGGCTGCTCAAGCGATCCGAATCGAAGTAGAGGCGCAGGCTCGCCGTGTCGTCGCCGGCGGCCGCCGCCTCGAATCCACTGGGGACCAGGAGACCGGCGGTGATGCGGCTGTCCTCCACCGCTTCGGCCAGGGCCGCGGCGGATACGGTGGTGTCCCGGACCTCCACCACGAAGCGCTCGTGATCGCGCAGGGGCGCCAGGAAGCGCTCCAGTTCCGGGCCGGGTTCGTCTGCGTAGACCAGGAAGCGCGGTCGGGAGGGTTGGCCCGAACCGCCCCAATCCCCCAGGAGCTGTCCCATGAGGAAAGAAAAAACCATGGGCATGACGAAGAACCAGATGAGGGCCGACCGGTCCCGG
Organism: bacterium; assembly: GCA_024231905.1. Lineage (GTDB taxonomy): Bacteria > Krumholzibacteriota > Krumholzibacteriia > LZORAL124-64-63 > LZORAL124-64-63 > JAAEQC01. The sequence goes on along the minus strand of JAAEQC010000143.1, from coordinate 58,093 downwards.
AAGATGCGGCGCAGGCGTAAGGCGACCATGGCCAGGATAACGGAGCCGTTCACAGCAGACCTCCCCGACGCCGTTGCCAGGCGGTGAACGCCAGGGCGAGCAGGCCGTAGCCGACGGTCATGGCCGCCAGCACCACCGCCGGCTGCAGGTCGTGGGCCAGGGACTCGCCCCGGACCATGACCAAACTGAAGCCCGAGTTGGACCAGTAGTTGAAGACCCAGCGGCCGACGTAGGTGATCCAGGCCGGCATGGCGTCCACGGGCACGAAGTTGCCACCGACCATGGCCGCCACCAGCACGACCGTTGTGCTGACGTTGTCCATGACCTTCTCGTTGGGAGTCACCACCGCCAGCATCATGAAGAAGCTCGCGGCGGCCGTGGCGGTCAGCACCACCAAGGTGAGCAACGACCAGGAGTCCGGCCCCAGATCGACCCTAAAGAGCACCGCGCCAGCCACCAGCAGTACCAGCATCTGGGCTGCGCCCTGGACGACCGACGACAGCCACTTGGCAGTCATGATGTGATTGGTGCCCAGCGGCGCCAGCAGCTGACGCTGAAGCGTGCCGGCCGCCCTCTCCCGGTGGAGATCGCGGGCGCTGGCCGCCACGCCGAACATGAGGAAGAAGACGGAGAATCCCGGCAGGAAGTAGGAAAAGAGGTTGATCTCCCGGCTCTCGGCGACGTCGGGCGTCGCAGCCGCGTCGGTGACCGCCAGGTCCAGGCGGGACTCGGCCATGGCGTCGGACAGGGCCACCTGGTGGTCCATGCGGGCCAGGAACCACTCGCCCACCTCGGTGAAGCCGCCCTCGCCCCCCACGCGACGCCAGCGTTTCCAGACGGTGTTCATGTCTCCTGCGAACAGGTCGGACCAGGTGTCTTCCTCGGCGCCGGGCGGCATGGATTCTTCGTCATCTGGCCACAGGGCCCGGTAGCCGGCTTCGCCGGCCTGCACCTGGCGCAGGGCCCGTTGCAGGACCTGCTCCACGATTCCCGCCTTGAGGGGACGGCCCGGATCCTTCCAGACATCGATCCGCAGTTCCTCGCCCCGGAAGTAGTCGCCCACGGCGCCCGGGGGAAGCACCACCGCCGCGGCCGCCTCGCCCCGGGTCACGCGCCGGCGGGCCTCGGTGGAGTCGGCCCACTCCAGGGCGAAGAAGTCCGTCTCGGCCAACTGCTCGGCCAGGCGGTCGCGCAGGGCCGAGGGTACGTCCTCCCCCACTGCCACCAGGGGGATGACCGAGATGCCGCTCTTGCCGAAGATGCCGCCGCCGAAACTCAGTCCCATGATAAAGGTGAGCAGCAGGGGCAGCAGCAGGTTGACCACGAAGGCGCGCCGGTCCCGCCAGGCGCGCAGCAGGTCCTTGCGGACGAGGACGAGGATACGCACGGCTACTCCCTCAGCCCGCGGCCGGTGAGATTGAGGTAGAGGGTCTCCAGGTTGGGCCGGATGACCTCCAACTGAGCCAGGTCCAGGCCCTCGGCCGCCAGCCAGGCCTGCAGGGGCGGCAGCACCGCTCCTCCGTCGGCGACCCGGATCTCGAGTTTGCCCCGGCGCTCGCTCACGCTGTCCACGCCGGGCCAGGTCTCGGCGGCAGAGGTCAGAGCCCGGTGTCTCTCGGACGGCACCTGCACCCGCACCCGGTCCTCGTCGCCGATCTGGCTTATGAGGTCCTCCTTGTCGCCCACGGCGACCATACGCCCCTGGTCGATGACGCCGATGCGGTGGCAGAGTTGCTCCGCCTCCTCCAGGTAGTGGGTGGTGTAGATGATGGTCAGACCGTCGGCAGCCAGGTCGCCGATCAGGGCCAACAGCTTGGTGCGGGCCTGGGCGTCGATGCCCACGGTGGGCTCGTCCAGGAAGAGGACTTCCGGGTTGTGGATCAGGCCCGCCGCCAGGTTGAGACGGCGCTTCATGCCGCCGGAGAAGGTTTCCACCTTCTGGCGGGCGTGTTCGCCCAGGGCCACCAGTTCCAGCAGTCTCTCCACCCGCGTGCCGAGGGCCTTGCCGCCCAGCCCGTGGATCCGTCCCCAGAACAGGAGATTGTCCCGCGCGTTCAGGTCCTGGTAGAGGGCGATTTCCTGAGGCACGACGCCGATGAGCCGGCGCACACCCCCAGGATCCCCGGCCACGTCGTGGCCGCCGATGCTCGCCCGGCCGCCGTCGGCGGGCAGCAGGGTGGACAAAACGCCGATGGTGGTGGTCTTGCCGGCGCCGTTGGGTCCCAGGAGGCCGAAGAGCTCCCCCTTGGCCACCTCGAAGGTGATGCCGTCGACGGCGCGGTGGGAGCCGTAGCGCTTGACGAGATTCTCGACGATTATCACGGCGTCTCCTTGGTGACGTCCTCCACGGACGGTTGGGTCTTCCACCGGCGGTGGACCCAGAAAAAATGATCGGGCGCCTGGGCCACGGCCGCCTCCAGCCGGCGCACGTGGGCCTCGGTGAGGGATCGGACCGCCTCCGCCTCGGAAAGGTTACGGTCCGGGCGCAGCGGCGAGTCGAGGCGCGCCAGATGGCGGCCGCCCGGGCGGCGAAAGATATACCCCGTGACGATGGGGATGTCCAGGCGCCAGCTCAGGTAGGCCGCGCCCCGGAACACCGAAGCCTCGTGCCCGAGAAAGTCCGTGAAGACCCCGTCGCGTCCTGCGTCCTGGTCCGCGAGTAGACCCACGAACTCGCCCCGGCGCAAGGCACGCACCATCTCGGTCAGCGGGGCATCGGAACGGATGACCCCTACTCCGGCCCCGGCCCGGATGGCGTTCTGCATGCGGTCTACCCGCTCATTGTGCTGGCTCTTGACCAGGAAGTTCACGGGCAGGCCCTCTGCGGCCGCGCGCGAGCCGAGATACTCCCAGTTGCCGAAGTGGGCGGAGACGAGCAGGGCGCCGCGTCCTTCCCGACGCACTTGGTCCAGATGCTCGGCACCTTCCAGTTCCACCAGGTCCAAGATGTCGCCCCGGCCCAGTCGGGGCAGAGCCAGGAACTCCATAAGAGTCATGCCCAGGTTGCGGTAGAAGGAGTGGGCCAGATCGTCCCGGGCACGCTGGTCGAGAGTGTCGCCGAAGGCCAGTTCCAGGTTCCCCCGCACGACTTCCCGGCGGTAACCGATGACCCGCCACACGAGGGAGCCTACGCCGCGGCCCAACGCCAGCAACCAACTCCGCGGCAGGGGCCGCGCCAGCTGGTAGAGCGAGTACAGCAAGCTGAAATCCAGCAGCATGCGCGGGCGCGAAGCCAAGTCGGTCTCCCGGTCCGGAAAGGGCGCCCGCAACGGGCAGGGCTATTCGCGCCAGATTGTACGGGCGAGGCCGCCGCCGGGCAACCTCCGGATCAGGCGGGCCATCTCCAGGGCCAGGAGCCCTTCGCACCAGGCGTCCTCGGTGCCCGGCCAGCGCTCGCGCAGGCGGTCGCGGCCCACGCCTTCCAGGTCCAACCGATCGAAGATCCAGCGGGCCGCGGAACCCGGCGCCGGTTCATCCCTGCCGCCGGATTCGCCTTGAACCGGCGGTCGGCCGGACGGATGTCCCAGCACGCGCTCCAGATCTTCCAGGGATTCCAGCAGGTGCGCTCCCTCGCGCAGGAGGTGGTGGCAGCCCCGGCTCGTGTCCAGGTCCACCGGCCCGGGCACGGCGAAGACCTCGCGGCCGGCGTCCACCGCCTGCAGGGCGGTGATGAGCGCGCCGCTGCGGGCGGGCGCCTCGACCACGATCACCGCCCGCGCCAGACCGGCGATGATACGGTTGCGCTTGGGAAAGTTGTAGGGCAGGGGTGGTGTGCCGGCCTCGTATTCGGTAACGCAGCAGCCGGTCACCTCGATCTCCCGGCGCAGGCGTCGGTGGGCAGCGGGATAGGTCTGGTCGGAGCCGGTGCCCATGACCGCCACCGTGACACCGCCTGCATCCAGGGCGCCGCGATGGGCGGCGGCGTCAACCCCCAGGGCCAGACCGCTGACCACGGTCCAACCACGGGCGACGCAGGCCGCCCCCAGGCTGCGGGCCACGGCCAGCCCTCGGCTCGTAGCACGGCGGGTGCCCACCATGGCGATGCCGTCGCCCGCAAGGGCGGAGACCTGCCCGGTGCACCACAGGACCCGGGGTGGCGGATCCACCTGGGCCAGGCGCGACGGCCAGACGGACGCGGCGGGCGTCAGGCGCACCAAGCGGGGCGCCGTTTCTTCGGTCGACATGGGATTCGTCCCGACCGGGAGGCGGGTTCAGTCCGTGGCGTCGCCCACCGGCGGCAAGGTGGTCATCCGACGCAGGAGATGCTTCAACTCTTTCAGCCCCCGGCCGGCCACGGACGAGATGGCCAGCACCTCGCCGCCGCCGTTGTCCGCGGACCAGGCGCGCGCCTCGGCCAGGGCCGCCGCCAGGGCCTCCTCGTCCAGCAAGTCGGTCTTGGTGACGACCACGGCGCAGGGCAGGTCGGCCAGACGTTCGCCGTGGGCCACCAGTTCCCCGCGCAACACGTCCAGGGACCGGGCCGGCGGAGCTATCGCCGGATCCACGAGCAAGAGCAGTGCCCGGGTTCGTTCCACGTGGCGCAGAAACTCGTGGCCGAGCCCCTTGCCGTCGGCTGCGCCCTCGATGAGGCCCGGGATGTCGGCCACGGTGCAGGACGCGTAATCCCCCAGATCGACGATGCCCAGGTTCGGCACCAGGGTCGTGAAGGGGTAGTCGGCGATCTTGGGCCGTGCCGCGGAGATCACCGACAGCAGGGTGCTCTTGCCCGCGTTGGGTTCCCCCACCAGGCCCACGTCGGCTATGAGCTTGAGTTCCAGGCGCACTTCGACCTGCTGGCCGGCTGCGCCGGGTTGCGCGTGCAGGGGGGTCTGATTGCGGGGATTGCGGAACTCCCAGTTGCCCTTGCCGCCGCGGCCGCCCTTGGCCACGCAAAGGCGGTCCCCGGGATCCAGCAGGTCGCCCAGGGGCTCATCGTCTTCGGCCCGGTACACCAACGTGCCGCAGGGGACCTTGAGTACAACGTCGTCTCCGTCGGCGCCGCTGCGGCGATTGCCGCCGCCGGGCTGGCCCACGCCGGCTTTGTAATGGCGCCGGTAGCGGAAATCCAGGAGGGTCGACAGGCCCCGCTCGGCCTCGATCCAGACGGAGCCGCCGCGGCCGCCGTTACCCCCGTCCGGGCCGCCCCGGGGCACGTATTTCTCTTTGCGCGTGGAGACACAGCCGTCCCCGCCCTTGCCCGACTCGATCTTGATGACGGTGATGTCCAGGAACACGGTGTCAGTCCTTCCGGCCATCGGAGTCCAGGGCGCGAACTACGGGTGCCGGTACCAGACGATCCAGGGCGCCGCCGTGGCGGATCACGTCCCGCACCAGTGTGCTCGAGACAGCCGCCAGGTCCGGCCGGGCCAGCAGGTAGACGAACTCCGTGTCCGAGGCCAGGAGGGAGTTCACGCCGGCCATGCTCCATTCGTGTTCGTAGTCCCCGGCGTTGCGGATGCCCCGCACCACCGCCGCGGCGCCGCGGGCCAGGACCTCGTCGACCAACAGGCCGGAGAAGGACTCCACGGCCACCCCCGGCAGGTGCGCCACCGAGGTCCTCACCAGGTCCACCCTCTGCTCCACGGGCAACAATCCTGCCTTGCCGTGAGCGGCCACCAGCACCGTGACCCGGTCGAAGAGCCGGCAGGTGCGTTCGAGGATGTCTACGTGGCCCAAGGTGACCGGGTCGAAGGAGCCGGGATACAGGACGTGTCGGCTCATGGCGCATCCTCCGGGACGTCTCCCGCGCCGGGGCGCAGGATGGTGATGTGGCTCTCGCCGTAGCGGCGCGAATCCGCGTCCCAGCCCGCGGGCCGCGGTTCGTCGTCCCGGTCGTGTTCGAGGACCACGGTCGCGACGACTCCCTCGGCCCGCCGCCGGGCCAGGATCCCGGCCAGTTCGGCGATCACACCGACGCCGTAGGGCGGGTCGGCCAACACGAGCCAGGGCCCATCGCCGACAGGGACGTCTTCCAACCAGGCGGCCGCGTCGGACGCCACCAGACGATAGTGCGCCGGGTCCGCACCGCAAGCTTCCAGATTCTTTTGGACCGCGGTAAGGGACCGGCGGTCCCGGTCCACGAAGACCGCGTAGGCAGCGCCCCGGCTCAGGGCTTCGATGCCCAGACTCCCGGCGCCACAGCAGAGGTCGGCCACCCGGGCGTCTGCCACGTCCGGTCCCAGGATGGAGAACACGGCTTCCTTCACCCGGTCGGTGGTCGGCCGCACGGCATCGCCCCGGGGGGCGTTCAGGCGGCGTCCCCGCCAGCGTCCGGCCACGACCCTCATCGCTCCGCTGCCTCGCGCTGTCGCTCCCAGAGCAGACTCCGGAGCATGGCTGTCCGGGCCACCGCCGCCGGTTCAGCGTCCTCCACCCGCAGCCGGAAGTCGGCCGCCGCTGCGTACAGGCGCTGCCGCCGCCGGTGGAGTTGCTCCAGGCCGTCCCAGCCCAGTTCCTCCACCAGGGGCCGTTTGCCGGCCTCCCCGTTGCCGCGTAACCGGTGCAGCAGCTCGATCCAGGGCGCGTCGAGCCAGACGACCACTCCGCGTTCGCGCAGCAGGGCCACCGCCGCCGGCGTCTCCACCGCACCGCCGCCCGTATCGATGACCAGGCTGCGGCACGGATCCAGGTCCTGCAGCACTTCCACTTCCAGGGCTCGGAAACCGTCCTCGCCCTCCGCCGCAAAGATGTCCGCCACGGAACGGCCCGCTCGCGCCTCCGCCAGTTCGTCGCACACGGCCAGGGGCCGGTTCGTCGAGTTGCAGAGCAGACGCGTGACCGTGCTCTTACCGCTGCCCATGAATCCTACGAATGATGTCCACATGGGGACCATCCTAAACCCGCGGGTGCGGCCGCCGCAAGGACCGCAAAAAGAAGCGGCGGACCGTTGCCGGTCCGCCGCTCCCGTCCTCTCCGGGTCGATCTAGAAGTCGAACTCGGAATCGGTGACGTAACCGTCCCCTGACGCGGCGGTCACACCGGGCGCCAGGAAGGGACCTGTGTACTCCGGCTGACCCGGGTAGTACGTGGTCCCGGTCTCGTCCGTGAGCTTGGTGCGGTGCAGGTACTCGTCGGTGATGATGGTCGGCGTCACGAAGACCACCAGCTCGCGATTGGCGGTAGACTTGGTCGTGTGACGGAAGAGGGCGCCCAGCAGGGGCACGTCCTTCAGCACGGGGATGCCGCTCTCCAACTGGCTGTCCACCTTGCGGATCAGACCGCCGATGACCGCCGTGGCGCCGTTCTCCACCAGCACCCGCGTGTCGGATTCGGAGGTGTTGATGATGACGCCGCCCTGGACCGTCGCCTGGCTCGAGAGATCGGAGACCTCGTTGTGGATGTCCAGGGTGATGTTCCGGTCTTTGTTGATGTGCGGCGTGACCTTCAGCATGATGCCGATGGTGGTCAGCTGGGTGATGGCGTTGCCGGCCTCGTCGGAGACGATCAGCGGGATCTTCTTGCCGACCAGGATGTTCGCCTCACGATTGTCCGTGGTGGTGATCACCGGGTTGGAGATCAGGTTGGCGTCGTTGGTCGACTCCATGGCCTGCAGCTTGCCCATGATCTCGCCCCAGTCCTGGACCGTGGCCACCCGCAGGTCGCCCGCCGGAGCGGTCAGACCGTTTTCGATGGCCATGCTTCCGGCCACGTTGTTGCCGGGGCTCATGAAGTTGCTGACCGACCAGCTGACACCGAGTTCGCGGGTCGCGGTGACGTCCATGTCCACCAGGCGGGCGTTGATCTCCACCTGGGGCGTCTCGCTGTCCAGCTCCGACGCCATGGCGGAGATGATCTCGACCCGCTCGGAGATGTCGTTGATGAGCAGGCTGTTGGTCCGCTCGTCCACGTCGATGTTGCCGCGGTCGGTGAGCATGCGCTCCAGGGCGTCCTTCACCTCTTCGGCGTTGGCGTAGTGGAGGCTCACCTTGCGCAAGTGCAGGGGCGCCACGCCTTCCACCTGGGCGCGCGAACGCTCGACCGAGAGCTTCTCCTCGCGGAGCTGTTCCGCCGTATCCACCCGGTAGATGCCGCCCTCTTCCACGTAGTCGTAGGCATGGGCCTTGAGGATGACGCCCAGGGCGTCCTCCCAGGGCACGTCCTCGAGCTTGACCGTGACCTTACCCGTCACATTGGGCGAGGCGACGATGTTGGTGCCGGAGTAGCCCGCCAGCGAGCGCAGGACGGTGCCGATCTCGGCTTCCTGGACATCCAGGGAGATGGGCTGCTGCCGGTAATCCATCGCCGCAGGCGCCTGCGTCGCGGCGGCGGGTGCCTCATCCTGGGCCACGGCCGCAGCCGCGGGCACGAGGATCGCCGTCATCAGGACGGCCCACGCCGCGTTCCGGATCCTTCCGTCCATGACTAGTCCTCCGTTTCTTCGAGCTTGAGGACCACCCGGTTGGTGATCCCGTATAGGGTGATGCGCGCCGTGAGGGAATCCTTGCGGATGCTCACGACCCGACCGTTCTGCACTCTGTCCCCCACCCGCAGGATGTAGCCGAAGCCCTCGCCGTTCTCGACCAGGGCGAATCGGTCCTCCTGCCCCCACATGACGCCCACCAGGCGGGCGCTGTTCAAGTCGACCACCTCGGCGGAGGTCGCCTGCTCGTATTCACCGGACACCAGGGCCTTGAACGGGTCCGTGCGCCCGTGCGAGCGGTAGAAAAACTCATTGGCCCGGATCTGGTTGATCCGCTCCCGGGTGACCTGGGAAGGCGAGGCCGAACTGGCCGCGGGATCGGAATCCTGGGCCGAGGCCACGCCCGCCATCAGGAGCACGGCGAAAGCGGCGAGGATCATCAGGGTCGTGCGTTTCATCGCGCGCTCCTCCTAGTGGCCGGCGGCGGCCGTCTGGACGGGCTTGCCGTCCTCCGCTTCCGCCTGCAGGGTTCGGGTTCCGTCGTCACCGATGCCGGTTCCGCCGAGGGTGTAGGCCGTCAGCACCATGTCCGTCTGCACCGTGTGGGGCGTCTCGGACTGGTCGTCGATGCCCTCGAAGCGCAGGCCGGAGACGTTGACGATGCGGTTGAGATTGGCCAGCCGCGAGAGGAAGACCGCCGTCTGGTGGTAGCCGCCGACGACGCTCACCTCGATGGGGTTGTCCGCATAGAAACCCCGGTTGACCGGGCTGTTGGGCCGGAAGAGTTCGAACTCCACGCCGGACTGTTCGCCAGCAGCGGTCACCTTGCGCAGGAGGTTCGGCATCTCGTTCTCCTCGGGCAGCAGGGTCTGGGCGACCTTCCACTGCTCGCGAAGCACGGCGTACTCCTCCTCCACCCGGTCCAGGTTGCGCACCAACAGCCGGGCCTTCTCCAGGTCCTTGCTGAGCTTGTCGTGGCGCGTTTCGAGTTCCGCGATCTTGGTCTTCCGCGCACCCCAGGTCAGGGAATACGAGGAAGTCAGAAAGTTCAGCGGCAGGACCACGACCACCAGCAGGATCGCGACGGTCCAGCGCAGGAACTTGGGGCTTTTGACATCGATGTCCATGTCGTTCCTTCCTTAGCCTTCGAAGACGTCCGCGGTAGCGGGCTTGCGGACGGCGTGGGCGCGGGCCCGGAACTTGACCACCTGCACATCGTCGATATCGCCCTTCTCCGACACCAGCAGATCGACGCTGGCGAAGTAGGGGCTGTTGGCGACGTTCTGCAGGAAATCGCTCACCAGGAAATTCGAGAACGTGACGCCCTCGACGGCGTAGGAATCGCCGCCCAGGTCTTCGCAACGCGTGATCCACATGTAGCCCGGCAGGGAGCGGTTCAGCTCGTCCAGCAGGTGCACGCGGAAGTAGCGATCCGAGTCCAGGCGCGTGATCACGTCGAGACGGTCGTTGAGGTCCTGCCGCTGCTCGTTCAGGCGCTTGATCTTGGCGATCTCCGGCGCCAGCCGGCGGCTCTCGGCCTCCTCCTCGGCGATGATCGTCTCGAGGGTGGAGATCTGCTGAGTCTGGTACAGGAAGCCCAGGGAGATGGTGGCCGCTGCCACCAGCACCAGGACCAGCGGCGCGAAGGTGCCGAGGTCCGGCATGGTCACGCTGCGCTGGGTGGACATCTCTTCACGGGGGAGCAGGTTGATCCTGATCATGCCTCCACCGCCTCTCTCAGGGCGAGTCCCACGGTCACCGAGAGCAAGGGACTCAAGGCCTCCGGGTCTTCTTCCCCGAACAGGTCCGGGGCGTAGTCCAGGCTGGCCAGGGGATCGGCGACCTCACTGGGTACGCTGTAGCTGTCGGCCAGGTATTCGCGCAGACCGGGCAGGTGGGCGCCGCCGCCGCTCAGGACGATGCGGTCGATGCCCTCGGTCTCGCCGGAGGTCTTCAGGTACGACAGGCTCGGCTCGAGACCCTGGTAGATCTCCGCGCCGACCGAGCGCACGATGTCGACCACCAGCTGCTCGTCCACGTCCTCCACGTAACCGCGTGCCACGTCGGCGGCGGTCTCGTAGGTCAGGCCGAGCTGTTTCTGGAATTCCTCGACGAAGTGGGTCACGCCGACCGGTAGGTCTCGCGTGAAGTAGGGCACCCCGTCGCGGATGATGTGTACATTGGTCACGCCGCCGCCCACGTCCAGCAGGGCGACGAACTCGGAGTCGGCGACGTCCTCCTCGGGCGCCGTCTCATCCTCTTCCTCGCCGGCGAAGGGCTCCAGGTCCTCCACATCCTCGTCTTGGTCCGTGTCCGCGGGGGACTCGTCCTCGACGTCATCCTCGGCAACGCCCCAGCCCGAGGTGTATTCCCAGGCGTTCTGGTTGGCGAAGGACGCCACGTCGATGACCATGGGTTCGAACCCCGCGTCGCGGATGAGTTCGGCCCAGCCCAGAATCATGTCCTTCTTGGCGGCCACCAGGAGCAGTTCCATCTGGTCGGCTCCGATGTCCTCCTGGAGGATCTGAAAGTCCAGGGAGATGTCGTCGATGTCGAAGGGAACGTGCTGTTCGGCCTCCCAGTAGATGGCCTCGCGCGCTTCCTCTTCGGTCATCTTATCCATGACGATCTTCTTGACGATCACTGCCCGCCCCGCCACGGCGCTGGCCACGGGTTCGTGGGGCAGATTGGCGGTCTCGGCCGCCTCGCGGATCGCCTCGATGACCAGTTCACGGTCCATGATCTCACCATCGACGATGGCCTCGGGCGGGAGATCGGCCATGGCGAAATTCGTCACCATGGGCCGTGCTCCGCTCAGGTCGAGCCTGAGGCATTTGACGACGTTGGACCCGATGTCCAAGCCGATGAGAGATTTCCGCTTCCGTTTCAGGAATCCGAACATCACATGCCTGCCTTGCTATGCGTGCGAGTTGTAGGCGAATCCGGATCCTCCGGAATCCTCCTGGCGCGATCCGCAACAAGCGTGCCATACACGGCATCGGCCGCAGGGCACCCCGCTTGAGCTTGAAATGGCTCCAAATTCCTCATGATTCCCTCTCTTGCCGGGCCCGGCGCCCGATCGCGCACGAACCGCCATATGCCGCAGGGCAGCTTTTGCCCACGAGCGGGTCAGAACCGGCCCAGATACCAGGCCGCCAGTTCGTTGCCCCCCAGCAGGACCACCGCCGCGGCCCCGGCCAGGAAGGTGCCGAAGGGCAGCTTGGCCGTGCCCTCCAGGCGGCCGCGGCCGGCGGCCAGAGCCCAAACCGTACCGGCGAGCGCTCCACCGAAGATCACTGCGGGCACGGCCCAGGGACCCAGGAATGCCCCCACCATACCCATGAGCATGACGTCGCCGAAGCCCATGCCCATCATGCCCCGGGCCAGTTTCCAGCCCCAGGACACGGCCAGGACCACGCCGGCGCCTACCAACAGGCCCAGGATGGCCCGGTCGAGGCCCGGTCCGGCCCCCACGGCGGCCAAGGCCAGTCCGGCCACCATGCCCACCACTGTCAGGGTGTGCGGGATGATCATGTGCTCCCAGTCGATGAGGGCCACGTTCACCAGCAGCAGCAGCAGGAGCGCCGCCCCCCAGCCTTCGGGTCCGTAATCGAAGCGCAGGACGCCGACGGCGGCACAGGCGGCTCCGGCCAGTTCCACCAGGGGATAGCGAGCGGGTATCCGAGCACTGCAGTGCCGGCACTTGCCGCCCAGGAGCGCCCAGCTCAGCACGGGCACGTTGTCGAACCAGGCGATCTGCTTACCGCACTGGGGGCAGAACGACCGGCCCTTGACCACCCCCAGGTTCCGGGGCAGGCGGTGGATGAGCACGTTGGAGAAACTGCCGCAACAGGCGCCCAGCACGGTTGCCGCGGCCAGGGCGGCCCAGGGAGGCAGATCGAGGAACGTACCGGTCATCTCAGATCTCCGGGATGGGGCCGATGAAGGTGTCGCCGTAGAGCTTCCGCAATGCGAGTTTCCGTTCCAGTTTTTCGATCATCGTCGCGGCCAGTTCCTGCATGTCCGGGTTCACGCTGCTTTCCAGCAGCTCCTTCCACAGGGCCAGGGAGACGCGGTCGTCGCCGGCCCGGTAGCGGGCAAAGGCAGCGAAGCGTTGTTCTTTCTCCGTAGCGTCCGGGCACTTCCCGGCCAGCTCGAACCAGAGAGCGGCCCGGTGGTAGTCGTGGTCCAGCACATAATGCATGAAGCCAACCTGGAAGTGGAGGCGGGCGTTGTCCGGGTTGGCGAGGATCCCTCGCCGCAGGATGTCGTAGGACTTCTCGACCTGGCCCAGGTCCGACCAGTAGATGAACGACGCCAGGTAGTAGGCCTCGATGAAGCGGGGATCCAGTTGGTTGACCGAGGCGATGACCGAGTCCAGATAGCGCAGGTCGTTTTCGCCCTTCTTGTAGCCACCGTAATACTGGATGAAGCGGAACCACAGCCAGTCGGCCATGGCCTCGCGGAAGCCCAGGGAGGACTCCACCAGGAACTCGCCCGAGGGGAAGTAGAGCTTGTCGTTGCGGCCCGTGGCCGCCCGGGATTCGTCGAGCCCCCGCAGACTGGTCACGGTCACCAGCAACAGCACCGCCACGACCGCGGCACGGAAATGGGACATGGCGCGCCGGCGATCCATCAGCGCAACTCCCGCCGACTGAAGACGCCGCCCGCCAGCAGCAGCAGGATCGCGGTCCAGCCCAGGCCGTAGATGGTGGCCATGAACACCTGGTCGGCGGCGATGACGTCGCCGTGGACCACGGCGCCACGCACGTTGAAGGCTTCCAGGTTGGGCGTCAGGTAGTAGACGGCCGTGGAGATTTTTTCCTGCAGCGGTCCGCCCTGCAGGCGGCCGAAGTCGCGGATGGAGTCGCTCAGGTGCCCCACCACGAAGACGCCCAGGGTGAAGACCGCCGCCAGCACCGACGAGACGCAAGTGGAGAAGAACACCGCCGCCGCGTTGATGACCGTCAGCTCCAGGAAGGTCAGGTACACCGCCACCAGGAAGCGCGGCGAGAAGGTTCCCGGCGCCACGTACAGGGCCAAGCCGAAGAGCAGGGCCATGATGCCGAGCATGGTCGTCAGGGTGAGGTTCAGGCCCAGGAATTTGCCCAGCAGATAAGTGCGCCGACCCACGGGCTTGGCCAGGATGGTGATGATGGTGCCCTTGTCCATCTCCTTGCGGACCATGCCGCTGCCCACGAAGACCACCACCAGCAGGCCGATGCCCACCATGGCGGCCAGACCCACGTCGGTCATGATCTTGCCCTGGGCCCCCACGGTCAGGGGCGAGAGCACAGCCGTGGCCGACAGGAGGACGAAGCCGAAGACTCCCACCAGGTAGAAGACCCGGTCGCGTACGGTCTCGCGGAAGGTGTTCATGGCCAGGGCCTGCACGTGGCTCGCGCTCATGACCTCACCCCCTGTTCGTGGACCGCCAGGTAGAGATCCTCGAGGCCCGTGTGGCGGGTTTCCACCGAGCCGACGGCCATGCCGTCCTGATGGCAACTGGATAGAAGGCCGCGCAGGACGGTCGTGTCCGGGGCGGGAATGCGCAGGGCCACGCCCGACTGTTCGGGCTTGGCCTCGCGGAGCCAGGTGGGCCAGCGTTGGGGATCCTCCCCCGGCGCCCGGGCGTGAACCATGTAGGAGGCGCCGGCGGCGATCTCCCGCCGCTCGCAGGACTTCACCAGGCGACCGCCCCGCAGGATGCCCACGGCGTCGGCCAGCATCTCCACGTCGGGCACGATGTGGCTCGACAGGAGGATGGTGCGTCCCCGGGAGCGCAGGTCGCGCAACAGTTCGCGCACCTCGCGACGGCCGATGGGATCGAGTCCGCTCATGGGCTCGTCGAGGATCAGGAGTTCAGGGTCGCCCAGGAGAGCCTGGGCCAGACCGATGCGTTGGAGCATGCCCTTGGAGATCTGGCGCAGGCGGCGGTCCGCGGCGGTGGTCATGCCCACCTGGGCCAGGACACGGTCCACCTGCACGTCCAGGTCCGCGCCCGAGAGATTCAGGAGCTTGCCGTAGAAGCGCAACAGTTCACGTCCCGAGAGATGCTCGAAGAAGTACGGGCGCTCGGGCAGGTAGCCCACCCGGGCCCGGGCGTCGCGCTCGGCGTGGTTACGGCCGAGGATGCGGACGCGTCCCGTATCGGGACGACAGAGTTTCAACAGGCAGTTGATGGTGGTCGTCTTGCCGGCGCCGTTATGGCCGATGAGGGCGAAGATCTCGCCGCGGCGCACGTTGAAGGACACGCCTTCGATGCCACGAATCCTCCGGCACAGGAGCCCCGAACGGAAGTTCTTGCCCAGATCGGCGACTTCCAGGGCGAGGGGTGTCGTCGCGGCCTCGTTGGACTCCAGGTCGGCCGCAGCAGCCTGCGAATCGACCAGGGTGGCTGGTCCGCCGTCGGACAGCCCCGCCTGGCGGCCGGAATGTCCGCCGGAACCCGATGGTCCGGAATTGATCGGGATGTGCATGGTCTGCAGTCACCTCCGTGCGCGGAGAGCGGTCCACCGGGGGCGATCCGGCGGCTTGGGCGTCATGGGGCGGGGAGTTGCAATGGGAGTGCCAAAGGAGAGGGCGGGCGGAACGTCAGAAACCGGCGGCAGCTGTACGGCCGGCGGCACGACCGGAGAGGAGCAGCAGAGGCACGGTTTCGTCGACGTCGTCGGCGGCCTGGCCGCCGGTTTTTACGGCGGCGGCAACGCGCGGATTGCCGTGGCTCGTGAGCCGCGCCAGGGGCTTGGTCTCGGCCGCATCACCCCAGGCTTCGATGAGATAGTCGGCGCCGGCGGCAGGAGCCCTGTAGGTCAGATCGCCGGGGGCATCGGTGAAACGCACGGGATCGCCCGTATAGGGATTCCGCGGCGCTCGATCACCGGGCAACAGCGGCACGAGATCCAACGGATCAGTAGCGTAACGGCCCTGGTGCATGGCGGCGAAGGTTTCGGCCGCCAGCTGAAGGGTGGCTGCGTTGGCGCGGACGGCCTGTTGGCGTGACGTGTGCCGGACCTCATCCAGTCCGGGCCCCGCGAAGACGAAGAGGCAGGCCGCCACCAGGCAGGTGCCGCCCACGACCAGCACCAGGTCGGAACGGTCCGGCATGGTGGGTCGCACCAGGCGGGGCTTGCGGAGCTTCGGGAATTTCGGGAGCTGCAGCTTCACGTCATCGTCCTCGATCTTCAAGAAGAAGGGCGGAGCCGGCTAACCGGCCCCGCCCCGTGGTCATGCGACCGTATCGGTGTTCACCGACCGGCGACTACTGGCCGCTGGACAGGGTGATGACGATACCGTCGTTGTTCGGACCCTGGGTGTTGTCCTTGCCGAAACCGGTGATCGTGTAGCCCACGTTCACAGCGTTCTGGACCACAGCCACGATACCGATCTCACCGGCCGCGCCGGCAGCACCGGCCCACTGGGGCTCGCTCCAGGTACCGTCGAAGGCGTTCTGCAGGTTGTTGCCAGCATTGGGATCCTGCGGCAGCAGTGCCGCGACATCATTGGCGGCATCGGAGTAGATACCATCGTTCCGGACGGCGAAATCCTCGGCGGCCAGCTGCAGCGTGTGCGCGCCGCCCTTGACCTTGGCTTCCTTGGCCCGGTCCTGCATGGAAATGAAGTTCGGGATGGCGATGGCAGCCAGGATACCGATGATGACCACGACGATCATCAGCTCGATCAGAGTGAAACCCTTGCGATTGAACATGTCGTTCTCCTTGTTCGGCCCGAGGCCGTTCGTCGGCGGGTCCCGGCCGCTCCGGAACCCCTATCCTGCCAGACGGCAGTCCTTTCATGCAATGGACGTGCCATTTGCGCGTCGATTCATCGTTCGTTGCAAACCCTTGCAACGTAGTTCCTTGCGGGGTCTCTCCATGTCGCTGAAGGTCTCCGGCGGCACTGCATTCCCATGCACCCTGCCCGAAATGGCGGTATTTGCCGTGCGGGTCCCGAGATGTGCAAGGATCAGACCCCGAGCGGCTCCGTTTCCGGAGTGGTTTCCGATGCTGCCTCAGCTTCCTCCAACGCGGTCTCGCGTATCATGTCGTCCACCGCGCTGAGCAACTCGTCGCCGGGCACCAGGTCCTGGGGCGGCGCGTCCTCGTCATCCTGCACGCCATACTTCTTGAGCTTGCGGTACAGGGTGGAGGCGTTGATGCCCAGGATGTCGCTGGTCTGCTTGCGGGCGCCCCCGGTGCTGGCCAGGACGGCCAGGATGTGGGCCTTCTCCAGCTCGTCCAGGGTGATCATGCCGCCCACGGTGAGGCTCGTGTGGGGCGCTTCTCCCGTGGCCGGGTCCCACAGGTCCGCCGGCAGGTCGCGCACGGTGATGCGCTCGTTCTCGCGGATGATGCTGGCCCGTTCGATGACGTTCTCCAGCTCGCGGACGTTGCCGGGCCAGTCGTAGGACTGGAGCGCGCGCAGGGCCGCCTCCTCCATGGTCGCCCCCAGGTTGCCCTTGTACTCGGGCGCGCAGCGCTTGAGGAAGTGGTCCACCAACAGGGGGACGTCCTCCACTCGCTCACGGAGCGCGGGCAGGTTCATGGGAATGACGTTGAGGCGGTAGAAGAGGTCCGTGCGGAAGTTGCCCTGGGCGACTTCTTCTTCAAGGTCGCGGTTGGTGGCGGCGATGACCCGCACGTCCACCTTCACGGGGCTGCTGCTGCCCACCGGGTAGATCTCCCGTTCCTGGAGCATGCGCAGGAGCTTGACCTGGATGGCGTGGGGCGTCTCCCCGATCTCGTCCAGGAAGATGGTGCCCTTCTCGGCCTGGCGGCAGAAGCCGTCGTGGTCCCGGTCCGCGCCGGTGAAGCTGCCCTTCACGTGGCCGAAGAGCTGGCTCTCCAGCAGGGTCTCCGGAATGGCGCCGCAATTGATGGCCACGAAAGACGAGTCGGCCCGGTTGCTACGCTGGTGGATGGACTGGGCGATGAGCTCCTTGCCCGTGCCGCTCTCGCCGTTGATCAGGACCGTGGCCCCGGACGAGGCGATCTTGTCCACCATCTTGAAGACCGAGATCATGCGTGCGCTCTGGCCGATGATCTTGCGGGAGCCGCGCCCCTTCTTGAGTTCCTTCTTGAGTTTCTGATTCTCGGAGCGGGCCTTGCGCAACTCCATGGCGTTGCGGACCACCATCTTGATCTCGTCGTTCTTGCAGTGCTTCTGCATGTAGCTGTAGGCGCCGAGATTCACCGCGTCGATGGCCGACTGTTCGCTGGCGTAGGCGGTCATGATGATGACGGGGGTCGTGGGGTCGAGGGCCTTGATGCCCTTCAGGAGCTGGATGCCGTCCATCTTGGGCATCTGGATGTCCGTGATGACCACGTCCACCGGGCGGGTTTCTATAACCTGCAGGGCCTCGACCCCGGAGGTGGCCGTGACCACGTCGTAATCCTCCTTCTTCAGGAGGATCGACAGGTACTGGCACATGGAAACTTCGTCGTCGACGACGAGGATCCTGCCCAAAGCCATGGGTACTCCTAACGCGCAGTTTTCCGGCTCTCCGGACCGCCTTGCAGTGTGCATGAGGGATATCGACGCGGCGGGGTTCCCCTTTAGCGTCGATACGCACAAAATCCTTTTGAAATCGACAGATGCGGGGATTCATGAGCGGCCTGGTCGTGCAGATCGCACGGCCGTATAAGGACTTCGCGGACTCCTCAGAAGACGGTCCGGTGATCCTGGGAAGCGGGGGCGGTCACCAGGTCGGCGTCCTCCTCCGGGTCCAGCAGAACTCCCTGGGGCCAGCGCACCCGGAAGAGCGCGCCGCCGCCGGGGGCCGACTCGGCCGCCACGTTGCCGCCGTGGGCGGTGGCGATGTGGGCCACCACCGACAGGCCCAGGCCGGTGCCGCCGGTCTTGGTGGTCTTGAAGGGCCGGAAGAGGTCGCGGTGGATCTCCGGATCGATGCCCGGACCGTCGTCCTCCACCACCAGCTCGCAGGTCTCGCCCGCGTCGCTGTCATTGAGGCCAATTCTCAAGGAACCGACATAACCCATGGCCTCACAGGCGTTAATGGCCAGGTTGAGAGCCATCTGGGTGAGCTGCCCCTGGTCGGCCACCACCAGCAGGTTCTCGGGCGACACCTCGCAGGTGACCCGCACGTCCCCGTCCTTGGCGGCGATGTGCTGGCGGATCTGCAGGGTGATCTCGTCCCGGAATTCCTGGCCGGAGAAGCGGCGCTTGGTGGCCGGGCGCATACGCGAGTAGGCCAGGAAGTCGTTGATGATGGTATTGACCCTAGAGCTCTCCTTGAGGACCAGGTCCAGCAGCTGGGCCTGATAGCCCTCCAGTTCCACGTCGCCGGCCAGGATCTCCACGCTGCCGCGGATGCTGGCCAGGGGGTTGCGGATCTCGTGGGCGATGCTGGCGGCCAACTCGCCCACCGCCGCCAATCGGTCCGCCTCGCGAACCCGTGCCGACAGTTCCTTCTCCCGGGTCAGGTCCGTGAAGATGGCGATGGCGCCCTCGATGCGGCCTCCGGTGCCGATCACGTGGTTCACGTTGAGGCCCAGGGGCGTCTCCCGGCCACGGGTGCGCACGATGACCTCGCTCCGGGCCAGGCGCTTGCCGCCGGCGGCCACGGGCAGGATGGCCCCGGCCAGGTCGTCCAGACCGCCGGCCGTCACCAGGCGCAGGTCGCGACCGAGGGCGTCCTGCTCCGCCAGGCCGAGGGTGCGGCAGCCCATGGGATTGATGCGGTTGATGCGGCCCTCGCGGTCCACCATCAGCACGCCGCTGCGGATGTTGTCCAGGATGTTGCGGACCTCGCGCGCGTCGCCCTTGGTGGGCCGGGTGGCCCGTTCGCTCCTGCGCTTGCGACGGACGGTGCGGCGGCCCAGGTCTCCGGCCACCAGTCCCACGGCCAGGAAGATGGCCATGTGCAGGCTGGTCACCGTCACCGGCCACCAGACCACGTAGGTGGCGCCGGCTTCCCGTCCTGCCAGCAGCCAGCCCAGGGCCAAGCCGAAATGGCCGCCGCCGGTGAAGGCCGCCGCCGCCCCGGCCACCGCCAGGGCGCCGCGGCCGCCCAGGTAGCGGGCGGCCAGCACGATGGGTACGCAGAAGACCAGCGGCAGAGCCGAATACGGTCCGCCACTGAAGTGGACCAGGAGGCCCAGGATGAGCACGTCGGCACCCAACTGCAGCCCCACCAGCAGGCGCTGCGGCACGCCGGCCATGCTCGCGGCCCAGGACGCGGCCAGGCTCGTGTACAACAGGCCGAGCCCCACCACGAGGCCGGGGCCGGCCACGCGGTCGGAGCCCGTCTGCAGGAGAATCACGGTGGCGGCCGTCAGGAAGGCGGCGAAGCCCAGGCGCCAAGCCAGGAGCCGGGAGTCCGGCAGCGGCCGGGCGACCGCTTCGGCCGCAGCGGGAGCCGCCTCGCGGCGCGGCGATTTGGATCCGCGCCCGTTCGATGCCAAGGCCCTAACCTCCGACGACGTTGGCCATCTTGAACATGGGCAGGTACATGGCCACGAGCATGGAGCCCACCATGCCGCCCATGACCACGATCATCAACGGCTCGATGGCGGCCGTGAGGGCCTCCACCGCGGCGTCGACCTCGTCGTCGTAGAAGTCGGCGATCTTGCTGAGCATCTCGTCCAGGGCGCCGGTCTGCTCGCCGATGGAGATCATCTGCACCACCATGGGCGGGAACACGCCGCTCTCCTTGAGAGGGCTGGCGATGGTGTCACCCTGGCTGATGGAACGCGACGTGTCCTCGATGGCGTGCTGGAGCACCTTGTTGCCCGCGGTGCGGGAGGTGATCTCCAGGCCCTGCAGGATGGGCACACCTGAACCGATCAGGGTACCCAGGGTGCGCGTGAAACGGGACACGCCCGACTTGCGCAGCACGTTGCCGATGATCGGCATGCGCAGGGCCGCCTTGTCGGTCAGCAACCGGCCGCTGGTGGTGGCGCGGTAGCGCTTGAAGCCTGTGATAAGGGCCGCGATACCGATGCCCAGAGCCCACCAGTAGCCCTGCAGGAATTCCGAGGCGCCCATGACGATACGCGTGGGCGCGGGCAGGGTGCCGCCGAAGTCCGAGAACATCTTGGCGAAGACCGGGATCACGAACAGCAGCATGAAAATGCAAGCGCCGCCGGCCACGGTGAGCACCACCGCGGGGTAGGTCATGGCGCCCTTCACTTTTCGCTGGAGGGCGTCGGCCTTCTCCAGGAACTGGGCCAACCGGCTGAGGATCACGTCCAGGATACCGCCCGCCTCGCCGGCGGCGATCATGTTCACATACAGGTCGCTGAACACGGCCGGGTGCTCCTCGAGAGCCTCCGCCAGGGTCGAGCCGCCCTCCACGTCGGCGGTCACCTTGGCGACCACCTCCTTGAAGTGGGGCTTGTCCAGCTGGCGGCCCAGCACGTCCAGGCACTGCACCAAGGGCAGACCCGCATTGACCATGGTGGCGAACTGGCGCGTGAACACGGCCAGGTCCTTCACCCCCACGCCCTTCTTCTGCAGGAAGGAGAGCTTGATCTCCCGCGGCTTCTGCTTGATGGAGGTGATGACGATGCGCCGCTTGCGCAGGTACTCCCCCACATCGTTGCGGTTCTTGGCTTCGAATTCGCCGGAGAGGACCTCGCCCTTGGCGGTCTTGCCCTTCCAGAGGAAAATCGTGGTAGCGCTCACTGGTCGCTCTCCTTCGTCACACCGTCGAGCCGAGAGGCTCGCCGACCATCTGCTGGAGTTCGGCCACGTCCGGGCTGCGGCCCAGGGCCTGTTCCATGGATATCCACTTGTTCATGACCGCGTGATGCAGGGACTGGTTCATGGTCTGCATGCCGTACTTCTGTCCCGCCTGCATGAGACCGTAGATCTGATGGACCTTGTCGTCGCGGATCATGGCCTTGATACCGGGCGTGCAGACCATGATCTCCAGGGTCAGCGCCCGTCCCGTGCCCCGTTGGCGAGGGATGAGCTGCTGGGTTATCACGCCGCTGAGCGAGAACGAGAGCTGACTGCGCACCTGGTTCTGCTGCTCGGGCGGAAAGACGTCGATGATCCGGTTGATGGACTCGAACGTACTGTTCGTATGCAGCGTGGCCAGGGCCAGGTGGCCCGTCTCGGCGATGGTCAGCGCCGCGGAGATGGTCTCCCGGTCGCGCATCTCACCGATGAGGATCACGTCCGGATCCTGGCGCAGTACGTACTTCAGCGCCTTGGTGAAGCTCTCGGTGTCGCTGTTCACCTCGCGCTGGTTCACGATGCTCTGCTTGTGGTTGTGCACGAACTCGATAGGGTCCTCGATGGTGATGATGTGGCCCTTGCGCGTCGAGTTCAGGGTGTCGACCATGGTGGCCAGGGTCGTGGACTTGCCACTGCCCGTAGGACCGGTGACGAGCACCAGGCCCTGGTTCTTCTGGATGAGCTGGCGGCACACCGTCGGCAGGCCGAGCTGCTCGAAGGTTTGGATCTCGTAGGGAATCTGGCGGATGGCCATGCTCGTGACACCGCGCTGCTGGAAGCAGTTGGCACGGAAACGGCTGATGCCCTGGACGCCGAAGCTCAGGTCCAGTTCCTTCTCGTTCTCGTAGCGCTTGCGCTGCTCCTCGTTGAGAATGGAGTAGGCGAGCTTCAAGGTGTCTTCGCCGGTCAGCACCGGGAAATCGGTGGTCTCTATCTCGCCGTCCACCCGGAACTGGGGCGGCAGGCCCGCAGCCAGATGGAGGTCACTGGCTCCCTTGCCGACCATCTCCTCGAGCAGTTCTCTCATTCCTGCCACAGGTCACTCCCTTTCGCGCAACGTCAGTCCGCCACTGCGGTCTCCCGCAGGACTTCCTCGATTGTGGTGATCCCCTTCGCTACCTTGATCAGGCCGTCGTCGCGCAGGGTGAGCATCCCCTGCTTGCGGGCGAGGTGGCGGATCTCCGTGGTCGAGGCCCGGTCCAGGATGAGCTCCCGGATCTCGGGGGTGATGGGCATGACCTCGTAGAGTCCCTGGCGGCCTGCATAACCTGTGCCGCCGCACTTCTCACAGCCCTTGCCCTTCCATACGGAGGTACCCAGATCCATCCCGAGGTCCGTCAGGGCCTCGTCGGAAAGCTTGATCTCTTCCGTGCAATTCTTGCAGATGCGCCGCACCAGGCGCTGGGCCATGATCAGCAGGGTGGACGAGGCCACCAGGAAGGGCTCGATGCCCATGTCGATCATGCGGTTTATGGTGCTGGGCGCGTCGTTGGTGTGCAGGGTCGACAGCACCAGATGACCGGTGAGGGCCGCCTTGGTGGCGATGCCGCCGGTCTCCAGATCGCGGATCTCACCGACCATGACGATGTTCGGATCCTGGCGCAGGAACGCCTTCAAGGCCGAGGCGAAGGTCAGCCCCACCTCGTCGCGCACCTGGACCTGGTTGATGCCGTCGATGTTGTACTCCACCGGATCCTCGGCGGTCATGATGTTGGTGTCCGAGGTGTTCAGCTTGGACAGGCAGGAGTACAGGGTCGTGGTCTTGCCCGAACCGGTGGGCCCGGTGACCAGCACCATGCCGAAGGGCGCGGCGATGGCCTTGTAGATGCCGTCGATCGCCATTTCTTCCATGCCGAAGTCGGCCAGGTCGAGATTGAGGTTCCCCTTGTCGAGGATACGCATCACGACCTTCTCACCGAAGATGCAGGGCAGGGTGGAGACGCGCAGATCGACCTTCTTGTCGCCGATCTTCAGCTTGATGCGACCGTCCTGGGGAATGCGGCGCTCGGCGATGTCCAGCTCGGACATGATCTTCAACCGGCTGATGATGGCGTTCTTGAGCTTGATGGGAGGTTCCATGACCTCCAGCAGGACGCCGTCCAGACGGTAGCGCACCCGCATGTTCTTCTCGTAGGGCTCGATGTGGATATCCGAGGCGCCGATCTTCACGGCCTCGGCGAGCAGGGTGTTGACGAGCTTGACGACCGGGGCGTTCTGTCCGTCCTGGCCGCTGATGTCCTCGTCTTCCTCCTCCACCACCTCGATGTCGTCCTCGATTCCCTCCATGATCTCGGCCAGGGAATCGGTGGTGGCGTAGAACTTGTCGACGGCCTTTTTGAGGGCCATCTCACCTGCGACGACCGGCTGCACGTCCAGACCGGTGATGAACTTGATGTCGTCGATGGCGAAGATGTTGCTCGGGTTTGCCATGGCCACGGTGAGCACGCGGCCGGCCCGTTTGAGGGGCAGTACCTGGAACTTGGTGGCCACTTCGCCGGGCACCAGGTCAACGCAGTCCATGGACACGTCGACGGTATCCAGATCCACCACGGGCAGGTTGTAGATCTGGCCGAGGATATCGGTGTAAGCGGATTCTTCCACGAGCCCGGCGCGCAGGAGCGCCTGGCCCAGGGAGCCGCCTTCCTTCTGCTGGAGGGCCTTGGCCTTGGCGACGCCGTCCTCGTCCACGATACCGGAGGCGACGAGCTGGTTGGCAACCTTGTCGGTGCCGGCGGCACTGATGCCCGTGTTCATACGGTGGTCCCCGCTTTACGCAGTTGGGGCGTTCGAGCATGGTCCGGGAGCGCGGTTGGCGCCGCGTTCCAGGACCCGGGTACTTCCCGTGTTTGTTCGGACCGGAGGGCGGCGACTTTAACCCTGATTGCGCAACGGAGTGGCGGGACCACGGCGCAGAAACCCCGCGCCGGACACCGTTTTTGCCCCTAGCGGTCGCCGGAGGGGATGGAATCAACGCTGGCGGTCCCGGTGAACAACACCAGGGGGCCCAGGCGGGCGCTGAGCGCGGGTCCGATTCCCTTGACCCTTTGCAGGTCGGCCGCGTCCCGGAAAGGTCCGGCGGCGGTCCGGGCGGCGGCCATGCGCCCGGCGAGCACCGGTCCCACCCCCGGCAACATGGTCAGGCTGTCCACAGAACAGGTGTTCACCGGTAAAGGCGTGGTGAGCTGCGGCTTGGGCGGGGGTGCCGGCGGGGGCGCCGGAGGTTCGGCGGCAGCCAGTACCGCGTCGAGCCACAGTTCCTCGCGCCAGTGGCCTTCCGGCCCCAGCAACAGATAGTGGCGCACGGCGCGGCCGCCCAGGACCACCAGGAAGGCCAGGAGAATACCCAGGCGCTGGCGGGTCGACAGGAGCGGCAACCGGCGGCGGCGGGAGCGATCTAGTAGCGGAAGGCCCAGCGCAGGCGCATGTCCACTTCCTGTCCGCTGCTGTTGGTCAGGTAGCTCAGGGGGACGCGCTCGCCCTGGAGGTTGCGGAAGGCCAGGGAGAGTTCCACCCCCACCAGCCGGAATCCCACCAGAAGGTCGTGGACCGTTCGGGCCGGCAGATGGGTCGTGCGCGTGATGTCCCAGGGATCGTCCATGGCCCCCCGCCGGGTGCTGATCAGGCCCAGCTGCAGGACCCCGTCCTCCTGGAAGAAGTGGTTCTCCCACATGAGGTGGAGTCGGTACGTGTCCTTGGGTGGTAGGCTTGGCGCCTGGCCCATCTTTTCGTCGAACGCCCGCCACGTGCCCTCCAGCATGATCCGTCCCCAGCCCAGGAAACGGCCCTGGCGGGCCAGGCGCGCGGTCAGGCGCACGCTGTCCATCTCCAGGCCGTTCTCCCACCGGCCCACGAAATCCTCGCCGGGCAGGGGCTCCCAGGCGATGCCGTCGCGGAGGCGGCGGGCGCCCGCGTTCAGTGCAAGTTCGTTGCCCAGGAGGGCCAGATTCACCGCCAGGCCCGCGCGTAAGGTGTTTTCGTGGCCCAGATCGGGATTGGGGAGCATGGTGGCGGTGTCGCCCAGACCCGCCGGCCGGTCCACGAGCGTCAACAGTTCGTCACTGCGGGGACCGCGGCCGTCACGCGCGATTTCCAGGCGCCAGGCGGGCCGGTCGCCGGCGCCCCCCACAGCCAGACGTCCGGCGGGGGCTACGCCGGCGTGATCGTCCCAGCGGCCGCCCAGGGCGGCTTCCACGCGGACCGGACCCAGGGTGAGCTCGTCTCCCAGATCCAGGGTAGCGGTCTGGCCGTGGCCGGAGGTTTCGCCCACCTCGGGCCGCAAGGTGGCCAGGATGTCCACCGTATCGACGACCCGCCAGTTGTGGACGGTCAGGTTCAGGAAGAGACCGCCCGGGCCCTCGACCGCGAACGGAGCCGGCGGAACGGTGCTGTCGCCGGCCGCCGAGTCCGGCAGTGCCGGAGGCGCCGATTGCGCCTGCCGTAACGAGAGGATCAGGCCCTCCCGGGAAGAGCCCAGTTTTCGGTGGTTTTCGGTGGAGTCGACGCCGGTGGGCCGTGCACCCCACTGGACGTCCCGGTCGCGCCAGTGCAGGATCGTTCGCCAGCGTAGGCCCGCCCGCCGGCCGTAGGCCGTGGCCGCGAGACCCGTGTCCCAGACCTCGCGGTGCAGAGCGCCCCAGGCCGGAGCGTCGTCGCGGGTGACCCGGCCGTTGGATATCTCCAGGTCGAGTCCCGTCTCGTCGTCCAGCAGCCGGGAGATGCGCGTCCGGCTCTGGCGCACTTTGCCGTGTCCGGGGAACTCCGGATCCACGAGCAGGTAACGCTCCTCGTCGGACACGTCCGTGTAGTTCCAGGCTTCTTTGTCGATGACCTCGTCGAAGGAGAGCGAAGCCCGCCAATCGGCTCGGGGCGTCAGCACGTGGATGCCCCGCATGTAGGACTCGTGGCGGCCCTTGACGCCGCGGTATTCGGAAACGGCCTTCTCCGGATCCGGGTCCGCCGTACGCAGGTTCAGCCGGCCGGCGGTGCCCCCCAGGCCGTCGGTGAACCAGCCGTCGGTTCCCACCTCCAGGCCCTGGATGGGAGCGAGCCAGGGATCGTCCACCAGGGCGTGACCCGTACCCCAGGGCACGTCGTCCACGGTGACCAGGGGCGCCGGCGAAGTCCCGGCTTCCCCGAAGACCACGGCCGCGCCGCCCAGGCCCGCTTCGCGCACGGCCAGGTAGGGCGAATACCAGTCGTACCAATCGAGGATGTCCCAGGCGAAGGGCTGCCAGAGAGGGCGCTCCCAGCCCAGTTCGACCCCCGGGCCTTCGGTGGGCGCGGGCAGGTCGCTCGTCGGCTGCGTGGCCGCCGTCGTCGTGGCAGTATCGGGAAGGGCCAGACCCGTGGAGTCGGTCGGCGCGCCCTGGGCCCGGGACTCGGCCACGCCGCCGGTCAGCAGGATCGCCAGCACCAGCGGCGCCGTCCGACCCACCAGGGAACTGCGCACCAACAGCCTGAGCCGCGGCGCCAGCGCCGGGAAGACCGCCGCCGTGGCCGTGGCCACTGAAGCCATGTGGATGAGGTTGAAGCCCAAGGCGCCTCCGAAGACCAAACGCGGGTCGAGTTCATAACCGATGATGCTGCCGACGTTGGTCAGGAGATCGAAGACCAGCGCCGTCGACGCTCCCACGACCCCTGCCGTCACGGTCCTGCGCGCCGGCCGGTCGGTCCGTTCCAGCGCCATCCGCAACGCCGCCCCGGTCACCCCGGCCAGAGCCATGCCCGCCAACTGGGCCGCCAGCAACGGCGGGGCCGCCATGCCGTAGGGCGATCCCACCGAAAAAATCGCTTCCGCCACCACGCCCACCGCCGCGCCCCGGACCGCACCCAGGGTCGCTCCGGCCAGCATGATGACCAGCGTCATGAGCTCCACATTGGGGACCCCGGCCAGGAGATATCCGACGCCGACCGCCACACCAGCAAAAAGGCCCAGCAGGACGGGCTGCCGGACCGAACGGTTGGCCGTTGGCTGACGCGGTGCGGTCATGGCGGCATCTTAGGTGAACGGTGGACCCCAGGCAAGGTTCCCCTGGGGTCCGAAGCGGGTTCGCGCAGGAGGTGTCAGGCCGTGGACAAGGCCGACATGAGGTCGCGGACGTCCAGGTAGTTCTCGTCGAACTCGACGATTCCACCGAAGACCTCGGCGGCCTCGTCGTTCCGGCCGGCCTTGGCGCAGGTCTTGCCCAGATTGTAGAGCATGCCCAGGTGCTCCGGGGCGCCCGGCGTCATGCCCACCAGGCCGTCACGCAGGATGGTGACAGCCTCGTCCACGCGGTTGGATCGCTGGAGGGTCTCGGCCCACATCTCGCGGGCCCTGAGGACCACGCTCTGGTCTCCGCTGGCGGCCGCGCTGGAGAAGGCCGCGCAGGCCTCGTCATACATGCCCATCTCCAGGTAGACGGTGCCCTGGTCGTACAGGCCCGAGGGATCGGCCTCGTCGCCGTCGCCGCCGAGCTGGGAGCCGATCTCGCGGGTGATGGAAGCCATCTGGGACTCGGCCCCGCCCTCGAGCAGGTTCGAGTCGTCGGCCAGGATCTCCGCCAGCAGATCCACCGGCGCGTCGTCGTCTGCCGGAGCCTCCGGTTCCGCCGGGGCCGCCGCGAAGGGATCGGCCTCGATGTTTTCGGGGGCCTCCGTCTCGGTGGCCTGCTCCACACCGGCCACGGCCGCGCCCAGCAGTTCGTTGAGATCCGCGTCACCGTCGGCGTCAATGCTGATGCAGCCTTCGCCGTCCTGGGCCGGGGTCGCGGCGGTGGGCGCCTCCGCGGCAGGCTTCTCGATTACCGGTTCTTCGACTGCGGGCTTCTCCGCAGCGGGCGCCGGCTCGTCGGCAAGTGGTTCGTCCCCGGCCGACGGCGCGGGTTCGGCCGCCGGGGTCGCGGTGCGGCTTGGCCCGTCCGTGGCCGGGGACGTAGCGTTGGTTTCCTGATCCGGGGCGGCGGCCGGGGGTTTCGGCGTCTCCTCGGCAGCCGGACTCTGCCCGGCCAGGTCGACGGCTCCGAAGTCCGAATAGGATCCGGACGAGCCACCGTCGGGATTGACGCGCTGCTGCCACTGGGTCCACTCGGGGTAGTTGGCAAGCTCGGGCACGCGTTCGTGCAGGGTTTCCACCTCGGAGCGGGCCGCATCCTGTTCGCCCGCGTCCCACTGGCCACAAGCCAGCAGGCACCCCGCCCGCGCCGCTTCCAGATTCAGATCCCAGGTGCGGAAGACCTGGACCAGGCGTTCAAGAATGGGCTGGCTCTGGGGATACAGTTCGAAGAGCTGCAGGCAGCGTTTGAGGAAGATCTCCTTGATGTCCGCAGTCAGGTTCCGGGAGTGCTCCAGGAAGTGCAGACCGTGGTTCTCGCCTTCGACCAGGAGCCCCTGGGAGGCGCGGGTCTCGGCCAGGTACCAGTGGGCGTTCAGGTTCGCGCCCTCGTAGCGGAGGATCTTCTTGTAGATGGCGACGGCGTTGTTCAGCAAACCGGTCTGGCGGTACTTGGCGGCGGCGCTCAGGAAATAGCGCACGGCCTGGGGAGTCTTGCCCGCCTTGAGGCAGAGGTCACCGAGTTCGTTGATGACGGTCGGGTTGTTTTTATCCTGTTCGAGGATGCGCTCGTACAGGGAGACCGCCTCATCCCAGTTCCGCTTCTTGCCGGCCTGGTAGGCGTCCTTCTTGAGTTGACTGAGCTTCGACAAGGAGCGACCCCCGTTGCTGCGATGCTTGGCGCCAAGAACCGGTTCACGACCTCGCGTCGCAGGGCTCCGGTTCCGGGCTACCGTTCATACATCGTTCAAAGGGCGCGACGATTGAGAAAAAACCTTCTTGCCGCCCGAGAATACCGCCCGTACCGGATTGTGTCCCGCACGGTAGGGAACCAACCGGTGGTCGTCACCGTCGAGAATGAGGAAATCGGCGGTCTGGTGGGGCGCCAGGGAGCCCACCGCGTGGGCCATATCCAGGGCGAAAGCAGGGTTCCGGGTGGACGCCACCAGGGCTTCCGCCGGGGTCAGACGCATCTGGGTGCAGGCGATGGCCTGGATCAGGGGCACCGAGAGAATCGGGCAGCTACCCGGATTGAAGTCCGTGGCCAGGGCCAGGGCGCAACCGGCGTCGATCATCTTCCGCGCCGGGGCGTAATGGTCCAGCCCCAGGGTGAAGACCGTGCCTGGGAGAAGAACCGCCACCGTGCGGGAGTCGGCCAGGGCCGCGATGCCCGCGTCGTCGATCTCGATGAGGTGGTCGGCCGATTCGGCGCCGAGCCTATCGGCCAGGATCGCGCCGCCGTAGGGTTCCAGCTCGTCGGCGTGGATCGTGCCGCCCAGGGCGAGGCCCGACGCCTCGGCGAGGATCCGCTCCGATTCCGCCAGGGTGAAGACGCTGGGCTCGCAGAACACGTCGACCCGGTCGGCCAGCTGCTCCGCCGCGACCCGGGGCAGGATCTCCCGGCAGATGATGTCGAGGTACTTCTCGCGGTCGCCACGGTACTCGGGCGGAATTTCGTGGGCGGCCAGGCAGGTTCGCACGAGTCCGATGCCGGCCTCCCGGGCCGCGGCCCCCGCCGCGCGCAGCATCATGAGCTCCCAGTCCAGGTCGAGTCCGTAGCCGCTCTTGATCTCGACGGTGGTCGTGCCGTGGCGCAGCATCTCCCGCAGGCGCGGCACCGCCAGGTCCACCAGTTCCTGCTCCGAACGCTGGCGCAGGTCCTTCACCGAGGACTGGATGCCGCCGCCGGCAGCCGCGATCTCCAGGTAGGACTCGCCCCGGATGCGCCGCTCGTACTCATCCTGCCGGGTGCGGCCGAAGATCGCATGGGTATGAGGATCCACGTAGCCGGGAACCACACAGGCTCCGCCGGCGTCCACCGTCTCCACGGCGGGATTCAATCCCGTTTCGCCCCATAATTCGCGTACCAGGGCCTCCTCCTCCCCCCAGGCCACGACCTTGCCGTCGCCCACGGCCAAGGCGGCGCCGGCGATGGCGTTCAAGGCGCCCAGATCCTCCCGCCGCCGCGGCACGGACTCGTCCAGGTCCGGGTCGTGGATCGTGCACAGCTCGCCGATGTTCGTGACCAGCAGGTCCACGACGTCGCCACGATCGGTCGCGCCGGGACTGACACGGTGCTTGTGACTCATGGGGATCCTCCGGGCCCCGGCGAACGGGGCGGCTGCTCGTTGAAGAAGGCTTCCACGCGGGCCAGCAGATCGTCGGTGCCGGCGAAACCAGCCGGCATGGCCGGCAGGGCGTTGAGAAAGGTGGTGCCGTAGCTGCGGGTGTGCAACCGGGTGTCCAGGACGATCACCACGCCCCGGTCGGTGGATCGCCGGATGAGCCGTCCGCAGCCCTGCCGCAGGCGCAATACGGCGTCCCGCAGCATGAAGGCCGTGAAGGGATTCTCTCCCGACGCTTCCAGCCGGCGGCAACGGGCCTCGACCCAGGGATCGTTGGGCACCAGGAAGGGCAGCTTGGTGACCACCAGGATCTCCAGGTCGTCACCCGGGAAATCGACGCCCTCCCAGAAGGTGGCCGTGCCCAGGAGCACGGCCCGGCGCAGACGTCGAAAACGGGCGGCCAGAGCCGCGGCCGACCCGCCGGACTCCTGCACCAGCAGCGCCGGGTCCGGTTCCCGTCCCTCGCCCATGCCCGCCTCGCGCAAAGTGCCGGCCACCTGGGACAGCAACCGGTAGGACGTGAACAGGCCCATGGTCTTGCGGCCCGTCCGCTGGGCCAGCTCACCCAGCACCTCGCCCACGGCGTTGCCGAAGTTCCGGTCCTCCGGCGCCGGGAAACGCTTGGGCACCAGGACCAGGGTCTGGGTGCGGTAGTCGAAGGGCGAGGGGCAGACGGCCGTCTCGGCCGGGGGTCGGCGGCGGGTCAGACCCAGCTCGCCGAGCATGTGCCCGAAGTCCTCGCCCACCGCCAGGGTGGCGCTGGTCACGACAGGGTGGCTGTCGGTCTCGAGCCAGTGGTCCCGTAGCAGGGCGCCCGCTTCCAGGCGCGTGGCTCCGAGCAGGCGCAGGCCCCGCCGTTGGCCGGGATCGATCCAGGTCACCCAGTCGGCAGACGGGTCGGTCATGAGAAAGCGCACATCGTGGTGCAGGGCGCGCACCAGCTGGCCCGTCTGGCCCAGGATGGCCAGGTCGTCCACCAGCTCAGGACCCGGCTCGACCAGGGTCCCGGCCCGGGACGCCAGGCCGGCGTAGATCTCGTCGGCCCGGGCCAGGTCCTCCAGCAGGGCGGACGACTGGGCGCGCAGACCGGCGAAGGCCACGTCCTTGTCCCCCACCCGGCGCCGGCCCGGCGTGCGGCCCCCGGGGGGCAGGTCTTCGTCCACGGCCGCAGCCAGGGCCTTCCACCAGGCGCTCCAGGAGACGGATGCCCGCCCCAGAGCCGCGGCCAGGTCGGCGCAGGAAGCGGCCGTGGCCTCCCCTTCGGGGCCCAGGATGGACAGGCGGGACGCGGCCAGGGCGATGCGTTCGGGCGGACCGGCCTTGGAGATCCGTCCTACCAGGCGCTCCAGGTCTTCCCAGCGCCGGGGACCGCAGACGATGGCGCTGCAATCCAGGGCCACTGCGGGCAGCCGGTGGGCTTCGTCCACCACCAGGTGGTCCCGGTCGCCGATGAGGACGCCGCCGGCTGCTAGGTCGTGCATGAGCAGGGAGTGGTTCACCACCAGGAGATCGGCGCGGCGGGCCCGGCGGCGGGCCCGCTGGACGTAGCAGTGGTCGCCCTCGTAGCAGGCCCCGGGCAGGCAGGGCTCCGGGGCGTCAAAGAGCTCACGCAGATCGTCCGCCAGCAGCGGGTGGGCAGCGACCTCGTCCCTGATCCCGTCGCCGGTGGCGTCCAACCACACCCGGAAGGCCACGGCGCGCAGAGCGTCGGCGGCGTCTTCCACGGGCCGGGACAGGTAGGCCAAACGCTGGCGGAGGCAGAGGTAGTTGCGGCGGCCCATGAGCAGGGCCACGCGCCGGTCCCCCAGCTGGTCGGCCAGGCGTGGCAGATCCTGGTCCATGAGCTGGGTCTGCAGGGCCCGCGTGTGGGTGGAGACCACGGCCCGCTTGCCGTTGTCACGGATGGCCCCAATCAGGGCCGCCACATAGGCCAGGGTCTTGCCCACACCGGTGCCCGCTTCCACGGCCAGGGCCCGGTCCGCCGCCAGGGCGGCAGCGACCCGGCGGCCCATGTCCGCCTGTTCCTCGCGAGGCGTGAAGCCCTTCCCGTAACAGACGCCAAGACCGGCCGGATCGGCGAGCCAGCTGCCGAGGGCGCTGGATTCCGCAGGCAGGGGTGCGGCCGGGACGGCGAGCTCCTCAGGGACCGGGTCCTCCGGAAGCTGGTCCGCGGCCGGGGTCGTCTCCAGCAGTTCCAGCAGGGGTACCAGGGCCGGGACGTAGGTCGTCCACAGGCCGCGGCAGGCGGCCCGCACCGCGCCGGGCATGGCGTGCCAGCGGCGCCAACCCGCCAGGAAACGTCGGCGCTCCTCCCGGAGGGCCGCCGCGGCGGCCGGCTGATCGGCCGACAGGAGATCCGGTTCGCGGCCCGCGCCCAGGGGATCCAGCAGGGACCATAGGAGGTCTTCGCTCACCCGCGTGCCGGCGCCGGTACTCTCGGTGTGGGGTTCGCCCCGCCCCGCGGCCAGGAAGGCCCCCGGCGCGTCGGCAGGCACGTCCCCGGGCCCGGAGGTCTCCCAGACCCTGGCGCCGGCCAGGAGGTCCAGGGCCAACCAGCGGCCGCCGCTGCCGGGCAGCGGTCTGGCGAGCAGCAGATGACGGTCGGCGTTCACGAGGCGCCGTCCCCGCCGGAGGCCAGGCGCTCGAGAAAGGCCGCCTCGTCCAGCACCTCCACGCCCAGTTCCTCGGCCTTGGCCAGCTTGGAGCCGGCCTTCTCGCCGGCCACCACCGCGTCCGTGCGCTTGCTCACGCTGCCGGTGATCTTGCCGCCCTGCCCTTCGATGAGCCCCTTGGCCTCCGCCCGGCCCATGGACTCCAGGGTGCCGGTCAGAACCACGGTCTTGCCGGCGAACCAGCCCTCCCGGGTCTCGTCCACCGGCGCCGGGGCGTCCTCATGGTCCAGGAAGAAGCCTACGGTGCGCAGATCCTCCAGCAGGGCCGCACCGGGCCCGTGGAGGAAGCCGTGGACCGCCGCGCCCACGATGGGACCCAGGTCCGGGAGTTCGGCCAGGGCATCGGGATCGGCGGCCAGCAGGGCCTCCAGGTCGCGATGGTAGGTGGCCAGGGTGCGCGCCGTGCTGACCCCGACCTGGGGAATGCCCAGGGCGAAGATCTTGGCTGCCCAAGGCCTTACAGGCGCCTGATTCAGACCGGACTGCAATCGGGCAGCCGACTTCTCCCCCCAGCCCGGCAACTCCGCCACCACTGCCGGGTCCAGGCGGAAGAGGTCCGCCGGCGTCCGTACCAACTCCTCGGCCAGGAAGAGTTCGATGGACCGTCCGCCCAGGCCGTCGATATCGCATGCCTCGCGGCCGGCGAAATGCCGCAGACGCCCGGCCACCACCGCCGGGCAGAGGGGGTTGCCACAGCGCAGGGCGACCTCGCCCTCAACCTGGTGGGTGGGCTCGTCGCATACGGGACAGGTGGACGGTCTCGGCTGCGGCTCCTCGTCACCGGAGCGCTCGTCCACGAGCACGCGCAGCACCTTGGGGATGATGTCGCCACCCTTGACCACCACCACCCGATCCCCCACGCGGATGTCCTTGCGCTCCATTTCCTCCCAGTTGTGGAGGGTGGCGCGCGAGACGGTGGTGCCCGCCAAGAGGACCGGCTCCAGCTCGGCCACGGGCGTGATGACCCCCGTGCGGCCCACCTGGAGCGTGATCTCCCGCAGGGTCGTCACCGCTTCTTCGGCGGCGAACTTGAAGGCCAAGCCCCAGCGCGGCGCCTTGGCGGTGCTGCCCAGGGCTTCCTGCCACTGGCGCTCGTCCACCTTGATGACCGCCCCGTCGATCTGGTAATCGAGTCCGGCACGGAGGGATTCGAGTTCGTCCAAACAGGATTGGATCTCCTCCACCGTGCTCGCCTCGCGCAGGAAATCGTTCACGGGCAACCCCAGGCGCCGGATGAGCGCCAGCTCCTGGCGGTGGTCGTCGAAGCCTCCGTCGAGGGGTCGGTCCTCGTCGTCCAGCAGGAGAAATTCGTAGAAGCATACGGATAGGCCACGGCGGCGCACCTCGTCGCTATCGAGGGTCTTGAGGGTGCCGGCGGTGGCGTTGCGAGGATTGGCCAGGGCTGCCAGTCCCTCGGCCTCGCGCTCTGCGTTGACCTGGCGGAAGCGCTCCAGTCCCAGGTAGGCTTCGCCCCGCGCTTCCCAGGCGTCGGTCCCGGCCGGCAGGAGGCCGCGCCAGCCGGCGGTCAACTCCCCGGGGATCTGGCACAGGGTCGCCACGTTGGCCGTGATGACGTCGCCCTGGGCGCCGTCGCCGCGGGTCAGGCCCCGCACCAGACAGCCGTCGCGGTAGCGCACGGCCACGGCCACGCCGTCCATCTTGGGTTCCACGGTGAAGCGGAGGTCGTCCACGTCCAGGCTTCGGCGGGCGCGGTCCACGAAGGCGACCACTTCGTCGGACTCGTAGCTGTTGGCCAGGCTGAGCATGGGTCGGCTGTGGGGCGCCGAGGGGAAGCGGGCGTCCGAATCGGCGCCGGGACGGCCCGCGGGGCTCTCGCCCGGGGCCAGGTCCGGGTGGTCGGCTTCCAGCCGGCGCAAGCGGCGCTCCAGGGCGTCGAATTCCGCGTCCGAGATCTCGGGCTCGGCACGGCGGTGGTAGAGGTCGTTGTGGCGAACGACCTCGGCACGCAGATGCAGGATCTCCGCGCGAATATCGCGGTCCTGGGGCGGCTGGCGGTCCATGGTCCTCCGGGCGGTGAGCGCCGGATCCATCGTGGACCCGGGACCGCCGGTCAGAAGGATTCGAGCAGGGTCACGTGCAGCTTGGCCAGATCGAAGTCCACGGTGCCGGGGAAGCCGATGGCCAGCGAGATGTCGCCGGCCGCGGTGCGGGCCAGGAGGCCCAGACCGTAGCCCCGCGGCCAGCCTTCGCGGAGGGCGAACCGCGTCGATCCATCCAGCAGGGTTTCGCGCGCCGTGAAGCCAAAGTACCCCACGTCGTAGAAGGTGTAAAGACGCGAGCCCCGGGGCGGTCCGACCCGCAACTCGAGCCCGCCCCAGGCAGCCCGGGAACCGTGGAATTCGTCCTCCCGGTACCCCCGCAGGGTGGCCGCGCCGCCGAAATGGAACTGGTCTGCCAGGGGTTCCTCGGCCGACGGTCCGTCCAGTTCGCGGAAGGACGCCCGGCCGTGCAGGCCGAGGCTGTTCGAGACACGCAACTCGCCGGCCACGTCCACCTCGAAAATGCGCTGGGTGACGGCCTCGCCCAGGGCCGACCCGGTGGCCGCGTCGCCGCCGGTGGTGTCCGACCGCAGGGTCGATGTGCGCCAGGCCTCCTCCACGGCGAAGGACCCGGCCCAGCCGCTGCGGGTGCGGTCGCCGCGCTTGTGCAGCACCGCACCTCGCACCCGCGTGCGGCTCGTGTGCTCGAGGCTGCCGGTGGGGTAGGTGGCCCGGTCCCAGCCCAGGCCGAACTCCACGCCCCACAGGGCCACTACCGGCAGGCGCCAGCGGTTGTCCAGGCGAAAGCGTGTGTAGCTGTCCCGCTGCACCTCGCTATCCATGGCCACATCCGTGTCCAGGGGGGTGCCGAAGACCAGCGGCTCCAGGTAGGAGAAGCCGAACCGGGAGCGCGTGTCGCCGTCGTCCAGCCAACCCACGCTCAGGGCACGCCCCGTGCCGGCCATGTTGGGCAGGTCTAGATCCACCTGCCCGCTGAGGCGATTGCCGCCTTCCTCGCCCCGGCTCAGACCCAGAACGACCTGGACCCGATTCATCTTGGGACGTGGCACCAAGGGCAGATGCACCCCCACCGTGTCCTCGGAGGTTGTCAGGTGGACCAGCGGTTCGCCCACGGAGGCGTACAGGTCACGGGCCAGGAGGCGGTCGCGGGCGGCGGCCAGGTCCGACTGGCGGAAGAGTGCGCCCGGGCGCAGACCGGAGGCCCGCAGGGCGAACTCGGCGCCGCGGCCGGCGGGTAGGCTCGTGGACAGGGGGCCCAGGTGGGCGGCTGCGCCGGCAAAAAGGGTGGCTTCCAGTGACACGGTACGGCCCGCGGGATCCAGCACCGCTTCGCGCAGGATCCAGCGGGGCCAGGGCCGGGCGGCTTCCGCGGCGCCGGACAGGACCTTGGCCACGCCGCGCTCCAGTTCGTCGGCGTCGTAACGGTCCCCCACCCGGGGCAACCAAGTGCGTAGCAGGTGGTCCCGGCCCGGGAAGTCTTCGCCCGCGATGTCGAAGGATCCGATGGACCAGGGGTCGCCCGGTCGGATCTGAAGCGTATCGGCCCCGGCGGCCCCGTTCGACCGGACAGCCACCGACACGGCCAGGAAGCCTCGGCGACGCCAGCGGTCGGCCAGGCGCGAAGCCACCGGTCGCAGGACCACCGTCGAATCCGGGCCGGCACCCGCGGCCAGGCTACGGGCGGCGGCGGCCACCGCAGCGGTGGTCGAATCGTCGTCGGTGGTGCGGGCAGCCGGCACGACCAGTTCCGCCGCCGGCAGGGCGCGCAGCCAGCTACGGTCTTGGCGGATCCACTCGGCCAGGCCGCCGGTGGGGTCGTCCTGGGCCAGCCGCAGCACGGGCGCGTTCGGGATCTGGGCCGCCGCCAAGGCAGACAGCAGCACCAGGAGCGCCGCCAACAGACAGGTCCTAGAAACGAGCCGTGGATTCCAGACGGACATCGTGCTGCCACCTCCTCTCGCCCTGCTTGCGGCTGAACCAGCTGGCGGACACGGCCAGGAAGCGGGTGGGGTCCCAGGCCAGGCGTAGGGTGGACTCCACGTTGGCGCCGGCCTCCGGGTAGAACCAGGGGCGCACGGTCCCCGCCGATTCCTGCGATTCCACCTCGGCCCAGCGCAGATCCGCCTGCACGGACCAGGCCCCGGCGAAGCGGTGGCGTCCCGACGGACGCAGGGCGAATTCCGTTTGCTCGACCGTGGATACGGCATCGTCCCGTGTCACGTACTCCCCCTGCAATGACAGACGCAGATCGGGCATGGGCCGCCAGTTCCAGGCCGTCTCGTAACGCTGCAGCAGGGAGGTGTAGCTGCGGCGGGAACTGGTGGCGCCTTCCTCGGTGAAACGGCGTTCGTCCTCCCGAACCCACCGCAAACGCAGGGACGACCGGCGGGACAGGCTCACATTGCCGTTCACCTGGAGATTGCGGGTGTAGCGATCCTCCGGGTGGGTGGCGTACTGGCGGTCACGGGTCTGGCGGAAGTTCCACACTCCCCTGAGATCCACGGACTTCAGGTGTTCCAGGAGGGTGAGTTCCTGGCGCCAGGTCAGGTCGCCCAGCACGGCGCTTTCCCGGTCGAAGAGCACCGCCGGATCCAGGACCAGCAGACGGCCCACTTCCTCGGTGGTGCTGCGGCCCTCGGCCTGGGCCACGGTCAGGAAGGACCAGGCGCCGTACCAGCGCTCGGAACCCAGGAAGTCGAAACCCTGGCGCCACTGCAGGTCGGTCTGCACCGCCGTGGTGGCCAGCAGGCTGTCCGTGGCGGCCAGCACAAGATCGTGGTCCCCCTGCTCCGGCCCCACGTAGTTGCCGTCGCGGTCGTAGTCCCCCAGGCCCTCGCCCACGAAGACCACCTGGCGGTCCCGCACCACCGAGCGGCTGTTGTCCACCCGGTAGCCCAGGGACCAGTCGCTGGCCGTGCGCTCCCACGCGCCGGAGAGGTTGGCCCGGGCCAGGCGGGTGGTCTCGTCGTCGCCGCCGGGACGCACGATACGCCGCAGGGTCCCCTCGCCCACCAGGCGCATGCCGGCGAAGCGGCCGGTGGTGATCGAAGCGGTGGTGGTGCGGGTGTCCCGTTCCTCCTGCCAGACACCCGCGCGCAGGGAGTCGGCCCGGCCCCGTTTGAAGCCCGCCCGCCAGGCCAAGGGACCACCGGGCGCTCCGGACAGGCCACCGCTCCACTCCTCGTGGCGGAAACCGGCAGCCCTGGCGCCCAACATGGCCGCGTCCTCCCAGCGCTGCAGGCGGTAGCCACCCTCGGGGACCACCGGCCCCAGGCGCCAGTCCAGGTGGTGCTCGGTGGTCACGCGTTCGCTGTCCAGGGGATCGGTCGCGTCGTCGGCCCGGGCCCGCAGCCAGCCGTGGCGGCCGTGGCCGCCGGCCATGGTCCATTCCCCGTTGGCTGACCTGCGCTCGGCGGTGGTCGCCAGACCGTGTTCCAGGGTGCCCAGGCGACCGCCCACCGCCAAGCGTCGGCCCTCGCTGCCGGTGCGCCAGCCCAGCTGCGCTCCTGCTTCACGGTCGCCTTCGGCCAGGAAACCCGGGCGGCGGGCCCGGTCGGCCAGACCCCAGTCGTCGTAATCGAAGACGTTGCGGTCCGGTTCGAAGCCACGGAAAGCGGCCGCGCGGGTCTGGTAGAAGGCCGCCAGATCGAGGACGCCCCGGCCCACATGCCGCCCCGGCAGGGCCACGTTCACCGCCGCCGCCTGGCCCGAGTTGTCGTGGTCGTCCACCTTGGACACCAGGTTGCGGTCATGGCTGGAGACATCCCACTCGGCCGCCAGGTGGGCGCCGGCCGTGTCGCCCAGGCTGGCCGTCATGGTCATGACCGTGCGGGACTCGGGCAGGTCCAGGGGTCGGCCGATGCGGTAGGATCCGCCGCCGGTCCCCACGTGGACGTAGACCCGGGTGCCGGTGGTAGTGACCCTCTCGAGGGTGTAGTTCCCGAGCCCCGGGCCGGCGTAGTAGAAGACCACGGCGTAGTCGGCGCCGCCTTCCTCGAAAACGTAGACGCCCGGGCCGCTGCCGGCGTCGAGGCGGTAGTCGCCCTCGCCGGACAAGGTCGCGGTGACCCCGTCCGCCACCGCTCGCAGGGGGTCGTCGCCGGCCGCTGCCAGGACCGCCTCATCCTCTTCGGCCAACTCGCCGGTACGCAATCGCTTGGGATCGTCCCGTTCCCGTATCACGCGAACATCCAGGGCGCCGATCAGGCCCCGGATAGGCAGAGTGAAGTCGGCACCGCCGCCGCCGCCGACCACGGTGCGGCCGTAGGGTCCTTCCCCCTCTTCGAATTCCACCACGATGGTGGTCTCGGCGGTGATGAGCCGGCGGTAGGTGAAGGTGATGGAGCCCTGGACATAGTCGATGATGTAGTCCCGGTCCGCCCCCCTGGTAAGGGGCTGCCCGTCCATGGTCACGCGCTCGGAACCGGCCACCACGAAGAGGTTTCCGCCGGCACTGGTGCCCGCCAGGAAATACGGTCCCTGGTTGGACTCCTGGCCGCGGATCTGCAGGGTGCGGTAGATGCCCCGGGGCGAACCGGCCAGCACCTCGGCCCGGCCGCCGTCGGGGTTGGCCCGCGCCGCCACGCCCTGGAGTTTGCGTCGGTACCGCCCGAAACGACTGCCGCCGCGCTCGGCCACGAAGTCGCCCAGGGTGGCGCCCCAGCGCCGGCTCCGCAGTTCCACGAAAACCTTGTCGATGTCCCGCAGCTCTTCCGTATTGCCCTCGGGAATCACGGGCAGGTTGTCGTCGGAAAGGAAAGCGCGGACGGCGATGTCCTCGGTGAGTTGGCCGGCGATGTTCAGGCGCAGGTTCTGGTCCACGGTGAGCTCGCGACGGGAGCCCGAGGCCACCTGCACCGTCTTGGAGCCGGTGACCTGGAGATTGTCCGTGCGAGCTGCCAGGGCGGTCGACGACCGGACAGACGATCCTGTCCCGTCGTCCAGCGCCGCGCGGGGCGGAGCGGCCACCACCGTCCGCAGGTCCAGGCGCGACACCAGGGGTATGGGTTGGAAGCGGTAGGTGACGACCACCACCGCCCGGTCGTCCCCCGGCTCGGCGGAGGTGGTCACCCGCCAGGGCCGCAGGGGAACCACCACGCCGCTGCGGGCGCGCAGGCGGTAGTCCGTGTCCCGCACCCAGGAACGGCCGTCGACGTTGACGCGGAGGCTGTCGGGAGACACCCGACCGTGGGCCAGTTGCAGGGGAGCCGTGCCGGCGGGCACCACGTGGAATTCCTGTTCGAGAGGAAGATCGACCGGGGGTGCGTCGTCCCCGGGAGCCTGTGCGGCCGCCGGCGCCGACGGGGCCATGAAGGCCACGATCGCCAGCAGCAGGAGTTGGCCGCCCCCGTGCCCTCGGCGGTCCATTACTCGTAGACGATCCGGTAAACCAGCACCGCCGACCGTGCGCGGTCGGTCACAGCCAGGAGGCCGCCCTCGCTCACGGCGACACCCACCGGCGACTCGGGAATTCCGGCCACCGCCACCTCGGCGCCCGCGGAGAAGAGCAGCCGCTGCCGGCGGTCGAATACGTGGACGAGGCCGTTGCCGGAGTCCGCCACGAAGAGGTTGTCAAACCGGTCCCGGGCCACACCCCGGGGCGCCGCGAAGGGGTTGGTGTCGGGCGGACCACCGCCCACCAGGGACTCAAAGAAACCCAGGCGACCGTACAGGGCCAGGCGCCGGTTGCCCCGGTCCACGGCCACCAGGGATCCGTCGGCCAGGAAGACGAGTCCCGCCGGGTCGTTGAACTGGTCCTCGAAGCGCCCGGCCTCACCCAGACGCATGACCGGCTCCAGGAAGGCGTCGAGCAGGAGCAGATTCTGTTCGCCCAGGTCGGCGACGACCATGCGGCCGTCGCGGTCCATGGCGAAGCCCGCAGGGTCCGTGTGCACGGCCGGATCGGCGTTGCGCACATCCAAAACGCGATCGCGGAAGGCGCCGCCCAGTTCGAAGCGGAAGACCGCGGCGTTGCCCCGGTCCAGGACCAGGATCTTGAAGCCGTCGGCCAGCACGTCGATGGGCCGGTAGGGACGCGCCGAGGGCACGTCGAATTCGTACCAGCGGCGGTTGCCCGAATCCAGGCCGTGGACCGCGCCGCGCTTCTCGTCGCAGATCACCAGGGTGCCGTCGTCGGTGAAGGCGCAACCGGCCAGGCCTTCCAGGGGATAGTAGGGAGCTTCGGGAACGTTCTCGTGGGCCTCGAGGAAGACCACCGACACCGGGGTCGTGCCCGGTCGCGGTGCGCTCACGGTCCGGGCGCGCACGGTACCGGTCCCGGCCGCGCCGCCACCGGCGCAACCGGCCGTCGCCATCAGGACGCACAGGCCGACGGCCGCGACGGTCCTGCCCGCGGTGCGCATCAGAAGTTCCTGGTGACGGCGCAGCGCGCTCCGGGGTCCTGCCAGGACGGAACGACGCCCAGTTCCAGCCCCATACCCAGGACCTCGGTCTCCAGGGTGCCGGGCTTGCCGCCGGCCCCGATGACCGCGTCCACCACCGACACGGCGCGGTTGATGACCGCGAACAGGATCATGAAGTCGCGGCGGTCGTAGGCGCTGTTCCCGTCGGCGCGCAATCCCTGGTAGCCGACGCGGCGGTCGTTGTTCACCCACTGCCAGGTGGGCGGCGGCCCGGGTGCGGTTTCGCCCAGGGCTCGCGCCTCGCGGATGAGGTCGGTCCAGTAGGCGTCGCTGTCCATATAGCGGCCCACGGCCTGCCACATGCGGTCCCCGTGGTCGCCGCTGGTGCCGGCGTAGATGGCGGCCCAGTCGCGGGAGTCCTCCATGTGGCCGTCGCCCTGCTTGTCGAAGACGAACCAGGCGGTCCAGATGGCCACCTCGGCGCCGCCCATGATGTAGGCCTTCGTGCGCTGGCCGTTGATGAACTGGCCCGCGCCGGGCAACACGGCCGACAGGGCGCCGGCCTTGATCTTCTCACGCAGGTTGCTCGGGCCGGTCGTCTCCTGATCCTCGCGCTCACCGCCGGCGCCGCCGATCTCGTCGGGACGTTCGTCCAGGCGTTCGCCACCGATCTGGTCGAAGGCGCGAGGGGCGGACGAGGATTGCCAGGCCCGCGAGGCCGCCGATCCCAGGATGTCCATCTCCGCCCGCAACAGGGCGCCACCGCCGGCAGTCCCAACGGAACCCCCGGCCAGGGCCGCACCCGCGGACAGGA
Source organism: bacterium (assembly GCA_024231905.1). Taxonomy (GTDB): domain Bacteria; phylum Krumholzibacteriota; class Krumholzibacteriia; order LZORAL124-64-63; family LZORAL124-64-63; genus JAAEQC01. Next base: position 16,007 of record JAAEQC010000143.1, on the reverse strand, counting down.
CCAGGGCCAGCAATGCCAGAATCCCCATGATGTGCCTCGTCATCGTATCGCCTTCCTGGCCACGCGGGCCGTGCATCCCTCGAACCCGTGGATACCGTGGATCAGAACCAGACCTTCGCGCCCACGCGGCCCCGGTAGGGCCCTTCCGGCGCCGTCACCAGCTGCACCCGGTGGCCGGCCACAGCAATGGAGTCGTCGCCGCCGCCGAGCAGGCCGCCCAGCCAGGCGGTCTCCAAGACCGAGAACACGCGCAGGCCGATGTTCACGTACAACCAGCGGTCACGCTTCTTGAAGGAGTCATTGGACTGCTCGCGCATGTCCCGGTAGAGCTCGCGGTTCTTGGACACCCAGGGTTGGGTCAGGTCGCTCTTGCGCATGGTCGGCTCGTAGTTGTATTCCGCACGCGACACGCTGGCTCGCAGGTAGTCGTCCCAGCCGAAAACGAACTGGTCCCACTTGCCCAGATTCTCGTAGTACTCGCGGCGGTCCTCCTCCTTGGTCACGTAGAGGGGGAGTGTTCTTTCCAGCGCCTCGATGGAAAGCTCGGACATGGTCGGAAAATCGGGGAAATACAGGGCCCCTTCCCCCGACCGTTCGATGTCGGTGCTTCCGGAAAAATACCCCTGCATGAGCATGGCGTCCGAGTAGTGCTCGTCGGCGAAGGCGTAGTACTGGTCGCGCATGTCGCCGCCGTCGCCGTGGTGCTTGGACACCTGGGTCCAGGCGAGGATGTCGGCGGCCATGATCGCGAAGCCGTGCTTGTGGCCCAGGAGCACTTCGCCCGAACCGGGTAGCACGGCCGAGGCCAGCATCTTCAGGCCCACCGAACCGCGGGGCGAATCCGGTGATTTCAGGCCCTCGTCTTCGGCGATGGCGTCGCCGCCGCCGATCTCCGTCTGGAAGTGGCGGGTGTCGGCGAGGCCTCCGCCGACGCCGGCGCCGCGCTGCAGAAGCCAGGCGGCACGTCCGGTGCCGGTCTCGTCGGCCGAGCTCGCGACCGGAAGAGTCCCGGCCAGCAGGATCACTGCCCCGAGGGCGATCAGGGTCGGGCAGATGCGCTTCATCGTTTCCTCCTGCGGGTGGCGGCGGTCATTTCTCCACCGCCAGGGTCATGGTGCGGGTCTCGCGCCCGCCCGGTGCGTCCCACTGCAACGTGCAGACGTAGAGTCCGCTGGCCAGTCCGGCCAGGGAAAGGCGGTGTTCGTTCACGGCGTCCACGGTGACGGGAATCGTCGCCCGCACCACCACCTCACCTTCCAGGTTATGGACGGCGAAGCGGGCATCCCTGGTCCCGGCGCTGTAGAACCGCACCACCAGGTCGTCTTCGCGCAGGGGGTTGGGGTAGACGATGGCCCGGTCGTACTCGGCGGACACCGTGCCGACGTTGCCCAGGTCGCGGGCCAGACCCACGGAACCACGGCGTCGTGCGTCGCCGCCGGTGCCGCGCCATTCGCTGGTGTGGGATTCGACGTCGGCCTCGGGGCCGAGAATGAAGGCACCGATCCGGCCGTTGTTCACCTGCCGCGGCAGGGGGCTGGTGACCGTGCCGCCGGAGGTGGCGAGCCACAGCACCCGGCCCTCGCCGGGCTCCTCGGCGTCCTGGAGCGCGAAGGCCGATTCCAGGCCGTCGCCCCAGCGCAGGGGTGTGCGGCCGCGCAGCCGGCCGGTCGCGTCGAGGCTGAAGAGATGGCCGCCGTCGGTGCCGAAAATCACTTCGTTGGCGCCGTCGCCGTCGGCATCGATGACCACCAGTGGACCGCGGATGCGGGTCGAGTCCGGCAGGGGGAAGATGTCGCGCAGGGGGCGCGGCCAACCGTTGAGCATGACGCCGTCCTGCTGGTAGGCCAGGATCCGCCGGGACGTGGCCAGGATCACGTCGTCCCGGCCGTCGCCGTTGAGGTCGGCCACGGCGGGTTCAGCCACCAGGGGTTCGTCGGTGTCCCAGGTGGCGAGAGAGGCGCCGCCGGTGCGGTGCGCATTGCTGAGCAGACCTTCGTCGTCGAAGAATCCCAGGGTGGAACCTTCTGCGTCTGTCACGTGGGCTGAATGGATGCGGCCCACGGCTGCCCGCGGCCACGCCCCCCAACCCGTGGCTACCAGCCCGCTGCCGAGCATGACGTTCATCCAGCCCGCGTCGGTGACCACCAGGACGTGATCGGTTCCGGCGCCGGTGTTGGGCAGGACCCGCAGATCACCGGCCAAGGTCACCGGGCCCAGGCCGACGGTCGAGAGAACCAACTCGGTCGCCAGGGGCGTACCATCATCAAGGTCGAGCACCGCCAGGCGGTCCGTGCCCACGGGGGTGGCCACCGCGTAGGGAGTGTCGCCCAGGTCGAGCACCACCGGCGCCGCGGTCAAGGTGTCCCCCAGGTCCACCGTCCAGTCCGGCACGCGGACCAGGTCGCCCATGGGGAAGTAGGCCAGTTCGCCGTTGACCGTGCCCACCAGCAGACGTCCCGAGCCGTCGGGTTCGGTCCAGGCCACCGGCGGTCCGGCCAGGGGACCCGGCCGCAGGCCCACCTGGGCCTCGTCCAGGTAGAGGAACATGCCCAGGCGCTCGATGTCCGGACCGGGCCAGCGGGGCCCGCCGCCGGGCCGGACGCCGTACAGACCGGTGGACCAGAGTCCCTCCCAGTTTTCCGGCGCCGCGTCGGCGAAGATCAGCGCCGGTTGCCCGTCCACGTCGACGACGGTCACCGAGCGCGGATCGATGGCCCGCGCGTGGGCCGAATCCACGGCCGCCACTTCGAAGGGGAAGTTGGGCAGCAGGGGCTCCAACTCCGCCCGGAAGGTGAGCATCGCGCGGCTCAGACCCAGGTTCTGCACCCCCGTTACGGTCAGCCCCGTCCAGGACCGGTCGAAGCAGCGGGTGTTGGGGAAACCGTCGGCATAGAGGTGCTTGAAGTTGTTGTAGTGGGTGGTCTGGACGCCGTCCGCAGTATACGTGTACCAGTAGCCGCCGAAGGGATCCAGGAGGGAACCCGTCCAACCCACCACGTAGGAGTCGAAGACACCGATGTCCTGGATACCGTCCGCCTCCACCAGGCGCAGACCGTCGTCGTAGTAGTTGATCGTGTTGTCTTCCATGCCCGACTGGATGCGGTCCATGTTCACGTGCCACACCAGCAGGCCGCCCGCCGGCAGGAAGTAGTCGTAGAGGCCCGTGTTCACCGCGTCCTCGCCGGGCTCGTCGCTCGCCAGGTAGAGGATCACTCCGGTGTCCGGGTCCTTCTTCAGATAGAGCTCTTGCCAGGGCGTCTCGCCCGGTCCGCCCGGCACCCAGCGGTTCTCCATGAGGAACCACTCCCGCGAGGACATGCCCGCGCGGACAGCCTGGGGATCGTTCGCGTCGAAGCCCCCGCCTCCCGGTCCCCCCCTGTAGAATTCGTACTGCTCAGGCATCACCTGCACCGCCGGCAGGCGGTGGCCGTCCGGGGAGTTGTTGGCGTCCTCGGTGACCAGCCAGCCCAGGTACCACTTGTTCCAGGCGGACAGGGAGGGCGGCAACACGCCCGTGGCCACGGCCTGGATCGTATCGTCGGCCGAGTTCACGAAACCCAGGGGAACGGGCAGGTTCGTGCCCGAATCCATGAGGTCCCAGACACCCACCTGGGGCCCGCCCGAGCGGGTGCTGTAGACGTCCGGCAGTCCCAGGGCGTGGCCGAACTCGTGGTAGAAGGCAGCGGCGATGCTGCCGGCGTAGCCGTCCTGGTTGGTGGTTTCCGGGATCACCGAACAATCGGTCAGGCTGCCGGGTGCGCCGGAATCGGTGTCCATGCTCGTCAGGGCCTGGGCTTCCCCCAGGTTGACGAAGAAGGTGGGGATGTCGTTGGGCGAGTCGTTGTTGATGTCGCTCTGGAAGTCGCTGCCCGCGTGCATGAAGATCACGTAGGCGAGGGGATCGTCGTCGTCGTAGTCGGCCAGCACGGCACTGCCGTCGGCCTGGGTCTCGGTGTCGGCCAGGACAATGACGTCGCGGACCAGTTTCTCGAGTTTCTCAAGGGACCAGCTGCCGTTCTTGCCGGGCCCATAGTCGGCGATGTCCGAGAGCTTGTAGCTGTCCTGGTCACCTTCGGGAAGCACCCGGCCCTCGATGTGCAGCCGTCCGCCCGACTGGTACCGGTAGTACTCGGACAGACCGCGCAAGTGGGCCTCCACGTAGGCCTTGTCGTGGGGCGGCGGATCCACGTAGAGGGTGTCCTCGCGGTCCGGCAAGGGCGCCAGTTCGAAATCGCCGCCGGGCACGACGGTGGTCAGGCTCGGCGACCGATTCTCTTGGAACCCGATGCGGATGATGAGCACGCGCAGGGTGTCCAGGCCGTCCCAGGTGGCAGCGGCGCCGGTGAAGCTCTTGTCCAGCAGGGCCGGACCCAGACCGCGGCGGGCCAGTTCGTCCTGGGCGCGGGTCGAGACATGGGCTGCGCCCACCATCTCGTGCACCTGGTGCCAGCGATCGCGGACTGCGGCCTGGCGCCGTTCCTCGGCGGCCACGACACTGCGGCCGGCGGTGGCGGGCACCTGGGTCCAATCACGCCAGAGGATGGGCATACGGCCCGGGCGGGCGGTCTGGGCGGCCGCCGCCGTCGGTAGGACAGCGGCCCCCAGCACCACTACGAGGATCGACAGAACCAACGGAAAACGAAGTCGGGGGCGCTCCAACGGCGCACTCCTTTCCAGGGGTCAGAAAGTGACGGACCGCGTTAGAAGCGGTAACCCAGCGACAGTCGATTCACCCGGTCCAGGCCCTGAGCCTGGGGAACCGAAGCGTAATCGAAGGTGATGGCCTTGCGGAGCCAGCGCTTCATGTCCACGCCGAAACCGAAGGTCGTATCTTTGATGTCCGCCGCCGGGTAGGTGGCCTTGTAGCCGAAGCGCACGTAGAGCGAGCGGAGGTAGTTCCACTCGGCGCCCACGCCGTATTCGTACTGGTCCCACTCCAGGCCCAGGCCGTAGTCAGTGCCCTTCCACTTGTACAGGGGCACCAGGTAGTCAGCGACCAGGAGGATTCCCATGTACTCGCTGTTGTACACGCTGAAGGCCCAGCCCAGGGTCATCTTGCGGGGCATGGGGTCGCTCTGGTCACTGTCCACGTGGACGATGTCCGGACCGAGGTTCGCGACGGCCAGTCCGAAGTTCGAGCGCAGCCGGGGCGCCTTCCAGAGCAGGCCCAGATCGACGCCGAAGCTGTCGCCGCTACCGCCGCCGGCCTGGCTGTCCTGGGTGAACTGGTCGTCCGCCAGCTTGTCGCGGAAATACTTCACACCCAGGCCCACGCCCAGGGTCCGGCCCACCTGCACGCCGTAAGTGGCGCTGAGGGCGAACATGTAGGAGCGGAAGGTGCCCGTGTCGACACCGTTCTCGTCCCGGCCTTGCTGCTCGCCCATGTCCAGGTAGTTGATGTTGAAGCCCAGGGCCCCGTGGTTGCCCATGGGCATGGCGTAGCCTACCCAGTAGAGACCGATGTCGTCAGCCAGGCCCTCGGCCAGACTGGACTGCATGATCTGCAGGTCGTGCGGCTCCGCGCGACCAGGCAGGAACGCCAGTCCGCCCGGATTCCACCACATGGCCGTGGCGTCCTGGGACAGGGCCGTGCCGGCCTCGCCCAGGGAGTTGTAACGGGCGCCGATGGGGAACGACAGGTTGATCGCACCGGCACCCGAGCTGGCCAGGGCCGTGGCAGCGATTCCCGAGATCAGAACGGCCGTCAGCAGGACCGTCGTTGCAAGCCTTCTCATGTTCCGACTACCTCCGTTGGTTCGCGGGATCCTTCCCCGCGGGCGCGGTGTTACCGCATGATGACGAGCTTGCCCGTCCTTATCAAATCCGAGCCGTCATGGCCCCCACCCAATCCGCGCAGCACGAAAAGATAGGTGCCATTGGCCATTTCGTCGCCTTCCTGGTCACGACCGTCCCAGTGCAGGACCTGCGGTCCCGCTCCCAGGGCGCCGGGGTGCATGGTGCGCACGCGCCGTCCGGCCGTGGTGTAGACGTCCCAGCGCACGACCATGCCCGTACCCAGCTCGAAGATGAGCCGGCAGGGACCGGGCGTGGGGTTCGGGAAGAGGGTCGCATCGAAGATGCCGCTCGTCCCGCCCGCCAGGAGCGTGAAGCTCAGGGTGTCCGCCCCCACGTTGCCGAAAGCGTCGGCGGCGTACAAGGCCGCCACGTGCCGCCCTGGATCCAGGTCCGCCGGCAGATCGAAGACGAGCTGCCCACGGGTGTGGTCGTCCGGCGCGAAGATGAACGCGTCGGTCACGTCCGTCCAGTAGCCCGAATCGTCGAACTCCAGGTTGATGGAGTTGCCGGGCGCGTTACCCAACACCGCGATGCTGCTGGAGTCCACCAGGGTCGCCTGCAACTCCGCGCCGGGGGTGACCCTCGTCCTGTTGTCGGCGAAGTTCAGGCTGATCTGAGGCCCGATCACGTCGTCCACCGTAGAGAGGTCGGCACGCACCACGGGGATGTGGGTTACGGCTACGCGTTCGTCGGAGATGAGTCGAATCCGTCCGCGCTCGCCGACCTGGGACTGGGTGGTGGCTTTGAAGGGGACGCTCAACAGGGAGCCGTCCATGATGCCGGAGGTGCGGAAGGCGGCGGAGCCGCGCTTGATGAAGGTGCCGTCCTCCACACGGATCCAAGGGGATTGCTGGATTTCCGGATCGTAGACCCAGTCCCACTGTTCGAAGTGCTCCTCGCGCGTCGACTCCTCCACACGCAGATCCCAGGCGTCACCGGCGCCCAGCATGGGCGTCTGGGCCGCGCCGTCCAGCTGAACGCGCTGCAGCAGCCCAGGGCGCAGGGTGTCGATGTTGCCGGGCGCGAACTCCAATCCGCGCGCCGGGTGCAGGAAGCGCAGGGCTGGGTCGCCCAGAATATTGTAGCGCTGGGAATTGTTGCGCGAGAAATTCGAGGAACTCGCCCCCTTGGCGGCCAGGAGCGCTTTCCCGACGGTAGCATGATCTAGGAGCACCGCGCCCGGATAGAGGGCCTGGAAGAAGTCGTCCGTGAAGATGTTGTTCGGGCTCACGTACGAGACCTGGCTGGCGCATATGGATACGGCCGCGCCGCCGGCGCTGGTGGCCACGAACTGTTCCGCCATGGAACGGGCCAGGAAGCTGTCGTAGACCCCCACGTCGCAACTGAAAGCCACGAAGAGCGGACGGCGGCCGCCGTTGACCAGGTTGCTGATGTCGGCCAGGCGGAAGTACTGCTCGTCGCCCAGGTTGTCCTCGGAGCCGTGCCCCACGTAGTAGAAGATCGACGTGCCCTCGTTGAGGGCGGCCTTGATGTCGCGTTGGGCGGCCGACTTGATATTCGATCCCGGCGGGAAGTCGTAGTCCACACCATAAACTTTCACTACGTCGAGAGCCGGCGGCAACCAGTCCTCCGTCACGTCCTCGGCCTTGGCCACGTGATAGTTCTCGTCACGCGCGGCTCCGGGGTAGGTCGTGTAGTAGAGATCGTCCGATGCTACCAGAACCCGGTTCCGCCAGGTGCCCGGCTCCGGCGATTCCCCGTAGGCCACGGCACGGTCCACCATGTCGCCGGCCTCGGTCACGGTCACCGCAGGCAAACGACCGACCACGACCTCGGGCATATCCCGGTCCTCCACGCCCAGGTATATGTTGTCCGGCGCCGTGTCGAAGGAGACGATATCGTCGTCCGACGCATAGGCATCCTGGAACACATGCTCGCGGCGCTCGCGCGGGAAGGCGGACCTGATGCACGTGGGCACGAAATCGTAGAAATCCACATAGGGCGTGGCGCCCCGGTGGTTCCGCGGATCGCGGCTGGTGTTGCCGATGAGGCAGACGTAGCCCAGGCGATGGCCGCCCTGCTCCCATACCCACTGCAGGAAGGTGCGCAGGGCCAGCAGGTCCTTCTGGCCGCCGGAGAAGTTGTCGTAGACCGCCTGCACGTCCACGGCGGTGGTCCTCGGGGCGGAGACGCCGTACAAATCGCGCGCGCGGTAATCGGCCAGGTCCCAGGCCGCGCTCATGAAGCTCGCCGGCGCCAGGACGATGTAGTCCAATTGCGTGTCCAGATCAGCGAGGCTCGCGGGGCGCTCGCGAGCTGCGCTCGTGACGGCTCGCAGGCCGGAGGTCTCGGCCGCCATGAAGAAGCGGTCGACGCCTGGATCGCGGCTCACCTCCCAGTCCACCGAAGCGACGGCGGGGGTGCCCAACAGCACCACGGCCGAGTCGGGGACGGTCACGTCCCACAGGGTCGTCACCTGGGGCGTCGCAGTGGCCACACGGAGATTCTCCAACGTAGCCGGCGACGGTACGTCGTCACCCTCCAGGGCGAACTGCAGGGCCTCGTAGCCGTTTTCGAGCACCAGGCTGTCCTCGTAGAAGACATCGAAGCTGTCGAAAACGAGTTGCGAGCCAGAGAGGGTCAGATTCTTGAGGATCAGGAAATTCACGCCCGTCCTGATATCCCCGGTCTCTCCGGCGATCAGGAAGCGCTCCTGGGTGGTGCTTCGGTTGACCACGAAGGTGAGGGTATCCGCCGCGCTCTCGTCCACGTTCAAGTAGGCCGAGGCCGTGTGGGAAACGCGGGTCCCCGCCCGCACCTCAACCTGGAACCGCGCCGTAGACTCGCTGGCCGGCCGGTGGGTCATGAAACTCTCGGTCTCGGTGCCGGTCACGTCGTAATCCCACACCCAGTTGTCCAGGACCAAGCCGCGCTCGTCGAAGAGCTGCTCCTCCATGTGGAGCCGGGTGGTGCCGGCCGTGCGTACGGGGCCCGCGCCGGCCGGGGACGCCACTTCCACCACGCGCCGGGGCGTGCCGGGCAGGGGCGTCGGCGCCGCGTCGTCCTCCCAGGTGAGCCAGTAGACAGCCTCGTTGCAGTAGGGATGGTCGTAGTGGACGGTGCGGTCGCTGCCGGGAACCAGACGGTCCAGGTAAGCGCTCGTGGCCACGCCGTAGAAGCGCACTTCGTCGTCCAGGTTCCATTCGCCGTCGGGGGTGGATTCCACCACGCGGATGGCCACCTCGTTCAGGCCCAGGCGCCGGCTCTGCTGCTCGTCGGGCAGCTCGGGATCCCCGTGGATGTGGACGCCGCCGCCCCGATACACGCGCAGCTTGGCCGGGTCCACGGTCGTCGTGGGCACGCCCAGATTCTCCAGCTGCTGGCCGGTGAACCGGTAGAGTCCCGTCTCGGAAACGCCCAGGCGCACCCAGTTCTGGGTGAGGGCGAAGAGGTCGGTGGGGCCGGCTTTGTCCGTCGCGCCGGACTTGGCGGCCGCCAGGGAGAGGTCACCCGCCAACAGCGTTGCATGCAGGGCCGGGTTGGCCAGGCCGGGCAGGGTGAAGGGACTGTTCCTCAGTTCCTTGAGATCTCGTCCCGATTCCGCCGCCGCCAGCTGCTCGCGGCCGCGCACGTCCGCCGGGTGCAGGAATTCCAAGGTCACTGCGGCCAGGACACCGCCGGCGGCGCCCACGGGCACGTCCAGGCCGGTGATGGGCACACCGCGCTGCACGGCGGGCGGTCCGGCAACGAGCAGGGCGTCCAGGTCCACCGGCCGGTCGGGTCGCCGCCACCATTCCACGCCGCTGACCCGTACCTGGGGGGCGCGGCGGGTGGGTACGGCCAAGGCCACCGACTCGTGGGGCAGGCGCTGGGGTTCATCGGCGCGGGGCGCGTCCATGCCCCGGGCCCAGTGCACGTTCTCCAAGGTCACCGCTGTCCAGTCAGCGGGGGCGGATTTCACCGGAAATTCCACCCGAACGACCGTGCGGCCGGCGTCGGCGCTCACGGTCCGCATCACCGGCCGCGCCATGACGGCGCCCTCCGGCGTGGCGGCCAGGGCGTCGCCGGGAGCCACCAGACCCAGCAGGGCGAAGCAGCCCACGAAGATGGCCGCCTGCCAGACCAGGGTCCGGGGACCGAGTTCACGCCCGTGGGGCACCAGGCCCGTGTGGGACGGGAATAGGAACCGGTTCCGGCCCATCCAGCCGAGCTTCTGAAAAAGATTTTCGAGATCGGGGACCATACCGCAGATGCCTCCCACCATGGCCGCCGCGCCGCCGAAAGGCAGCAGCAGCAGCAGTATCAACGATGCCACGCCCCCGGCCAGCTCCAGGCGCCAGTCCGGGTGGTCGTAGTGGGGAATCGCGTCCAGCACCGCGTGGGACGCCAATCCGGCCACGGCGCCGACATAGATGTTGCCGGTCACTCCGCCCGCCAGGGCTCCCGCCGCGAAATGCGTGAACAGACACATGTAGGGTTACTCCCGACCCGGGATCTTCTCTGCCTCGTCGGGCAGCATGATCGGGATATCCGCCTCCACGCGGTAGCGGACCGCGCAGGCGTTGCAGTACAGCCAGTCGTGCTTGTCGTCGGGCACGACCGGACCCCGGCACTTGGGGCAGGCCAGGATCTCGAGGAGTTTGGGATCGAGCATGCTCCGCCTCCGTTCGGGAGTCACACAAACCAGTTCGGGAGTCCTACAACACACAGTTCGGCAGTCACACGACGCTCAACTGCGGAAACCCGCGCATCATAGGCCATTCAGGGAAGGTTGGAAACAGAAGTCTCCGATCCTCGCGTACTTCGGCGGCGGGACACGGCCGGTCCCGGCGAGAGATCGGGTTTTCGAAGAAGTTGGCAAGAGGGATCGTACAACAATTCGGAGGATCCGTCAACACCATGATCGGCGTTTTCAGGCTCCGGCTTCGTCGAAGACCCCCATGTCCAGGTACTTCTGGAGCCGCTGGTCCTTGAGTTCGTCCGCGGGGAGATGCTCCAGTTCGGCCAGGGCGTCCAGGATCTTGGCCTGCACGTCGTGGGCCACGGCCTCGTGATCCCGGTGGGCGCCGCCGATGGGTTCGCGGATGATGCCGTCGATGATCTCCAGGCGCTCGGCGTCGGCGGCGGTGAGCTTCATGGCCTTGGCCGCCTCCTTGGACTTGGCCGCGTCGCGCCAGAGGATGGCCGCGCAGCCCTCGGGGCTGATGACCGAGTAGATGGAGTTCTCAAGCATGTAGATGCGGTCGCCTACGCCCAGGGCCAAGGCACCACCCGAGCCCCCCTCGCCGGTGACGACGCAGATGATGGGCACGTCCAGATCCGCCATCTCGCGCAGGTTGCGGGCGATGGCCTCGGCCTGGCCTCGTTCCTCGGCGCCCAGACCCGGGTAGGCTCCCGGGGTGTCGATGAAGGTCACCACGGGCCGCTCGAAGCGGGCGGCCATTTCCATCAGGCGCAGTGCCTTGCGGTAGCCCTCCGGATGGGCCATGCCGAAGTTGCGGCGGATGTTGCTTTTGGTGTCGCGCCCTTTCTGGTGCCCGAGGATCATGAGCTTGCGGTCACCCAGGGTGGCCATGCCTGCGACGATGGCCTCGTCGTCCTTGAACATGCGGTCGCCGTGGAGTTCTACGAAGTCGGTGAAGATGTGGTGGATGTAGTCGTTGGTGGTCGGGCGCCGGGGATGGCGGGCCAGTTGGACCCGTTGCCATGGTTCGAGCTTGGCGAAGATGTCGGTGCCCAGCTTGCGGGCCTTCTCGCGCAGACGTTCCACCTCGTCGGTGACGTCCATGCCGCGCACGGAGGCCGAGTCCTGGAGAGTCTGGATCCGTTCTTCCAGTTCCACCAACGGCATTTCGAAATCGAGCCAGAGGCCCTTCTTCTTCCAGTCCATGGCTGCCTTCTTCGGGGCGATCACCGACGTCCGGCGCGCCCGGGGCGGGCGGCGGCACGAACGATCAGCATACACAAGCGGCCGTCTTTCCGTCACCGAAAAAACGACCGGGCGTTGCGCAACTTAGACCTGAGCGTCGCGGTCTGTCAAGAAGCGCCTGCCCGGCGACGGGCCCAGCCGCCGCCGCCGAAACCGGACTTCTTCTCGAGCTGGTGGCGCACCGCTGCCCGCAATTGCACCCCCCCCACCCCCGGCACGTGGCGCAGGGCGCGCAGGCTGTCCAGGGTCAAGGCCAGGTTGCGGTCGCCGGACTTGATGAGCCAAGTGCGGCCGTCCCGCTCGGTCTCCACCACCAGGGGCACCGGTCGGGCCAGGACCGGGGCGGTGACGGCCGCGCCCTCGGGAGCGTCCGGATCGCCGGCGGCGGGCTCCTCGGCCTCTCCGTTGACCGGGGTCTCCTCGGCCTCCTCTTCGCACCCGCCCAGGGGACGCAGGGCGCAGGGCTCGCCGAAATGTGCGAAGAGTTCGCCCAGGGCCGCGACTCCCGCCTGGCCCGCCGCTTCCAGGTCCATCTCCAGCTTCACGTCCCGGACCCAGGTGCCGAGGACCTCGTCGATGCGGGTGATCTGGTCCACCACTACCTCGCGGGATTCGTCGCTGCGTACCTGGACGTGACCGCTGACCACGAGGATGGAATCGCTCTCCACCAGGTCCTTGGCCGTCTCGTACTGCTTGGAGTACACCGTGAGCGGGACCACGCCGCTGAGGTCCTCGAAGTTGGCCCGAGCGTAGACGCGCTTGTGGCGATCCCGGTGTTTGGTGTGGCTTGTGATGACGCCCGCCAGGTGCACTGTCTCCCGCTCGTTGAAGCGGTGGACCCGCTCGGCCTTGCCGGTTTCCAGGCCCGCCATGAGTTCGCGGTACTCGTGGAAGGGGTGGCCCGAGAGGAAGAAGCCCACGGCCGCGCGCTCGCGGCTCAACTCGTCCAGGGGATCGTAGGGATCGCAGTCGGCCAGGGTGGGACGCAACTGCGCCGCCGCCTCACCACCCCCGAAGAGGGAGGTCTGGCCCCCGGCCCGGTCGCGGGCCGTGCGCTGCCCGAAGGCCAGGGCCCGGTCCAGGTTGGTGCGCAGCTGGCGGCGGTGGCCGGGCAGGCGGTCCATGGCCCCCGCGTCGATGAGCCCCTCGATGACCTTGCGGTTCACCTTCTGCAGATCCACGTGCTCGCAGAGATCAAAAAGTTCGGTGAAGTCACGGCCCAGTTCGTCGCGCGCCTCGCCGATGCACTCGATGGCCGCAGACCCCACGCCCTTGACCGCCCCCATGCCGAAAACGATCTCGCCGTCGATCACGCCGAACTCGGGATGGGGCAGGTTGATGTCCGGCGGGCGGATCGTCAGGCCCAGGGCCTTGCACTCGTCGATGAGCTGCGTGATGCGCTCGGCCTTCTTCATCTCCGTGGTCATGGTGGCGGCCATGAACTCGGCCGGGTGATGGGCCTTGAGCCAGGCGGTCTGGATGGACAGGAGGGCGTAGGCCGCCGAGTGGCTCTTGTTGAAGCCGTACTGGGCGAAGAACTCCATCTCCTCGTAGATCTCCGTGGCCGCCCGCTGGTCGAAGTTCCGCTCCTGGGCCCCCTCCAGGAACATGACCTTCATCTCGGCCATCATTTCCATCTTCTTCTTGCCCATGGCCTTGCGCAGGGTGTCGGCCTGGCCCATGGTGAAGCCCCCCATGGCCGAGGCGATCTGCATGACCTGCTCCTGGTAGAGGATCACCCCGTAGGTGTCCTTCAGGATGGGCTCCAGCACCGGGTCCTTGTACTCCACCTTCATGCGCCCGTGCTTGCGCTCCACGTACACCTTGTCCATGTCCGCACCGAGCGGTCCGGGCCGATACAGAGCGCAGATGGCGGTGATGTCGTCCCAGCAGGTGGGCTGCATCTTGCGCGCCAGTTCCTGCATGCCGCTGCTCTCCAGCTGAAAGACGCCCACGGTGCGGCCTTCCTGGAGCAGCTGGTAGGTGCCGGGATCGTCGGTGGGAATCTCCTCTTCGCGCAGGCGCTCGCCGGTGGCGGCGGCGATGAGGTCCAGGGCCTTGTCGATGACCGTCAGGGTGCGCAGGCCCAGGAAGTCCATCTTCAGCAGGCCCAGGGCCTCGCTCATGTTCATGTCGAACTGGACGGTGACATCGCCCTTGCTCGACTTGTACAGGGGCGCGTGTTCGATGAGCGGACTGGGTGTGATGAGGACGCCGGCTGCGTGGATGCCCGTGTTGCGGTTCAGTCCCTCCAGGACCAGGGCGTTGCGCAGGAGCTTGGCGTGGTCGTCGGACTCGTCGGCCACTTCCTTGAGACCCGGCGCCTCGTCGATGGCCTTCTGCAGGGTGATGCCGATCTCCTCGGGCACCAGGGCGCTGATGCGGTTGCTCTCGGCGAAGGGGAACTCGAGGACCCGGGCCACGTCCTTGAGCACCGCCTTGGCAGCCATGGTCCCGAAGGTGATGATCTGCGAAACGTTCTCGCGACCGTACTTGTCGGCTACGTATGCGATGACCCTCTCGCGTCCCTCGTAGCAGAAATCCACGTCGATGTCCGGCATGGAGATGCGTTCAGGGTTGAGGAAGCGCTCGAAGAGGAGCTGGTGGCGGATGGGATCGATGTCGGTGATCCCCATGCTGTAGCAGACCAGGCTGCCGGCGGCCGAACCGCGGCCGGGGCCCACGGGGATATTGAGTTTCCGCGAGGCGTCGATGAAGTCCCACACGATGAGGAAGTAGCCTGCGTAGCCGGTCTGGGCGATGATGCCCAGCTCGTACTCCAGGCGTTCCTTGATCTCCGGGGTGATTGAGTCGTACCGGGCCTTCAGGCCCTCGAGAGCCAGGTGGGTGACGTACTCGTCGGGAGTCGTGAAGCCCTCGGGCAAGGGGAACTCGGGCAACAGCAGGTGCCCCAACTCCATCTCGAAGTCCACCATGTCGGCGATGCGCAGGGTATTGGCCACGGCGTCGGGCCAGTCCTTGAAGAGTTCGAGCATCTCCCGCGACGACTTCAGGTAGACCTGGTCCGTGTTGCTCTTCCAGCGCTGGGGATCGTTCAGCGTCTTGCCCGTCTGCAGGGCCATGAGGATGTCGTGGGCCTCGAAGTGTGACTGCTCCAGGAAGTGGCAGTCGTTGGTGGCCACCACGCCGCAGCCCACCTGCCTGGCGATGCCAGGCACCTCGCGCCGGATGAGGGCCTCCTCCTCGATACCGTGGTTCTGGATCTCCAGGAAGTAGCGGTCCCGGCCCAGCAGTTCGGTGTAGAAACCGGCCGCCTCGGTGGCCGCCTCCAGGTTGCCCTGGCGCATGTGCCAGCTGGGTTCGCCGCTCATGCAGGCCGACAGGCCGATGATCCCTTCGGAATACTGGGCCAGCAGGTCGCGATCGATGCGCGGCCGGTAGTAGAATCCCTCCAGGAAGCCGTAGGACGAGAGCTTGATCAGGTTGCCGTAGCCGGTCTCGTTCTGGGCCAACAACACCATGTGGTGGGACTTGTTCGCCGGATCGGAGGTGCGGCAGTGGCGGTCCCGCGTGATGTAGGCCTCCATGCCCAGGATGGGCTTGATGCCCTCCTTGCCGCAGGCCTTGTAGAACTCCACCGCGCCGAACATGTTGCCGTGGTCCGTGAGCGCGATGGCCGGCATGTCGAATTCGGCCGCCCGCTTGGCCATGGCTTTGGCCTTCATGGCACCGTCCAGTAGCGAGTAGTCCGAGTGGTTGTGCAGGTGGACGAATGTTTCGGGCAAGGCGGTGCTCATGGGCGAGGTCCGGTGGTTGAAGGCGCTCGATCAGGACAGCCTACCCGCCGGAGCGGGGTGCGCCTACAGTAGCAATCACCGGCGGGCTTGCCAACCGGGTTGCGCGGATCGTCGTCGTGGGGCCGTCAACCGGCGGACAGCATGGGGCGCGGCGGGCCCCCGGGGGCCTTCACCACCCAGGTAGCCGCCGGTTCGCGGACGAGCGTGCCCTTCTCGTGATGGAGCCGGTGGCAGGCGGCGCAGAGCGTGATCAGGTTGGACGGGTCGTGAGTGCCGCCTCTGGCGCGTGAGGTCTTGTGGTGGACTTCGAGGAAGTGGGTGCGGATGCAGCCTGGCGCGCGGCAGCGGTGGCCGTCGCGGGACAGGACCTCACGGCGGGTGCGCGGCGGGATGGTGGCCTTGGCGCGCTCGCCTTGTTTGCAGACGACGGCGTCGCATCTCATTCGTTCGGCGTCGGCCGGGCCGACTTCGCGCCCGCCCGTGGTCACACGGTCGCCATGCTCGCGGACCTGGATATGCGCCAGCGCGGCTGGCGCCCGGAGGGCATCTGACTCATGGGCGTT
>JAAEQC010000142.1 GCA_024231905.1 bacterium | reverse complement strand
GGATCTCACCGGCGGCAAGGACATCTGGGAGAACCTGGCCCTCAGCTCCATCGGCGGTCTGACCAGCAGCACGGTGCTCATCCTGTCGGCCATCCCGGCGGTGTACTGGATCACCACGCGGTGGGGCTGGGGTTTCGCGCGGCTGGGGCGGTGGGTGAAGACCCGGGGCCAGCAACAAGCGCCGGAGCCGCAGACGGATCCCTGACGGCGCGCCGCCCCACGGCTAGGTCCCCCGGGACCTTCGACCGCAGAGCGAGAAAGGGCTCCCTGACGAGGGAGCCCTTTTCGTGATGCAGCCGATGGCAGGACGCGCAGAGGGTGATCAGGTTCGCGGGGTCGTGGGTGCCGCCCTTGGCGCGTGGAGTCCGGTGGTGGACTTCCAGGAAATGGGTCCGATCGCAGCCGGGGGATTGGCACCGGTGGCCGTCGCGGGCCAGGACTTCGCGGCGGATGCGCGGGGGGATCGTGGCTTTCGCTCGCCGGCCTTTCCTGCAGATGATAGCGTCGCATTGTAGGCGTTCGGTATCGGCAGGGCCGAGTTTGCGTTCGCCTTGATTCGTAGGTACTAGGAGCTTGCCGCCCCGCTCGTGCACATGGATCTGCACCAGCCGCGAAGGCCCCCGGGGACCCTCGCGATTCCATGTCGCGCGAGTCCCCGGGGAAGCCGAATCGACAATGTGCTCAGCCGAAGGACCTACCAGAGATCCACCGGCATCCCCACCGCACCGCACTCCAGAGGCTCGGTGCCCGTAGCGTGATAATCGGGGCCCGTGAAGGTCCACTGGGCCGTGGACGAACCGTCGTACACGGCGTCCAGGCGATACTGGCCCACGGTGACGTCGGCGGTGCCGGTGGGACAGCTGCCGGCCATGAGGGCCAGGTCCGCGTTCCACTCCATGGTCACGCGTACGTTTTCCGAGCGCTGTCCGTCGGTGAAGTCGGCCTCCACCGTGGAGCCGCCGGTGCCGACGACCGTGTAGCCGCCGTCCACGTAGGCCACGATCATGGTCGTG
Organism: bacterium; assembly: GCA_024231905.1. Lineage (GTDB taxonomy): Bacteria > Krumholzibacteriota > Krumholzibacteriia > LZORAL124-64-63 > LZORAL124-64-63 > JAAEQC01. The sequence goes on along the minus strand of JAAEQC010000142.1, from coordinate 210,353 downwards.
GCCAGGTCGTAGGCCAGATTGCCGCTGCCCTCTTCGGACTGGGTGTGCATGGTCATGCCGCTGACGGCCCGGTACTCGCAGACCGTGGCGCCCAGGGCTGTGGGCAACGGTCCTTCGGTGTTGCGGAACTGGACCCAGACATGGATCGTGGTTTCGCCCCAGGCCACGGCGGGATCGCCCTCGCTGAACTGCTGGGAGTAGTCGAGGACCCAGGCCTGCTGCTCGGCGTCCCAGTCGGGTTCACCGGCGGCGCCGAGGCTCTTGGCCGTGGCGAAGGAGCCGGTGGCCATCTCGGGCACGTCCGTGGCCATATCGTTGACCATGCCCAGGGCGATGACGGCGTACTCTTCGGCCTCCACCGGACTGACGTGGGCCAGTCCGTCCATAGGCTCGGCCGGGTCGTCGGACGAGCAACCGGCGCCCCAGATGGCGACGGCTAGAGTCGTGATGAGCAGGGTCGTTCGTGCATTGCGCATGGCGTGTTGCCTCCTGTGCCGGCCCGGGGGCCCTCCTTGCGGGCGATATGTCGCATACGGCCCGGATTCAGCCGGCGCCGCTGGGGCAAACGCAAGTCGGATACCAACTCCCGCACTGGCGCCCCGGTCCGCTCCGGGCTACCATGCCGCCAGAAACCCCAACGGAAGAAACCGTCTTGACCGCTGCCGCCCTCGTCATCGCCCTGCTGACCGCCGGTGCCGCACCCCTCGGCCTGGTGACCGACGAGGCCGCCCTGCGCCGGGAGGTGGCCGAACCGGTCTTCGCCTTCGTCTTCCGCCTGGTCGAAGCCGACAGCCTCGGCCAGTGGACCGGCGAGGACCTGCAGGGCTTCGCCGACACCTGGACGCGGCCCTCGGACTTCCCCCTCGAACTGCTCGCCTCCTTCCGGCGCGAGGCCGTACCGCCCACGGAACAGGTCGCGAGCGGGGGCTACATCTGCGACCGGCGCATTATCCTGACTCTCACCACCGAACGCCTGGACATGCCCATGCCCTACTCCGTCCTCGGCTACCATCCGGGCACCTTGGGCTTCGGCAGTCCTCTGGTGATCCGGGAGTGGCGCCTGGGTGAGCGGCAGTTGCGCGTACGTACGGGCGACGGTTCGCGCAAGGAAACCGTGCGCGGCCTGACGGTCTTCCAGGTAGTGGACGGCTGGACGGTCCTGGACGTGGACGCCTGGCTGGACAAGTTGCTGGGCAAACAACTGGACGACGCAGCAGTCCTGGGATTCGCCGCCTGCCGCGCCCGGGGACGCATCCTGGGCGTGGGCGTGAACACCGGCCGCAAGGGCCGGTTCATCTACGGCGAACTGGACTTCGAGCACAGCACCGTGGCGACCCACGGCCGTCCCCTGGCCCGGGCCCTGGCGAGCCACACCCGGCGCTGGACCACCCCGGACGACGGAGACCGGGCCGGAGCGTGGCGGGGCTACGACTGAAGCCCTGGGATGGGCCCGACCCCAACGAAAGCCGAGCCGCACTTGTGTCCGAGCCCACCCTCCTGATCAGCGGCGGCCGCATCGCCGCGGCGGCCACCGATCACGCCCACTACACCCTCGAGGAGAAGGAACGTTCCTACCTGGGGGCACCCAGCGGACTGCCCCTGGTCCAGTTCCTGTTTCCGGCGTTGCGGAAGCTGCACGCCGAGGGCGTCCTCACCCTCCCCCAGCTCGTGACCAAGGCCTGCCACAATGCGGCTGGTCGCCCTTCGAGGGTGAGACCCTGCCGGTCACCCTGGCCATGACGGTTGTGTCGAGGCAGGTGGCCTGGGAGAACGGCGTGATCGACGAGGCGTGCCGGGGCCGGCGGTTGGAGTTCGACGGCACTTGACCGAGCAAGCGCGCAACCCGGCCCCCGGCCCTTCGTAGAGGACGCATACCCCCGCGAACGCCCGGCCGGAGGATACCATGTTCACCGATGCCCGCAGCCGCCGCGTCGTCCTGGTCGCCCACTGCCTGCTGAACCGCAACGCCCTGTCCGACGGCACTGCCGACGATCCGGGCACCTGCCGTCCGGCCCTCGATGTCCTGCTCGCCGCGGACGTGGGCATCATCCAACTCCCCTGTCCCGAGCTGGCCTGCCTGGGCCTGGACCGGGGCGACCCGGCCGGGGCCGACCGTCCCCTCCTACGGGAGAACACGCGCATCCGCCGCGAGCTCGACCGCCCCGACAACTCAGGCCGTCTGGCGGACCTGGCCGACGACGTTCGCAGCCAGGTTCGCGAATACGAGCGTCACGGCTTCGAGATCGTCGGTCTGGTGGGCGTGGACCGTTCCCCCAGTTGCGGTGCCGGCAGCACCACCCGCGACGGCCGGGAAACGCCCGGCCCCGGGGTCTTCACGGCAGCCCTCCGCCAGGCCATGCCCCGCACTCTGCGTGACGAACGCTGCCTCGGCCTGCACCCGGCGGCCGACGACGCCCCCGGCCTGGCCCGGTTCCTGGAGCGGCCCGCCGACCGGCACGCCTCTTGCCCCAGTGACGGCGAACCCGCCACCCATGGCGGTCCGTGAGGCCACGTCGTTTCTCCGGGGAGCGAACCATGATCGGATCCGCCCGCCGCCCCTGCGGCCCCCTCGGCCAGTTTGCATGGTTCTGCCTGCTCTTAGTCCTGCCCCTGGCCGGCTGCGGCGACGACCCAGCCGCCCCCGAGGACCCCGTTCCTGTCGACCCGCCGTCCAGCGCCTGGGACCCGGCAGACTTCACCCAGGTCTATGAAGTGGGCCCGGGCCTGGCCTACGCCGACCCGGGTCAGGTGCCCTGGGAATCCCTCGGACCGTCGACCCTCGTGCTCATCCGCTGGCGGGCCGAACCCTACCGCACCAAGTGGGTCATCAACACGGTGGCCACAGCCGCGGAGCCGCTGGTGGTCCTGGGCGTGCCCGACGCGGGCCGGCGGCCGGTCATCAGTGGCGAGAACGCCACCACGCGGCAGGAACTCAGCTACTGGAACGAGGTCCGCTCGGTGGTGAAGGTGGGCGGATCCAACCTACCCACGGACGACCTGGTGCCCGCCCACGTGGTGATCCAGGGACTGGAAATCCGGTCCGGGCAACCGGCCTACGGTTTCACCGACGACACCGGCAATCCTCAGGTGTACGCCGAGAACGCGGCGGCCATCCACGCGGAAATCGGCGCTCACGTGACCATCCGCGACTGCGTGCTCACCGACGCCGGCAACGGCCTCTTCGCCGGCTCCCAGGTGTCGGACCTGCTCGTCAGCCACAACCACATCCACGGTAACGGCATCGACGGCAGTATCTACCACCACAACAGCTACACCGAATGCCTCGGCATCGTCTTCGAGGGCAACCACTACGGTCCCCTGCGGGCCGGCGCCCTGGGCAACAACCTCAAGGACCGCTCGGCGGGCACGGTCATCCGCTACAACTGGATCGAGAACGGCAACCGCCAGCTCGACCTGGTGGAGACGGACCACACCGCCCTGCGCGACGATCCGTCCTACGACGTGACCTGGGTCTACGGCAACATCCTCGTGGAACCGGACGGGGCCGGGAATAGTCAGATCGTCCACTACGGTGGTGACGGCGGCGACGAGGCCTGGTACCGGCACGGCACGCTGCACTTCTACCACAACACCGTCTGGTCCACCCGCGCGGGCAACACCACCGTGCTGCGGTGCGCCACCAACGACGTGACCGTCGATCTCCGCGGCAACGTCTTGGCCAACTCGGCCGGCGGCTCCTACCTGGCCATCACCAGCGGCCGCGGCCAGCTCGCCCTGCGCGACAACTGGTTGCCCACGGGCTGGCGGACGACCCACGAGGGTTTCCTCGAGGGTGCCGTCCTGGACCTGGGCAACCTGACCGGCAGCACTCCCGGATTCGCGGACACCGGGACTCAGGACTTCACACCAGCCGCGGACTCGGCCTGCCAAGACGGAGCCGGTCCCCTGGCCGCCGCCACGGCGTCCCACCCGGTGGCGCTCCAGTACGCGCCCCACCTGGCAACCGCCGCGCGCGCGGACCGGAACGACGTCGGCGCCCTGGAGCGTTGACGCTCGTTCCGCCCTGTTTCGATAATGCAAACCTATTTCGTTGGATTTCAGCGCTTTAGCTGCCCCGGAAGGCCATTTTTCGGTCGAATCCCCCCACCGATTGTGTTCTAATTCCAAGGTTCACCCCGGACGCGCCTCCCTACTATCCAGGAGCGACGAATCCATGGCTTCCTTCGCCTCGATCGCCTGGTCATCTGTCGGAAAGAAGGTGATCACGGGCATCACCGGGTTCCTGCTCATCGGGTTCATCCTGGTGCACCTGCTCGGCAATCTCACCCTCTTCCTCGGCCCCGGTCCCTTCAACGGCTACGCCCACTTCCTCGAGGGCATCTTCGACGGCTGGTTCGTCATCCTCTTCGAGCTCGGGCTACTCGCCATCTTCGTCTTCCACATGGCCGCGGCCTTCACCGTGGCCTGGCTGGACAAGCGGGCGGCGCGCAAACAGGGGTACAAGTATTCCCGCGACGCCGGCGGCAAGAGCCGCAAGACGGTAGCGTCGCGCACCATGATCTACTCGGGCGCCCTGATCATCATCTTCGTGATCGGCCACGTCTGGATGTTCAAGTTCGGCGGCCACCTCCCGGCCGGCCACGAGACCGACGCGGACGGGGTGAAGAACCTCTACAAGACGGTGGTCAAGGCCTTCAAGGAACCCGGCATGCTGATCGCGTACGAGGTGATCATGTTCCTGATCGGCGTGCACCTGTGGCACGGATTCTGGAGCGCCTTCCAGTCCATGGGCTGGGCCAACGACCGCTACCTGCCGCTCATCGTGAACGTGGGCCGGATCGTGGCCGTCGTGCTGGCCATCGGCTTCCTGCTGCTGCCGCTCTACTGCTACTTCGCCCTGGACCCTGGTGCGGTCACCGCGTCGTCGGGAGGTCACTAACATGAGTAACCGCAATCTCGACGCGAGGATCCCCGGCGGCCCCCTGGCCGACAAGTGGGAGAAGCACAAGATCGACAACCCGCTGGTGGCCCCGGGCGGCAACCGGCGCAAGCATACGGTGATCGTGGTGGGCACGGGCCTCGCCGGCGGCGGCGCCGCCGCGACCCTCGGCGAGCTGGGCTACAACGTCCTGAACTTCTGCATCCAGGACACCAGCCGGCGCGCCCACTCGGTGGCGGCCCAGGGCGGAATCAACGCCGCCAAGAACTACCAGAACGACGGCGACAGCATCTACCGCCTGTTCTACGACACCATCAAGGGCGGCGACTACCGGTCCCGCGAAGCGAACGTCTACCGCCTGGCCGAGCTCTCCACGGGCATCATCGACCAGTGCGTGGCCATGGGCGTCCCCTTCGCCCGGGAGTACGGCGGCACACTGGCCAACCGCAGCTTCGGCGGCGTGCAGGTCAGCCGCACCTTCTACGCCCGCGGCCAGACCGGCCAGCAGCTCCTCTTGGGCGTGTACAGCGCCCTGAGCCGCCAGGTGGGCGCCGGCACGGTGAAGATGTTCCCGCGCCACGAGATGCTCGACCTCGTGATCGTCGACGGCAAGGCCCGCGGCATCATTGCCCGCGACCTGACCAACGGCGAGATCAAGCGCTACTGCGCCGACGCTGTCGTGCTGGCCACGGGCGGCTACAGCCCCGTGTTCTACCTCTCGACCAACGCGGTGAACAGCAACGCCACGGCCGCCTGGCGGGCCCACCGCCGCGGCGCGTTCTTCTCCAACCCCTGCTACACCCAGATCCACCCCACGGCCGTACCGCACATGGGCGACTACCAGTCCAAGCTCAGCCTCATGAGCGAGTCCCTGCGCAACGACGGCCGGGTGTGGGTGCCCAAGAAACCCGGCGACAAGCGCCAGCCGGGTGATATTCCCGAGAACGAACGGGACTACTACCTGGAGCGCCGCTATCCGGCCTTCGGCAACCTGGTTCCCCGGGACATCGCCGCGCGGGCGGCCAAGGTCGAGTGCGACCAGGGCAAGAGCGCGTACATGTCCGACTTCTCGGTGTACCTGGACTTCAACGAGGCCATCGGCCGCCTGGGCCGGGACGTGGTGGGCGACCGCTACGGCAACCTCTTCGACATGTACCACGAGATCATCGGCGACTCGCCCTTCGAGACGCCCATGATGATCTACCCGGCCCCCCACTACACCATGGGCGGCCTGTGGGTGGACTACAACCTGGAGAGCACCATCGATGGACTCTTCGTGGCCGGCGAGGCGAACTTCTCCGACCACGGCGCCAACAGGCTCGGTGCCAGCGCGCTCATGCAGGGCCTGGCCGACGGCTACTTCGTGGTGCCGCGGGTGGTGGCCAGCTACCTGGCCGGCACCAAACTCAGCGACGCCACCACCGAGAGCCCCGAGTTCGCCGACGTGGAGAACGACGTGCGCAGCCACTTCCAGCGCCTGCTGGGCATCAAGGGCGGCCGCACGGTCCGGGAGATCCACTGGGACCTGGGGCGCGTCATGTGGGACAAGGTGGGCATGGCCCGCAACCGCGAGGGCCTGACCCAGGCCATCGGGGAGATCCAGCAGCTGCAGCAGCAGTTCTGGCAGGACCTGGCCCTCACCGGTGACGTGGACGACCTCAACAAGCAGCTCGAACAGGCCAACCGCCTGGGCGACTACCTGGAACTGGGAGAGGTCATGGCCCGCGACGCCCTCATGCGCGAGGAGAGTTGCGGCGGCCACTTCCGCGATGAGCACCAGACCGAGGAGGGGGAAGCCAAGCGGGACGACGCCAACTTCACCTTCGTCTCCGCCTGGGAGCACAAGGGCGAGGGCAAGGAACACGAGATGCACAAGGAGCCGCTGGTCTTCGACAACGTGGAACTCAAGACCCGCAGCTACAAATAGAGGAAGGTTGTCCCAATGAGTGAGAAAGGAATGACCATCCACCTGAAGATCTGGCGACAAGCCCGTGGCGCGGCCAAGGGCGAGTTCAAGGACTACACGGTGGAGAACGTCCAGGTGGAGATGTCCTTCCTCGAGATGCTCGATATCCTGAACGAGCAGCTCGTCAAGAAGGGCGAGGAGGCCGTGGAGTTCGACAATGATTGCCGCGAGGGTATCTGCGGCACCTGCGGCCTGGTGATCCAGGGCGTGGCCCACGGCACCCACGCGGGGACGACCACCTGCGAAGTGCGCATGCGGACCTTCAAGGACGGCGACACCATCACCGTCGAACCGTTCCGCGCCGGTCCCTTCCCCATCATCAAGGATCTTGTCGTGGACCGCACGGCCTTCGACCGGATCCAGCAGCAGGGCGGATTCAACAGCGTCAACGTGGGTTCGGCCCCGGATGCCAACGATCTGCTGATCCCCAAGCCCGATGCGGACAAGGCCATGGACGCCGCCGCCTGCATCGGTTGCGGGGCCTGCGTAGCCGCCTGTCCCAACGCTTCGGCGTCGCTCTTCGTGAGCGCCAAGATCGGCCAGTTCGCGTACCTGCCCCAGGGCGGTCCGGAACGGGCCCGTCGCGCCTTGGCCATGGTGGGCCAGATGGACGAGGAGGGCTTCGGCGACTGCTCGAACCACGGCGAGTGCGAAGCCGTGTGTCCCAAGGAGATCTCCATCGAGTTCATCGCCAAGATGCGCCGCGAGTTCGTGAAGGGCGCGTTCAAGGGCTAAACGGAATCGAATGACCAATCACCGGCGGGATCCCCGGCAGACCAGAGCAGGGATCCCGCCTGTTTCGAAAGGATACGGCATGTCCAAGCACATCGACGTCCTGCTGCTGACGGCCCTGCCGGCCAGCGGCAAGTCCGAGGCCCGCACCTACCTGGCCAGCCTCTCCCCCGAGGAATGCCACGAGCAGTTCGGCATCGGCCACACGGTTCAGCTCGACGACTTCCCCTACGTGCACATCATGCGCCGCATCACCGACGAGCTGGCCGACCGCGGCAACCCGGGCATGTTCTTCCGCTCGCCAGTGCTGCCGTTCAAGGATCCGGTGGAGTGGCTGACCCTCATGGAGCTCATGAACGAGGACTACGAGGACCTCGTGAACGGGAACAAGCCGGCCCCCGCATCGGCCGCCCTTTGGCTCTTCGAGCGCATCGACCGCGCCCGAGAAAGGGCCGGCGGCCAAGCCGTCATGAAACTGCTGCCGGACCCGCTGCTCAAGCAGATCGCCGAGCCCATCGAGAAAGAAGCGCGGGAGCTGCTGGAAGCGAAGATCGCCGAGGTGCCCGACAGCCTCGAGGGCAAGACCGTGGTCATCGAGTTCGCCCGAGGCGGAGCCGACGGCTCGACCATGCCCCTGCCCGCCGGCTACGGCTACGGCTCCAGCCTGCCCCAGCTCAGCCACGAGATCCTGGAGAAGGCGCACGTCCTGTACATCTGGGTCACCCCCGAGGAGTCGCGACGCAAGAACACGGCGCGCACGGATCCGGACGACCCGGGCAGCATCCTGCACCACGGCGTGCCCCTGGCGGTCATGTTCGGCGACTACGGCTGCGACGACATGGAGTACATGCTCGGCCAGTCCGACAAGGCGGACACCCTGGCGGTGGCCAAGGGCGACAAGACCTACCACCTGCCCGTGGGACGGTTCGACAACCGGGTCGACCTGACGAGCTTCATCCGCGACGACGAAGAGTGGCAGGCCGGGGACGTGGCCAAGCTGCAGGCGGGGATGCGGAAGGCGTTCGACGAATTGATGCACGGCGGGAAGGACTGAGAATCGGAAGCGCCGGGCCCGCTGCCACCGCAGGGGCCCGGCGCCCTTCGATCATTCGGCCAGCACCATCTTCCGCGTCAACACCCCTTCGCTCGACTCCAGGATGCACAGATACACGCCCGACGCCACGGACCGGCCGCCATCGTCGTCGCCGTTCCAGGTCGCCGTGTGGGATCCCGCGGGCCGCGTCTCGTCCAGGAGAGCACGCACCCGTCGTCCGCGCACGTCGCAGATCGTCAGGCGAACCCGGCCCGGCGCTGCCGTGGCGAAGGCGATGGTCGTGCTGGGGTTGAACGGATTGGGGTAGTTCTGGGCTAGGGTCGCCACACTCGGGACCGCGTCGGGCACGTCCGAGACCTGGACCGTGGTCACCGTGAGATCGGCATTGCCCAGGTCGCGAGCCGTGAGCACCGGTTCATCCGGGTCGATCGGCTCGGAGAAACGGACCCTGCACAGCTCGCCCCGGCCGTCGAAGCCACGGCCAGCGCCCAGCAGGACCACGCTCAGATCCAGGTCCTGTCCGTGGACGGCTCCCACCAGGACCGGGTTCGTCTGCACGTCCGCCAGGAAGCTGGACGTCACCGTGGCGGACACGCCCCCGGGCAGGTCCAGAACCAGACGCACGCCCTTGAGGTCCGGACAGGGTTCGGCCACGCCGAGGACCCACTCGTCGTCTCCGACCGGTCCCCAGGACAGGACCGTCCCGTCGATCGAACCGTAGACGGCCATGGGCAACGAGCCGGCCGCGCCGTAGTCCAGGGCCAGGATCATGGCGTCCTCGAAGTCGATCACACCGTCGGTCTGGGGCACGCCGTGGCCGTTCCCCGTGTCGGTGGGGCCGATGTCGGCGCCGGCCACGAAGGACGAGTCGCCCACGGCCGCGCCGAAGCAGGCCGCGAATTCTGACGCGTCAGGACCGGCGATCTCGCCGTCCAGGGGCGCCGCCAGATCGCCCAGGAGATAGTTGGTGGCGCGGGCGCCCAGGGCGTCGGGCGGGCCCACGTTGCCCGCCTCGTCGCGCGCGAAGATCTCGTAGTAGTAGACGCCTGCCGCGGACACGGTGTCGGCCAGGGCGCCCACGCCGGCGGGCACGATGGCCACCAGTTGCCAGGCCGTATCGGCGGCGGCCGCTGCGTGGTCGGTCGGACGCACGGGTTGGGCGCTGCCCGGCGCGTCGTCGTAGAAGGGGTAGGCGGAAGCGCCGGTCGAATCGACCCAGCCGGAGCGCCAGATCTCGACCGAGTCGGCGTCTGCCGGCTCGCCGTTCCAGCTCACGAATACCTGGCGGTGACCGGGCTCGGCGTGGATCCCGGCCACGGCGGCCGGCGGCGTCTCGTCGGCAGGGCGGTAGATGTAACAGCGGCCCGCGGAGAGAATGCCGGCTTCGTCGTAGAGATCGGCCCCGACCAGGAACTCGGGCCGGCCATCGCCGTCCAGATCGCCCGCCGGCGCCACCTGGGCGCCGAAGCGGTCCCCGTCGTTCTCGCCCACCAGCACCAGATCGGGCGTCGCGTCGTAGGGCCAGGAACCGTCCAGTTCGCGCCCCAGGCAGACGAAGACGCGGCCGGGGCCGAATCCGCCCGTATCAGGGGTCGGCGCGCCGACCACCAGGTCCACGCGGCCGTCGCCGTCCAGATCGCCGGCCGGAGCCACGGTGCGGCCCAGAACCTCGTATTCGATGTCGCCCACCAGCCGTAGGTCAGGAATGGAATCGAGGGCGGCGCCCCCGCGGTAGACATAGGCGGCGCCGGCATAGGTCGCACCGGTGCTGTTGTGCATGGCGCCGATGGCGAAGTCGTTGGCCCCGTCGCCGTCGAAATCGCCCAGGCCGGTTACCGAGTAGCCGAAACGGTCGGCGATGGTCTCGCCGGTGAGCACCAGGTCGGGGATGGAGTCGAAATCCGCGGCACCGGTGAAGAGGTAGGCATCCGTGCCGAGAATCGCACCCACCAGGATCTCGGACCGACCGTCGCCGTCCAGGTCGCCCGTCCCGGCTACGGACCAGCCGAAGGCCGTCAGGAACTCGCCTGCCAGGATCACGTCGGGCACGCTATCCCGGGACGCACCTCCGAAGAAGACGTAGCCCCGACCCGCGACAGCGCCCACCTCGGCGTTGTAGGGCGCACCGACCACCAGGTCGTCACCGTCACCGTTCACGTCCCCGGCGCCGGCCACCGACCAGCCGAAGTGATCGCCGGCAGCCTCGCCGGTCAGCACCACGTCGGGAACCGCGTCCAGGCCGGGCCCCCCGTAAAAGACGTAGGCCCGGCCGGCCTCCTCGCCGGCGAAGTCGTTGTAGGGGGCCCCCACCACCAGGTCGTCGTAACCATCGTCGTTGAAGTCGCCCGCCGCCTGGACGGCATGACCGAACCACTCGCCGTCGGCCTGGCCGTCGAGAACCAGGTCGGGGATCGCCGACACGTCCGGGCCGCCGAAGTGGATCAGTACCCGGCCCCGGTCGGTGCCCGCGGCGTCTTCGCCGGGAATGCCGACAGCCACATCTGATTGGCCGTCGCCGTCCAGGTCACCGACGCGAGCGACAGCGGCTCCCAACCGATCCCCGTTGGAAGTTCCCGTGGTCACCAGCAGCAGGTCCTCGGTCAAGGCACCGGCAGCGGTGGCGTGCAGGAGGGTGCCGACGAGGCCGGCGACAAGCAAGTGATTGCTCACAAGGAGATTACGGACTATGCCGTTGAGTATTGATGCATCCATGCGTGTATGACTGGCTCCGTCGCTGGTGTGTTATTTTTTAGTTTCGATATGATATTTTATCATATCAGAAGCCCATTGTCCACACCGGGCATGGCGCCACGATATGATATCTAGAACCATCTGACAATCATCCAAACTACGCTGAATCCCACCAGGAAGACGAACCCCACCCAACTCAAACCGACGAGAAGGCGGCCCGGTCGGCAGGCCACCGGTACGTGATCGATCCTGACCGCAGCGAAATTCAACCATGCCACCAGGGGCGCCGCCAGGAACGCCAGCACCGTCACCACGTCGATCAGCGCCCGCATGGACTGCATGAAGAAGGCGATGATCACCAGGGCCAGTCCCGCCACCACCGGCAGCAACCCCTGGGCCAGGCGCCGCCGTGTCTCCACACCTGCGCCCCCCAGCAGACCAAAGGTGCCGGCCAGGGTCCGGGAATAGCCGTCCAGCACCGTCAACGTGGTGGAGAACATGGTGATGAAGGCGACCAGGGCCATGAGCCACCGGCTCCAGGCGCCCAGGGTGTTGGCGTACATGTCCACCAGTTGCCGCGCGAACACGAGTCCCGAAGCGGAGAATTCGCGGTCGGTCCCGTGCATGACCAGCGCTCCGAAGGTCAGGAACGCCACGGCCAGCACCGCCGTCGCCCCGTAGCCCACATGGAAATCCAGCAATCCCTCGCGCAAGGTCGGTCGATGCCCCGTCTGGCGCGACTTCTCCAGGATCCACAGGGAGGGCCACACGGCCACGTCCAGGGGCGCAGGCATCCAGCCCATCAACGCCAGCAGGAACGTCAGACCCGCGGCGGACCACACGGCGGGAGTCTGGAAATCCGGTGCGCCGGCCGGACCGTGGGCCACGGCCACCGCTACCGCCACCAGGGTGAGCACCGCCAGCACCAGCACCATGACCTTCATGAAGCCGTCCAGCAGCCGGTAGCGGCCCACGGCGCAGGTGGCGAGGACCACCGCCAGGACCAGGGCGCTGAGGGCGGTCAGGGACCAGTCCAGCCCCAGGAGCGTACCGGCGAGTCCCGCCGTGACCACCGTCACCGCCGCCATGGTGATGAACGCGCTGCCGGTTGCCACCACCGCGAACAATCCCAGGGCCCAACGGCCCAGGCGCAGGTAGCCTTCGAGCAGCGACTCGCCCGTGGCCACGGTGTAGCGGTGTCCGTACTCGATGAAGGGGTACTTGCAGACCAACGCCAGAATCACGGCCCACAGCAGGCCGAAGCCCCAGCCGGCCCCGGCCCGGGTGGATTGGACGAGATGGGAAACGCCGATGGCGGCGCCGGCGAAGAGGAGTCCCGGGCCCAAAGAGCGCCAGGACACGCTATTCACGCCGGATCCCCGCCAAAGGCTTCGCGCAGGGCCCCGTCCAGGGCCACGGGACGTCCGGTCTCCTGGCAGATGACCACGAAGGTCACATCGGCGTCGGCCACTACCTCGTCCGTGGCGAGGTTCACCACCTCCTGGCGCAAGACTGCGCTCCTACCGCCCAGGCGCCGCATGGACGAGCGGATCTCCAGGTCTACGCCCAGTCCGGCCGGACGCCGGTAGTTGATGGTGATGGACGCCACCAAGAAGGCCAGGCCCTGCTCGTGCCACCAGTCCAGACCCCGGTCCGCCTCCAGGAGGTCCCATCGGGCCTCCTCCAGGAATTCCAGGTAGCGGGCGTTATTCACGTGGCCGTAGAGGTCCAGGTGAAAGCCACGGACGCGGATTATGTAGGTGTGCAAGGCGGATCCTTTCAGCCGGTGAAGCGCACGATGAGTTCTCCCGCTTCGGGAAACTCCACCAGCAGTTCCTCGCGTATGGCCAGTTCGAAGTCCGCCGCTTCGTAGCCCGGCGCCAGGGTACAACCGGCGAGCACATGACTCGCTCCGGCGGCGGGTTCAGCCGCGAACCAGGTGCCGCCCGGAACCACGAACTGGGGTCGTGCAGCGTCGAGCACGCCTGTAGCCACGCCCTCGGGCTGCAGCATGTGCACGAGCAGCGCTCCGCCCCCGTGCCAGTGCCACACCTCGTCGAAGAACAGGCGGTGGAGCCTGCAGAACTCGCCGCCCTCCAGCAGGTAGACGATGCTCGTGCCGGCGGATCGCGGGCCCCGGGGCGTCTCCACCGTCAAGGACGAGCGCCAGGTCTCGCGATACCAACCGCCCTCCGCGTGGGGCGCCAGGCCCAGAGCCTTGGCGAACGGACTCACACCCATGGCAATTTCTCCAGGTCGATGTTCCCCCCCGAGAGGATCACGCCCACGCGTTTGCCGGACGTCACCGCGGGGTTCGCTCTCACCGCCGCCAGGGGGATCGCCCCCGACGGTTCGACGACGATCTTCAGGCGCTCCCAGATCATGCGCAGGGCGGCCAGGGTGGCATCGTCATCCACGGTCCAGATACCCTTGACGTGCTCCCGGATGATGGGAAAAGTGCGCTGTCCCAGCGAGCTGAGCAGGCCGTCGCAGACCGTGTCCGGCGCCACCGACGGGATGATCTCCCCCGCGGCGAGCGACCGGGCCGCGTCGTCGGCGCCGGTGGGTTCGGCGGCGAAGACCCGGGCCCGTGGGGCCAGGGCAGCCACCGTGAGCGCCGTCCCGGACAGCAGCCCGCCGCCGCCCACGGGCGTGACGACCAGGTCCAGGTCCGGTACTTCCTCGAGCAGTTCGAGGGCGGCCGTGCCCTGCCCGGCGATGACCCGTTCGTCGTCGTAGGGGTGGATAAAGGCGGCGCCCGTCTCGGCGACGACCCGTTCCAGGGTGGACTCGCGAGCGGCCAACGTGGGCTCGCAGTCGTGGATCACTGCGCCGTACCCCGCCACCGCGCGTTTCTTCACCGCCGGGGCGCTGGTGGGCATGACCACGTGGGCCGGTACACCGCGCAGCTTCGCGGCCAGGGCCAGGGCCTGGGCGTGGTTCCCGGACGAGTGGGTGGCCACGCCGCGGGCGGCCTCGTGGTCGGTGAGCGAGAAGACGGCGTTGCTCGCCCCCCGCATCTTGAAGGCCCCCACCCGCTGCAGGTTTTCGCACTTGAAAAAGACCCGGCAGCCGGCCCAGGCATCGACGCTGCGACCGGTGAGGACGGGCGTCCGGTGGATGTGGTCCCGGATGCGGTCGGCGGCGGCGCGGATGTGGGTGATGGTGACCATAGGCCTCAGCGGTAGTCGGCTTTGACGCCGCTCCAGGTCTGGGAGTCGGCCGGCACCTCGTCGGCGCGGCAGCCGATGGGCGCGGTGCTCACCACCACGTTGTCCAGGAGGATACCGGCGACCGGGTGGACGTCGTGATGGAAGAGCTGCAACCAGAGAACCGAGAGCTTGAGGTCGGCGGAAGTGCGCAGCCACAGGTCATCCCAAGGTCCCTGCTCCACGCCGTCGATCCAGAAGTTCAGCACGCCGTCGGCGGTGGAACCATCAGGCGAGGGCGTGCCGGCGTCGAACATCATCTCGATGCAGTACCAGCGGCCCGACTCCAGGACCGGCGGGGGCGTCGCATCGTCCCGGTGCTGCGGCTCCGTGCAGTAGCCCTGGCCCTCGTCCAGCATGCATGGGAAGCGGTCACCCCAGCACAGGCCCTCGGGGTCGACGCAGTCCTGGTACATGCCGCGGTAGTAACCGTAGGTGTTGAGCCGGCCGTTGCTCGCGTAGGGCTCGAGTCCCGCGCCGAAGCGGTCGGTGCCGTCAGGCCGGTAGCCGGAGCGGGACAGCATGTTGCGGTCGCCCGCCCAGATGCCTCCGCCATGGCTCAGGACCGAGAAGTCGTATCCCGGCTCCCACTGGACGTACCAGCGGGCGTACATGATGTCGTAGGTGGAGGGCATCACCTTGATGAGATCGACGCCGCCCCGGCCGGCCGGCACCCGCAGGCGCGCCACGTGGTTCCCGGCCACGTTCCAGGGACCGGGATCCTCCAGCAGCACGTTGTCCGGCGCCGGGTTGCCGTCGTAGTCGTCCCAGACGGAGAAATCCCCGTCCTCGAAGGCCGTGCAGAAGACCCAGTTCTCGTCGCCCAGGGGGCACTCGTCCAGGGGAAAGTCGGCCAGGGCCGTCATGGGCGCCGCGACCATCAGGAACACGAGTGCCGCGGCGCCCATCCGGTCGGACGTAATCATGTCTGGCCTCCCTGCGCCCGGAATCCTAGAAATACCAGTTGAATTGGGCGGTGATGTTCACGAAATCGAACTTCCCACCATCCACCTCGAACTCATGATAGTCCAGGGCGCCGCCGAGGGCGAATTTCTCGCCCAGCCGCCACTCGTGGCCGAGTCCGACCCCGTAGGAGCCGCCCGTGTCCGAGGCGCTGAGGTCGAGGGGCCCCACGTCGATGGTGGCTTCGGCCTTGCCGCCACCCAGCCCCGCCCGCAGGAAGAAGCCCGAGGCCGCCGGATACCAGGTGAAGTTGACGAGGGTCGAATTGAGGGTCACGTCCCACTCGTCCTCGCTGCGGACCCAGGCCGCCGACTCCAGCCCCACCATGAACTGGTCGGCGAAGGCCCAGCCCAGACGGAAGGCGCCGGCGCCGCCACCGGTGTCGTCCTTGGGCGCATCGTCGGGCTTCACCTGAGCCGTACCGCCACCGAGGTTGAAGCCGATGACGAAGCCGTCGCGCTCGTGGGGACGGCCGGCCAGGGCCGTCGAGGCGAACAGCAGAACGATCAGGAACAGGACGGTCACGGACTTCAACATGGCGATCCCCTGTTTCGACAGATGGCGAAATCACGTTGCGGAGACGCGAGTATAGCGGCCTCGCCCGTCTCGCGAAACACCGAAACCGCCGTCCGGAATGCGCGTCCGGAGCCCTCGCCCCGCCACCGTCCACAGGGCAATATTGATTTTGCGATTCCTGCTTCCTAACTTAGTCTGGTCAGGTATCCCCCAATACCGATAGCCAAGGCACCATGACAGATCTCCTGAATCGCCACGCCCGCAATTGGATCCTGCTCGGTTCCATCCACGTCATTCTGGGCAGCGCGGCCATCGAGGAACTGCGCCTGATCCACCACGAGGCCGAAGGCACGGAGGAGGCTTCGGCCTACGCCTGCGACTGCTTCCTCTGTTCCTACTTCACCTTCCTGGAGATCGAAGCCTCCGCCCTCCTTGACCACCTGGAGACCGCCACTCCCGGCGCCTTCGTGGCATCCCTCGACCTCGTCCGTCCCGACGACCCCGACACCTTCCCCACCTCGGCGCGCTCGCCTCCCCCGGTCGCCTGACCGCCTATTCCCTTCACCGTCGAGGCACCCTCCTGTGGTTGGGCGCCCGATGCGCGTTCCTGCAATCAGGCAACCTTGCGGAGGTCAACATGCCCTGCATCCGCCCGGCAGTCGCCGTTTCGGCGATCCTGCTCCTGCTGCCCGTCAGCGCCATGGCCGGCTCGGCCACGACAACGGGCTCATCCAACCTCATGAACCCCGCCCTTAGCCTGAACGGGCTCATGGCGGCCCGGACTGCCGACGACAATCCAGATCCCCTGCTGAACGGGATCCGGATCCAGGAAGCGGAGTTGCACGCCTCGGCCATCGTCGATCCGTTCTGGACTGCCGACGTCATCATCTCGGCTGCCCCGAACGACCCGGCCGACGGTTTCGACGTGCTGCTCGAGGAAGTCCGGGTGGACGGCACCGCCCTGCCCTACGGCCTCGGCGTGCGTCTCGGCAAGTTCTTCCCGCCCTTCGGTAAGCACGCGCCCCTGCACACACACCAGTTCCCCTTCGTGGACTCGCCGCTGGCGGTCCAGTCCTTCATCGGCGACGGCTACACGGACACGGGTGCGCAGTTCGCCTGGCCGGTTCCCCTCGCCTGGTACAGCGACCTCTTCGTCTACGGTGTGGACGGGACCACGGAGATGTTCGACAACGCCGCGCGAGACCTGGTCTGGGGCGCCCGCTGGACGAATCTCTGGGATCTGGGCGACGAGACGACCTGCGAGCTCGGCGGATCCTACGCCGACGGTCCGGCCGACCCCCTGGTGACCGGCACCACCGGCCGCTACGGCGTCGCCGGCGTCGATCTCACGCTCAAGTGGGTGAGCATGGCGTCCTCCCACGGTCCTGCCCTCACCGTGCAGGGCGAACTCCTGCTGCCCGACCGCGAAGGCGCCGCGGGTTCCCCCCTCGGCTGGTACGCCCTCGCCCAGTACCGCCTGCACCACAACTGGTGGCTGGGCGCCACCCACGGCCGGGTCGATTTCGACAACGATGCGGACCCGGCGTCCGACGAACCGTTCACCGGTCTGGTCCGGGAAACCAAGTTCAATCTCACGTACATACCCAGCGAGTTCAGTGCCCTGCGCGCGGAGATCGGCTACCGCGACGACCGGCTGCACGACCGGGACGAACTGCGCGCCGCGCTCCAGCTCAACTTCACCATCGGATCCCATCCGGCCCACAGCTACTAGGAGGCTCTGAAATGCGCATCCGTACGACGATCATCCTGCTGGCAGCCGCCTGCGCCATGGGGCTTGCCGGTCCTGCCGCCGCCAAGCTCAAGGTGGCGGCCACCCTGTCTGACCTGGCCTGGATCGCCGCCGAGGTCGGAGGCGAGGACGCTGAAGTGAGCCTGCTCTGTCCCGGTCCCCAGGACCCCCACTACCTGCCCGCCAAGCCATCCCTGACCCGCAAGCTGCGCAAGGCCGACCTCCTGGTCTACAACGGGCTCGAACTGGAGGTGGGTTGGTTGCCGGTCCTCCTGAGGACCGCGCGCAACAACAGGCTGAAACCCGGCGGCCGCGGCGAACTCGAATGCTCCCTGGCGGTGCAGAATATCCTCGGTATTCCCACCGGACGCACCGACCGTTCCCAAGGTGACATCCATCCTCTGGGCAACCCCCATTACCTGCTCGACCCGCGCAACGGCGCGGCGGTGGGAACCCTGATTGCCGAACGCATGGCTGAACTGGACCCGGCCCACGCCGACGCCTACCGCGCGCGCGCCGCCTCCCTGCGGCAGGAGATCGACGGACGGCTGGCCCTCTGGCGGGACATGGCCGGCGCCGCCACGGCGCGCCCGACCATCGTCTATCACCAACACTGGGAGTACCTGCTCAACTGGCTCGGTATCGAGGCCATCGGCGCCATCGAACACCGTCCGGGCATCAACCCCTCGCCCGGCCACGTCAGCGAGGTCATCGCCCTCGGGCGTGCGCGGGCCGACGTGTTCGTGGTGGCGGCCACCTGGGACAAGCTGGACATCGCCGAGAAGGCCTCCGAACGCATGGGTGCGCCCCTGGCCGTGATTCCCGGCGCCGTCGGGGCCGACCCGGCGGCTGACGGCTACCTCGCCATGTTCGACGTCATCTGTGGCCGGCTCGGCCAGGCCACGGCCTCCGATGCTGCCGCCGCGGAAGGAACACCATGAGCGAATTTCTCGAAATGATGGCCGCTCCCGTCGTCTGCGCCCTGGTGCTGGTGGGCATGCACGGTTACCTGGGCGGCCACGTGGTGCGGCGCGGCGTCATCTTCATCGACATCGCCCTGGCCCAGATCGCTGCCTTCGGGGTCGCGGTCGCCATGCTTCTGGGCGCCGAGGTCGGCACGGCGCAGGCGTCGCTGGTGGGGCTGGTCAGCAGCTTCCTCGGCGCGGTCCTGCTCTCCTTCACGCGGACCAGGAACGGCGACGTGCCCCAGGAGGCGTACATCGGCATCGTCTACGTGGTGTTCTCGGCAGCCATGATCCTGGTGCTCTCCCAGGTGGCCCACGGCGGCGAGGAGATCAGCAATCTGCTGGTGGGCGCCATTCTCTGGGTGACCTGGGCCGACGTCCTGAAGACGGCGATCGTGTACGGGGTGCTGGGGTTGGTGCTGCGCGCGGCCCACGGACCGCTCATGAGGATCTCCACCGACCCGGACGGCGCCCGCCAGGCCGGCCAGCGGATACGCCTCTGGGATTTCCTCTTCTACATGGTACTCGGAACCGTGGTCACGCTCAGCGTGCAGATCGCCGGCGTGTTGATGGTGTTCACGTTGCTGGTGGTGCCCACCGTCATGTCGCTGCGCCTGTTCAGCCGGACGCGGATCCAGTTCGTCTACGTGGTCATCGTCGGCGCCGTATCCATCCTGGTCGGCGCCACGGCGAGCTACCTGTTGGACCTGCCCACGGGGGCGGCCATCGTCTGCGTCTTCGGCCTGCTGCTCACGGTCCAGATGGCCGTCGAGTCGCTGCGCCGCGCGTGATCCCGCGCGGGGACCGGTCCGATGCCATCGGGCCGGTTCCCTCAGGCGCGGTCCCGCCCGCCGTACCAGGCCCGGTCCACGTTGGCCCGGGGAGCGGGCCGTCCCACCAGCGTCCCTATCAGGATGACAATCAGTCCCACGGTCGTGCCCACCACGAAGCCGTGGATCCCCGCCAAGGCCGGCGGCAACGCGGGCAGGCCCAGGTGTGACCAGGCCTGCCAGACCAGGGCGGCCGTGACACCGGCGATCATGCTGGCCAGGGTGGCCCGAGGGCTCGTGCGCTTCCAGTAGATGCCGAAGAGCAGGGGCCAGAGGTTTGTCGAAGCGATGACCGCCCAACTGAAGGCTGTGAGCACGAGCACCAGGGCGGGCGGCTTCAGAGCGATCAGGAGACTCACCACGCCCACCGCCAGACTCATGATACGGTTGGCCTTCAGTTCGGCCGCGGGGCTGAGCTCACGGCCCAGACCGTGGATCCACACGTCCCTGACCAGGGAACTGGAGATGATGATCAGGACCCCGGCGAAGGTGCTCATGCCCGCGGCCACGACGCCGGCCAGGAAGAGCGCCCCACCCCAGTCGTTCAACACCAGCTGGGTCAGGGCGGGGATGGCCTGGTCGGGGCTGCCCAGCTCAGGCACGAGCACCCTGGCCACCGCGCCGGTAAGGTATGGCAGCAAGGCGACCGAGGCCCCGATGGTGACGATGACCGTCCCCAGGCGGAGCATCTTGGCACTCTTGATGGAGTAGAAGCGAACGATGAGCTGGGGCATGCCCCAGGTGCCGAGACTGACGATGAGCGTGAAGCTCACCAACCCCGCCCAGCCCCACACGCCCGGCGTGGTGACCAGGCCAGGGTCCACCGCGTTCAACCTGTCCACCAGGGCGCCCATGCCCCCCACCTTCTGCAGGGACACGTAGGTCAGCAGCGTCAAGGCGACGATCATGACGACCGCCTGCACCATGGAGGTCCAGACCACGGCCAGGTAGCCGCCCACCGCCGTGTAGAAGAGGATCACCACGCCCGAGATGAGCACGCCCGCCCAGTAGGGCAGGTCCATGAGCACCTCGAAGCTGTTGGCCATGCCCTTGAGCACCGACACGTTGTAGACGATGAGGAAGAGGCCCGTAGCCGCGGCCGAGAAGATGCGCGCCGACTCGGACCCGTACCGTCCGGCGAAGAAACCGGGCATGGTGACCGCGTCCAGATTGCCGGTGAAGCGCCGCACGCGCCGGCCCAGGACGATCCAGGCCAGGGTCGTGCCCACCAGCACGTTGCCCGCACCGATCCACAGGGTGGACAGACCGTACTGCCAACCGAAGGCCCCGCCGCCGATGATGACGACGCTCGAGTAGTAGGCCGCCACGAAGCTCAGAGCCGTCACCCAGGGCCCCACGGAGCGGCCGCCGATGGCGAAATCGCCGGCGCTCTTGCTGCGCCCGCTCATGACCACACCGATGACCGCCAGGGCGCCCAGGTACACCACCAGGACGAGCACGTAGACCGTCATCGCTCGTCCTCCCCGACATCCGGATCACGGGACTTGTCCCAGGCGGCCCAGACCAGGGCCAGAAGGATGGTCCCGCCGAGCACCAGGAAGGCGCCGAAGGTGGACCAGGGCATGCCGAAGGGAGCCATGGAAATTCCTCTCTACAGGGACCAGGCGATCTGCCAGCGCAGGAAGTGGATGGTGTCGGTCAGGGCGGGTAGACCGTAACGCCCGTCGTGGTACGAACCCGGATCGAGCATCTCCCACAGGAGGTGCCCGGTGGCCCCACCGCCGAAGCGGGCCTTCAGTTCGAGCTGGGTGAGCAGGCCGCGGGTCTCCCAGTCGTTGGCCGGGGCCATGAGCCAGTTCAGGCCCAGGCGCGCCGTGAGGGCATCGTTCAGAGGCCGGCGCAGGTTCAGGCGCGGCGCAGCGATATTCTCCCAGGCGGCCACGTGGACGCGGCCGGGGGTGCCCTCGCCGATGAGGGTGTAGATGTACATCTCGCTCCACCTGGGCCAACGGCCCCAGGGGGTGCGGAAGGGGCGCAGGTTGCCGCCGGCGCAACCGCCGCCCGAGTAGAGGAAACCGCCGCCCTCCAGTTCGAAACCGCGGCCCACGCCACCGGTGGCGAAGGCCTGGCCGGCCACGGCCCAGCCGTCGTCGGGGATCTCGCCACACTCGCTGGCCGAGGGCACCGGGCCGTCCTGGTGTTGGACCGCCGCTTCGGCGTGCCAGGATACGCCCACGTCGGGCCGGTGGGTGTACCTGAGGCCGAAGGTCAGGGTGCGCAGGTCGGACAGCACGCCGTCCGGGTCGTCCTCGTCCTTCCAGATCGCCGTGCCCGACCAGGATCCCCGGGCCAAGCGCAGGGCGACGCCTCGTTCGTCGGCGTCGCTCAGGGGGCGGTTCTCGTCGCCGGACAGGACCAGGTCGTCACGCTTGCCGTCGGCCATGAGCACCAGATCCAGGCTGCCGCCCTCGCAAGCGCGCCGGAAGCGCACGGCGTCGTGGTAGATGCTGCGGCTGCCGTCCAGGGGATGGCCCTCGAGCATGAGGAAGCCGTCGTCCCAGATGACCGCCTGGCGGCCGACGATAAGCTGATTCCGGTCGGACACCTGCCATGTCCACAGGGCACGGTCCAGGAGCAGTTCGTCCCAGTCGACCCCCGGATCCGGCGCCAGGTGGTGGCGCGATTCGTTGAGCAGGCGGAAGGCGAAGGCGTGTTGCTCCAAGCCCAGGCGTAGGCCGGCGCGGGCGCGCAGACGCAACCAGTTGCGGTCCGCGTCGGGAGCGAAGTGGTAGACGCCCTCCAGGACCTCCTGCCGCAAGCGCAGGTTCAGGTCGGGCGTGAGATCCGCAGCGGTGGCGGCCGTGGCGGCCAGCAGGCAGAGGGCGAGGGCGATGGTGCGCACGGCGTTCCTTTCCCGGGGTGTCACGATCCCGCCAAGTTGGTGACGGGGAATCCATAGGGCAAGGACTGTCAACGGACCGGCAGCGACGTCGCAGGCGCCCAGCGGCAACGTCCCACCCCATCCGCCACGCCGTGGAGCGTGACCGCCTCCTCGGCCTCCTCGTGGATCACCGGATACCGCAGGGGCGCCCCGCGCAGGATCTCCTGCAGAACGGCTCCGTCCTCGTCCAGCCGGCGGGGCCGCCCGTGGACCTGGGGGCCCACCAGGATCAGGTCCACGCCGTGCTCGGCCAGGCGCGCGGCCAGGGCGTCAGCGTCGAGGGCGCCGGGACCGATCGTGGGTCGCCGCAGGTGTATATGCCGCTCCAGGGGTCCCTGGACCAGGATCACGTCCTCCGGTTCCGTGTGGTCGAGGATCCAGGCCGCCCCGGCTCCAGGATCGACGAAACCGCGGCCGGAGGCGTCGGTCACCTGGCGCAACGGCCGGGCCAGACGCCAGGTGTTGTGGGCCAGCGCCGTTCCCAGCAGCGCCGCCAGCAGCAGCGCGAGCACGAGGCGGCTACGCCAGGCGTCCGCAGCGCACAGCAGGTACCAGAAGAGGATGGGCAGCACCGGCAGCAGGAGCCTGAGCTGCACGCCCGAGGGGTAGCCGTCGAAATTCAGTAGGGCCAGACCGTAGAGCCCCAGGTAGAGGGCCCAGAAGCGGCCCGTACGACGCGCGGCCGGATCGCCGCGACGGCCGGCCACGGTCAGTCCCGCCAGCACGGCGCCCACCACGATCAGGGTGATGAAGATCTGGGCCGCCGGCAGGAATCCGCTCCAGGAGCGCCCCTCACCCCAGGCGGCCACGACCTTGCCGAAGACCGGTAACACCGCCGACGGCAACTCCTGGGCATAGCCCAGGAGGTTCGTCTTCATGAAGGCCAGACGCGCGCCGGGATCACCGGCATGGTCCACCAGTTGCTGGCCATAGACCCGTCCCAGGGGCGCGGGACTGAGCCTGAGCAC
Organism: bacterium; assembly: GCA_024231905.1. Classification (GTDB taxonomy): domain Bacteria; phylum Krumholzibacteriota; class Krumholzibacteriia; order LZORAL124-64-63; family LZORAL124-64-63; genus JAAEQC01. Next base: position 186,907 of record JAAEQC010000142.1, on the reverse strand, counting down.
CGCCGGTAACGCAACCAGCGCGGCCGCTCCCATGGTGAGCTGGACAGCGCGGACGAAGCGGCGGTCAAACAGCAGGTGCAGGAGCATGGCCGCCAGGAGCGCCAGACCGATGGTGCGGACGAGAATCGCCGCGCCCACCAGCACGCCCAGGGCAATCCACCGCACCGGACCGGTGGTGATGCGCTCGGCGGTCCGCAGAAAAAAGATAGCCGCGGCCAGGGAGAGCGCGGTGTACGGCAGGTCCGAGACGATACGCACCCCGTGGGCGATGACCCAGGGGTTGAGGACCGTCACCGCCGCCAGAGCCCGCCGCAGGTGCGGTCGGTCCTCCCCACCGGGCCAGGCCAGGCACACGGGAACCAGCAGCAGCACAGCCAGCACCGGCACGAGCTTCAGGACGGTCAACGAGGTGGGAAAGAGGCCGGCCAGAGGGGCCAGCAGGAGCGGCAGGCCGGGCGGAAAGACCGTGTCCGCCGGCGTGGATTCGGGCCCCACGTGGAGCACCGCCCCCCGGCCCTCGGCCAGCGATCGGGCCATCTCCACATAGTGGGCATCGTCCACCACCGCGCCCACGGGGGTCTCGTCCAGGCGGCCGACCAGGCACACGGCGAGCAACACCGCGACGGCCAACAACGGCCAGCGCAGGCACGGCGTACGGACGATGTTCAGGAGTGTGCCCACGCCCGAGACTGTCTCATGGCCGTCGGGGAGCGTCAACACGGACCGCGTGCTTCCACAGAAGAGCCATCTATGTCATTTATTGCTATATATTGACACTATAACCATGACGAAAAGCAGAGGTCGAAGCCATGAACGTATCGGTGGGCAAGGAGTTGGAAGAATTCGCCAGAAGTAAGGTCGCAACGGGCGACTACGCCTCACTCAGCGAGGTCGTACGGGACGGACTGCGCCTCCTCAAGGAGAAGGACAGGATCCTCGCCGCCCGACTCGAGGCCTTGCGCGGCAAGACTCCGGACGGGAACGACCAGAAGCAGGGTAGTCAGGGTCCCGACGACGGCCAGGACCTACGCTGGATTCGGCGCGAGGTGGAGGACTAATACGCCCGCCGCGGCGGCTTCGCCCCCCGGTTCCGCGCCACGTTCACCCGCAGCTGGGAATCCCGCCAGGCACTCCCGTCCAGTTCGGCAATGGCGGTTTCGGCGGCGCCCTGAGCCATGACGATGAAGCCGAAACCCCGGGGCCGGCCGTCGTCGTGCAGGATCAGAGTGGCCTCGGCCACCGCACCGAAAGGCGCGAAGAGACCGCGGAACTCGTCCGCGGTCACGTCATCGGGCAGGCCGCCCACGTAGATGGTGAGCGTTTCCGTCACTGGAGGATCAGGGTCACTTTCACCGGCACGTCGACCGGGGCGAGGCAGGTCTTGTCGTCGCAGGCCTGGACCGTCAGGAGAAGATCCAGGGCGTGCCGGCCCGCGTCCAACCCGGCCGGGACGAGCGCCGAGGCCTCGATGGTGTTCTTGCCCTCGAGCATCCACACCTTCATGTCGAAGAACTCGCCCTCGTGGCCCTTGGGATACTCGGCCCGGAAATCGGCCAGGGGGAAATCCTCGGCGGGTACCAGGTTCACGCCGATGAAGTTGGTGTCACCGTGGGCATAGAGATGCCAGGAGCGTTCGATGTCCAGCTTCACGTCCAGCTGCACGCGCTGTCCGGCGGAGGCCTGGACGGACACCTGGACGGGCTCCACGCCCACCACGTCGGCGGATCCCTTCAGGGCAGCGGCGGCGGCGGTGGCCAGGGCGGCCACCAGGGCCAGGGCGATGACTGTCTTCCTCACGGGCGGTCTCCTTCGTCGAGGGCCTTGATCGTCGCGGGCTTCGCGGCTCAGCGGCGTTCGGCCAGGATGTCGTCGGCGGTCCGGCGGATGAGCTGGACGAGCCGTTCGATGTCGGTCTGCTCCATGCAACGGTTCTCGATGTTCACCCGGAGGGCCACGCGGCCGTCCAGCTTGGTGAAGCTGAACCAGGCGTCACCCTCCCGCTCCACGCGCGCCTGCAGGTCGCGGTTGAGCTGGTCGTTGGCCTCGTCGTCATACAGCGCGGCGTCCGCATCGTTCCGGGGTTCCCAGCGGAAGTTGCAGACGCCGAGGGTGTTCGGACCCAGGATATGAAAGTCCGGCTGGCGGCGCATGCGGGCCGCCAGGATCCGAGCCAGTTCGATGTCCTTCTCCACCCACTCGGCGTAGCGGCGGCGGCCCACGGTGCGGAAGGCCATCCACAGGTTCAGGGCGCTCAGGCGCCGGCTGCCCTGCACGCCGTACTGGAAGAAGTTCACCTTGTCGCCCTCGTGGAAGCCGCGTCGATCCAGTAGCTTGCCCTTGGCGTCCAGGGCCGAACCGCCTTCCTCCCGCTGGGCCTTTTCCATGTAGTACTCGGGGTGGACCAGGAAGCTGTGGCGCAGGAAGTCGCCGTCGCGCACGAGGATCCCCCCCGCGGCAAAGGGCATGTAGAACCACTTGTGGGGGTCGACCGTGATGGAGTCGGCGCGCTCGATGCCCGCCAGCATGGTCTTGTACATCTCCGTCAGGACCACCGCGCCGCCGTAGGCCGCGTCCACGTGGAACCAGCAACCGTACCGTTGGGCCAAGTCCGCCAGCTTGGCCAGCTTGTCGATGCTGCCGGTGTTGGTGGTGCCGGCGATGCCGATGATGCAACTGGGCTCCAGGCCGCCGGCCTTGTCGGCTACGAGGGTCTTCTCCAGGGCGACCAGATCGATGCGGTAGAGATCGTCCAGGGGGATCTTGCGCAGTTGCGCGGGGCCGAGGCCCAGCAGATCGGCCGCCTTCTCGAAGCTGTAGTGCCCCTGGCTGGAAACGTAGAAGGTGAGGCGTGCCAGGTCGGGCCCCGGAGGCTCGGTCTGGTCCAGGTTGGCCAGGGTGCGGCCCAGGGAACGGTTGATGGCCAGCTTCAGGCCCGTGATGTTGGCGATGGAACCGCCGGCGACGAAGGTGCCGAAACTGTTCTCGGGCAGGCCGAAGAGGTCGCACAGCCAGCGGATCACGGTCTTCTCGATAGCCGTGCCCGACGGCGCGTGGCGCCAGGAGGCGGCGTTCTGGTTCATGGCCGCACAGATGGCCTCGGCGAAGACCGCCACGGGCAGCGGCGCCGGGTTCATCATGCCGAAGTACCGGCGGCTGCCGATGGCCATGGTGTTGGGAAAGACGCGCGTCCGCAGGTCCCGGACCAGTTCCTTGAACGGCACGCCCTCCTCGGGCAGGGGCTCGGCGAACATCTCGTCCAGACCCTTGGGCGAGAGGGGACCGTACACCCGCCGCCCCTCCAGGCCCTTGAGGTACTCCACGACCAGGTCCACCATGGCGTAGCCCATGTCCCGCAGACCGGTCTCGTCCAGGAGCTGGTCCGTTCCCGGGCGCTCCCGGGGCTCTGCCGCCGGGTCCTCGGCGCCGGAGGCATGCCCCCGCCTGGCCGAGACGTTCTCGTGGTCCGGTGAATTCATGGCTGCACGTCCTTCCGGAGGGCCGGGATCTCGCCCGCCGCCATGGCCGTCAGCACGGCCGCCGCCCCGCCGGTCTGCACGGCGCCGGTCACGTGATCGGCCTGCCCCTTGACGTCCGCCGGGCTGTTCCCCATGGCGACGCTCAACGCTGCCACTTCGAACATGTCAAGGTCGTTGAAATTATCACCCACGGCCACCGTCTGGGCTAGGGGAATGCCGCAGTGGGCAGCCAATTCCCGCAGGGCGTGCCCCTTGCCCGCCTCGGGGTGGAAGACCTCCGCCCAGCCGTAGGCGCCGTCCCCCAGCAGGGAGAGGGTGTCGATGACCTTCACGCGCCCGGCCATCTCCGTGGCCAGGGCCTCGCACAGAGGCCGCACCTTGACCAGCTCGTCGATGGTCCCGACCTCCATGGCCCGCCGCCAGTCCAGCGCCAACAGGTCGGGGACGGCCTGCAGACGGCCCACCGTGCTCCGGCGCACGTCCAGGTAGCGCTGTTGGATGGGGTTCAGGGGCCGGTCCTCGTAGTGGAGGATGCCGTCGTCCTCGTCGGTGCCGTACACCATGGGCACGGTGTCGAAATGGCGCAGGTAGCCGATGATCTCGCGGACCGTCTCGCCGTCCAGTTCCCGGCGCAGCAGTTCGCGGCGCGGCAGGCCGGCCCATATGACCGCCCCGTTGAGCAGGACCATCGGCAGGTCGTCGGGAAACCAGTCGGACCGTTCCAACAGGTTGGTCAACGACGGCAGGTTCCGACCCGTGCAGACGGCCACCACATGGCCCGCGGACCGGGCCGCCTCCAGAGCCTCGATTTCCCGGGCTGCAAGGGTATCGTCCACCTCGGTGTCAACCAGGGTGCCGTCCATGTCCAGGGCGATAAGGAGGGGGCGGGTGGGGTCCATGGCATGCGCCTTCAGCCGTCGATGGTGAAATCGGTGAATCGTCCCGAGGCCTCGCCCCGGTGCTGCTCACGCTGGTCGACCCGGGCCCGGTCGGGACCGTGGGCGAGCCACGCCCAGAGCTGGTCGAGGACCGCGCGAGGCCCTTCGGCCACCAGCCGGACCGAACCGTCGGGCCGGTTGCGCACCCAGCCGGTCAGTCCCAGGCGCCGGGCCTCCCGCTGGGTGTACCAGCGGAAGGCCACGCCCTGGACTCGTCCCCGGACCACCACCTCCAGGCGTTCCGGGGCATCGTTCATTTGGCCAGGTTGATGGTGAACATATGGCTGAACTCGGTACAGTGTTCGTCGTTCGAGTCCACGGCCTTCACCCGGAACGTGGTTGGGAGACCCGTATAGCCGTCCGGTACGTCGATGGTCCACATGTACTCGCCATCGAAGGTGGGCACGTCGTTGGCGATGTACGCCACCAGGTTCACGTAGCCCTCGTAGAGGAAGAAGTCGACGTTACCCGTATCGTTGTGACCGCTGAACCGGATGCGCATCTGGCCGCCCTCGTCGTACACGGACGAGGACAGAGGTTCGTGGAAGGAGAACTCGCAGACGTTGTCGTCCACGATGCGGAACGGATCCGAAGCGCCGAAGCAACCGTCCACCTCGGCGTCATAGACGCGGATGGCGAAGAAATCGCTCGTACCCTCGTGGAAGGAATCCACGTTCTCCCACAGGAACTCGCCGTCGTCGGGGGTATCGATGGCCAACTGGGTGATCCGGTAGTCGTCCACGGTGAAGTACCACAGCTCCACGTCCACCGTGCCGGTCGTGTTCATGCTGGTCCAGGTCAACACCACGTCGTCGCCCTCGTAGGTCGTGTCCGGCGTATCGACCGTGAAGGTGCAGCCGGCGGTGTTCACCAAGGAGAGCGCCAGCGTATCGGCGCAATCATTCGTCGTGTGGGTGAGGGCCAGACCGAAGTCCGTGCCGCTGGCGGCGCCCAGGGTGGATGCCGTCCAGCTATAGTAGCCGTCGTTGGGAGTGGCTGCGGCGATCTCACTCTGTTCCGCGCCCGCTTTGACCAGACTGAGGCGGACATCGCCGCCACCCGAGGCGTTCCAGCGCAGGTTCACCGTATCGCCCGTATTGAACGAAACGCCCGACGCCGGGGATGTGAATTCGATGCTGCAACTGGGGTCGCCGGGATCGGCCGGGTCGTCGCTGCCGCCACAGCCCGCGGAAAGGACGAAGAGAACCCCACAGACGAGAGTCGCCGTAACCTGGATCATTCGACGCATCGGTACCTTCCTTGTCTCGCCGCCCCGGTCGCCGTGGAACGGACCAACGGTGAATATAGCCGATCGAACCCGGCCACGGTAGTACCGGCATGCCGGGCCGATCAGGGAGTGCGGGTGATGGAGAACTGCGGACTGAAGCCGCGGCAGTAGCTGTCCTCCGTATCGTAGACGAGCACCCGGTACATGTTGTCCGGACCCGTGTAGTCGTCATCGACGGTGATCCGCCAGGTCACCGAGGTCTCCGATACCGGAACGCGCAGGGCGATAAAGTCCAGCGGTGTGCTCGATCCGGCGTAGAGGCGAAAGTCCAGGGAGCCCGAGCTCCGCTGGGAAGAGAATTCGATCTCCAGCACGTCGCCTTCGTCGTAGGTCGAGTATGCCGGCGGCGTGCGGACGTCGATGACGCAGACATCTTCGTCGACGATGGTGAACGGGATCGCGTTCGTCCCGAAGCACGTGGGAACACGGGCATCACCGATGCGCACGTAGTAGAGATCGCCGGTGCCGTGGTGGAAGGAATCCACGTTCTCCCACAGGTACTCGCCATCGTCGGGGGTACCGCCGGCGAGAGGCGCGATGAGATCACCTTCGAGGGGGCCGTAGAACAGGTCGATGTCCACCGTCCCGCTCGTGTTGCCGCTCGTCCACTGGATCAGGAGGTCGTCGCCTTCGGCGACCTCGGTCGCGCGGATGGCCGGATCGATCCCGCAGTTGCTGACGTCGACCAACCGCAGCGGACCGAGGGTATCGGCGCAGGCTGCCTCGTCGAGGGACGCGACCGTCACGGCGTAGTCGTCCGCCGAGGGCCCGCCCATGGTCGTGGCCGTCCACTGGTAATACCCATCGTTGTCGGTCCCGGCGATGATCTCTCCCTGCTCCGAGCCCGCCCGCAGCAGAGCCACGCGTACGCGACCGCCGCCGGCCGCGTGCCAGCGCAGATTCACGGATTCTCCTGACAGGTGCATGGTGCCCGGGTCCGGATAGGTGAAGGCGATGGCGCACGGGTCCTCGCGGGGTTCCGCCGGGTCGTCTTCGCCACAACTGCCGAGAAACAACAAGGAGATCGCCGTCACGGCGAGGAGCGCCGCCGACGGCGTCGAAAGTCGCTGCATGGGTCCCGTCCATTCCTGGCCGGCCGGGTCGCCTCGAACCGGTTCCCTTCTGAAGATACGGGATCCGGGTTCCAAGGAAAAGCCTAGCCGCCGAGTTCGAGGAAGGCCCGGTGCAGGCGTCGGTCCGACGTCAGTTCCGGATGGAAGGTCAGGCCCAGGACCGCGCCCTGCCGCACGCCCACCGGTTCGCCTTCGTGGGTGACGACGACCTGGGCCCCCGCCCCGACCGCCATGATGCGGGGAGCCCGGATGAAGACCGCGCGCACGGGGGCCGAATCGCCGTCGAGGGCGGTGGCGTCCACCGGGGCGGTGAAGGAATCGATCTGGCGGCCATAGGCATTGCGGGACACCACGCAATCGAGGATGCCCAGGGGTTCGACGCCGAAGTCGCCCTGCTTTTCGCCGGCCAGTTCGCTGCTGAGCATGATCAGGCCCGCGCAGGTGCCGAGCACCGGTCTCTCCGAGGCGAAGGCGCGCAGGGGATCGGCCAGACCGGCCCGGGCCACCAGTCTGGTGAGGGTCGTGGACTCGCCCCCCGGAATGACCAGGGCCGACACCTCGGCCAGTTCGGCCGGACGCCGCACGAAACGGGTCTCGTGACCCAGATCCGCCAGGGCCTGGCGGTGCATTTCGAAATCGCCCTGGAGGGCGAGCAGACCGACCGGAAGGGACATCACAACTCCGGAAACGGCCCGGCCGGCGGGGCGCGCCGGCCGGGCCGTGGATCGTGCGGGAAGGCAGTTACCAGCCCCGGCCCGCCATCTTTTCGCTCTCGTCCATCTCGTTGACCGCGCGGCCCTTCATGGCCTCGCCCAGCTTCATGGACACCTCCATGAGCTTGGCCGGATCGTCGTGGAAGGTCACCGCGTCGACGATGGCCTTGGCCCGCGGCGCCGGATCCTCGCTGGCGAAGATGCCGCTGCCCACGAAGACGGTCTCGGCGCCCAGCTGCATCATGAGCGAGGCGTCGGCCGGGGTGGCGATACCGCCGGCGGCGAAGTTCGGCACCGGGAGCTTGCCCAGCTCCGCCGTCTCCACCACCACGTGGTAGGGCGCGCCCAGGCGCTTGGCCTCGGCCATGAGTTCGTCCGTGCGCATCATCTGCAGGCGCCGGATGCCCTCGGTGACCGCGCGCATGTGGGTGACGGCCTCGACCACGTCGCCGCTGCCGGCCTCGCCCTTGGTGCGCATCATGGCCGCGCCCTCGCCTATACGGCGCAGGGCCTCGCCCAGGTTCCGGCAACCGCACACGAAAGGCACCTTGAAGTCGTGCTTGTAGACGTGGTTCTCGTTGTCCGCCGGGGTCAGCACCTCGGACTCGTCGATGAAGTCCACGCCCAGGGCCTCGAGGATCTGGGCCTCGGCGAAGTGCCCGATGCGGACCTTGGCCATGACCGGGATGGAGACCATGGCCTGGATCTCCTTGATCATGCCCGGCTGGGACATGCGCGCGATACCACCGGTCTTGCGGATGTCCGAGGGAATGCGCTCGAGGGCCATGACGGCCACGGCGCCGGCCTCCTCGGCGATCTTCGCCTGCTGGGCGTTGGTGACGTCCATGATGACGCCGCCCTTGAGCATCTCAGCCAGACCGACCTTCTGCCGGTACAGTTCGCCAACTGCTTCGTTGTTCCAGGGATTCTCCATGATCCCGCCTCCTTCGCGCGAATTATCTCGCGGAATCATCCGCGCCGAAAAAGGTGCCCACCCTCCCGCCCGCGGAAGGCCGCGGGACCGGCGGACGCCGTCGTTGCATCGCCGGTAAGATAGTCGCTGAACCCGCCGGGCGAAAGCCGTAGCGAAGCCCTGGGCGACCCGGGATCAGGCCGTCTCAGTCCGCTCCCCCCGGCAGGGACGCATAGACGAGCTCCACGAACTGGTCGGAGGTGAGCCAGGCCTGCCCCCAGGCCTCGTCCCACGGCGCGGCCGGTCCGGCGGCCTGGACCTCGGTCAGGGACATCCCGGCATCCTTCAGCACCACCACCGCCTCCCGCACACCCGTGAGCATGGCCAGGTACTCGTCCAGCTGGGCCGGCGTCATGAGCGGTCCGTGGCCCGGGACGATCCGCGTATCGGGGCCGCACAGGGCCCGCATGGCCTTCACGGCAGCGATCACCCCGTCGATGGAGCCGCCGGCGGACGTGTCGATGAAGGGGTAGAGGCCGAAGAAGATCGTGTCGCCCGCGTGGATCACGTCCCGGTCCACGAAATGGACGATGCCGTCGCCGTCCGTATGGGCGTGGGGCGCGTGGAAGACCCGCACCTGGCCCACGCCCAGATGGAAGGTGAGCGAGTCGCTGAAGGTGACGACCGGCAGGGCCGCCGGCGGCGAGGCGGGCACTTCCCGGTCCAGGAAGGCAATGAACTGGTCGACCGCCAGCCGTCGCCGCACGTTGTCGTGGGAGAACAGCAGGCATCCCTCGCCGGCCAGGTTCTCGTTGCCGCCCGTGTGGTCGAAGTGCCAGTGGGTGTTGAGGACGAAGCGCACGGGGCGGTCGGTGAGTTCCCCGATGGCGGCCAGGATACGCCCGGTGAGCGGGGCGTACTGGTCGTCCACCAGGAAGGCGCCGGCATCGTCCCAGGCCACAACGAGATTGCCGCCGGCGCCCTCGAGCATGGCCAGGTCGTCGGCCAGGGGGGTGGTGGCGATTTCCACGGTGGCGAAGGGGTCGGGGTCCTCCTCCGTCGCCGCGGCGGGCAAGGTGAAAACGAGGGCGAAGAGCAGGGCGATGAGGCGCATGGGAACTCCATTCGAATACGCGAAATCAATTGGTGCCAGATCCACAAGGACATGATAGTCATCTTCCAAGCGCCGCGTCGACGATACGGCGCCGACGAGACGTGGGGAAGTTCGAACAGAGACGTCATGGGCGGCGCTCAGCTGCCCGAGGAGGAACCATCCATGAAGATCACTCGAATTCTGCTTTCCGTTCTCTGCATGCTGCTTGTCGCTGGTTGGCTGGGGGCCTGCTCCGACAGCGACGATCCGGCCGCTCCGCCGGCCGAGAAGGACACCACCGCGCCCATCGTCATCTCGGCCCGGCCTGAGGCCGGCTCCACCAACATGGACGTGGACGAAACCCTGCAGATCATCTTCAACGAGGCCATGGACGAGGACTCGGCCGCCGGCAACCTCCAGCTGACCGGCGGCACGATCACCGGCACCTTCTGGCGGTCCGAACGGATCATCGAGGTAGCCCACACGGATTTCGCCGAGGGTGCCACCGTCTCGCTGACGGTGGGGACCGGCCTGACCGACGCGGCGGGCAATGCCCTGGCCGACGCGTACACGGCCGAGTGGCTGACGACCTCCCCCGACCTCATCCTCGTGAATATGACTCCCGGTGACGGTAGCACGGGCGCCGATCTCAACGCCGGCGTCATCCTGAACTTCTCCGATCCGGTATACACCAGCGAGATCGAGAGCCGTGTGATCCTCACGGATATCCTCGTGACCAAGGACGGCAACACGGACAAGGTGAACTTCGGCTTCACGGTCGAGGAGGTCGAGTACCGCTCGTACCGCCTGGTACCGGACGCCGACTTGCCGGCCGAGACCCTGATCTACGTCTGGATCCCGTCGTCGCTGAGTTCCAGCAACGGCAAGAACCCGGTCGACTCCTACCTGCTGTCCTTCACCACGGGCACGGAGCGGGACACCATGCCGCCGACCGTCGTATCCATCGAACCGGCAGACGGCACGACGAACGTTCCCGCCGATCAGGGCTATGTGCGGATCACCTTCAACGAACCCATCGGCGACGATTCGCTGGAGTTCACCGAGTACAACTGGAGCTTCATGCTGGCGATGGAACTGAACGAGGCCTGGGGATGGGAGTGGAGCGCCGACCACACCGTGCTGACCATGAGCATCCGCAGCCCCCTGCCGGCCGGCACGCCGCTCGCCTTCACCTTCGCCGAATTCTCAGATATGGCCGGCAACGTCCAGACCGCCGGGTTCGACTACGAGGTCAAGGTGGCGGGGTCTCCCGACTACCTGGTCCACCAGGACGGCTCCTACTACATCGAGGGCATCGACAAGGAGTTCGGCGATCTCGGCGACCCCACCCGACCGGCCACCGACAACGAGTCACGCTGGTTCCGGATAGCGGACCAGACCGGCGGCGGGTATCGCGAGGTCGAGTACCGGGAGGCCGGTCCGGGCGAGGATCCCTTCCGATTCACCAACGGCGCCTGGGAGGCGTACCGCGAGACCTCCTCCGCCTTCCAGTGGCTGGGCTGGGAAGAGGAGATCGTCCCCTCCAAGAGCTACGATTTCGCAGACCCGATCACCATGCTGCCGTTGCCCATCGGCGAAGGCACCTGGACGCAGTCGACGACCCTGGACGTGCCCGGCGAGGGCGTCTACGACATCAGCGTCGCCGGCGAGGTCTACGAACGCACGGACTTCCCCCTCGACAGCTTCATGAGAGGCGGGTTCATCGCCGACGCCTGGCCGGTGGAGGTGGAGATCGAGGTCCGTCTGGAGGATGCGCTGGTCTTGGAGCTGAGCTACCTGACGGTCTACGCGCCTGGACTGGGTCGGACCTTCGAGCTGGGTTACGAGGAGGATCACGAAGACAACTCCTGGACGAGAAGCGAGAGCATCCGCTACGAGTTCTTCGAGTTCATGTGGGGCGACAGGAAAGCGATGAACAAGCGCTTCGAGCTTCGCTAGCGGCTGCGCGACCACGACCCGACGATGGGAGGGCCCCCCGGGGCCCTCCTTCTTCGCCCCTATCCTGCCCGGCGCCACCGGCGGCGGGCCCGGCGCCGGAATCACGCGGGTTCCTTGCTCTCCTGCGGAGATCCAAATCAACCTGTGCCAAATCGCCGCCGACGTGATAATCCTACTCCAGGAGCGGCGCCTGCGCGCCGTCTCCGATCTCTAGAGAGCACTCGTTTCACGGACTAATAGGGCGGTCTCCGGCCGCCCGGGGAGGCGACTCACCATGAATATCCCGCGCTGGCTCGTACCCGCCCTCTGCCTGGTCCTCGTGCTGGGCTGGCTGGGCGCCTGTTCCGACGATGACGATCCCGCCAAGCCCGAAGCCGATACCACACCGCCCGAGGTGCTCGGCACCGATCCTGCGGGCGCGGAAGGAGCGGTTGCCGTCGACGACAGCGTGATCGTCGTCTTCAGCGAGGCCATGGATCCCGACAGCGCCGACGGCGCCGTCACCCTCTCGGCCGGTACCGTGACCGGATCCGTCTGGTACACCGATCGCCTGCTCGCGGTCGGCCACACGGACTGGCCCGAGGGTACCGAGATCACCTGCACCGTCGGCACGGCGCTGACCGACGAGGCCGGCAACGCCCTCGCCGCCGACCGTGTCTTCTCTTTCTGGACCTGGTCCTCGACCGAACTGTTGCTCATCGGCACGACGCCCGCCGATGGGGCCACCGGCGTCAATCGCGACGCCAGCATCCTTCTGAACTTCTCCGAGGAGATCAACACGGCCACGGTCGCGGCCGCCATCCGGATCACCGACGACTCCATGCCCAAGGCCGACTACAGTTACGACCACGACGAGATCGGCGACGGCCAGCTACTGCTCGACCCGGACGGTTCGCTCCCGGCGGACACGGAGTTCACCGTCGTCATCGGTACGTCGCTGGCGTCCGACGGCGGACGCCACTTGGCGGCGACGGAGCACCTCACTTTCACCACCGGCGCCGAGGTGGATAACACGGCACCGTCGATCATCGCGACCGACCCGACCAACGGCGCGACCAGCGTGTCGGCCGACAAGGGCTTCATCAGGCTGACCTTCTCGGAACCCGTCAACCAGGAGACGCTCGAACCGGTGGCCTGGAATCTGGCCTTCTACTTCATGATGCAACAGATGGAGATCGAGCCCTTCTGGACCGACGGCGGTACCGTGCTGACGGTTCCGTTGCCCAGCGGCCTGCCCAGCGGCATGCCCATCGAGGTGACGTTCGACGGGTTCGAGGACCTGGCCGGAAACGCCCAGACCACACCCTACACCTACGAGATCAAGATCGCCGGCGCCGCCGACTATATCCCGGCCGACGACGGCATGCAGTACGTCGACGAGTACGACGTGGCCTGGGGTGAAGGAGGCAGCGCCATTCCGCTCGGCACGGATAGTTTCAACGAGTATGTGCAGGTGGAGGACCAGCCTGGCGGTTCCTACCGCGAAGTCGAATACGAGGACTGGGACTTCGCCACCACCACCGGGGACTGGGAGGAGTTCCGGCAGACCGGCGGCGCCCTGCAGTGGCTGGCCTTCGAGGACCTCTCCAAGGCCAATGTCTTCGACACGCCCTTGACCATACTGCCCCTGCCCCTGTCCCCCGGCACCTGGGAGTCGACGACACAGGTCGAAATCCCGGGCGAGGGCACCTTCCGGGCCACTCTCTCGGGCCGCGTGATCGGGCGCGCCGACTATCCCGTCGACGGGCCGGCGATCTACATCGCCGACGCCTGGTCGGTCTTCCGCGAGCTCCAGGTCGAGTTCCGGGACGGCAATTCCTGGGTGCACGCGTTCACCGAGACCGACTCGATCTGGTACGCGCCGACCTACGGGGAACTGCGCACGGTCTCCCGCGAGGTCGAGATCGATGGCGGGGACTGGGAAGAGACGGAAGTATGGCGGATTCCGCCGAGATTCACCAAGACGGCGGCGCGCTTCGGCAGACGCTGAGATCGGAGCTGACGGAACGAAGGGAGGGCCCCGTGGGGCCCTCCCTTCACGTTCAACAATGATCCGCCCCGGTCAACCCACCGGCTGCCCCCGCCGCGCCATCACGTGCTTGTCCACCGCCTCCTCCAGGCGCTTGGCGCGGATCGGCTTGGAGATGTAGCCGTCCATGCCCGCGTCGAGGCAGCGTTCCCGATCGCCGGTCATGGCGTGGGCCGTCATGGCGACGATGGGCACGTCATGGTCGAGCACCTGGGACTTGGGATCACGAATGATACGCGTGGCCTCGAAACCGTCCATTACGGGCATCATGATGTCCATGAGCACCACGTCGTAAGGAATGAGCTTCAGGGCGTCCACGGCTTCCTTGCCGTTGCTCACCGTGTCGGCGGTGTAGCCGAACTTCTTCAGCAGTCGCACGGCCAGGCGCTGGTTCACCGAGTTGTCCTCCACGAGCAGGACACGAGCCCGGTCCTTGATCTCGGCCGGAACCTCGGAGATCTGCACTTCGCGGGGAGCCTGGGGGTCCGCCGACTCGCCGACGCTGCCGCCCAGGGCCGTGACCAGGGTCTCGAACAGGCTGAGCCGCTTGACCGGCTTGGTGAGATAGGCGGCAAAACCGATCTCCCGCATGCGCCGGGCGTCGTCGCCCATGCCGCCGGACGAGAGCATGATCAGCACGGCGTCCTTCAGGGCCGCATCGCCCTTGATGGCCCGGCCCAGGTCCTCCCCGTCCACGTCGGGCATCATGTGGTCGGTGACGACGACCGTGAATGGATCGCCTGTTTCCACCGCGTCCCGCATGAGCAGCAGGGCCTCCTCGGCCCCCGTGGCCGAGCAGGTGCGACAGCCCCAGGCTTCCACCTGGGCGGAAATGATGTCCAGGTTGGTGCGGTTGTCGTCCACCAGCAGGACGCGCTTGTCGCGCAGGTCCACCGGCATGACGGGCGTGTGCTCCACCCGGTCCGGCTCGCGTTCGAGGACGGCCGTGAACCAGAAGGTCGAACCCTCCCCCTCGTGGCTGTCCACACCGATGGCGCCGCCCATCTTCTCAGCCAGCTGCTTGGAGATGGCCAGGCCGAGACCGGTCCCGCCGAACCGGCGGGTGGTCGAGGCGTCGATCTGGGAGAAGGAACGGAAGAGGCGGTGGCGCCGGCTCTCGGGAATACCGATGCCCGAGTCGATGACCTCGAAGCGGAGAGTCGCCGTCTTCACGTCGCCCTTCTCCAGGGAGACACGGATCTGGATCTCGCCCTGCTCCGTGAACTTGAGGGCGTTGCCGACCAGGTTCAGGATGATCTGGCGCAGCCGGCCCTGGTCGCCACGCATCCAGGTCGGCACGTCCGGGTCGATGTGGCAGACGAACTCCAGGCCCTTCTCGTGGACCTGGCCCGCCATCATGTCGGCCACGTCCTCCACGGCCGAGCGCAGGTCGAAGTCGAGCAGCTCCATCTCGAGCTTGCCGGCCTCGATCTTGGAGAAGTCGAGGATGTCGTTGATGATCTGGAGCAGCGACTCGGCGCTGGTGCGCACGGTGCGCGCGTAGCCCACCTGTTCGTTGTCCAGCGTGGTGTCGAGCAGCAGGCCGGTCATGCCGATGACCGCGTTCATGGGCGTGCGGATCTCGTGGCTCATATTGGCCAGGAACTGGCTCTTGCCGCGGTTGGCCTCGTCGGCCGCTTCCTTGGCCGACGCCAGTTCGGCGGTCTTCTCGTCCACCATCTGTTCCAGCTGCTCCTGGCGCCGGTGCATGTTGCGTGAGCGCCAGCGGTACACGGCCAGGACCAGCAGTCCGACCACGGCCGAGCAGAGCAGACGAAACGCGGTGGTCTCGTAGAAGTACGGGGCCAACTCGAAGTTCTGAACCGCGCCTTCCTCGGACCACATGCCGTCGGCGTTGGCCGCCGCGACCCGGAAGCGGTAGTTCCCGGGCGGCAGGGTCGTGTAGTAGGCGGTGCGGCGCCGGCCCGCTTCGATCCAGTCGTCGTCGAAGCCCTCGAGCATGTAACGGAAGGTGATGGCCTGGGGGTTGCGGAAACTCAGACCCGTGTAGGTGATCTGCACGTCGCGCCGGCCGGCCGGCACATGGGGCTCGACTCGGCGCCCGTAATCCACGCCGTCGGCCTGCATGCCCTCGATCACGACCGTCGGCGGTGTCGGATCGGACTTCACCGTTTCCGGATCCACCAGCACCGCGCCGCCGTTGGTGGCGATCCAGATGCGACCGTCCTCCTCTTGCCAGCAGGAAGGCTGGGCGCCACCGTTGCATTCGTTGGAAGGGAACCCGTTGTGGGGCCCGAAGTTGGCGGTGGAGATGGTGGCACGGCCGTTCTCCAGGTAGAGCCGCACGTCGCGCTTGTCCACGGCGAAGACGCCCCGGTTACAGGGCATCCACAGGCGGCCCTGGCGATCCTCGACCACCGAGTAGAGCTTGCTGTCCCACAGTCCGTCTTCCACGGAGATGATGTCGGCCCGCTTGCCGTCGTAGCGCACGACGCCGCTGCCGTAGGTGGCGAACCAGAAGATGCCTTCGCTGTCTTCCAGGACGTGGCAGTAGTAGTGGCCGGACATGCCCAGGTCGGCTCCCACCTCGCGGAAATGGTCGCCCTGCCAGACGGCCACGCCCTGCTCGGCAGCCGCCCAGATGCGTCCGGAGCGGTCCTCGTGGATCCAGCGCACGATGGTCGACGGCAGGCCGTCCTCCACCGAGTAGTTGGTGAAAATGCCGTTCACGTAGCAGCTGACGCCGCCGCCCTTGGTGCCGATCCACAGGCGACCGCGGCTGTCCTCGTAGAGGGCGCGAATGCTGTCGTGGGCCAGACCGTCGGCGGTGGTGAAGGTGCGCAGCACGCCGTCGCGAACACGGGTGGCTCCACCCTCTGTCCCCAGCCACACGGAGCCGTCGGATGTCTCGCAGATGGCGTGGACCGTGGAGGTGGGCAGCCCGTCCTCGTGGGTGTAGCGGGTCACCTGGTCGCCGTGGACGCGCTCGACACCGAAGGAGCCGACACCGATCCAGTAGCTACCGTCGTGGGCCTTGCAGATGGCGCGCACGTCGTCGTCCGACAGGGGACCGCTGGCGTCCATGGCCGAGAAGGAGGTGTCGCGCAGGCGGAAGGCGCCGTACTGGAAGGACCCGACCCACAGGGAGCCGTCGCGGTCCTCGAAGAGATCGTGGACCGAGGTGGTCACCGGGATGTTCCGGTGCACGAAGTGGTGGAGCGCGCCGTCCTGCAGACGGTGCAGGCCCGTGCCGTAGGTGCCCACCCAGAGAACACCCTCCCGGTCCCGCATGATGGTCTGGATGTTCTCCCAGGCCAGGCCGTCGGGCGGTCCGAATACGCGGACGTCGTCGTCGCCCAGTGCCACGACCGCCTCGCGGGTGCCGACCCACACGGTACCGTCCGTGTCGGCGAAGAGGGTATGGACCGTGGGGTCGGGACGGGAACCGGGCAGGGCCTCGTCGGACCAGCCCGCGGCCGTCCGCTTGATCAGGCCCCGGTTCGTGCCGACCCAGAGGGTGCCGTCGGCGCATTCGGCCACCGCCAGCACGCCGTCGGCGATCCGGTCCGCGGGAAAATCGACGCGGTCCAGGCGGTTGCCGCGGGCCCGAAACAGGCCCTCGTCCAGGGTGCCGATCCACAGGACTCCCGAGGGGCCGTTGGCCAGACAGAGGACGGGAGCCGTGTGGCTCGGGCCGTCGTCGCCGCTCATGACCTCGAATTCGTGGCCGTCGTAGCGCAACAGGCCGCCGCCGTTGGTCGCAATCCACAGGCCGCCGCCAGCGGCGATCGCCATGTCACGGATCTCGTCCTGGCGCATGGCCGGCGTGTTGGTGGAATCGAAGAGGGTGAACCGCACGCCGTCGAAGCGCACGATACCGCCCTGGGTCCCCATCCAGATGTAGCCGTCGGCGGTCTGGATGATCGCCTGGGCCGAGCTCTGGGGCAGGCCCTTGAGCGAATCCCACTGGTCGACGCCGTACTGGTTGGCGTCGCGACCCGGGCTGAGGGCATGGGCCGGTACCACGGACGCCAGCAGCGTCAGGCCCAACAGGGCCATGGCAATGAACAGGGGGCGAGAGCGAGGTTGCACGTCGGGACCTCCCCGGAAATCCGATAATCCATGTCGCGGACGTCATTTGCCCCATGCGCCCTGCGCCTATCGTATTCGACGGAAAGTTCGACCACTTGACTATTCATGTTCAGGCGGGTGCCGAGACGCCGACGGACACGAAAAAGGCGGCCCGCCGTAGCGAATCGCCCTCGTCGTTCGTGCGCTGAATCCCGGTTAGTTCTCCTTGAGGGCCTCCACCAGCTCCTGGAGCGCCTTCTTGCCGTCGCCGAACATCATCAGGCAGTTGTCGGCGGCGAAGAGCGGGTTGGGGATGCCCGCGAAGCCCGGGCTCAGCGAACGTTTGACCACGACCACCGTGCGGGCCTTGTCCACGTCGATGATGGGCATGCCGGCGATAGGGCTCTGGGGATCGGTGCGGGCCACCGGGTTCACCACGTCGTTGGCGCCGACGACCAGGCACACGTCCACCTGCTCGATCTCCTGGTTGATCTGGTCCATCTCCAGGAGTTGCTCATAAGGCACGTCGGCCTCGGCCAGGAGCACGTTCATGTGCCCCGGCATACGGCCGGCCACCGGGTGGATGCCGTACTCGACGGTAAGGCCCCGGCTCTCCAGGATGCCCGCCATGTTCTTGACCACGTGCTGGGCCTGGGCCACGGCCAGGCCGTAGCCGGGCACCACGAGCACCCGCTGGGCGGAGTCGAAGAGCATGGCCACCTCCTCCGGGCCGGTGGCCTTGACCTTGCCGCCGTAGACGTCGTCGGCGCTGGGACCGTCGGCGCTGGGACCCAGGGTGCCGAAGAGCACGTGCCCCAGGGATCGGTTCATGGCCACGCACATGATGCGTGTGAGGATGATGCCCGAAGCGCCCACCAACGAACCGGCGATGATGAGCACGTTGTTCATGAGGACGAAGCCGGTGGCGGCGGCCGCCAGGCCCGAGTAGGAGTTCAGCAGTGAGATGACGACGGGCATGTCCGCCCCGCCGATGGGCAGGGTCAACGTCATGCCGAGCACGGCGGCTATGGCAACGATGATCCAGTAGGCCATGACGGCCGAAGGGTCCACGGTGAGCCAGGCCACGCACGCCAGAGCGCCCAGACCCATGAGGGCATTGAAGATCTTCTGGCCCGGGAAGGCTATGTTGCCGCTGGGCATGATCCCGGCAAGCTTGCTGAAGGCGATGAACGAACCGGTGAACGTCACGGCGCCGATGAGGCCCGAAATACCGGTCGCGATGGTCATCTGGGCGGTCGGTGCCGCGGCGATGGTGAACGCGGCGCCGGCCACGAGCACCGAGGCGCCACCACCGAAGCCGTTGAAGATCGCCACCATCTCGGGCATCTGGGTCATCTGCACGCGGGTGGCCGCCACGAGGCCGATCACGCCGCCGAGCAGCGCGCCGACGATGATCCACTGGAAGTCCAGGCCGTTGGCCAGAAGGGTGGCCACCACCGCCAGGAGCATACCGAGGGCGCTGGTCAGATTGCCCCGTACGGCGGTCCGCGGATGGGTCAGACCCTTGAGGCCGACGATGAAGAGAATCGAGGCCACCACGTAGGCCAGGTTCACCCAGCCGGCGTCGATGAGGAAATCGCTCACGTCGTTACCTCTTCCCCTTGAACATGTCCAGCATGCGGTGAGTCACCATGTACCCGCCGACCACGTTGATCATGGCGAAGGCCACCGCGGCGGTGCCGAGGATGGTCGCCAGCTTGGGATTGTCGGTGCGCGTGGAGATCACCGCGCCGATGAGCGTGATGCCGCTGATGGCGTTGGAGCCGGACATGAGCGGCGTGTGCAGGGTGGGCGGCACCTTGGTGATGATCTCGAAGCCGATGAAGACGGCCAGGACGAACACGGTTACGGCAGCGACGAGGGCGTCCATCTCACTCTCCTTCCGGGGTGTCCGGAGTATCCGGGGTTGCCGGCTTGGCCGGAACGGGCAGGCCCAGCATCTCGCACAGGCGCGGATGGACGACCTCGCCGTCCCGGCACAGCAGCGTACCGGCGACGACCTCGTCCTCCATGTCCAGGGCCAATTCCCCGTCCTTCACCAGCGACTTGAGGAAGGTCTCGGTGTTCTTGCTGAACATCTGGCTCGCGTGGTAGGGCTTGCGGGAGACCAGGTCCGTGGGACCGAGGATGGTCACGCCGTGGGCGGTGACGACCTCGTTCTTGCACGTCAACTCGCAGTTGCCGCCCCGCTCGGCCGCCAGGTCCACGACGACCGAGCCGGGCGCCATGGCCTCGACCATGGCCTCGGTCACCAGCACGGGTGACTTTCGGCCCGGGATGGCGGCGGTGGTGATGACCACGTCGTTGCGGGCCACCACCGCCTGCATCTGTTCCTGCTGGCGGCGGATGAAGTCGTCGGACTGCTCCTTGGCGTAGCCGCCCTTGTCCTCGGAATCCCCCGTCTCCAGATCGAATTCCACGAACTTGGCGCCCACGGAGACCACCTGGTCCTTCACCGCCGGGCGCACGTCGTAGGCCTCAACCACCGCGCCGAGACGCTTGGCGGTGGCGATGGCCTGGAGTCCCGCCACGCCCACGCCGACGACGAAGACCTTGGTCGGGGCCAGGGTGCCGGCGGCGGTCATGAGCATGGGGAAGAGCCGGGGCAGATGGGCGGCGGCCTCCAGGACGGCCTGGTAACCGGCGACCGTGGCCATGGAACTGAGCACGTCCATGCTCTGGGCGCGGGTGATGCGAGGGACCATCTCCATGGAGAAGGCGGTCAGCCCGGCGGCGGCCATGGCCTTGGCACCCTCGGGGTTGCCCAGGGGGTCCTGCATGCCGATGAGGGCCTGGCCTTTTCTCAGTCCGCTCAGGTCGGCGTCCTGCACGGTGCCGGGGCCGTCCACCTGCAGCAGCACCGCTGCCTTGTTGATCACCTCGTCACGAGGGGCCAGGGAGGCACCCTTGGCGGCGTATTCGGCGTCCGGGTAGCCGGCGGCCTCCCCCGCGCCCTTCTCCACGACCACGTCCAGGCCGGATTTGGCGAGGAACGGCACTGAGGCCGGCACCAGCGCCACGCGGCGCTCGCCGGCAGCCGCTTCGCGCAACACTCCCACGATCATCGGCAATCTCCTTGGGCTGGGAATCGCGTTCGGAACGCCTCAAAAGCTAATGAAAATCGGTTTCGATGTCACGGATAGAATACCGGAACGATCTGGAAAACCGCCAACCTGTTGTCGAAGAGGACCAATACCCAGCACGGTCCACCTCCAGTCAGGGACGGTCTGCAACCCAGCACCCCACTAGCGCGTCTGTCCCATGCGTTCCGTACCCGTCGGCCGATTCTCGCCGCGACACCGGAGGAGAGCCACGATGCCTGCCCGACCGTTCACTCGTGCACTGTTCGCCCTGGTCTTCACCTGCGGGATTCTCGGCGGATCCATGGCCGCGGCGAGCCTGCCTCCCGCCGCCGAGGAGCACCTGGTCGACGCCGGATCCTACCGCCTCTTCTTCCGGATCATCCGTGGCGAGGGACCGGTCATCCTCATGGAAGCGGGCGGCGGCATGCACTCGGGGCAGTGGCCGGACCTCATGGCGCGCGTCGCGGCGGAGACCGGCGCCACGGTCGTGTCCTACGACCGGCCGGGTTTCGGGCAGAGCGACCTGCCGGATATCCCCTGTGACATGCGGGAGGAATCGGACAGCCTGTGGCGCGCCCTGGACAAGCTGAACCTCGACGCCGAGGTCATCCTCGTGGGCTATTCCTATGGCGGCTGGATGACGCGCCTGCACGCCAACGACCACCCGGACCGGGTCGCCGGCATCGTCTTCATCGATCCCTTCAACTGCGAGTTCGTCGAGGCGCTCGGGGTTGCTTACTGCGACACTCATCCCATGATGGGCGCCGGAGAACTGGCCGAGTTGCCATCCGATGAGTTGACCCGCGAGCAACGGGCGAACCTGCGCATGATGGCCGAAGGCCTCGGACCCAAGGTGGCCCTCATGCGGGAAACTCGGGTCCCGGAGGGGATTCCCGTGCGCCTGATCAGCAGCCGCCAGCAGTTCCTGCCCGAGGCGGAGGAACACGCGGCGTGGCATGCGGCCCACGACAGGGTGGTCGCCGCCATGCCCGGGGCGATCCTGGTCGAGGCCACCGAGAGCAACCATGGGGTACCCTGGCAGCAACCCGACCTCGTGATGCAGGCCATCGCGGACGTGGTCGAGGCAGCCGCCCAACACTGAAACCGGGCATCCTCCCATTGACCCGTTCGCCGTGAGCGGCGATCCTGGACCTTCGCGCAGGTTCATCGCCGGGAGCGCACCTGCACACGACCGACGGGCTCCGACCGGGACCGGCCATGAACCTCCGTGGCACCCATATTCCCTTCTGGCTGCTGGCCGCCGCCTACGCCGCCGCTTTCCTGCTGCCGGCACTGTTGGCCGAGGGCGTCTTCCTGGACGGCGAGGTGTACGCCAACCTGGCCCGCAACCTGGCCGCCGGCCAGGGCGACCTGTGGCATCCCCACCTGAGCGCCACCGTCCATCCGTCCTGGCACGAGCATCCACCCCTGGTGCTGTGGCTCATGGCGCCGGGCTACCTGGTCTTCGGCGACCACCTGTGGATCGAGCGGGTCTACTCCCTGCTCACGTTCGCGGCCTGCGCGGGTCTCCTGGTGGCCATCTGGCGACGCCTGCACCGGGATGATCCAACGCTGGCCCGATGTGGCTGGCTGCCGCTGGCCATGTGGCTGCTGAACCCGCAGGTGCCCTGGTCCTACGCCAACGCCATGCTCGAGAACACCATGGCGATCTTCATCCTGGGCGCCGTCTACTGCGTGGTGCGCGCCCGAGAGCGGGACGGTATCGCCTGGGGTTGGCTGGCGACGGCCGGCGCGGCGGTCTTCCTGGCGGTGCTCGCCAAAGGACCGGTCGGGCTCTTCCCCCTGGCCGCGCCGGGCCTGGCATTCCTGGCCACGGGACGCCCGCGGTTCGCGCCGGCAGCGGCGGGCACCCTGATCATGCTGGTTGTCCTGGCCGTCGGCGGCGCCCTGCTCTGGACCTGGCCCGCGGCCCGTGAAGGCCTCTCCCGATACTACGAGCAGCAGGTGGTGGCCACCCTGGGCGGGTCGCGGGGCGGCGACAAGAACGTTTTCGATTTCGCGGTGACTCTCGGGGAGGCCCTGTTGCCCGCCCTCGGGCTCGTGGTCGTTCTGGCGGCCGCGGCCTGGCGACGGATCGGCCGTGCAGTCGCGGCTGGACCGCACCTGCGCACGGCCCTGTGGTTCCTGCTGTTG
Source organism: bacterium (assembly GCA_024231905.1). Taxonomy (GTDB): domain Bacteria; phylum Krumholzibacteriota; class Krumholzibacteriia; order LZORAL124-64-63; family LZORAL124-64-63; genus JAAEQC01. The sequence continues at coordinate 164,135 of JAAEQC010000142.1, read as the reverse complement.
GGCCTGGCAGGCACCCTGCCCCTGGGCCTCAGCCCGCGCCAGTCCCTCTTCTACGGCGTGCCGGCGTTCCCCTACCTGGCCCTGGCCCTGGCCCTGGCGGCCGCGCCGGCGGCCCGTTCATCGGTCGAGCGGTTGGAGCCGGACGGACGAGGCATCCGCGCATGGCGGATCGTGACGGTCACGCTCCTGCTCCTGGTCGTGGCCTGGTCGGCAACCCACCTGGGCGCCTACAACCGCGACCCGCGCCTGCGCAGCGACGTGAAGCTCATGGTCGCCCACCTGGAATCCCTGGTGGCGCCGGACCCGGGTCCCGAGCGCGTCGTCACCGTCTGCCAGAATCTCATGAAGAACTGGGCTCTCCACTCGGCCCTGCAGCGGTACGGTAGGATCGCTCCGGACCGGAAGGGCGGTCATGTATTCCTTGTGAGTCGTGGGGAATGCGCCGAGCCGCCCCTGGAGGGTTGGACCCAGGTGCCGCTGGCGACGATCGAGTTCCATCTCTACCGCCGCGACGTCTCCTCCCCGTAGACCGACGCAACTCCCCCCCCACCTCGGCGTAGTTATTGAGAGCAACCTTTCACGAGCCATTCCCCCCCCACCCCCCCGCCGGCACACCGGAGGTCCCCATGTTCACGCAGCGACTCATTTTCGTGTCCCTGGTTTGTCTATTTGCATCCACCGCTTTCGCCGACCAGGCCGCCCCCGGCGACGCCCCCGTCATCCGGAGCGGTTCCCAGCCGACCGCCGGTCTCGAAGTGGTCCAACTGGAAGAGATGTGGCGGGCAGGCGGCGAGGACGGCGACGTCATCTTCGGCCACATCTTTCGCGCCACGGCCGACGGGGACGGCAACGTCTACCTGGTCGACACGCAGCTGAGCGAAGTGCCCGTCTTTTCGCCGACGGGTGAGCACATCAAGACCCTCAGCCGCGAAGGCGAGGGGCCAGGCGAAACCCGTGAACCCCTGGACGCCATCTTCCTGCCGGACGGATCCCTGGGCATTCTGCAGCGCTTCCCCGGCAAGGTCGTCCGCATCGACACCGAAGGCACCCCCCTGGGCGATATCTTCTTCGCCGACGCCACCGAGGGCGGCTTCACGGCCCTCTACACCGGGCGCAGCTGCGGCGACCAGCTCATGTTCGTGATCCAGCGTGCGACCCGTGACGAGAACCGCCAGGTCCGCACCTTCGAGGTCGGCCGCTACGACGCCGCCGGCAACGAACTGGCCCGCTGCTTCTCCCGCGAATCGGTGATCGACTTCGACGACCCGGTCATCCGTGAGTCCACCATCCTGGATGTGGTCATCTTCGGCTCGACCATCGGACCGGACGGACGCGTCTACGTCTCCACGGCCGTCGACCGTTTCGCCATCAACGTCTACGAACCCGACGGCGCTCTCCACCATGTCATCGAGCGCGAGTTCGAGAAACGCCCCCGCACCGACCTTGAATCCGGTCGCATCCAATCCGTCTTCGACCTGTGGGCCAACCGGGGCGGACAGATCATGCCCACGGAGATCTACGACTGCGCCCCGACCATCGCCGACCTCTACGTGGACGCCGGCAACAACCTGTGGGTGGAGCACAGCCGCAGCGCCGAGAGCGGCCCCGGCAACGCCATGCTCACCTACGATGTCTTCGACGAGAACGGCGCCTTCACGCGCCAGGTGGCACTGGCCTGCGAAGGCGATCCCCTGAACGACGAGCTGTTCCGGGTGAGGGACGACATGGTCGTGCTCATCAAGGGGTCCATCCCGGCCATGTACGCGTCCATGGCCGAGGGCCAGGCCGAGACCGACGACGAGGCAGCCGAGGCCAACATGGAGGTCATCTGCTACCGGATCCCGGACTGATCCGGGCCAGGGCGACGCCCACACACGCGAGGGCCCGGCGCCATGCGCCGGGCCCTTCGCCGTCTGTGGAATCTCCGACTAGAAAGAGAAGCTCGCCATGACGCCGAAGACCACGGCACTGGTGTCGGCGCCGGACGCGTCCACCGCGTCGGAGGCGTCGCCCAGCAGGGTCGTATAGGTGACCATGGGCGTGACCGAAACCAGTGGTGCCGCCGCCCAGGTCCAGCTGGCGGTCAGGCCCAGATCGGCCGTGCCGCTGCCGGAGCCGGCGTAGTAGTGCTGGTTGTGCTTGTCGTCGCCGAAACCGACGGCGGCCGTCAGGTCGAGGGTCTGGGCCGGCGTGAGCGCCAGGCCGTGGCTGACGGCGAAGTTGGCGTACAGGCCCTTGGCCAGGTCCACGTCGCGATACAGGGACAGGGTCGGGGAAAAGAGCACGCCTGCAGAGCCGACCAGGTACAGCTCCGAAGTGTCGCCTCCGGCGTCGGGATAGCCGTAGTGCACGAAGCCGGCGTTGATGGAGGCCAGCCCCACCCCGAAACCGTAGTCGATCCAGGTGTCAACCTCGGTGACTTCACCGGAACGGTCGTTGACGTCGTCCACGTCCACGTTGGCCCAGGCACCGATGCTCGCACCGCCGAGGCCGATCATGGCGTCCGGCTGCAGTACGGGACCGTCGTTGACGATCAGTCCGCGCCAAACGTACTTGTTGAACAGGCCGATGTCGGCCGACACGTCGGGCGCCAGTTGCGCGGGGGCCGTGGCGGCCACGCAGCAGGCGACGACGGCGATCAGGGTCGCGATGGTGTGGATTCGTTTCAAGGTTCTGCCTCCGTGATTGCGCCGGGCTCGCGGCCCGGACGTCCCTTAGATCTTCAGGAACTCGTCGTCTTCCTCGAACATGACGACCGCTTCCGAATCTTCATGCTTCACCGGTCGCGCGGCAACCGTTGGCTTGGCGGCCGCCCGCGCCCGACCGGCCGCTTGCGTAACCGGTACATAGGCCTCGGGTGCGTCCGCCGCGCCATTGACGATGCCCTCGAGGGTGAACACCACGGTGTTCAGTTCCTCGGCCTGGGCACTCATCTCTTCGGCCGATGACGCCGACTCCTCGGCATTGGCCGCATTGCGCTGGGTGGACTCGTCCACCTGGGTCACCGCCTGGTTGATCAGGTCGATGCCCTCCGCCTGCTCGCTGTTGGCCTGGGCGATCTGCTGCACCACATCCGTGGCCCGAACGACCTTCTCGGAAATGGAACCGAACGACTCGACGACCTTGCCCGTGTACTCCACGCCCTGGCGCGAACTGTCCCGCGACCTCTCGATGAGCGAGGCCGTATTCCGTGCCGCCTCCGCCGAGCGCTGGGCCAGGTTGCGGACCTCCTCCGCCACCACCGCGAAGCCCTTGCCCGCCTCGCCGGCCCGGGCCGCTTCCACGGCGGCATTCAGGGCCAGCAGGTTGGTCTGGAAGGCGATCTCGTCGATGGTCTTGAGGATCTTGGCCGTCTCCACGGCCGACTCCTGGATCTCGTCGATGGCGGTGGTCATGGCCGTCATGTCGGACCGGCCCTGTTCCACACCCTGGCTCGTCTCCTCCATCAGGCCAGTGGCTTCGCGGGCATCGCCGGCGTTGCGCTGGGTCATGGCCGTCATCTGGGTGAGCGAAGAAGCGATTTGCTCGAGCGCAGCAGCCTGTTCGCTGGCACCCTCGGCCATCTGCTGCCCCGTTTCCGCCACCTGTCCCGCGGCTGCGCGCACCTGTTCGGCGCCCGAACGCAGGTCGCCGGCGATGTGACCCACCGGGCTGGAGATGCTCCGTGCGATGAAGTAGACCACGACCATCAGCAGCAGTACGCCCGCGCAGCCGATACCCAGGGCCAGGTTCCGGATGCGGTGGGCCTCGGCCAGTACTTCGTCTTCGGGTACGCTGGCCACCACGCGCCAGGTCAGATCCGTATCACCGAGTTGGATGGGGCACACCACCTGCAGGGCTTTCTCGCCGCCTGCTTCCTCGCGCCCGACGGTCTCGAACGGACGGCCGGATTCCAGGTCGCCCATGTGCTGTGCCGACCAGGCCGCGAACTCGGCGAAGGGCTTGCCGGCGCGGGCCGCGTCCGGATGCGCCACGATGGTGAGATCGCTGGCCAGGATGGTCAACTTGCCGCTCCCGCCGATACGGATGTCGGTGACCATGTCGCTGAGCATATCGAGGGTAACGTCGACACCGGCCACCCCGACGACCTTGTCGCCGGACCGAATCGGCGCCGTGAGACTCGTCATCAGCACCGCCCGCCCATCCACCTCGTAGGGAAAGGGATCGAGCACGAAATCGCGACCGGTGTTGTGACTGTGCAGGTAATAGTCGCCGTCGCCCGGCGTGTCGTAGGACACGAGCATGTCGCGGGCGATCGTGCTGCCGGAGCGGTAGTAATAGGGAATGTACCGACCGGTGGCGTCATGCCCGTCGGTTCCCGCAAAATCCGCGTCGCGGCCGTCGAAGGCATCGGACTCCCAACCGACCCAGATCCCGAAGAACCCGGGGTTGCCGGCCAGGATCGCCCGCAATTCCTCGTCGCCCGCCCCGCGCGATATGGTTTCGCCGGCGGCCAGGCGCCCGGATTGGGTGAAGGCCAGAGTTCGGGCCGCGTTCAGGGCCGTATCCAATCCGTTGGTCACCTGGTTCGCGTAACTCTCGGCCGTGGCCTTGGCCGTCCGGGTCGCCTCCCGCTGGGCCAAATCCGTCGCGCGCCAGGATACGAGGGCGATGGTGACAGCGAACGCCAAGAGTCCCGTGCTGCAGATGGTCAGGAGCATTCGCGATTGAAGTGAGAAGCGTCGCAACACCGTGGTCTCCAAAGGATATCCTCCTAGTAATAGGCAATACTGACACCATGGGATCGACGGGAACCTTGGTTAATTAAGTGTTATCTGTATAATATTAAGACTATATTCCGTAACTTCTTAGTGGGATTTCCGACTGGTCCAGGACGCAAAACGGGCGGCCCCATTGCGCACGCATGCTTGGGGACCGCCCGCCGAATCTCCGTGGATACCCGGAAGCCTCCCGACCTACCGCACCAGGGCCGGTTTCGTGACTCCGCCGTCGGCGGGCGTCGCGGGGTTCTCCAGGCGGGGCGCGTCTTCAGCCGCAGCGCCCAGCGGCGCCAGGAGCAGGAACAGAACGCAGGACCGGATCAGTCGCTCGATCGTGGGGAACCACCCTCCTGAAATGTGATTGGTGTCATTCTTTCGACGACCTGTCGGGACAGATGGTTGCCCGCCGACGACCGCCCCACCGATCAACCGATGGAACGTCGTAAACATACTGGCTTCATCTCGTTTCACGCCCGGCCACGCGCAACATCGCACCGCCCCCACCGTAGGCAATCCGGTCCCCCGACGCGACCCGAGAACCGTTCATCCGCCGCCAAGGCCGGGAGGTCGTCATGCCCAGGCACTGCGCCATCGTCGTTCTACTGCTGATCCTGCTCGCACTCGCCCTGCCCGCCGTGGCCGACACCCACCGCGTACCGCGGGTGAACGGCTCCCTCGACCTGGACGGCCGGATGGACGAGGACCTCTGGCGCCGGGCGGTCAGCGTCGAACTGAACTACGAAGTGAGCCCGGGCGAGAACGTGGCGCCGCCCGTGCGCACGGTGGCCTGGTTCGCCTACAACGAAAGCCATCTGCTGGCGGCCGTCCGGGCCTACGACCCGGACCCGACCCGGATCCGGGCCAACTACCGGGACCACGACGACCTGTGGGGCGACGACTGGTGCGCCCTGGTCGTCGACACCTTCAACGACAACCGGCGGCAGTTCGATTTCTTCGTCAACCCCCTGGGCGTGCAGGCGGACATCGTCGAGAGCAACCAGGGCGGCGGCGGCTCCTGGGACGCCATCTGGAACGCGGGCGGCCGGATCGACGACGAGGGGTACGTGGTGGAATTCGCCATCCCCTTCAGCTCCCTGCGCTTCCCCCGGGTGGACGGCGACCAGGTGTGGGGCATCGACGTGGTGCGCAGCTACCCCCGCAACGTGGACCACCGCCTGGGCCTGTTCCCCCGCGAGCGCGACAACAACTGCTACATGTGCCAGTCGGACAGCCTGGTCGGCTTCGCCGGCGCCACGCCCGGTAACAACGTGGAGATCACGCCCACCGTGTCGGCGGTGGTGACCGAAACGCGCAACACGGACCCCAAGGTCACCGACGAGTCCTACGAACCGGGCGTCACCGGGCGCTGGGGCTTCACCCCCAACCTTACGGCCAGCGCCACGGTGAACCCCGACTTCTCCCAGGTGGAGGCCGACGCGGCCCAGCTCGAGATCAACAACCAGTTCGCCCTCTTCTACCCCGAGTCGCGGCCCTTCTTCGTGGAGGACGCCGAGTTCTTCTCCACGCGACTGCGCACGGTCCACACACGCTCTCTGGCCGACCCCCGCTGGGGCGCCAAGGTGGCCGGCAAGGAGGGTTCCAGCGCCATCGGCGCCTTCGTGGTGCGCGACGATGTCACCAACTTCGTCTTCCCCCACGCCGAGGGCACCCAGCTATCCTCCCGGGACGTGCGCTCCACCGGCGCTGTGGCCCGCTACCGTCACGACATCGGCCGTTCCTCCACCCTGGGCCTGCTGCTGACCGACCGCCGCGCCGAGGGCGGCTACCGCAACAGCGTGGGCGGTATCGACGGCGACATCCGCCTCACCAGGCAGGACCAGATCAGCTTCCAGGTCGTACGCTCCGATACGCGCTACGAAGACGCCACGGCCGTCGCCCACGGCCAGGCCACGGGCGCCTTCGACGGCGGCGCCGAGGAACTGCTCTACTGGCGCGACACTCGCAACCTGGACGCCTACTTCCTCTACCGACGCCTGGGCACGGACTTCCGCTCGGATCTCGGCTTCATCCCCCAGGTGGGCTTCTACCAGGTGGAAGGCGGCGCCGAATACGCCTGGCTCAACACCTCGGACCACTGGTGGAACCAGCTGTCGGTGAACATGGGCTACGAGCTGAACGAGAAGCTGGACGGCGGACCCGTGCTGCACCGCATGTTCAACACCTGGCTCAACTACGCCGGACTCATGCAGTCCTGGGCCACGGTGCGGCTCACCTTCGGCGACCGCACATTCAATGGCCGCGAGTTCGACGTCCGCCACTACCAGCTCTCGTCGTCCTTCAGCCCCACCGGACGCACGGTATTCGGGTTGAGCGTGGTCCTGGGCGAGACCGTCGACTACGCCCACACCCGGCCCGCCGACCGGATCCGGCTCGTCCCCTCGGCCGAGCTCAAGCTGGGCCGCCACCTGCGCGCCGAGATGTCCCACATCTTCGAGAAGCTGGACGTGGACGACGGCCGGCTCTACACGGCCAACGTCACCGAGGCCCGCCTGGTGTACCAGATCAACCGCCGGGCCTTCGTGCGGGCCATCCTCCAGCGGGCGATCTACGACCGCAACGCCGCCGTCTACTCGGCGAATGCGGGCGTGGACGAGACCTCGCTGCTCAGCCAGCTGCTCTTCTCGTACAAGCTGAACCCGCGGACGGTGCTGTTCCTGGGCTATGCGGACAACTACTACGGCCAGGACGGCCAGGATCCGGAGCAGACGGACCGGACGGTGTTCGCCAAGATCGGGTATGCGTGGACGCCGTAGGCCGCGGCTAGTTCGTACCACCAGCGCGGCGCCGGCGAATCAGGGGGACGTCGGCGCCATCGCTTCTTCCGGCGCCGGCAGATCCACCTGTCGGTACCACCGCAGATGCTGCCGGAGGCTGTAGTCGTCGGGAATCGGCTCGGCCAGATCGTAAGCCATGGCCCGCACCCGCTCGGCCTCTCCCTGTCGGACCAGCCGGGGCAATCCCAGGCCCAGGTTTACCACGAGCAGGAGCGCGGCCACTCCCGCCAGCACCACTCCCGACCGCCGCCGGTCCAGGCCCCGGACCGCCACGATCCCCAGCGCCCACAGGGGCCACAGGGACGGCACGGCGAAGTCCGTGTCCAGGGGCAACCACCACAGCACGAAGACCAGTTGCACCGCGAGCCAGACCAGCAGGAAGCGCAGGGCCTGAGCGTCCCCGGTGCCGCGCGCACGGCGCCACCCGGTCACGACCAGGGCCAGGGTACCGAGACCGACACCGAGCGCCGCCAACCAACCCCAGCCCGCGGGCACTGGCGCCATCATCCGTCCGATGTTGCCGAAGAGAGCGGCCAGCCCCGCGAGATCCCAGTGACCGAAAGTACCCCAGTCGTCCACGGGCGCCTGGGCGTAGGTGATGAGCCACGAGACGAAGCCGTCTTCCGCTCCGCTGGGCTGGCCCCAGGCGAATCCGGCCCCGTAGCCGGCCAGAGCCAAGGCACCGGCGCCCCCGACAGCCGCCAGGCGGAGCCGCCAGCCCGCCCAGGGCGTCACCAGCACGGGCACGGCGAGCAGGGCGCCCATCTGGTGGGCAAGTGCGGCCGTGGCCAGCAGGGTGCCGATCGCCGCCGTCCGCCGGAGCGTCCCCGGTCGATCGGATGTGCAGACCGCGCACAACCAGGCTCCCGCCGCCATCAGCGTCAGATAGACCTCGAGGCGAACCGTATGGACGGGGAATCCCCGCAGCCCCGCCAGCAGAGCCACGGCCAACAAGGCGCTGCGCGGATCGAGCCGGCGCCACGCGAATTGCAGACCCGCCGCCAGGACGAGCCCCGTGGTGACGGCACCTAAAACCTGCCCCGCGGCCAGCGGCCCAACGCCCAGGGGCGACAGGACACCGGCGGCGGCCGCGAGCAGCAATCCGTAGAGAGCATGATGGGGATGCACGAGATCCACACCGTCGCGCACGTCACCGAGGTAGGAGAGACCGTCCGGCGTCTGCAACGCCCCGTGCCCCAGGAGGAGCGCCAGCGCGGGCACACCGATCACCAGCAGCCAGGAGAGGCGCGCGGCGAGGCGGTCGGAAACGTCCATGGTCAACGGGACCTCTCCTGCGGTGCGGATACGCGACGGGCCGGCGCCCGGTTCGGCGCCGGCCCGGTTCGCAGCTTAGCTCACGGCTCCGCGTGTACGCAACCGCGCGACTAGTACGCTTGCGCGAAGACCACCCGCCCGATGCTCGGCTTCCCGCAGTGCACGCATTCGCCCGGAGTCTCGTCCCGCTCGAAGGGCATGTTGCGGATGGTGACCTTGGTCTTCTGCTGGATCGCTTCCTCGCAATCCCCGCCACCGCACCAGTGGGCCAGGGCGAAGCCGCCGTCACCCTTGGTGTAGAGGTCCGTGAACGCGTCCCACGAGTCGACGACATGGGTGTTCTCCCGACGACGCGTGATGGCGGCGTCGTAGAGGTCCGTCTGGATCCGCTCCAGCTCCGCCTGCACGGCATCGGCCAGGACCGCAAAGCCCACCGGCTGCTTCTTGCGATCGTGGCGGGCGGCCATCATGACCTGCTGGCCGGCCAGATCCCGGGGACCCAGCTCCAGACGCACGGGCACGCCCTTGCGCTCCCACTCGCCGTACTTCCAGCCCGGACGCATCTTGTCCCGGTCGTCCACGTGGACGGTGCCCACCACGGGCGAGAGCTTGGCCGCCAGATCGCGAGCCGCCTCGCACATCTGGGCCATCTCCTCGTCGTTCTTCCAGATGGGGACGATGACCGCCTTGGTGGGCGCGATGCGCGGCGGCAGCACCAGGCCGTTGTCGTCGCTATGGGCCATGATCAGAGCGCCCATGATGCGCGTGGACATGCCCCAACTCGTGGCCCAGACGTGCTCCACCTTGCCCTCGGCGTCCTGGTACTTCACGTCGAAGGCCTTGGCGAAGTTCTGGCCCAGATCGTGGCTGGTGGCCGCCTGCAGGGCCTTGTTGTCCTGCATCATGGCCTCGATGGAGAAGGTCTCCACGGCGCCGGCGAAGCGCTCGTTCTCGGTTTTCGGTCCGGGTAGGACCGGAATGGCCAGGATCTCCTCGGCGAACCAGCGATAGGCCTCGAGCATCTGCAAGGTCTCGGCGCGACCCTCCTCGGCGGTGGCGTGGGCCGTGTGGCCTTCCTGCCACAGGAACTCGGTGGTCCGCAGGAACATGCGCGTGCGCATCTCCCAGCGCATGACGTTGGCCCACTGGTTGATGAGGAGCGGCAGGTCGCGGTAGCTCTGGATCCACTTGCGGTACGCGTCCCAGATGACGGTCTCGCTGGTGGGGCGGATGATGTACTCCTCCTCCAGCTTCGAATCCGGGTCGGGCACCACGGTGGTCTTGCCGTCCACGGTGACCTGCTTCAGCCGGTGGTGCGTGACGATGGCGCACTCCTTGGCGAAGCCCTCCACGTGCTCGGCTTCCTTGGCCAGGAAGCTCTTGGGGATGAGGAGCGGGAAGTAGGCGTTGACGTGGCCAAGCTCCTTGAACTTGTCGTCCAGGGTGCGCTGGATGTTCTCCCAGATGGCGTAGCCGTTGGGACGGATGACCATGCAGCCACGGACGGGACTGTTCTCGGCCAGCTCCGCGGCGGCGATGACGTCCTGGTACCAGCGGCTGTAGTCGTCGGAGCGCTTGGTGATCTCGGCCATGCCGAATCCTTCCCTGTCGGGTCGTGGGGGACGCCGGCGACGGGCCGGCGCGTTGAACACGAGCGGGCAAGATAACACGAACAGCGGATCGAAGAAAGGTTCCCGCGGCGGCCGGCGGCAGTCAGCGGACGAGCTCGGATTCGGACGCGGGACTCGTCGCCGCCCGGCCCGCGCCCATAACGAGTCCGGCCTGCAGTGCCAGCCCCGCCAGTTCGGTGGCCTGCTCGGCGACCACGTCCTCCGCGTTCGGTCCGCCGTCGGCGTAGATGACCGCCACGTAACCCGCGGCGGTCTGGATCGGCGCCACGGCGAACCCGGCGCAGCGGGCCGCCTGCAGCAGCTCCTGCCCGACCAGACCGTCGTAGGCCTCGCTGTCGGCCATGGGCACGTGGAAGGATCTCTGCTCGAGGACGGCCAGAGCCAGCGCGCCGGTGGCGCGGACCAGGGGCAGATTCAATCGTGGGGCCAGGTCCCCGGCGTCGATGCCGGCCCAGCAGCGGGGCCGGAGCTCGCGTGCGTCGCGGTCCACGTCCAGCAGGATCACCCGTTCGAAACCGAGGACCTCGACGGCGCCCTCGAGGATGGTCTGCAGGAGCTCGGTCGCCGGACGTCCCGCGGCCAGTCCCCGCCCCACCTCCTGGTAGAGCTCCAGCTGCCGCGCCGTGCGCTCGGCCATCTCCTCGGCCGACATGCGCAGCGGCGCCACGAGCACGCCGCCGTCCACGTTGACCAGCCCGGCGTAATCCCGCAGTTCGCCCGCGTCGATGCCCACCAGGGACGACAGCTCCCGGATCTGGGCCACGGCCTCGCCACGGATATCGTCCAGCCGGGAGGCCGGGAGCTTCAGGGTCCGCCCGGCCTGCCGTAGAACCGCCGGCTCGGTCTCGGTATCGCCGTCGCCGCAGGCCAGCTTGGCCAGCGCGTCGGCGAAGACGATGACAGCCAGTTCCGGCGCCAGCTTGCGCGGCGGCCGCAAGGGGTCGATGTCGTGGTGGTCGCCGATGACGGTCTGCAGGTCGAAGGGCAGGCCCCAGCGCACGGCCAGACGGCGCCCCGCCCGGTCGTGGGTGAGGCCGAAGTGGCGGCGCTCGGCCGCCAGCGGATCGACGCCTGCCGCCGCGTCGGCCAGCACCCGGTCCAGGGCAGCCGGCGAGCATTCCAGCAGAACGATCTTGCCCACGTCGTGGATCAGCGCGGCCACGAAGGCCTCTTCCGGATCGAGACCCGGCGTGGCCGCGGCCAGGGCCCGGGCGAACCCGGCGGTGATCAGGGAATGGCGCCCGAGCTCCGCCAGCCATGGCGACCGGGACAGCTTGCTCATCATATCGAAAACCGACAGGCCCAAGGCCAGCTTGCGCACGGGATCGAAGCCGAGCCGGATGACGGCCCGGCGCACGGACCGGGTCTCCTCGATCTCCCCCCCCCGGTACATGGCGCTGTTGACCACCTTCAGGACGCGCACGGTGAGGGCCTGGTCGCGCAGAATGCAGGCGGCCAGGTCGTCGGCACTGGAACGGTCGTCGCTGGCCACCCGTTGGATTTCCAGCAGGGTGCGCGGCAGGGAGGGCAGTTCGCCCATGCGTTCGATCTGTGCGAAGACGTCGGCCGAAGACACGCTGCTACTCCCGTGACGGTGTCGCAGGGCCACAGGACGCGGCCCCAGGCCGTATATCGGCCGGCTACGGGTTGCCTTTATCCGAAGGGGTTCAAGCGTCCTTGGTGGCCAGCCAGAACCGTTCCCGGGGATCGACCGAGTAGCGGTGGAGATCGGCCCGCGGCAGCACGTCCTCGGCGATGAACTCCTGGACCGTCCAGCCCGGCCGTTCCAGCAGGAGGCCGAAATCCGGAGCGAACTGCCAGGCGTGGGCATGGGCCCGGTGGGGATCGATGGGAATGCGGTGGCTGTGGGCCAGACCCGGTTCGAAGGGCACCTGGATCCAGGCCGACCCGCCCGGCTTGAGCACTCTCAGCAGCTCGTCCACACAGTCCTCCAGCTCGGCGATGTGTTCCAGGACATGGCTGCAGAAGATCCAGTCCACCGCGTCGGAGGCCAGGGGAGCGCAACGTAGATCAGCCGTGAAGTCGGGAGAGAAGCGGTGCACGCCCGCATCGATATCGCTGCGGAAGCAACGGGCGAGTCCCTCGTGTTCGAGGACGTAGCGGACTGCCGTTGAAAGGGAGAATCCCACCATCACCGAAGGGGACCAGCCGTGGCGTCCGGCCAGTTCCTTGCGAACTCCCTGCACCAGCAACCGGTGCCGGTCGAAGGATCCGCATTCGGGGCAGATGCAGTGGCGGATGACCTCGTCCCCGGACAGGAAGTTCCGCATGCGGAAGCCCCGCCACCCACACACGGGGCAGGCGCGGGAACCGCCCGTCGCCAAGGCCGTTGTGACGCCCAGGAAGGCGTTCTCCAACGCCGCCCCGAACAGCCGTCCGGCCATGAACGGATGCCGCCAGGCACACGCCGGGGAGCGCGGATTCAGCAGGGTGTCGCGGACGAATTGCAGGGCCGGCAAGGGGACCTCCGGTTGAGCACGGGTGCCGGCGCATGATAACACCGCTGTTCCGCTTGGCAAGAACCGGTCAGGTCAGGGACGCCACACCAGGCGCAGGTTGGCGAAGCCGAGGGCCGAGTCGTCCGCCTGCTCCGCGTGGTCCTCGGGGGTCCAACTGGCCAGCGCTTCCAGGGCCAGGTTCTTGCGGATGGCCCACTCGCCCAGGAGCCAGATCTTCCAGTAGGTGAAATCGCTGTAGAGCTGGAGGGACTCGACCTCCGTGCCCAGATCGATGTCGACGGCGCCGTCCTGGTAGGTGCGCCGGCCCACCTCCACCGTGAGTGTCCCGCTCACGGACTTGCCGTAGGATTCGAGACCCGCGCGCACGCCGTACTGGCGGTAGGTGTCGGGCTCGTCCCCCGCGTCGAAACGGGAGGCGGCGAGACCGGCCAGCCAACCCACGGTCAAGATGTCGCCGCCGCGATAACCCACGTAGCCGTCCAGGCGCCAGGAGTCGAACCACACGCTCGTTTCCCGGTCGTAGGACCAGACCTCGTTCCGCACTTCGAACGCCACCTCGCCGGAACCGGCGGGCACGCCCACGTGGACGTCGGTCCAGTGGCTCCAGGCCGAGGGCCGGACCGTCTCGTCGGCGATGGTCCGGCGCTGGGAGCGATGGAAGACGCTCAATCCGCCGCCATCGAAATTCTGGGTATCCAGAGCCAGGTCGACACCCACCTGGTCGCGGTCGATGACCGTGGAGTCGGGATAGGTTCGTTTCGAAGCCCGCAACCCCATGCTCCAGCCCGGGCCGCCGCCCGCTGATTTCACATAGGCGCCGCCGCCCCACTCCCGGTCATTCACCTCGAGTTCCGACGGCAACGCGTACTGCCGGAAGCCGCTCCAGCCCCGCAATTCCAGCAGGGCGCGGCCTCCGGCCAGGGGCGCCGCACGCACCTCGCCGCGGCCCTCGGCGTTGTCGCTGTTGTAAGAGTAGTCCGTGTCCTGCCGGTACTGGCGCGCCGCGAACAGACCGTCCAGGCGCCAGCGGGAAACACCGGCGGCGTCCAGGTAGCGGTACTCGGCGTCCAGGCCCTGCCGGAAGAGCTCGGTCCCGGCCGAGGCTTCGCCCCGCAGGCGCCAGCGGTGGCGGGCCCGGCGGGCCGAGCGGCCCTCGATCGCGGCCTGGACCATGAATTCGGTCAGGGTCTCCGTCGTATCGTCCACGGCCAGGTGGTAGGTGTGGGAGGTGGCGTCGACGCCGGTGGCCGTCTCGACGAACCAGCCGCCGCCGAGGGCGGCGGCGGCGATAGCGGGGAACAACCCCAGCCAGGCACCGATGAGAAGCGGTGGTCCCAGCCCCTGGACCGTGGATCTCAACGCAGCATCCGCTTGATCTGATTCAGCAGATCATGGGCAGCGCGGATCTGGCGCAGACCCGCATCCACGTCGCCCTGGTCCCCGGCTGCGGAGGCGCGGCGACGATGCTCGTTGGCCTCGCCAAAGAGGTGACGGGCGCGTTCGTTATCCGTTTCACGCAGGGCTTCATCGAGGCGGTCCACCCGGGCGTCGAATCGTTCCAGCTGTCGTTCGAGGGCTTCGGGACTGGGCGCGGCCACCGAGGTGCCGAAAGCGCCGCGGGCCAGACGCCGGGCCAGGGTCGCCATCTGCAGCGCCCGGCCGGGTTCGCCCTGATCCAGGTGCCTGTGCGCCTTTTCCAGGGCTTCCTCGGCCTCATTGAGCCGGCGGCGGGCCTGGTTCGCAGACCCGGTATCCAGCTGCCCACGCGCCTGATCGATGAGTTCGGCAACGCGATCCAGCTCCGCCTCGAGGCGTTCGGGATCGGTTGATTCTGCCAGCAGCCGCGCGGCCCGCAGGGTGAGTTCCTCGGCGCGTTCGAGCATCTGCCAGGCCATGCGCACATCGCCCTGCAAGTGCTGTTCGCGGGCGCGACCCGCCTGCCGCTCGGATCTCTGCAGTAATCCGAGAGCTTCCTCGTTGCCCCCGTTCCGGGCCCGGTCCACCAGCTGGCGGTGGAGTTCGCGGAACCGTTCGGTGCGCACGCGGAGCCGTTCCTGCAGACTCATGGCCTCGCGGCCCAGCTTCACCGCGTGCCAGACGGCGGCGCGGGCGCGCTGGGCCAGGTCCTTGGCGGAACGGAACTGCCCGGTGCCGTTGGTCCGGCCGGCGCGGCGGTTCAGATTGTAGGCCTGTTCCAGCACCCGGCGGGCGGTGCCGCTGTCGGTCTCCTCCACCAGTTCCTTGGCCCACCCGATGAGCTCGTCCGTGCGCTCGATGTACACGTTCACGAGTTCGGAACCCAGGTCACCCATGCCCTGCGCGCGCACTCCGGGCGCGGCCCCGACGAGGATGATGAGGGCGGCCAGCGCCAGCAGCAGGAGGTTACTTCGAATCTCAGGGGTCGGCATGGTATCTCGCTCCAGTTCAGCCCCGAAGGAGGCGTGCCGGCACCTACTTGCAGAGGTCATGCCAGATCGTCGCGCCACCAGTTCGCCCATAATCACTTGTGGTACAATAACTTGTGACGGCATTGCAGAACGCCGGTCCGGATCGGTGGTCCCCACCCGACCGTACCGTACCCAGGGGTACACCGGCGGCCTCATTCCTCCTCCATGCCCAGCAGCTTCAGCCGGGAGTAGAGGGTGCGACGGGTGATGCCCAGCATGCGCGCGGCGAGGCTCTTGTTGCCGCTGGCCCGGTCCAGGGCCGCGGTGATCAGCAGGCGCGCGTTGTTGTCCAGGTTCAGGTCTTCGCCCACGGCCGCGGGACTCCGCTCGGGACGGACGCCGGTCACGTCGACGATCACGTCCCGGTCGCCGATGGGGCCGTCGCCGGCCAGGATGTGGGCCCGTTCGACGAGGTTGCGCAACTCGCGCACGTTGCCGGGCCAGGAGTAGGCCCGCAGCCGGTCCAGGGTGGCCGGTGGCAGGTGCTCCTCGGGCCGTCCGTACTGGGCCAGGAAATGGTCGGCCAGCAGGTCCACGTCCTCGGTGCGGTCGCGCAAGGGCGGCACGTCGATGGGGAAGACCAGCAGGCGGTAGTAGAGGTCCTCGCGGAAGGTCTTCTCGGCGATGGCCGACTCCAGGGGGCGGTTGGTGGCGGCGACGACCCGCACGTCCACCCGGCGCTCCACCGGATCGCCAACGCGGTTGATGCGCTTCTCCTCCAGCACCCGCAGCAACTTGGCCTGGACTCCGGGCCCGGCCTCGCCGATCTCGTCCAGGAAAAGGGTCCCGCCCTGGGCGGCCTCGAAGAGCCCCTCGCGATCCGTGTCCGCGCCGGTGAAGGCACCCTTGCGGTAGCCGAAGAGTTCACTCTCCAGGAGGGTCTCGGCGATGGCGGCGCAGTTGACGGCCACGAAGGGCGCGGTCGACCGGGAACTCGCCACGTGGATGGCGCGGGCGGTGATTTCCTTGCCTGTGCCGCTCTCGCCCCGGATGAGGACCGTGGCGTCCGAGGGGGCCACCCGGGCGATGACCGAACGCAGGGTCTGGGTGGCCGGCGATTCGCCCACCAGTACCTGGTGGCCGGTCAAGGAGGCCACGGCCTTGCGCAGGGCATGGTTCTCCCGGTCCCGGTCGCGGCCGGCCAGGGCCTGGTCCACCACGTGGCTCACTTCCTGGAAGTTCACGGGTTTGGTGAGGTACTGGAAGGCTCCACCCTGCAATGCCGCGATGGCGGTCTTTACCTCGCCGTAGGCCGTCAGGACGATGACCTGGGTGCCAGGGCTGCGTTCGCGCACGCCCGCCAGCACGGCCATGCCGTCCACGGGCTCCATGCGCAGGTCGGTGACGACCACGTCGAAGTGGCCGACGTCGACCAGGTCCAGGGCTTCCCGGCCGCCGAACACGCCCTCGACCTCGTGGCCTTGGTGTTTGAGGGCGCCCTGCAGGAGGGTGACCATTTTCTGTTCGTCGTCCACCACGAGGATCCGCGCCACGTTGCTTCCCTTTCGTCAGTCGCCGGCGACCAGGGGCAAGACCAGGATGGCGACCGCGCCGACGGCGTCGGACCGGTCGGTCAGGTCCAGGGTTCCGCCCATGTCCTCCACGATGCGTCGAGACAGGGCCAAGCCCAGGCCGCTGCCCTTCTCCTTGGTGGTGCGGAAGGGCTCGAAAAGCCGCTCGGGCCGGTCGGCCAGGCCCGTGCCCACGTCGGTGACCGTCAACCGCGCCCGCCCCTCCCGGCTGTTCAGCGCCAGGGTCGCCTCGCCCCCGGTGGGCATGGCGTCGCGGGCGTTGAGGAGCAGATTCAACAGGACCTGCTGCAGCCGGCGGGGATCGCCCCGCACCGGGGTCCGGGGCCAGTCGTCGGCGCAGACCGCGGTCACGCCGTTGGTGGCCAGCATATCCTCCGCCAGGCGGACGCAGCGCCGGGCCGACTCGTCCAGGTCGAAGACCTCGTCGGCGGCGTCCGTGTCCCGCCCGAAGGCCAGGTAGCCCGATAGGATCCGGTCCAGGCGATCGACTTCCTCGGTGACGTAGCCGGCCACCTCGTCCTCGATGCCCGCCTCGTCCAGAACCCGGGCCAGGTGTTCGCCCGAGCCGCGGATGATCCCCAGGGGGTTGCGGATCTCGTGGGCGATGCCGGCGGTCATGCGGCCCATGGCGGCCAGATGCTCCTGGCGCAGCATGCGGTCCCGGTACCGGTTCACCGATACAGCCATACGGTACAGCAACACCAGCATCAGGACCACGATGGCGACCACGATGCCGCCCGTGAGCCCGGCGCCCCGGCGCAGGACCGCCAGGGAGTCGAAGAAGTCGGGACTGCCGCTGACAGTGACCACCCCTACCACCACCGGGCCCTCGAGCCAGGGGTCGTCCAGGACCACCGCCGCGTGGGCCGACTTCTGGTACACGGTGCCCAGGCGGTAGAGGCGCGAGGCCGCCGCGTCCCCGGCCAGGGCTACCTCCACCGCGGCCGGGTCCAGGGCCCACCAGTCGTTGGGTTGGCCCGCCGGCAGGTTGGCCGCCGTGGACAGGAGCACGCGTCCGTCCGGGTCGGTGATGGTGATCTCGGCCAGATGATCGACCCGGGCGACGGATTCCAGGACGTGGGCCAGGGAATCCGCCCAGACCGCCTGCGACGAGTCGTCCAGTGCGTAGGCGAAGACGTCCTCGGGATCGGTGGTGAAGGCGAGCCCGCGGGCCACCGCCAGCAGGCGTTCGCCCAGGGCCTCGTCGAGGCGGGTGCGGGACGTGTCGTGCAGGTGGATGAGGCCGACGATGACCGTGGCCGCCAGGACGAGACCAGCCAAGCCCGCGACGAGCAGCGGACGCCGGCCGGCGCTCACCCGGTCCGGTCCCGGTCGGCGGGACCATCCGTGTCCGCCAGGGACTCGGACTGCTCCCGGGCGTGGTAGCTCGAACGCACCAGGGGGCCGGCTTCGACCCACTCCAGGCCCAGGTCGCGGCCGATGGTGGCCAGGCGCTCGAACTCCTCGGGTTCCACGTAACGCCGCACCGGGTGGTGGCGGCGGCTCGGCTGCAGATACTGGCCGACGGTCAGGACCTGCACCCCGTGGGCCACCGCGTCGCGCATGAGGTCGACGACCTCGTCGCCGGATTCCCCCACGCCGAGCATGATACCGCTCTTGACGCCGACGGCGCCGCCGTGGGCGTCGGACCAGCACCGCGCCGCCTGCAGCACGTCCAGCGACCGCTGGTAATCGGCGCTGGTGCGCAGGGCCGGGTAGAGACGCGGTACGGTCTCCAGGTTGTGGTTGAGGATCTCGGGCGTCTCCTCCAGCACCCGGATCAGGGCGGCCTCGTCACCCATGAAGTCGGGCACCAGGACCTCCACGCCGCAGCCGGGATTCGCGGCGCGGATCTCGCGGATGGTGTCCGCGAAGTGCTCGGCGCCGCCGTCGGGCAGGTCGTCCCTGTTGACCGAGGTGCAGACGGCGAACTTCAGTCCCATCTCCCGCACGGCCTCCGCCACGCGGCGCGGCTCGTCCGGATCCAGGGGGCCCGCTTTGCCGCCGGGAATGTTGCAGAAAGTGCAATGCCGGGTGCAGACCTCGCCCATGAGCAGGAAGGTGGCCGTGCCGCTGGTGAAGCACTCGCCCCGGTTGGGGCAGTTGGCGCTCTCGCACACGGTGTGCAGGCGGGATGTCCGCAGCAACGTCTTCAGGTCGTTGTAACCCGTGCCCCCCTGCCGCTTCATGCGCAACCATGACGGCTTGCGTAACGGCAGCGGGGCACGGCCCAGGTCCGGGATCAGATCGTCGCTGCTCATGCTTTCGCCTTGCCCGGTCCCGTAGCCAGGTCGAAGACCTTGTCGGGCTGGAAGCGGCCCTTGGCGAACTTGACGGTGGCCGCCTCGTGCCGGTGGTCGTGCTCGAAAACGAGGATCAGCCGGTCCTCCGCCGCCCGCGTCAAGAACTGCTTCTTCTCGGTGACCGTCAGCAAGGGATTCAGGTCGAAGCCCATGATCCAGGGCACGTGGACCTGGCTCAGGAAGGGGATGAGGTCGCCGCAGTAGACCACCGTGCCGTGGCCCGTGTCGAACTCCACCATCTGCTGGCCGGGAGTGTGGCCGTTCACGGGGGTGACGCGCACGCCGGGAATGATTTCGTTGGCCCCGTCCACCAGTTGCAGGTCGCCGTGCTCGGCCAGGGCCAGGAAATCCTCCTGACGGAAGCTGGCCCGGTCGCGTTCGGACGGATTGCGCGCCCAGTCCCAGTGGCGCTGTTGCACCCAGTGGCGGGCCGAGGGGAAGATGGGCCGCAGACCTTCGTCGGTCTCGCGCAGGGCGCCGCCGGCGTGGTCGAAGTGCAGGTGTGTGAGCACCACGTCGGTGATGGAATCGCGGGTCAGACCGGCCTCGGCCAACTCGGCCACCAGTTGGTTGGACCGGCGCTCGATACCGAAAATGTCCTGCTTCTTCTGCTCCCAGCGGTCCCCGATGCCCACGTCGACGATGATGCGACGGTCGAGGTGCTCTACCAGCAGGCAGCGCAGATCCAGGTCGATGCGGTTGTGCTCGTCGGCGGGATGCTGCTCCTGCCAAAAGGTTTTGGGCACGACGCCGAACATGGCGCCGCCGTCCAATTTGAAGCGCCCGTCGTGGAACGCGCGGAATCTCCAGTCTCCGAGCTTCATGGCCTCTCCGGGGTTGGGGACGCGCCGGGGGAACAGTTCTAAAAATACAGGTCGCGGTGGAAACGACAACCATCCGCATGCATCATGGAACCGGAGCATAACCCCGGGACGGTCCCGGGGCAACGAAGGAGCCGGCCCTGCAGTTTCCCGATCCCCTGCGCCGAGCGGTCTTCGAGCGCCGCGAGAAGCGATTCCTCGTGTACGCCGACCTGCCTGAGGTCGGTTCCGTGGTGGCCCACACCAACAACACGGGCAGTATGCGGGGCTGCCTGGCCCCCTCCGCGCCCGTCTGGCTCAGCCCCGCACGCAATCCCGACCGCAAGCTCCGCTGGACTCTGGAACTGGTTCAAACCGTGGACGGGGCCTTTCCCGGCGTGGCCGGCGGTGTGCTCGTGGGGGTGAACACGGCCCTGGCCAACCGGCTGGTCGAGGAGGCCCTCACCTGCGGCATGGTGCCCGAGCTTGCCGGATTAGAAGAACTGCGCCGCGAGGTGAAGTACGGCAGCCGCGGCTCCCGCGTGGATATTCTGCTCACGTCCGCTGACGGAGCGCGGACCTGGGTCGAAGTGAAGAACGCCTCCCTGGTGGAGGACGGTCACGCACGGTTTCCGGATTCTCCTACCGAGCGCGGGCGCAAACACTTGTCCGAACTCACGGACCGGGTCAAGGATGGGGAGAAGGCCGCCCTGATCTTCTGTGTCCAGCGGGGGGACGCAACCACGGTGGGGCCGGCGGACGACATCGATCCGGAATACGGAAGGCTTCTGCGGGAAGCCGCGAAGGCGGGCGTGATCGTGGCCGCCGTGGAGATGGACGTGCGGGTGGAGGGCATCGTCCCACGAGGAACGCTGCCGGTGCGTCTTTGAGACGGTTGATCTTCGACCATGGTTTCTGATATCCTGCCTTCATCTAGGTAATCGCTACCATATGAGGAGGGTCCGTATGATACTCCGACGCCTCCGATTCCCGCTCCATATCGCCCTCATCTCCCTGCTCCTGGTTCCGGCGGCGAATGCCGGTCTCGACGTGGAAGTCCCCGGCCCGCTGGAATTCCGCCGGGTCGCCGTGGACGGCAGCCTCGAACTGACGACCCTGGTCATTGTGTACGGCTCCGAGCCGGACTCTCTGAACGTCACCCTGTCCCCGCCCGGTGGCCCCTTCTCCATCGTCTACGGCGGCGGCTTCATCTCCATGGGCAGCACGGCGGCCTACGCGATCCGTGTCGCCTTCGTCCCCACGTCGGCCGGCGAATTCGCCGGCACGATCGATCTCGGCTTCGGCCACGGGTCCTTCGCCCTCTCGGGCTCGGCGGGCTACTTCCCGGACTGCGGTCTGTCGTCCACCGCGGTACTCTTCACCGATGGCATCCGGCACGAGCGGAGCCTGGAGTACGTGACGATCACCAACAACGGGGCCACGCCCATGACGCTCCGACCCCAGGCATACGAGTACAATCCATTCAGCGTGGTGGAAGACGAGGTCGTCGTACCGGCGGGCGGTTCCCATGCCCTGGAGGTGCGCTACGACCCGCTCATTCCCATCGGCGAGATCGGGGCCCTGGACCTGGGCAACAACGCCTGCCCCTCCGTGCAACTGGTGGGCGAGCAATGCGGGTACCTGGAGTGCGAGGATCAGCTGGTCATGTTCTTCGAGGAAAGCCTCATCGGCATTCCGGACAAGTCGCCCGTGGGCTGGCCGGCGGGCAGGGCCTGGACCGACGAGCGGACACCGTTGACCGGATACCTCTACCTGCGCAACCCGTCGGTGGGCGGATCGATCACCGGCTTTCAGATGAGCGTCGAGACCGATCCCGAACTCTGGCTCATGTCGACCGAGTTCCCGGGCGGCGGTACGAACGTCGCAAGCGGCAACGACTTCCGGGTGGTTTATTCGAGCCCCTTGAGCACGGCCGGCACGGTGTTGCTGGCCACGTTCCACCTCCAGGCGGCTTTCCCCGCCGAGGAGGCGGTGGTGCGCCTCCTGCCATACTCCACGGCTCCTGGCGCAGCGCCCGACCTACGCAACTACTCCACCACCATGGGCTCGGCCGACGCCACCCCCAACTCGGGGCACGACCCCATCGGCTGGGTGGAGATCCAGTCCATCTCGAACGTGCTGGCCACGGCCGCCGCCGGCGCACGGCTCGAACCCAACATCCCCAACCCCTTCAACCCCGTCACCGAGATCCGTTGGTCCCTCGGCCAGAGCGGCCCCTGCCGGGTGGCGGTCCATGATCTGGCCGGCCGGCTGGTGCGCGTGCTGTGCGACGAAGGGCGGGAAGTCGGTCCCCACACGACCATCTGGAACGGCCGCGACGGCACGGGCCGCGGCGTGGCCAGCGGCGTGTATTACGTCCATCTGAAGGCAGGAGCGGCGCGGGACACGCAGAAGATCACGCTGTTGAAATAGCCACTGAAGAAACGAAGGCGCCGCCCCCCATCGGGAGCGGCGCCTTTTCTTGCCGACCGTCGAGTCTCTAACCCACTTCCCAACAATCGGGCGTGTAGATCAGATCCTTCAACTCGCCGGGACCGCGCTTCTCGGTGACGCTGTCGATCTGCTCATGGACGAGCGCGTCGAGCGTCGGATTCGAAACGCGACGGAAGATGCCCATGGGACGCGGCATCTCCGGGTCGTTGTCGAGCTGGGCCATGGCAAACGCCGCGGCCGGGCACTCGTGGTCGGGATCCCAGATCCCGGCGTCGTCGGCCGTGGTCCGCTCCAGGCGCCAGTTGACCGCCTTCAGACCCTTGTCCTTGTCCTTGCCGTAGATCATGGGCTGACCGGGCTCGAGATCGATGGTGAGCTCGTCGCGCACCGCCTTCTCGGTCCAGCCCTTGAACGCACCGTCGTTGAAGATGACGCAGTTCTGCCACACCTCGACGAAGGCCGCGCCCTTGTGCTCCGACGCGGCCTTGAGAACCGCCTGCAGGTGCTTCGGACGCACGTCCAGGGTGCGGGCCACGAAGGTGGCGCCGGCGCCCAGGGCCAGTTGCACGGGATTGAAGGGGGCGTCGACCGAGCCGTAGGGCGTGGTCTTCGTCTTCAGTCCGCGCGGCGAGGTGGGGCTGTACTGTCCCTTGGTCAGGCCGTAGATCTCGTTGTTGAACAGGACGACCTTCAGGTCCACGTTCCGGCGTAGGGAGTGGATCATGTGGTTGCCGCCGATGGACAGGCCGTCGCCGTCACCGGTGATGACCCACACCTGCAGGTCCGGGTTGGCCGTCTTGATGCCCGTGGCGATGGCGTTGGCCCGGCCGTGGATGCCGTGGAAGCCGTAGGTGTCCATGTAGTAGGGGAACCGGCTGGAACAGCCGATGCCCGACACCATGACCACGTTCTCCTTGGCCACGCCGGACTGGGCCAGCGTCTTCTGGACAGCGGCGATGATGGAGTAATCGCCGCAACCCGGGCACCACCGCACTTCCTGGTTGGACTTGAAGTCCTTGGGCTTCAGCTGCTGGACGTCGCTCATGCCATTTCCTCCAGGATCTCCGCGAAGCGGGTCTTCAGCTCCGGCGCCATGAACGGCTTGCCCTTCACCTTGTGGAACGACTCGAACTTGAACTGCGGCATCTCGCTGGTCAGCAGGCGCGCCAGTTGGCCCATGTTCATCTCGGGAATCAGGATCCGCTTCGCCGAGGCGAAGATCTCCTCCAGCCCATGGGGCAGCGGGTAGATGTGACGCAGTTGGATCCGGCCGAGACTCGCACCGTCGGCTTGCATGGCTTCGGTGGCGGCGCGGATGGCGCCGTACGGCGAGCCCCAACCCACCACGAGCAGATCCGGGTTCTCCGGACCGAAGTACTCGGGCGTGGGGATCGTATCCGCCACGTTCAGCACCTTCTGCAGCCGCGTCTCCACCATGAACTGGTGGTTTTCCGGGTCGTGGGAGACGGCACCGGTGGCGGCATCCTTCTCCAGGCCGCCTATGCGATGCTGCATTCCCGGCGTGCCGGGCTTGGCCCAGTCGCGCGCCAGGTTCTCCTTGCGGCGGTACGGCCAGTAACCCTCGGGATCGGTCGTGAACTCGACCTTGAACTCCTTCAGGTCCTCCATCTTCGGCAGGAGCCAGGGCTCGGCGCCGTTGGCGATGTAGTTGTCGCTCAGGAGGATGACCGGGGTCATGAACTCGGTGGCGATACGGCAGGCCTCCACGGCGCAGTCGAAGCCATCGGCCGGGCAGGAACAGGCCAGCACCGGCACCGGAGCCTCGGAGTTGCGTCCGAAGACCGCCTGCAGTAGATCCGCCTGCTCCACCTTGGTGGGAAGACCGGTGGACGGTCCGGCGCGCTGCACGTCTACGATCACCAGGGGCAGCTCGGTGATACAGGCCAGTCCGACGGCCTCGGACTTGAGCGCCAGGCCCGGGCCCGAGGTCGTCGTGATGCCCAGGTGACCGGCGTAGGAAGCCCCGATCGCCGTGCAGATACCCGCGATCTCGTCTTCCATCTGGCAGGTGATCACATCGTAGTTCTTCAGCACGGACATGTGCTGCAGGATGTCCGTGGCCGGGGTGATGGGGTACGACCCGAGGAAGGGCTTCAACCCCGCCAGGTGCGCGCCCGCCACCAGACCGATGGCCACGGACTGGTTACCCATGATGTTGCGGTACGTGCCGGCCGGCGCGTCCGTGACCTTGGGCACTTCGTAACGGCCCTGGAACAGCCGCAGCAACTCGCCGTGGTTGTAGCCGGCCTTCAGGGCGCGGCAGTTGGCGTCGATCAGCTGGGGCTTGGACTTGAACTTCTCCTCCAGCCAATCGAGGGTCGGGTCGATGGGCCGGTGAAAGAGCCAGTACATCATGCCGAGGGTGTAGAAGTTCTTGCAGCGCAGCACGTCCTTCTTGCTGAGCTCGGTCCCCTCGAGGGCCTCGATGGTGCGCTGGTTGATGTCCTCTTCGATGACCCGGTAACCGCTGAGCGTGTCGTCCTCGAGTGGGTTGCTGTCGAGCTGGGCCTTCTTCAGGTCGTTCGCCTGGAACGACCCCGTGTTCACGAGGATGATGCCGCCCGGCTTGATGTCCTTGTAGTTGATGATGAGAGCTGCGGGGTTCATGGCCACCAACACGTCCGGAGCGTCGCCGGGGGTGTAGATGTCCGAAGAACTGAAGTGGACCTGATAGCCCGAGACGCCTGCCCGCGTGCCCGCCGGCGCGCGAATCTCGGATGGGAAGTCGGGGAAGGTAGCCAGGTCGTTGCCGACCTTGGCCGTGGTGTCGGTGAACTGGGTGCCTGTCAGCTGCATCCCATCGCCGGAGTCTCCTGCGAAGCGGATGGTGACATCGTCCTGCCTGATCACTTCAGTAGACATGGCGTGACCGTCGCCTCCTCATCCTCGATCCCCGGCGGTGGCCCCCGGGGACGGGAGTCTGGGAAATGAAAGGTCGGCCCGGTCGCCAAAGCTCCCGGGTTTGCTGCGGACCGTCGCAGCCGCCCGCACGCTGGATCTTAACTGGAAAAAGTAAACTACGCCGATTGTAGGCGCCAAGAAAATCGACATTTCAAACCGGAAAAATCGCGGTGGTCCGGGCTCGCCGGCGGAGGGGCAACGAAAGCTCCCCGGATTCCGGGAGCCGGAATCCGGGGAGCAGGGTGGTCAGCGGTCGGAATCGGACCTAACGCTCGAGGAGCTTCCGCTTCTCGATCTCCTTCTTGAGGACCTCGGTGTTCAGCACCGTGAACTCCACCCGGCGGTTGGCCGCCCGGCCTTCGAGGGTGCCATTGTCGGCCACCGGAGTGTCCTCACCGTAACCCTTGACCGTGAAACGGGCCGCATCCAGCTCCGGATGGATGGCCAGCAGGTGGTCACGCACGGCCGCCGCACGGGACTCGCTCAGGCGAGCATTCAGCTCGGCGCTGCCCGTGTTGTCCGTATGGCCGCCGACCTCGATGCGCAGCGCGGGCCAGTCGCTCAGGGTCTGGCCGATCTCCTCCAGGATCGCGCTCTGGGCCACGTCGATCCGCGACGAACCGGAGGCGAAGACGATCTGGGAGGTGGTGATCTGCCCCGTGTTCAGGAGCTGGACCTCGGTCTCGGTGGTGGCGATAGGACAGCCGGCCTGGTTCACCTGCAGGTGGCGCGGGGTGTCCGGGCACCCATCGATGCCGTCGTATACGCCGTCACCGTCGCTGTCCAGGGGGCAGCCCGCGGCATCCACGGTGGCCCCGGCAGGCGTGTCGGCGCAACGATCCAGGCCGTCGAGCACGCCGTCGCTGTCGCTGTCTGACGGGCAACCGGCAACGTCCACGGTCGCGCCCATGGGGGTCTCCGGGCACTGGTCGAGACCGTCGTAGACCCCGTCGGCGTCGGCGTCGTTCGGGCAGCCGGCCACGTCGACCACAGCGCCCGCCGGAGTGTCAGCACAGGCGTCGTCACGGTCACGCACGCCGTCGAGATCGGTGTCGCGGCTGCTCTTGCCGAAGCCGAACTGCAGGCCCACCGTGGCGATGAAGTTGTGGGTCGTGGCCCCGCTGCCGGCGGGAGTCGCGTCCAGCTCGGCAATCACATCCCGCACCTCGAAACGCAGGGCGCGGTAGTTGGCGTTGTCGCCGCCCAGCCGCCAGTTGGCGCCCAGGGCCACTTCCCAGCCGTTCAGGTGTTCCGTGTCCATGCCCTCGGAATCGGCATCGAACTGGGCCCAGCCGCCGAGCAGGTAGGGGTTGAACTTCTTGCCCGGGGCGAAGTCGTAGACCAGGTCCAAGCCGTAATGCTTGATGTCGAAAGCCGTACCGGTTTCCGAAGCGTCGGTATCGGCGATGCCGTAGTCGCCCTCCACGCGCCAGGAGCGCAGGAACTGCCAGCCGAGCCGGCCACCGAAGGTGAAGCCGTCGTCCAGGTCGAAGTCCTGGTCGAAGAAGGTGCCGCCCACGTAGGGCGTTAAGGTGAAGATAGACTTGTCCTGATCGTCGGCCGCAACAGCAGAACCGGAGATCAGAAGTCCAAGCGCCATCACAAGTAACGTGATTTTTCCTAGGATTTTCATGGGCGAATACCTCCTGTTCATCGGGCGAATCGTGTGCCGGGCAGCCGAACTCTCGCGGCCCGCCCCTTCGCCTTAAATGGGCGTCAGGAGCGATTCGTGGTCGGCAAGTTTGGCCTGGGAATTCCGGTTATGAAAGTCTTTTTTTAGTTTGACGCAAGTAGTCGTGGCATCCAACTTGGGCCGGCTTCCAAGACGGCGCCGGCCACGCCACCGGTCAACCACAGTCCCTGCGGCAGGTGAACATGGGCGCGACTGCATTCCTGCTCCTGGCTTTCTCGTCGCTCTTCGCGGTGATCGATCCGCTGGGCTGCATTCCCTTTTTCAGCGGACTGACTAGCCACATGGACCGCGGCCAGCAGCGCCGCACCCTGCTGCGTGCCCTGGCGGTGGCCTTCGCCGTGCTGACCGTGTTCACCGTCGCCGGGCACCAGCTTCTCCACCTCTTCGGCATCACCGTGGACGCCTTCCGCATCGCCGGCGGCGTGATCTTCTTCGGCATCGGGCTGGACATGCTCCAATCCCGCCCCCGGCGCTGGCGCACGGGCATCCGTCGCGCCCACGCGGCGGACGTGGAAGCCGGTGAGGACGACGAGGAGGACGATCCGTCCATCACGCCCCTGGCCATCCCCTTGCTGGCGGGACCGGGCTCCATCACCACGGTCATGGTGCTGACGCCCCAGGCGCCGGGTCCCCTGGGTATGCCCCTGGTGCTGGCCGCCGTGGCAGCGATCCTCCTGGTCAGCGGCGGCATCCTCATGGGGGCCGACGTAGTGCTCAAGCGACTCGGCCGCACGGGACTGCGCATCATCGAGAAGCTCATGGGACTGCTGGTGACGGTGATCGCGGTGCAGTTGGTCATCGACGGCGTGGGCCCGGTGATCCGTTCCCTGACGAACTAGGCCAGGCCGCTCCGGGCCCGCGGCTCCCGGCCGAGGACCCGCTCGTAGAGGGCCAGGGTGGACTCGACCATGCGGTCCGCCGTGAAACGGTTCCGGACGCGCACCCGCCCCTGCTCCCCCATGTCCCGCCGCAGTTCCGGTGACGCCAGCAACCGTTCCAGGTGGACCGCCAGGGCGTCCGCGTCGCCGGGCGGCACCAGGAAACCCTCCCGGCCGTGACGTACGATTTCGGGACTCCCGCCGGCGGCGGTAGCCACCACCGGGCAGCCCCGGGCCAGGGCTTCGAGGGTCACCAGGCCGAAAGGCTCGGCCCGCGAGGGAACCACCTGCACGTCGAACTCGGCGCAGTACCGCCCCGCCTCGGGGACGTAGCCCAGGAACGTCACCGTCCGGTCCAGACCGCGCCGGGCGACCTCGCGCCGCAGAGCGGCCCCGTGGCGCCGATCGTTCCCGTCCTCCCCCGCCACCAGGATCCGCAGATCCGGGCACCTGTCCCGCAATCGGTCGGCGGCGGCCAGCAGGATCCCCAGCCCCTTGGTGGGGCAGAGGCGCCCCACGAAACCCACCACCTGGGCCCGGGGCGGCACCCCCGCGCGTCGACGCAGGCCCTCGTACGGGGCCGGCGGCGGATAGGGCACGCCGTTGGGGATGGTGACCAGCCGCTCGGGCGGCACCAGAGCTGCCACCTCGAGACTCCGGCGCACCGCGTCACTGACTGCGACCAGGGCCGAGAAGCGCCGGAAGAAGGGGCGTTTCAACGGGACGGCATGGATGGGATTGAGCAGGTGCCGGGTGCCAACGTTTCGGATCGACAGACCGGCTGTGGCCACGGCGGCAATGTAGTGGTCCCGGGGCACGTGGGTGTGGAGGATCTCGACGCCTCGCTCCACGAGCAGGCGCCGCAACCGTCCGACCCCCAGGGGCTCGTACCAGTCGAGCAGGGGCAAGGTCACCGTCTCCAGGCCCACCGCAGCCGCCCGCCCGGCCAGGAGGGACCCCGGCCGCGCCACGCACACCACCCGGTGGCCACGAGCTTTAAAACCAGCCGCTAGCTCGACGATACAGATTTCACCACCATAGAAGCCGGACATGGTGCTGAGGAAGGCGATGGTCACGCGTCGTATCTCCAGATTCCGTGTTCCGCCAGGACCGTCCTACGGCATCCAATCCTGGATTTGACTACGGGGGGATCGTAACTTACGGTCAAAGTGGTACCAATGAGGAAAAACACACTCTCGCCAGCATGGAGGCACATCTTGGCTCCCAAGACGCACGCCCCGGGCCGTTCAGCCCTGGCCGCGGCGATGTTCGTCGCGATCACTCTCTGGCTTATTCCGGCCCTGCCCGCCGACTCCTTGGCCCAACACGCGGACGATCACGCCGCCGAGCAGACGGAGAGCCACGGCGCCGTCGGGACCGACGGACACGGGACCGATGTGGCCACGGAGCACGGAGAAGGCCACGGCGGCGGCCACGGAGCCAGCCCCACGGGTCTGCTCCCCTTGTGGACCGCCATTCCCTTCGCGGGAATCCTGCTCTCCATCGCCCTCTTCCCCCTGGTGGCCCCCCACTTCTGGCACCGGCATTTTCCGAAGATCTCGGCGTTCTGGGCCCTGGCCTTCGCCATCCCCTTCCTCATCTGGAACCCGTCCGAAGCGGGACAGGAGATCGTCCACATCTACCTGGTGGACTACATCCCCTTCATCATCCTGCTCTGGGGACTGTTCACCATCTCGGGCGGTATCTACGTGGGCGGCTCGCTCCAGGGCAAGCCCGTGGTGAACGTGGTGTTGCTGGCCATCGGCACGATCCTGGCATCGCTCATCGGCACGACCGGGGCTGCCATGGTGCTGATCCGGCCCCTGCTACGCGCCAACTCTTGGCGTCGCAACAAGATCCACCTGATCATCTTCTTCATCTTCCTGGTAGCGAACATCGGTGGATCCTTGACGCCCCTGGGGGATCCGCCCCTCTTCCTGGGCTTCCTCCACGGCGTGCCCTTCTTCTGGGTGACCACGGGAATCCTGCCCCACATGCTGCTGACGGTGTCCATCCTGCTGACGGTCTTCTTCGTCATCGACACCCTGCTACACCGGCGCGAGACCGCAGAGCAGCCCGCGTCCGACGAAGGCGGGATCCGGATCGAGGGTCTGCACAACCTCCTGTTCCTGATGGGTGTCATGGCCGCGGTGATCATGTCCGGCTCGTTGAAGCTGCCCGAGGTGACGGTCTACACCCTCGGCACCCACGACGTGATCGTTCCCCTGCAGAACTGGCTCAAGGACATCATCATCATCCTCATGGGCATCCTCTCCCTGCGCACCACGACCAAGCTGCTACGGGAGAAGAACGGGTTCTCCTGGTTCCCCATCCAGGAGGTGGCCTACCTCTTCGCCGGCATCTTCATGACCATCATCCCGGCCCTGGCCATCCTCAAGGCCGGCGGTGACGGAGCCCTGGCGGGGCTCACCGCCGCGGTGCACGGACCGGTGCGCTACTTCTGGGCTACGGGCATCCTGTCCGCCTTCCTGGATAACGCGCCGACCTACCTGACGTTCTTCAATGCAGCCCTCGGCGACATGGGCGCGCCCGAGTCGTGGGTGCCGGGCCTGCTCGGCTACAGTTCCACCCTGGCCCAGCGGAACCCCGAATTCATCGCCGATCTGCAGGGTATCTCGGCCGGCGCCGTATTCATGGGGGCCATGACCTACATCGGCAACGCGCCGAACTTCATGGTCAAGGCCATCGCCGAAGAGTCAGGTATTCCCATGCCGAGCTTCTTCGGCTATATGCTCAAGTGGTCCGCCCCGGTGCTGCTGCCGGTGTTCGTGATCGTCACCCTGGTCTTCTTCGTCTAAGGAGAGAGGCATGGCCAAGAAATCCACCAGCGCGAGGCCGTCCTTCTACGAGGCCGTATTCCGGGGCAAGCCCAAGGTCGTGCGGGCCTTCCTGCAGGGCCTGGTCATGGGCGGCGGACTCGATGCGACCGTCTTCTACAACTTCAGTGACGGCATTGAGCACGAAGGCAAGGCCGAGCGGCTGGTCGAGATGGTCGGCCTGCGCGCCCACGGCTGCCACGTGGTCCTCGACGGCGCCACCACGGCGCTCCTGAAGAAGCTGCGCAATCGGATCGTCGGCGAGATGGGCCTGGAGATCTCGTCCATCCGGCGCGTGAAATCCGCGCGCATGGAATTCGAGTTCCACACCTACGCGCCGCGGTACCACGGCCAGATCATGGACCTGCTGCACGAACTCCCGTCCGGACTGAAGCTTGATGGCTTCTGGACGGACGTGCAGGAAGACCCCCACGCCAAGGGTGTGGAGGCCTACACCGCCGTCCACGATTTTACTTCCAGCGGCAAGGGCGCCGTGATCGGCCGCGTGGACCTGCTCGTGGCCTTCAAGGCCGATTGCGAGCGGTTCCCCCTCATGGAGACCGAGGACGTGAAGCTCACACTGGCCTGATCCGTACGGTCTGCGACCTAGGAAAGCGCCTCCGGTCACCGGGACCGGAGGCGCTTCATCTCGAGGCGAAAGCCCCCTCAGCGGACCAGGAGGATCTTGGCCGTGTCCTGCTCGCCGCCGGCCCGGATCCGCACCAGGTAGACACCGCTGGCCAGGGACCGGCCCCGTTCGTCCCGCCCAGTGAAGAGCACCGCGTGTTCGCCCGCCGTCTCCGCCCGGTAGGGCAGACGCTTGACGCGGCGGCCGCGCAGGTCGTGGATGTCGATCTCCACCGGACCCGCCGCCGGCACCGCGAAGACGATGCTCGTGGCCGGGTTGAAGGGGTTGGGCCGGTTGCCGAGCACCCGTAGCGCCACCGGCGGCGGAAGCTCCGGGTCCACGGCGTGCGTGACCTCCAGGCGCCAGGACACGAGTGTCCCCTCGTCCAGGAGCTCGGTGTCGATGATCCGCAGCAACCAGGTGCCCCCCGAGTCGCGGCCGATGAAGTCCGCCAGGACAGGATGGCCGGATCGCGCGTAGGCGCCGCTCACGGGTCCCGCGCCGGCACCGCCGTGCCGCAGGCGGGCCGTCGTGCCGTCCGGGCAGGTCAGGTCGATCACGAGATCGTCTTCCCAGGGATGCTCCACCGCCAGGACCAGCCGCACGTCCGACACGGCGCCGGCCACCACCACCGGCAGGATGCGCGTCAAACCGATGGGGTCGTCGTCGGGCACAACCGTCGCTGCCGAATCGACAGCCACCGCTTCCGCCACCGGCTGCAGAGCCAGGTCGCCGAGATCGGCGCTCCCGGCGGGCGGTACAACCACCCGGCGCGCCACAGCAGCGTATCCGGGAGCCTCCACCAGCGCCCGGTAGGAGCCTGCCGCCAGCCCCGAGAACAGGAAGGGACCGTCGGCGGAGGCTGTGGTTCGCCGCCCGCCCGGTGCGAGCGATATCTCCACCACGGCGCCGGGCGCCGGATCGTCCAGGTGCACGCGGCCGGCCACCGAGCCGTCGGCGGGCACGCGCCGCAACAGGTACTCCAGGGCGTTCTGCAGGAGGCGATGACGGGGTCCGGGGTCCAGGCGCGAGTAGTCCAGGGCCGCGTAGACGATCTGCCCGCCGGTGGTATCACCATCGTCGTCGAAGGTCACCACCGCCGCGCCGGCGGAGGACCAGGACGCTGCCACGGCCGCGTCCGCCGCGGGGACCACCCGGTCGCCGGCGGCGTACCCCACGGGCACGTAGGTCGCCGGGAAGAAGATCCGCGCAGGGCCCGCAGCGAGGGCGTGGACGGCCGGGGTCAGGTCGACCGAGTCGGCCACGTCCCCTGTCCAGCGGCCCACATGAAGGACGTCGCGCATGAAGATCCCGTCGTCCGCGTAGGCCGCGGCCACTTCGCCGCCTTCCAGCAGAAGATGTCCCCCGGCGGCCAGATGGCCGGCCACTGCATCGGCCAGACCGTCGCCCAGGGGGGCGGGATTGTCGCCGCAGGCCACCACCACCGCATCGTAGGCCGACCAGTCCGACCCCGGGTTCGCGGACCAGGGCGTGAAAGTGGCATCGTAGCCCAGGGCGAACAGGTCCTGGATGGCCGTCAGGCCCGACTGGGTCGGCACGATGGAGTAGCCGTAGTGGTCGAGCTCTCCGCGCTTGTCCAGCTTGGCCGGGTAGGCGTGGGGTACGCCCGGCGGCAGGTTGTCCGCGATGACGAGGATCCGACCCGCCAAAGGCTCGAGAGTGTCCAGGCGAGTGCTTCCCGACGTGTCCACGGTCATGGCCAACGTGCGTGGAACGTAGCCCGCGCAGGTGAGCACCACGTCGAAGACCCCCTCGGGCAGAGGGCCCGTAGTGTAGGAGCCGTCGGCCGCAGCCCGCACCGTGGCTACCAGCATACCGTCGGGCCGGCGGTGGACATCCAGGACCGCGGCCAGGGCCGCTCCGGTCCCGGCGGCGGTCACGGATCCGGTCACGGCCACCCGCGGCGACGGATGGAGCGCCGTGTCCCAGCCGTTGGCCCCGTGCAGGAGCGTGCGCACGGCGGTCGAGTCGGCGAAACCATAGGCGCTGATCCGCACCATGTACGGGCCCGCCGGCAGGTCCGCTTCGTGGAACCACCGGCCCAGAGGATCGGTGACGGTCTCCGTCACGGGCGCCTCGCCGGCGCGCCACACCTGAACCTGGGCGCCGTTGACGCCGAGGCCGGTGCCGGCCTCAGTTACCTGCCCTCCCACGGTCCCAATGGCCGGAGCCACCGGGACCTGTACCGCGTGCACCGTGTGGCCTGGCACCAGCACCGCTGCTGTGAGTCGGCCGGCGCAGGCAGGAATCACTGTCACCACAGCCGTGTCGCCCGTGGTGTGGACGACCGTGTCCACGCCGCAACCGCTCAGGGACAGGGCGATTCCCGTGGCGCCGGACCATCCCCGTACGATGCCCGGAGTACCGGGGGCCAGGGCGTCCGTCAATCCGACCGACGGTGCACCGGCCGCCAGGCCCGGCGCCGGCAACGGCGAGGCGCCGGTTACGGGCAATACGCGGCGGAAGAGATCCCAGCTGCCGTCGGCGGTGCGTCCGGACACCACCAGGGATTCGCCGTAGGCGGGCGCCAGTTCGAAGAGGGCCGTGCCTGCCGGGCCGATGGTCCGCTCGGTATCCACTACGCCGTGGCCGGAAACCGAGACCACCACGTCGCCCGCGAAATCCGTGGCCTCGGCCAGGGTCACCCGCAGTTCGCCCGTCTCGCCCACCGGCAGCGCTGTCCGGTCCAGGGTCGCCGTGATTGGCACCTGCACCGGAATCGTCTCGCTGTGAGTCAGGAGGTTCGGGCCCGTCACTGTCAGGACCAGGACGCCCGGCTCGGTCGGGGGCGCAGCCAATTCAAGCCGCGCCTCGCCGTCCGCATCGGTGACCGCACGTCCCAGGAGTACGCCCGGTGCCGTCAGGGTAACCGTGGCTCCGGCCACATCCGTCGCCACCGGCAGGAACGGGATGCCCACCGCCAAGGCGCCAGCGTGCTCCACGGTCACGGGCGTCGGGCGCGCCGTCCGCAGCTGGAGAGAGCAGTCCCCGAAGACGTTGTACTGTTCCATGAGCTGGCGGCCGATGTCGCCCGGGTAGGCGTCCACCACCTTCATCATGCCCTGCAGGCAGATGGCGCCGATCTCCCAGGTCTGGCCGCCGCTGAGCAGATCCACGGCCTCTTCCTGCATGAGGGTGGGCGGCACCCACGGCGTGGTGGTGGACGAACTGTACATGGCGACGGCGCCGAGGGGCGTGTCCGGCGTGCCGGCCCTGAGCCACGCCTCGGCGAAGCACTCGTCCCGGGTGAAGCGGCCGTTGGCGCAACTCACGTCCACGATGAGCGGCCAGCGCTGGCCGTTGGCCAGTCCGGCGATGTCGTCCAGGTCGAAGGCGGGGTTGGACCAGCTCGTGCCTGAGCCGTGGCCCAGATAATTGACGAGACTGCGGCCCTCCTCCAGGGCCGCGTCGATGGCCGCCGCCGTGGCAGCCGGTTCGTAGAGACGGTCCACGGACTCGTAGGTGAAGCCCAGCAGATCGGCGCGCAGGAGGTCGGCGCGCGCGGCGTCGGTGGGGTCGCCCAGGATGGACGCAATGCCGGCGCCGTGGGCGTACCAGTCGCCGGCGGGATCCGGGTCGCGCTCATAACGAATGAACTTCCCGAGCTGGGTGGTCAGTTCATCGTCGTCGCGGGCTGAAACCCGCGAAACGAAGAGGTCCGGGTAGAGATCGTCGCCGTCCACCAGGGAATACCGGGTGTCGTCGTCGGCGCCTTCGTAGAGGCCGGCAAAGGTGGGCACGTCCCCGGCGTCTCCCACGAGGATCACGTAGCCCAGGCTCTCCGGTGCGTAATAGCGGGCGGCCACCGCGGCGGCGATGGCCTCGGCCGTACCACCCAGGTCGGCAACCGTGGCGACTT
The DNA here is from genome assembly GCA_024231905.1 of bacterium. Lineage (GTDB taxonomy): Bacteria > Krumholzibacteriota > Krumholzibacteriia > LZORAL124-64-63 > LZORAL124-64-63 > JAAEQC01. The sequence continues at coordinate 128,859 of JAAEQC010000142.1, read as the reverse complement.
CCACCTCCAGGCCCCGTTCCCGCTTCCACTGGGCGAAGTCCTGGACGCCGTCCACGAAGGCATCAGCGCAGACCAGGAGCAGGCGGCCGCCAGTGGGCAGGGAGCGGTACTTGTCCGGCGAGGCGTTTGCGAAGCGGCGCGGCCAGGCCTCGGTGAATCCGGTCTGCTCCGGCGGAACCCGACCCGGACGCGAATTGGCGCCGCCGGCACCGGTGGCGGCCACCTCCAGTTCGAGTCGTTCGAGGACCAGCAAGACCTCCCGGTCGGCGTCCCAGCGCAGGGGAAAGACGCGCAGGCCGACGCCGCGCCGACCGCGCACCAGGTAGGGTCGGCCGACAGTGACCGCCGCCGCGGGCAGGACGCCGCCCACCTCGTAGGCCGGACCAGGATCCAGAGGCACGTCCGCCGGGTCACGGTCGCGCAGGATGTTGCCCCGCGAAGGCACCGGCGGCAGCGTCGGCAGTTCGCGCCAGATCTCAGCCATCACGGTGATCACCGGATCCCCCACCGGCGGCAGGACCAGGTTCACCGGCAGGAAGGGCAGCTCCGGCGCCCCCGTCTCCAGCAGGACCGGCGCGCCGGGAACGGCCAGACGCACGTAGCCCTGGCCGGCGACAGCCACGTCCTCGCGAAGAAAGCCCGGCAACGCCACCACGACCCGCACCCGGTCGCCGGCCAAGGGCGTGGCGGTGATCCGGGCGGGGCCGGGAGCCTCGCCACCGGGCGAAACCCAGGCGGACGCCGCCGGATCGGCCGCCAGGGCGGCCAGAGCCAGGATCAGGATGCGAAGGGAGTGCCGCTGCGCCATGGATCGCTTCCGGTCGGGCCAAGGTCATGTCATGGCTCGAATATACGGCAAGGACGGGGGCAGCGTTGCGGCGGCGCCCATGGGCAGGGTCGGCCCTGGTCTCCCGGACAAGGGAAGCGGCCCATGTAGGGGCCGCTTCCCGGTCCGAAATCGTGCTGGTGATCTACCGGACCTTTTCCGCCGCCTCGTCGTCGCAGAGGGTGGTCCAGCGACCCACGTAGAATCCGCCGGGGTAACCCTCCACCGGGTGGGCTTCGCCGCCGAGCAGGCCGTCGACGCTGCCTCCGGCCAGGACCCACTCGCCCTGGAAGGTGGCCAGCTCGTTCTCGGCACCCGCCGGCTCCCAGGTGCCCCGAATGAGGGCGTGGAACCGGCCGCCGCGACCGATGGCCTTGCCGACGAAGACGCGCTCGCCCTCGGCGTTCACGCCGTAGCCGCCGCGCATGAAGCCCTTGAGCCGGCCGGTGAGGTCGGTCCAGGCGCCCAGCCATTTGCCCATGCGGATGCCGCAACCGTCACAGCTGTCCACGACCGCCACGGCCGTATCCGGCAGCATGCGCCAGGCGCCCGACAGGAAGCCCTTGGGGCAGTAGTCGATGTCGGTCAGGCCGAAACCGGTGATCTGGAACGCGTTGCCCAGATCGTCCACGGGTGTGACCTCGTCCAGGTCGGCCAGGTCGGCCACGTTGAACTCGGCGCTGTAGAGGGGCATGTCGATATGGAGCTTATTCGGCGTCTCGGGCGCCTCCTGACCCGTGGCCAGGGGCGGTTCGATGATCTGCAGGACGATGCCGTCGAAGCCGCAGTAGGTGTGGGAGACGAGGGCCACGGTCTGCCGGTCCAGCCGCGGCCAGATCACGTGGTCCAGGGGCCTCTCGAAGCGGATCAGGCGCTTGACGACCACCGTACCCCGGTCGGCGCGGATGACACCGGTCCAGTCCGTGGCGCCGCAGGGCGGTTCGACCGCGAGGGTGTCCTCGGGACCGCGCAGCATGCCCCAGCGCAGGCGCACGTAGGTGAAGTGCGGCCGAGCCGGATCGTGGGCGTTGGCCGGGAGATTGCCCAGACGCTCCCAGGCGCGGACCTGGGCGTCGTCGCACAGAGGATCGGCGACTTCCTCGTTCTCCTCGGCCAGGAGCAGGGCCTTGAGGGCGTCCTCGCCGAAGGCTTCGTCCTCGTCGCTGGCGGTCAGGCCGCCGAATTCATCCGAGAAATCGAGACTGTCGTAGTCGTCACCGGTCGGCCCGGTGGCAAGCGGGTCGGAACCCTCGTTGCTGCAGCCGGCCAGGAGCGCGAAGGCGCCGAGGGCCAGCAGGAGCGACATGAATCGGCGATGGTTCAACATGGCTTCCCCTTATCGTTGCGGTGGTGCCCGGTTGGCGTCTGTTGGAGACGGGCAGCGGTTGCATCCGGGATGCCATCCCGGGCAACGGCGCCCAACTGGTTGCGAGACTTGATGTTGGAGATTACGTCCACGCTACCTGGCGACGCGAACGTGTACCTGGAGGAACAGATCCGGTCCCGACCGTGCAGCGCGGGAATCAGGCAGGGGGGTTCTTCACCCTGAGCTTCAGGGCGATCAATTCGTCGTGCCGCAGGTCGAGCATGCGGCCCAGACGGTGGACCAGGGCGTCCTCGTGGGCTTCGAGCACGCCGTCGCTGTAGGCGACCTGCCACAACAACTCGAGGACGGCCAGCTTGCGGGACCGGGAGAAGGTCTCGCCGATGAGGCGGGTGAACTGGTGCATGTCCCCGGCAGCCTCGCGCTCGGAGTTCGCCATTTCCAGGAGGGTGTCCGCCTCGGCCGCGTCCAGGTCGAAGCGACGGCGCACCAGGGCGGTGATCGTCTCCCGCTCCTCGGCCGTGAACTCGTCGTCGGCGTGGGCGGCCTCGAGCAGCAGGGCGCAGGTGGCCACGCGCAGCCGCTGAGCGTCGTCGGCCTGGTCGGCGGGGGCCATGCTATCACCGAAGAACTTCTGCAGGCGGTCGAGCAAGATGGCTTCCTCCGGTTCAGACGGTGCGCCGGGTCCAGGTGGCGCCCGGCAGGGTGAGCACCTCGTAGGGAATCGTGCCGAGCTGGTCGGCCAGCATCTCGGCGGTGATGGTCTCATCACCCTGGCGGCCCAGCAGCACTGCGTCGTCACCGGCCTGGGCGTCGGGCACGTGGGTAACGTCGGCCATGCACAGATTCATGCAGATCCGGCCCACCAGGGGCGCGCGTTTGCCGCCCACGAGCACGTGGGACCGGCCGGAAAGGACGCGGGGCCATCCGTCGGCGTAGCCCACCGGTAGCACGGCGATGCGGCTGTCGGTCATGGCCTTCCAGGTGCGGCCGTAGCCCACGCTCTCTCCCTCGGGCACCTCTCGCACCTGGCTGATGCGTACGCGCCAGGTCAGGGCGGGTTCCAGGTTGATCTCGGCGCGACCGCGGCTGCGTATGGCCACGCGGGTCTCCCGGGAAGGCCAGATGCCGTAGGCGGAGACGCCCACCCGGGCCAGGTCCGCGTGGGACCGGTCCCAGACCAGCACCGCGGCGCTACAACTCATGTGGGCCGTGAGATCGTCGTGACCGGCCGCGCCCAGCAGGCGGCGCCACTGGCGGAAGCGGGACATCTGGGATTCGGCGAAGGCGTGGTCGGTGGTGTCTTCCACGTCTGCGAAGTGGCTGGAGAGGCCCACCAGACGCACGTCCGGCGCCGTCTCCAGGATCGCCAGTGCCCGTTTCAGCTCGTACTCCACCAAACCCTGGCGGTTGACCCCGGTCTCCACCTTGAGATGGATCCGGGCCGGGACACCGGCACGGGCCACCCGTTCGCAGGCGTCCAGGGAGCCCACCGTGAGTTCCAGGTCGAGATCGGATGCGGCGGCGCACTCGGCAGCGGTGGACGGCCCCAGGACCAGCACCGGTGCCTGAACGTCGTCCTCACGCAGGGCTCGCGCCTCGGCCAGGCTGTGCACGCCGAGAAGATCGGCGCCGCCCGCCAGGAATGCGCGGGCGGCGAGGGAGGCGCCGTGGCCGTAACCGTCGGCCTTGACCACGGCCATGAGCCGTGTGGACCGGGGAACGAGGTCGCGGAACGCTGTCATGTTCCGGACCAGGGCGTCGTGGTCGACATCGATCCTCAGCCAGGCCCCGGTATCCGGAGCCGGATCAGTTGCCGGCCGAGGCCTGTCGTTTTTGCTTGCGGTTCGCGCAGGCTTCGGGATCCTTGCAGGCACCGTAGAGCTCCAACCGGTGACGGAAGATCTTGAAATCGTTCTCCTCGGCCAGTTTCTCCTGGAGAGCCTCCAGCCGGGGGTTGAAGAACTCGAAGATCTCCCCGCATTCGAGGCAGATCATGTGGTCGTGGTGCTCCACGTCCGAATGACCCTCGTAACGGGCCAGGCCGTCGCCGAAGCGCCGTTCCTCCACCAATTCGCTCTCCACGAGCAGGTGCAGGGTCCGGTACACGGTGGCGTAGCCGATCCTCGAGTTGGCCTTCTTGACCTCGTTGAGCAGTTCCTCGACAGATACGTGGCCGCGCATGCGGAAGAAGGTAGCCACGATCGTATTGCGCTGACGGGTCGTTTTCAGGCCCTTGCGCTGGATGAACTCGGCGAAGGCTGCTTCCTTCTCCTTCGCGTAGCTCTCATCGACTTCTTTTCTATGGTGAACCGGTGCCATCTCAGACCTCTCAGGACCAGGTTATTTTGTGGATATTGAAAACGGTTTTCGCAATCCACGTTAAGTCTGCAATCGGTCCGTGTCAAGGGAACTACTATGGTCCGATTTCAATCTTCACCGCATCCCGCGCGCCCTCGACCAGGCAGCGCAAATCGACCCCGTCGTGCCAGAGCAGCACATCCCGCCCGCGGAACAGGAACGTGTCCGCCGCCACCACCGCATCCCAGCGCAGGCGGCCGCCCACCAGGCGGTACAGACGGCCGGTGCCCGAGTCGGTCAGCCAGTGGCGTGTGCCGTCCCAGGCCAGCCCCCAGGGCGAGAATGCCGGGGCCGCCACCGCCCGGGTGAACTCGTCCACCTCAGGGTCGAAGCGGTCCACCCGGCCCGAGTCCCGGTCGGTGAGCCAAAGGAAGCGGCCGTCCCATGCCAAACCCGCCGGGTGGTGGCCGGGAGCGGTGAACGCATCCTCCACCACCAGGGCCACTGTGCTGTCCACCTCGAGGGTGTCCGGCACGATCTTGTAGAGGATGGACGAACCATCGGCGGCGTCGCCACAGGACCAGAAGGACTCCCCGTCCCAGGCCAGGGTGCGGTCCAGCACGCCCGAGAAGTCGGCCGCCAGGAGAACCGCGCCGAGACTGTCCCGCAGAACCAGCCGGACCTCGCGCAGCCCGGAGGCGGAGAGGCTGTCCGGCATTACGTCCAGGGTGGCCAGGGTGTCCCCCCCGGCTTGGGCGAGCCCGGTGAGGACCCCTTCGCCCGGGATGCGCAGGGTGTCGCCGAAGGTGCTCGACAGCTCGTCGACCGGAGCGGCCGCCACCGCGGTCGCCAGCAGAAGCAGACAAGCGAGCGGGACGAGACCCGTAAACCTTCGTTCGTGGCGCATCATGATGTGTCCTTCCGGTCCGGCCCGTCCTGTCTGCGGGCGCGGGCCAGGTCCGCCATGGCTGTCAGCAGACGCTGCAAGCCGTCGAGATCCAAGGGTTTGAGTACTGTGGCGTCCACCGCACCGTCACCTGTGCCGGCCAGGGCGCCGGCCCGGTCCACCCCGGTCATGAGCACGATGCCCGTTGCCGGGTCCCGCTCCCGAAGACTGGCGGCGAGTTCGTCGCCCGCGCCATCGGGCAGGCTGAGATCCACCAGCGCCGCGTCGAACGCGCCGGCCGCCATCGACTCGCGAGCCGCCGTGCCGTCGGCCACGGCGGTTACCCGGCAGCTCCATTCCCGCAGCACATCCGTGAGCATGTCCCGGACGGCCGGTTCGTCGTCCACCACCAGTACGCGGACACCGGTCACCGAAGCCTCCGGCGCCTGCGGTCCCGCGGCGGCAGCCGCCGGCAGGTCGAGCACGAAGGTGGCGCCGCCATGACGCGGCGCGGCCAGGTCCAGGACGGCGTTCCGGGCGGCCAGGATCCGCCGGCAGGCGGCCAGGCCCACGCCCCGACCGGTCTCGCCACTGGTGGTCTGACCGGCCTCGAAGATACGCGGCGCCAGGTCGTCCGCCACCCCGGGGCCGTCGTCGGAGAGCCACAACTGCACGCGGTCGCCTGCTCCCGCAGCCTCCACCGTAATGCAGCCACCGTCGGGCAGAACCTCCAGGGCGTTCAGCAGGAGGTTGTTGAGGACCTCCCGCACCAGGACCGGTGGCAGGTCCGCCACCAGTCCCGCCGGTACGTCGTTGACGAATGACCAGACCCCAGGGCCGGATTCCGTGCCGGCCGGCGACCAGGACGCACCCCCCGGCGGTCGGATGACTCCGATCACCGTAGCGGCACAGATCCGCAGTTCGGCCATAAAATCGTCGCTGTCGTCCCGCCCCGCGGGAACCAGGCGCCTCAGCATGGCCGCAGCGTCCCGGGCTGCGGTCTCGATGGAAGCCAGGTCCGCGACCATGCCCTCCGGCGCTTCGAAGCGCTGCAGGTACTCGGAGCGGCCGATGATGGCCATGAGCATCTGGTTGACGTCGTGGACGACGCCTTCGATCTCGAGTTCGGTTGAGTCCTCGCGGTTCATGGGGGCCATCATACACCCCGCCTGGATCATGGCAAGCCCCGGGCACGGCGCCGATTCGGCGAAAGAGTAACCGTAGGCAGCAGGTCAGTCGGGCAGGTTGGATTCGGCGGCGGCGGCCCTCACGTGGGCCTGCTCGAGTTCCTGCAGATGCCGGTCGACCGCCTCCTCCAGGCGCCGCGTGTTGCGCAGGGCGATCTCCAACATGTGGACCATCTCGGGTGAGATGCTCGTCTGGGCCAGATCGTCCGTCACCGTGTCCAGAGCAGTGCGGATCACGGTCAGGGGGCTACGCAATTCGTGCCCCACGGTCTCGCGGTAGGTCTGATCGGGAGTCGTCCCCGGGAGTGCGGGCGCGGTGGCGATGGCATTCTGGTCGCTGGGCATGGCGTACCTTTCAACGTGCGGTCCTCGGGTGCGTGCCATGAAACCGCAAAGAGCATGCCCTGGTCCGGGGGGCCGGCGCAGACTCGCCGTCCTCGTCCGCGACCGTCCGTCGGCGGATGTCCTGGGGAATCGCGGGGAACGTCGGGGAAGGGTCGGAAGGTGGGCGGTCGCGGGGGGAACGGGGGGGATCGGCGGCGACCGGAGAGGCGTTTCGCAACCCCGGCTCCCGCCGCCGGGCATATTTCACTGGCCGGACTCGGCCTCGGGCTCCTCCATCCGCGCCCCCTCGAATCGCCACGAAACCGTAAAATACCAGGCCGCCGGCCGGTGCTCGTCGCCCTCCAGTTCCCGACGCACCCGCAGGCCCACCGAGGTGTCGTCCCGCCAAGGGAACCACAGGGCCGCCGTCACCAACTGGCTGCGGCGGCCGCCCCGGTCCTCGAAGTCGTAGCCCAGGGTCGAGCGGGAGCCGCGGCCCCGGTACCAGGCCACCTCCGTGCCCAGGGTGTAGCCCGAGGGGAAGGACGTGTCCGCCAGATCGTCGCCGGTGGCGTCCAGATGGGCCACACCGCCCCCCTGCATCCACAGGCGGGCGCTGCCCAGATCCAGGCCGTGGCGCAATTGGAACCGCACGGGCAGGCTGGTCGAGGAGAAGGGATAGAGCCGGTTGGAACCGGACGGTAGGCCCATGCCCGCCGCCAGGCGCCAGTCCCCCAGGAAGGGCAGCCGCACGGGGCCGGTGACGCCGACCTCCAGGGGACCGAAGCCGTTGCTGATCCGTTCGCCCGGCCAGCCGGCGGCCGTCTCGGCGCCCAGGGCGTCCGGCCAACGTTCGCCGGCCAGGCCCGAGCCCGTGTCCAGGCGCAGGTAGGAGGCCCGCAGGAACCACGCAGCCGCCTGGCCCGCCGGCAAGGTGATCGTCAAGTGGAGACGGTTCACGGCCCAGTCGGTGGCGCTGTCGTCGAATCGGTCGAGGTCCACGATCAGGGCCCGTCTGACGGTGGAGTCGGCAGGAGCGAACCAGGGTAACGGATCCAGGTGGGGCAACTGGGCACGGGAGGCGGCGGGACCGATCAGCAGAACCGCGAGCACCGCCGCAACCACAGCCCACACGACCCGCGGGCGTATCACCGGGGTGCCTGTTCGATGAGCCGGACCACGCCGGCCTCGGAGAAGTAGCACTTGATGACGTGGCGGCCGCCGGGCAGGTCTTCCTTGGCAACGACGACACCGCAATCGTCCCAGGCCAGGTGGTGCACGCACTGCCCCACCTCGTAGGTCTGCCACGGGCGATAGGGCTCGGCCTCGGAGGGATCCTTGCCGGCCAGCAGGGAAGCGTACTCGGCGATGGGCTCGGGGGGTTCCTGGGCCTTGTCGGCGGCGCCGTCCTTCTTGTTCGTTTCAGGGGTTTTCGTCGCCGCTTCCGGTCCGGGTTCGGCGACCGCTTCGGCGGAGCGGGAGGCGAGCATGTCCGCGGGGCTGTCCCAAGGCATGTCATCGGCGGGTTCGTCCTGCTCAGCGATGCTTCCGGTATCGGTGGTGGTTCCGGCTTCCGGTTCGTCCGGCGCGGTGCCCGTGTCGACGGTATCCTCGGCGGACGTCTCCCCGGTCCCGTCCGCCTCCTCCTCGAGGGCGCCACCCAGCTTGGGCAGAAAGCCCTGGCACTTGGGACAGCGGAACCAGACGACACCGTCATCGTCCCCGTCACCGGTGGGTACGACTTCCATCTCGAGATGCTGTTTGCAGACGGAGCAGAACTGTCTGGACTTCAACGTGGTCTCCGAGCGTGACGGGGTGAGACGCGGAGGCCGCACCCGCGACATCCGAACTTAGGACATCTTCGTCACGGCAGGGTCCGGCAGCAATTCTCGGCTTCACGCTTGCTGAGATAACGCATGCCGCAGACCAGACACTTGTTGGGACCGTCGATCCGACCCTCGACTTCGGCCTTGGTCAGCAGGCGTTCGTACTTCACGAAGCTTTCGTCGCGGACCAGGATTCCATCATCCTTGACACTGGTCATCGGTTCCTCCTTGATCGGGACGCCGTCGCCGCCGGTGCTTTCCGATCGGAAACAGGGGGCGCACCACCGGACGACAAGGAGGCATAGTAGCCGATCGCGAATGGCGAGTCAACCGGGTCGGGTTCTCTGAGCGGATTAACCGGGATTCAGGACTCGGCGGCGACCGCAGGCATGCCTTCACCGCCACGGGAGGCGAGGATCTCCTCGGCCCGCAGCAGGTCAGCCAGGTCGGTCAGTCCCAGGGCGCGCGCGGCGGCGAGGCCGTGGATGAGAACTCCGGCGGTGGCCTCGGCATCGGCCGCGGCCCGGTGGGGATTGTCGTGGATGACGCCGAAGCGCGTGGCCAGGTCGACCAGGCTGCGGCTCTCCAGTTCCGGCCAGAGATGCCGGGAGAGCTGCAGGGTGCAGAGGCCGGTGACCGCGGGGCGGTCCAGGCCACGGCGGCCGAATTCCCAGCGTAGGAACGGCAGGTCGAAGCGGATGTCGTGGGCCACGAAGACGCGATCGTCCAGAAAGTCGAACAGTTCGCCGGCGATGTCCGAGAAGGTCGGCGCACCGGCCAGGTCACGGTTGCCGATGCCGGTCAATCGCGCCACCCAGGACGGGATCGTGCGGTCGGTCCAGACAAGGGTCTCGAAGCGGTCGACGATCTTGCCTTCCCGCACCAGGACCGCGCCCACCTCGATGATCTCGTCCACCCCTATGACGCTGCCCGTGGTCTCCAGGTCCACCACCGCGAAGGTCGCGCCGGCCAGGGCCTGGGCCAGGACTTCGCCTTCGGCCACGGTCCAGCGGTTGTCGTGGGTGCGCACGAAGCGGTCGTCGCCCGACAGAAGCGCGCGTACGACGACCTGGGTCTCGGGCATCTCGTGGCGGCGGGCGCCGAAGAGGTGCCTCGCCACTCGGGACGTCGGCACGGCTTTGGGCTGGGCCAGGAGAAACTCGTGAGCTCGGTCGCGGAGTTCCTGCAATTCTCTCGGTTGCATCGGGGAATTATATCACAGTTGTCACGAAACGGTCAATCAGACCCGGTCAGCACCGGTTTCGCATCGTCGCCGAAGCCTACGAGTTCCATGATCTCCACCCGGCTCTGGGGCGGCGGGTCGCGAAAGCGGTCGCTGGGCGGATCGAGCCGCGACGAGCTGCGCACGCGTTCGGCCACGTAGACCAGACCCAGGAAGGGCACGTCGGCATGGACGGCGGCGGAGATCTCGCGGACCGTCGTCTGGATCACGCGGCCGGCGGGTAGATCGGAGGTGTCGGTGTCCTCGGCCGTGAGCACGAGCTGGTCGCAGAGGAGTTCATGCCCGCCCACGACCCGGGTCGTGGGGTGTTTCGTCTCCACGCTGTCGGCCACGAACTCATCCTCCAGGGACGCGGCCAGCAGCGGGTTCTCGCGCAGTTGCTCCAGGGAGAGGTCCGTGGGCTTGCCGCCGCGCCACTGGCGGGCCCGGCGCACATTGTCCAGCAGGCTGCCGGCCCGCTCGGCCAGGGCCGGAGCGACCTCGAGCCGCACCGCGTCCTCCTTGACGGGCACCAGCGAGCCGTCGTCCCGTTCGGCCAGGGGCAGGATCTCCAGGATCCAGGAGGCGTTTTCGTCCTGGCCGTCACGGCCGAGGCAGGCCAGCCGGGTCAGTCCGTGCCGACGGCGACCGCCGGTCATGACCTGGGTGCGGTAATCCACCCAGGCGCCTTCCTCCAGCCGCAGGGGCACCTCGGGCTGGCGCCAGAGGGTGAAGACGTCCAGGGCCGCCGCCGGAGCGGCCGCCGCCAGCAGCACCAGCACGAGAACGACCGGCGCCAGACGCCGGCCGTTCCCCGCGCGGCCTCGGCCGCTAGTGCTTGATCTTGGCCCAGTAGGTCTCATAGTCGAAATTCGGACTGTTCTCCTGGTCGTGGCAGCGCACGCAGGAATCCTTGGCCTGAGCGCCCCAGGGGCCGCTCCGCTCGTGCTCGGTGCCGTAACCGTGGCAGGCCTCGCACTGGACGTTGGTCAAACGGTTGTAGGGGCTCTTGTCGCTGTAGCCGTTCCGGTGCTGGAATCCCGTGGTGTGGCAGACCAGGCACTCGGGTTCGAAGCCCTGCCCCTTGGCCCGCAGGGTGCGGAACGCCTGCTTGTGGGCCGAGGACGCGTAGGCGTTCCAGGAGGTCTCGTGGCAGGCCTTACAGGCGCGGTCGCCCAGGAAGTTTTCCTTGGCCGAGCCCAGGTTCCGGGGGAAGGCCGCACGCTGGGCCTCCTTCATGGCCACCAGGTCCGCCTTGTATTTCTCCATGCGGGCGGCCATGGACTCGTCGTCGGCGACCTTGTCGTTGAGCTGGGTGATGTTCACGTCGACGGCCATGATCCGGCCCTTGTCCCGGCTCACGAAGATGTCGGCCCGACCCACCTGCCGCCCCTCGTAGGCCGACGAGAGCAGGATCGTGTCGTCGACGATGCGCTCGTCATTGGCCGCCCGGTAGGTGTGGCCCATGACCGCCAGGTCGATGCCGCGCACCTCGCGCACCACCTCTTCGGTGACGCCGTTGCCCAGGTGACCCAGCAGGACCACCGTATCGCACTGCTCGCGCAGGCGCGGCAGCACCGTGCGCAGGGTCACCACCGGGTCGTCCACCTCGAAGCTCTCGGCGTCGGAGGACATGGTGATGATGCGCTTGTTGGGATCCAGGACGCTGACGATGCCGAAGCGGACACCACCGCGCTCGACGACCAGGAACTCCGGCAGCAGGAGGTCCTCGCTGCCCGCCACCCGCACGTTGGCGCTGGTGAACGGCAGTTCGAACTTCTCGATCATCCCGCGCAGGAAACCGAGGCCATAGTTGAGGTCGCGCTCACCGAGACCGATGGCGTCGTAACCCAGATCACCCATGACTTCGCACAGGAATTCCGTCTGCAGCTTGTCTTTCCGGTTGCGCTGGCCGAACACGTCGCCGCCGTCGAGCATCAGAGTCGGCGCGTTCTCGTTCCAAACGTTTTCCATGAAGGTGGCCCTCCGGGCCAACCCGCCACGCTTGTTAGCCTTTCAGCCGCAGGGTTCGATCTTGCCCTTCACATCTGTCATGTAGAGCAGGGTGACCGGTGCCCAGTCTTCTTCGGCGGCCTCGCCGCGGTCCTTGGCCTCGGCGGCCGCCACGGAGGCGGCAACCAGCAGTATCACCACGGCCGCGAGAATCAACCAGGGAAGCCGCGCACGCAGTCCGCGGGCATCACGTTCGCTCATGTCCGTTTGCCTTTCGGAACGATGGATACGGAGTTCCGGCCGATCTCCCGAGACGCGGCCGGCTTCGGACGACACCCGGGGCGTAACACGCATAGGCCACCGGGGTTCCCGTTGAATCATGATAGACCGCGCACCGCTCCCGGGCAAGGACCCGGGTCATCCCGCCCTCCCGACGGAAACGGCGAAGGGACGGCCCGTGAGCCGTCCCCTCTGCGCGTGCGCACGTTCCTACTTCTGCATCCGATCCTTCAGGCTCTTGCCCGCCACGAAAGCGGGGTACTTGGCGGCCGGGATCGTGATCGAGGCGCCCGTCTGCGGGTTGCGCCCCATGCGTTTCTTGCGATTGCGCTGTTCGAAGGTGCCGAAACCGGTGATCCGGACCTTGTCGCCCTTGGACACGGCCGAGGCGATGATCCCCTCGCGGGGGGCGGTCGAGAATAGAGCGTCAACAGCGCGCTTGGCGGCTGCCTTGCTCATCCCGGTCTTCTTGGCCAGCGTGTCGGTCAGTTCCGTCTTATTCATGCTGTCACCTCCTTTCGGATCCATCAAACCCCGCTCCCCGGAAAGCTGTCAATACAAAAACGGAGGGTTATTCCAGTGATGGCGCGGGTTTTCAGGCGCCTAGGGGAGGAAACTGCCGGGAGAGGCGGTGTAGTTCTCCACCCCGCGGGAGAATTTGAGATCGGGAATCGCCCGCAGGTAGAGACGGAATCCGAAGGAGGAATCCAAGGTGCTGATGGTGCGCGTGAACTCCAGGCGCCAGAAGTGGAGATTGCGGTTCAGACTGTACTGCTGGCGTACGATCGAGTCGTTCGCCAGGTCGAGACCGACCTGGTACCGGAATTCCCAGTTGCGCGTCAAGTTCGTGGTGAGATTGAAGTTGGCCGTGGCGTTCTTCTGTTCGCTGGCGTTGGAGTAGCTGTAGTTGAGGTTGGTACCCATGTCGAACGGGATGTAGCGACCACCCTCGGTGGGGTCCTTGGTATCCTTGGCCATGTCGCCCCGATTGAAGCGGGAGTATTCGTCTTCCCGGGTGTCGGGACGGCTGCCCTGGAGGCCCTGTTCCTCGTCGAATTCCGCCAGGATCTGGGCGTCCTCGTCGAGGACCGTATCGGCCTCCGCCTCCGCCGGCTCCCCCAGGCGTTCGATGTTCCGGTTGCGGGCCGTCTCGGGCGGCGGGGCCACCTCGCCCACGTCCAGGCGCCCGGAGAAATTCAATCCGTAGGAGAAGCTCGTGGATTTCAGGGCGAGGCTGTAGGGGTCGATGCGGTTGGTCACCTTGAGCTGGAGGTACCGCGCCTGGCCCGGCCGTATGGTCAGACGGCTGGTGATGTCGCTCCATCGCACGTCCGGCTCGGCCCGCGGGTTGTAGCCGGTCCCCAGGTCCCAGTCGATGAGACCGTCGAGCTTCTTCTCGGTGACCGTCGAGTCCTCGCCGGCTCCCTCGTACTTCACGTCGAAGCGGTTGCCCAGGCCGAAGCTGAAAGTGGAGGAGTGGATCTGGTGGCCAGGCAGCGCCGGCTGCACGCTCCAACCCGTGGACATGCGCAGGGTGTGGCGGATGGCCCGCAGGCTGCCCAGTTGCACGGGGAAGAGGCCGTAGAGGGTCGTGTTGGCGTTGGCATTGAACCTCATGCTCGGCGTGGTCTTCTCCACGAAGGAATCGATCTCCTCCCAGTAGCCTTCCTCGGTCTCCGTCTCCTCGATCCAGTGGCGGCCCGTGGAATCGGTCCGTGACCAGGTCTGGGCCGCGCTGGCGCCGCCGCTGAAGTTGAGGAAGCCCAGCCGCGGCGGGCGCACGGTGAGGGACCAGTTGCCCGCGGCATCCATCCGGCGGGTGTCGATCTCCTCGCCGCCCCGCTCGTCCACCTTGGTCCGGTAGGACTGCTTGAAGTAGGTGTTGCGACCGAGTTCACCCAGGAAGCTGCCCTGGCCGGCCCCCCGCCGCTGGGGCAGAACCGTGATGTCCTTGAAGTTCACACTCAGCGAAGGCAGCGTCATGGTGTGCAGCGTGGCGTCGGTCTTGGGGTCGTCGTCACCGGCGTTGGTGAACTCGCGCCGGTTACCCGTGAGGCTGGTGTTGCCCCAGCCCCAGGAGCGGGAGATGCTGATGTCCGTGGCCTGCCGGCCGCTGACCACGTCGCGGTCGATGCTGCCGGCCAGGTCGTTGCTGGAGAGGGTCTGGCTGGCCAACTCTATCTTGGCGGTGAAGCGGTAGTCGTCAAAGAGGTTCGGTTGGTTGTGGTTGGCCCGCAGGCTCCACTCCTTCTTCTTCGTATTGCTGCCGAGACTGACCTTGCGGCTGTAGTTCACGGACCCGTTGAAGGCGTAGCGCTTGTTGTAGACCTGCTGGACCCGCCAACCCAGGTCCCGGCGCTCGTTGTAATCCACCTCGAACATGATGTCCATGTACTCGTTGGTGGCCCAGTAGTAGCCAAAGTCGCGGATGTAGCGGCCTTCACGGTTGGACCAGCCGAACTCGAAATTCGGAAAGAGGATGCCCGACTGGCGACCCTGCTTGAGACTCTTGTAGTAAAAGGGCAGGGCGAAGATGGGCACCCGCCCCACGTGCATGACCACCGGCGCGGCGACGACCTTGTCCTCCATGCGCATCTTCATGCGGTTGGACCAGAAATGGTAGTGGGGCTCCTCCAGGTCGCAGGACGTCATGCGTCCGCCGCGGATCTTGAGGGTCGTGTCCTCGAAACGCCTGATCTCGTCACCCACGTAGTAGAACTGGTCGAAACTGGTCACGCCCTCGGTCACGGCGCCGGTCTTGTGCTTGAAGTTGTAGCCCATGCGTTCGCCGGCGATGGTCTCGGCATCCTCCACCAGGGGATCGCCGTCGGCGTAGAGTTCGCGCTCGTCGGTGTCGAGCTTGATGTGGCGGGCGGTCAGGACCATGGAGCCGTATTCGAGGCGACCGTCCCCCTCGATGTCGATCTTCCGTTCGCGCATGCCGAAGGTCAGGGCGTTGCCGCTGTAGTGCACGTCTTCGGCGGTGGCCAGAAAATCGAGGATCGACCGGGCCGTATCCAACCCCGCCACCGCCAGGGAGTCGAGGGCCGCCGCGAGCAGGGAATCGGCCATGCCCTCGGTGGCCGCCGAGCGATCCGGCAGGTGGAAGCCCAGGTCCCGGGCCAGGGAGTCGACCTCGACCAGGCGGGCGCTGTCCAGGTCGGCGAAGGAGAGGCTGTCCAGGTCGGCGGCCAGGGACGAATCCCCCGCAGCTGCCTCCGGGTCCGCCAGCAAGTCGGCCAGCCGCCGGGAACGGGCCCGCCGGTCGAGCATGTCCCCGATGCGGGCGAAGCGGTAGTTGCCGCTGGCGCCGCCCCGCACATCCACTTCCTGGACCTGGTCCTGCCGAAAGTAGAGGACGATGGTGTCGCCGGAGACGTCGTTGGTGGCGACCTCCTCCTCCAGGTCCAGGGGCGTGTAGCGGCTGCGGGCGTTGCCCACCACGACGCTGCGCCGGATCTGGCCCTCCTCGAACTCGATGGAGATGGAGTCGCCCTCCAGCACATCATGGCCGGGCAGGCCCCGATAGATGCCCGACAGGCTGTCGGGAGCCGAGTCCTCCATGATCGCCTGCCCGGTGAGGATGACCCGGTGCAGGAGGCCGTTGCGGTAGAAGAACTCGATCTCCTCGCCCCGCATGACGCTGGAGGCGCCCTGCTCCACTTCCGGGTTGCCGGTCAGAAGGAGGCGTTCGCGTCCCAGGGCCACGGCCGTATCCGCCTTGGCGAACATCTGGGCCTGGCGGATGCGCACCGAGTCGATCATCACCACCCGGTCTTCGGCGCGGAAGAAGCGCATGAGGCCCGCCGTGCTCACCAGGGGGCCGTTGGTCTGGCCGCGGCTCGTCAGGACCGGGTTGCGGTCCACCTCGGCCACGTCCTCGTCGGCCAGGAAGACGGCGTGGTCGCCGGTGACCAGGTTCTCGGCCCCGGGCTCCATGATTCGTACGTGGCCGAAGGCCTCGCCCACGCCGGTGAGGCGGTCGCGGTAGATGGTGTCGGCGCGCACCGAGTACTCGGGCGTGACCAGCAGCGCGTTACCCATGAGGTGCAGGTCGCGCCCGGCCCGGCGGGACTTGCCCATGCGGCCAGTACCCACCACTTCATCCTCGACCACCCGCACGTCGTCGTAGAAATCCCCGGACCCAAGCAACCGCAGATAGATCGCCCGCCGGCAGGTGAGGATGGTGCCAAGATTCGTCAGGCGGACGTGGCCGTAGAGTTCGTAGCGTTCCCGGTCGCGGTAGACGACGCCCGTGTCCGCCGCGGCGGTGACCGTGTCCCGGTCGATGAAAGCGTTCCCGTACAGGTAGGTGATGCGCTCGCCGTCCACGATACGCTCGACGACGCGGTCGGCTCTGAGCCGGGAGAAGCGCCGGTCGGCGGCGGCGGCGGGACGGTCGGCGGCCAGCGCGCCGCCCAGCACCCCCAGGGCGATCACCGCCGGCAGCAGCAGGCAGGGGAACCGGCTCCGCGATGACCGTGTCTGCCGTGGGGTTCGGTTCAACCGCCGGCCTCCGCTTCGCGAGCGAGCCAGCAGGCGCCCACGGCCGCCGCATGGACGCCGAGTTCCGCCGGCACGATGGGCGTCTCGCGCGCCCCCTCGGCCAGGACGATCCGCCGGGCCTCCCGGCAGCAGGGCTCCAGGAGCAGTTCGCCCGCCTGAGCGACGCCCCCGCCGATGATGACCTTGTCCGGGTCCAGCACGTTCAACAGGTTGCCCACGGCCTGTCCCAGACGCGTGCCTGCCTCCGCGTAGATGCTCGAGGCCAGCTCGTTGCCCGCCGCGGCCGCCTCGGCCAGATCGCGCGGATCGAGATCGCAGCCCCGATCCTGCGCACGGCGGCGGAGATCGGCCGCCCCGTCGTCCTCGCCCTGCGCCGCCTGCCTTGCCCGGTGCCTGAGGGCCACGCTGCCGGCCCAGGCTTCCAGGCAACCCCGGTTGCCGCACCGGCACACGGGTCCTTGGGGATCGAGAACCATGTGCCCCAGTTCGGCTGCCCCGTGGTGGCCGCCCGTGAGCAGCTTGCCGTCCACCAGGACGCCGCCACCGACACCGGTGCCCAGGGCCAGCATGACCAGGTCACGGCAGCCCTGTCCGGCGCCTTGCCGGTACTCGCCGTAGAGAGCTGCGTTCACGTCGTTCACCAGGACGATGCCCGAGGCGGGGAAGACCCGGCGCAGCACCGCGCCCAGATCGCGTCCCTCCCAGCCGGGCAGGTTCGGCGAGCGGCCGAGGGTGAGGTTCTCCGGATCGACGATGCCGGCGCAGGCCAGGCCCACCACCCGCGGTACGAGGGGCTCGCGGTCGCCCTGCCACTGGTTGAGCATGTTCGGCAGATAACCGAAGGAGTCCACGGGGTCGTCGGGGTTGGTGGGAATCTCGCCGGTGCCCACGGTCTCACCGTCCGCGTCCACGAGCACGAACTTCGTACCGGTGCCGCCCGTGTCCAGGCCCAGGTGCATGATGTCGCTCACGGCCCTTCCCCTTCCGTGGTTACGCTCGGCAGATTCCCTGCCGCCACCGGCGTCCGCGTTCCGTCCAGATCCCGGAAGCCGAGGCGCCACAGGGACTCGGCCACCGTGAAACAGCTACCGGTGACGAGCACCGCGTCCCGAGGATCCAACCCGCGGGACAGCGCCTGCAGCGCCGCGGCCAGATCCGGCGCCGCCGCGCAGCGCTCCGGGAGGTCGCCCGTCCAGGGTGTGGCGGCCAGGTCCCAGGCGTCGAAGGCGGCGATCAGCTCGTCGACCGTACGCGAGCGGGGCAGAGACACCGGGGCGCCCACCACCACGTCGCAGGCCTGCACCAGGGGAGCCAGCTCCGGCGCCAGCGGCTTGTCATACATGGTGCCCAGGACCAGGACCCGGCGACCGGCGACGGGACGGCTGCCGAAGGCATCGAGGGCCACCGTCAAAGCCTGTGTGTTGTGGGCCGTATCGAAGATCCAGTCGGGCTCGCGCAACGCGTGCTGGTACCTGCCCGGCAGGAAAAGATTCCCGAGGGCGGCGGCGGGGTCGTCGGGCAACAGGCGCGTGCCCAGACGTTGCTCCTGTTCAGCCATGGCCAGCAGGGCCAGGGCCACATTGCGGCGCAGGGCGGGTGTTCCCGGGTCGGGCAAATCGGTGAAGCGGCGGTCGCGCAGGGAGAGGTCCCAGTTCCCGGGCGCCTCGCCCCAACGGGCCAGTTCGTCCAGGTAGAGCACGGGAGCGCCGATCTTCACCGCCTGGCCGAAGACCTGGCCCCGAAGTTCCTCGTCCACGCCGCAGTAGAGGGGCACGCCCGGCTTCATGAGGCCCAGCTTCTCCGCCAGGATCTCCGGGCGTGTCTCCCCCAGGATACGCTGGTGGTCCAGGCCGATGGTCGTCAACAGGAGCGCCTCGGCGGGCAGGGCGTTGGAGGCGTCGAGGCGACCACCCAGGCCGGTCTCACAGCACATGATGTCCACGCCGTGGTCCCAGGCTGCCTGGACAGCCAGGGCCGTCAGGGTCTCGAACCAGCTGGCCTCGTGTTTTTCCACCAGGGGTTTGATGGCCGCGACGCGGTCGGAGAATTCGTCCACGTCCAGGGGGCGGTCGTCCATGAGGATGCGTTCGCGCACGTCCAGCAGGTGGGGACTGGTGTAGACAGCGGTCTTCAGTCCGGCCGCCTGCAGGAGGTGGCCCAGGACACGGGTGGTGCTGCCCTTGCCGTTGGTGCCGGCGGTGACCATGACCCTGAGATCGCGCTCGGGGTGTCCCAGGTCCGCCAGCAACCCCTCGATGCGCGCCAGGCCGGGGCGGATACCGAAACGATTGAGGGCAAAGAGCCAGCGGGTGGCCTCGTCGCGGGCGGCGAAGGGAGGTGGCAGGTCCACGCCCACGCCCGGTTCGCCGGGCAGGCGGGGGTCGTCCGCGTCCGGGCGCGGGTTGCCCAGGCCCATGACGGGTCAGCCCCGGGGCGGGCGACGGACCGAGACGTCGCGGTCGTCCACGAACCAGTGCAGCGTCGTCTCGAGGGTCTGCTTCAGATCCTTGCGCTCGGTGATGACGTCCACCTGACCGTGCTCCAGCAGGAACTCCGAGGACTGGAATCCCTCGGGCAGGTCGCCGCCGATGGTCTGCTTGATGACCCGCGGGCCGGCGAACCCGATGAGCGCCCCGGGCTCGGCCACGTTGATGTCCCCGAGCATGGAGTAGCTGGCGGTCACCCCGCCGGTGGTGGGGTTGGTCAGCACCGAAATGAAGGGGATGCCCTCGGCGCGCAGGCGGGCCAGTACCGCGCTGGTCTTGGCCATCTGCATGAGCGAGAGCAGGGACTCCTGCATGCGCGCGCCGCCGCTGCGGCTGAGCACCAGGGCGGCTTCCCGGTGCCGCAGGCTGTCCAGCAGGGCGCGGGCGATCTTCTCGCCCACCACCGACCCCATGCTGCCGCCCATGAACGAGAAGTCCATGATGGACGCCGACACGGGGATCAGGCCGATGGTCCCGCGGCCGGTGACGACCGCGTCCTCCTTGCCGGTCTTGGCGCGGCTGGCCTTGATGCGGTCCTTGTAACGCTTGGAGTCCTTGAAATCCAGGGCGTCGCGGCTGGTGATGCCGCGGTGGGTTTCCTGCCAGGTGCCCTCGTCGAAGAGGAGATCCAGATACTGCTCCGTGGTGAACGGCAGATGGTGGCCGCAGGAACCGCACACCCACAGGTTGCGATCCAGTTCCCGATGGTAGAGCACCTCGGTACACTGCGGACACTTGCGCCACAGATTATCCGGGATGTCCTTCTTTTGGCTGGTCAGGGCCTTGATGCCCTTGGCGGCCTGGGTCAACCAGGACACGGCGTCCTCCTCGCTTCGAACCTGGACGACGGCGCACGCACGTTCGTCGCCGCACGTGCCGTGGGAATTCCCGATCAAACTAGCCCGTGGAAGCCCGCGGGGACAACCATATTCCTCGCCGCAGGTCAGCCGCCGGTTTCTGCGGCGGCCACGACGTCGGCCAGCCGGGCGGTCATCACCACCGCATCCTCGCCGTTGTCCGAGTAGTAGCGGGGCCGCAGGCCCGTCTCCTCGAAGGAGTGCCGGCGATAGAAGGACCGGGCGCCGCCGTTGCTTGCCCGCACCTCGAGAGTGATCTCGAGCTGGCCGCGGGAAGCCCCGTCACGGACCGCCTCGAGCAGCAGGAGCGTGCCGAGACCGGAACGCTGGTACGCCGAATCCACGGCGATGTTCAGCACGTGGAGCCGGTCGACGACCCGCCAGGCCATGAGGTAGCCGCCCACGGTGCCGTTCCGGTCGGCCATCAGGCAGAGACGCATGCGGTCCGAAAGGAGTTCGCCGTAGAGGGTGTCCCGGCTCCAGGCGTCGTCGAAGCAGCGCCGTTCGATGCGCTCCACCTGGGCCAGATCCTCGGGCCGGCCCGGGCGCACCGTGAAGACGGGGTCCGGCGCGCTCACGAATCGCCCCGCTCGCTGTGGTGGTGTTCGATGTCGTCGTCGGGTTCGCGGGGAGTCAGGTCCACCCGGCGTTTCACTTCGGCGTCGGAGACCCGCAGGTAGGTGGGCACCAGGGCGAAAGGATGGGTCCGCGGTACGAGGCCATCCTCCGCCGAGACCGCCACCGCCAGGGCCGCGGCCGTGTCCGGATGGCCCGAGGTCCAGGGCCGCAGGGCCGGGTCGCCGGTCTCCCGCAACTCCGGCCGCAGGTCAGCGCCCTGGCCCAGGAGCAGGGTCGAACCGTCGCCGCCGCAAGCCGCGGCCAGGGCGTCCGGACCGTGGGCGGTCAACCGCGACCACCAGTCGTCCGGCGTCGCTGCCGCGTCGGGCAGCAAGGCCTCCACCCACCGGCCCGCGCGGCGGTACAGGCCCGCGTAGACCTCGCCCCGCCGGGCGTCCAGGACCGGGATCGCGTGGCCGGCATCCGGGTGTTCCTGGAGCAGCGCCGCCGCCATGGCGGACAGGGAACTCACCCCGGCCAGCTCGCAGCCCAGGGCCCAGGCCAGGCCCTTGGCCGTGGCCACGCCGATGCGTACGCCGGTGAAACTGCCCGGGCCCGTGGTAACGCCCACGGCCGCCAGGTCGGTCCGGCTACGCCCGGCGTCGGCCAGCATCTCCTGGATGACCGGCAACAGGGCGTCGGCGTAGCTCCCCCCCACATTCACCGGACGGGAGGCCAGAAGCCCGCCATCCTCCGCCAGGGCGAAGCGGCCGCGCAGGGTAGCCGTGTCGAAGGCCAGGGTCAGCACTGGGTCGCCTCCCCGGCGAAGAGCGTCTGCCAGGCCGCCGGCGGCGCCGGTTCGCCCCGCAGGTGCCAGGCGCGGTCGTCGGGTCCCGGACCGGGCAGGGCCAGCAGTTCCAGCCGGGGGATGCCGCGCAACTCGGGACGTAGGGGGACCGGCCACTCCACCAGCAGGACGGCGGCGCCGTCGAGCACCTCGTCCAGCAGATCGGGCACACCGATGTCCGCCAGGTCGTGATCCGGTTCCACGCGGTAGAAGTCCAGGTGGTGCAGCCGCAGTCGGCCGGGAAAACTGTTCACCAGGGTGAAGGTGGGCGAGATGACCTCTTCGGTGACGCCCAGGGCTTCGCCCACGCCCTGGACGAAGCACGTCTTGCCCGCGCCCAGGGGCCCCTCGAGCAGGATGACCTCGCCGCCCCGCAACAGTTCGCCCGCCGCCGCACCCAGGGCGCGGGTCGCCGCCGGCGCACGCGTGACGGTGCGCCAGGGATAGTCTGCGGGATCGGGCATGGGCTGGTCCGCCACGTCGTCTCCTAACGCGGCCGCATGACGATGAACGGACAGATGATCTCCTCGAGGCTGATGCCCCCGTGCTGGAAACTGTCCCGGTACAGGCGCTCGTACTCGTGGAAATTCGTCGGGTACACCAGGTAGTGGTTCTCGGTGGCGACGGCGTAGTTCTCGATGCTGCTCTGGGGCGGCAGCCCGAACTCCGCCGGGTTCTTCATGAGGAAGATCTTGTCCTCGTCCACGCCCAGGTTGTCGCCGAATTTGTAACGCACGTTGGTGCTCGTATCCCGGTTGCCGCGCACCTTCTGGGCCCGCTGGCAGAGCATGGAACCGTGGTCGGTAGTGAGGATGACGGTGCAATCGCGCTTGGCCAGGTTGCGCAGGACCTCGTAGAGGTTGGAATGCTCGAACCAGCTGCGCATGAGGGTGCGGAAAGCCGCCTCGTCCGGCGCCAGTTCCTTGAGGATGCGGCTCTGGCTGCGGCCGTGGGCCATGATGTCCAGGAAGTTGTAGACGGCGGCCACCAGGCGGGTCTCGTCCAGGCTGCCCACGTTGCGGTGCAGGGGGTCCGTGTCCCGGGCGTCGGAGACCTTGTAGTACTGGTGGCTGCCCCGGGCCGGGCTGTCGATCCTCTCGAGGAGTTCGCCCAGCAGTTCGGACTCGTGGGCGTTGCGGCTGCCCTCGTGGTCCGCGCGGCCGATCCACCAGTCGGGATAGCGCGCGGCGATCTCCCGCGGCATGAGTCCGGCGAAGACCGCGTTGCGGGCGTAGGGCGTGGCCGTGGGCAGGATGGACCAGTAGTTGCGACGGTCCAGGTGGAAGAAGGGCTCCAGCAGGGGCTCGATCATGCGCACCTGGTCCAGGCGCATGCAGTCGATGAGAATGACGAAGACCTGGCGGCTGCGCTGGATCTCCGGCTCGATCCAGGTCTCGAAGACCGCCGAGCTGAGCAGGGGCGCTTCCTGGCCGTCGCCGCCGCCGGTGGCGACCCACTCCCGGTAATGCCGGCGCACGAACTTGGCGAAGGCCAGGTTGGCCGCCGCGATCTGCTCCGAGTGGGTCTCCAGCAGACCGTGGTCCGAGTAGCGGTAGATGTCCATGCCCCAGGTGACCAGGTCCGTGTAGATGCTCTCCCAGTCGGCCGGGGCGTCGGCGGTGCCGATGCGGTCGCTGACGGACATGAAGTTGCTCATGTAGTCGCGCATGACCGTTTCGCCCGTGAGCTTGCGTGCTTCCAGTTGGCGTTTGAGGGCCGAGAGGATCTGCAGGGGCGACACGGGCTTAACCAGGTAGTCGTCGATGCGCTTGCCGATGGCCCGGGTCATGAGGTCCTCGGCCTCGCTCTTGGTGATCATGATGACCGGTACGTTGGCGTTGATGCGCCGGATCCCCTCCAGGGTTTCCAGACCGCCCATGCCCGGCATCATCTCGTCCAGCAGGATGGCGTCGAAGGGCTTCTCGGAAAGCACCGCCAGGGCGTCCCGCCCGTTGGTCACGCCTTCGACCTCGTAGCCCTTCTCGCCGAGGTACACCAGGTGGGACCTCAATTCCTCGATGTTGTCGTCGACCCAGAGGATCCTGTACGCCACGTCTATGCTCCTTCGTCTGCGGGCGCCGCAGCCGGCAGGTGCACCGCTATAGTGGTCCCGCCCGACCCGGTTTCCTCGATGCGGATGCGCCCCCCGTGGTAGCGCTCCACGATACGTTTGACCAGGGCCAGGCCCATGCCCCAACCCCGTTGCTTGGTGGTGTAGCCGGGTTCGAAGATGCGCCGGCCCACGCCGCCCGGCACGCCGCGGCCGGTATCCGTCACCAGCACGAGCGCCCCGCCGTCGGGATCGTCCACCACTCCGACCGTGATCGTGCCCTTGCCGTCCTCCAGGGCGTCGATGCCGTTCTTGATGAGGTTTTCCAGCACCCAGCCCATGAGGTCGCGGTTGAAGAGCACGTGGCCCTGGGCCTGGCCCTCCCGCCGCAGCTGAACGCGGCCGCCCAGGTGGGGCAACCGCCGCCGGAAGTACTCGATGGTCTCGTCCACGACCTCGTTGAAGTTCCGGTCCTCCAGTTTCGGCAGGGAGCCGATCTGGCTGAAGCGGGCCGAAACCATGCCCAGCCGGTCAACGTCCCGGTTCAGTTCGACCAGGAGATCGTCCTCCGGGTCCACTCGGTTCTCCAGCAGGGCCACCCAGCCCATGATGGAGGTCAGGGGCGTGCCCATTTGGTGGGCCGTCTCCTTGGCCATGCCCGCGAAGAGGGCGTTCTGCTCCGACTGCCGGCGGGCCTGCAGGGCCCACAGGATGACCAGGAAGAACAGGGCCATGATGCCCAACTCCAGGTACGGCATGATGCGCAGTCTGAGACTCAACGCCGAGTTGCCGTAGTGGAGCGTGCCCACCCGCGTTCCGTCGTCGGCGTAGATGGCGAAGGGCTCGTTCTCCGAATCGAACCGCGACGCCAACTGGATGATGTCGTGCACCAGCGGGTTGCGCGGCGCGTTGATGTCCTCCTCCATGAGCAGGCTGTATTCCGGGACGGGGATGCCGATGACCGGTTCGTTCCACAGGTAGGGACGCCCCGAATTCAAGGTGATGATGAACGGCACCTCGATCTCGTTGGCCAGGTCCACCACCGGCTGCACCTCATCCACGCGCTCGGCGGTGATGAGGCGACTGGCCAGGTCCGACAGCAGGCGCGTGGTCAGCTCGGTCTGCTTCTCTACGCTGTTGGAGATGCTCAGGGTGAAGAGCGTGACCGCCACCACGATGGTCACCGACCCCACCAAAAGGTAGACGTTGAACAGGTGGCGCCGCCGGAAGCTCGCCAGACGTTCCTGCCAGTTGTTGGCCTTCACGCGGTCATCCGATGATCTCCAGGCCGTCCAGGTAGGGCACGAGCACGTCGGGTACGCGCACCTTGCCGTCGGGCGTCTGGTGGTTCTCGAGGATCGCCACGAGGATACGCGGCAAGGCCAGGCCCGAGCCGTTCAAGGTGTGGACCAGGCCCTTGGTTCCGTCTCCCTTGAAGCGGATTCCCGCCCGGCGCGCCTGGAAGTCCAGGAAATTGCTGCAGGACGACACCTCCAGCCACTTGCCCACCCCCGCGGACCACACCTCCAGGTCGTAGCACTTGGCCGCGGCGAAGCTCAGGTCGCCCGAGGCCAGGGTGAGCACGCGGTAGGGCAGTTCGAGCTGCTGCAGGAGGACCTCGGCGTCGCTCACCAGGGTCTCCAGTTCGTCCCACGACGTCTCCGGAGTCACGAACTTCACCATCTCCACCTTGTGGAACTGGTGCATGCGCAGCAGGCCCCGGGTGTCCTTGCCCGCGGCGCCGGCCTCGCGCCGGAAGCAGGGCGAGAAAGCGCAGTACTTCACCGGCAGATCCGCCGCCGGCAGAGTCTCCTGCATATGGATGTTGGTCACCGACACCTCGGCCGTGGGAATGAGCAGGAGGTCGTCGATGCCGCAGACGTACATATCGTCCTCGAGCTTCGGCAACTGGCCGGTGCCGGTCATGGCCGTGCGGTTCACCAGGTAGGGGATGTTCACCTCGGTGTAGCCCTGCGCCCGGTGCACGTCGAGGAACCAGTTGATGAGCGCCCGTTCGAGGCGTGCGCCCTGGCCCGTGAGGACCGAAAAGCCGCTGCCGCTCATGCGGGCCGCCCGCTCCGGGTGGAGGATGCCCAGCTCGGCGCCCAGATCCCAGTGGGGCATGACCTGGAAGTCGCGCTCGACCGGCTCGCCCCAGGTGCGGATGACCTCGTTGTTCTCCTCGCCGCCGGCGGGGACCGACTCGTGGGGCACGTTGGGAATGCGCAGGTAGAGGGTTTCCACCTCTTCGTCCAGTTCGGCGGCCCGGACCTTGAGTGCCTTGACCCGGCCGGATATCTCTTTCATGGCCGCGATGGCCGCGGACGCGTCCTCGCCCGCCTTCTTCAGTTCACTGATGGCCTTGTTGGCCTTGTTCGCCTCCGCCTGCAGCTGCTCGGATTCCTGGAGGGCCGCCCGGCGCTCGGCGTCGCGCTCGTAGTAGGCCTCGATGTCCACGGACTCGTTCTTCAGGGCCACGGCTCGGGTCACCAGGTCGCGGTTCTCGCGGAGGTACTTGCGGTCCAGCACGGCGGGGTCCCTTCCGGTTTTCGCAGCGGGTTCGGAGCAGGCACAAAAACACAACGGGCCGGACGCTTTCCCTTCGTAAAACGGGATTTGCATTCCGCACCCTCGGCTGGTAGAAGGGTAGTGGCACCGCCCCCGGAGCGGCAAGGCAAATCCCCGGACTCCCACGCCAGGAGAGGCGAGAACCATGGATCGATCCGCAGTGATCGCGAGGCTGCGCGAACTGCCCCCCGGCAAAAGGGTCATCACGGCCCTGGACGTTCCCACGGCGGAGAAGGCCCTGGACCTGGCCACGGCTCTCGGCCCGGGCGGCCATTTCGTGAAGGTCGGGCTGGAACTCTTCTCCAGCGGTGGCCCGGAGGTGGTCGAGCGCCTCAGGAGCATGGACCGCCGCATCTTCCTGGACCTCAAGTATCACGACATCCCCAACACCGTGGCCTCGGCCGCCCGGGTGGCCGCCACTCTGGGCGCAGACCTGTGCACCATCCACGCCTGCAGCGGGCGTGCGGCCCTGACCGCCGCCGCCGAAGCCATGGCCGGCGTAGACGGCCCTCGTCCGGCCCTGCTGGCAGTGACGGTCCTGACGAGCCTCGACGAGGAGCAACTGCAGGAGACCGGCCCCTCGGCGGACGGCGTCCAGGAGCGCGTGGAGCGTCTGGCCAGCCTGGCCTGGGATTGCGGCTGCGACGGTCTGGTGTGCTCGGCGGCGGACCTGCCCCGCCTGCGCGGCGTCATCGGGCCCGAGCCCCTGGTCGTCACCCCGGGCATCCGGCCCGCCGGCGCCGACGTCCAGGACCAGAAGCGGGTGGCCACTCCCCGCGCCGCCCTCGAATCCGGCGCCGACTTCCTGGTGGTGGGCCGGCCCATCACCCGAGCCGAGAATCCGGCGACCGCCCTGGCGGGCATCGCCGCCGAACTGGAGCAGACATCATGAGCCTCGACCAGACCAAGGTGCTGAACCTGATGGAAGAACTGGGCGCCCTGCACCGCGGGCACTTCCTCCTGAGCAGCGGCCGCCACAGCGACGCCTACTTCCAGTGCGCCCGCCTGCTCCAGTTCCCGGAACTGGCCCGTGAACTGGGCGCCGCCATGGCCGCCTTCTTCGCCGACACGGCCGTCGACCTGGTGGTCAGCCCCGCCATGGGCGGCATCCTGGTGGGCCACGAGGTGGCCCGGGCCCTCGGCCGGCGCTTCGTCTTCGCCGAGCGCGTGGACGGGGTCCTGACCATCCGCCGCGGCTTCGGCCTGGAAGACGGCGAGAAGGTCGTCATCGCCGAGGACGTGGTCACCCGCGGCACCAGCGTCCTGGAGGTGGTCGAGGTGGTGGAAAAGGCCGGCGGCAAGGTCGTGGGTCTGACGAGCATCATCGACCGCACCGGCGGCGACGTGGAACTGCCCCTGCCCCTGCACGCCCTGGCCCAGGTCACGGTGGAGACGTGGGAAGCCGACGGCTGCCCCCTCTGTGCCAAGGGCCTGGACGTGACCAAGCCGGGCAGCCGCGGCAACTCGTGAGATCCGGCGCGCCACGGCCATGCTCCGGGCGGTGTACTGTCCTGTGGGGCCTGGCCCTGGCTGTCGCATTCGCTTCCGTCTGGTACATCACCCATCCCGCACGCCCGGTCCACCCCACCGGCGATCTCTACGACAGTCTCGCCACCGCCCGCCACCTGGCCCGGGGCGAGGGCTTCCTGACGGACTTGGCCTACCCCCTCTCCTTCGCCTGGGACTTCGCCCGGGAACTGCCTCAACCCCTGCTCCACCGACCCCCGGGATTCCCCCTGCTACTGACCATCCCCTACGCCGCTGCGGGCGGCGACCCGGAGCGCGCGGTGGATGCCGTACGCGTTTTTCAACTGGTCCTGCTGACGGGCCTGGCCTGGCTCGGCTCGACCGCCTGGTTGCGGCGTGGCCGTCCCGGTGCCGCCGCAGGCTGGCTCGTGCTCCTGGGCGCCAACCCCCTGCTGGTTTTTGCCGTGGACTGGGGACACGTGGAAATGGCGGCGGCGCTGGTCCTGCTGGCCATGTGGCTGCGCCGCCGCGGCGGCACCACAGGCCTGACCTGGCACGACGGTCTCGGCGCCGGAGTCCTGGGACTGCTGCGTCCGGAGCTGGTGATCGTCCCGGTAGTCTGGTGGGCGGCCGACTGGCGGGGGCGCCGTCCGACCCTGCATTCCCTCACGGCGCCGGCCCTGGCGTTCCTGGCCCTGACGGCGCCCTGGACCCTGCGCAACACCGCGGTGGCCGGTGACCCGTTCTTCAGCATCCAAGCCCACGCCGAACACCTGAAGGATACGATCCACCACCCGGGCTACGGCATCTACCTGGGACTCGAGCCCCAGTCGTTGGTGTCCACCCTGGCCGACGACCCCCTGCCCGTGCTGAAGAAGGCGGGACGGGGTCTGCGATTCTTCTGGCGCGAAGGGCACGGCCTGGCGCCCTGGCTTCTGCTCCTGGTGCCCCTGCTGGGTGCCGCGCTCCTGGTCCGGGAAAAACTCCACCCTCCGCTGGAAGGGGACGCGAAGAAGATCCCGGACCTGGCCGCGGGCCCGGGAGTGGTCGGGCTGACCCTCATCCTGCTGACCGTCCTCTACGCGGTGTACGACCACTCCCTGCGCCACCTGGCGGTGCTGGTGCCCATCGTCCTATGGGAGACCGGTCCCTTCCTGGCCGAACTGCCGGCCGAGTTCGTGCTCTCCTGGTTCGGCAAGGCCGACTCCCGCGACAGGTCGCTCCTGGAGCGTCCCTGGTTCCTGGCCCCCGCGGCCGCGGTCTGCGCCTCTCTGCTGGTCTGGGCCATGGCTGAAGCGCCTGCGGGCTGGGACGAGGCAGCCGCTGAAGCCGCCCGCCGCCAACCGCAGGTCCGGCAGGAGACCGAACGCCTGCTTCAGGCGCCGCCGGGACCGGTCTTCGTCAAGACCTCGGCCGCTCCCTGGTACGCCGACCGGCCCGCCGTGTGGGATCCGGACGACGACGACGTACGCGCGACCATCCGCGGTTATCTGGGAGCGAGCACGCCGTGAAGTCCTGGCTGCGCACCGCGCCCCTACTGGACCGGTCCGGTTGGGCCCACGGCTGGACCACCGCCGCCGGACCGGATTTCCACACACCACCCGACGCGCCCGACCACGCCGCGGCTGTCGCCAGCCTCTCCGCGGCGGTAGGACTGGACGACGCGGCCTGGGTCCGTCAGGTCCACGGCGGCACAGTCCTCAGGGCCGAAGGCCCCGGCTGCCTGGGCGAAGCCGACGCCCTGTGGTCCGACCGGCCCGGCCTAGGCGTGGTCGGCCGCTCGGCCGATTGTCCGCTGGTGATCGTGACTTGCGACAGCCCGTCGCCACGGTGGGGCTTCGCCCACGCGTCCTGGCGGTCGACGGTGGCGGGGATCACGGCCGAGTTGATGGCGGCGTTGAAGAACGCCGGAACCGAGCCGACCGCCTGCCGCGCGGTGATCGGCCCTTCGGCCGGACCGTGCTGTTACGAAGTGGGCGACGAAGTGCGGGAGCAGGCGTGCGAAAGCCTCGGCAAGCTCGCCGAGGCCTTCTTCGTGCGTCGCGGTGAGCGCTGGCTACTGGACCTGTGGCGGGTCAACGTCGCCCAGTTGATCGCGGCAGGCGTCCCCGGCGATCACGTTCAGGTCACCGGAGTCTGCACCATCTGCAGCGAGGGCTATCCCAGTTACCGGCGGGACGGTGCGGCGGCCGGTCGCTTCGCGGCCATGGTGGGCCACGCCTGAATCAGCGGTACAGCGCCTTCACCGAACTCCAGCTCGTATCCTCCGCCGGCACCGACGGCAAGTCCACACACCCGGGATTGTTGATGGCAGCCGACCAGTTGGGCACCTCGTCCGGGTTCCAGCCGAAGAGGTACTGCAGGGAAGTGTGGGTCGATGGCTCGAGGGTCGTCGTGTAGGACGGCAGATTGGCCGCACCGCTCGGGCTCTCCGCCGGCCACACGCGCAGGGCGATGGACCACTCCCACACCACGTCGATGGTGATCTCCATGAGCACGGTCGACGGGCTGAAAGGCAGGGGCGTACCGAATTCCACCACGAACTCGGGGGCCGAGGCCGTATTGGTGGCGTCACCGCGCAGGTCGAAACCGATCAAGGTGTTCGACACGGACGATTCCAGCTTGGCCTCCCAGCCCAGGAAGCCGGAGGTGTCGCTGGCGTTGGTCAGGCAGAGGTAGGCCGTGATCTGGGTGCCCACCGTGGCGTCGGTGCAATACACCCGCGCGCCCTCGTCGAAGTAGATGCTGATCCCGTTGGGATCGGTGTCGATGGGCTGGGCGACCGCGGCACCGGCCAGCAGACAGACCAGCAACAGCACGCAAATACGCATCTTCGTGTCCTCCTCAGGGGTCCCCGCACCGGGACCGTTCCCCGGATTCTTGCTTGGTTGACCCCAATTATATCACAATCAGCCGCTGTTTTTGCAAAATAATACTACGATTGTTGGCCTGACCAATCACATGTTCCGTCGGTATTGGCCGCCCACTCCGTACAAGGCGCCGGATATCTGGCCCAGCGAGCAGAACTTCACCGCCTCCATGAGTTGGGCGAAGATGTTGCCGTGTTCCACGGCCGTGCGCTGGAGCTTGTCGAGGGCCGCCGGAGCCGCCGCGGCATGGCGCCGCTGGAAGGCCTCCAGGGTGGTGATGGCGAATTCCTTTTCGTCGTCCCGGGAACGGATGACCTCTTGGGGCAGCATCGTGGGCGATCCCAGGGGGTCAAGATAGGTATTGACGCCGATGATGGGCAACTCCCCGGTGTGCTTGAGGGTCTCGTAGTGGAGGCTCTCCTCCTGGATCTTGGTGCGCTGGTACATGCGCTCCATGGCTCCCAGCACCCCGCCACGCGAACTCAGGCTGCGGAACTCCTCGAGGACCGCGTCCTCCACCAGGTCGGTCAACTCGTCCACCACGAACGCCCCCTGCAGCGGGTTCTCGTTCATGGCCAGCCCCAGTTCCTTGTTGATGATGAGCTGGATGGCCATGGCCCGGCGCACGCTCTCCTCGGTGGGCGTGGTGATGGCCTCGTCGTAGGCGTTGGTGTGGAGGCTGTTGCAGTTGTCGTAGACCGCGTACAGGGCCTGCAGGGTGGTGCGGATGTCGTTGAACTGGATCTCCTGGGCGTGGAGCGACCGGCCGGAGGTCTGGATGTGGTACTTGAGCTTCTGGCTGCGCTCGTTGCCACCATAGACGTGCTTGATGGCCCTGGCCCAGATTCGCCGCGCCACCCGGCCCATGACAGAGTACTCGGGATCCATGCCGTTGCTGAAGAAGAACGAGAGGTTGGGCGCGAAGGCGTCGATGGGCATGCCCCGGGACAGGTAGTACTCCACGAAGGTGAAGCCGTTGGCCAGGGTGAAGGCCAGCTGGCTGATGGGATTGGCCCCGGCCTCGGCGATGTGGTAGCCGCTGATGGACACGGAGTAGAAGTTCCGCACCCCGTTGTCCATGAAGAACTGCTGGATGTCCCCCATCATCCTCAGGGCGAACTCGGTGGAGAAGATGCAGGTGTTCTGGGCCTGGTCCTCCTTGAGGATGTCCGCCTGCACCGTGCCGCGCACCTGTTTGAGGGTGGCGGTCTTGATCCGCTCGTAGGTCTCGCGTTCGAGGACCTGGTCGCCGCTGGCGCCCAGCAGCATGAGACCGAGGCCATCGTGACCCGCGGGCAGTTCGCCGCCGTAGGTGGGGCGCGGCTGGTCCAGATCGCGGTAGAGGGCGTCGAGCTTGGCCTCCACCTGGTCGGTCAGGCCGTTCTCGCGGATGTGCTTCTCGCAGCCCTGGTCCACCGCCGCGTTCATGAAGAAGGCGAGCATCATGGGCGCCGGGCCGTTGATGGTCATGGAGACCGATGTGGTGGGGCAGGCCAGATCGAAGCCCGAGTAGAGCTTCTTGGCGTCGTCCACGGTGGCCACCGAGACGCCGCTGTTGCCCACCTTGCCGTAGATGTCCGGCCGGCGGTCCGGATCCTCGCCGTAGAGGGTGACCGAGTCGAAGGCCGTGGACAGGCGGGCGGCGGGCATGCCCGCGGAGACATAGTGGAAGCGCCGGTTGGTACGCTCGGGGCCGCCTTCGCCGGCGAACATGCGCGTGGGGTCCTCGCCCTCGCGTTTCAGGGGGAAGACCCCGGCGGCGAAGGGGAATTCGCCGGGCACGTTCTCAGTCAAGAGCCAGCGCAGCACGTCGCCCCAGTCCCGGTAAGCGGGCAGGCAAACCTTGGGGATGCGGTTGCCGCTGAGGGTGGTGCGCCACAGGTCCTGCTCGATCTTCCGGTCGCGCACCTGGAAGACGTACTGGTCGGCCCGGTAGCGGGCCACCAGGTCCGGCCAGTTCTCCAGGCGGGCGCGGCAGTCGGCGTCCAGCCGGCGCAGGCGTTCGTTGTGCAAGACCACCAGTTCGGTCGCGGCCACACTGTCGCCGGCGGCGGCCTCCAGTTCCGTGGGGGGTACCAGCGCGTCGCCATCCTCGCCGCGCAGGGCCGCCACGGCGCCCTGCAGTTGCCCCAACTGGCGCGCCACGGCGCATTGGGCCGCCACGAACTCCCGGTACCGGCCGTCGGCCTCGACGATCTCCGCCAGGTACCGGGTGCGGTCCGGGGGAATGATGTAGGCGCGGTGCTCGGTCTCGCCGGAGAGAGCGAAGTCCGAATGCAGGTCGGCGCCCGTGCGCTCGGCCAGGGTTCCCACCACGGCACGGTAGAGGCGATTCATGCCCGGGTCGTTGAACTGGGAGGCGATGGTACCGAACACGGGCAGACTTTCATCGGCGCTGTCGAAGAGGTTCCGGTTGCGACGGTACTGCTTGCGCACGTCCCGCAGGGCGTCGAGGGACCCCCGGTGGTCGAACTTGTTGACGGCGATGAGGTCGGCGAAGTCGAGCATGTCGATCTTCTCGAGCTGGGTCGCCGCGCCGTACTCGGCGGTCATGACGTACAGCGCCACGTCCGAATGCTCGACGATTTCCGTATCACTCTGGCCGATGCCGCTGGTCTCCACGATGACCAGGTCGAAGCCGGCCGCCTTGCAGATGTCGATGCTGTGCTGGACGTAGCGCGAGAGCGCCAGGTTGGACTGGCGCGTGGCCAGGGAACGCATGTAGACGCGCGGGTCGTCGATGGCATTCATGCGGATGCGGTCGCCCAGCAGGGCCCCGCCGCTGCGCCGGCGCGATGGGTCCACCGAGACGATGGCCACGGTGCGGTCGACGAAGTCCGCCAGGAAACGTCGCACCAGTTCGTCCACCAGGGAGGACTTGCCCGCCCCGCCGGTGCCGGTGATGCCGAGCACGGGAATGATCCGCTCCCCCACGCCGGCGCCGGCCACCGCCGCCAGCAGGTCGTCCCCCTGGTCCGGGTGGATCTCGGCCAGGCTGATGAGGCGGCCGACGGCACCCGGATCGCGAGCCGGGACGCGGTCCAGGAGGGGTTTCAGGTTCGCGGTCGACGGGACATCGCCCACGGCGAAATCGCACTGCTGGAGCACGTCGTTGATCATACCCTGCAGGCCCATGGCCCGGCCGTCGTCCGGGGAGAAGATGCGGTTGATGCCGTAGGCGTGGAGTTCCTCGATCTCCGCGGGCAGGATGGTGCCGCCGCCGCCGGCAAAGATACGGATGTTCGCGCCAGCCGCCGCCACCAGATCGTGCATGTACTTGAGGTACTCCACGTGGCCGCCCTGGTAGCTGGTGATGGCGATGCCCTGGGCATCCTCCTGGACGGCGCAGTCGACGATCTCCTGCACGGCCCGGTTGTGCCCCAGGTGGATGACCTCGGCGCCGCTGGCCTGGAGAATCCGCCGCATGATGTTGATGGCGGCGTCGTGGCCGTCGAAGAGGGAGGCGGCCGTCACGATGCGGACGTGGTGCTCGGGCTTGTACGGTTCGGGCACGGGGCCCGCGGCGGGATGGTCGGTCATGGATCACCTCGGAGAATGCGCGCGGCCGGTAGCGTCGGGATCGACCGCTACTGTACCACGCCTGAAGCCACGCGGGCAACGGATCAGGGCACCTCGAGGGTGATCCAGCCACGCCACCAGCGCCGTCCCGTATAGGTACCGGACGGGGATTTGGCCTCCTCCTGGCGCCACTCCAGTTGGAACGTCCAGAGCGGAGCGTCCGGCCGGGGCAAACGGCCCACCGAAGCACCCACGGACCAGGCGTTGCCCGCCCCCGGCGTGCGCCCGTCCATGCCCCAGCGCCGGCGGGCCACCTCCAGGCCAGTCTCCCAGCGACGACCCGGGCGCACGCGGATCCGACCGGTCACCTCGCGGCCGCTCCCCCCCAGGGCCTGGCCCAGCAACCAGCCCTGGTGAGTGTAGCCTGCGGGGAAGGAACTGTTGGAGTACCACAGCACCAGGTCGTGGCGCAGACCCGCGTATTCGGCGGCCAGATCCCAGCGCGGATCCACCAGCACCGCGCCTACCAGGGAAGCCGGGGCGGCGATGCGTGGCAGGCCGGCCGGGTCGCCGGTCAGAACATCGGTGCCGGCGTACTCCCAGTAGACGCGTCCCGCCCGGGATGGCAACACGGGCCAGGGGGCGTCGCGCCAGCGGAGTTCGAATTGGAGGGCGAAGAGCCGGTCCGTGGCCAGACCGCTGCGGCGCTCCTTGAGGGGCGTGCCGGCCAAGGGAAAGTTGATGCGCAGGAGGTCGCCCCAGAGGTGGTCGTCCAGGCGGGCGGCCACGGCCGTGTGGGTGGCGGTGAAGCGGAACCAGGAGACCGGCCGCCAGCCTACGAGCCACTGGAAGAACCAGGGGTGCTGCCGGGTGGCGGTCACGCCGTCGTGGGTCCGGTGGCGGACCTCCTGGTTCGACACGCGACCGCAGCGCAGGAGCAGGTCGTCCGGCGCCAGGAGGCGCATCCAGCCCGAGCGGGCGAATGGCCGGGTGCGGCGGATGGTCCCTGCCGGAAACGGCGCGCCGTCGGCATCCAGGGTGAGACCGCCGCCCAGTCCGGGACCCACCCGGCGGGAGGCCTGTCCCAGGGTCAAGGCCCAGCTTCCCAGGCTGACGCCGCCGGCCAACCGGGGCACTTCCATGGACCAGGCACCGCCGCGGCTGCGGGCCGCACCCACGGCCGGACGTCCCGTGGCGGCAGGCCAGTCCGGCCAGGCCAGCGGGTCGTCGGGATCCAGGACCGTGCCGTGATCGAGCAGTCGGCCACCGGCGCGTACGGTGCCACCCAGCCACCACCGGCCCACGGCCAGGTCCGCGCGCAGATCCGTCGCCAGGTTGGTGCCCGCGCTCCAGGCCCGGCCGGCCTGGCCCGGAGCCGGATCGCCGAGACCGGAGGTCCCCAGCCGGACCGTCCCCCCCATGTGGAGCGAGGCCGCCGGTTCACGACACTCGCATCCCCGCCAGAGGGCCGGTCCGCCCGTAGAAAAATGGTCCCGCCAGGCCCGGGCCAGATCCAGGTCCACCGTCGCCGCCGGATCACGGCGCAGTTCCAGAACTGCCGCCACCCGCTCCATCAGCGCCGCCAGTTCCGCCGCGCCCAGGGGACGGTACCGCGGCGGGAAGATCCCGGCCTCCAGGCACAGGCGCTCGAGGGTTTCCCAGGGTACGGAGCCCGCGTCCAGTTCGCTGGCGGTAGGTTCGGGCGGCGGTCCCTCCGCAGGCTGGGACAGCGAAACCCCCGGCGCCACCAGGACGCCGAGGGTCAAGAGGAACGACAGGAATCGGCGGCTCAGGCCCCGGCGAGGCCGCAGACGAGGCCTCCCAGCAACAGGGCCGGCAAGGCCAGCAGCACCAAGCCCAGGGGCAGCACGGCGGTGATCAGGGCGCCCATGATCAGCAACAGGGGCAGGACCAGCAGTACGCCCAGTAGCCCTTTGGTCAGGAAGAACGCGATCTTGATGGGGATCAAGGCCACGGTGAATACGAATTTCAGGAGCAGAAGCCCGACGCTGAGCACTACCAGCAGCACGGTCAGGGCAATGATGGCTTCCACCAGGAACATGGACGATCCTCCTCACCTTGTGGTTCGCGCCGGCGGAGGGATGGCGGTCGGCATCCGACCTGGCCGGCAAGCGCTCTGGTGTTACGATTCGCGACCGTTGGGGTTGCATCGCGACGGCACCGCTTTCGCTACCCGCGGCCAAACCGGAATATTCGCCGGATCCGCTCGGGGGTCGAACCACCGGCGCGACGGTGGACACTGGCTTTCGGTTCGAGTCTTTTCTGAACACGAATATGATAAAAAGGAAAATAACTGGACCTGCGACATCCCTATATGTCATAATATATCCATAGCTGCTTCATAGGCGACATTCTCGGGTCTGTCGAAGCTCGCGCACTTCATCCTCAACCCGAGTAGACCGTGAAGCAGCTATTCTACGTCCTAGAGGACCGTATCATCTGCCGGGCGGATGGTCAACGGACCCCGGGATCGACCGGCACAACGGCACGGCGGGCGCCCCCAAGGGGACGCCCGCCGTGTTTCTGTCCGAATCTTGACTGCTACTTCTCGAAAAGCGCGCCGTCGATCTCCGGGTCAACCGTGAACTCCTGCACCGCGATGGTGCCGAAGAGCTCGTCGTCGTAGGTCAGACGCATCTTCGACGGCATCCGGAAACCACCCAGATCGCCGTATTCCTCCACGAAGACCTTCTGGGTAACCGGGGCGCCCGTCATGGGCGACGTCCCCGGCTGCTGGACCATGACGACCTCGCCGGCATCATCCAGGAAGACGATCTGGTAGCCGTCGCCGAAGCCACTCACGTGGACCGGCAGACACTCGCGGCCTTCGATGGTCCGGACGTCCAGGGCCTGGCACTGCAGATCGTCCAGGTCGCGGAACACCGACACCAGATCCTTGGCCATGTCCTCCTGCGCGCTCGTCAAGTCGTCGCCCTCCAGGTCACGCACGCCCATGGGACCGGTGGCCCAGGCCTTGTCGCCGGCCAGCACCATGGTCTGGTTGCCAAAGGGCGTCTTGACCAGGGTGTAGGAACGGTCCGGGAAGACCACGGTCTTCTCGGTGGTGAAGGTCAGGTCCATACCCTGGATCGTGGCCTCCAGGGTGGCGCTCTCGAAGTAGGAGCCCAGGGAGGCGAACTTGGACCCGCCGCTGGCATCGCGGGCGGCGACCAGGGCGGCCTTGCCCTGCTCGAGGCTGGCCGGCGTGGCGTCGGGAATATCCAGGGCAGGCTCGGGAATGGTGATGTCCACCATGGTTACCGGACCGAACTTGCTGAAGTCCCCGTCCCAGTCGGCGTAGTTGCCCACGGCCAGGATGGTCATGTTGTCGGGCTTCCAGACAGCCTTGGTGGCGGCCAGCACCTCGGCCTTGGTCATGTTCTTGACCTGCTCCTGGTACTTCTGGAGGAAGTCCACCGGGTAGCCGTAGCGTTCGTACATGACCATGCGGTCGAGGATCTCGCGCTTGGTGTCGAAGTTGAAGACCTCGGAATTGAGGATGCCGTCGGTGGCGTAGGCCAGCTCGTCGTCCGTGACCTCCTCCTCGATCATCTTCTGGATCTCGGCCAGGATGGCGTCGGTGGCCTTCTCGCTGCTCTCGCTCTTGGTCATGGTGAAGGCCATGAACATGCCGGGGTTGCGGAAGCCCGTACCCGAGCTGGAGCCCACCGAGTAGGCCAGGCCCTGGCGGCTACGCACCTCGTTGAACAGACGCGTGGCAAAGCCGCCGCCCAGAATGCGGTTGCCGACCATGACGCCGGCGTAGTGCTCGCTGTCGGCCCGGATGCCCTTGTGGCCCAGGACGACGGTCGACTGGGTGATGTCGTCCTTGTCCACCACGTTCACCGTGCGGGGAAGGTCGTAGATCTCCGGGTCCGGCGGCAGATCCATGCGCGCCGGGGCCCAGCCCGCGAAGGCCTGCTCGATCTTGTCGATCATGGCCGCACTGTCGAAGTCGCCGATGACCACCAGATACATGCGGTCCGGACCGAACCAGTCGGCGTGGAAAGCCAGCATGTCGTCGCGGGTCACCGCGGCGATGGTGTCGTACTCGGGGTGGCGAGCGAAGGGATGGTCGGCGCCGTAGACGGCCTTCATGGCCTCGCGCTGGGCAATGGTCATGGGCTGGTCGTTGCGCCGGCTGATGCCAGCCTTCTGCTGCTCCTTGGCCAGCTTGATCTTGTCCTCGGGGAACGCCGGGTTCATGAGGATGTCCGCCAGCAGTTCCAGACCCAGATCCGTGTCCTCGGACATGGCCGACAGGAAGGCCCCGCCGTTGTTCTGACCGATGAAGGTCTCCACGGCCAGGCCGCGGGCCTCCACCAGCTCGTCCAGGTCGTCGCCAGAGCGATTGACCGTGCCGCCGGAGCGCATGACCGTGCCGGTCATGTTGGCCAGGCCCACCTTGGCAGGATCCTCGTAGATGGCTCCAACATCGATGGTGGCGCTCAGATCCACCATGGGCAGTTCATGGTCCTCGGCCAGGTAGACGATCATGCCGTTGGCGAGTTCCACGCGCTCGTACGCGGGCATTTTGACTTCGTTCAATTCCGGAGTCTTGATTTTATCCCAGGGCTTCTTGGCCAGGGCGGCCGTGGAAGCCAGGGACAGCAGGAGGCAGGCGATCAACAGCAAGCCCCCAAAAAACCTCGTCGTCTTCATCTTCGGTCCTTTCGCGGCCCCGCCGCGGCGGCGGGGCAGTCGGGGTCAGTGCTAGGACTCGTCTTCCGTGGTCTCGATGACGGCCACGGTGCGGTTCGTCCGGGCGAAAATCTTCTCGGCCACCCGCTGGACATCCTCCAGGGTGACGTCCTCGATCACGGTCACCTCGTCGAAGAGGTTGCGCCAGTTGCCGAAGTAGGTCTGGTAGAAGGCCAGCTGCTCGGCCATGCCGCCGTGACCCGACAGACCGCGAACGAAGTTGGCCCGGGTGCGCTGCTTCACGGCCGCCAGTTCCTCGGCGGTGATACCATCGGCGACGATGGAATCGATCTCGGCCAGCACCGCCGTCTCCATGTCGTAGCCGGTCTTGTCCTTGACCGGGACGGCGAAGACGAGCAGACCCGTATCGTACTTCTGGCCCGGGAAGCCGGGGAAGCACATGGCCTGGACCGCGACCTTGTCCTCCTTCACGAGCTTCTTGTGGAGGCGGCTCGTACGGCCCTGGCCCAGCACGTCGGCGATGACCTGGTACACCGGGAAGTCCGGATGGCGGATGTTGCCGATGTGGTAGCCGGCGATGAAGATGGGCTGGCTCGGGTCCTGCATGATGAAACGCTTCTCGCCCAGCTGCTCGGGCTCGATGGTCTCCACGGGCAGGGTCTGGCCCCTGGGAATATCGCTGAAGTACTTCTTGGCGTATTTCTTCACGTCGTCCAGCTTCACGTCTCCGACCACGGCTACCACCATGTTCGAACCCACGTAGAACTCGTCGTAGTAGGCTTGGCAGTCGGTCCGGCTGATGGTCTCGATGTCGGACATGTAGCCGATGGTGCTGTGGTGGTAGCCGTTGGCCATGAACATGAGATTCTGGAACTGCTCGATCATGCGCCCGATGGGATTGTTGTCCGTCCGCATGCGGCGTTCCTCGGTGACCGGGCCGTCCTTCTCCGTGTAGAACTCGCGCAACACGGGATCGGCCATGCGGCTGCCCTCGAGGTAAGCCCACAGCTCTAGCCGGTTGCTCGGGAAGCTGTAGTGGTAGCGCGTGACGTCGGAGCTGGTGGAGGCGTTCAGGCCCACGCCGCCGTTGTTCTCGATGATCTTGCCGAACTCGTTGGTGACGACCAGTTCCCGGGCCGCGTCCTTGGCCGCTTCGAAGTCGTTCTCCCGGTTCATGAGCTCCTCGCGGGCGTCCTTCACCGCTTCGAGGTAGTAGGCGATGGCCAGGGCCTCTTCGCGGCCCACCTGGAACTCGTCCAGGGCCTCGGTCTCGGTGCCCATGCCGTGGTTGATCCGTACGGCCGCGGTCTCACCCTCGGTCATCTCGCGGGGGCCGCCGCTCGGCACGTCCAGGCTCACGTCGATGGGCTGGTCCTTGAGGAAGCCCTCGATGGTGCGGTACTGGTCCTGGTCGGGCTCGGGGATGTCGTTCAGCAGTTTGTCGTACTTCTGCAGGACCGGCACGCTCGCCCGCCGCGCCGCCTTCAACGCGTCGAAGGCCACGTCTTCGGCCTCCATGAGCTTCAGTTCGGCCTTGTAGTTGTCGGTGCCGATCTCGCTGGTGCCCTTGAAGGCCATGTGCTCCAGGATGTGGGACAGGCCGGTGATGCCGCGCACCTCTTCGGCGCTACCGACGTTGACGTAGGTGCGGAACGAGAACACGGGCACGTCGTGCTTCTCGAGCACGATGAAGTGCACCCCATTGTCCAAAGTGAACTCCTGGATCTGGTCCTCCAGGTCCAGGTAGGTCTGCGCCGGGGCGCCGACCGCCGCCAGGACAACGACGAGCGCCGTCAGCAGCATGGGGATTCGCAGGCGATTGGGCATGGATTGCTCCCCCTCTGTGGGTGGGTTTCGGGGTTTGACTCTCTCGGAACATCGAACGCGTATCCCGGCGCCGTCTCCCGCCGGACGGCGCGCAGGACATGAAATACGGGGTCGTTTCGACCGGAATAGTGGGGGCTCCGGCCGCGTGAACCGACGGGCGAAACTAGCACTTCCGCTTCGCCCGTGTCAAAGGATGCCGACCACTGATACGCAGGCGCCGCAGCCGGGTTGCAGCGCCGGTCAGCGGCGGGACAGACCCGAACTTTCCCGGTCATGGAAACGCCACAAGCGGTGGACCGCAAGTCGGATTCCGATGCGGGGCGATGCGGTGATCCGCCGCGGCGTCCGTCCCGTTTCCAGGCGCAGACGATCGGGTCCCGGCAGATCTTCCGCCACGGGCACACCGTTCCAGGCCAGATCCACACCCAGGGCGCGACACAGCCTACCCGGGCCGGCGCAGGTTTGTTCAAGGGCCAGACCCGGGCGGGGCACCACCCCGGACAGGGGCTCGGCAGCCCGCACCAGCACCGCGCCGGCCGTCGCATCGGGACCCGTCACGAAGTTCAGGCAATGGTGCACACCGTAGATGAGATAGACGTAGGCGAAGCCCGGTGGACCGAACATGAGCCGGCTGCGGGGCGTCGGTCCCCGCCCGGCGTGGCTGGCCGGGTCGTCCTCGCCTCCGTAGGCCTCCACCTCGACGATGCGCACACGGGCACGGCCATCCACCACCAGTTCGCAGCCCAGAAGATCGCGCGCGACCTCGAGCACAGGTCGGTCGAAGAATTCCTGCCGGAGTCCCACGAGCTACTTTTCGAGTTCCTTGTTGCGGAGCATCCAGATGCCCACGAGGGCGGCCACGACCCCGACGACCACCAGCACCGCGACGGACTGGAGCGCCGGCACAGGGTCGCGCTTGAAAGCGGCGGTCAACAGCGCGCCCAGCAGGCCCGGCAGGTCGGCGGTGTCGCTCACGGGCGGCCGTTCCACCAGGTTCTGCAGGTGGAAGCGGAGGCTGAACTCCTGCACTCGGGCCGGGATGTTGGTGATCAGGTTCTCCCAGCCGAAGGCGAAGATAATGCCCGGCAGCACGGGCTTGCGGAACCAGGTCCCGAAAGCGGCGAAGAGCGACGTGTAGGTGAAGGCTCCCAGGGCGATGAGCAGGAACGTGGTGAGGTAGAGCTTCAGGAAGTCGAAGGTGACGACCTGCAGGCCGTTGCTGATCATGATCAGGAAGCAGGCGGCCAGGGCGAGGCTCAGCAGGACCGCGGCCACGGTCTGGGCGGCCAGCAGCCGGCCCAGGTAGATGGCGCGACGGCGGATGGGCCGCGTCCACAGGTAGACGATGGTACCCTCCTCCACCTGCTCGCCGATGGCCGAGGCGCCCACGGCCATGGCCACGATGGGGATCAGCAGGGGAATGATCACGTCATGGCTGAGAGCCGCCAGCTGCTGGTGGGGCGTGATCCCTTCCTCGGGGAAGAAGATCCTCACCACCAAGACGGCGATCACCGGCAGCGAGCAGAGCAGGCCCAGGGAGATCAGCCGGCGTCGGCGCGCCATTTCGCGCACGCTGTAGACGGCGATGGAGAGCAGCGCGGTCAGCGTGGGCAGGGCCCGCGGTTCCCGGTCGGCGGTCGTGATAGTCGCGTCCGTCATCTAGCCCTCGGTCAGGTATTGGAAGACGGCCTCGAGGCTGTCGTCCAGGGTGAGGATCTCGTCCACGGGCAGATCGTTCTCCAGGACCCAGCCCGGCAGGGCCCGGTAGAACGCCACCGCGTGCTCGGTGCGGACGACGACCCGTCGCTCGTCCTCCAGTTCCACGGCCTTCACGTGGTCACGGCCGATGAGGAACCCGGCAAGGCGGCGCGCGTCGCTGGAGACGAGGGCCACGGTGGTCGGGTGCTCGGGGATCTTGTCGCGGATCTCGGTTACCGCGCCCTCGGCCAGCACCCGGCCGCGGTCGATGAGCACGATCTCGCTGGTCATGGACTCGACCTCGGGCAGGATGTGGCTCGACACGAGCACGGTCCGGCCCTCGGCGCCCAGGTCCCGCACCAGGTCGATGGACTGCTTGCGGGAGACCGGGTCCATGCCGTTGAGGGGTTCGTCCAGAAAAATGACGTCCGGGTCGTGGGCCAGGGCCTGGGCCAGCTTCAACTTCTGGCGCATGCCCTTGGAGTAGCCGCCCAG
Source organism: bacterium (assembly GCA_024231905.1). Lineage (GTDB taxonomy): Bacteria > Krumholzibacteriota > Krumholzibacteriia > LZORAL124-64-63 > LZORAL124-64-63 > JAAEQC01. The sequence continues at coordinate 86,300 of JAAEQC010000142.1, read as the reverse complement.
CTTGCGGTTCTGGGCGTCCACCAGCTCGAAGCGCTCGAGCCAGCGGTCGGTGCGGCTGGCGCTCTCCTTGCGGTCGAAACCCATGAGCCGCAGGGCCAGGGTGAGGAATTCCCGCCCGGTCATCCACTCGGGCAGGGCGTCGCTCTCGGGGCAGAAGCCCACGCGGCGGTACCAGGCCACGTCCCGGCGCAATTCGCGACCGAAGACCCGTACGCGCCCGTGGCTGGGCTCGATGAGGCCGGCCAGCATCTTGAACAGGGTCGACTTGCCGGCGCCGTTGGCACCCAGCAGTCCCACCACGCCCGAACCGATGGCGATGCTGCAGTTGTTGACGGCGATGACCTCGCCGAACCACTTGCCCACGCGCTCGGCCTTGATGCGCGCCGCGTCCTCCCTGACTCCGGCTCCGGCGGCGATCATGCGACCACCTCCACGGGCTTGATTCGCGAGCGCAGCACCCATATGGCCAGGCCGGTCCAGCCCAGCACCACCGCCAGGCTCAGGAAACGTGAGACCTCGAGGGTGGCGTCGGCCCCGAAGATGAAGGTGCCGGCGTTGTCGTATTGCCCCATGAAATCCAGGAGCTGCAGGGCGCCCTTGTTCAGAGCGCCGGCGATGGCGCCCAGGGTCTTGGTGCCGGTGACCATGACCGTCCACCACACCATGATGAAGATGGAACGCTTGCCCAGGCAGCTGAAGGCCAGCAGCACCAGGCTCATGCTCGTACCCGTCAGGGCGCAGAAGACCAGCAGGCGCAGGGGCGTCAGCAGCAGCAGGTCGATCCCCACGGCGTCCGGCGCGATGAGGTAGGCAAAGATGCACAGGGCCAGAGCCGGTACGAAGGTCACCAACGCGTAGTAGAAGAGCAGGATGAGCGTCTTGCCCAGCACGTAGGACCGCAGGCCCAGGGGACGGCTGAAGTAGAGAGAGAGTCCGTTGTCCCGCCGGTCGGTGGCCACCAGACCCGCGCCCACGATGGCCATGATCACGAAGACGAAGAAGTGCTGCTTGTCCAGGTAGTTGAGGAAGCCCTCGGGCTCGATGCTCGTCCAGGACCCGCCCACCAAGTCGACCATGTCGCCGGCCTTGAGCTTGAAGTAGACGATGCCGCCCTTGACGATGGCCGGGACCCAGGAGGCCACCAGCAGGATCAGCAGGAGCGTGAGCATGCCCTTGGTCTTCCAGGGCTGGACGATGCCGCGGCGGGCGATGACCCACCAGGCCGGGTAGGACCGGCGGTCCGAGGGTTGCCAATGGGTGTAGCCGCGATCATAGACGGGCATCTCAGGCCTCCACCAGGTCGTAGAACTCGTCGGCCAGGCTCACCGGGCGGCGGCGCAGGCGGCGCAATGCGTAGTCGGAAGAGGCGGCTACCCCGAGGATGGCGTTCACGCCCGCGGCCGGATCCCACTGGCCTTCGCCGGCGGCAGCGCCCTCGACCCGGTTCAGGTCCAGGGTGACCAGCAGCAGACGCTGTTCCTCGGCGATCTCCGCCCCCAGGTCGGCCAGGCCCCGGCGGAAGGTGTCCTCGTCGCCGAAGCCCTCCACCTCGAAGACCTGCCGGGGCTGACGCGAACCGGCGTCCACCTCCTGGCGGGCCAGCAATTCGCCCTTCCGCAGCACGAGGATCTCCCGGCATACGGCTTCCACGTCGGCCAGCAGATGGGTCGAGAGAATCACGCCCAAGCCCTTGTTCCAGGCCAGGTCGCGGATGAGTTCGAGGACGGACACGCGGCCGCGCGGGTCCAGGCCGCTGGTGGGCTCGTCCAGGAAGAGCCATTGGGGATCGTGGACCAGGGACTGGGCCAGCTTGAGGCGCTGCTTCATGCCCTGGCTGTAGCCATCGCATTTGCGGTAGCGCTCATCGGCCAGGCCCACGTAGTGCAGCACCTCATGGGCCCGCTGCATGGCGTCGCGCGCGGGCATACCCGACAGTTCGCCCAGGTAGGCCACCAGGCCCACGCCGCTCATACCGGGGATGATACCGCCGGTCTCGGGCATCCAGCCCAGGCCGCACCGGGCCAGGCGCGCGCTCACAGCCATGTCGTGACCCAGCACCGTCACCTGGCCGGTCTGCACGCCCACCTGGCCGAGCAGACAGCGCAGGAGCGTCGTCTTGCCCGAGCCATTGGGACCCAGCAGGCCGACGCCGCCCTTCTCCAGTTCGAAGGTCACGCCCTTGAGGACGGGTTCGCTGGTGTAGCCGAAGTTCAGGTCGTCGACCCGGATGGTCGTTGCGGCGTGGTTGACTTTGATGGCGCTGCCTCTCAATCTAGGACGCGGGATGTGTCCGCCCCATGACGATTCCGCTCCGGTATTGTTTCAGCCGGACCGGGATTTGGGAATCGATTTCTCCGGGCGCCCGGCCGCGCTCCGGAACCGACCGACCAGGAGGTCGCCATGCCTCGCCGCTCCATCCAGACCGCCGAATCCGTCACCGCCGGCCACGCCGACAAGATCTGCGACCTGATCGCTGATGCCGTCCTGGACGCCATTCTCGAACGAGACCGCTTCGCACGGGTCTCCTGCGAGGTCCTGGTCACCACCGGCATGGTCGTGGTCACGGGCCAGATCACCACCAAGTGCTACGTGGACATCACCCGCGTCGTGCGCGAAACCATCCGCGACGTGGGCTACAACGACCCGGTGACGGGCTTCGACCACAACAGCTGTTCGGTGGTGGTCATGCTCGAGGAGCAGTCCGAGGACGTGTCCCTGGGCGTGGATCGCAAGGGCGCCGGCGACCAGGGCGTGTGCGTGGGCTACGCCACCGACGAGGGCCGCCGCCTGCCGGTGGACACGGACTACATGCCCGTGCCGGCCTTCCTGGCCAACCGGCTGGCCGAGCGCCTGTCCAAGATGCGCCGCGCGGGCAAGCTGCCGGATGTCTACCCGGACGGCAAGGTCCAGGTGTCGGTGGCCTACCGCGACGGACGCCCCACGGCCCTGACCCACGTGGTCGTCTCGGCCCACCACCACGCCGAGGCGGACCTGGCCAAACTCCGGCGCGACGTGAAACGACTGGTGATCAAGCCGGTCCTGGGGCCCACCGGCCTCCTGGACAAGGAGACCGAGGTCATGATCAACCCGGTGGGCGCCTTCAGCGAGGGCGGCCCCCGGGCCGACGCGGGCCTGACCGGCCGCAAGATCACCGTGGACTGCTACGGCACCGCCTGCGGCCACGGCGGCAGCGCCTTCAGCGGCAAGGACCCCACCAAGCCCGACCGCAGCGGCAGCTACGGCGCCCGCTGGGTGGCCAAGAACGTGGTCGCCGCCGGCCTGGCCGCCCGTTGCGCCGTGGAGATCGCCTACGTCATCGGACACGCCCGGCCCCTGTCGGTGTCCGTGGACACCTTCGGCACCGGCAAGCTGCCCGACCACAAGCTGGCCGCCATCATCACCGGGGAATTCGACCTCTCCCCCGCCGGCATCATCGAGTCCCTGGACCTCAGGCGCCCGGTGTACCGTCCCACGGCCACCTACGGCCACTTCGGCCGGCCGGACCTGGACTTCACCTGGGAACGTACCGACCGCGTGGACCTGCTGAAGCGGCACCTGCCCCGGCGCAAGGGAGGCAAGCGATGAGTTCCAAGCAACGCGAACCGGGCTTTTCGACCCTCTGCATCCACGGCAAGAAGCACCTGGACAAGCACGAGAGCGACCGTCCCATCCGGGCCGTCAGCACACCCATCTTCCAGAGCTCCACTTTCGCATTCGAGAACGTGGCCCACGGGGCGGCGGTCTTCCGGGGCGAGGACCCGAGCTACGTCTACACGCGCCTTGGCAACCCCACCCAAACCGCCCTCGAGACAGAGTTGGCGTACCTGGAGCGAGGCGAGGCGGCCCTGGCCCTCTCTAGCGGCATGGCCGCCGCCACCACGGCTGTCCTGACCTGCTGCCGCCACGGCGAGCATATCGTTTCCGGCGACACCCTCTACGGCGGCACGCACCAGCTTTTCACCCAGACCCTGCCCCGCATGGGCATCGAGGTCACCGAGGTCCCGGCCGACGATCCACAGAACTTCGCCAACGCCATCACCGACAAGACACGGTTGATCTATCTGGAATCGCCGGCGAATCCGACGCTGGTCCTGACCGACATCGGAGCCGTGGCCGAGATCGCCCACGCCAAGGGCATCCCGGTCCTGGTGGACAATACCTTCTGCACACCCTACCTCCAGAACCCGCTGGAACTGGGCGCCGACATCGTGCTGCACTCGGCCACCAAGTACATCGGTGGCCACGGCGACACGGTGGCGGGGATCCTGGTGGGCAAGCAGGACTGGATCATGACCGCCCGCATGGAGATCCTGCGGGACGTGGGCGGCTGCATCTCCCCCTTCAACGCCTGGCTCCTTTTACGAGGCCTGAAGACCCTGCCCGTGCGCATGGACCGGCACATGGAGAGCGCCCTGGAAGTGGCCCAGTTCCTGTCCTACCACCCCAAGGTGAGCGAGGTCATCTACCCGGGCCTGAAGACCCATCCCCAGCACGACCTGGCCGCGCGCCAGCAGCGCGGATTCGGGGGCATGATCAGCTTCATGGTCGAGGGTGGCCGTGCCGCCGGCGAGATCGTCATGGACAACGTCAAACTGTGCACCCTGGCGGTGAGCCTCGGGGACGTGGACACCCTCATCGAGCACCCGGCCTCCATGACCCACTCCACCTACGGTGAGGACGAGCTGCGCACGGTGGGCATCGACCCGGCCATGGTCCGGCTTTCGGTGGGCCTGGAGAACGTGAAGGACATCATCGCCGACCTGAGGCAGGCCCTGGCCAAGTGCTGAGACACGGCGGGTTCCGGTACCGTCCTGCGAGTTGAACTCCGGCGCCATCTGGACTAGGATCGAGGATATCCCATCCGGCCCGAGGGAAAGGACCGCCAGCCCGGCGGCACCGGCCGGACGTCAGTTCGCCACCGCGGAGGTCCCGGTGCTCTCGCCGCGTTCCATCCTGGTCCTCGCCTTCGTGTCGGCGATCGGCTTCTGGCTGGCCGACGCCGTGCTGGACACGGTCGTGTTCCACAAGTTCTCCCTCGGCGACTCCATCCTCCGACCCGACTTCCACGAGGTGTACGTCCGCCTTCTGGGCGGTATCATCATCATCGTCGGCGGTGTCCGCTGGAGCCGGAACGTGGTGCGGATGAGCACCATGCAGGCGGACCTGGAAGCGAGCCGGGGCCGCTACGTGTCCCTGGTGGAGAGCCTCCCCGAGGCCGTAGCCGTGGCGGACGGCCGCCGGATCATCTTCGCCAACCAGCCCTGCCTGGACCTGATCGGCGCGGCAAGCCTGGAAATGCTGCCGGATCGCGACGTCCTGCAGTTCGTCCATCCGGAGGACCGGGGCATCGCCGAGGAACGCCTGGCCCGCTTCACGGCAGGTCACGACACCCTGCCGCCCTTCGAGTTGCGGATCATGCGCCTGGACGGCAGCGAAGCCCACCTGTTGGTGGCCGCCGGCGCCGTGGAATTCCAGGGGCCGCGGTCACTCCTGCTCTTCCTGAGGGACATCGGCGACGAGATCGAAACCCGGCGCGACCTCCTGGCCAGCCGCGAACGCCTGAGCCTGGCCCTCGACGCGGCCCGTGATGGCGTGTGGGACTGGGACATCCCCTCCGGCACCATGGTGTACAACCGCGCCTGGGCGTCCATGCTCGGTCTCCGGCTCGAAGACGTGCCGCCGGACCAGTCCACATGGATGCGCATCCTGCACCCGGATGATCGCCCGCGGGAGGAGACCCTGCTCCAGTCCCATCTGCGCGGAGAGATCCCCAACTACGAGACCGAAGTCCGGGCCCGCCACGCCAAAGGCCATTACATCTGGGTGCTGGACCGCGGCCGCGTGGTGGAGCGGGACCCGGCGGGCCGGGCGTTGCGCATGACCGGCACCCACCGCGAGATCACCGCGCGCAAGGAAGCGGAGATCGCTTTGGCGGTCCGCAACCAGCTGGCCGAGACCTTCCTCACGGTCCGGGGCCAGGGGCTCTACACGGAGATTCTCGAGGTCCTGTGTCGGTCCCTGTCCAGCCCCACCGGGCTGCTGGGCACTTTCGACAAGGCCGGCAACCTGCGCGTGGCCGCTATCCGGCCCCGGGCTGACGAACAGCCCACACCACCGGTCACACCGGAGGACCTGGGACCGCGGCTGGGGCGTGCGGTCCAGAAGCAGCAATCGGTTCGCGATCCGGCCACGGCCATCCTGCCGGGCTTCGCCGATCCGGTCGCAGGCTCTCTTACGGTACCCATCGCCAGCCGCGACGAGGTGCTGGGTCTGGTGGTCGTCGGCGATCGCTCCGAGCCCTACGGCCCGACGGACCAAGCGCTGCTCGAGTCCGTGGTCGGCTACCTGGCCCCCATGCTCCAGGACCGCCAGGCCAACGAGACCACCGAGGCCCAGTTGCGCCAGGCCCAGAAGATGGAGGCCCTGGGCGTCCTGGCCGGCGGCATCGCCCACGACTTCAACAACATCCTGCAAGCCATCCACGGTTTCGCCAGCCTGGCGGCCGAGGACGCCGCCGTGGACAGCCATCTGGCCCACGATCTGGAACGCATCCTCAAGGCCGCCAACCGCGGCGAGGACCTGGTCCGGCGCATCCTCCTGTTCAGCCGCCGCGAGGAACAGGAGATCCGGCCCCTGGTCATGGCCGAGGTGGTGCAGGAGGCGGTGGACTTCCTGGTGCCCACCGTGCCCGGAAAGATCAAGATCGAAGCACGGGTGGCCGAGGATGCGGGCGAGGTGCTCGGCGACCCTTCGCAGTTGAACCAGGTGCTCATGAATCTGGCCACCAACGCCGTCCACGCCATGGAGGCCGACGGCGGGACGCTCGCCTTCGAGCTTCGGCGTTCACGACCGGACGACGAACGGCCCGGCCTGCACGCCTTCCTCCAGGACAAGGATCTGCTCGTGCTGCAGGTGAGCGACACGGGCACCGGCATGGACCGCGCGACCCTCGACCGCCTCTTCGACCCCTTCTTCACCACCAAGGAGGTGGGCCGGGGCACGGGTCTGGGCCTGTCCATGGTGCACGGCATCGTGGTGGCCCACGGGGGCGACGTCCATATAGCCAGCGAGACCGAGCGCGGCACCGAGGTCACGATCTACCTGCCGCGGCACGTGACCAGCAGCCGGCGTGAGACACCGGCGCCCGCGGCGCGCGCAGGCCGCATCCTCCTGGTGGAGGACGACGCCGCCGCCGCCGAGGTCGCGGCCTCCATCCTGGAGATCGGCGGCCACGACGTGGCGATCCGGTACGACGGCGAGAGCGCCCTGGCGGCGCTGAAGGAGTTTGAGGAGGACTACGACCTGGTCATCACCGACGTCCTCATGCCGGGGGTGAACGGCCTGCAGGTCGCCGAGGGCACGGCCGCCATCCGGCCGGACCTGCCGGTGATGCTGGTGACGGGCAGCGGCGAAGATCTGGGACAACTGGCGGGCTGGCGGCAACCTCCGGAGTGCGTGGTGGCCGTGGTCCAGAAACCCTTCAACGGCGACTTGCTGCGGCACGCGGTGGCGCGGGCCCTGGTGCCGAACGAAACGGCGTCCTGAGACGCCGTCACGACGAGCGGATTCCTCCCGGAGCCGACAGGCCGCCGGTCAACCGAAGGAGAGCGACGTGGCGACGATCCTGATCATCGAGGACGACACGGAAGTCCGGGCCTACCTCGACAGCCTGCTCGGCCGGGCAGGCTACACCACCGCAACCGCGGCCAACGGCAAGGAGGGCGTGGAGGTCTTCGAGGCCGAAGCCATCGACTTAGTGATCACCGACATCATCATGCCCGAAAAGGACGGTATCGAGACCATCATGGACATGAAGCGGGTGCGTCGGGACCTGAAGGTCATCGCCATCAGCGGCGGCGGCCGCGCCGAGCCCGAGAACTACCTCCACTCGGCGCGCCTGCTGGGCGCAGACCGCACCATCAAGAAGCCGTTCACCAACGAGGACATCCTGGCGGCGGTCAAGGAACTGCTCGACTGAGTCCCGCCCCCTACTCCGGGTCGATTCCCATCTCCGCCAGCAGGCGCTCGCCGCCCAGATGCCAGGTCACCCACAGCACGTAGCGCACGTCCACGCCGATGGACCGGCTGTAGGCGTGGTTCCAGGCGAAGTCGTTGATGGTGGCCTCCCAGGCCCGGTCGAAGTTCAGGCCCACCACGCGGCCGTCCGCGTCGAGCACGGGGCTGCCCGAGTTGCCGCCGGTGGTGTCGGCGCTGTAGATGAAGTCCACCGGGACACCCGCCTCGGCCGAGGTGGCGAAGTTCCCCCACGCTCTGGCCTCCGCCAGCTGGCGGATGCGCGCCGGCAGGTTGAAGGGCGCCTCGCCCGTGTCCTTTTCCAGGAGCCCCTGCACGGTGGTGAACGGCGTGTAGACCACGGCGTCCCGGGGGGCGTAGCCCTCCACCACACCCCAGGTCAATCGCAGGGTGCCGTTGGCGTCGGGCACGAAACCACTGCCCAGGTAGGCCCGGCGGGCATCGGTCAGGACGGCCTGCAGACGGTCCAGTTCGCCGCTGCGGCGCTTGGATTCCTCGCGCTGGGCAAGGCGGGCGCCGTAGAGGCCGGCGACCAGATCCACGAAGGGATCAGCGGCGTCCTCGAGACCGGCCGTATCCTTCTCCATGGCTTTCAGGACGAAATCGATGTCGCCGAGCCTGGACTTGCCGAAGGCGTCGTCCAGGAAGGCCGCCGCCGCGTCGGCGTTGGCGACGCCGGCCAGGCTGCGCACCACCGCGGGCATCTGCGCGGCGGGCAGGTCGCCGGCCCGCAGCAGGAGCTCCGCCAGCAGCACGCGGTCGGCCTCGGTGTCCAGGTTCGCCACGCTCACCTTCAGGCCGTCCCGGGTGCGGCCCAGGTTGCGGTCCGTGTAGGCTGACTCGCGCTCCACGTCGGGCTTGGTCCCCTCGACGGCGTTCTCCCACAGGGTCAGGGCGATGTCCATGATCTCCGGGTGGCGCATGACGTTGCGCACCCACAGTTCCAGGGGCAGGGACTCGGCTCTTTGGGCGTACACGGCGCCGATGGCGTCCAGCACACTCGTATCGTCGGCGAAGCGAGCGTCCTGGGCCATGAAGTCCAGCAGGCCCTGCTCCTGCCCACGACGTGCTTCCACCAGATCCAGGCGGGCCATGCCCTGCAGCTTGCCCCGGTAGTTCTTGGAGGTGTTGTGCAGGCTCTTGACCCGGGAAGCCAGACGCAACTGGCGCGCCCGGTCACCCTCGCCCAGGGCTTCCAGGTGCTCGATCTGCCACACGTACCATTCGACGATGGCGGGCATGAAGTGGTCGTTCAGGAAGCCCAGGAAGTGGGACGAGCGGTGGCGGTAGGTGCGGCCCGGATAGCCGGGGATGAACACGGCCTCGCCCTCGCCCACACCGCCGCCGGCCACTGCGAGCACGCGTTTGGGGCTGTAGGGTACATTGTCCTCGGCATAGCCCGCAGGCTCGCCGTCGGGACCCACGTAGGCGCGCATGAACGAGAAATCACCCGTGTGGCGGGGCCACACCCAGTTGTCGGCCTCGCCCCCGAAGTTGCCGATGGCCCGGGGCGGTGCGAAGACCAGCCGCACGTCCTTCAGGTAGGTGTAGACGAAGAGGACGTAGGTCTCGCCCCGGAACATCTCCGCCACCTCGGCGCGCTTGCCCGGATGGGCCGCCTCGTAGTCCACGCTGAGTTGATTCTTGATCTTGTCGATGGCCTTGGTACGGGCCACCGGATCCATGCCCTCCTGCACCACCGCCAGCACTTCGGCCGACACGTCCCGGTAGGAATCGGTGATGCGCACGGTGTAGCCAACGGCGTGGACCTCGTCGGCCCGGGTCGCCGCTGCGAAGCCCTGGTCCAGGTAGTCGTGCTCGGCGGTGGAGGCGTCGCGGATGGCCCGGAAGGCGCAGTGATGGTTGGTGAGGATCAGTCCGTCCTCTGAGACGAAGGAACCGGTGCAACCGCCCAGCTTGACGATGCCGTCCACCAGGGCGGTGCCGTCGGGATTGAAGATCTCGGCGGCGTCCAGGCGGATGCCCATGGCGCCCAGATCGAGACTCTCCAGTTCGCTCATGGGGTATTGGCCTTCGCCGGCCAGGGCCGGCAGGGCCGAGGCGAGCAGGAGGACGGTCAGGAGGGTGCACAGGATCTTGGTCATGACGGTCGGCTCCTCGGCGGGGGTGGCGTTGGTCCGGGGAGAGTAGCGGGAAGGTCGCGCGGCCGCAACACCGGCCCTGGACTGACCGGCCGTCACGGGAGCGATCGTCGTCGAGACCGACATCGCAAGGAGCGCTCGGCTGCCAGGCATACGGAGGTGTTTTCGTTGAGGGATCCGCGTATAATGAAACCATACCATCGACTCATACGGATGGAGATCCCGATGCACAAGAAAGCTGCTTTTCTGATCCTGGCTCTCGTCATGGCGGCACCGTGCATGCTCGCCACCGGTTGCGACGGCGACGATCCGGTCGCGGTCGATACGCCCGCAGAGGATTACCGGGAGATTCCGCTGATGCGGACATGGTGGACCCTGCCCAGCCAGCCGATCCACGGCCGCAGCGGCACGGTCGCCGATGCGGTTTTCGGCCCGTCGGACCGCGTGGAGACCATTCGCTGGTTCCGGCCCAAAGAAAAGATCCTGAGGCGCTACCTGGATCCGGACCTCGAAGGTGCAGAGCGTGATATGGCCCAGCATGTCATGGAGATCTATCTGGCGGTCGACGGGGATCAGGTCTGGGATGTGGAAGACTGGGGCGGCGTCATGAGCGGCCTCGATATCGCCGCCTGGGACATCAGCCACGCCCGGTATTTGGAATTCTGGGTGAACGACGGCGAGGCCGATCCGCACGATCGCTCCGGCAGGATCCACATCGACTTCGGCGAGATCAACGAGGACGGGTGCTGGCCCGGGGGTTTGGTGGGCACCCAACAGGATGAGGACGCGAATCGCAACGGTTACTTCGAGGTCATGACCGGTTGGAATGAGGACACCGGCCTCGGCGAGATCACCGATGGGCACGAATACTCCACCGAGTACGATCTGTCCACGGGCACCTATCCCTACATCAACAGCATGCGCGGGAACCGCATCTGGGATCGCGAGGACCTCAACCACAACGGTTTCTTCGCCACCCACAATCAGTACTTCACCGTGACGATCGATCTCCATGAGACACCCGCCGAGGTCGACGTGCTCCTGGACTACACCGACGTCCAGGAACTCCGGAACATGGGGCAAACCTGGCGGAAGTACCGTATCCCCCTGGGTTCAGCCATGGAAGTGAGTCCCATCGGCGCTCCAGACCTCGCCCACATGGACCACATCCGCTTGTGGTTCGAGGACGACTGGCGAACCAGCCGCCGGGTCCGCCTGCAACTGTCCGAGCTTCGTTTCAGCTGGTAGAGAAGTGGCCGACCGGCGCGTCAATCCGCCAATTCTACGCCCAGGCGCCGGAAGTGTTCGAGGCTGTCCGGGTTGGCCAGCGCGTCCACGTTGGCCACGGGCCGCCCGTGGAGGGCCTCCCGCACGGCCAATTCCACGGTCTTGCCGCTGAGGGTGCGCGGAATCTCCGGTACCGCCCGCAGCACCGCCGGTACGTGGCGCGGTGAGGCTTCCCGGCGGATGCGGGTCTTGAGCTCGGAAGCCAGGTCGTCGGTCTTCAGGGCCAGGTGCTGCACGCCCGGCGTGAGGTTGGCGTCGATGTACTCCTGGATCTGGCTCTTGCGGCGGCCGTCGGCGGGCTCGTTGATGGGGAACTTGACGTGCCGGTCGTCGATGGCCACGACGTTGCTGCGCAGAGCCGTGAACTCGGTGGAGATGTCCTTGTCGTCGTAGGACACGAAGCGGCCCATGCCCAGGACCTCGTCGTACCACTGGACCCAGTTGTCCATCTGGCGGTCCTCCACGTTGCCGACGATGTGGTCGATGCAGGTGAGGCCGGTACCGTTGCCGGGGATCTCGTTCACCTCGAAGGCGATGTCGCGCACGCCATCGCCGTGCAGGGTGAGCCAGATGTTCAGGGCGTCGTCGTGGCGCAGCGGGGTCGTGAAGACGAGCCAGATGTCGTTCTGCTGCAACACGTAGGAGGCGCGCTGGCTGTCGCCGGTCTCGGGTCCGCGGTAGGCCACCCGGTCGAACCCGAAGGCGGTGCGATAGAAGTAGGTCGCCTGCTTGGCGTCGCCCACGAGGAATTCCACGTGGTGATGCGCTTCAGCTCCAAGGCCATCGTTGCTCCCTTCAATGAGAACGTTGATTCGCGACGGAAATAGTCACGCTTGATATCCGTGTCAACAGCACGCCGGACGTTGGCCGGGCGGCGCAGTTGGTGTAACCTCGCCCGGCCGAGTCCGTAGAAGGGCTTTCCGCCGCCTCGTCCACCCGGGAAGGGCCCCGCCATCGTCAACTTCCTGCAACGCACCTTGACCCTGCGCCCCGGCGAAACGGGCCCGGTCCTGCTGTCCGGACTGCTCTTCTACCTGCTCATGTCCGGCTACTACATCCTGCGCCCCATCCGGGACGAACTGGGCATCCACGGGGGCGAGGATCTGCTCCACCGGCTCTTCCTGGTCACGCTGGCGGTGACCGCCGTGGCAGCCCCGGTGGTGGGCTGGCTCGTGCGCCGTTTCCGGCGGGACGTCTTCCTCCCGGCGGCCCTGCGCTTCTTCGGGGCGAACCTGATCCTGTTCTTCCTGGCCCTGAAATTCGCCGAGGGCGACGTCCTGGTGTGGTCCGGCCGGGTCTTCTACGTGTGGCTGAGCGTCTTCAACCTGGCGGTGCTGTCCCTCTTCTGGTCGTTCATGGCCGACGGCTTCGGCTACGAGCGCAGCCGCCGCCTCTTCGGCATGATCGCCGTGGCGGGTACGGTGGGCGCCATCTCCGGCGCCAGCGTCACCACGGGGCTGGTCTCCCTGGTGGGGCGGCCCAACCTGCTGCTGGCGGCCATGGTGCTCATGGAAGCCGCCGCCCGCTGCGTGGGTCCCCTGTCCCGCCGCTTCGACCTGGCCGGCGCCCCGGACGCGACCCGGACCCACGAGGACTCGGGCATCCTGGCCGGCATCACCCGCACCGTGCGCTCGCCCTACCTCCTGGGCATCAGCGGCTACATCTTCCTGTACACCCTGCTGGTGACCTTCCTCTACTTCGAGCAAGCCCGGATCGTGGCCGAGAACGTGGCCGGCCGCGACGCCCGCGCGGCCCTGCTGGGCTCCATCGACGTGTGGGCCAACGCGCTCACTCTGGCGGCGCAACTCCTGCTCACCGGGCGCCTCATGACCCGCCTGGGCAGCGGTCCCCTGTTGGTTCTGCTGCCGGTGGTCTTCGTGGCGGGCTTCGCGGTGCTGGGTTGGAAGTCATCCCTGGCGGCGCTGGTGATCTTCCAGGCCGTGAGGCGGGCGGCCAACTACGCCCTGGCCAAGCCGGCGCGGGAAACGCTCTTCACGGTCGTCCCCCGGGAGGACCGCTACAAGGCCAAGAACTTCATCGACACCTTCGTCTATCGGGGCGGCGACGCCGTGGGCTCCCTGGTGAGCGGAGCGGTGGCCGCGGTCACCTGGCTGGCCTTGCCCCTGACGGTGGTCTGGGGCGTGCTGGCGGTGGTCTTGGGGCGCAGGCAACGGGAACGGGCGAACCGCTTGGACTAGCTGCTTGCTGACGCAGGAAGGCGTCCCGCAATTGGTCTATCGGTCCAGTCCGGATGTGTTGGTGCCGATCTTTCCCAAGCCCAGGAACATATCGGAGTCGAAAGTCCGCAGCACTACAGGGCTCTCGGCGGCGTTGTCTTCCTTGCTCGCCACCGAATCCTAGAACTCGATCAGACTCTCGTCATCCATGGCGTAGACCAACTCCTGCGACTCGAGCTCCAGGGGCGTCACATGGCTATCGGCGGGGACCGGATAGTCGCCCGGCTTCCGTTTCCTGGCCGGAGCCCGTGTCGATTCGTCCGTAAATGCGTTCGTCACTGCGCGATGGTTCCCGCTTCCCCCATCGTTTCCCGCGATCACCTTGAGGGCGAGAACGATGCTTCGCAGTTCTTCGGCCTGAGCCGACATTTCCTCGGTGCTGGCGGAGTTCGACTGGGTGACTGCTTCCATCTGGGACACGGCCTGCCTTACCTGGTCGACCTGGGAAGCCTGATCCTCACTGGCGACCGCCACCTCTCTGACGATGGTACCGACCGTATCGGCGTTCTCGGTTATCTTGCCGAATGCTTCGCTGGTCTGGGTCACCAGATCCGACCCTTCGGAAACCCGAACGACTGTTTTCTCGATAAGTTCGGACGTATCCTTTGCCGCTTCGGCACTGCGCTGGGCCAGGTTCCGGACCTCCTCCGCGACCACGGCGAATCCCTTGCCGGCATCTCCGGCGCGGGCCGCCTCGACCGCAGCGTTCAGCGCGAGCAGGTTCGTCTGGAAGGCGATCTCGTCGATGGTCTTGATGATTCTGGAGATGTCTTCGCTCGACTCGGAAATGTCTTCCATGGATTTCGTCAGCTTGTCCATGGTCGCGTTCGCCTCGGCGACGACCTTGCCGACATCCTTCATCGCGACGTTGGCCTTGTCGCCCGAGACAGCGTTATCCTTGGTCGAAGATGCGACCATGTTCAGCGACGCCGATGTCTCCTCGATCGACGCCGCCTGTTCCGATGCGCCCGACGCGATCTGGGTGCTGGCCGAAGCTACGTTGGATGCACCGGAATCGAGTGAGCCGATGATGTCGTTGAAGCGGATTCCCAGCTCGGTGAGTTCCCGGCCGGAGAAGGACTTCAAGCCCCTGAAGATATCCTTGAATTTCCGCATGACGGCCACCGCGGTGAACAACGAAACGATCAGGGAGAACAGGACCGTCAAGGTGACGCCGACCACGATGGTCATCTTGGCGCCCCGAGCGGTGGAACTCGCCTTGGCCTGGCGTTCCGCCATCAATTCCAACTCTCGATCCCGGAAAGTCTTGATCTGTCCGCGGAACTCGTCGAAGTAGACCTTGCCCTTGGCCTCTCCGACCAGGGCCGCCATATCGTTCATGGTCTCGGCGTCGCCGATCTCCCGGCGCAACTCGATGGTGGGCTCGGTAACGTTCCGCTGCCATTGTGCGACCGTGGCTTCGATCTCTCCCAGCAGGGCCACCTGGGCCGGGTTGTCGTTCACGGTTTCCTTGAGCGAGGTCACGAGTTCGTCGAACCGCGAGTCGCCGGCGGTATAGGGCTCGAGAAAGTCTTCCTTGCCGGCCAGCAGATAGCCGCGCATCCCGGTCTCCATGTCCACGGCCGCCGCCTCGATGGCCATGGCCTGCCGGATCACGACGTGGGTGTGATCGATCCAATCCACGGCGTCGCGCAGTTGCTTGATGTCGGTCGCGGATCTGGATGCGACGACACGTTCCTTGAGCAGTTTCTCTTCGCGCACCCGGAAGGTCTTGATCTGTTGGCGGAATTCGTCGAAGTAGACCTTGCCCTTGGCCTCGCCAACCAGATCGGCCATATCGTCCATATTCTTGGCGTCGCCAATCCGGCGTCGCAATTCGATCATCGGCTCGGAGACGTCCTGCTGCCACTGTGTGACCGTGGTTTCGATCTCTCCCAGCAGGGCCACCTGGGCCGGGTTATCGTTCACGGATTCCTTGAGTGAGGCCACGAGTTCGTCGAACCGCGAGTTGCCGGCAGTGTAGGGGTCGAGGAAGCTCTCCTTGCCGGCCAGCAGATAGCCGCGCATCCCGGTCTCCATGTCCACGGCCGCCGCTTCGATGTTCTCCGCCTGCTCGACGACGACATGCGTGTGTTCGACCCAACCGCTGCTCTGGAGCAACGATTCGATCCCCATGTAGCTGACAATGCCGAGTGCGGCGACCAGGACCAGCGGTCCACAACTGCCACATATCAGTTTCGCCTTCAAACCCATGCTGCCGAAGCTGTTCATTTTCTGCTCCCTCTTACCCAGGGTGTTGGCAGATGCAGATTTCCCCCGCGAAACTCGGAGCAATCGAATGTGCATCCATTCTCGATTTGTTATCGATAGTTTAAAAGCGACCTTAAGGTTTTCTTCATATAGGCCGCCAAGACACCCTCAGGTGGTGGTAGTCTGCCATATGTAGATCTTGTTCGGAATGACTTGCCGGCCACCGTTTCGCCCAAGCGTGAACGGAAATGGTTCGTCAGGGCGGACAAGGTGGCTGTCGCCGAGGAGGGATAGGCGTCGGTACATCAGGTGGCAATAGAGGCAAGAGGATCATCGTTGTCGCAATACGGCAGCTCCGCGCAGACCCGCGGCAACAGACCGAGGCAACTCCGGACGGCCGACTCGCGGGCGGCAACCAACCCATGGATGTCAGTTCTACTCGCCGCCGATCAACTATGCAGCCGGAAAGAGATGGGACCCGGGCGAATCCGGGTCCCATCGAAAGGACTCGACAAGACATTCCGAATCAGCGGTACAGCGACTTCAACGAACCCCAGGACCTGTCGTCATCGGGGACGGCCGGGCTGCAGCACACGATGTCTGCGAAGATCTTGGGATCGGCGAGACCGTACCTGGAGAGGTCATACCAATAGCCGGGCGCGGTGGTGTAGCTCGAGCAACTCATGGGCGCCGTCCGGCCCGTGACCACGTCGGGGAAGGACTCGAACCGCGTGAGGATGTTCATGCCCACCGCGTACTCGAAGCCGAACTTGGCGCAGGGACACGACTCGAGGTCCACGGGAACGGAGATGTCGTAAAGGCCGGGGTTCACGATGTTGAATGAACGCACCGGCGACCTGTAGATTTCCGCGCCGGGCTGCATGCAGCCGGTCGACTCGTTGAGCGTCGTCTCCATGAACGAAGCCGACGCCTCCAGGAACACGGGCACATCCTCGGGACCGAAGTTGATGTGCATATGGACCGCTTCCACCTGGAAACCCGCGGCGCAACCGCATTCCGGCCGGTCGGCGTCGAACAGGATGGCGTAGGACTCGTTGCCCTGCATCCAGTCGCCGATGGCAAAGGTCAGAATGGCATCGTTGCCGAAGACGCAGACTCCGACCGGCGCCAGCGTGGGTTGAGCCACCTCGGTCAAAGGAACCTCTTCGACCGGACGGTCCACTCCGCTGGCGGAGACGGCCAGGATCAGACAGGCCAGAATCGTGATCAAGATGCGCATGAGTATGTCCCCCCCTGGAATCGACGAGGCAGTCGAGAAATGCGGTAATCGCTTCCCCCGAAACGATCCAGGAGAGACTAACTCAATGATAGAGCAAACTCAACAAATATGACCGACAATATGACCTAAAAAGCGCCACAACGACAAACCTGGCCGAGGCTGCCGCGGAATACGGCCACCCGGCGGATTCGGCAGGGGCATCCATGGACTCGACGTCAACCGTCGACCGGCTCCCTCCCCACGGGCATGGTCATGCACCGGCACCCGCCGCCGCCCCGGGCCAGTTCCGACCCGTCGATGGTGACGACGCAACGCCCCAGGGTGTCGAGATCCGCGGCGCCGGAAATCACGTCCCGGGCCGGCACTACGGCGAAACCGGCACCGGCCAGTTCCTCCACCGTGTGCTCGTTCCGCCCGTAACCCAGTACCTGGCCCGGCGCCATGGCGAAGAAGTTCGCCCCGCTGTGCCATTGTTCACGCTCCTGCAGCCAGCGGTCGGACCGTCCCCCGCAGAACAGGGGTTCCACCTCGTGGCCCAGGCGGGCCAGGCCGGTCAGGAGATTGTCCTCCTCGCGGATCTCCACCCGGCCGCCCTCGTCGATGGCGATGTGGACCGTGTCGTAGCGATGGGTCTGGTTGATGACCGGCTCGTAGACCATGCACAGGTCCCGGTCCAGGAAGGTGAAGACCATGTCCAGGTGGATGAAGGACTCGGGAGTCCGCGGCAGCTCCTGCACCAGCATGTGCCGGGCGCGACCCTGCTGCTTGAAGCGCTCGATGAGGAAGTCCACGGCCCGGGCGGTGGTGCGGGCGCCGATGCCCACCAGCAGCACCTCCGGCGAGGCCACCAGCAGGTCGCCGCCCTCGATGGTCACCTGTGGACCGCCCCCGCCGAGCCGCTCCGGGTTGACGGTGGCCGAGCCCAGCAGCGGATGGAAATCGAAGACCGCCTCCATGATCCGCGACTCACGACCACGAACCCGGTTGGCCATGCGGGCGATGAGCACCCGGTCCTCCACGACCACGGCGGCGTCGCGGGTGAAGAAGAAATTGTGCAGGGGGGGCAGGGAGTAGCGGTCCCGGCTCAGGAAGCGGGAGAGGTTGTCCTTGCGCAGGGGTACGCCCTCGATGAGCAGCCGCGACAACTCCTTCGGCGGCAGGGCCGACAGATCCTCGGCCAGGTCGTCCGCCTCCTCGGCCCGGCAGACCCGGCGGACGAGGCCCGTCCGCACCCGGTCGTTGCTCAGGATGTCCTCCAGCAGATCCTTCACCTGGAATACCTGCGCCCGGCGCTTGAGCACACCGCGCAGCTGGGCGTATTCCTCGCTGGCCACGGCCGGGTTCAGGATGTCGCTGTAGAGGGCGCGTTCGGCTGTTTCCGGGGTCATGTTGGCGACCTCGGGTCCCGGGTCGTGCATGACGACCCCCGTCAAGCGCCCGATCTCAGAGGTAACTTGCACGTCGAACCCGTTGTCAGCATTGGCTTTCATGGAATACTCCCGCGGCTGCGGCGCCCCCCGCGGGCATTCCGGCCGTGGGCCGATGATAGGTGTGGCGATCGAGCCCGGCAACCCCGGTTCCCGCTCAAGTTTCGCGCCCCCGTGTCGATCAATCGGGTGGACCCGTCCTTGAAAGGAACGTCATGTACAAGAATCGACAGCGACCGCGCAAGAACACCCCCCACCTGGTCAAGGCCGTGGATCACGCCACGGGTCAGGTCATAGGACGCGTCGTCGACATCACCGCCGACGGCATGATGCTCGTCAGCAGCACGGGCTTCAATCTGGGCGACATCTTCGAGCTCCGCATCAACTTGCCGGTGATGGTGCACTACCGTTCCGACGTGGATGTCCGCGCCGAGGTCATGTGGTCCGGTCCCGACACGAACCCGCAGTACTACAAGGCGGGCTTCAAGTTCGTCAGCCTGGCCAACGACGACGGCTACCTCCTCGAAGAGGTCATGCACAAACTCAACCTCGTGGGTTGACGATCCACTCCCCTTTGCGGCGCCGGTCCCAGGCGGGCCGGCGCCGCCGTCTCAGTATTTCCAGTTGAATATCCTCCTTCCCCACTGGTTAGATGCGGTGGCGATCGCGTTTCAACGTCGCCAGCCAAGGAGGCCCCATGAACATCAACCCCGTCCTCATCTGGTTCCTGGCTGGCCTGGTCCTGTTGCTGCTCGAGTTCGCCGCCCCCGGTGTGATCATCGTCTTCTTCGGGCTCGGCGCCTGGGTCGCGGCATTGACCACCTGGATCGGCCTGACCGACGGCCTCACGTCCCAGTTGCTCACCGCAGGCATCAGCTCGGTGGTGTTGCTGGCGGTCCTGCGCCGCTGGCTGCGGGCCCGTCTGACCGGCCACGTGAGCGACGACCAGGACCCCACCGCCAACATCGACAGCGACGCCGGCGCAGTGGTCACGGTCACCGCCGACATCGCACCCGGCTCGGACGAGGGCCGCGTGGAATTCAAGGGCGCTGCCTGGAACGCCCGCAGTGACGAGACCATCCCCGCCGGTGCGCGGGCGTTGGTCGTGGAGACCGACGGCATCACCCTGATCGTGAAGCCGGAATAGGAGGGAATCATGACAGGAACCATCATCGCGGCGGGAATCGTCGTCCTGGTCATCATCACGCTGCTGAACACGGCGCGCATCGTACCCCAGAAGAGTGCCTATCTCGTGGAGCGCCTGGGCAAGTACTCACGCACTCTGAACGCGGGCTTCCACATCCTGACCCCCTTCCTGGACCGGGTGGCCTACAAGCACTCGCTCAAGGAGGTGGCGGTGGACGTCCCCGCCCAGACCTGCATCACCCGCGACAACATTGCCGTCGAAGTAGACGGCGTGCTCTACCTGCAGGTCATCGATCCGGTCAAGGCGAGCTACGGCATCGAGAACTACATGTTCGCCTCAATCCAGCTGGCCCAGACGACCATGCGTTCGGAGA
The DNA here is from genome assembly GCA_024231905.1 of bacterium. Classification (GTDB taxonomy): domain Bacteria; phylum Krumholzibacteriota; class Krumholzibacteriia; order LZORAL124-64-63; family LZORAL124-64-63; genus JAAEQC01. The sequence goes on along the minus strand of JAAEQC010000142.1, from coordinate 66,242 downwards.
TCGGCAAGCTGGAGCTGGACAAGACCTTCGAGGAGCGGGAAGCCATCAACGGCTCCATCATCCAGGCCGTGGACAAGGCCTCCGACCCCTGGGGTGTGAAGATCACTCGCTACGAGATCAAGAACATCGAACCGCCCGCGTCGGTGAAGGACGCCCTGGAGAAGCAGATGCGCGCCGAGCGCGAGAAGCGCGCCGCCATCTTCGAGTCCGAGGGCGTGCGCCAGGCCACGATCAACGTGGCCGAGGGCACGCGGCAGGAAGCCATCGCCGAGTCCGAGGGCGAGAAGCAGAAGTGCATCAACGAGGCCGAGGGCCGGGCGCGGGAGATCGAACTGGTGGCCACGGCCACGGCCCAGGGCATCCGCGAGATCGCCCTGGCCATCAACGAACCCGGAGGCGGCGACGCCGTGAACCTGCGAGTGGCCGAGCAGTACATCAAGGAGTTCGGCAACCTGGCCAAGGAGGGGAACACGCTGATCATCCCCTCGAACCTGAGCGATGTGGGGGGCATGGTGGCGGCGGCGAAGAAGCTCATCGACGAGACGACCTGATCCGGATCACAGCCGGCACAAAGAAAGGGCCCGCCGAATATGGCGGGCCCTTTCGTTTCCAAACGGAGATCGACGGACTGGTCAGTTGGTGACCGTCTCCTCTTCCACAGCCTGGTCCTCCACCGCCAACTGCCGCATCTGCTCCTCGTTCCAGCGCTCGGCCAGTTCCAGCAGTTCGGCCAGGTTCTCCGCCTTCTCGAACAGCGCCAGCGCCTCGTGGAGCTGGGTGTCGGCCTCGATGGCCACGCGGTAGGCAGCCTCGGGGCCGACCACACGCCGGGCCATCTCGCGGCGGATGCCTCGCTCCAAGAAGTCCCGGTTGGCCGTGAGCAGGGAATCGCTCATGGCCAGTTCGTAGTCCGCCAGGTACTCGTCGATGTTCTCGCGGGCGGCCAGGAAGGCGTCGAACTCGGCGACGATCGCGTCGTCCGCGGTGAAGTCCGGGCCCAGTCCCTCGTGACGGGAGGCGTAGTCCACGGCGAAGGAGAAGAGGGCTCCGTCGCGTTCCACGGCCACCTCGAAGTCGGTCAGGAAGTCCTGGTCGATTTCGATGTCCGGCGTGACCCCGCCGCCGCCGTACACCACGCGGCCGCTGTCGGTGTAGTACTTCTCCTTCTCGAAGCGGGGCACTTCCCGCTCCTCGGGAGACTCCTCCAGATCCGGATGGTCGGCAGGCCTATCGTTGGCGCTCGCGGCCTGTTCCTCGGCGTCTTCATCCGGATTCTCCCGGTGGATCGAGCGGCCCGACGGCGTGAAGTAGCGCGCCGTGGTCAGCTTCAGGGCCTCGTCCTGGTCCAGCCGGAAGACCGTCTGCACCGAGCCCTTGCCGAAGGAGGTCTTGCCAACCACCAGGCCTGCGTCGTGGTCCTGGATGGCCGCCGAGACGATCTCGCTGGCCGAAGCCGACGAGTTGTTGACCATGACGATCATGGGGACCTGGTCGTAGATCCGGCCCCGGGCACGGCTGCGGTAGCTTATGTTGTGCTCGGGCAACCGGCCGCGGGTGAAGACGATCATCTTGTCGCGCTCTAGGAAGAGTTCGGACACGGCCTCGGCCGCGGTCAGGAGCCCGCCCGGGTTGAAGCGCAGGTCGAGGATCAGACCGCGCATGCCCTGGTCCTCCAGACCGTCCAGTTTCTCCTTCAGCTCCGAGGCGGTGGTGCGCGCGAAGTTCTGGACGCGGATGTAGCCGACGTCGCCCATCATGAAGGCGTAGGGCACGCTCTCGATCTTGATGATGTCGCGCGTGATGGTCAGGGGCATGGGCTCGTCGTTCCCCGGGCGCTGGATCGTGATGTTCACCTTGGACCCGCGCGGACCGCGCAGCAGCTTGACCGCATCGCGGCTGGCGAAGTCGTAGGTGGACTCGCCCTCGATCTCGGTGATCTGGTCGCCGCCCTGGATGCCCATGTAGTAGGCGGGTGTGCCCTCGATGGGCGAGACCACGGTGGGGAAGTGGTCGCGAATGTTGATGGTGATGCCCAGGCCGCCGAACTCGCCCTCGGTGGACATGACCAGATCTTCGTAGTTCACCGGCGGCAGATAGTTGGAGTGCGCATCCAACTCGTCGAGCATACCCTTGAGCGCCGCCTTCATGACCTCGTCGGGGGCCTTCTCGTCCACGTAATATTCCAGGATCCGGTCGTAGGCCTCGCTGAGAATCTTGAGATTTTCGAGCTTTTCGCGACGCCGCTCCTGCTCTTCGTCCGTGGCGCGCACGACGGTCACCGTGGCCGCCACGGCCACCAGCAGCACCAGCAGCAGCAGGGTGCGCGGCCGCGGCCGCAGGCTTCCCCACCGTAGGTCGTTGTTGATGTTGAACATGGTCCGTCCTTCGGAAAAGCCCGCGCCGGGGCCTGTGGGGCCCCGGTCGTCAAGGAGTCGGCGTCCCAGCCTCTCCCTATAGGTATTTAAGCAATCCGTGTTCCAGCCGCCGCAACTGATCGAGAGTGGCGGCGAGCATGGCGTCGGGAGTCGCCGTCGCGTCGATGACCCGGAAGCGCAGGTCGCCCGATCTGGCCATGGCCTGGTAGCCCTCGTAGACCCGGTCGTGGAAGGCCACGGATTCCCGGTCGAGACGGTCGGTCGCTCTTTGCTCGAGGCGCTCCCGGCCCACCGCCGGATCCAGCAGGCAGAGCAGCGTCAGGTCGGGCTCGATCCCACCCAAAGCCACCTTGTTGAGCTGGTGCACGGTCTTCTCGCCGAGAGCCCGCCCGAATCCCTGGTAAGCCACGGATGCGTCGGCGAACCGGTCACAGAGAATGATCATGCCCGCCTCCAGGGCCGGCCCGATCTTCTCGCGTATGAGCTGGGCCCGGCTGGCGACCATGAGCAGCAACTCCGTCTCGGCGCACATCCCCTCAGACGCGGTATCCAGCAGAATGTTCCGGATCTGCTCGCCCAGGGCGGTGCCGCCGGGCTCGCGCACGAGCAGGGGCTCGGCCCCGCAACGGGTCAGAGCCCGGGCCACGCCACCGATGAGCGTGGTCTTGCCGCTGCCCTCGGGGCCCTCGAAGGTGATGAGCAGGCCGCGGCCCGGAGCCTGGCCGCCGTGGAGGGTCACGCCGGGTCCTCGCCCTCGTCCTTGGCTGGGGTTTCAGCGGACGGCACAGGGGTCTCGGCGGGCGGCGCCGCCTCGGGTCCGGGCAGCTTGCGGGCCACGTGGACCATGCGCTGGACGGTGGTGGCGAGGGTGGCCACGGCCAGGAAACCCAGGATGGGCACCAGGGCCCAACGGCCCAGGAGCAGGCCGAACGTCAGCAGAATAACCCGTTCGGTGCGCTGGAGTAGACCCACGAAGCAGGTCTCCCCCACACCCTCGGCCCGGGCCCGGACGTAGCTGGTGGTGAGGCTGCCCACCACCGTGGCTATGACCAGGACCAGGGCCAGACTGTCCGGCCCGCGGTCGAGGTTGGCGAAGTACCAGATGAGGCCCGTGAAGAGGAAGGCTTCACCGATGCGGTCGAAGCAGGAATCGAGAAAGGCGCCGCGCTTGGAGACGGTGCCCTGCAGGCGGGCCAGGTCACCGTCGAACATGTCGAATGCCGAACCGATGACGAAGACCAGACCGCCGAGGAAGAGGCCGCCCTTGGCCACGATCCAGCCCGAGAAGGCCGTGATCACCAGGCCCAGGATCGACACGCCCAGGGGCGAGAACCCCAGACGGTCCAGCGTCAGCACCACCGGCCGCACGCGCGCGCGGGCACTCTGCTTGAGTTCTGTGAGATCCATCATTCTTCTCCCGTTGCGGCGTCCGCCCTTCCCTGGACCACGAGCACGAGTTCGCCCTTCAGGCGTTTTCCCGTCATGCGCGCCAGCACCTCGGCCGGCGTGCCGCGCAGGGTTTCCTCGTGCAGCTTGGTGATCTCGCGGACCACCGCCACCCGGCGCTCCGGCGCCACCTCCGAAAGGATCTCGAGGGTGGAGCTGATGCGGTGGCAGGACTCCAGCAGGATCACCGTCGCCCGGTCCGCCAGCGCCTCGGTGAGGAAGCGCGCCCGCGGGCCCTTCTTCCGTGGAGGATAACCCACGAACAGGAAGCGGTCAGGGGAAAATCCGGCCAGGACCAGGGCGGCCAGGACGCTCGACGGTCCCGGGATGACCGTCCACTCCAGATCGGCCTCGCCCAGGGCCCGCACCAGGGTGTATCCCGGGTCCGAGACACAGGGCATGCCTGCGTCGCTGACCACGGCCACGCGGTGGCCGTTCCGCAACTCGTCGACGATGCGGGGCACGGCCTGGCGCTTGTTGTGGTCGTGGTAGCTGGCCAGGCGAGCCTGGATGTCGTAGCGGCCCAGGAGGCGGCGCGTGTGGCGGGTATCCTCGGCGTAGACCACGTCGGCGGCGGCCAGCACCGCCAGGGCGCGCAGTCCCACGTCGCCCAGGTTGCCGATGGGCGTGGCCACGAAGTGGCAGACCCCGGCGGGCATCTGCACCTCGGGCAGCTCGACGGCGGTCAATGGAAGCCCTCGCCCGCCGCTGCGGCGCCGGCCGAGAGGGCGGCGTCCGGGTCCCGGCGGCCCGGGAAGACGGCCACCGGAGGCGCCACGCGCTTGAAGGCCATGGCCGCCGTGCGTCCCGCCAGGCGGGCGACCAGGGCGGGATCGTGGCCCCTCGCAGACACCTGGTTCGGCGCCAGGCCGTCGTCCACCAGGGCGTGCAGGATCTCGTCGGCCTCGGTGTAGGTCACGCCCAGGTCGTCTTCGTCCGTCTGGCCCTCCCACAGGTCGGCGCTGGGCGCCTTGGTGCTCACGGCCTCGGGCAGGTCGAGCCAGCGGGCCAGCAGCCGCACTTCGGTCTTGTAGAGGTGGCCCAGGGGATTCAGGGCGCAGGCGGCGTCGCCGTGGAGGGTCGTGTAGCCCAGCAGGGCCTCGGTGCGGTTGCCGGTGCCCAGCACCAGGGCGTCGTCCGCGGCGGAACGGTCGTAGAGCACGACCATGCGGCAGCGGGCCATGACGTTGCCGCACCGCACGGGATCGGCGTCGGGCATCGCCGCCAGGAAGGCGTCGGCCATGGGGGTGATCTCCACGGTCTCGGCAGCCAGATCCAGGGCGCCGGCCACGGCCAGGGCGTCGGTCCGGGAGGCTTCCGAACTGGTGGCGTAGGGCAGCAGCAGGCCCTGGATCCGGTCGGCGCCCAGGGCGCGTACGGCCAGGCCCGCGGCCACGGCGGAATCGATGCCGCCGGACAGGCCTACCACCAGGCGCTCCTTGCCGGCGGCGGCCAGGGCGTCCCGGATGAAGGCCGTGCAACGATCGGCGGCCGCGGCGGGCGCGAAGGCCCAGGCGGGCCGGGCGGGGTCGTGGGTGGAGTCGGTCATGGGACATCTCCTCGCTTGGGCGTCAACTGCGACGCCAACCCGACGGCAGGAAGAGCACGAGCACCGTAAAAAGTTCCAGGCGGCCGATGATCATCATCAGCATGAGCAACCACTTCTCCCAGGCCAGGAGCGCGCTGTAATTGCTGGCCGGACCCACCAGGCCCAGGCCCGGTCCGATGTTGCCGATGGACGCCGCCGTGGCGCCGACACTGGTCACCAGGTCGCGTCCACCCAGGGTGAGGATCAGCACGCCCGCGATGTAGACCACCATGAAGAGCAGGAAGAAGCCCAGCACGTTGGTCTGCAGGCCCGGGCTGAGGGGACGGTTGTTGAACCACACGGTAAACACGCCCCGCGGATGCAGCATCTTGCGCAATTCGAGCTTGGCGTGCTTCAGGAGGATGAGCACGCGCATGACCTTGATGCCGCCGCCGGTGGAGCCGGCGCAGCCGCCCACGGCCATGAGCACCAGCAGCAGGGCGTGGGTGAAAGGAGGCCACAGGAGATAGTCAGCGGTGCCGAAGCCGGTGGTGGTGACGATGGCCAACACCTGGAAGAGGGCGTGGCGCACGGTGGTCCCGGCGTCCGGGTAGAAACTGGCCCCCAGCAGCACCGTCGTGATCAGCGCCGTGCTCAGGAGGATAATGACGCCGTAGAAACGGAACTCCTCGTCCCGCGCATAGCCCCGCCAGCGTCCGGTCAAGGCCATGAAGTGCAGGGAGAAGTTCACGCCGGCCAGGAACATGAAGACGATGATGACCCACTCCACCGCCGGGGAGCCGTAGCCGCCCACGCTGGAGTCGTTGTTGCTGAAACCGCCGGTGGCCATGGTGGCGAAGGCGTGGCACACGGCGTCGAAGAGGCTCATGCCCGCCAGGAGCAGGGCCACCACCTCCAACGCCGTCAGCAGCACATACACCCCCCACAGGAGTTTGGCCGTCTCGCGGATGCGCGGGGTGAGCCGTTCGGCCACGGGGCCGGGGACCTCCGCCCGGAAGAGCTGCATGCCCCCCACCCCCAGCAGAGGCAGGATGGCCAGGGCCAGCAGCACGATGCCCATGCCCCCGAGCCAGTGGGTCATGGTCCGCCAGAACAGGATCGCGTGGCTGCGGCCCTCGATGTCCGTGAGAATGGACGAACCGGTGGTGCTGAAGCCCGAGATGGACTCGAAGACAGCGTCGGTGAAGTCGGGAATCTGGCCGCTCAACCAGAAGGGCAACGAACCCAGGAGCCCCACCACCAACCAGCCCAGGGCCACCACGGCGAAGCCCTCGCGCACCCGCAGGTCCGGAGCGCCGCGCAGCAGGGTCAGGGCCAAGCCGCCCACCGCCGCGCCGATGCCCGAGGTGATCAGGAAGTCGCGCCAGTCGGGTTCGCGGTAGATCACCGCCACCACCGCCGGCAGGAGCAGGCAGGCCGCCGTCACCAGCAGCAGGAAGGCCAGGACCTTGGCGACGGCGCGCAGGCTCACGACCGGCCGCCGAGAAAGAAGTCCTCGATCTCGTCGCGGCTGCCCGGCAGGGCAAAGACCACGACCTCGTCGCCGGCGGCGAGCACCGTGTCGCCCCGGGGCGTGGCCACGCTGCCCCGCTTGAGGACCGCGGCGACCATGGCGTCGCTGGGGAAGTCCAGATCGCCCAGGGTACGGCCCAGCCACTCGCAGCCGTCGCCCACCCTCAGCTGGAGGATCTCCGCGCCGGTGAAGCCGAGGCTCTCGGAACTGATGACCGCGCCGCGCTTGACGAAGCTGGCGATCCAGTCGGAGGTGGACAGGCGGGGCGAGACGGCGGCGTCCACACCCACCAGCGACAGCAGGGGTACGTAATCGGGACGGTCCACCAGGCAGACGGTCTTGCCGGCGCCGTGGTGCCGCGCCAGGAGGCAGGCCATGATGTTGGTCTCGTCGTCCGGTCCCACGGCCACGAAGCCGTCCATGTCGGCCACGCCCTCGCTCTCGAGCAGGGCCGTATCCGTCCCTTCGCCGTGGAGCACGAGGACCTTCTTGAGGCGGGCCGAGGCCCGGCGACAGCGCTCCTCGTCCGGGTCGATGATCTTCACGCGGACCCCGGCGGCCAGCAGGTCGCGGGCCAGTTCGCGTCCCATGGCGTTGGCCCCCAGGATCATGACCTTCTGGAGGCGGCGGCCCACGGACCCGAAGTAGATGAGGGAGCGGTCGACCGTACGGCGGCGCCCGGCCAGAAAGACCTGGTCGCCGTCCCGGATCACCGTGTCGCCCCGCGGGATGAGGGTCTCGTCGTCGCGGACGACGGTGGTCACCAGGGCGATGCGCTGGCCCAGGTCCCGGTGGATCGCGGCCAGGGTGCGGCCTGCCACACGGCTGCCCGGTTCGACCCGCGCGCCGGTGATGCGCACCTTGCCGCCGGCGAAGTCGTGGACCTCCGTGGCGCCGGTCTGGAAGAGCACTTCGCGGATGGTGCCCACGGCCTCGTGGTCGGGATTGATGGCCAGGTCCACGCCGTCCAGCAGGAGGCGGTGGCCCTCGTAGTAGTCCTCGCCCCTGACCCGGGCGACCTTGATGCCCGCGCCCAGGGCGTGGGCGGTCTGGCAGGCGATGATGTTGACCTCGTCCCGGTCGGTGACGGCGGCGAAGAGGTCGCAGTCGCGCATGCCCACGTCGCGCAGGACCTCGGGGCTGACTCCGTTGCCGGCCACGAAGCGGCAGTCGAGCTGCTCGCCGGCCTTGTCCAGGACCTCGGCATCGCGCTCCACGAGCCACACGTCGTGTTCGCGCCGGCTGATGGTGTTGGCCAGCTCGAAGCCCACGGCGCCGGCGCCGATGATGACGATCTTCAACTTTCCACTCCCGTGTAGGCGTTGAGCACGTCCAGGGCCCGTCGCACGTCGGCGGCGGAGGTGTCCAGGTTGGGCACCAGGCGCACCCGGCCGGGGCCGAAGCCCACGCCCAGGACGCCGCCGGCGGCCAGGTGCTCCAGCAGGGCCTCGTCGCCCCCCGGATCGGCCACGTCGAAGATGACGATGTTCGTGTCCACAGGATGATTGATCTTCAGGTGTGGATTGGCAAGTCCCCCGGCCAGGTGCTGGGCGTGGTCGTGATCCTCGGCCAACCGCTCCAGGTGGTGATCGAGGGCGTGGAGGCAAGCCGCCGCCAGCAGCCCCGCCTGGCGCATACCGCCGCCCAGCATCTTGCGGAATCGGTAGGCGGTCGCCATGGCGCCGGCGTCACCGGCCAGGACCGAGCCCACCGGAGCGCCCAGGCCCTTGCTGAAGCACACGCTCACCGTGTCCGCGGGGGCGGCCAGGTCAGCCAGGGCCGTGCCTGTTGCCACGTGGGCGTGCCAAAGGCGGGCTCCGTCCAGGTGGACGCACAGGCCCCGCGCATGGGCGCCCGCGGCGATGGCCACCACGTCGGACTGGGGCATGATCCGCCCGCCGGCCCGGTTGTGGGTGTTCTCCAGGCACACCAGGGACGGCGGCGCGCAATGGACGTTGTCCGGATTCAGGGCGGACTTAACCAGGGGCCAGTCCAGCAGGCCGCCGGGGGCAGGTACACAGGTGAGCTGGACACCGGTCAGGACCGCCGGCGCACCGGCCTCGTAGCGGTAGATATGGGCCCCGTCCTCCAGGACGACCTGGTCGCCGGCCCGGGCCTGGGCCCGCACCGCCAGCTGGTTGCCCATGGTGCCGCTGGGCACGTACAGGGCCGCCTCCTTGCCCAGGAGATCCGCGACCCTTTCCTGCAGGCGGTTCACGGTGGGATCGTCGCCGAAAACGTCGTCGCCCAGTTCCGCGTCCGCCATGGCCGCCAGCATGGCCGGAGTGGGCCGTGTGACGGTGTCGCTGCGCATGTCGATGGGGCGCATGGGGATCCTCCCGGCGGGGGCCGGCGATGCCCTTCAAAACGCGAACCGGTCCCCCAGGACGGGAAACCGGTTCGGGACGGGGCCGGCAGTTGCGGACGCACGGATGGGGTGGCGGGCGAATCCGCCGGGGGCGGACCGGCGCCTCGTCACCGGCGGTATCAGATGGTCGGCTCGGCGCTCTTGGCCGCGACCCGGTCCTTCAGCATCTTCGACACCTTGAAGACCGGAACCCGGCGGGCCGGAACGGGAACCGCGTCGCCCGTGCGGGGATTTCGGGCCATGCGTTCCTTGCGCTCCTTGACCTTGAACGTGCCGAAGCCGCGGATCTCCAAGTGGCGACCGTCCACTAGCAGGTCACCAATCTTGTCGAGAAAGAGATCCACCGTCTCGGCGACTTCCTTCTTGGTCAATCCAGTGCGCTGGGCAATGTCCTCTACGATATCGGCCTTGGTCATGGCTTGCCTCCCGGCTGCTGTGTCCTCCCCTCGGGGACATGGATCCAGTGGCATAATCCGCGATAAATCGTGACCTGTCAAGGGCTTTATAGGTTCCCATCCCGCGTCGCTCTTGACGGCCGCGAGCGGGCAGGATGCATGATTGCCGACGATGGACCATCGCAAGCTGAAATGCCCGGCGGTTCCGCTGTGTTTCCCGCGCTTCCCCAGAGCTCCGCCACCGGTCGAATAATCTCCTGTCTTCCAGCAAGTTACCTCAATCGAACATGGACTTCCTCCCGTGGGCACCAGGATTGCTGTCGATGCGACGACGGCGGCCGGAAGGGGCAGCCACCAACTGACCGACAACTGTGCCACTGCAATCATCCCTTCCGGCCGCCCGACCCAAGAGCCATCGGGCAAACAAGCGAATCAGGAGGTACTCCCATGACAGGCAGCAAGATGTTCAAAATGTTCGCACTCATCGCTTTCGCCACCGTGGCGTTTGCCGGCTGCAGCAGCGACGACGATCCCGTGGCCCCGAAGCCGGCCCCCGTCGTCGAAGTTCCCGACACGGCGCCCCCCGCCTCTCCGACCGGCCTGAGCGCCGTCGACCAGGGCTGGCACGTGGAATTGAGCTGGGACGCCAACGTGGTCGACACCGACCTGGCCGGCTACGATATCAGCCGCACCTGCGACGGTGAGACCGTCGTGCTGACCACCTGGCTCCACCCGCTCACCGAGTACGTGGACGACACGGCCACTCTCGGCCTGAACGTGTACCGTGTGATCGCCGAGGACGACGCCGGTAACCGCAGCGCGGCCGCCACGGTCAAGGTCAGCGTCAACCCGATCCAGTAGGATCGCAGGTACGACGACCACCGGATTCGCTCGTTGCTCGAAACGGCCTCCCGCCTCGGCGGGGGGCCGTTCCTCGTCATTCCACTTTCAATTGCTCAGAGAATCATCCGGGCGATGCCGCGGGCCAGTCCCTCGAAGGGAAGGATCGCCAGGCCCAGCGCGCCCTGAAGGACGCCGCCCAGGGGCGTGTAGCGGGCCAGGACCAGAAACGCGACGACGGGGAAGAGTCCGAATCGGCGAAGGCCGAAGTAGCGGACCCGGGCCTCCGGCGGCAAAAAGCGTTGGAGGATCCAACTCCCGTCCAGGGGGGGCACGGGTACCAGATTGAACAGGGCCAGCACCACGTTCAGCAGGATACCGAAGCGGAACAGTTCGTAGAGGAAGGACCCGGCGTCCGGCTGAGCCGCGGCGCCGTGCATCCAGGAGGGGGTACCGCCCAAGCCCACGGTCAGGCCGAGACCGATGGCCGCCAAGGTGGCCAGCAGGATGTTGCTGGCCGGGCCCGCCGCCGCCACCCGCGGCTGGTCGTTCCAGGGGTCGTTCAACCGGTCCGGACGCACGGGCACTGGTTTGGCCCAGCCGAAGGGAATGCCCCCAGCCACCGCCAGCATGATCGGCACCACGATGCTCCCGAAGATGTCCACGTGGGGCAGCGGGTTGAGGGTGAGGCGGCCCGCGTCCCGGGCCGTGGTGTCTCCCAGGCGCAGGGCGATCCAACCGTGGGCCACCTCGTGGAAGACCACCGAAAAGACCAGGACCAGCACGCGCAAACCCATCAGTTCCATCTCAATCGCCTTCCCTGTCGCGACCGGCCAGGCCCGACCAGGCCCGCCATACGGCGCCGGCCTCCAGGTTCTCCATCCAACCGAATTCCTCGCCCCGCGGGTCGGGCGTCTGCGTGGCGCTGCGTAGGGCCACCACCCGGGCATGCGGGGGCTTCCACAGGGCCGGATCCGTGGGACCGAAGAGGGCCACCGTGGGCACGCCCAGGGCCCCGGCTACGTGCATGATGCCCGTGTCGTTGCAGAGAAAACGGTCGGCCCCTTCCAGCAGGGCCGCCGCCGTGCCCACCGACACCGCCGGCGCCACCCGCAGCTTGCCGCCCTGGCCCGGGTCGACCAGGTCCAGCACGGCCGCCAGAGCCTCGGCGTCGGCGGGACCATGCAGCATCAGCACATCCGATCCCCCGGCCAATGCGCAGCCGATGACCTCGGCGAAATTCGCGGCGGGCCACACGTTCTGAACCTTGCCCGCCCCGGGATGCACGGCCCAGAAGCCCGGGACGAGGTCCAGGTCGCCCAGAACCTGCGCCGCAGTCTCGCGCTCCTCGGACGCCGGGACCACCACCGTCGACGTGTCCGCCGTGGTCACCCCCACCGCCTGCAGGGGCGCCAGGCTGTGGGCCACCGCGTGGGCGTTCAGCCCAGGAGCCGCCGGCATTTCCAGGGAGAAGGCATGGCGGCTGAGATCATGGCCGAACGGACCGCTCTCGGCGCCGATCACCCAGCGGGCGCCCGAAGCCAATGCGATGGCGGCGCTGGTCACCGAGAAGCTCACGCTGCACAGGACGATGGCCAGTTCGGCCCCGGTGCCGCGCACGGCGCCCAGGAAACCCAGCAGGCGGTCCGGCCGGCGCCACATGCGCTGCTCGAACGTCAGGGCATGGTCCAGATCCGGATTGTGGCGAACCACCTCCACGTTCACCGGGGCGGTGACCAGGGTGATGCGGGCGGCGGGCCAGGTCTCGCGGATGGCGCGCAGAGCAGGCGTGGCGCACACCATGTCGCCCATCTGGTTGTGCTGGCGCACCACCAGGATAGCGCCCGGTCGCAGGGCCAGGAGCTCATGGGGAGTCAGACGCCGGCGTCGCACGCACCGGGCCACCAGGGACGTGAGCCATCGTTTGAAGGACCGTGTACCGGACTCGCCCATGTTCCCACTCTCGAGGTGGCACGGACCTTGCGAAAGGTCCGGGACGGCAAGCGTCCGCAATTCCGCGTCCGCCCCCGCCGCCGGCCCCGCGAGGACCGCCCATGCGTCGATTGATCCTGGCCGGCGCCTACGCCGCCTTCCTGGCGGTGGCTGCGCTCGGTTACTACGAATGGACCGCCAAGTCGCCCGCCATCCTGGGCACGGCCCTGCCCGGCTGGTACGCCAGTCGCGCCGCTGAAAAGGCCACCAGGTGGCAACGGCCCACGGGCCTGCTCGTGGTGGACAAGGCCCTCCACGAGGGCGAGGAAGCCATGCGCTTCTACGGCTTGTTGCGCTGAGGCCCGGCCCGTTCCTGCCTCTCCTCCAGATCCCGCAGTAGATCCAGGTAGGCTCTGTATCGCCAGGCCGGCACCCGGCCCTCAGCGACCCCGGCCTTGACGCCGCAGTCCGGCTCGTCCCGGTGCATGCAGCTGCGGAACCGGCAGGCAGCCACGTCGTCGGCGAAGTCGGGAAAGTACGTCCCCAGGTCCCGTGGATCAACGTCCCAGGGGTCGAAGCCCCGGATGCCGGGCGAGTCGGCGATGTACCCGCCGCCGGCCAGGGGGAAGAGTTCCGAGGCGGTGGTGGTGTGCCGACCGAGACCTGTCTTCTCCGTGATGTCCCCCACCCGCAGGTTCAGGCCCGGCTGCAGGGCGTTCAGCAGGCTGCTCTTGCCCACTCCCGACACCCCCAGCAGCAGGGAGATCCGGTCGCGGAGGAGTTCGCCCAGTTCGGCGATGCCTTCCCCGCTCTCGACCGACGTGCGCAGGACCGTATAGCCCAGTCCGCCATAGTGCGCCCAGCGGGCGGCCTGGGCGGGATCCTCTGGTAGGTCACATTTGTTGAGCACGAGGACGCCGGCCACACCGAAGCGTTCGGCCGCCACCAGCAACCGGTCCACCAGGCCGCGCTGGGGCACCGGGTCGCGCACGGACTGGACCGCCACCACCTGATCCAGGTTGGCCATGAGGACCTGCTCCACGTGACCGCCCCGGCGAGCCCCCAGGCGGGAGACCCGGTTGCGGCGGGGCAGGACCTCCTCCACCACGCCCACGGGTGGGTCGGCAGCCGGGTCGTCCGGACACACCCGCACGCGGTCGCCCACCACCACCAGGGTGCGCGCCGTGCGGCGGCCCTGCTTGAGGCGTCCGCGCAAGCGGCAGGACCACACGCGCTCGCCGTCCCCCACGCGGCAGAGACCGCCGCCGGCTCGGATAACGACACCCGTGAACTCCCCGTTGCTGCCCTGCTCGACGTCGATGACGACCGCCTCCTGCCGCCCCTCCCGAACCGCCCGAAACGGGGCGGAACCGGGGCTGACGGCGCGCAAATGCGCCTTGTTAATCCCCAAGGATTGACTTAGTTTACCGTAAGTCCAAAATTCGTAGCACATTCTAACCACTCAGACAAGGTGGTGCCCCGGCCATGAACATCGGCGAGGTTCTCAATCATACCTCCCCCGCGCTTTTCCTTCCCGACCTCCAGGCCACCGACAAGCAGGGCATCCTGACCGAATTGGTCGAAGGACTGATCTCCGGCACGGACATCCATAACGCCGATACGATCATGGCGATGCTGCAGAGCCGGGAGAATCTGGGCAGTACGGCCGTGGGACCGGGCATCGCATTTCCCCACGGGCGCACCCTGGCGGTCCAGAAGCTGACGATCCTCATGGCCCGCTCGGCGGCCGGCGTGGACTTCGACTCCGAGGACGGCGATCCGACGCACCTGTTCTTCGTGCTCATCGCGCCGCCCCAGGACCGCGACCATCGCTACATCAAGTCCCTGGCGGCCCTTATCGACCGCGCCCAGGACGCCGACTTGCGCACGAAGCTCATGGAGGCCGAGGACTACGACGCCTTCTGCGCCGCCATGAGGGAGGAGTAGCCATGCACCCCCAATTGCAGCTGCTGGTCGCCCTCCAGGACATGGAAGAGATGATCCGCGAAGTCGAGGAGAAGGGCGACGAGCTCGAAGGCATGGGCTTCAAACACGGCGGCCTGGAAGATCTGCGCAAGGCCCGCGAGGACGTGGCCAGCCAGGTGGACCCGCGCCACATGAGCTGGTACCGGCGCCTGACCGGCAAGTTCGGCCATGCGGTGGTGCCGGTGGTGAACAACCTCTGCACCGGATGCTTCAACAACATCCCCTCCTCGTTCGTCAGCAAGACGAACGTGAACAAGGTGCAGAAGTGTGAGAGCTGCGGACGGATTCTCTACTGGCCGTAGACCCTGCACTCCAGGGAACAGACAGAAGAAGAGGCTCCCCGCAGGGAGCCTCTTCTTTTTTCTCTGCACGTCGGCTACGCCTAGTCGTCGAGAGCTCCCGCGGTGGCCAGCACCTGGCCGGCCTCCTCTACGATCTCCTTCTTCTCGCCTCCGTCGTCCCGCACGCCCAGGTCCTCTTTGGTCCAGCGCGCCTCGGGGAAGGGCCCGAGGTTCTCCAGCTCGTCCCAGCTGGTCACGCCGGTCTCCTTGCGGAAGACCAGGTCACCGCCTTCGAGGTCCACGGTGATGAGGTCGCCCTTGCGGATCTGCTCGCTGCAGATGTAATGGCTGATGGGCGTGACGATGCGACGTTCGACCACCCGCTTCAGGGGTCGCGCGCCGTACTGGATGTCCGTGCCCTCATCCACCAGCAGCTCCTTGGCCGACCGGGTGATCTCCAGCAGGAAGGGCTCGGCGCAGCGCAGGGAACGGTGATGGACCTGGCCGATGAGGATGTCGAGGATGGAGAACAGGTGGTCGCGCTTGAGGGTGTGGTAGGTCACGATGTCGTCGAAGCGGTTGAGGAACTCGAAGGGGAAGACCTTCTTGGCCTCGCGCATGGCCGCTTCTTCGATGTCCCGGTCCATCTTGACGTCGCTCGCGCCTGTGGCGAAACCGATGCCCGTCTGGGCCAGGTGCGCGCCCATGGCCTCGCTGCCCACGTTGGTGGTCAGGATGATGATCGACTGGCGGAAGTCCACTTCCTCATTGTTGCCCAGGACCACGGTGCCGTCCTCGAGGACGCCCAGCAGGAGGTTCCACAGCTTGGGGTGGGCCTTCTCGATCTCGTCGAAGAGGACGATGGAGAGGTTCTGGTCGCTGTCCGGCGGGAAGAGGCGGGACAGCTTGGAACCGGGCTCGCTCACCAGTCCGGTCTGGTTCTCCACGGCCTTCTGGTGGTGGCGATCCAGGTTCTCCTGGGCCAGCAGCGGCCGGATCTCGCCGCCCACGTATCCCGGCGGCGACCCCAGCAGCTTGGAGATGTTGTAGTGGGCCGAATACTCCTGGCAGTTGACGCGCGTGAAGGCGCGGCGGTTGCCGAAGATGGTCTCGGCCAGGGCCCGCACGGTCTCGGTCTTGCCCACGCCGGTCGGCCCCATGAACATCATGGTCAGCAGCGGCCGTTCCGGGTCGTGGACGCCGGAGATGAGGCGGCTGAAGCTGTCGGTGAGGGTGTCGATGGCGCCCGGTTGGCCCACGACGACCTTGTTCATGTGGGTGGCGAAGCGGACGAGCTGTTCGTTGCGTTTTTCGGCTCGAAGAGTCTTCACGCTGCGTAACCTTCCGTGGGAGCCGTGGCATCGACCCGCATCATCCTTGACTGGGGGGGATCTGCCGTCCCCACGTAGGATTTTGATCGGACGGCCGGGCCACGCCTTGAGGGACAATGCGTGTAAACGGGCATTTGACATCATTTTGCAACATATGTGACTACCGGACAAAAAGATGCCCCCCGGCGTCCTGGACGGCGGGGGGCGGGAGAGAGCCGCGAAGGGCTACTGGACCGATTCGGGCAGGTAGGGCTTGGCCAGGTACTCGGCCTGGGACGCACCCGGGACCTCCACCCAGCGGTCGTCCACGCGGGGCCGAACCGGGCTGTACCGCTCCAGATACCGCTCCACGCACTCGGCGGTGGTGATGCGGGTGGGCGTGATGTGGGTGGCCGGCACCTGGGTGAGGAAGTCCAGGCCGCTGTTGCCCTCCATGAGGAAGCTCGTGACGATGACCTTGTAGATGCGGTCCGGATCCCAGGGCTCGCCGTTGATCTTCAGGTCGACCACGCGGTCGTAGTCGGGCCGCAGTTGGTCGAAGGTGACCTGGACGCCGCCCACGCAGATGCCGCCGCTGCGGCCCCGCAGCTTGCGCTCGATGACCCTTCGGACCATGCGGCCGTCCATGCGCACTTCCACCAGCTCGTTGCCGAAGGGCAGGACGGCGAAGATGTCGCCAGCGGTGATGTCGCCCCCCGGCATGTCCGCGCGCAATCCGCCCATGTTCTGGAAGGAGAAGTCGGCGTCGAAGTAGTCGATCATGGCGTCGGTGACCAGGTTGCCCACCAGGTTCGACCCGGGCCCGCCCCGGCCCAGGGCCGAAGCCGTCTGGCCCACAACCGCCAGCATGGCGGCCTGGGTGGCTTCGTGGTGGGGTCTGATGAGAGCGGTGGTTTCCTCGTCTGGCCAGATTTCGTCCTCGAAGAGGGTGATGAGGGTGCCCCGGGCGTCGGCGGGCTCCCAGCCCAGGAGCGTGCCTGAGGCCTTGTCCACCAGAAGCACCGCGTGGCCCACGCTGGAGCCGTTGCCGTAGGACTCGAAGCACATGGTGTGGTTCACCGGATCGATCCAGGGCTCGTGGTAGCCCCGGTGGGTGTGGCCACCCACTGCGAAGTCGATGCCCGGCACGTGGTGCACGAGTTCCATGAGATCCATGCCGCCGTAGGAGTGGTTGCTGCCGTAGATCCCCTGCTGCTCGGTGGTGGTCTCGGTTTCGGTGGTGCCGGACAGGCGCTTCCAGCCCTCCTCGGGGTCGTAGGGCAGACCCTCGTGGATGGCCAGGAAGATGATGTCGGCGCCGTCGTCCAGCAGCTTGTCCCGGAACTCCTCGATGGTCTCGGGCATGGGCAGGAATTCCAGGCCCTCGATGTTCTGGGGGAAGGACATGGACGCGGTCGAGGGAGTGATGATGCCCACCACACCGATCTTCACGCCCTGGAATTCGAGCATGAGCGTGGGCTGCACCCAGTCCACCGGCTCGCCGGTCGCGGACTCGCGGAGGTTGGCGCATACCCAGGGGAACTCGGACATGCGGAGCAATCGCTCGCAGTTGACCCGGCCCATGTCGAAGTCGTGGTTGCCCGGCACGCCCAGGTCGTAGCCGATGGCGTTGAAGTACTCCATGACCGAGGTGCCCTGGGTCTTGGACCCGATCGGCGTCCCCTGGAAGAAATCACCCACATCGACCAGCAGGACCTCTTCGCCCGCGGCGGCGGCCTTGCGGCGCACCTCCTTGATGTAGGAGGCGGCCGAGGCGGCCCCGCCCAGGGGAGGCGGGAACTCGGGATTCATGAAGCGGGCCGGCTCGGGCGCAATGTGGCCGTGGACGTCGTTGGTCCACAGCAGGTGCAGGCGCAGGACGCCGTCGTCCACCGGATCGGCAGGGCCGCCCGCCAGGGCGACGGACACGGCCGCTGCCAGCAACGCCGGCAGGATGAGGGCCTTGGCGGTCTTCATCGTATCTTCTCCTTCGCGCGCCGGTTCGGGCCGGCGGCGGCGCCCGTTACCAGGCGAGGGTGTATCCGGCGGCCAGGCGGAACCGGGTGTCCTCCACCCGGGCCTGGGGATCGACCACGAACTGGTCCCCGAAGTAGTTGTCGGGGTACGGGAACTGGTGGTCCATGACCGCGGTGATCTTGGTCAACTCCACCGAGACCTGCAGCAAGCCGTCGCCCACCGGGGCGCCCACGCCGGCGCTGAAGGCGCTGGTGGCGGCATCCCGGTCGGCGTAGGAGTCGAAGTGCCGGAAACCGAACCGGACGGGCACTCCGTTATAGAATACGTGCTGGACGCCGATGCGCACGTCGGTGACGTCCTCCAGCCGCTGGGTCCCGGCGCCCGGATAGCGCTCGGTCTCCGCGTCCTGCCAGGGAGCGTATTCCAGCTCGATGGTGAGCACGGTCACCGGATCGGTGCGCGGCCGGAAGGTCAGGCCGGCCCGGTAACGGTTGGGGTAGCTGACGGTGCCGTCGACCGTATCGGCCGTCCAGGCGCCGTGGCCCACGCGCTCGCGAACGAGGTCGCCGGTGGCGTCGAAGGACGATTCCCAGGCCACGCCCACTTCCACGCGCTCACTGATGACGCCGCGCAGGCCCACCGTGAAGTTCACGCCGCTCAGGTCGTGCTCGTCCAGAGTGGCGTAGCTGCTGTCACCGTCGCTGACGAAGAAGTCCCGCACCGAGCGGGCGTCCTTGCGGGTGCCCGTGTTGTAGTGGACCGCCGCGCCCAGGGCCACGCGGTCGATCAGGTCGCCGCCCACGCCCAGGGAGAACGAACGCAGGGTGCCCGTGATCTCGCGGTTGCGTGCCTGCATGATGGCGTCACGCGGGTCGTCGAAGGGGCTGGGGTTGCGCAGCTCCTCGTCGAACTCGTAGGCGAAGGGGTAGCGGTCGGCCACCGAGAAGCCCACCGACAGGCCGCGGCCGTTTCCCCGGTCCAGCAGGCGATGCGCCGCCGCGAACCCGGTCTGGAAACCGTGGTTCCGGCTGCTGGCGATGCCCGAGTCGGTGACGTAGCTGTTGAAAGTGTCGAAGAGGGGCTGGAACCGGTCCTCGTGGTGCTGGTCCAGGGACACGCCGCCGTCCAGGCGCCATCCCTCTTCCAGGGCCAGGTAGGCCGGGTTCAGCACATTGGACATGCCGCCCCGATAAAGGGCCGCACCGGTGCCGCCCATGGCGTTGACGTCGGCGCCGTACCAGGGGATCTGGTCCCCGTGGCTGGTCATGAGCTGGGGTGCCGCCGCCGCCGGCTGCGCCGCCAGGATCGCCAGGCCCAGGACCGTGAGCACCGCCCCGACCATCGTGTTCCGCTGCATCCTGATCATCTCCGGTCTCCTCGCATCCATCAGAAGGTGTAGTCCATCTGCAGACGGACGATGGTGTCGTCGCCGGGCACGTAGTCGCTGTCGGGCTCGTTGCCCGCCGGCGTGTCGCCGTACTGGCGGATATCGAGCCAGGTCTTGGGCAAGTTGTGGTCCCGCGTGACCTTGAGCTGGAAGAGCAGGCGCTCGCTGACTCTGGATTCGATCTTGAACCAGTTGCGGAAGCCGTTGCCGTCCAGCAGTACGAATTCGTTGCCCTCGAAATTCCACAGGAAGCCGTCGTACACCGACGAGGCGAAGGTGAGCTTGAGCCCCGGCGTCACGTGGTGCTCGTAGCGCATCTCGAAGGCATGGGACGGATCGGCCGCCAGGCCGATGCCCGCCTTGGCGTCGCCCGCCGGGTCCTGGGGACCGCTCAGGCGCCCCCGGGCCGGGAACCAGACGTTGCTCGTCATGTAGGTCAGGCCGATGCGGTTGTAGTTGCTCAGCAGGCCGATGAGCTGCCAGCGCGACTCCCAGTTGCGGTAGGTGCGCACGTCCTCGGGGTTGCCCTCGGAGCGGCTGCTGTAGCGGTGCCGCATGCGGAAGCGCAGGTTGAAGATGGGCTGGTACTCGGCCTTCAGGGTGTAGCGCATGAGTTCGGCGCCGTCGGCCTTGCGCTGCCACTGATCGAACTGCAGGCCGCTGATGATGAACTGCCGGCTGACCCGGTAGCGGGTCTCCAGGAAGATCCCCTTCTCCGGCTTGGGCTGGGGTGTGGTGGACTCCAGCCAGGCGTAGAGGTCGTCCTTCAGCCGGTAGGGCGCGTCCAGCAGGGTCTGCTCGTAGCGGTTGTCGTTGCTGAAGGCCCGGTTGTAGGGGTTGTCGAAGCCCACGTCGTAGTCGCGGTAGATGGCCAGCAGGTGGAAGTTTTCCCACTGGGCGTAGGCGTTGCAGATGACGGCATCCGGGTTCTTCGAGTTGAAGAAGGTCTGCCGCGGATCCTGCAGGAACGCATACTCGCCCTGGATGGCCACGTTGCCCAGGACCGCCTGGCCCTCGGCGCCCATGACCCGCCGCCACTTGTGCTCCGTGACCGTACTGTCGGATTCGATGACGACGCTGTTGTAGGAGTTCCAGATCTCCGTGTCGCGGGCGTCCAGCAGTCCACGGTCCGGATCCAGGGTGTCGTCGGCCAGGAGGGTCTCCGGATCGGGATTCCAACCCCGGTTGTAGCGCGCCTCGTACCCGGTCAGTCCCAGGAACGTGCCCGGGGCGAACATGTACTTGACGTTGGCGCCGATCAGGTCCTCTTCGATGGCCCGGCGACGCAGGTACGACGGCAGGTAGGCGCCGTTGTTCTGCAGGGTCTCGCGGGACTCGAGCAGTTCACCGTCCATGCGCGGCTGCATGGTCACCATGCGGTTGATGGTCCCGTCAGGGTTGAGGATGCCGTCCTTGCGGGTGGACGAGAAGAAGGCCGAGACGTTGAGGTCGCCCACGGTGGCCTCGGCCGCCACGCCGTTCAACTGGTAGGAGTAGCTCCGGCTCAAGTCGCCGTGGATGCCCAGCAGGCGCTTGTTGAAGCCGAAACCAGTCTTGCGGAAGTGGATGTAGTCGGTGTTGTCCATGATCAGGCCGAGCCCGTAGGCCGCCCGGAAGTTGCCGACGTACAGGCTCTTCAGGCGGACCGGGCCCCAGCGCCGGTCGTGCAGGCCGGCGTAGCCCTTTGCCGTCTCGCTCCAGTTCTTCTCGCCGTACTCGCTGCCCACCAACAGGCCGGCGGTGACGCCGTCCGGCGTGTTGACCCGGATCTTGTTCAGCCAGCCGGGCCGGTAGGGCTCCAGGGCGCCCGTGTAGTACCGTTCGCCCGGCAGCGTGCGGGACGACAACGGCTGCAGGGCCATGAGGCCGAGCTCGTCGTCGTCGTTGGAATAGGGAGTTTCCCAGTAGCGGGTCTGGAAATAGCCCGTGACGCCGTCGCCCCGGGCGCTCTGCATCTCCTCGTCGCTGTAGACCACGAAGTCCCGCAGGTTGCGGTAGGCCCAGTAGCGGACGCCCTCGGCGCGCTGCAGCTGGCGCTGGCCGTCGAAGCGGCCGAGCCGTTCGCGGGCCTTGAGGATGTTGGTGGCGTCCACCGGGGAGACGTTCTGGTAGGACATGAGGTCGAAGAGGTCGGCCTCGTTGACGTTCTCCGGGTTCCGCATCTTGTCCAGATACTCGTCGGCCAGGCCCTCGTTGGAGCCCTCCTGGCCCAGATAACGCTGCACCTGCCGGTAACTGGCCGAGAGACGCGCGATGCTGGCGTCCTGCTCCTTGGGCGGCATGGTGCTGACCAGGGGCTTGAGCCGGGCGAAGATCTCAGGCGTGACGCCGTCGACCTCGCGCAGTTCGTAGACGTCGCCGAAGTAGCGGCGGTAGGTGCGGTAGTTGACGATGGCCCCGGCCACCTCGGGGGGTACCGGCAGGGCCAGCACCTCCTCCAGGGAGGCGGAATTCAGGTCGACGGGTTCCGGCCGGTCCCCGCCCTGCGCGGCGGCCGCTGTCGCGGTCGCCAGCAGCAGGACCAGGACGAGTCCGGCCACCGGGCCCGAACGGCCGTGCCGGCCGACCGTGCGCGCGGTTGCTCTCACTGCGCCTCACCGCCCCAGTCGAAGCTCAGGCCGAACTGGTGGGTGCTGTCGAGCGTCCCTCCGCCGGTCGAGAATCCGTAGTTGAGCGTGAAGCCCTGGCGGCCATAGCCGAAGCCGGCCGAGACGCGGTTGGGATCGGTGACGATGCCCGCCCGCAGGAAGAAATCATCCAGGACGTTCGCCTCGACGCCGCCCCGGTACTGCACGTCGCGGTCGAGTTCGTTGCGGAACTCGAAGGTCGTAACCACCCCCGCGTAGGGTTCGTAGGCGATGGCCGTGATCAGGCGCCGCGGCAATTCCTCCCGGTCCTCGCCAATGCGCGGTCCGGTGAGGTTGTTGACCAGGACACCGATGCGCGTCCGGCGGTGCACCGTCAGCAGCAGGCCGGCGTCGAAGGAGAAGGCCGCGTCGGAACCCGGGTCGATCTCGCCCTGGGACAGGCCGGCGTCGACGCTGTACACGTTGCCCGACCACCCGAAGCTCACCTTGGAGTGCATGTCCTCGAAGAGGGTCAGGCCGTGGGCGAAGGTGAAGCGGTTCTCCTTGAGCAGGGTCGTGTCCTGGTGGGAGACGTTGAAGTGGCTCCAGCCCACGCCGAAACGCCCGTAGCGCGAATCGAAGGGTAGGCCCACGGCCATGGTAACCCGGTCGGCGAAGTCCAGGCCGAAGGGTTGGACATAGGATACGCCCGCCCGTCCGCCGTCGGTCTCGGCGAGCTGGGCCGGGTTCAGGAAGACGGACCAGGCGCCGTCCATGACGGCCGCGCCGGACTCGCCCATGGCCCGCTGCCGGGCGCTGACGGGCGCGTTCTCGAAGAAGGCGGACGCGGTTCCGGCCATGAGGCCGAGCGCCGCCAGGATCATCAGGATCGTCGTTCTGCGGATCATGCTCAACCTCCCTACTTGCTCAGCCGCGTGGCCATGACCACCGGCGCGGTTTCGGTTTCCTCGTCGCCTGTCTCGTTGTCCACCACCGAGAGATGGACGATGTACATGCCGGCCCGCTGCATCTCGTAGCGGTCATCACGGCCGTCCCAGACGACGGTGGTGTAGGCGCCCGCGATGGTAGACGGCGGGTTGCCGGAAAAGCGGCTGTCGAAGAGGGTGATGACGTTCCGTCCTTCCTGGTCGAAGATGCGCACCTTCGTCTCGCTGTTGGGCTTGGAGACGAACCGGATCGGGAAGATCTCGCCCAGCTTGGGCAGGAAGGTGCGGGCGGGGACCTTGAGCTCGATGGAGCCGCCGCCGAGGGATGCGGCGCCCCTCGGGCGTGACGGGTCCGCCACCGCCATGGCGAAGGTCACCAGCCAGTTTTCGCTGGTCTCATTCCTGCCGTCGATGCCGTTGGAACCGGTGGCGGTCTGGTTGCCGTCCTCGCCAGCCACCCGTTGATAGGACTGGCCGAACTCGATCTCCGCGAGGAACGGAGTCTGGCCACCCTTCGGCGTATCGTTCGCATAGGTGGATGAACCGATTGTGATGCCCGACTTGTCCACCTGGTACCGGCCGGAAGATCCATCGCCCCAGACGAACATGTCGATGTCCACGGCCAGATCCGCCCCTTCCTCGTAGTAATAGAGGATGGCCGGTTCGCCGCCATTGGACAGGGTCGGCGCCGTGCCGTCTGGATAGCCTAGCTGGAGATCGCCCACGATGCTGTTGACGTTCGCGTCCCCGAACACCCAGCGCATATCCGGCACATCATCGGGGATAATGTCGTCTTCGAAGAGCTCCAGATCGGGCAGGAACAGGTAGGACTCGGCGAAACCGGCGCTACCGGAAACCGTCACGACGATGGTGTCTCCAGCGGCGATAGAGTAGCCATCGGGGAAACGAGCCTGGAAGCTCGTGTGATGGCCGCCGCCGATGGAATCCCCGTCGGGATTCCCCGCGCCGATGTTCCAATAACCCTGTTCGTAATAGACCGCATCGGTGAGATAGTAGTTGCTCATATCCACGTCCCATGTATTGGGATTGTGGATTTCGATGAACTCCTGCAACTCACCCTTGGTGCAGATCTCGGTTAAAAGCAGCTTGTCCGGGCCTTCGCCGGGCACGAAGGGCGCGTCGGTGGTCCAGGTCTCCAGGAAGCGGGGAGCGCCTGCCGGGTAGACCGTGCTCGCGCTGCCGTCGTTGTCGACCTCGACCCACCAGGTCACCACGGCGCCCTCGGTCTGTTCAGGCACGGAAGCCGACCAGGCCCCGCCGCCGGCGTCGCTGCCGGTGACGTCGGAAGTCGCGCCGCCGTCCACCTGGTAGTGGAGTGTCAGGCCGTTGATGGCGCCGGGCGTGGCCGCCGTTACGGCCACTACGGTCACCTCGCCGTCCCGGGGCGTGGCCGGCGTGACCGTGAACCCGGTGACGATGGGAGCGGCCGCGTGGTGGGTCGCCGGGGGCGCCGCAGGGGTCTGGGCGTCGACTTCCCAGGTGTCCACCAGCATCTCGCTGGTCTCGTCGTGCCCCGTGGCGCCGTTGCCCGGGGTGACCTCGGTACCCTCTTCGTCGGAGGTGCGGCCGAAGGAGAAGCTGTCGCCGGCCGGATCGGTCACCCGCCGGGACTGCTGCGTGGTGGCGTCCGTGTCGGCCAGGTAGGAGTCCATGCCCACCGTGACGCCGGACTTGTCCACGCGGAAGTTGTCGTTGGTGCCCCAGTGGAAGTAGTCCAGATCCTCCGCCAGGTTGCCCACGCCGTCCCACCGGTAGAGCATGACGCTACCGGCCACATCGCTCAAGTCGGGGGCGTTGGCGCCGCCGCCGAGGCCGGCGGCGATGGAACCGGGGAAGATCTCCACCAGTTCGGGCACCACGTCGGGGACCACCCCGTCCTCGAAGAGTTCGAAGTCGGGCAGGACGCCGTACGCGGTCAGGAAATCGCCGCTGCCGGTGATGGCTACGGCGATGGTGTCACCCGCGGCCAGGCTGTAACCGGCCGGGAAGGCGCCGTGGAAGGTGCCTCCGGCGCCGCCGCCGGCGGTCAGGGAGGTGGGCGCGGTTTCGACGACGCGCCAGTAGCCCGTGTCGTTGCCGGCGTTGGTGCCGTTGGTGAGGGCAACACCGTCCAGGAGCACGGCGCTCCCGGTGGGGTTGACGACCTCCACATACTTGGCCCCCACCCGATTCGCCACGACGACGATCTCGCTCAGGATGAGGTGGTCGGCCGGCGCGGCCGGTGCAACGGGCGCTGCGGCGACAAGGAAGCCGGCGGCCAGGAGGACCACGGTCAGAAGCCGTCGTCCGCGGGTCACCGTCCTGCAGAAGCTGGACATCGGGAATCTCCCCTTCGAGAGCATGACACTGGATTTTTAGGTCCGGGCAGCCTAGAGGTTTGCGGACCGGAAAACAAGAGAAAAGGCCGTGAAAACGGCGACGAAAACCGACAATCGTGATCAGTCGGCAAGGAAGGCGGCGCGCAGGTCCGCCGGAGAACCGGCCGCGCGGAGTCCGTCCGCGAAACCGTCGCGCTTGACCAGCCGCGCCAGACCGGCCAGCACACGCAGCATGTGGCGCTGGTCGTCGGCCGGTCCCACGAGCAGGATGACCACGTCCACGGGCCGACCGTCGTCCGCACCCGCGTCCAGGGGCCGGGCCAGAGTGGCCACGGCCACCCGCAACCGGGTGACCCCGGCGAATCGGGCGTGGGGAATGACGAGCCCGCCGCCGATGGCCGTGCTGCCCTCGATCTCCCGCCGCATGACCTCGGCCACCAGGGCCGGGGCGTCCAGGACGTCGCCGGCGGCGGCCAGAGCGGCCACCAGGCGGTCCACCGCCGCCTCCACCGTGGCGCAGTCCAGGTGCAGCAGGAAACCGTCGGCTGTTGTATAGTCCTGCATTCGCATGGGCCGATAGTAATGACCGACGGTCCCCCTGTCCAGTTGACGACCTGTCCGCCGCGGCCCGCCCGCGGCCGAAAGGCGAGCATGGCCGGCGATCCCTTCGCCCCCCTGACCCGGACGGCACGCTGGCGCGCCCGGCGCGGCCACTGGCGGCGACTCCTGCTGCGACCCTTCCGTCCCCGGCGCATCCGACCCGACCGGCACGGTCCGCCGGACCTGCTGCTGATGGGCGTGGACACCCTGCGCGCCGACCACGTGGGCTGCCTGGGCTGCCCGTCCCCCACCACACCCCGCCTGGACGCCCTGGCGGACGGCGGTACGGTCTTCACCGACGTCACCGCGCCGGCGCCCTGGACCCTACCCTCCTTCGCCGGCGCCCTGACCGGCCTCATGCCGGGACTCCACGACGCCTACCTGTCCGGCAGGGTGAGGAACATGGACGACCAACCGCCCCGGCGCCTGGCCGCCGATGCACCGACCCTGGCGGCCCATCTCCGGGAGCGCGGTTACCGTACGGCCGCCTTCTACTCCAACCAGTTCTTCGCCTTCGGTCTCGCGGAGAGCTTCGACCACCACGCCTACCACAACGTGGCCGCCGAGGACCTGGCCGCCATCGCCCTGGACTGGATCGGCCGCCACGCGGACCGGCCCTACTTCTGTTTCGTCCTGTTCAACGACCCCCACGAACCCACCACACCGCCCCCCGGGGACCTGGAGCCCTTCCTGGCCGGCGCCCGGACCCGGGGCGCAGACGATCCCGAGAGCGTGCTCCCCCACCTGGCCCGCTGGGGGGATCCGCCGCTGCCGCACCTGGGCCGCGTGCCGGTCGAAGGTGGACCCGATCTGGAAGCACACTTGGCCGTGAAGCTCGCCGTGTACGCGGCCACCGTACGCCAGGTGGACCGCAGTATCGGCGCCCTGCAGGACCGTCTCCAACGCTGGGACCTGGCCTCGCGGACGGTGATCTCCGTCTTCGCCGACCACGGGGAGGAGTTCCGGGACCACGCAGCCGAATCCGCGGCCTGGAACCACGACCCCCGCGGCCTGGTGGGCGTGGGGCACGGCCATACCCAATTCCAGGAACTGTTGCACGTGCCGTGGCTCGCCTGGGGTCCGGGGGTGCCGGCGGGAAAGCGCGTCGAGGCACCGGTTTCCCTGTGCGACCTGGCCCCCACCCTGGCCGGGTGGCTCGGCGCCGGAGAGTTCGCACCGACGGATTCGGCGGCGGGCCGGCGGGCCGGCGCCATGAAGGACGCTCTGACCGGGCGGTCGTTGGCTGGTGGCGCCGACCAGGACTCGGAGCAGCGGCTGCTGCTGGCGGAGGCCTTGGCCTACGGGCCGGACGTGGTGGCCCTGCGGCGCGGCGCGGCCAAGCTCATCGCCCACCGGGACGGCCGGCCACTGGCCTTGTACGACCTGGTGGTGGATCCCGAGGAGAAGAACGATCTGTTGCCGGAAAAGCCGGCGGTCCTGGACGAGTTGCTGGCGGATCTGGCCGCCTGGCGTGAGAGCGGTTGCGGGGCCGTCGGGGACGACGGCGGCGGTCCGGGCTGGGAAGACCTGGACGATACGGTGCGGCAACGGTTGAAGGATCTGGGCTATGCCGAGTAGCCGTGATGGACGACGCAGAGGCCCTGAATCCCTCGCAGGCCGCCTCGAGTTCATCCTCGAAGCCGACCGGCTCAAAGGAGTCGAGCGGAGCGTGAAGCCACTCGGCGTGGACCGGTTCGAGAACTCGGCCGAGCACAGCTGGCAGACGGCTCTGCTCGCCCTGGCCCTGGCGGACCTGGCCAACGAACCCGTGGATACGGCCAAGGTCGTGACCATGCTGCTGCTGCACGACCTCCCCGAGATCGACACCGGCGACACCATCGTCTATGCCCTGGACGATCACCGGGGGGCGACCGTCGCTGAACGGGAAGCCATGGTCAGGATTCTCGGCGGTCTGCCGGCCGGGGTGGCCGGCGAGTTCCGGTCCCTCTGGGAAGAGTTCGAAGCGGAGGAATCGGCGGAGGCCAGATACGCGCGGGCCATCGACCGGGCCATGCCCATGCTCCTGAACCTGAACAACGACGGCCAGAGCTGGAAGGACCATGGCATCCGCAAGGAGCAGATCTACCACAAGAACGGGAAGATCGCCGCCGGGTGCGCACCGCTCTGGGAATACCTGCAGGAACAGGTCGAGCTCATGTTCCCACCGGACGGCGGACCTTTGGTGGACTAGCAGCGCCCATCGAACGCAAAAGGCCCCCGGGGACCTCACCCCGGGGGCCTCTTTTCAGTACGCCGGTCACCGCCTCAGGTGGCATCCACCGCCATCTCGTCCACCTGCGCCGCCAGCTTCAGGAACGCCGCGCGCACGGGCGAGCCATCCTTCTCCACCGCCGGCTGGCCCACATCGCCGCCCTCGCGAATGAGCGGGTCGATGGGGATCTCCCCCAGCAGGGGCAGTTCGTATTCCTTGGCCACGCGGGCGCCGCCGCCCCGGCCGAAGATGTCGTACTGCTTGCCCGTCTCGGGGCACTCGAAGTAGCTCATGTTCTCCACCACGCCGAGCACCGGGACCTGCACGTCGCCGAACATGCGGATGCCGCGCCGCACGTCGGCCAGGGCCACTTCCTGGGGCGTGGTGACCATGACCACGCCGGCCAGGGGCACCTGCTGGACCAGGGTGAGCTGGGCGTCGCCCGTGCCGGGGGGCATGTCCACCACCAGGTAGTCCAGGTCTTCCCACTGGACGTCCTTGAGGAACTGCTTCACCGCTGAGAAGACCAGGGGACCGCGCCAGATGACCGGCTGGTCCGGGTCCATCAACAGCCCCATGCTGATGACCTGCATGCCGCGGTTGGTCGCCGGCAGGATCTTCCGGTCGTCGGTGATGACCGGGGGCTCGGTCACGCCGAGCATGGTGGGGATGCTGGGGCCGTACACGTCGGCGTCCATGAGACCGACTTTGTGGCCCTCGGCCTGCAGGGCCAAGGCCAGGTTCACCGCCACCGAGGACTTGCCCACGCCGCCCTTGGCGCTGGCCACGGCGATCACACGTCCCACGCCGGGCAACTTGGTGCGGTCGGCGAAGGGGTCCGGGGACTGGCCGTGGGGGCCCGCCGGAGCCTTCTTCGGGGGGGCGGACCGGTCGTCCACCGGTACGGTCACGGCCAGGACGCCGGGCAGGCCGCTCACCTTCTGGGCTACGGCCTGGCGTACGGCGTCGATGGTTTCCTCCTTCTCGGAGGTGCGCACGACGGTGACCGTGACGTCGCCGCCGCTCACGCGGATCTCGCCGATGAGTTCCAGGGAAACGACGCTGCGCGTCGTGCCGGGCAGGTTCACGTCCTCGAGGCAGGTCATCACCGCTTCGGGTGTCAGGGAAGTGCTCACGTTCGTCTCCTCGATCGCGGTCGTCCAGCGGGCGGCCAAGGTTCGGGTTCATGGGGAAATTACAGGTTCTTGATGGCCTCGAAGACGCCGGCCAGGATCCGGTCGTGGTCGAAGGCCAGGGACGGCAACCGGTCCACGGGGAACCAGCCGGCCGCCGCGGCGTCGTCACCCCCCACCACGCGGGGCTGCTCGCCGATGAGGACCGCCACATACACCACCGAGACCGTGTGGCCCCGCGGGTCGCGGTCCGGGGCCCCGAAGGCGCGGAACTGGCGGAAGGGCAGGCCCTCGAGCCCCGTCTCCTCGGCGATCTCCCGGTGGATGGCGTCGTCGATGTCCTCGCCGTAGTCCACGAAACCGCCCGGCAGGGCGTGGCTGCCGCGGAAGGGGTCACGGCCCCGTTCGATGAGCAGGACCTCATAGGCCTCCGCCCCGGGAGCGCCGGACCTGCGGTGCAGAACGACGCCGTCCACGGTCACCGCCGGGTTGCGGTACACCGTGGTGGCTGCGTCTTCCGCCTGTTGTCGGGGGTCGGCGGGCACGGTCTCAGTCCTGCTTGAACGACGCCAGCGCGTCTTCGCAGTTGTCGAAGGTCTCGAAAACGAGCTTCAGCTGCGTCACGTTCAGGATGTTGTCGATGCGGTCGGAGACCTCACAGATCTTCAACTGGCCGCCGTTCTTCTTCAAGGTGTGGAACGCCGAGACCAGGATGCCCAGGCCCGTGGAGTTCACCCAACTCACCTTGGACAGGTTCAGCAGCACGTCCACGTAACCGTCCGCGATGAGGGTCTTGACCTCCGTCTGGAACATATCGTGGTCGGGACCGCCCATGATCTTGCCCGAGAGGTTCAGGACCATGACGTCGCCGACGAGATTCTGCTTCACGTTCAAGCTTCTGCCTCCGTCTGGTGGGATTGTCGCGTCCTCTCTACCTATGATAGAGTCGGAGCCCGAGGTTTCCAAACCGATTGTAGGTGGCGCCGTGACCCGAATCCGCTCCTCCGTACTGGCCGGATCCTGGTATCCGGGAGATCCCGACGAACTGGCCGCGACCGTCGACGGCTATCTGGCCGCCGGGGGCGGCTCGCCACCCCCGGCAGGCCGGGTCCTGGTGGCCGTGGCGCCCCACGCGGGCTTCACCTACAGCGGTGCCACTGCCGGCCTGGCCCACGCGGCCCTGGCCCGCCGCCGGCCACGCCGCCTGGTCATCCTGGCCCCCAACCACCGGGCGCCCCTGGACCGGATCGCCCTGAGCGGGGCCGCGGGGTTCGCCACGCCCCTGGGGACGGTCCCCGTGGACACGGACGCGGTGGCCCGGTTGGCCGCTTGCCCCGCCTTCGTTGTGGACGAGGCAGCCCACCGGTCCGAACACGCGGTGGAGATCCAGCTCCCTCTGCTGCAGCGGTGGGGCGGGGACCCGCCGGCCATCGTCCCGCTCCTCGTGCCGCCCCTGGACCGGGAACTGCGGGAAACAGCCGCCGGAGCCCTTGCCGCTCTGCAGGACGACGAAACCGCCTTTCTCGTGTCCACCGACTTCACCCACTACGGATCCGCCTACGGCTTCGTTCCCTTCACCGACGACGTGCCCGCGCGGCTGGAGCAGCTGGACGCCGGGGCCATCCTGCGCATCCTGGCCGCCGACCCATCCGGCCTGCGCGCCTACGGACGGGAGACGGGCCTCACCATGTGCGGCCTCGAAGCCGCGGCCCTGGCTCTGGAGGCAGGCCTGCCCGCCGGGTACGAGGGCGCTCTCCTGGGCTACAGCCGCAGCGGCGACCGGGACCGGGACTACGCCCTGTCCGTGAGCTACGCGGCGGTGGTCCTGGCGGCCCCCGGGGAGGCATCATGACCGAACGCCTGGATACGAACGAGCGCACCTTCCTGCGGGACCTGGCCTGGGCTGCCGTCCGCGCGGCCGTCACCGGGGCCGAGCCGCCCGACCCGGCAGCCTTCGCCGCAGCCGCGGGCCGGGAGCTGGGCCCGCGGCTTTCCGCCCCCGGCGGCGCCTTCGTCACCCTGACCAGCGCCGGGCAGTTGCGGGGCTGCATCGGCGTCATCGAGGGCCGGCGCCCCCTGGCGGCCACCGTGGTGGAGAACGGTCGCGCCGCAGCTCTGACCGATCCCCGCTTCCCGCCGGTGGAGGAATCGGAGTTGTCCGGACTGGAACTGGAGGTCTCGGCGCTCTCCCCCCTGGCCGCGGTGGTCGGGCCGGAGGAAATCGAGGTGGGACGGCACGGTGTCCTGCTGTCGGCCGGTGGCCGGCGGTCGGTCTTCCTCCCCCAGGTAGCCCCCGAACAGGGCTGGGACCGGGACACAATGCTCACCCACCTGGCCCTCAAGGCCGGACTCGGACCGGACGACTGGCGCCGCGACGCCCACTTCCAGGTCTTCACGGCCGAGGTTTTCTAGTTGTAGACGCGGGACCTTCAGGCTATTTTCTGGTGGCCAGGATACGGATGGTGGGACCCGCCTTCGGGTCCCGTTGTCTTCGTAACTCCAGCCAAACGGCGGTAATGATGGGGCTGTTCGACAAGGTCCACGAGTTCCAGACGGCCAGACAACTCATGGCCAAGGATCTCTACAACTATTTCCGGGTGATCGAGTCTGCCCAGACCAACACGGTCCGCTACCAGGGCCAAGAGGTCATCATGCTGGGCAGCAACAATTACCTGGGTCTGACGAACCACCCCCAGGTGAAGGAAGCCGCCCAGGCCGCCATCGCCAAGTACGGCACCGGTTGCGCCGGTTCGCGTTTCCTCAACGGCACCCTCGACATCCACATCGAGCTCGAGGAGAAGCTGGCCAAGCTCGTGGGCAAGGAGCAGGCCCTGGTCTTCTCCACCGGCTTCATGGTCAACCAGGGCACCCTCAGTTCCATGGTCGGCCGCAACGAGACCATCATCGTCGATCGCACCGACCACGCCTCCATCATCGACGGCGCCCGGCTCTCCTTCGGCAACGTGCGCAAGTACAAGCACAATGACATGGAGAACCTGGAACTGGTCCTGAAGAGCGAAAAGGACACCAACAAGCTCATCATCGTCGATGGTGTCTTCTCCATGGAGGGCGACATCGCCCGGCTGCCGGAGATCGTGAAGCTGGCCGAGCAGTACGACGCCGGCATCATGGTGGACGACGCCCACGGCGTGGGCGTGCTGGGCGACCACGGCCGCGGCACCTGCAACCACTTCGGCCTGACCGACAAGGTCGACCTGATCATGGGGACCTTCAGCAAGTCCCTGGCCTCGGTGGGCGGCTTCGTGGCCGGCGACAAGGACACCATCCACTACATCCAGCATCTCGCCCGCGCGCTCATGTTCTCGGCCAGCATGCCGCCGGCCTCGGTGGCCTCGGTCTCCGCGGCGGTGGACGTCATGCAGGAGGAGTCCTGGCGGCACGAGGCCCTGTGGCGCAACAACGACATCATGCGCGAGCGGCTCAAGGACGCGGGCTTCGACACGGGCCCCTCCGAGACGCCGATCATTCCCGCGGTGGTGGGCGAGGACATGACGGCGTTCGTATTCTGCCGGCGCCTCATCGACCGCGGCGTCTTCGTCAACCCGGTCGTCTCCCCGGCTGTCGAGCCCGGCAACGCGCTGATCCGTCTGTCCCTGATGGCGACCCACACGGAAGACGAGATCCACAAGGCCATGGACATCATGGCCGAGGTGGGCCGCGAATTGGGCGTCGTCCCGTCCTGACTGCGGCACGTCGGGCACGAACGCGATCCCGATCCGACATCCTCCCCGAGGAGCGAACATGTCCGTCCACGTCACCCCCGTCGCCGGCAAGGGCGATTTCGAAGCTTTCCTGCAGCTCCCCTACCGCATCTACGCGGACGACCCCAACCACGTCTTTCCCCTGCTGAGCGAGCTGAAGGACTTCTTCGAGAAGAAGAAGAACCCCTACTGGCGCCACGCCACGCACCAGCTGTGGTTGGCCCGCCGGGGCGACGAGATCGTCGGCCGCGTGGGCGCCTGCGTGGACACCGCCGCCAACGAACACCACCAAGAAAAGGTGGGCTACTTCGGCTTCTTCGAGGTGCTGGAGGACGCGGAGGTCTCCCGGGCCCTGCTGGAAACGGCGGAGACGTGGATCCGCGAGCAGGGTATGGAGATCATGCGCGGACCGGGCAACTACAACTCCAACCACGACGCCTACGGCGCCCTGGTGGACGGCGCGTGGACGCGCCCGGTGATCGGCATGCCCTACAATCCCCGCTACTATCCCGAACTGCTGGATGAGTTCGGCTTGACCAAGGCCAAGGACCTCTTCGCCTGGCTCATCGAGACCGGCGGCGCATTCCCGGAAAAGATGACGCGCCTGATCGACCGCATGGCGGCCCGCCCGGGACTGGTCGTGCGCCAGTTCGACATGAAGAACTTCTTCGAGGAAGCCTCCCGTGTGCGCGAACTCTACAACAAGAGTTGGAGCCGCAACTGGGGCTTCGTCCCTCTGGACGACGAGAATTTCCGCTACATGGCCAAGGACATGAAGTCCATGGTCGATCCAGCCTTCCTGCTGGTGGCCGAAATGGATGGCGAGCCCATCGGCTTCTCCCTGACCATTCCCGACTTCAACGAGGCCCTGCAGCCCCTCAAGGGCCGCCTACTGCCCTTCGGCTGGCTGAAGTTCCTGCTGGGCAAGCGCAAGGTGAAGATGGCCCGCTGCCTGCTCCTGGGCGTCCTGCCCGAGTATCGCAAGCTCGGCGTGGACATGGTCATGATCTTCAAGACCATGCAGGCGGGTTTCGCCCGGGGCATCACCAGCGGCGAGTGCTCCTGGATCCTCGAGGACAACGTCCCCATGAACAAGGTTCTCGAGGGCTACGGCGCCAAGCGCTACAAGACCTACCGCGTGTACGAGAAGACGGTCTGACATGGGTGACGCCGCGAGCAGCGAGCCGCGTCTGGTCGCCCTGACCGGGGCCACCGGTTTCCTGGGCAGCCACCTGGCCGACCAGTTGCTGGCCCGGGGCGACCGGGTCCGCGCCTCCATCCGCGCCACCAGCAGCCTGCGCTGGCTCGAGGGCAAGCCCCTGGAGACCGTCCAGGTGGACCTGACCGATCCCGCCGGCTGCGACCGGCTCCTGGACGGGGCCGACGGCGTGATCCACTGCGCCGGCGTGGTCACCGCCACCAGCGAAGAGGGCTACCGCCGGGGCAACGTGGAAACCACCCGCGCGCTCCTGGAGGCCGCCCGGCGCCGCTGGTCCGAGCCCCCCGCCGAGACCGCTCCCGCCTTCGTCTACGTCTCCAGCCTGGCCGCCCACGGCCCGGCGCCGCTGGACCGGCCGGCCCGGGAAACCGATCCCGCCGCCCCCATCACCGCCTACGGTCGCTCCAAGCGGGAGGCCGAAGCCCTCGTGTCCGGCGCCGGCGGGCTCTTCCGCACGGCGATCCTACGCCCCCCCGGGCTGTACGGTCCCCGGGACAAGGACTTCCTGCCCCTGTTGAAACTGGCGCGCCGGGGCTGGCTGCCGCGCCTGGGCCGCTCCCTGGGCGGGCTCTCCCTGGTGGACGGACGCGACGCTGCGGCGGCAGCCGTGGCCCTGTTGGACAGTCCCGACGCCGAAGGCGTCTTCTTCGTGGATGACGGCCGGGCGGGCTACAGCTTCCCGGACCTGGCCGAGGCCCTGGCCGAGGCCGCAGGCCGCCCGGTGCGGATGCTCCCCATTCCCCTCTGGCCCCTGCGTCTGGCCACCGCCGTGGTGGGCCTCTTCGGCGCGCGCCGTTCGCCGGTACTGAATCCCGACCGCATCCGCGACCTCACCGTCTGCGGTTGGGCCTGCGACGGCTCGCGACTCGCGGCGGCCACCGGCTTCCCGACCCCGCGACCGGCCGCCCGCGGCCTGGCCGAGACCATGGAGTTCTGCGTACGGGAGGGCTGGTTGTGAGCCTGCGACGGCGTCTCGTGGAACTCTCGCTCCTGCGCCTGGACATCGACCGCTGGGCCGTGATCTACCTGGTCATGACAGTCATCTACGCGGCCCTCAGCCCGGGCGTCTTCCTCTCCCCCTGGAAACTGGCGGCGGTGCACGCGGGAATCGGCCTGGCCGTGTGGTTCGTACCCCCCTGGCTGCGGGGACGCCGCCACTGGGCACCGCGTCTGCTGGGCGAGATCTACCTGCCCATGCTCTTCCCGCTCTTCTACGCTGAGCTGGAGCACCTGGGCCTGATCTTCTTCGCCTTCGAGGACAGCCTCGACCCGGCACTCATCGCCCTGGAAGAGGCGATCTTCGGCTTCCAGCCCGCGCTGGAGTGGTCCCGGATCTGGCCCTGGCCCTGGTTCCACGAACTCATGGAGTTCGCCTACTTCAGCTACTACTTCCTGTCCCTGATCTTCATCGGACTGATCTTCCGGTCCCGGGATCTGCCGGCCGACGAGCGCTGGGGCGCCGTCCGCGCCTACGTCCGCGACCTGGGCGCCACCATGCTCATCTGTTACACCCTCTACTCGGTCCTCCCTGCCTGGGGACCCAAGTACTTCCGGGCGGGCTACATCGAGGTGGACGGCTGGATCTTCACGCGCATCATGCTGCACATCCACGAGAACGGCGCCCTGCTCGGCGCCGCCTTCCCCTCCAGCCACGTGGCCGCGTCGTTCATCCCCTGGTGGCACGTGTGGCAGCGCTTTCCCCGCCACCGCTGGTGGATGACCACCATCTTCGTCCTGCTGTGCATGTCGACCGTGTATTGCCGCTACCACTACGTGGTGGACGTGGCCGCCGGACTCGGTCTCGCGGCCCTGGTGATCCTGTTGGGACACGCCCTCGGCACTTCGGCCCGCGACCGCCTGGCGCGTCCCTTCCGCCGGGCCCGGGGCTATCTGGAAAAGAAGGCGCCGCGATCGGGGGACCGCGGCGCCTCGTGATCTCTCGCCTGTCGCGCGGCACCCGGCCGCGCCCCACCTAGCCTCAAGTGAATCCGCCGCCACCGCAAGGGGCGCTCCCGGAACCACCGGAACCGGATCCCGTGGCAAAGCCGGACAGGCCGCGCTCGGTGGCCCGCGAACCGCAGGCTGGGCAGGCGGGCTTCTTCTTCTCCACCTCGGCCAGGGTCGTCAATTCCTCGAAACTGTGACCGCACTTGCGGCAGCTGAATTCGTAGAGGGGCATCCCGATCCTCCCAGGGTCCGCGGTCACGCGGACCGGTCGTCCTCCGCCGTCTCGTCCTTGGTGTCGTCCCGATCCCCGATCGAGCAGGCGTCCGGCGCTCAGCCGGGGCGCAACCCCAGACGGGGGAAGACGAAGTTGACCACCACGAAGTATCCCGCCACGAAGATCGCCGTTTTCAGCAGGCCGTCCATGGTTCTCCGCCTGATCGAGCCATATATTCGAAACTCATTGACTTTAAGATAATCCCCGCGGACGGAGTGTCAAGCTACCCGAAGGTGCCCCGGACCCAGCCCCCGTCGGCGATGATGCTCTGGCCGGTGATGTAGCCCGCCTGCTCGGACATGAGGAACGCGATCAGGGCGGCCAGTTCCTCGGGGCGGCCCAGGCGGCCGGCGGGGATGGTCTGGGTCCAGCCAGCCACCACGTCCTCGGGTTGGCAGCCGGTCTGCTCGACCTTGGCGGCGATGAGGCGGTCGACGGCGCTGGTGGCGTGGAAGCCCGGCGCCACGGCGTTGACGGTCACGCCGCGTCCGGCCACCTCGTCCGAGAGGGTCTTGACGAGCCCTTGCACCGCCGGGCGCAGGGCGCTGGAGAGCATGAGATTCTCCACGGGCTGATGCACGCTCACGGAGGTCACGGCGACCATGCGGCCCCAGCCCTGCTCCAGCATGTCCGGCAGGACCAGGCGGCAGGCGGCAACGGCGCTGGCCACGGTGCCCCGCCAGGCCGTGTCCCAGGCTTCCTGGTCCAGATCGGCGAAGGTACCTGCAGGCGGGCCGCCGGCGTTCACCAGCAGCATCTGCACCGGGCCGAAGCGCGTGCGGGTCTCGGCTACGAAGGCCTCCAGGGCGGCGGGTTCGGTCACGTCCACCGAGCGGGCCAGCACCCGGCCCGCAGCGCCGCCGTGGACTTCCTCGCCGGCCGTCTGCACCCGATCGGCGGCCTCCTGCAGCGTGTCCGCGTCCCGGGCGCACATGGCCACCCGGACCCCCTCGCGGGCCAGGGTCTCGGCCGTGGCCAGTCCGAAGCCCCGCGAGGCCGCCGTCACCACCGCC
Source organism: bacterium (assembly GCA_024231905.1). Classification (GTDB taxonomy): domain Bacteria; phylum Krumholzibacteriota; class Krumholzibacteriia; order LZORAL124-64-63; family LZORAL124-64-63; genus JAAEQC01. The sequence continues at coordinate 28,910 of JAAEQC010000142.1, read as the reverse complement.
GTCCGTCCCCGTATGCCCAGATCCATGTTCGTTCCCCTTCGCTCATTGTGTGCCCTGAGTGTCGCCAAGTGATCTTATCACAAAGGCATGTGGGTTGCATCGTCTCGGGTGTGGGACCCGCCATGGGGAACCACGGGGAACCACGGGGAACGACGACACCGCGCCGCAACCCACTGACCTTGCAGAGAAAGATCCCGCATGTCCAAGGCGTCGCAATCCGCACTGCAACGGTACCAGGCCCGACGGGAAGGCCGCCTGGCCGCTTCGCCGTCGCGGACCCGGCGCCGGACGGTGCGGCCGGGCGTCCTGCTGGCCGTCGCGATCCTGCTGCTGGCGAGCGCCGCAGCCGGCGGTTGGTACGTGCTGCGGGAGCCGGCGCCCCTGAATCTGGACTACGAGATCGACCTGTCCGACGCCCCTCGCGGCTCCCTGGATCTGCACCTGGTGCTGACCGGCGATCTGCCCCGGCACCTGGACCTGGTCTTCCCCCCCGGCTTCTTCGGCGACCCGGACAGCGGCGTAGACGCCAACACGCCCACCGCCCAGGCTGTGGACGGGCAAGGCCGCCGCGGGCGGAGCCTCGCCGTGGCCCGCACCGACGACGGCTGGCGCGTTTCCACCGACGGGGTGGACCAGGTGGCCTTCGGCTACCGGGTGGACCTCTCGCCCCCGGACCACCTGGAGCACGATATCCGGCGCTTCATCTCCAATCCGGTCAACGGCGGCGTGCGGGTGGCCGGCTTCGAGATCTTCCTCGTACCCCTGGGCCGTCCCGTGGGCGACATCACAGTCTCCCTGCGCAATCCCGACGACCTGCCCGTGCTCACCCCCTGGCCACCGTTGGTCCGGGAACCGGCGCGCACCCCGGCCATACCCGACTCGGCGGGCCTGGCCCACCTGGGTGACGGACGGTCCTACCTGCCGGTGGAGGCCCGGGGACGCCGGGCCACCGCTCCCCGTCCCACACCCCCCGAGAGTCCCGAGGCGAGTCGCGTCTTCCACCCCCGCGACCTGGCGGACCTGAACAACGCCCTCCTGGTCTGCGGGAATCTGCGCACGGCGTCCACCAAGGCCCGGGACTGCGACATCCGCTTCGCCACCGACCGCCGCTGGCTCTTCGCCGACGACGAGGCCCTGGACCTGGTCCGCCGCGTGGCCCGCACGGAGGTGGGCTTTTTCGGCTCGGCGCCCTCGCCCCGGATCACGGTGCTGCTGGCGGCCAACGAAGTGTCCACGCCCGAGCGCTTCGACACCTACGGCGCCCACACGGGCAGCTCGGTCCTGGTGATGATCGACGCCCGCACCACCTGGGGCGAATTGGAAGACCAGGCGGCCAGCGTCATCGCCCACGAGATGTTCCACGGCTGGCTCGGCGAGGCCATTCCCCAGGAGGATCCGGCCATGCTGTGGTTCACCGAGGGGGCAACCACCTGGTACGCGGCGCGCATGCTCACCGCCGCCGGCGTGTGGTCCCCGGACCACGCCCGCCGCGTCCTGCAACGGCGCCTCGAACGGGACTACGAGCAGAACAGGCTGCTCGGCGAACGGGCCGTGGCCGACGTGGCCGCCGACGTCATGAGCGACGACGCCGAGGCCGTCCGCTTCGCCTACGCGGGCGGCGTGGCCGTCTGCGTTGCCCTCGACAGCTGGCTGGCCCGCCACGGCGGCCTCGAACGGCCCCTGGACGGCGTGCTGCGCCACCTCTACAACACCCGCGACGGCCGGCCCCTGACCCGGGCATCCCTGGAAACCGCCGTCTACGAGGTCACGGGTGTGGACTGCGCCCCCTGGCTCGACAGCCACGTCTACGGCAAAACCGCCTTGCCGCTGCCCGAAGACTTGATTTAAGTTCCTCCCGACCGCCGTGCCGAAGAATCCCCGCCCGGAAGGACATCCCGTGACTGCGCCGAACGACGCGCCCCGTCGCCGCCACGCCCGCACCCTGGTGACGAGCGCCCTGCCCTACGCCAACGGCGAAATCCACCTGGGTCATCTGGCCGGCGCCTACCTGCCGGCGGACATCTACGTCCGCTATCTGCGCCTGCGCGGCGAGGACGTGCTCTACATCTGCGGGTCCGACGAGTACGGCGTGCCCATCACCCTGACCGCCGAACGGGAGGGGATCACCCCCAAGGAGTTGGTGGACCGCAACCACGCCTCCATCAAGAAGTCCTTCGCCGGGTTCGGCATGAGCTTCGACAATTTCAGCCAGACCAGCCGGGAAATCCACACGGAGACGAGCCAGACCTTCTTCAAGGACCTGCACGACCGGGACCTGTTCCGACAGAAGACCACCGAGCAGTTCTTCAGCCCGAGCCAGGACCGCTTCCTGGCCGACCGCTACATCGAGGGCACCTGTCCCAAGTGCCGGTCCGAGAACGCCCGCGGCGACCAGTGCGAGAGCTGCGGTTCCTCCCTGGACCCGACCGAGCTCATCGACCCGGTGAACGCCCAGGACGGCAGCCCCCTGGAACTGCGCGAGACGACCCACTGGTTCCTCCCCCTGGGCGACTGGCAGAAGCAGCTCGAGGCCATGTTCGACGCCCACCCCGAGTGGAAGGACAACGTCCAGCAGTACTGCCGCGGCTGGTTCAAGGACGGCCTCGAGGACCGGGCCGTGACCCGCGACCTGGGCTGGGGCGTACCGGTCCCCCTGCCGGACCACGAGGGCAAGGTCTTCTACGTGTGGTTCGAGGCGCCCATCGGCTACATCTCGTCGACCCGTGAGTGGGCCGCCGCCCAGATTGGTCAAGACGATCAGGGCGATCCCGACAGCTGGCGTACCTGGTGGCAGAGCCCGGACACGCGGCTGATCCACTTCATCGGCAAGGACAACGTCTTCTTCCACGCGGTCATGTTCCCGGCCATGCTCATGGCCCACTCGGAGGACTACGTCCTGCCCGAGAACGTGCCCGCCAACGAGTTCCTCAACCTCGAGGGACAGAAGCTGTCCACCAGCCGCGGTTTCGCCGTGTGGCTGCCGGACTACCTGGAGAAGTTCAAGGCCGACCCCCTGCGCTACACCCTGGCGCGGAACCTGCCCGAGACCCGGGACATGAACTTCACCTGGGAGGGCTTCCTGGCCCGCAACAACAACGAACTGGGCAACAACTTCGGGAACCTCATCAACCGGGTCTTCACCTTCATCCACAAGTATTTCGAAGGCACGGTGCCGGCGTGGTCCGAGGCGGACTCGACGGACCTGGACCGGGCGGCCCTGGCCGAGGTGGAGAAGGAACTGGAGAACTGGGCGGCCCACCTGGAGCGATTCGAGGTGAAAGCCGCCATGGAGGCCGCTTTCCGCGCCGGGCAGGCGGGCAATCGCTACTTCGACGAATCGGCGCCTTTCAAGTCCCGCAAGACCGACCTGGAACGCTGCGCCCAGAGCCTGGGCGTCATCATCCAGATCCTGCGCATGCTGGCGGTCATGCTGGCGCCCGTGACGCCCTTCGCCATGGAGAAGCTGTGGTCCTGGCTGGGCATGGAGAGCGACCTGTGGCGGGGAGGCTGGGACGAGGGCCGTCGGCCCATTCCCGGCGGACGGCCCCTCGGTAAGCCGGAGATCCTCTTCCCGCGCCTGGAAGAGGAGCAGATCCGCGAGGAGATCGACCGGTTGCAGGCCCTGCTCGGGGACTAGCGACCGGCCAGCCCCGGAGACCGCTCCCGAGGGCCAACGGAACCCCCGTAGGCGGCCCGGGTTGAAGTTTTTTCGGCATCTGCCGATCATAAGGGGTAACGCGGGGCTCCCACCCCCCCATGTCTCCAACCGGAGTTGACGCCATGTTCACGAAGCTGGTCAACAGGACGGCTGTCCTCGCCACGTTGCTCGGTCTGCTCGCCGTCCCGGCCCTGGGCCAGGATCTGTCCGAACGCAGCGACCGCCAGCTGCAGCTGGACCTGCGCGAGGTCGAACGCGATATCCGCGACCTGGAGCGGTACGCCACGAAGCTGCAACGCGCCGGTCGCAGCAGCAGCAACGCCGACCGCAACTCGGCCGTGGAGAAGATCCTCGACCACATGACCGACATCCTGCACGACCGGGAAGACCAGGTCGGCCAGGAGCACACCATCATCCGCCACGGCAGCATGGTGAAGTCCGGTCTGACGGACGCCGCCGAGGTGGGCACGCCCATCGGCCGCAAGGAAACCCGGCGACGCCTCAAGCGGGGCACCGAGGAGAACCTGTCCGGCGAAGTGATGCGGCTGGTGCGCATGCGCGCGGCCGTGGTCAGCGCGGGGCTCCTGGAGCGGACCGCCATCGAGAAGCAGGCCGACTCCTTCGAGCGCTTCCAGCGGCTGGCCAGGGAATTCGGGACCGTCCTCGAGGAGGAAGCCCAGCTCATCCGCGTGGAGATGGACCACCGGTCCGGCATCTACGTGGAACCCGATTCGGTCACGGCGAATCCGGGCACGCCCTAGAATCCGGATATGCTTGGCGGTCGAAGACCGCTACCCGGGCGGCGGCCGTCAATCCCGCCTCTTCCGCCTCCGTCAGGCCGAACACGGTCCTGGCGGAGGCGAATTCACTTTCCAGATCCAGTCCGAAGAAGGCCCGGTCGTCGGTGTTGAGACTGCAGGACACACCTGTGTCCAGAAAGACCCGCAAGGGGTGGTCCGCCGGACACGCCACCGCTCCCGTGGCCAGATTGGACCCGGGACAGGCCTCCACGTGGACGCCGCGGGCCGCCAGCAGTTCCAACAGGGCGGGATCGGCCCCGGCGGCGGTACCGTGGCCGATGCGCCGGGCGCCGCAGATCTCCACGGCGTCGCGGACGGAGCGCCGCCCATGGTCCCCCATGGCGGTCACTTCGCCGGCGTGGATGGTCACTCCCAGACCCTCGGCTCGGACCTCGGCGAAGACAGCGGCGAAGTCGGCAGCCGGTCCCGCCGCCTCGTCACCCCCCAGGCCGAAACCCACGACCCCCAGCTCGCGGCCGCAACCGGCGGCGGCCTCCCAGGCCCGCCAGGCGGCGTCGAGCCCCCACTGCCGCACGGCGTCGGGAATCCAGCGCAGGACCACGCCCTGCTCCTCGCCCACCCGCGCAGCCTCGTCGGCCAGAGCCTCCATGACCGACCGCGGCGGGATTCCCCGTCTGAGCAGGACCCCGAAAGAAACCGTGACCTCGGCATAAGCCACGCCGTCGGCCGCCAGCTGGTTTCCCAGGTCGCCGGCCACGGCCCGGAAATCGTCGGGGGTGCGCAGGAGGGATGTGGCGTCCCGGAAGAGACGCAGGAAACCCTGAAAACCCTCGTGGACGTAGGCGTCACCCGCCGCGTTCAGGCAGGCGGCGGGCACCCCCGGCTGGCCGTGGCGCTCGGCCAGGGTCACCAGCCGTTGGGGCGTCAATGCCCCTTCGAGGTGGGTGTGCAGTTCGATTCGTGTGCCACTCATGGCCGGCCGACCGCCATACGGACGGCATGGACATTGCTAGATGCGTCGGTGAACACGAGGGATCCTCCCGATACGGTGACGGTGCATCGAGGAACCGTGTCGGGTGCCTCCCTGCGGGCCGTGGAAAGGGCATTCTGCACGGTTCCGGCGCCATGGTACCACCGTGGGCCGATCCGGTCATCCGCCCAGGAAACGGCCACGAGCGGCAGGTAAGAAATCGCTTGATCACGCCGGGCACCGTGGTGCACATTAGGCGGGATCTCGCCACGGAGGCCGCGGCCAGCGGCCAAGCGGAGGACCACGACGCTGCATTTTCCCCAAGTATTCCCGTCCGGGCGCCGTATTGGCGTACCCGTCCTGATGGTCGCAGGTTGCGCGCTGTTGGTGCTGGGCTTCACGCTGGGCGTGCGGCACGGCGAGCCTGCCGACCCCATTCTCGAAACCGGTGTCGGCGGCCCGGAAGAGCCGCCCTTGGCGGTCGTCCTCCACGGGGACGAAATCCCGGTGCTGGCCGCGGGCGCCCTGCTGCGGGCGGACCCTGCGCCGGAGACCGACCTGGGCCCCGTATTCGAGCCTGACTCCGGCCCGTTGGAGATGCGCATCCGCCCCGGCGAGACCTTCTACGAGGCCCTGGCCGACCGGGGCGTGGTCCACGAGGACATCATGGCCCTGGTCAAGTCCTGCCAGGGCTTCCGCGACCTGACCAAAGTGCGCCGGGGCGAGGTATTCCGGCTCCATACCGCCGATGACGGCGGTCTGCGCTCCTTGGGCTTCGACCTGGACGAGGAGAGCCACGTGCTGTGGGTCCGGGACGGCGATGCCTACGCCCGGCACGACGGCACCTATCCGGTGGAACGCCGCCACAAGGGCATCGGCGGCACCGTGGAGATCTCCCTCTACGCCACCCTCCAGGATCTGGACGCCCCCTTGGCCCTGGCGGCCAAGCTCAACGACATCCTGGGCTGGGACGTGGACTTCAGCCGGGACCTCCGGCGGGGCGACACCTTCCGCATCCTCTACGACGAGATCTGGAAGGACGGCGAGTTCATCCGCACCGGGGCCATCCAGGCGGCCGAACTGGTGAACCGCGGTAAGGTCCGCCGGGCCTACCTCTTCACCGACTCCGAGGGCCGGCCGAGCTACTACAACCCCGACGGGGGCAACCTCCAGAAGCAGCTCATGCGCGCCCCGGTGGAGTACTCGCGCATCAGCAGCGGATTCTCCTACAACCGTTTCCACCCGGTGCTCAAGCGCTGGATGCCCCATCTGGGCGTGGACTACGCGGCGCCCCTGGGCACGCCCGTGCGCGCCGGCGGTGACGGCACGGTGGTGGCCGCCTCCCGCAAAAAGGGCAACGGCCGCTACGTGCACATCCGCCACAACAACCGGGAATACGAGACCTACTACCTGCACCTGTCACGCTTCGCCAAGGGCGTCGCCAGCGGCACCAAGGTGCGCCAAGGTGAGGTCATCGGCTACGTGGGCGCCACCGGCTATGCCACCGGCCCCCACCTGGACTACCGGGTGAAACTGAGCGGACGCTTCGTCAACCCGCGCCAGCTGGAACTGCCGGCAGCGGCGCCGGTGCCCGAGACCAGCCGCGAGAGCTTCCTGGCCCAGGGCCGCCTCTACGACACGGCGCTGACGGACCTGCCCGTGGGTGCGGATGTCACCTTGCCGGCCATGGCGATCCTGCCGCCGCCGGCCTGGGACGCCGCAGCCTACGCCGCCTCGGGACTGCCCGCCGGAGTGCGCGCCCTGCGTTGAGCGGCCTCCTGCCACAACCTTCGCCAAGACCCCGGACCAAGGTCCGGGGTCTTCGTTTTCCAGAGCGATCGTGACGGTCTAGTGCGACAGACTGCGCCCGGTGAGCAGGATCCAGGACGGCACCTGCACCAGCCGCCCGTCCCGGGGGTTCCAGAGCCCCGCCCGGCCCTCGATTCCTTCCTCTTGCACCAAGGACGCGGTCCCGCCGGCCACTCGATCCACAGCCAGCCAGCCCAGATGCCATTCCTGGCTCGGGGCCGGATCCACGCCCACCACCGTCAGCCGCAAGCGCTCGTCGTTCCGTAGCACCGACGGATCATCCGAGGGCGCCAGGGTGGCCAGGATCGGCAGGCGGTCCAGGCCCACCACCATGCTGCGGACGGCCGCGTGGGCGTGCTCGTCGCCGCCGGTGGCCAGGAGAGAATCCCACTGGAGCCGGCCGTCGAAGCGCACGTCCCGGTCCCGGTTGCGGGCGGCCCGGGCGAGCACGCCGGCCTGGCCCGACAGGGTGACCGTGTCGGCTCTCAGGGGATGGAGTTCCAGGGCGCGCAGGTCCAGCAATTCGCCCGGAGGGGGTTCGAGCCAGGCGATCGCCTGCCGTTTCACCAGCAGGGGGTTGCCGCGGCGAAGGGCCGGTACGAGATCCCGGTCCAGGGGCAGGCCGAAGGCGACGGTAAGCAGGTCCGGCGTCTCGGACAGGGGATCCGGGTCGAGGCCCGGACCGTGCAGGGCGACCCGCTGCCAGGGGTCATCCAGGCCCCAGGCCGACCGGTAGCCGGCGGCCTCGGCCGGCTCCACCAGATTCGCCACGTTGGTGCCGGTGACGGACAGGACGAGTTCCGCGATCAGACGTCGCTCCGCCAGGACCTGGAAACCTCCGTCCACCGTGCGGGTCTTGTCGCCGTAGTGGGCCGCATAGGCGCGGACCGGTTCCGGCAACCGCGTGTCCTGGGGACCGGCGATTGCCAGCCACCAATCGGAGCCATCGCGCACGAAGACGTCCCGGCGGCCACCGCGGTCCAGTTCGATGCGGTCCAGGTCCGCCGGCACCACGTGTGGCAGCACCTTCATGAGGCGCGAGTTCTGCGGCAGCGCGGCGATCAGTTCCCGGGTATCCGGCGCGACGGGGAAGCTGGCGGTGCGGCCCGCACCCGAGGCGTAGACGTGGCCGGTGACGGGATTGGTGGCGCCAAGGGCCAATCCCACCTGTTGGCCGTCGGCCGTGGTCATGGTCAGCCGCAAGCCCTGCGGTCCGTTGAACTCGTAGCGCCGGTCCTCCGGCTCGGACCCGGCCAGGACCGTACCCCCGATCGCTCCGTCGAGCTTCACCAGGCTCCGGCCCAGGGCGTAGGGGTCGACCCAGTCAGCCAGGGCCCCACCCAGGGTCCAGGCGCTGTCCCGGTGGCGTTCGAGGCGGAACTGCTGGCCGTCCCGGATCACGGTCACGGTCTTCACCTCGGCCAGGTCCAGCGTGAAGAGCGGACCGCCCAGCACGTGTTCGCCGTCGTCACGGCTCCGCAGCACCACGAACGCGGCCACTACGGCCGCGACCATCACCACGAGCAGGACGACGGACAGGCGGTTGCGTGTCATGCAGGTTCTCCCCGGCGGCGGTGGCGCAGCACGATGCCCAGGGCCAGCGAGCCGACGCACGCCGGCCAGACCAGCATGGCGCCCCAGCCCAGGATCCGCTTCTCCGTGGCGTCCAACACCACCGGCTGGCTCAGGGGATCGCCGCCGCGCAGGGCGATGAGAGCCTCTTCGCGGCCCAGCCAGCCCAGGGTGTTGAGCGCCAGGTCGCGGTTGCCGCCCTGGTTGAGGTTGGCGTTGTTCAGGAATTCCGAGTTGCCGAAGACCACCATGCGGCCCGGCGGTCCGCCCTCCGGGGACCGATGCAGTTCGAGCACGTAGCCCACGTCCACGGGACCGAGCCGGTCCCGTCCCGCCTCGAAGGCAGGCCGGCCGCCGAAACGCGTGGCCGGGTCGGTCTCGGCCCAGAAGAGTTCGTCGGTACGGGCGAGGACCGCGCCGTAGACCGTGCTATCGGTTTCCCCCACGGCGGCCAGGGCCTGGGCCAGGGGGAAGAAGGTGGCCACCCCCACCAGGGGATTGGAGATCTCGTGGGTGCCGTAGCCGTCGACCACCACGGCCGTGCGGGCGGCCACGCCCACGGCGCTGCGGACCCTGTCCGCGGCCACGATCACGTCACCGGTGAGCCCCACGCGCCGGCGGGCCATCCAGGCGGTCCAGCCCGGGGAAGTGGGCGGGTCGAAGAGGGCGAAGATCGAGCCGCCCCGCGCCAGGTGCGCGTCCAGGGCCGCTAGATCCTCGGCTGCCGGGTCGGTGCGGGGGCCGGCGATGACCACCACCCCGCCGTCGTTCGGCACCCGGCCCACCACCGGCAGGTGCAGGGTGGACACCTCGTAGCCCTGCTCGTCCAGGGCCGCGGCGAAGGAGGCGTAGCCGCTGATAGCCACGCTGTCCAGGAGCTTCTCCCCGTGGCCCAGTACATGATGGACCCGCACGCGCCGGCCCGTGGCCGCGCGGTAGACCGCGTTGACGAGGGGGCTCTCCGCCGGCTGGATCAGGGTGCGGTAGCGGTCGCCGGCCACGACGATCATGGTGCGCGGGACCTGCACTCCGTAGCGGCGTACCAGGTCCAGTTCCTCGAGCGGGTCGTGGATCTCGTAGCGGAAGGCCGAGGAGTGCTGGGTGAACGACTTCAGCAGCGGCTCGGTGATCCGCCAGGCCGGGTCCGCGGCGGCGTAGAAGGCGTGGACGACCACCGCGTCGGGCCACCGGCCGTCCGCATCCGGCGCGCCGCTCCGCAAGTGCTGCGGCAACTCGTCGAGCACCTGCATGGTCTGCGGAGCCAGGCTGTAGCGCCCGTTGGAGGTGAGATCGGCGGTCCAGGGCACGGCGTCCACGATCACGTAGGCCGCCACGCCGGTCACGAAGGTCAGGGCCGTGGGCAGCCACAGGCGCAGGCGCCGCCGCACCGGTTGGCGCCGGGCCTCGAGCACCGCCACCGCCGCGGCCAGGGGCACGGCGGTCATGGCCAGGAAGAAGATCACGTCCCGGCTGTCCAGGACCCCCCGGCTGAAACGCTCGAAGTGCTGGAAGAAGGACGCCTCGTAACACAGCCGTCCCGCCCACTCGGGCAGGTGGGGCCGCAGGTTGCCCACCAGGAAGAGCATCAGGGACCAGGCGAAGGCCAGGAAGTAGGCCAGGATCTGCTGGGGCACGAGGCTCGAGGCCAGCACGCCCCAGGCGGCCAGGGCCCCGGAGATGAGCAGCAGTCCCCAGCCGGCTGCCAGCAATGGTCCGGCTTCGGGGCTGCCCTTGATCCACACGATTCCGAAATACACGGACGAGACCGCCACCAGCACGGCGGCCACGGCCACGGCACCGAGCCACTTGCCCAGGACCCATACCACGTCCGGGACGGGCCAGCTGGCCACCAGGTCCCAGCGCCCGGAGCGGTACTCGGGCGCGAAGAGGCGCATGGTCACCGCCGGCAGCAGCAGCAACAGGAAGAAGATCATGAAGGCCACGAGGGGACGGAAGAGGCTCTCCGCCAGGTTGATGAGGTTCCCGGGGCCGGGCGGGCTGGCCAAGACCGTCTGGGACAGGCTGCTGTAGCCATAGGCCAGGAGCGTGAAGAACAGGCCGACCGCCACTAGGAAGGCCGTCAGCACCGCCGGTCCCACGTTGCCGTGGAAGAAGGAGCCGAGTTCCCGCAGGGCGACCGCGCGCAGCTGCCTCATGAGCGCTCCTCCGGCCGGGCGGGCGGGTCCGCGGCGGCGGGTGAATCCGTGTCGGCAGGCACCTGCAGGTCGGCCTCCACGCCGGTCAGGCGCAGGAAGAGATCCTCCAGGCTGGGGCCCCGGTCCTGAATGTTCTGCAACCGGCCGCCGGCGGCCAGCACCGACTCCACCAGCCGCGGCCGCACCTCCACCGGGTTGCCGGCGATGGACACCTCGGCCCCCGCATCGGTGATCGTCACCGAGTCCACCCCGGCCACCGTGCGCAGGGCCGTCGCAACGGCTTCCCAGTCGCCGTCCCAGGACAGGATCACCCGGTCACCGTCACCAGCCAGGCCCGCGGCGGACTCCTCGGCCACCAACCGGCCTTCCTTGAGAATGAGTACGCGCCCGCAGACAGCGGAGATCTCCGACAGGATGTGGCTGCTCAGGAGGACCGAGCGCTCGCCGCCAAAGCCGCGCACGAGCTCGCGGAACTCGACGATCTGGTGGGGATCGAGGCCGCTGGTGGGTTCGTCGAGGACAAGCACGTCCGGGTCGCCGATCAGGGCCTGGGCCAGGCCGAGGCGCTTACGGTAGCCGTGGCTGAGGGCACCCACGAGTTTGCGTCGGACGCCGACCAGGCCCGTGGACTCGACGATCCGCCCCAGGTGTTCCACCCGCCGGGCAGCGGGCACGCCCTTCAGTTCGGCCACGAAGTCGAGAACCGAGGCCACGGTCTCGTCGGGGTAGAGGGCCACTTGTTCGGGCATGAAGCCCACGCGGCGGCGCACGGCCAGAGCGTCGTCCAGGAGATCATGATCGGCCACCACGGCGGCGCCCGCAGTGGGCGCCAGCGAGCCGGTGATGATCTTCATGGCGGTGGATTTGCCGGCCCCGTTGGGGCCCAGGAAGCCGACGATCTCCCCGGCCTCGACCGTGAAGGACACGTCATCCAGCGCCAGGACGTCACCGTAGCGCTTGGTCAGTCCTTCGACTCGGATCATCGTTCACCCATGGTTCAAGGAGCCGTCCAGCGGAGGATGGAAGCCCCCCAGGTGAACCCGGCCCCGAAACTGCAGACCACCACCAGGCTGCCCTCTTGCAGGCGCCCGTCGTCCAGCGCCACCTTCAGACAGGAGGGGATGCTGGCCGAGGTCGTGTTGCCGAAGCGGTCGATTGTGATACCCACCTGCTTGTCCTCCAACCCCACGCGGCGCTGGGCCGCCTCGATGATGCGGATGTTGGCCTGGTGGGGCACGAAGAGATCCACGTCCTGGCCGGTGTAGCCGTTTTTCTCCACGATCTCCGCTGTCACCCCGGCCATGCCTTTGACCGCGCGTTTGTAGACCTCGCGGCCCTCCTGGAAGATGAAGTGGGCGCCGGCCGCCACGCTCTCGGCCGTGGCCGGCATGCGGCTGCCGCCACCATCCATCTTCAACAACCTACCACCGGAACCGTCGATGTGCAGGATGGAATCCATGATCCCGCCGCGGGCCTCGTCCACGCGCTCGACGACCACCGCACCGGCGCCGTCCCCGAAGAGGATGCAGGTGTTGCGGTCTGTCCAGTCCACGATGGACGACATGACCTCGGTGCCGATGACCAGCACGCGCTTGGCGAAACCGGTCTCCACCTGGGCCCGGGCATTCTGCAGGGCGAAGACGAAGCCGCTGCAGGCGGCCTCCAGGTCGAAGCCCCAGGCCTTGTCCGCGCCCAGTATGTTCTGGATGATGCAGGCGGTGGCCGGGAAGAGCATGTCCGGCGTGACCGTCGGCACGATGATCAGGTCCACGTCGGACGGGGTCAGTCCCGCGTGCTCGAGAGCCTGTTCTGCGGCCTTGGCCCCGTGGAAGGAGGCGCCGACGCCCTTCTCGGCGATGCGCCGCTCCTTGATGCCCGTGCGCTCGACGATCCACTCGTCATTGGTCTCGACGATCTTCTCGAGTTCGGCGTTGGTTAGCCGTTTCTCGGGAAAGCTCATCCCCACGCCGGTGATGCCGGCGGTATAGAGCGTCCTTGCTGCCATGGAGTTCCTCCGGGGTGGAAGGGCGGTGGATCGGCGCCGCCGTGGGACCGGGCCGCCCGTTCACGGTGAGATCACCGGTCAAGTTAGGCGATCCCCCGGGGGGGATCAAGGTTGGATGCGCGGGCCGGCGGCGCCGGTCGGACGGCGGAAAAGGAACAGGCTCCCCGGCGGAACCGGGGAGCCTGCGTTGCGGGACGAGCGCTGTCGGCGGTTTCGGTCGGGCGATCCGGTCGGGACCGGTCCACCCCGGAGGCGCCGGCAGCGGATGGATTGTCAGTCCTGCTGCTTCTCCTCGTCCTCATCCGTCTCCGGGGCGGCTTCCTCGGCGGGAGCCTCCTCGGTGGTCTCCTCGGTCGTCTCCGCGGCCTCGGCCAGGGCGGCCTTGGCCTCCGCCTTCTCCTCGGCCTCGAGGACGCGGCGGGCACGCTTGCGCTTGAGGGAGTCCTTCACCTTGGGCCGCGGGCTGCCGTCCACCAGCTCGAGCAGGGCCAACTCGGCGTTGTCGCCGCGCCGCGCGCCCAGGCGGAGGATGCGCGTGTAGCCACCGGGACGGTCCGCGTAACGGGGACCGATCTCGTCGAACAGCTTCTGCAGCACTGCGGGCTCGTTGATCTTGCGGGCCGCCTGGCGCCTCGCGTGCAGATCACCCCGTTTGGCGAAGGTGATCAGCTTCTCGGCCAGGGAGCGCGCCTCCTTGGCCTTGGGCACCGTGGTCTCGATGCGCTCATGCTTGATCAGCGCCGTGACCAGGTTGCGGTAGAGCGCCTTGCGGTGGGCCGTGGTGCGGTTCAGCTTGCGGCCGCTGACGTTGTGTCGCATGACTCAATCCATCCTTTATCGGAACGCCGTCCGGTGTGACCCGGTGCCGACGCGTGTGCGGCTACTCGCCGGCGTTTTCCCTGATCCGGCCGACGACCTCGGGGTCGAAAGCCATACCGAACTGCAACTCCATGCCCTCGAGGATCTCGCCGATCTCGTTCAGGCTCTTGCGACCGAAGTTGCGGAACTTGAGCATCTCCTGCTCGCTCTTGGTGACAAGATCGAACAGCGTCTTGATGTGACCGGACTTCAGACAGTTGGCCGACCGCACCGACAGTTCGAGCTCTTCCACGTTCCGCGACAGCAGCTCCACCAGGCGCTCCTGCTCCTCGTTCACCTCGGTCTCCTGGGCGTCGATGGGCGCCTCGTCGAAGTTGATGAACAGCTGGAGCTGGTCCTTGAGGAGTTTCGCGGCGAAGGCCACGGCGTCCTCGGGACGTACCGCACCGTTGGTGGTGATGCCGACGATCAGCTTATCGTAGTCCGTGCGCTGGCCGACGCGGGTGTCCTCCACCCGGAAGCTGACCTGGCGCACCGGCGAGAAGTTCGTGTCCATGCGGATGACGCCGATGACCTCATCCGGGATCACGTGATTCTCGCGGTCCACGTAGCCTCGGCTCGTGTCCACGTACATGCGGGCGCCGAAGTCGCCGTTCTCGGTCAACGTGCAGATCACGTGATCCGGGTTGGCGATCTCCATCTCGGGCGGACCCTCGACCAGGCCGGCGTTCACAACGCCCGGGCCCGTGGCGGCGACGGTCACCCAGCCACTGGGCATGTCCGTCAGGTTGAACACGACGCCCTTGGTGTTCAGGACGATGTCCGTCACGTCCTCCAGGACGTTGGGCAGGGTGCTCAACTCGTGCTTGATGCCGTCGATCTGGACGGCGGTGATGCCGTGACCGTGGATCGAATTCAGCAGAGTGCGCCGCAGCGCGTTGCCCAGGGTGTGGCCGAAACCGCGCTCCAGGGGCGCGATCTCGAGCTCGGCGTAGGTATCGGTGCGGGTATCCGCCACCACCGTCACGCCCTCGGGCATCATCATGTTGACCCACTTCATACAGTCTCCATCCCTTCGACAAACGTCACTACTTCGAGTAGAGCTCCACGATCAGGTTCTCCTGGATCGGGATGGGCAGATCGCTCAGCTGGGGCTCGGACAGCAGTCGGCCTTCCAGCTTCTTGTCGTCCGCCTCCACGAACGGCAGGCGATCGCGCTTGGCATTGTCCTTGAGGGACTGCACGACCTGCGGGATGTTCTGGCTCTTGGTGCGGATACTCACCGTCTGGCCCACCCGCATCTGGCGGCTGGGGATGTCGCAGACGTCGCCCTCGACCAGCACGTGCTTGTGCCGGATCAGCTGCCGTGCCGACGAGCGGGACGGTGCGAAGCCCAGGCGGTAGATGACGTTGTCGAGCCGCTTCTCGAGGAGGTTGAAGAGGTTCTCGCCTGTCGCACCCTTGCGCCGATTCGCCTCTGCGAAATAGAGACGGAACTGGCGTTCGAGCACGCCGTAGATCGAACGGACCTTCTGCTTCTCACGAAGCTGAAGTTTGTAGTCCGAGGGTTTACGCCCACGGCGACGGCCATGCTCGCCGGGCCCGTAGGGCCGGCGCTCCATGGCGCAGCTGCTGCTGTAACAGCGCTCGCCCTTGAGAAACAGCTTCATCCCCTCACGCCGGCAAAGCTTGCACTTCGCCTCGGTGTACCTTGCCATTGAAACGAACCTCCCGGCGGCTCACGGCTCTCAAGCGCCGCGCCACCATGAAAAAAAACCTACAGCCGACGGCGCTTCTTGGGCCGGCAACCGTTGTGCGGAATGGCGGTGCAGTCCTTGATACGGGTCACTTCGAGACCCTCGGCCTTGAGGCTACGGATCGCTGCTTCGCGACCGGAACCCGGGCCCTTCACCCACACCTCGACCTTGCGCATGCCGCCCTGGATGACTTCCTGGGCGCAGAACCGGGCTGCCAGCTGCGCGGCAAAGGCCGTGCTCTTGCGGCTGCCCTTGTAACGGCCCTGGTGCCCGCCGCTGGACCACGTGATCACGTTGCCCTGCAGGTCGGTCATGGTGATGAGTGTGTTGTTGAAGCTGCTCTTCACGTGGGCGACGCCCACGGAGTCCAGCTTCTTCTTGGACTTCTTCGCCTTGCCCCGCTTGTCCTTGGCGTTAGCCACTTCGAACCTCCTGGACCCTTACGATCCTACTTCTTCTTGCCACCGGGACGGGCCTTGGGGCCCTTACGGGTACGAGCATTGTTCTTGGTGTTCTGGCCTCGGCAGGGCAGCTTGCGCCGATGCCGCAGACCCCGGTAGCACCCGATGTCCATCAGGCGCTGGATGTTCATGGCGACCTCGGTCCGCAGCGTACCCTCGACCTGGTATTCCTTGTCCAGGATACCGATGATCGAGCGCGTCTGCTCCTCGGTCAGGTCGCGGGTCTTCGTCTCCGGATCGATCTTCGTCTTCGTACAGATCTCTATGGCCCGGTGGTCACCGATGCCGAAGATGTACGTGAGCGAGGTCGAGATCCTCTTGTTGTTGGGAATGTCCACACCGGCAATGCGTGCCACCATGGCTCCTTTCGTCCTGTCGGACCGCCGCCGCGGACTCGCCGCAAACGGCCTCCCTTACGGGATTGTCTTAGCCCTGACGCTGGTTGTGCCGCCGCGTGACACAGATCACACGCACGACGCCCTTGCGCCTAATCATCTTGCATTTCGGGCACATCTTCTTGACCGAACTGCGGACCTTCATGCTGCTGCCTCCTGCGGTGCCGCCGTTGCCGGCGGTGTCCGCCCTACTTGTAAC
This sequence comes from bacterium, assembly GCA_024231905.1. Classification (GTDB taxonomy): domain Bacteria; phylum Krumholzibacteriota; class Krumholzibacteriia; order LZORAL124-64-63; family LZORAL124-64-63; genus JAAEQC01. The sequence continues at coordinate 12,348 of JAAEQC010000142.1, read as the reverse complement.
GGTACGTGATCCGGCCCCGTGTCAGATCGTACGGGGACAGTTCGACCGTCACCTTGTCTCCCGGCAGGATGCGAATGAAATGCATGCGCATCTTGCCCGATACGTGCGCGAGCACGACGTGCTTGTTCTCCAGCTCGACCCGGAACATGGCGTTGGGCAGGGCCTCTACGACCGTTCCCTCTACGCTGATTCCTTCTTCCTTGGCCATCCTGTCCTCCAAGCTCGTCTGCTGCTGTGCCGTCGACTCCGTCAGAAGAACGCGACCCCTTCGCCGCGTTTCGTCAACACCCGCGGACCATCCGCCGTCACGGCCACCGTGTGCTCGTAGTGGGCCGAAAGGCTACGGTCAGCCGTCAGGATCGTCCACTCGTCGCGGTCGGTGACGATCCGCTTGGTCCCGGCGTTGATCATCGGCTCGATGGCGATGACCAGGCCCTCCTCCATGACGGGATCGGGCATGGTGTAGCACCGGAAGTTCGGCACCTGCGGATCTTCGTGCAGGTTCCGGCCGATGCCGTGTCCCACCAGGGACTCGACCACCGAAAAGCCGTGGGACCGTGCGTGCTCCTCGATCACCGTGCCGATTGCGGAAATCCGCTTGCCCGGTTCGATGGCCGCAATGCCCCGTTCGAGACACTCCCGGGTCACCCTGAGGAGCCGGTCCGCCTCGTCGTCGATCTGGCCCACCGTCAGCGTCTCCGCCGAATCGGCGTGCCATCCGTCCTTGATCAGGCCGATGTCGATGCCGACGATGTCCCCGTCGCGCAGAACCCGCTCACCGGGGATGCCGTGCACCACTTCCTCGTTGACCGATATGCAAGCAGACGCCGGAAACCCCTGATACCCCTTGAAGGAGGGGACACAACCGGCATCCCGTATCTTGGCCTCGATGGCGAGATCCAATTCCCCCGTGGTCACGCCGGGGCGGACCAGGTCGCGGATCTCGAGAAAAACCGAAGCCAAAATGTCGGCGCTGGCCTGCATTTTGTCAACCTGCTCGGCCGACTTCAGTTTGATGCTCCGTCTAGCCACGGACACCCGCGCTCCTTCGCCTTGCGGCACCGGGTGTCCCCCACGTCACGTCGCTACCTCCGGGCCCGCAGGCGCCCCTTGGTCATGAAGCCGTCGTAGTGGCGCATGACCAGGTGCGACTCGATCTGCTGTAACGTGTCCAACGCCACACCGACGACGATGAGCAACCCTGTGCCGCCGAAGTAGAACGGCACGCGCAACAGGGCGATCATCATGTCCGGCAGAATGGCGATCAACGCCAGGAACACGGCTCCCGGCAGCGTGACCCGCGTCAGCACGCGATCGATGTATTCGGCGGTCTTCTTGCCCGGCCGCACGCCCGGGATGAAGCCGCTGTTCTTCTTCATGTTGTCCGCCAGGTCCACCGGATTCAGGATCACCGCGGTGTAGAAGTAGGCGAACAGGATGATCAGAGCCGAGTAGACGAGTACGTACACCGGGTGGGGCGGACGGAACGCCATGCTCAGCATGGTGAAGAAACCGCTGTCCGGGAAGATCTGCCCCAGTGTGCCCGGGAACATGATGATCGACTGGGCGAAGATGATGGGGATCACGCCGGCGGTGTTCACCTTCAGCGGGATGTGCGTGTTGGCGCCCCCGTAGACGCGCCGTCCCACGATCTTCTTGGCGTACTGGACCGGTATCTTCCTCTGCCCTTGGGTAATGGCGATGATGCCCGCGACGACCAGGAGCATGAACGCGCCGATGAGCAGGGCCTTGATGATGTGCATGTCGCCGCTGGCCAGTTGCTGCCCCGTGTTCAGGATGTCCGTCGGGTACCGCGCCACGATGCCGATGAAGATGATCAGCGAGATGCCGTTGCCGATACCCCGCTCGGTGATCTGCTCACCCAGCCACATGACGAAGATGGTTCCCGCAGTCAACGTGATGGCCGTCAACAGCTTGAAGGCCAGACCCGGGCTGGTGACGATGCCGCCGCCCATCTGCTCGATGGTCGCGGCCATGGTGAAGCTCTGGATCAGTGCCAGGCCCACCGTCGCCAGTCGCGAGTACTGGTTGATCTTCTTACGCCCCTCTTCGCCTTCCTTGGCCAGCTTCTCGAAGTACGGCACGACCGCCTGGAGAAGCTGGAAGATGATCGAGGCGCTGATGTAGGGCATGATCCCGAGGGCGAAAATCGTGGCCTGGCTCAGGTTGCCGCCCGAGAACATGTCGTACAGGCCCATGAGCGAGCCCGACTGGGACTCGAAGAACTGGGCCAGGGCGGCCCGGTTGATACCCGGCGTGGGGATATGACCACCCAGCCGGTAGATCAGCAGGATCATGGCCGTGAACAGGATCCGGCGCTTCAACTCCGGGATCCGGAACATGCTTTGGTAACTGCTGGTGATGTTCAAAGCGGTGCTTCCTTTTTCTGGAGACCCTCGTCGAACCCTCAGCCCTTGACCGTGACGGCGCCACCGGCCGCCTCGACAGCGGCCACGGCCGCCTTGCTCGCCTTGTCCACCTCGACCTGCAGGGCCTTGGCGACAGCGCCGCGACCGAGAAGCTTGACCGGCCGGTCGGCGTACTTGATGAGCCCCGCCGCGGCCAGCGCCGAAGCGTCGACCTTGGCGTCGGCCTCGAAGCGGGCCTCGAGCTCATCCAGGTTCACCAGCTGGTAATGCTTCTTGAAGATGTTGGTGAAACCACGCTTGGGCAGCCGCCGGTTCAGGGGCATCTGTCCACCCTCGAACCAGGGCGGGATGCCGCCGCCGGAGCGGGCCTTCTGGCCCTTGTGCCCGCGACCACCGGTCTTACCCTGGCCGGAGCCCGGACCGCGGCCACGCCGCTTCTTGTCCCGGTTGACACCCTTGGGCGCACCGATGTTGTTCAGCTTCAGCATGACTACTTCACCTCTTCCACGTTCACGAGGTGGCGGACCTTGAACACCATGCCCCTGATGGAGGGCGTGTCGTCATGGACCACCGAGGTCTGATTCCTCTTGAGCCCGAGCGACTCGATAATCCGGCGGTGCTTCTGCGGCCGCCCGATGACGCTCTTGACCTGGGTGATCTTCAACTTCGTGTCACTCATTGTCCCCCGTCTCCTTCTTCTGCTCGGTCTCCGCCTTCTTCTCGAGACCGAGAACCTCGGGGACGGTCAGACCGCGCTTGGCGGCGACTTCCTCGACCGTGCGCAGCTGCTTGATCCCGTCCACCGTGGCCTTGACCACGTTGTTGGGATTCCGGGAGCCCAGCTGCTTGGTCAGGATGTTCTTCACGCCCGCGGCCTCGAGGATCGCGCGCACGCCGCCGGCGGCGATGACGCCGGTACCCGGGCTGGCCGGCTTCAACAGCACGCGGCTGGCGCCGAAGCGGCCGATCACCTGGTAGGGGATCGTGTCGCCGACCATGGGGATGGTCATCTGGCTGCCGCGGGCGGCCTCGCTGCCTTTACGGATCGCGTCGGCGATCTCGTTGGCCTTGCCCATGGCGACGCCGACCTTGCCTTTGCCGTCGCCGACGGTGACGATGGCGCTGAAGCTGAAGCGGCGACCGCCTTTGACCACCTTGGCCACGCGGTTGATGTTGATCACGTTCTCATGCATGTCCGACTGGCCGTCACGGCCGTCGCGCCGCGGGCCGCCAGGACCACGTCCACGTCCGCCGGGACCGCCGGGGCCGCGTCCGCGACCGCCGGGGCCACCGAATCGCCCGCCAGGTCCACCGGGACCGCGTCCGCCGGGTCCACCAGGACCGCGTCCGCCCGGACCGCGCCCGCCGGGACCGCCGGGTCCGCCAGGCCTCTGGTTGCTCGTGTTTTCCGCCATCCGTACCGCTCCTGTCTGTCCGGTCCCGTGGACCGGCCCCTGCTTCCTAGACTTCGATCCCGCCGTCCCTGAGCCCACGGGCCAAGGCGGCGACGCGTCCATGATAGAGATAGCCGCTGCGGTCGAAGATCATCGCGTTGATGCCCTTCGACTTGGCCAGATCGGCGACGGCCCGGCCCACACCGTAGGCGACGGCGCACTTGCCGCTGACGCCCTTGGGGACCTCCACCTGCTCGATCTTGTCGCCCTTCGCCGACAGGAGGGTGCTGCCCTCGTCGTCGTCGACCACCTGCGCGTAGATGTTCTTGTGGCTGCGGTACACGGAGACCCGGGGCCTCTCGGCAGTACCATGCAGGCGCTTGCGGCTGCTCGTCTTGCGTTTGGCCCTGGCCTCACGCCGCTTCTTGCTGACATTCATCTCTCGTCACCTCCCGACCAGACGGCCTACTTGCCGGCCGCCTTGCCGGCCTTGCGGACGATGTATTCGCCCTCGTAACGGATTCCCTTGCCCTTGTAAGGCTCGGGCTTGCGATAGGCGCGGATTTCGGCGGCCACCTGGCCGACGACCTGCTTGTCGACACCAGAAACCTCGATGTGGTTCTGGTCCGGGCAGTTGATCGTGATGCCTTCGGGGATGGGGTACTCCACCGGGTGGCTGAACTGCAACTGCAGGTCCAGCACCTTCCCCTTCACGTTGGCCCTGTAGCCCACGCCCACGATCTCCAGCTTCTTCGTGAACCCCTCGGTAACACCGGTGACCTGGTTGGCGATGAGCGCACGGACGAGTCCGTGGCGCGCCTTCATGGTCTTGGTGTCGTCGGGGCGGGTGATGACCAGCTGGCCGTCCTGCATCTCGTAAGAGAGGCCCTCGGGCACGTGCTGGTTGTGCTCACCCTTCGGTCCCTTCGCCACCGAGGTGCTACCGTCGACTTCGACGGTGACCCCTGAGGGGAGGGGAATCGGATTCTTGCCAATGCGCGACATCGTACGTCTTCCTCCGCTATTCGGATCCGGCGACCGGACCTACCAGACTTCGCACAGCACCTCGCCGCCGACGCCTCGCATCCGGCACTGGTGCCCCGTCAGGATGCCCTGGTTGGTAGACAGGATGCTGATCCCGTACCCACCGCACACCTTGGGGATGTTGTCCTTGCCCGCGAAAACGCGGCGCCCGGGCCGGCTCACACGCCGGATGCCCTCGATAACGCCCACCTGCTTGCCCTCACGGGCGTAGTACTTCAGTCGCAGGAGTAGCGTACCCTGGGCGGTCTTTTCGGCCCCTTCGACGCGTTCGATGTAGCCCTGCTTGACCAGCAGTTCAGCCACGGAACGCTTCAGGTTGGAGGCCGGGATTTCCACCTTCCGGTGACCCGCCTGGGTCGCGTTCCGGATGCGGGTCAGCATATCCGCAATGGGATCGGTCATGCTCATGACTTACAGCTCCTCGTTCCTTACCAGCTCGCCTTGGTGACACCGGGGATGTCACCACAGAGCGCGAGTTCACGGAAACAGATGCGGCAGATGCCGAACTTCCGGATGTAGCCCCGGGGCCGACCGCAACGGCGGCACCGGTTGTAGGCGCGAACCTTGAACTTGGGCTTGCGCGCTGCCTTGGCGATCAAAGACTTCCTGGCCAAAACTCATTCCTCCTTAGCGCCGGAACGGCATGCCGAGCAGCGAAAGCAGCTCCCGGCCTTCCTCGTCGTTCGTTGCCGAAGTGACGATGGTGATGTTCATGCCCCGGGCCTCGTCGACCTTGTCGTAGTCGATCTCCGGGAAGATGAGCTGGTCCTTCAGGCCCAGCGTATAGTCACCCATGCCGCTCAGGCGGGTGGACACGCCGCGGAAGTCTCGGATCCGGGGCAGAGCCACGTTGATGAAACGGTCCAGGAACTCCCACATGCGAGCGTCGCGTAGCGTGACGCGGGCGCCGATGTGCATGCCCTCACGGAGCTTGAAGTTCGAGATGGACTTGCGGGCCCGCGTCTTGACAGCCCGCTGCCCGGTGATCGTACTCAGCTCCTCGACCGCGGTCTCGAGGATCTTGGGATTCGAGGGCGCGCGGCCCAGACCCATGTTGATGACGACCTTCTCCGGCCTGGGCACCTGCATGGCGCTCGTGTAGCCGAACTTGTCGTTCAAGGACTGGGTCACTTCCTGCTCGAATTTCTCTCGCAGGCGCGGTTTGGCGGCAGTAGCCATTCTTCGTTCCTCCTACCGAACGCTAGTCGTTCAGCATCTCGCCGCTCTTCTTGCTCACGCGAGCGCGGCTGCCGTCGGAAAGGACGTCCTTGCCGATGCGGGTCGGTTTGCTCGTATTCGGGCAGACCAGCATCACGTTACTGTGGTGGATCGGGCCTTCCTTCTCGATGATGCCGCCCTGGGGGACATCCTTGCTCGCGCGCGTGTGGCGCTTGATCAGGTTGACCTTCTCCACGATGATGCGTCCGGAGTCCGGGAAGACCTTCAGGACCTTCCCCTCCTTGCCCTTGTCGTTGCCCGACATGATCCGGACGTTGTCGTTCTTCTTGATCCTCATCACAACACCTCCGGGGCGAGGGAGACGATCTTCATGAACTTCTTGTCGCGCAGCTCGCGAGCCACCGGCCCGAAGATGCGGGTGCCCACCGGCTCCATGCTGTCTTCCTGCAGGATCACGGCGGCGTTGTCGCTGAAGCGGATGTAGGTGCCGTCCTTGCGTCCGACTTCCTTGCGGGTCCGCACGACCACGCACTTGACGACCTGGCCCTTCTTCACGTTGCCGTTGGGGATGGCCGACTTGACCGCGGCGACGACGACATCGCCGACCCGGGCGTAGCGCCGGCGGCTGCCCCCCAGCACACGGAAGCACTCGACGACCTTGGCGCCCGAGTTGTCCGCGACATTGAGTCTTGTGTATTCCTGGATCATTGCACTTTCCTCCGGACCTAGTTGGCCTCAGAACCTACTTGGCCCGTTCGAGAATCTCCGCGACGCGCCAGCGCTTGGTCTTGGAGAGGGGACGGGTCGCCATGACCTTCACCACGTCACCGGTGTTGCACTCGTTGTCCTGATCGTGGGCCACGAGCTTGGCCGTGCGGGTGATGATCCGCTTGTAGAGCGGGTGCGGGAAGCGACGGCTCACCTTCACCACCACGGTCTGGTCCATCTTGTTGGACACGACCTGGCCGATGCGTACCGCTCTCAGGTTTCTTTCCGTGTTGCCCATCATCTCTACTCCCTGTCCGGCCGCGCGGCCGAACGTCAAGACACGCCCTAGTTGGCGGCCTTCTTCTCGTTGATCACGGTCTTGAGGACCGCGAGCTCCCGGCGCATTTCACGCACCTTGAGCGGATTGTCTACCTGCTGCATGGCGAGTTGGATCTTGGTATTCAACAGATCCTCCGCCTTCTCCCGCTCCATGGTCTCGAGCTCCTCGAGCGGCAGATCCCGCAGTTCGTGGGCTTTACTCATGACTAATCCCCCTGCCGGCTGACGATGCGCGTCTTGAACGGCAGCTTGGAAGCGCCCAGGTTCAAGGCCTCCTTGGCCAGATCCTGGTCGACGCCGTTGATCTCGAACAGGATCCGCCCGGGCTTGACCACGGCGACCCAGTATTCGGGAGCGCCTTTGCCCTTGCCCATGCGGGTCTCCGCGGGCTTCAGCGTGATCGGCTTATCCGGGAAGACACGGATCCAGACCTGGCCCACGCGCTTCATGTGGCGGGTGATGGCGATACGCGTGGCCTCGATCTGCCGGCTGGAGATCCAACCGCAATCGAGCGCCTGCAGCCCGTAGTCGCCGAAGGAGATGGAGGCGCCGCGCCGGGCGATCCCGCGACGCTTGCCCTTCATCATCTTCCTGTACTTGGTGCGCTTCGGCATCAACATGGTTTCGTCGTCCTCTTCTCTCGGCTCCCGTCACGCGGACGGGCCGTATTCCCTCGCATGGTCGGGGCGGGCGGCGGCCGTCAGGCGCGCTGCTCCACCACCTGCTTGCGCTGCTGCTCCTTGTACTCGGCCGGGAAGACCTCGCCCTTGCAGATCCAGACCTTGACGCCGATGGCGCCATACTGGGTGCGGGCAGTGGCCGTACCGTAATCGATGTCCGCCCGCAGGGTGTGCAGAGGCACGCTGCCCTCGGCGTAGGACTCGATCCGGGCCATCTCGGCGCCACCCAGGCGTCCGGCGCAGCGCACCTTGATGCCCTTGGCGCCCATGCGCATGGCGGTGGCGATGGCCTTCTTCATGGCCCGGCGGAAAGAGACTCGGCCCTCGAGCTGCACGGCGATGTGGTCGGCGACCAACGGCGCACTCAGCTCGGGCTTCTTGACCTCTTCCACGTCCAGCTTGACGTTCTTGCCGATCATCTTCTGCAATTCGGCCCGTAGCTGGTCGGCCTTGGTCCCCTTCTTGCCGATGACGACACCGGGGCGGCTGGTGGCCACGATGATGTTCACCTTCTCGCGGAAGCGCTTGATCTTGACCGACTCGACGCCCGCGTTGCCGACGCGCGCCATGATGTACTTGCGCAGCAGCAGGTCTTCGTTCAGCCAGTCGGCAAAGTGCTTCTCGGTGAACCAGCTCGAGTTCCAGTCCTTGACGATGCCGAGGCGGAATCCGATCGGATGTGTCTTCTGACCCATGGTCTTCCTTCCTCTGTCCCACCCCATGGGTTGAGGGCGGGCCGTTGGCGGGCGACGATGCGCCCGCGAGATCGCGACGGAGCCGTCAGGCGCCCGTGGCGACCGTGATCTTGATATGGCTCGTCCGCTTGTTGATGCGGAAAGCCCGGCCCTGCGCCCGCGGACGAATCCGCTTCAGCGTGGGCCCCTCGTCGATGCGGATCTCCGTGATGAAGATCGCCTCGTCCGGTGCGATGAGTTCGTCCTCTTCAACCGTGTGGCGCGCGTTGGCCGCAGCCGAAAGAACTGCCTTGCGCAGGATCGGCGAGGCCTTTTTCGGCGTCAGGGCGAGAATGCCCAGGGCCTCGGCCACGCTCTTGCCACGGATCAGGTCCGCCACGATGCGGGCCTTGCGCGGCGAGATGCGATTGTGTTTGGAGACGGCACGTGCCTCCATAGCTGGTACCTCCCCTTACTTCTTCTTGCTGGTGTGACCGCGGTAGGTCCGCGTCGGAGCGAACTCGCCGAGCTTGTGGCCCACCATGTTTTCCTGGATGTAGACGGGCACGAACTGCTTGCCGTTGTGCACCGCGACCGTGTGACCGAGGAACTCGGGCGCGATCGTGGAACGCCGCGACCACGTCTTGACAACCTTCTTGTCACCGGCGCTGTTCAGGACCTCGATCTTGGCCATCAGGGATCCGTCTATGAACGGCCCCTTCTTGATCGATCTCGACATTCTTCGCTTCCTTCCCTGGACCGACCCGCCCTTGGCGGTCGGCCGTCAGCAGGTGACTACTTCTTCTTGTTCTTGCGGCGCCGCACGATGAACTTGTCGGACGGCTGCTTGCGGCGCGTCTTGTAACCCTTGGTCGGCACACCGGTCGGGCTGACCGGGTGGCGGCCGCCGCTGGTGCGACCCTCGCCGCCGCCATGCGGGTGGTCGACCGGATTCATGGCCACGCCGCGCACCTTGGGACGGCGACCCAGCCAGCGCGAACGGCCGGCCTTGCCGCTGACAATGTTCTCGTGCTCGGAATTCCCAACCTCGCCGATGGTCGCGTAGCACGTGCGGTGGACCATGCGCACCTCGCCGCTGGGCAGGCGCAGGGTCACGTAGTCGCCTTCCTTGGCCATGACCTGGGCGAACGAACCGGCCGAGCGGGCCATCTGGCCGCCCTTGCCGATGTTCAGCTCGATGTTGTGCACGAGCGTGCCCAGGGGGATGCGCTCCAGGGGCAGGGCGTTGCCGGCGTTGAACGACGCTTCCGGCCCGGCCATGATGTCGTCGCCCACGTTGACGCCCTTGGGCCAGATGATGTAGCGCTTCTCGCCGTCCGCGTAGTGCAGCAGCGCGATGCGGGCGCTCCGGTTGGGGTCGTACTCGATGGAGAAGACCGTGGCGGGCACGCCGTGCTTGTTGCGCTTGAAGTCGATCTTGCGGTAGCGGCGCTTGTGCCCGCCGCCCCGGTGCCGCACGGTGACCCGGCCGCGGTTGTTGCGGCCACCCTTGCTGTGCAGGGGCTCGAGCAGCGACTTCTCGGGTTCGCTGCGCGTCACCTCGGCGAAATCCGCGACGGTCCGGAACCGCTGGGTCGGCGTCACGGGCTTGAGTTTCCTGATTGCCATTCTCTTCCAGCTCCCTGCTCAGCCGTCCCGCGGACGGCTCTCGCTCTCAGTGTCTTTGCAGCCGCGGCCCTCGGGCTCGGCGGCTATACGTGACTGATCGAACCGTCCGGATCAACCGATCTCGAACAGGTCGATGGAGTCGCCCTCGGCCAGGGTCACGACGGCCTTCTTCCAGTCGGCGCGCTTGCCGCTGTAGCGACCCATGCGCTTGATCTTGCCCCGGTAGTTCATGGTGCGCACCTGGGTGACGCTCACCCCGAAGAAATGCTCCACGGCGCGGCGGATCTCCAGCTTGTTCGCGGCCGGATCGACCTCGAAGTAGTACTGGTTGTGCAGTTCGCGCATGGTGGCACCGCGTTCGGTGATCAGCGGTTTCCTGATGACTTTGCTCAGGTCCTTCACGATCCGAACACCTCCTCGGCGCCCGCGAGGGCCTTCTGCGTGAACACCAGGTTGTCGGCCCACAGGATCGTGTAGGCGTTGAGCTCGCTGGAGCGCAACACCCGCACGCCCTTGATGTTGCGGGCGGACTTGTACAGGACATCGCCATCGGCCGGCAGCACCACGAGGGTGTGGCGGCCGGGCAGGTCCATGGCCTTCAGGATGGCCGCCACCTCGCGGGTGCGCGGGGCTTCCATCTCGAAGTCCTCGATCACGTTTACGCGCTCGGCGTTGGCGCGATCGCTGAGGGCGCTCTTGAGGGCTGTGCGCTTGATCTTGCGCGGCAGCGTGTACGAGTAGTCCCGCGGGTGGGGACCGAAGGCCACGCCTCCGCCCACGCGCGTGGGACTGCCCGCGGAGCCGGCGCGCGCGCGGCCGGTGCCCTTCTGCCGGTACAGCTTCGCACCGGAGTAACGCACCTCGGCCCTGGTCTGGGTGTCGTGGGTGCCCTGGCGCTGATTGGCCAGGTAGTTGCGGACCGCCTCGTAGAGGGCCTGTCGGTGGACAGGCTGCTCGAACAGGGCCGCGGGGAGGTCCACCGTCCCCTTGGTCTCGCCCGATCCGCTGAACAGTTTTGCCGTTGCCATTGTTCCTACCTCGTCCTTCGCGGTCCTACCGGCTGGGCCGGATGAAAACGATGCCGTTCTTGTGTCCCGGAACGCTGCCCTTGACCAGGATCAGGTTCCGCTCGGCGTCGATGGCGACCACCCGCAGGTTCTTCTTGGTCTCGCGCTTGGCGCCGTACTGTCCCGGCATGTCCTTGCCCGGGAACACGCGCCCCGGGAAGGTGTGCATACCGATGGAGCCGGAGGCCCGCACGTTCTTCGAGCCGTGGCCGTCGGGGCCGCGGTGGTGGCCGTGCCGCTTGATGTTGCCGGAGAAGCCCCGGCCCTTGGTGGTGCCGGTGACGTCGATGGTCACGGTCTCGCCCAGCACGTCGACGCTCACGCGATCACCCAGCTTGTACTCGTGGCCGTCGTCCACCCGAAACTCCGCGACCGTACGCACCGGGTCGGAACCCGCCTTGCGGAAGTGGCCCTGCATGGGCAGGGGGGTGTTCTTGGGCTTCTTGGCGCCGAAGCCGATCTGCACGGCGCTGTATCCGTCGGTCTCCTCGGTCTTGACCTGGGTGACGACACAGGGTCCCGCCTCGATGACGGTGACGGGGACGCTGCGTCCGTCTTCCTCGAACTTCCGGGTCATCCCGAGTTTCTTGCCGATCAGTCCGATCATCGTTATCGCTCCATTCCGGTCAGAGGGTTTGAGCCGCGTCGCAGCATCAGACCTTGATCTCGACATCCACGCTGGCCGGGAGGGTCAGCTTCTTGAGGAATTCCGTCGTCTGCGGAGTCGAGTTCTCGATCTCGATCAGCCGCTTGTGGATCCTCATCTCGAATTGCTCCCGCGACTTCTTGTCCACATGGGGCGAGCGCAGGACGGTGTAGATGGACTTCTTCGTCGGCAGGGGGATCGGGCCCCGCACCATGGCGCCGGTCTTCAGCGCCGTGGAGACGATGACCTCGGCGGAACGGTCCAGAACCGCCGCCTCGTATGCCCGCAACCGGATTTTGATTTTCTGTCGAGCCACTTCTTCTCTCCTTGGCGCGGTTACTCCAGCTTCGCCGCCTGGTCTTCCCGGCAGCGCCTGCTCACCGCGCGCCTGCCCCTTGGGGGGCCGGTCCGCCGTCCGGCGGGAGCGGCTCATCCGCTACCGCCGGCTGTCGGCGATCTACTCGTGGATCTTGGCCACCACGCCGGCGCCCACGGTGCGGCCGCCTTCGCGGATCGCGAACCGCAGGCCCTCTTCCATGGCGATCGGGGTGATCAGTTCCACCTGAACCTTGATGTTGTCACCGGGCATCACCATCTC
>JAAEQC010000141.1 GCA_024231905.1 bacterium | reverse complement strand
GGATCTCACCGGCGGCAAGGACATCTGGGAGAACCTGGCCCTCAGCTCCATCGGCGGTCTGACCAGCAGCACGGTGCTCATCCTGTCGGCCATCCCGGCGGTGTACTGGATCACCACGCGGTGGGGCTGGGGTTTCGCGCGTGTCGCCCGGCGGGCGCGCAGCCGACCCGGTGACTTGCCGTCTGATCGCAACTCACAGCGCGCCGCGGCCGACAGCCGGATGCACGCCATCCGGCCCGTTTCCCCTGGACACTAGACTTTTATGTGTTCTATCGTTCTCGTCCGGCGGGTCTGCCGTCACGGGGAGTCGTCGACCGCCAATAGGGGTGCGATCGGCCCCCGCCACTCATCCATGTCATCACCCGGAGACTGGTCACTTTGAAAAGAGTAACGTATCTCACTGTCGTCGCTTCCGCTCTCCTGTCTTTCAGCCTGTTTTTCTTCAATCCCCTCTTCATCTTCTTCTCGGATCCGAAGAGACTCGGAGAGCTACCCTAGGCCTATGTCATCCAACTGCTCCTCCTGGCGATCGCCGCCACTATCGGGCTTGTATTGCCGCGGCTCAGGCTGGGCAAGAATTACACACTCGGCCTTTGTTTCGTCTGTACGGTCGCCTTTCTGTACAGCTACATCGTGCAGATCGATTTCGGGCTGTTTCGCGGCAACAAGTTCGGGAACGAGGAGCTGCTTTTCGATACGGCCAAACTCGCCTATTTCGTCGAGCCGATCGCCCTTGCGGCCCTCTTCTTCCTGGTCCGCCTGGTATTCAAGCACGGCAGGATCTTCTTCGCCGTCGTCTTCAGCTTCCTCTTCGTGAGTGCAGGATACGATCTGGTCACCTCGTCACGGGATTACCTGGACAACGGGACCGCGAGCGCCGACACGAACGACAACCAGCTGGAACTCGGAGAGATCTTCCGATTCGCCCGGGACGAGCAGAATATCCTGCTCATCATACCGGATGCCGGGGCGGGGTACGTCCTGCCCGACCTGATGGCGGAGGATGATCGAGGCGGCCGGTTCGACGGCTTCATGTTCTATCCCAACACGGTTTCGGCGGGGTCCTATACCATGCCCAGTACCGCTGCCCTGATCGGGGGTGACAGGTATTTCCCGGACAGGATCAACGAGCGGAATGACAAGCCGATCCTCGAGCACATACAAGACGCATACGGCTGGCTCGCCAGCACGCTGAAGGAAAAGGGCTATACCAGCACTTTCATCGACCCGGTCTTCTGCGGTTGTCGATACATCGAGGACGCCGCGCTCTGCTCATGGATGGTCAAGTACAAGAGCGCCCTGGAAGACAAGTTCGACTTCGAATCCATACCAGTCTTCGACGAGAAGGCTGTGCAGTATTTTTCGATTTTCAAGGTCCTGCCCTTTTCGCTCAAACCGGAGCTGTACAAGAGCAAGGGCTGGGCGGACGCGCTGGAGGGGTCTTTGCAACTCGCCGTCAGCGTGAACAAGAGATACCACGAATACCTGATGTTGAAGTCCTCGCCCGAATTGAGCGTAGCCGACGACGAGGCGACTTCCCAGTTCGCCCTGTACTGGAACCGGGAACTCATCGCCCCGTTTAATCTCGACGCGGACTGCCGGCCGCTGGCCGCCGGCCACGAAAACATGTATTCCCATGAATCGCGAATCAACTGAACCCGCTGTGTTCTGGAATCCCTGGCCGACTGGTTCCAATGGATGTTGGACAACGACGTCTATGACAACACGAAGATCATCATCGCGGCTGACCACGGTGCCGGGGATTATGGCGGCGAATGGTACAAGGCCGCGGTGAATCCCATGCTCCTGATCAAGGATTTCGGCAGCAGGGGTCCAATGGAGACCTCCGACGTTCTCATGCAGAACAGCGACGTGGCATCCATCATCTGTTCGGCGCTGGGAGGATGCAAGGGGATCAAGGAGGACCCGAGCAAATATCCCATCCCGGACAGGACGGCTAGGTACTTTTATACTACGCACGGCAACTACGACTTCGCGACGGAGAGTCACCGATTCGAGATCAACAAGGTCTTCGAGATCAAAGGAGACATCCGGAACCACCCCGAACTGGGGCGGTAGCGCCCGGTGCTCGGGCGCGTGAGCCGCTCGACCTGAAAGAACGCCGCAGGCGGCGATGGTCGCGGCGCCGTGAAGCAGAACCCCCGGAGGATTACCTTCCGGGGGTTCTTTCTTCACAACTACAGAATCGACCTGTGCTTCAGGCTAGCAGTGGGTCGCCACGGCCTCCGCCATCTCGGTCGTCGTGTTGGAGCCGCCCATGTCGTAGGTCCTGACCTTGCCCTCGGCGATGACCGCTTCCACGGCGGCCTCGAGCTTCTTGGCCATGTCGACCTCGCCCAGGTGGTCGAGCATCATCTTGGCCGACAGGATCATGGCAATGGGGTTGACCTTGTTCATGCCCACGTACTTGGGCGCCGAGCCGTGGCTGGGCTCGAACACGGCCACCTTGTCGCCGATGTTGCCGCTGCAGGCGAAGCCGAGGCCGCCCACCAGCTGGGCGCAGAGGTCGCTGATGATGTCGCCGAACATGTTCGATGCCACCAGCACCCCGTAGTCCTGGGGATTCTTCACCAGCCACATGCACATGGCGTCGATGTTGGTTTCCCACAGCTCGATGCCGGGGTAGTCCTTGGCGATCTTGCGGGCCTCGCGGATCATCAGGCCGCTGGTCTCGCGGATCACGTTGGGCTTCTCGACGATGGTCACTGACTTGTAGCCGAACTTCTTGGCGTACTCGAAGCCGTCGCGGATGATGTTCTGGCAGCCCGCGCGGGTGAAGATGCGGCAACTGATGGCGATGTCCTCGTTGTCCACGCCGTCCATCTTGCCCATCTGCGCCGGGTGGGTCGAAGTCAGCTTCTCGCGCACGTCCTGGGGCAGCGGATGGTACTCCACGCCCGCATACAGACCCTCTGTGTTCTGGCGGAAAACGACCAGATCGAGTCCGTCCTTGAAGTTCAAGGGGTTGCCCGTGTAGGCCTTGCAGGGTCGCAGGTTCGTCTTGAGGTTGAACTCCTGGCGCAGCCGCACGATGGGGCTGCGGTAGACCTTGCCGGTGCCCTTCAGCCCGTCGGCCAGGGCCTCCTCAGCCTCCTCCTTGGGCATGCTGGTGATGGCGCCGAAGAGAGCGGCGTCCACGCTGTTCAGCATGTCGATGGTACGGTCCGGCAGGGGGTTGGCTTCCGTGCGCCAGAACTCCCAGCCGATGTCCCCATGGACGTACTCAGCGTCGAAGCCCAGCTTGTCCAACACGACCTTGGTCGCGTCCATGACGTCGACGCCGACACCGTCGCCCGGCATCCAACCGATCTTGTACTTGGCCATGTCCCGGTCTCCTTGTGCGTGCCCTTGTCCCGCCCCGCGGGGCGCATGGAATACAGACCGGAAACATACTGCCCGTTCTGCCCCTGCACCAAGAAAATCGCACCGGAATCACGGGTTTTCGCGGTCGGGCTCCTGATCGATCTGCAAACAGGTGGCTTCCATCTCCGCCCTCATCCGGACCGCTTCGGGTCTCGCGGCGATGGCGCGGTGCCGGCGGTCCAGCCAGGTGGTCATGATGATCGAGACGACCGCGAAGACCAGGGGAACGGCGTAGGGGGCGAAGCGGCGCCAATGCCGGCGCTCCAGGAGGTTGCACGTACCCACCGTGCCGGCGGCGAGGATGACGCAGAAGCCCAGCGAGGTCAGGTAGAGGTGGCTGAGGTTGAGCCAGGCGCCGCCGGCCGAGTGGGCCGTGAAGGGCAGCAACGTCACGTAGGTGAAGGCGATGAAGAAGCGGATGGCCCGGCTGCCGAAGACGAATCCGAAGAAGCTGTAGGAGATGACGGCCATGGTGATGAAGACCCGGATCACCCGCCGGGCGTCGTACAGCCAATCGATCCAGAACGGCAACTGTTCAGCCAGCGCACTCGATTGCAGGGGGAAGAACATGAGGTTCAAGTAGCGGAAGAGGTTCTTCACCGAGAGCAGGGTGACGTTGGTGAAGGTCGTCGGTTCGTCGAAGACGGTGACCCCGCGATAGCCGAGACGACTCTGGGCGGCATGGAACGCCACCGCCACCACGAAAAAGAGGATGATGTCTGCCGACAGCACCTTGCGCCACCGGAAGCCGTGGAAAAAGACCTTGTACGCCATCAGGGTCAGCACCAGCGAGAACGACGCGGCCTTGGTCAGCCCGGTCATCAGGAACAGGCCGAGACCCAGTGCGAAGAGCGGCGAGAGTATACGCCCGTCACGCCGGAAGTCGTTGCGGATGAAGAAGTAGAGTACGAGCAGGTGGAAGGAGGCCAGCAGCAGTGACTCGAGTTGGTGGATGCTGGTGAAGATGCGACCATAGCTGCCCACCCCGAATGCGAACAGGATCGACGCCAGCAGCGCCATCTTCTGACGCGGGAAGAGCATGTTGACGAGCATGTACACCACGAAGGCATTCGCCGCGTGGATGGCCAGGCTCACGGCGATGTAGCCGGCGGGTTCGAGACCGAAGAGGCGGTACTCGGCCAGGAAGACGAGATTCAGCAGGGGTTGGCTGAAGTAGAAACCCCCGTGGGCGAACATGGCCGTGGGGTCGAGGCTCAGAACGTGGGCGTCGCAGAGGATCTGGGCGTCGGTGGCGTTCCACAGGGGGGTCGACAGGATACGTCCGAACGCCGCATAGACCACGGCGACGAGGAGGGCGAGGACCGGCAAATGGAAGCGGATATTCTTCATGTTCGTCGCAGGACCACGCACATGGCCGCCAAAGCTCAACCCCCGGTTCGCAGTCCATCAACGATCGTCCGTATCATGATAACATGCGGATGCCCCTGCGGAAATAAATCCAGGAACGGAGAGACCGTGAGCGAGAACTATGACGACGCCTATCGCCAGGCCGATTGGTTCGGACCCGAGCCGTCGGAACTCCTGCGTGATCACGCCGATCTGCTGCCGCCGGGCGCCCGCATCCTCGATCTGGGAGTGGGCCAGGGCCGCAACGCCCTGCCCCTGGCCCGCCGTGGCTGCGTGGTCGCGGGTATCGACACCTCCGCCGTGTCCGTGGAGACGGTCATGGCCATCGCCGCCGGGGAGGATCTGCCCCTTGCCGCAGAATTGACCGACTTTCGCACCTATTGCCCGGACACCCCTTTCGACGCGGTCCTCTGCTTCGGGCTTCTGCAGATGCTTCCGCCCCCGGACGCGGCCCGGTTGACGGAAAAGCTCCGGGACTGGGTCCGCCCCGGGGGGCACCTCTTTCTCACGGCGTGGCACACGGGCGACCCGCGCTGCGAAGATCCAGCCGTCGGCTGGGAGGCCACTGGTCCCCGCAGCTTCCGCGACCCGTCCGGCGACCGGCACCGCTTCTATCTGCACCCCGACGAGATCCTCGACTTTTTCCCCGGCTGGCAGGTGGTCCACCACTGGGAGGGGTTTGGTCCGGAGCACCGGCACGGCGACGGCCAACCCGAACGCCACGGCGCGGTCGACGTGGTCTTGACCCGGCCTGCCAAGCCCAGTGTGGAAATCTGGACGCATCTCTGAAATCGGGGATTTCCTTACAAAAATCGGCCCGTGCCCCCCATGATAGGAGCACGAATAATCACCAAACATCATAGATTGGGACACATGGGACACTTTGTTCCGTGCATCGGGACAGGACTGTGGTACAATGTGAATGGGACTTCCCAGGGAATGAGGTCCCGAATGAACCTTTCTCCGGCGTACTCGTAACAGACAGCAGCCGTCACACACGGTGGTCACCTACGAGAAGGACATCGAAGGAAGCAGCCCGGCCCCGCCGGACCTCCTTCCGCGGATCACCGAGCCGACGGCGCGAGGCGCCCCGACACGGAGCCGTACCCCACGCGGCTTCGCACGGCACGGCGGCATGCCGCGAACGAAGGAGGGCAGTTATGACTGCCACCATCTATTCGGTCGACTACTATTACACCACCGTGGAGGACCGGCCCGGCGTGGGCTGCAAGTTCCTCGAGACCCTCGCTTCCGAGGAGGTGAACCTGCTGGCGTTCAACGCGTTCCCTGTCGGGCGCGATCGCACGCAACTCGTCATCTACCCCCTGAACGCCACCTGGCTGGGTGACCTGGCGCGCCACGAGGGACTGCGCCTGGTCGGCCCACACCACGCGTTCATCGTGCATGGAGACGACGAACTGGGTGCCCTGGTGGACATCCACCAGACTCTGTGCGATGCCAGCATCAACGTTTCCAGCAGCACGGGCGTCACCGACGGCCGGGGCGGGTACCGTTACATCATGCACGTCCACCCGGAGGACTATGAGCGGGCCTTGCGCGAGCTGGACGTGGACCAGAATCTGAAGTCCATCTCGGACTTCCAGCTGGACATCAAGCGGCGGTTCGAGGCCAAGGCCTAGGCCTCGCCCCGGAGCATCACCGTCGGCCCGTCCCGGGGCCCCCTCTTGCCGCCTTGAGGGGGCCCTGTTAGGTTCTCGGACAGAGATTCACCCATGGTCCACGACCGACTCCACGGGCCGCGCCCCTTCCGGCAGCGACCAATCCGCGAGGAACGAGCATGGCCCGCATCCCCGTTCACGATCTCCGCTCATTCGTGCGCTTCCTCGAGGACCAGGGCGAGTTGATCCGTATCACCGAACCGGTCGATCCGTACCTGGAGGCCACCGAAATAGCGGACCGTTTCGTCAAGGACGGCGAGCACCCGGCCCTCCTCTTCGAGAACCCGATGCCCGGTGATCTTGGTCGAACCTCCGGACGTACGGTGGCCGCCCGCGGTCCCGATGGCGCGCCGGTGCCCCTGCTCATGAACCTCTTCGCCAGCCGCCGCCGCATGGCCTGGGCCCTGGGTTGCGAGTCCATGGACGAAGCGGTGGCGCGTATCGAGGAACCTCTGGCCATGGGTCCGCCCGAAAGCCTGTGGGACAAGGTCCGCATGCTGGGCAAACTCAAGGACTGGGGCGGCACGACACCCAGGACCGTGGACCGCGGCCCCTGCCAGGACGTGGTGGTCCAGGGCGAGGACCTTGCGCGTTCCGGCCTGCTCGACCTCATGCCCGTGCTCACGACCTGGCCCAAGGACGGCGGCCCCTACATCACCCTGCCGCTCGTCATCACGCGCAACCCGGAGAACGGCCGCCGCAACCTCGGCATGTACCGCATGCAGGTGTACGACGGCGTGACCACCGGCATGCACTGGCAGCTCCACAAGACCGGCGCCTCCCACTACGCGGAGTACGAGAAACGCGGCGAGCGCATGCCCGTGTGCGTGGCCCTCGGCGGTCCGCCCGCCCTGACCTACGCTGCCACGGCGCCCCTGCCCCCGGATATCGATGAAGCGCTCTTCGCCGGCTTCCTCATGGGCCGGCCCGTGACCATGACCAAGGCCCTGACCTGCGATCTGGAAGTCCCCGCCGAGGCCGACTTCGTCATCGAAGGCTACGTCGATCCAGGTGAACGAAGAATGGAAGGCGACTTCGGCGACCACACCGGCTGGTACAGTCTGGCCGAGGAATTCCCCGTCTTCCACGTGACGGCCATCACCAGCCGGAGGGATCCCATCTACCCGGCCACCATCGTGGGCAAGCCGCCCATGGAGGACGGCTGGCTGGGCTGGGCCACGGAGCGTCTCTTCCTGCCCTTGATCAAGGTGCCCCTGCCCGAGATCGTCGACTACCACCTGCCGGCGGCGGCTTGTTTCCATAATCTCGTCATCGTGGCCATCCGTAAATCGTACCCCGGCCACGCGCGCAAGGTGTGCCAGGCCATGTGGGGCACGGGGCAGATCATGTTCTCCAAGAACATCATCGTCGTGGACGAGGACGTGGATCCCCAGAACCTCAACGACGTGCTCTGGCGCGTCACCGGCAGCATCGATCCGGGTCGGGACGTCTTCTTCAGCGAAGGCCCCATCGACCAGCTCGACCACGCCACGAACCACGCCTGTTACGGCGGCAAGATGGGCATCGACGCCACTGCCAAGCTGCCCGGCGAGTACGGTTTCGAACGGGAGTGGCCCGATACGGTGACCATGGATCCGGCCGTTACCGACCTGGTCAACGAGAAGTGGGCCGATCTCCTGGTTCGCCTCAAGGGCAACGCGTGAGCGGCTTCCGCGAGGAGATCCACGGCCGCGAGGCCGGCGCCTGGACCGTGCGCGACGGCGCGACCCACGGCCGCGAGGTGCGGGCCATGTTCGCCCGCATCAGCGGCGTCTACGACTTCATGAACCACCTGCTGAGCTTCAACCGGGACCGGACCTGGCGTCGTCGCGTGGTCGCGCGTCTGGATCACGATACCTGGGAAGTCCTGGACCTCTGCGCCGGCACGGGCGACCTGGCCCTGGAGGCCATGAAGGCCGGGCGGGGCCGCGCCTGGATCGCCGCCGACTTCTGTCCCGAGATGCTCGAGGGCAGCCGCAGCAAGCGGGGCGCCGAACAGCTCAGGCTCGCAGCGGCCGACGCCATGAGCCTACCGTTCAAGAACCACTCCGTCGACGCCGTCACCGTGGGCTTCGGCGTGCGTAACTTCGCCGATGTGCGAGCGGGCATGGCGGAGATCGTCCGGGTGCTGCGCCCCGGCGGCCAACTCCTGGTGCTGGAGTTCTTCCGGGACGACCCGGCGGGCGGCGGCGAGCATCGCGGCGTGGCACGTCCGGTGCGTTGGCTGCTACGGACGGTGGTTCCGACTCTGGGCCGCCTGGTGGGACGCGACGGCGCCGCCTACACCTACCTGCCCGGCTCCATGGACGAATTCCTGACCACCAGCGAGTTTTCGGCACTGCTCGCCGAGCACGGCTTCGGCGGGGTCTTCACCGAGCGGCAGACCTTCGGCATCGCCCACCTGGTCGGCGGGAGGCTGCCGTGAGCGCGCCACCGGCCATCGGCGTGGCCTGGACCGGGGCCAGCGGTCTGGTCTACGGCGTGAGGCTGGTGGAGGTGCTGCTGGAAGCGGGGCGGGACGTGCATCTGGTGCATTCGGACGCCGTGGCCCAGACGGCGCCGGTGGAACTGCAGAAGCCGGTCGAAGAGATCGTCGCTGACCTGGAGTCCCGCGGTCCCGGCCGCTTGAAGGTTTGGGGCCGACAGGAATTCACGGCGCCCTTGGCCAGCGGCTCGGCTCGGGGAGGTCCCCTGGTGGTCGTGCCCTGCTCCATGGGTACCGCTGCGAGAATACGCGCAGGCACCAGCGAATCCTTGCTCCTGAGGGCGGCGGACGTGTGTCTCAAGGAGCGGCGGCCGCTCATCCTCGTACCGCGGGAAACGCCCATGGCCACCCACCACCTGACGAACCTGGCCGAGCTGAGCCGGCGAGGGGCGCTGGTCATTCCGGCGGCGCCGGGATTCTATCATCGCCCGCAATCGATGGCCGATCTGGTGGATTTCATCGTGCAGCGGGTGTGCGATCACTTGGGTGTGGATATGGACCTGGCGCCGCGGTGGGGGGAAGTCGACTGACGTCGACTGCAGCCTCACTGGGTATAACCCAGAGCCCTCAACTTCTGAATTTCCGATTCCGAGAGTTCCGGCTGGATGGCCAGGGAGTCGTCCCGCGTGACGGCCGCGCGCCAGTCGGCGAGCATGGCGGCCAACTCGCTGGTTCGGTCGGGATGGAGATCCGCCACGTCGACGAGTTCGCCTGGGTCGGCGTCGAGGTCGTACAACTCGACCGTTTCTTCGCTCTCGGATACCAGGTATTTCCATTTCCCGAACCGGACCGCGTGCTTCTCGCCGTCCACCCACACGCCGAGTTCTTCGTGGGGGTCGTAGGGGATCCGGTACAGGAACACGGGCAGGTCCGCCGGCGGGGATCCGCCGGCTCCGAGGGCCGGGGCCAGGCTGCGTCCCTGGAACAGGAGCCTCTCCGCTTTCCAGCCCAGCAGGTCGTGGATCGTCGGCACCACGTCGGCGATGGTCACCGCGCCCGCGATCCGGGCGCCGCTCACGACCCGGCCGGGCCAGCGCAGCAGCAGGGGTACGCGGACAGCCTCGTCGTAGATGTGGGCGCCGTGGAACTGGTAGCCGCGCTGCATGAGGCCCTCGCCGTGATCGCCGGTGATGATGACGAGGGTGTCGTCGGCGAGACCCAGGCTGTCGAGGGATGCAAAGAGGCGGCGCAATTGATCGTCCGTATAGGCGATCTCACCGTCGTAGAGGCTGTTTATGCGGCGCTCGAAGCGTTTTGTGATGGACTTGTCGACGAACCGGCTGCGGTAGGGCGGGGGCGGCTTGTAGGGATCGTGGGGGTCGAAGTAGTGGACGAATAGGAAGAAGGGCGCGTCCGCCGGCCGTTCGTTGGTGAGCCAGTCCACGGCGCGGTCCGTGGTCTCGGTGGCGCGCCGGTCGAAACCACCGATGACCTTCTCGCCCTCCCACTCCACCTGGCGGATCGATGAGCCAAGCGCCGGCAAATCGTCGTCGTAGTGGTCGAAGCCCTGGTCGAGGCCGAACTTGGCGTTCATGACGAACGAGCTGAGCACCGCCGCTGTTCTGTAGCCCCGGTCGCGCAGCATCTCCGCCAGGGTGACCTGGTGCTCGCCGAGGGTGATGGCATTCTTCACCACGCGGTGGGTCAAGGGCGACAGGGACGTGAAGAGCGTGGCATGGGACGGCGCCGTGGCGGGCGCGGAACTGTAGGCCTCCAGGAATACCGTGCCCTCGCGGGCGAATTCCTCCAGGAACGGTGTCGTGCGGTGGGCATGGCCGTATACCGACATGTGGTCGGTCCGGGTCGTGTCGAGAGTGATGAGAAGGATGTTGGGCGTGGAGGACCCGTCCGGTCCGGATCCGCAGGAAGCCGTCAGCGTCAGGACGGTCAGGCAGATCGCGAAGATCAGGCGGCGGGTCATGGGAAGCACCCTCCTGCTGGAACCGTCGGAGCGGGTCTGGGAAAAGCCACCGTTGCGTGCAGGAAGTATATATCCGGTTCGTGTGCGCCGCGTCAAACTCGTTCCGGGCGGCGGTCAGACCTCCACCGCCTCCACACCCTCCAGCAATGCCGCGATCGTATTCAACAGCACCGTCGCATCGATGGGCTTGCTCACGTACTCGTCGACCCCCGCCTCGAGGCACCGCTCCCGGTCGCCCACCATGGCGTGGGCCGTCAGGGCGATGACCGGCAGTCGGCTGCGACCCTGGGCGGCCTCGGCCAGGCGCAGTTGAGAAGTGGCCTCGAGTCCGTCCAGGATGGGCATCTGCACGTCCATGAGCACCACGTCGAAGGGCTTCTCGTCGATGGCGTCCAGGGCGGCGCGACCGTTGTCGACAATGGTCGTCACGTGGCCTTTCCGTTCCAGGATGCGCTGCACCACCGTCTGGTTGATGGGGTTGTCCTCGGCTATGAGGATGCGCAGGCGCTCGCCCACGTGCTCCACCTTGGCCGCGGCCTTGCGCGCCTTCTTCTTCTCCTGGCCGACCTTCGGAACGAGCCGACGCAGGGCGCGCAGCAGTTCCTTCTGCTTCACCGGTTTGACCATGTGACCGGCCACGTCGGGGGTGTCGATGTGTCGGGCTTCGCCCATGCGGCCGAGGCTGGCCAAGATCAGCACCGGGGAGCCGTCGGCGGCGGCGGCGATGGCCTGGCCGTCCACCTCCGGGGGGGCGTGTTCGGCCAGCACGCAGCCGTAGGGTTGGTCTTCGGCGGCCGCGGCGTCGATCATCTGCAGGGCTTCGGTGGCCGTGGAGGCCGTGTCGGGCCTGGCGCCCCAGGCGCGCAGGACCTCCGCCAGGCGACTGCGATGGCGCCGGCTGGTGTCCACCAGGAGCATACGACCCAGGTCGAGACCGTCGCCGGGGGCGGGCTCGCAACTGCTCTGGACGTCCGCTTCCACGCGCATGCGCACGGTGAAGTGGAAGGTGGCGCCGCCGTCCACGTTGTTCTCCACGCCGATCTCGCCGCCGAAGAGGGCGACCAGGCGCGTGCAGATGGTCAGGCCGAGGCCGGTGCCGCCGTGGCGCCGGGTCACCGAGGCGTCCGCCTGGGAGAAGGGCGCGAAGATCTTTTCCTGCAGCTTGGGCGAAACGCCGGTGCCCGTGTCGCTGACGGCGATGCGCAGCATGGCGTCGCCGTTGTCTCGTCCCACCTGGGTGATGGCGACGGACACCTCGCCCCGGTCCGTGAACTTGATAGCGTTGCCGATGAGGTTGATCAGGATCTGCTTCAAGCGGTGGGAGTCGCCGTGGACCACCGGCGGCACGTCCGGCGCCACGCGGCCGGACAGGTCCAGGCCCTTCTGCTCGGCTCGCAGGGCGATGGTGCGGATAGTGTCGTCCAGCAGGTCGCGGACCTCGAAGCGGTGCGGCGAGAGTTCGAGCTTCTCCGCCTCGATCTTGGAGAAGTCGAGGATGTCGTTGAGCAATTCCAGCAGACCCTGGGCCGAGAGGCTCACCAGGTCGAGGGACTCGCGCTGTTCGGGCTTCAGCTCTGAATCGCGCACGAGATCGGTCATGGCGATGATGGCGTTCATGGGTGTGCGGATCTCGTGGCTCATGTTGGCCAGGAACTCGCTCTTGGCTTTGCTCGCCGCGTCGGCCGCCTCCTTGGCGTTCTCCAGTTCGCTGGTCTTCTCCCTGACCAGGACGACAAGTTCTTCCTGGCGGCGCTGCATGAGCCGGTAGCGCCAACCCCAGACGCTGAACACGACCATCATGAAGCCGATGGCGATGACGATGCGGAAGGCCGTGGTTTCGTAGAACCAGGGCTTGAAAGCGAGCTGCTGGGAGGCGCCCACGGGGCTCCACACGCCGTCCGCGTTGCGGGCCAGCACCCGGAAGGTGTAGTTGCCCGGCGGCACGTTGGTGTAATAAGCGGTGCGGCGGTCCTCGGCGTCGATCCAGTCGGGATCGAAGCCCTCGAGCATGTAACGGAAGCGCACGCCGCGGGGGTTGGGGAAGCTCAGGCCCGTGTAGCCGATCTCCAGGTCGCGCCGGCCGGGGGCGATGGCGGCCAGGGCCTCGCCGGTCATGGGTTCACGGTTCACCATGAATGATTCGATGACCACCGAGGGCGGGACCGTGTTGGCCTGCACCCGGGTCGGGTCGAAGAGGACGGCGCCGCCATTGGTGGCGATCCAGGTCCGGCCGTCCTCGCGACTGAGGACCGATTTTTGGGAGCCGCCGTTGCACTCGGTGCCCGGGAAGCCGGCTTCCGGGTCGAAGAGCACGAAGGGGATCTTCGGCAGGTCGCCGGCCAGGTACAGATCCACGTCGGCGGAGCGGATGCCGTAGATGCCGCGGTTGCAGGGGACCCACAAGCGCCCGAAGTCGTCATCGAAGACGCTGTACACGGTGTCGTCGAAGAGGCCGTCCTTCTCGCCGAGGGACACGGCGTGGCCGTCCTGCCAGCGCACGATGCCGGCGCCGTAGGTGGCGAGCCACACGACCCCCTGGGAGTCCTCGTGGAAGTGCATGGTCAGGACGCTGGTCATGTCGAAGTCGCTGGGCGCCGCGATGAACTTCTCGCCGGTCCAGATGGCCGGACCATTCTCGGTGACGACCCACAATCGGCCCTTGCTGTCCTCCTCCACCCAGCGCACGACCGCGTTGGGCAGTCCGTCCTCGACGCCGTAGGTGGTCCAGGCGCCGTCCTCGTAGCAGTTGAGGCCGCCACCCTTGGTGCCAACCCAGATGCGGCTCTCGGCGTCCTCGTAGAGAGCGCGGACCATGTCGTGGGCCAGGCCGTCGGCCACGGTGTAGTTCTGGATCCGGCCTTCCACCAGGTGGCCCAGGCCGCGGTCCGTGCCGATCCACACAGTGCCGTCGCGGGCGGCCACGAGACCGTGGATGACCACGGCGGGGAGCCCGTCCTCCAGGCCGTAGAGCCGGATGCCGTCGTTGCGCAAATGGGCCAGGCCGCCGGAGTCCATGCCGACCCAGAGGCTGCCGTCGGGCGCCGTCTCGATGACGCGCACGTGCCGCGTGGGCAGCCCCGCCTTCTCATCCACCGTGGCGAAGGGAGTCTCGCGCAGGCGGTTGACACCGCCGCTGGTGGTGCCGACCCACAGGGAGCCGTCCCGGTCCTCGCAGAGGGAGTGGACCGAATCGTCGCTGATGAAGCCCCGGGTGCCCACGTGGATCAGTCCGTCGTCGCGCAGGCGGTACAGGCCGCCGCCGTAGGCGCCGACCCAGAGCACGCCGTGGCGGTCGCGCGTGATGACCTGGGCGAAGTCCCAACTGCGGCCGGTGGGCGGCGCGTAGGTCCGGAACGAGCCGCCCTGGAAGCGGATCACTTCGTCGTGGGTGCCGATCCACACGGTGCCGTCGGAGTCGTGGTGCAGGGAGTAGACGAAGCGGTCGTCCCGGCCGGGCAGGTCCACCAGGGACCAGGTACCGCGCACGCATCGCATGAGGCCGCGGCTGGTGGCGACCCACACGCTGCCGTCGGGAGTCTCGGTGACCGAGAAGTTGCCGGCGTCGCGGTAGGCCTCGGGGAAGCCGGCGTCGTGGATGCGCCCGTCCTCCCAGTAGTAGAGCCCTTCGGCCTGGGTGCCGATCCACAGCCGTCCCGTGGCGGCCACCCGCAGGGAAACCACTGTCGCCGTGGGCCGCAGGGGTCCGAGATCGTCGACCCGGGAGCATTCGCTGCCCCGCATACGCAGCACGCCGCCGCCGTAGGTGGCGACCCACAGGGTGCCGTCCGGCGTCTCGGCCAGGGCCTGGATGTCGTCGTGGAGGAACTCGTCGCGATCGGCGGAACTGAAGGTGGTGAAGCGCACGCCGTCGAAGCGCACGAGCCCTTCCTGGGTGCCGAGCCAGATGTAGCCGTCGCGGGTCTGGTGGATGGCCTGCACGGTGTTCTGGGGCAGGCCGTCGAGGGAGGTCCAGACCTCCACCCCGAGCTGTCGAAAGTCGTCCACGGGATCGAGGGCCGACGCGGGGGCGGCCAGGAGGGAGGCACCGAAAACGAAGGCGCACAACCAGCAAGAAGTCGTGACGACGGACATGCGATCTCCCAAGGCTCCGGCAAGCTCGGCAGAATTCCTGATCATATTGTCTCGTCGGAAATTATCGGCCCGGACGGGGATGGCTTGAGTGGCATGTGAAATGGCGAATCCATCCCGGGGCCAGCCTTGCGGACCGCCGGCTGGGCTCTGTCATGGGGACCTCTTGACGACGGGCCCGGCAGCGACCATGCTCCCCCCTTCCCGGCGCCGTGGTACCGTTTTCGGAGCGTGACATGTCGTTGATTCGCCGCTACCTGGATCTGGTCAAGTTCGAGCACACCATCTTCGCCATGCCTTTCGCCATGGTGTCGTTGCTGGTGGCTGCCGACGGCCGTCCGTCCTGGATCGTGCTGTTCTGGGTCATGGCGGCCATGGTGGGGGCGCGGACGGCGGCCATGGCGTTCAACCGCTTGGCGGATAGGCACCTGGACGCGGCCAACCCTCGTACGGCGGACCGCCATCTGCCCGCGGGCACCGTTTCGCCGGCCGGGGCGGGGGCTCTGGCGGCGGTCGGCGGTCTGCTGCTGGTGGCGTCGGCCCGGCAGCTCAACCCCCTCTGCTTCGCCCTGTCGCCCGTGGCCCTGGTCGTGGTGCTGGGCTACTCGTACATGAAGCGGGTCTCGCCCCTGGCCCACCTGGTGCTGGGGCTGGGCCTGGCCATCGCCCCGATGGGAGCCTGGCTCGCGGTCACGGGGACTTTCGCGCCATTCCCCCTGTGGCTGGCGGCAGGTGTCCTGTTCTGGGTTGCGGGTTTCGACACCATCTACGGCGTCCAGGACGTGGAATTCGACCGCGAGGCGGGACTCCATTCCCTGGCCTCGCGGTTGGGAGTCGAGCGGGCGCTCGTGCTCTCACGGGTCTTCCACGTGCTGGCGGTGGCCTGCCTGGCGGCGGCGGTGCGCCGCACGGAGGCCCTCGGCCTCGTGACCATGCTAGGGGTCGCCGTGGTGGCGGTCCTGCTGGCCTGGGAGCAGGCCATCGTGCGCGGCGGCGACATGCGGCGCATCGACAAGGCCTTCTTCGAGATCAACTCCTGGGTGGGGATGGCCTTCCTGGCCACCGTCCTGGTCGATCTCTACCTCCTCTAGCCCGGGATCCTCACGAACACGACCTCCAGCGGCTCCACGTCGCCCAGGTCCTCCTCTTCCTCCTCTTGCCCGTCGTCGAAGCCGGCGCGCATGGCGTCCTGGGCGTCCTCGAAGTTGCGCAGGATGAGGAAGTGGGTCCCGTCCAGGAAGATCACGGCGTCTTTCTCGGGGACGAGGCCCGGGAAGGTGAGGGTCAGCTCCTCCAGGTATTCGCCCGTGGGGGAGACCACGTCGTAACAGCGGGCCACGCCCTGATCGAGGCGACTGTCGTCGTGCCAGCAGTTGACGGCGAAGAGGCGGCCGTCGGCGGCACAGTGGAGGCCGGTGATGGCCGGGTCCGTGTCCAGGGCCTTGTTCTCGATATCCTGCCGCTGGCCGTTGATGACGACCATCATGCCGGCGGCCTGCTCGTCCTTGTCCTCCTCGGTGCGCCGGCGAGGTTCGAAGGGCCGGCGGAGAGTGCGGACGAGGTTGCCCTCGAGATCGTGCACGTTCACCGCCCAGGCGTCCCGCTCCGCCGTGGTGTAGGCGACGCCCTGGGGGCTGACGGCCCAGGCGGCGTATTCGGCCCAGGAACCGGCCTCGTCGAAGACGAAGCGCTGCAGGTCGCGTTCCTCGTCGTGCTGCACCAGGTCCGCCAGCAGATTGCCCTCCAGGTCCAGGACCGACAGGGTCGTGCGGGTGGACGACTTGCCCGACTCCATGTCGAAGGTGCCTCGGCCGGACTTGGCCAGCAGGGCCTGCCCGTTCCAGCGCACTTCTTCCACGAAGTTGAAGCCGCCCTCGGCCGCGTCGCCGCCGATGCTCATCTCGCCGGCGGGCAGTCCTTGCCGGTCCAGGAAGATGACCTTGGCCGGGAAGCCCTGCACGATGCCCACCCGGTCACCGGCCACGAAGATGCTGTGGGGCCGGCGCATCTCACCCGGGCCGTCGCCTTCGCGACCGAGGGTATCGAGCAACTCGCCTTCGGGCGAGATGACCAGCACCTGGGAGAGCTGGCGGTCCACCAGCAGGACGTTGCCGTCGTCGTCCAGCACGCCGCCGGTGACGAGTCCGAGCAGGACTTCGTCGTCCTCCTCGCCGCCCAGGCGCCACATCTCCTCGAGGGTGACGGCGCGCGCGGCGGGCGGATCGGCCGGAAGTATGATGGTTTCCGCCGACAGGGCGGGTAGGACGGCGATAGCTGACAGGAGAACGACGGCGAGAGCGACAGCCAAGCGTCGCGGCAGGTACGAGGTATTCAAGATGCTTGCCCCCATGGGGTGAGCGGGCGCCAGGGCGTCCGCGGGGTCCATGGCCGGTCGGGGCGACCGCCATTGGCGAGTCGGGCGTCGCGTGGGCGCCACGATCCGCTGCTACGTTGGGCCGCGAGGGGAGTTCCCGTCAAAGCGGCCTTCATCACACGCCGTTCCCTCAGTCCGGTACCCTCACGAGCACGACCTCGAGGGGCTCGGCATCGCCCAAGTCCTCCTTCTCTTCGTCGCTGAGGAAGTCCGCGTAGATGGCCTTCTCGGCGTCCTCGAAGTTGCGCAGAACGAGAAAGTGGGTGCCGTCCAGCATGACCAGGACGTCCTGTTCCGGGTCGTGGTCCGGGAAAGTGAGGGTCAGTTCCTCCACGAACTTCCCGTCGGGCGCCACCACGTCGAAGCGGCCGGCCACCCCCGCCTCGAGTCGGCCGGATTCGTTATGGCAGTTGGTCACGAAGAGATAGCCGTCGGCGGCGTACTGGAGATCGACGATGGCCGGATCCGTGTCGAGGGGCCTCTTCTCGATGGTTGCGCCACCGCTGACGACGGCCAGACGGATGCGCGAGACGGCCTCCTCCTTCTCCTCGGCGGTGCGTTTGCGGGGCCGGAAAGGGCGGCGCAGGACGCGCAGGAGTTCGCCATCCAGGTTCCGTTCGTTCACGGCCCAGGCATCCCGTTCAGCCAAAGTGCCGACGACGCCCCGGGGGCTGACGGCCCAGGTGGCGAATTCGGCCCAGGAAGCGGATTCGTCCATGACCACATGACGCGTGCCGCGTTCCACCTGGTGCGAGACCAGTTCGGCGGCGAGGGTGCCATCCAGATCCATGACGGACAGGGCCGAACGGGTGCTCGACTTGCCTTCGTTCTCGTCGAAGGTGCTGCGGCTCGTATGGGCGATCAGGGCCGTGCCGGTGCAATGCAAGTCACGTATGGCGAAGAAACCGCCCTCCGCCGCTTCGCCGCCCAGGTCGAACCCCCCGGCGGGCAGCCCCTCGCGGTCCAGGAAAACCACCCGACCAGGGTAGCCCTGGACCATGCCCACGCGTTCACCGGCCGCGAAGGCGCTGAGGAGACGGCGCATCTCGCCGGGACCGTCACCCTCGCGGCCGAGGGTGACGAGCACCTCACCACCGGGGGAGACGACCAGCACTCGCGCGAGTTGCTGATCCACCAGTAGGACGTTGCCGTCGTCGTCCAGCACGCCGCCGGTGACGAGTCCGAGCAGGACCCCGTCGTCCTCCTCACCGCCCAGGCGCCACACCTCCTCCAGGGCGACAGAGCGCCGGGCGGGCGGGTCCGCGGGCAGGTCGACGGTCTGCGCCGCGAAGGCGGTGGTCGGGAGGCTGGGTGACAGAAAAAAAACAGCGATAGCGACGGCCAAGCGTCGCGGCAGGTGGGAAGTATTCAAGATGTCTGCCCCCATGGGGTGGGCGGGCGCCGGGGCGTCCGCGGGTCCATGGTCGGTCGGGGCGACCGCCAACGGCGAGTCGGGCGTCGCACGGGCGCCACGATCCGCTGCTACACTCCTTGTGGCGCGGGAGTTCCCGCCGAGGTTGCGTTAGTAAAAAAACGCCGCTCTGGGATTATAAGAAGTAAAGATTTATGACTATTTGCCGATATTATGGACCAGATTCATACGCCAGATTTCCGCGAGAGGGGAATGGAAAGTGAGCACGCATCTTAGCTTGCCGGGCCCTGATGTCCCAACCATCGACGAATCCCGCATGATGAAGGAATTCGGTGGAGCTCCCGAGATCCTCGTCGAACTACGTGACCTCTTCCTCGAACACGCCCCGACCCTCTATGAAGGTATCCGCCAAGCCGCCCAGGACGGTGACGTCCAGTCGGTGGTCGAGAAAGCCCACAGCCTCAAGGGCGCCTGCGCCACCTACGGCGCCGAGCGTCTGACCTTGGTCTGCAAGGAGATCGAGATGGCCGCGCGCAACGCCGATCTGGACACGGTGCGTGCCTACGACACCAACCTCACGCAGGAGTACGAGGCCGTCCTGGAGGCGGTGGGTCAGCTCTCCCTGGGCTAGCCCGACTCTCGCGCTCGTACGAAGGCCCGGATCGCTTGGCTGTCCGGGCCTTTCTCCGTTCGGCTCAGTCGTTCTCGTCGTCGAAGAGGTCGGCGGGAACCTCGCCGTCGAACTTGGGCACGCCCAGACCCTTGAGGATGCGCGCGCAGAAGATGTGGTAGATGTGGGTCTCCCAATCGACGATGCCGGCGCGCATGTGCAGCTGCCGCAGGTAGGTGAGGAACTTGAGACGCTCGGCCGGCGAGTACTCCACCTGCCCCATGGTGTAGGCCAGGTGGGCGTACATGGTGTCGAGCTGGCGCTGGTCCGGCAGCTTGGTGGAGCGGTGGGGATGCCGCACGCGCATTTCCGGCCGGAGAAAGCCCTCGCCCCGGGGCGGTAGGGGCGTGGTGCGGGCCGTGTCGGCGCCGGCCCGTTGGACCGCCTGGCGGATCTCCCAGCTGTACAGCATCACCGCCTGGGCCAGGTTGAGGCTGGGCTGCTCGGGGGCCGTGTCCACGGTGGACAGGTAGCGGCAGATGTCGGCCTCGTCGTTGGTCAGGCCCGTGCGCTCGGTCCCGAAGAGGATGGCCACGGTGGCGTCCCGGCTGGCGTCGGCGATGTGGTTGCTCATCTCCGCCGGGGTCAGCAGGGCGTTCTTGCGGAGCTGGCGTTGCCGGGCCGTGGTGCCGGTGATCACCTGGCAGTCGCCGATGGCGTCCATGACGTCGTCCACCACCTGGGCATTCTCGAGGATGTCCTCGGCGCCGTGGGCCAGGGCGTGGGCGCTCTTGCCCTTGGGGTTCAGGGGCGAGATGAGACGCAGCCGGCTCAATCCCATGGTCTTCATGGCGCGACAGGCGGCACCGATGTTCATGGGCTCGGTGGTGCGGCTGAGGATCACGACCACGTTGTCGAGGCTGGGGGCGGGGCGGGCTTGTTCAGGCAAGGCACGGACCTCGGGCTGGGGTGCGGTAACGACGCCGGGAATGGTAGCGGACGCGGGCGTCGAGGGCAAACCGGGGTTGGCATCCCAACTGAATTCGCAATGGCGGGACCACAACGTCCGGCGGGTGCCTACTTGGCGAGCACCACCTTCGTCACGTTCACGGCGCCCGCCCCCCGCGAGGTCACGAAGTACACGCCACTGGGCAGCCCGCGGCCCTGGCCGTCGGATCCGTCCCAGCTTACCTCGTGTCGGCCGGCGGCGCGGCTCTCGTCCAGCAGCTGGCGCACATGCCGCCCAGCCACGTCGTACACATCCAGGCGTACGGGGCCGTCGACACCCAGCTCGAAGGCCACGGTGGTCTGGGGGTTGAAGGGGTTGGGGTAGGCCTCGAGTTGCACGCCGAAGGGCGAGGGAGTGTCCTCCACACCGCTGAGGTCGTTGGCCAGCAGCCACATGGTGCCGTTGAGGAAGGCCGCCCGGTGGCTCGCCTCGGTCCAGTTGTCGGCGTGGGACTCGCTGCCGGTGCCGTCGGCCATGGAGGAGCTGTCCCCCCAGCCGATGACCTTGCCGTTGCCGTAGCGGGACCAGGCCATGAGGTGGGGCTCGCCCGCGTTGCGGCTCACCAGTCCGCCCACGTCGGTCAGGTTCGGGTTGGCGCCGGGCCAGAGGCTCATGACGTTGCCCACGTGCCAGTACAGCTCGGTGACCGTGCCGTAGGAGCCGTGGATGACCGGGTTGGTCGGGTCAGTGGCCACGGTGGTGTGGCTGCCGGAGATGCTGTTCAGGCCTTCGTCCTTCACGTGGACGTGGAGGCCGAAGAGGGCGCCGCAGAAGGTCTCCGTGTCCGAACCCACGGCGTCGGAGATGTGGGGCACGCTGTAGCCGCCGAAGATGCTCGGGCTGTCCCAGCCGTTGCTGTTGCGGTCGGAACTGTTGTGGTCGGTGATGAAGAAGAGGGACCCGCCGCCGAAGACGAACTGCCGCACGGCTTCGATCTCGGACCCGGTGAACGGATTCTGGGGCTCGGGGATGACCAGCAGGTCGACGCCGGCCAGGACGCTCGCCGACAGGGCGGTGGTCGTGGAGCGCACCGTGTGTCCGGCCAGGAAGAGCTCGTAGCCCCAGCTGGAGAGCTGGCCGTTCCAGCTCGTCTCCGAGGTGGGCGTGGTCGGCGAAGGATTCGGGTGGTTGTCGTCCACACGCCAGTTGCCGTTGCTGCCGGCGTCCTGGTCGTGGGCGTGGTCGAAGAGGACGACCTTGCCCGGTCCGGTGACGGCCGACACCCACACCGAGTGCACCGAGGTGGGCGCGCCGACGGGATTGCTGGTCTGGGCGCCCGCGTCGTCCTCGCACACCACGTAGTACTCGAGGAACTGGTCGCCGGTGACGCTGGATATGGAGGCGGTCCATTCGTTGCCGCCGGCGGGGCTCATGGTCACGTCCGTGTAGGCGCCGCCGCCCTGGCGGTGGTACAGCCACACGTCCACCAGCACGCCGTCCGGATCGTAGGCCGTGGCGGTGACCACCACGTTGTCGCCGGCCTCGGGATCGGTGGGACTCACGGCCACGGTCGAGATCACCGGCGACTGGTTGCCGGTGCCGCCGGTACCGTCGTAGTACAGTTCGATGAACTCGTAGCGGTAGGTGGTGGCGTCGTGGACCTCGGAGACCACCAGGCCGCTGATGGTGGCGTCGGGAGCCTCGACCCCGCTGCCCGGGCTGGGAGTGTCCGAGTAGGAGGTCCAGCCGGCCGCCTCGGGATCGTTGCGGAAGTGGGAGCGGCCGTTGGCCTGGTCGAAGGCGGGGGTAGGCCCGTGCACCAGGGTGCTCGTGCCGTCGAAGATCCGGTAGATCTCGTCGCCGTTGATCATGGGCACCACGGGATTGTCCACGTCGTTGCTCAGGTAGACCACGTTGCCGCCCAGGGTCAGGCCGTAGAAAGACTCGAACTCGGCCTGGGTGGCGTTGCGGCACAGGATGAGGTAGCCGCCGGGCTGCACCACCGTACCGGCGGGCAGGACGACGCTCACGGTGCTGTTCTCCTGGGTGACCTCCCAGCCACCCACGTCGAGCTGGGCGAAGGCGGGCGCGGCGAGCAGGAGGAGGGCGATCAGGAAGATAAAGGTGCGCGTCATCGGGGGCATCTCCGCTTCGTGGCCGTAATGTGGGAAAGCCGCACCGGGGATCCGGCAGCGGCTCATTGAGGCCTCATAATATTAGCAGAAATTCGGGTCAGAGATCAAGCGGCCACCGGTTGCCCGAGTTCGCCCGATCCTGTATTCTCATCCCGACCCGCGCGACCAAGGGGGGGGATCCCACCGCCTTCCCGCGGGCTGGAGGGGTATCGATGCCGAGATACATGTCGATGGCGGCCGCCCTCTTGGCGGTCGTTTCCTTATGTGCGTGCAGTCCCACGCCCAACGCCAACACGGCTGTCATCGTCAACGATCTCCGGACCGTCGCGAAATCCGACACCGTGGATCACGACGCCGGGCTCCTGGACGCCGCGAGCTTGCCGCCGGAGGAGCGCCTGGCCCGCCGGGCGTGGGCCGAGGCAGAGGAACGCCGTTGGCGGGAGTTCGCCGGGATCCTGGATTCGCGCCGGCGCCGGATCGAACGTCCCCGGCAGTTCATGTACGAACCGCCGGACCGCCGACGGGTCATGATCGGCATGGCCGACGCCATGGTCTCCCTGGAAGCGTGCCTGGAGGCGGACGGGGCCTGGGTGGAGGCCTGGTCCGAACTGGGCCACCTGCGCCTGGTCGTGGGTGATCGCGCGGCGGCGCGCGACTGCCTGGAATTGGCTCTGCTCGCCGCGCGCCACGCGGGGCCGGCCGACCGGGAGACCATGCTCCGCACGCACCGCGACCTGGCCTGGGCACTGCGGGAGCTGGCATTCCAGGACCAAGGGCTGGCTGCGGTCGACGTGGGTCTCGAGGAGTTTCCGGGGGACGAGGACCTGCTCCTGGTCAAGGGGCTCCTGCTGGCGGACGCGGGCCGGTTCACGGACGCCATCCGGTTGGCGAGATGCCTGCCCGAGCGCGATATCCGCTGGTTCGACCCCCGCAACGGCGGTGTCATCGAGCGCACGACGGGCTGGCCGGAGCAGTGGGTCCGGTCCCAGGCGCACCTGGCGCAAGGCGATCCGGTGGCGGCGTTCGGCGCCCTGGAGGAGGAGCAGGACGACCTCCCCGTGGACGTCAAGGATCTGCGCGGCCAGGGCTGGAAGATCGGCTTCCAGGCCGTTTTCGCCCACGAGCGTCGGTTCTGGAACGACCTGGGCCTCGTGGCCCAGCTGCTCGAGGATCCCTCGGCGGTCCAATTCTACGTGGCCTCCTACGCGGACCCGATCCATTCTCTCTATTTCCCGGCGACCTTGGA
The DNA here is from genome assembly GCA_024231905.1 of bacterium. GTDB lineage: Bacteria > Krumholzibacteriota > Krumholzibacteriia > LZORAL124-64-63 > LZORAL124-64-63 > JAAEQC01. The sequence goes on along the minus strand of JAAEQC010000141.1, from coordinate 11,271 downwards.
CATTCGCAGTCCCCTGGTCTTCGGCGTTCCCGACGGCCAGACTCCCAGCGTGACGAGTTTCGCCCACGGCCACTACGTGGCGGGTTCGCCCTGGAGTTACGTCGCCCTGCAGATGGATCTCATGGCTCTGGCCCTCTTCCCGGCCCAGCGCGACCGTGCCGCGGCCGAGGCCCTGGCCATGCTCGATGTGCTCGACCGGCGCGGTCTGCGTCCCGACATCAACGCGGCCCTACGTGGCCGGATCCTCTTTCGGCAGGAGAAGTACGTCGAGGCCCGTGTCCAGCTGGTCGCCGCCCGGGATGGTTTCCTCGGCACCGGCCGGGTGGATGCCCGCACCAGCCTGCTGCTGGGCCTGATCGACCTGGCCGTTGAGGACTTCTCCCGTTCGGTGGGATTCCTGGAGGAATCGGCCCGGGCGGATTCTACCGCCGCGGTGACCTGGCGCATGCTCGGCGTGGCCTGTGCCAATCTCGAGCGGACCGACGAGGCCCTGCTGGCCATGAACCGTTCCCTGGGCCTGGAGCCCCGTTCCCTGGCCGGATACTACAACCGGGGTCTGCTCCAATTGCAGATGCGTCGGTGCGACGCCGCGGCGGTCGACCTGGACCGGGCCTGGCGCCTGGCCCCGGACAACGAGGAGGTGCGGCGTCTGCTGCAAACCGCCGCCGCCTGCGTCCGCGCCCAGAACGCCGGCGAGGAAGCCACGGTTCCGCAGGTGCGGCCGGGGGGGGTGGAGGCCATCCTGCCGGTCCCGAGCACGGATATGCTCCTGGAGCATCTGGAGGCGGATCTGGAGGATTTCTTCCTCGTTTCGCCGGATACGGCTACGGCCACGCTCGGGCTTTCCGGTCGTGCTGCCCGCGCTGTGGCGTGCATGGACCGCTCCGATCCCGCCGGGGCCCGCATTCTCCTGGCCGACCACTGGGGTGTCGATCTCACGCCCCTGGAGGAGGTCGTCCTGCTCGAGGCGGAACGCCGACTGGCGGTTAATGAGCACGTGACCCGACTCGTCCGGGACGCTCTGGTCGGCGAAGTCGCCACCACCAACCCCTATGTGTGGGCCCTCATGCTCCAGGAAGTACGCGTCGACACCGGGCGTTACGGCACGAACGCCGAAGCCCGGTTGCTGGCCCGCCTGCTCGACCATTCGGCCGAATTCTCGGGCCGCACGGTGCGGGAATGGGCACAGGCTTTGCGAAGGGAACTGGAGGAGGCGCGCTCGTGAACCGGCAGGACCACAGGACCGGACGCGGTCGCCGTTTACCGGAAGCCGACGTTGACAAAAAACGGGAATAGCCTACGTTGATGCCGTCAAACGGCCTGCGGAGCCCCATCTCTTGTCTGCGGTTTCCAGTGGACACATGCGGATCGAACGACGTGACCGCCGGGTGGCGTGAATCGCCATGCCGGGCGGGACCGAATCATGAGACGAATACGCCGGGTCCCCCGCGGGATCGCGGCACCTGGATTTCCCCGATCGTCGGGGGAAGGAGTTCCGCCTTGGCGGAGCACATTTGAAGCGCGAGGGATCTTGCCGGAAGAAGCTGGCGATCCTCACCGCTTGGTTAAGCCGGAATGCCGGCACTTGGAGAGAATGCCTTGAAGAAACTGTACGTGGGCAACCTGCCCTTCAGCGCGACCGAGGACGAGATCACCCAGATGTTCGGGGAGCACGGGACCGTGCACTCGGTGGCCCTGATCAACGACCGGGAGACCGGCCGGCCCCGTGGCTTCGGCTTCGTGGAAGTCGACGACGACGCCCTGCAGGCCATGATCCAGAACCTGGACGGCAAGGAGCTGGGCGGCCGCGCGCTGCGCGTGAACGAGGCCCAGGATCGTCGCGGTGGCGGCGGCGGTGGTGGCGGCGGTTCCCGCTGGTAGGTTGAGAATCAGCCCACGGTTTGATCTCGAATCGGGTTGATGAAAACAGAGGCCCCGCTGCCGTAAGGCGGCGGGGCTTTTTGCTGTTGGTTGTGTCTCGAATGATGTTTCCGGTCTCCGCTTGGTTGCGATATGCGCCGCATGTATCAAGAAAACAGTCTTAAGCAACACTAAATAGGCCCCCGGGGACCTCACAAACCTCCAGAAACATTAATCGAGACACAACTAGAACTTCATGCCCACGCTCAGATGCCCCATCAACTCCTCGTTGCTGCCGTAGGCCCCGGTCAGTTCCACCGGGCCCAGCGGCGTCAGCAGGCCAAGGGTCACGCCGTACCCGTGGAGATATCCGCGGTCGTGGAGTCCGAAGCGCGTGCCTTCGTAGGCGATGCCGACATTGCCCCGCACAATGAGGAAGAGACGCCGGCCCACTTCGATCTGCAGGCCTGCCTGGGCGAACTGGGCCTGGCGGCCGTTGATCTGCTGGGCGTGCAGCCCGAGGAAGGATACCCGGGTCATGCGCCGTTCCAGCAGCAGGGCCGGGATGTCGACGCCGCCCAGGAGAAACCGGTAGTGGTCGGGCATGGCGTCGCCGAAGGACATGCCGGCCACGGCGTGGCCCAGCAGGGACACGCGGCCGGCCACCGGCATGAAGGCCTTCAGGTCGAAGTAGTGGCGGGAGAAGTCGAATTCCCGGTTCCAGCCCACGGCGGCGTACTCGTGCCGAGTGAAGAAGGAGAGTCCGGAGGTGGGGTAGTAAGTGCGGTCCTGGGAGTCGAACCAGGCGAGGGCCACCAGGGAGACGAGATCCGTTTCCGTCCGGGGCAGGTCGGATGTCCGGAGGTCCGGATCGAACTTGGCCCACTCGGTCCGGGCGCCCGCGCCCACCAGCAGACGGTCCGAGAAGGTGTCGCCCAGGAGGATTTCGCCGAAGAGGGCTTCCGTGTCCACGTGGGTGAGCCGCTCTTGCTCCACGTATACGTTGTTGGTCTCGTCCACGTAACCCAGGCGCAGGCCGAGGCCCGGCAGTCGGCGGTCCGGGCGGAGGGTGTAATGCACGAGGATCTGGTTGCGGTCGCCGATGATCAGGTCCAGGTCCACGACGGAGCCGTGCCCGAGGCGATTCCGCGCCAGGATGTTGAAGGCGGCGGCGAGCCGGTCCCGCGAGTCGAAGCGCATGCCGAAGCGGAAGTAGTCCGTGTTCTTCTCCACGATCAGGAACTCGATCCGCGCGCCCGCCGGCGTGTCGACGATCCGGTAGGTTACCCGCTCGAAGAAACCGGTGCCGAAGATCCGTCCCACGGCGCGTTCCAGTTGGTCGACGGTCACCGTGGCGCCCGGTCCCAGGTCGGCCGCGGCGTGGAGCACGGCCGGGTCCACATGGTGCAGGCCCGTGAAGACCACGTCGGCCAGGACGAACGACTCGGGTGCAACCGGCGTCGGGATCCCGGCGTCGGTCGTCTGTTCGGGTAGAAGCTCCCGCAAACGGGGCAGGGCCGCCTCGGCCGCTGCCCGTCCGGCGGCGATGATCTCGGCCGTGCGATCGAAGCTCATGGCCGAGGCGTCGTCCAGTTCGGGCGAGATCAGGACGTCGGCCAGTTCGCGTTGCTGCCGGGAGGTGGCGAGGCTGGCCAGGGCGCTGGCCTGATCGGCAATGGCTATCAGGTCGTCCAACTCCTCGCGGCCGACCAGGGATTGGCCCACGTCCACGCCGATGACCAGGTCGGCGCCCAGGTCCATGGCCTCCTGGACCGGGAAGTTGCGCCCGAGCAGGCCGTCCACCAGGAGGCGCCCCTGGTACTCCACCGGCGTGAACACCGAGGGGATGGCCATGCTCGCCCGCACGGCTTCGGGCAGGTAGCCACGGCGCAACACCACGACCTCGCCGGTGACGATATCCGTGGCCACGGCCCGGAACGGCCGGGGGAGCGAGTCGAAGTCGGTCACACCGTGGACCGGGAGGGTCAGGCGGGCCAGGAGGCGGGATATCTTCTGGCCGGCCACCAGGCCGCGGGGCAGTCCGATACTGCCGTCGACGAGGGGCAGGGCCACGAAGTAGCGGTCCTCCATGGCTTTCTGTTCGATGCCCCGGTCGCGGCGGGGGACCCGGTCCAGGAAGATGTCGTCCCAGTCGGTCTCCAGGGCGAGCCGCTCGATCTCCGCCACCGGGTAGCCCATGGCGTAGAGGACGCCCACGACGCTGCCCATGCTGGTGCCGGCGATGCAATCCACGGGGATGTGGTGCTCTTCGAGCACCTGGAGGACGCCGATGTGGGCGAAGCCCTTGGCGCCGCCGCCGCTGAGGGCGAGTCCCACCCGGGGGCGGGCGTGAGCAGAGGCGGCTGCCGCGAGGACCAGGACGGTCACGAGCAGCGCCAGCCGGCGCATCAGTTCGTGCGCTCGAGCAGGGCCAGGGTCTCGATGTGGGACGTCTGGGGGAACATGTCCAGAACCCGCAGCTTCTTCAATTCGTATCCGGCGGCGATGCAGGCGGCCGTGTCACGGGCCAGGGTGGCCGGGTCGCAGCTCATGAACAGGATCTGCCGCGGGGCGCGGGCCAGGAGGACCGTGGCGCCGTCCTTGCCCAGGCCGGCCCGCGGGGGGTCGACCACGCAGCAGGCCTCGCGCCAGCGCCCGGGTGCGCCGAGGTTTTCGTTGCCGAGGACCTGGGCCGCCGATCCCTTGTGGATCGTGACCTTGCCGCGGGCGGCGGGGTCCCGCTTGACGTTGTTCTCGGCGTCGCGAACTGCATGGGAGTCGGCGTCGATGGCCACGACCTCGCCGAACATATGGGCCAGGGCGAGGCTGAACAGTCCCACCCCGCAGAAGATGTCGCCCAGGAGCGGGCCCAGACGCCCGGCGTCGCGCACTTCTTCCAGCCAGGACCGGATCGTGGCCACCGCTTCCTCTGTCACTGCGAAATTGCCCTGGAAGAAGGAGCGGGCGGAGACCCTGAATTTATGGCCGGCCACCTCGTGAACCAGGTAGTCCCGGCCCCACAGGGGAAGGTTGTTGAAGAGGATGCCCACGCAGCCGGGGGCGGGCGGGCCGTCCTCGGGCAGGCCGGCCAGGATCTTCTTCAGCAGGCGCAGGCGGGCCGGGGGGCCGAAGACCGAGAGTAGCCAGTTGCCGCCCCTGTCCAGGCGCACGGTGACCTGTTCCACCGGGGGCAGCATGCGCAGCCAGGGCAGGATGTCCGCGTTGAAGCGCTCGGGCATGACCGGACAGGTATCCAGGGGCACCACGTCGTGGGTGCCGCGGCGCATGAGGCCGTAGGGTCCCATGGGACTGGCGAAGAGGCGGATACGATTGCGGTGGCCCAGGTCGCCGCCCGTGGGCTCGGGCCCGGCCAGGAGGTCGGTCACGTCGAGCTTGCCCAGGCGCTGGAAGCAGTCGGCGACGATGGCGGCTTTGGCCAGCCGTTGTTCCGCCGGCGCCAGGTGCTGCAGGTCGCAGCCGCCGCAGTCGCCGTAGTGGCCGCAGGGGGGCTCGGTGCGCCCCGGCCCGGGTTCGAGGATCTCCAGCAACTCGGCCTCGGCGAAGCCCTTTTTGGCCTTGGTGATACGGACGCGCACCTGGTCGCCGGGAGCGGTCAGGGGTACGAAGACGGCCTGGCCCTCGTGGCGGGCCAGTCCGGCGCCTCCTGTGAGGAGCTTTTCGATCCGCAGGATCAGTTCCACGGAACCCGTATCGGTGGGTGTCGGTTCGGTCATGAGTTCTCCGCTCTTGTCGGTCGTGTCGACCGTACGTTAGCATCCGGGGGACAAAGGAGCCAGAACCGGGATGGAACCCTGCCGACGACACACGACCGACCTGCGCACGGCCCTGGCCGTCCTGCTGGCGGTCCTGGCCACGGGCTGCACACCCAAGCGCGTGGTTCAGGGCCAGGTGGAGACCGCGGACCCGCCCCAGCAGGAACGGGCGGCGACGACGGTGCCCGACCGGCGTGGCGAAACCGCTCCACAGACCGATACTGTGCCGGTCCGCGAACCCGAGCAGGTTCCAGTGGCTGGCCTCGATCTGCCGGGCCCGGAGCCCCGCGGACGATCCGGTACGGCCCCGGTCCGGCGCACGGCCGCCGAGGTGAACCTGGGGGTCAAGGCGGCGACCCTGGCCCGGGAACAGCTGGGCAAACCCTACCAGTGGGGCGCCACGGGACCCGATCGATTCGACTGCAGTGGTCTGGTGTGGCATGTTTACGGCCAGCTGGGCGTGCAGATACCGCGGGTGTCGCGGGAGCAGGCCCGGTCCGGCCGCGAGATCGTGCGCAGCGAGCTGCAGTTGGGCGACCTGGTCTTCTTCGCGACCGAGGGCCAGACGGTGAACCACGTGGGCATCTACGTGGGCGAAAGCGATTTCGTCCACGCGCCGCGGCGGTACCAGCCGGTCAAGACGGACAGTCTGAACAATTCCTGGTGGCGGCGGCGTTACAAGGGCGCCCGCCGCGTTCCCTAAATCGAGATCGCGTGCGAAACCGGTACGCCATCCTCGTGGCGATGCTGGCGTCGGTCGTCTGGACCATGTCCGGACCGACGTCCGCCGTGGCGCGCCCGCCGGCCACGGCGCCCGATAGCGCCTCCGTGGCTGCGTCCGCCGATACGGTGACCGCCTGGCGCTGGGGTCCGGCGCCCGTCCCCTCGGTCGCCAACACCCGCGTCATGCGCGACAGGCCGCAGTCCGACTGGGAGGCGGCCCTCCTGGGGCCCTACCACCTGGCGGGACTGCCCTTCCGCGCCCTCCACCTGATAGGTGATGGAACCATCGACCTCCTCGACAGCGTGGGGATCTTCGACCTTCCGCCGTCGGACTACCGCGGCTTCCCCGGTCCCTGGGGCACCTACGTCATGCCCTTCTTCGCCGTGGAGAGCCTCGAGGGCACCAAGTTCGGCCTGAACGTGACCCGTCCCTACTTCCTGGGCCGGGAGAACATTCTCTTCGTCACGGGCGACGTCTCGACCCACCGGTCCCAGAAGGTGGGCGGCGGCGTCCTCTTCGGACTCGGCCCGCATTGGGACCTGCAGGTGGGCGCCGGCACGGAGGAGGTCCCGGCGGTCCGTTACTACGGTCTGGGACACGACTCCAGCGAGGGCGACCTCTCCTACTACTTCCGGGGTTCCGCCTGGGCGGGCTTCGAACTGGAGCGGAACCTGGGCCGCGGTTTCGGGGTCGTGTTGCGGCCCTACTACTCGCGACTGGTAACCAAGGAGTCGGGCTACAGGACCCACCAGTCCCTGGGGAAGGTCCACACCGATCTCATGCCGCCCGGTTTCCCCGGCGAGAGCGCGGGCTGGACGTTCCGTTTCTCCCTGGACCGGGACACCACCGGCGAACTGGCGCGTCCGTCCACGGGAGAGTTCTCCACGGTGGGCGCCTCGCCCTTCCTGGCCACCGACGGCAGCGGCGTGCGTTTCGTCAAGTTCCACGCTTCCACCGAGCACTTCGTGCCTCTGTGGCACACGGGGCGCACCCTGGCCGCGCGCGGATTCTTCAGCCGTATCGCCAACATGGGGGATGAGCCCATCCCCTTCTCGCGCCTGGAGACGTTCACCCGTCCGGACGTGCTGCGCGGCTTCCGGGACCTGCGCTACTATGGGGTCGGCTCCCTCGGTTTCACTCTCGAGTACCGCTGGCCCATCTGGAATGCGCGCAACCGGAACGGGCCCGGCGTGGATGCCTATCTCTTCTCCGACACGGGGCAGGTCTTCGAGAAGACCTCCGACATCTCCTACAACAACCTGGAGCTGACCGGCGGCTGCGGCCTGCGCGTGCTCGGGGATGGCGGGGGATTCTCCGCGCGGGTGGAACTGGGCCTCAGCGACGAGGAGCCCGTCCTGCGTTTCAAGTTCAGTCAGACGTTCCAGTACCGTCCGAAGGTGTTGTTGCATGGCAAGGATCCGACACGGCGCCGTTGACTCGATCCGCCTGACGGCGGTCCTGGCCGCGCTCCTGCTCGCGGCGACGCCGGGGTATGCCCAGCACGCCCCCCTGGATGACGCGCCCCCCGTGTGGTTCGCCGACGACCGCCTGCCCGTGCCGGTGCCCGAGTTCGCCGAGCCGGGCCTGGTGCCCTACGCCTTCAACAGCTTCCTGGGCCGCCCCCTCTCGCGCTTCTTCCACCCGGGCCGCCTGGTGCGCAACCTGGACGACGGCTATCCAGGCCGCCCCGCCGCCGACGTGAACTGCCTCGACGAGGTGGTCGCCTCCTCGTGGTTCACGCCCCGCCTGGGCATGCGCCGGCTGGACGACCGGGAGCTGGTGGCCGGTCCGGCCCTGGACTCGCCCGGCATCGACGGCCCCGATCGCTCGGCGCCCTGGCGCGTGGTGGGCGCCAAGACAGCCGGCGTGACGCCGGGCTTCCGCATCAGAGATGCTCGCGGCGATACGTGGCTGCTGAAGTTCGACCCGCCCGAACACCCGGGCATGACCATCCGCTCGGGGGTCGTCACCAATCTCCTGTTCCACGCCATGGGCTTCAACACACCGGTGGATCGTCTCGTGATCTTCGATCGGGACGACCTGGTGGTGGACGAAGGCGTGACCATGAACCTGGGCCGCGGCATCGAGATCCCCCTGACCGAGGCGAACCTGGACTCGGTGCTCACGTCCACGCGCTCGGTCTTCCCCGACGGCTATCACGCCCTGGCCAGCCGCTACCTGCGCGGGGTCCCCCTGGGCCCGTTCGACGACCAGGGCCGTCGGCGGGACGATCCCAACGACCTCATCCTGCACCAGAACCGCCGCCAGCTGCGGGCCTTGAAGGTCTTCGGAGCCTGGGTGAACCACTTCGACATCAAGATGCACAACTCCCTGGACATGTACGAGGGCGAGCCCGGCCGGGGGCACGTGGTCCACTACCTCATCGACTTCGCCAGCACTCTGGGTTCCTTCGGCGACGAGTCGGTCAAACGTTTCGGCTTCGAGTACGGTGTCGACGTTTTGCCGGTGGCGGGCCGCACGCTCACGCTGGGGCTGTTCGAGGACGACTGGATCTCCCAGGAGCGGCCGCCCGGCCTGTCCGAGGTGGGCCTCTTCGACGTGGCGCATTTCGAGCCCGCCGCCTGGAAGCCCGACCTGCCCCACAGCGCCGTGGCCGACCTGAACCGGGCCGACGGCTACTGGGCTGCCAAGATCATCGCCGCCTTCGACGACCGGCAGTTGCGCCTGCTCGTGGAACAGGGTTGCTACCAGGACGCCTCCGCCGTGGACTATCTGGCGCGGACCCTGGCCGGCCGCCGGGACAAGATCGTGGCCCATTGGTTCGACCAGGTGCCGCCCCTGGACTACTTCCGCCCCGTGGACGAGGGCCTCGCTTTCGACGACCTGGCCGTGGAGTACGGCCATGCGGACCCGGCGACGAGCGTCTACCGCTACCGCTGGGCCCGGGCCGACGCCAATCGCGACACGGGCGACTGGACCGATTGGCGCGAAACCTCCGAACGGGTCTTCCGTCTGGACGACCCGACCAGCGACCATGAACGCGAGTTCCTGACCGTGGAGTACCGGGTCGTGCGCGACGGCCGTGAGGGGCCCACGGCGAAGGTCCACCAGGCCCGGGCGTCGGGTCGCATCGTGGGCATCGACCGATGAGCGAAGGGCGCGCCACTCCCCTCGATCGCTTCCTGCGCCTGTTCGCCTCCGTGAGCGCCGGCGAGGGCGCCGTGGTGCTGGTCATGGCCCTGAACATTTTCGTGCTCATGACCGCCTACTACCTGATCAAGCCCGTCAGGGAGGCGCTGATCCTGGCTTCGGGGGGGGCGGAGATCAAGACGTACGCTTCCACGGGCCAGGCCCTGGTGCTGCTGGGTGTGGTGCCCCTCTACAGTCGGCTGGCCTCGTTCCTGCCGCGCCGCCGACTCATCGCCGTGGTGCTGCTCTTTTTCGCCACGAACCTGGTGGTGTTCTACCTGCTGGCCCGAGCGCACGTGCCTCTGGGCGTGCCCTTCTATCTGTGGGTGGGGATCTTCAACTTCATGGTGGTGGCCCAGTTCTGGTCCTTCGCCAACGATGTCTACACCCCGGAAGAGGGCAAGCGCCTGTTCGCCATCGTGGGCTTCGGCATGTCTGCCGGGGCTGTGTCCGGAAGCTTCATCGCCGGGCGTTTGATCGGGCCGTTGGGCACGTACCAGCTCATGCTCCTGTCGGCGGGACTGCTGGCGGTGAGCCTGATCCTGACCGCGGTGGTGGAGCGGCGGCGGGCGGAGCCGGTGGCGGAAACGAGTGCGTCGCCTGACGCGTCGCCCGAAGACATGTCCGGACCCAACGGATTCGTTCTCCTGTTGCGGAGCCGGTACCTGCTGCTCATAGCGGCCATGATGATCCTGGCCAACCTGGTCAACACCACGGGCGAGTATGTACTGGGGGCCCGGGTCAAGGCGGCCCAGGAGGCGTCCGTGGCCCAGGTCGTGCGAGCCCCGGGGCAGACGGACGCGGCCTACGAAGCGGCGGTGGACGCCCGCACCGAACGCGTGGGCGAGGGCATCGGCCGCTTCTACGCGGACTTCTTCTCGGTGGTGAATCTGGCCGGTCTGCTCATCCAGCTCTTCCTGGTGTCCCGCATCGTCAAGTGGTTCGGCGTGCGTTGGGGCATTCTGGTCCTGCCTCTGGTGGCCATGGGGGGCTACGCGTTGATGGCCCTGTTGCCGGCCATGGGTGTGGTGCGCTGGGCCAAGACCGCCGAGAACGCCACGGACTACTCCCTCCAGAACACGGCCCGCAACATGCTCTTCTTGCCCACCACGCGGCAGGAGAAGTACAAGGCCAAGCAGGCCATCGACACCTTCTGCGTCCGGGTGGGGGATGTGGCTGCGGCCCTGCTCGTCTTCGTCGGGACCACCTGGGTGACGCTCTCGCCGGCCGGTTTTGCCGGGGTGAACGTGGTGTTGGCGGCGGTATGGGTGGTGGTGGCGGTGGCCATCGGGAGGCGGTTCCGGGGGTTGACGGAGGGGGATGGGGCTTAGGTTTTTAAGGGGATGGGGGCCCCCGGGGGCCTTTTTGGGCGGCCTATCCACATATGTGGATCTGGATCTGTATAACCTGATATCGAGATTGTAGTCGCTGGTTTTGGTGGTTGCGCGATTTGGGATAAATAGATGTAATAAATAGGTTTAACTCGATATTCTCCTTGCGTGTTTCGCCTTATTTACGTATATTGTCAGCACCTCCCACGGACGCCCTGCACAGGAGGTGCCCCATGCGCGCCGTGCCCTATGAATCCCACCGTTCCGCCGCCCAGGTCGACCGTTCGCTGCACCATTCATTGGCCGCCCTCGACGAAGCCCGCCAATGCGCTGTGCTGTGGTTCGGGGAGGTGATGCGGCGGAAGCTCTTCCGCGAGTTCGGGTGCTCGTCCATGCACCAATATGCTGTCGGCCGCTTGGGGTTCTCACGCTC
>JAAEQC010000140.1 GCA_024231905.1 bacterium | reverse complement strand
TATTTCTCAACGGGATGTTACCTCCATGTGCAAGATGTGTCTGTTGCAAGAACATCCTATCACATGGCAAGGGAATCATCCCGTTCTTTCTTTATAACTCCTGTGATGGCAAGAGGTATGGGGTTTCCGGATGGGAACTAATCTACGCCCCTGGGTAGGGGGATTAAAACCTGCCAGGGGAGCTGGATCCCAATCACGAAACAGGTTCTCCCTGGAGTTAGCCTTTGTTGGGCTTACGGGTCTGGACAATAGCGCTTGGCGAAAAGGTCGTTGCTGTACGTCGCCAGCCACAATGACACTAAACGAGTCCACATCGAATGGACACATTCCCTCACTTCGGTCGGCCTGATCGTGCTCTCAATCCGCACGCACGGACCCGGATTGTTGCACCTCTATCGCCTGGCCCAGGTCGGGATCGGGAGGGGCCGGGGCGACATCTCCTCGTGGACGCCACAATCAAGCCGGACGCTGGATGTCCCGCCTTCATCAGTGCTGGCGTTTCAATTCCGTGTAGGTCGCCTGCGGGAAGTCGGCCGACATCGAGAATAGCGCCGAGCACGCCTAAAGTGATATCGAGCATTCGGGCGTGCTATACTCTTGGTTGCGTGACTGGAAGGATGTCAGGACAGACGGTTGAGCTTGCAGGCGCTGCGTTCGATCGCCCCTTCCAGTCGCGGTGAAACGATCCGGCTTTTCACGGGAAAGGGGCTACGATGATCGGCACCCGCACCTCCGTTCGCCATTCGAGAGCGATTCGTCTCCCACATCTCGTGCTCACGGCAATGGTGAGCGTCCTTCTGTGCTGGCAACTCTCGTGTCCGGTGACGGCTCTGGCTGCGATGCCGCCGAAAGTTCTGGACACCTGGAACGACGCGATACCTCCGGTGATCGTCGATCCCACCGACGTCGCCGTCGATGGCCAGGGCTTGATCTACGTACTCGATCGCGCCAACACTTTGGTCGTCAAGTACTTGTCCGATGGAACTCCCCTGGCCATGTGGGGAGATGATCCCGGGACACCGGGAAACCTGTTCGATCCCATGGCCATCGCCGTCGACAAGGAACGTGGAGAAGTATACGTCGCGGACTCCGGTCTGCGGGGCCTGCATGTCTTCGATACCGACGGTGTGCTGCTGAGACAGTGGGCTCATCCCTACTGGACACTGGAGTATCCCAAGGCCATCGAGATCTCCGATGGGTATATCTATATTCTCGCCAGCACGAATCCCGATATTTCTTCTCAATGGACGCAGATGGTGAAGTACGATCGGGATACCTTCGCCCCCGTTGCTTCCTTCTCGGGTGATTCCGGCACCGGAGACTACGAACTCGACTGGCCCCACGACGTGGCGGTGGACGGACAGGGCCGCGTTTACGTCGCCGATCGGGCCAACAGCCGCATCCAGATCTTCGATCTCGACCTCCAGTACATCGAGACCTGGGACGAGTACAACGGGGGCATGATCCCGTTCAGCGAGCCCATGAGCGTCGCCGTCGATGCGCAGGGCAATGTCTTCGTGGGCGAGGACGATCGTATCGTCAAGGTCGGCTCGAACGGCGAGTTGCTTTCCGAATGCCTGGATATTCGCGACGTGATGGGACTGGACGTCTACGGATGCGGCACCGTGTATGCGACCAACACCAATGACCAGGAGGTGGTCCGCCTGGGCTATCCTGCGCATACCGTCATCGTGTCGGACGTCCCCGATGACCAGGGCGGTTGGGTCCGCGTCTCCTGGGCGAATTCCGAACTCGACCGGCTCGGCCAGCCATTCCTCGTCACCGACTACCTGCTCTATCGCCGCAACGACCAGGCCAAGACATTCGAGGGCTGGGATGTGGTGGCCACTATTCCGGCCCGTGGCGAAAGGAGCTACCAGGTCGTGGTCCCGACCCTGGCCGACTCGACGGTGGCCGCAGGCGACGCCTGGTCGGTGTTCGTCGTGTCCGCGATGACCGACGACCGGGCCTTCTGGGACGCGGCGCCGGACTCCGGCTACTCTCTGGACAACATCGCGCCGGGAGTACCGCTGGGTATCATGGCCGGTTATCGGTCCTCGGGGGTGAGTCTCGAATGGGACGATGCGCCTGAGGCTGATTTCCAGCACCACCGCGTTTACCGCAGCACCGACCCCGGCTTTATCCCGGCACCGGGCAACCTGGTTCAGAAAACCGCCACTTCGGCCTGGACCGATCATATTGGTGACCCCTGGGATTACTACTACAAGGTTACCACCCTGGATCACGCCGGGAACGAGAGCGAAGCCGCGGCGCCGTCCAGCGTGGTCGGTGTGGACGACGGCGCGCTGCCGTCGGTCACCGCGCTGCTCGGTGCCTACCCCAACCCGTTCAACCCGTCGACCACGCTGTCGTTCGAGCTGGCATCACCGGCGCACGCACGGCTGAAGATCTACGATACGGCGGGCCGGTTGGTAGCCACGCTGGTGGATGAACAACGTGTCGACGGTCGTCACGATGTGGTGTGGGATGGCCGGAACGCGATCGGCCAATCGGTCGCCTCCGGTGTCTATCTGTACCGTCTCGAGGTTAGCACGACCGTGCAGACCGGGCGGATGACCCTTGTGAAGTAACGGCTGGTTGCCTGCCGCGTCGGACCAGGCCATGACAAATGCGAAGCCCGCTGCTCCGATGGCAGCGGGCTTCGTTTTCCTTGAGATTTCTTCAGCCGTCGGTCGCCCGAGTCAACTATCCGTTCTTCGGGTAGGAAATCCCTCGTCTGTACGGCCCTCCCTTCAGCTGGCGCAACACCAGGGGTTGCCGATTCGTACCATGATCCATTCGCCCAGGGGGATATGCCTGATCGACGGGGGGAACGAAATGTCGTATCGCTGCTTTTACCGCGCGTTCGTAGTCCTGATCATCACGTCGACACTCTTCACTGCTCAAGGAAGGTCGGAATCGCCTTCCGACGAGGTGGTGGACTCCCTCGTCACGACCGAATGGCTGAGCCGGCACCTCGATGACCAGGATCTGGTCGTGCTCGACTGCACTGTCTTCATCGAGTTGGATGAACAAGGTCGCATGCGCCCGGTGAATGGCCGCGCCAATTACGAGAAAGGTCATATCCCATCCGCCGGGTTCGCTGATCTCCTGGGCGAACTTTCGGACGTCGACGGCCCGCGGCGTTACGCCCTGCCGACTCCGGAAAACCTCTGCACCGCCATGGGAACGCTGGGAGTCGGCGACAATGCGCGGGTCGTGCTGTACGACGGGTCCAACTCGGCCTGGGCATCCCGAGTGTGGTGGATGCTACGGTGGATCGGTTTCGACCGGGCAGCGGTGCTGGATGGCGGCTTGAGGGCCTGGACCGCCGAGGGGCGGCCGCTATCGACCGAACCCGCCGACGAGCCTTCGCGGAAAATCAGCCCCCTTCTCCGTCCGGCGCTGGTCGCCGACCGGGACGAAGTGTTCGCCTCCATCAGCGACGACAACGTCTCCCTCATCGACGCCATGCCCGGACCCCACTTCCAGGGAAAGATGGTCCTCTACGACCGCCCCGGCCACATCCCCGGCGCCATCAACATCCCCGTCACGGATCTCCTCGATGAATCAGGGCGCTTCAGGCCGCATGACGAGCTTGCCGCTCTTTGCGGCGACGATCACGAATCCCGGGCCATCATCTACTGCGGGGGCGGTATCGCAGCCTCGGCCAACGCCTTCGTCATAACCCGGCTCGGCTTCACGAATGTCGCCGTGTACATGGCATCACTCCAGGAATGGGCCGCCGACCCCGCAAACCCGCTCGTGGTCGAAAAGGAGTAGTGCCCGGAGCCACGCCCTTTGCGCCTTATACAGGCAGAAGACTCCCGTGGTCGATCCTCCGGTTGACGAGCCGGTCCGGAGCCGCCATTCTTGCCTGCGGAGAATCAACCGGCAGGATGCCGACCCCCAGCGCGGAAGGACCCGCTCGCCATGCCCGATTTCGCCCGTCGCCTGGCGGTCTTCTCCGCCGCCCTCCTGGCTCTCATGATCCTCGGCTGCGCCTCCATGCAGAACGTCGACCTCGGCGCCATACTCGGCGGTCGCACCGGCCAGCTCGACGAACCCACCGTCCTGGCCGGCCTCAAGGAAGCGCTCCGGGTCGGCAGTGAGAACACCGTGGCCAGCACCTCCACCGTCGACGGCTTCCTGGGCAACGCCCTCATCCGCATCGCCATGCCCGACCAGCTGGACGGCGCCGCTTCCACCCTGCGCAAGGCCGGCCTCGGCGGCTACGTGGACGAACTGGAGACGGCCATGAACCGCGCCGCCGAGCAGGCTGCCGGCGAGGCCCGCGGTATCTTCTGGTCCGCCATCACGGCCATGACCATCGAGGACGCCTTCGCCATCCTGCGCGGCCACGAGACGGCGGCTACCGACTACTTCCGCTCCCGCACCGAAAGCGACCTGCGCGCCCGTTTCGCCCCTATCGTGGCCGAGAAGACGGAATCCGTCGGCCTGGGCCGTCTGTACGGGCAACTCACCGACACCTATGGTAAATTGCCCCTGACGAGCAAACCCGCCCTCGTGGACCTCGACGCGTACGTCACCGACGAAGCCCTCGACGGCTTGTTCACCGTACTGGCCCGGGAAGAGCAGGCGATCCGGCAGGATCCCGCCGCCCGCACCACCGAACTCTTGCGCCGGGTCTTCGGCGGCTAACCGACGCCGCCGACGGCTCCCGCATTTCCAGGAGCCACCCATGCCCCATCTCTGGCAAAAGTACCGCTACCGCGGCGATGCCGCCGACGTCAAAGAACTCTTCGAGGCCTACCGCGTGGGCGACTTCCTGGACGCCTTCGACGAGAACCGCCGCCGCCACGACGAGGGCGTCCGCGAGCAGCTCCTGCAGCACGGCATCCGCCTGAGCGAACGTCTCAGCCCGCGCATCTTCGGCATCCACGAGCAGGTCTGCCGGGCCCTGGAAATCGAAGGCGACGCCGAGATCTTCTGCCTCCCGGACCGGGACGTGAACGCGTTCGCCATCCTCGACGTGCGTGAGGGCAAGACCCACATGCTCGTGGGCATGACCGCCGGCGCCCTGGAGGAACTGGACGACGCCGAACTGGCCTCCATCATCGGCCACGAACTGGGCCACTTCCTCTTCGAACACAACCGCATGAACGCTCTGTTGAATCTGGACCCCGAAGACTCGGCTTCCACCGTGCTCCCCCCCTTCGGCGAGAGCCTCTTCCTGCGCTGGCGCAAGAAAGCCGAGATCTCCAGTGACCGAGCCGGGCTCCTGGCCTGCCGCGACTTCCGTGCCTCGGCCCGCGCCCTCCTGAAGGCGACCTTCGGTCTGAGCGAAAAGAACCTCAACCTGGACGTGGACGCCCTGCTGCAGCAGATCGGCGAAATCGAGTCGTCCCCGGAACTCATGGGCTCGGTCTTCTCGTCCCACCCGCTGCTGCCCATCCGCCTGAAGGCCCTGCAACTCTTCGCCCGCAGCGAGCAGGCCGTGGATTGCGGCTGCCAACTCGAGGGCGAGCGCCTGACTCTCGACCAAGTGGAAGACGAGATCGACAACCTCATGAACCTCACTCGCCGCCATCCGGTGAAGCCCCTGCCCGTGGCGGTCATGAAGGCTGTGGCCCTCGGTGGCGCAAACGTCATGGGCGCCGACCACACGGTCTCGGACAACGAGGTGAAGCTGCTGGTCCGTCTGCTCCACGCCTACTTCACCGACGAACCGGAGACGGTCATCGAGACCGACCGGGCGCGGATCGAGAAGCAGTTGCCGGATGTGCTGAAGACCATCAAGGAGGATGGCGGCGAGGAAGAGATCGTCTTCCTGCTCACCCAGGTCGCGCGGGTGGCCTACGCGGACGGTGCCCTGTCCGAAGCCGAAAGCGCCGCCATCCTGGCCCTGGCCGAGCAGCTCGAGTACCCGGCCGACCGCACTTACCCCATCATCGTGGGCGCGGCCCAGAGCGCCGGCGCCGGGGCGGACGTTACCCTGAACCGCATCGCCGACGAACTGCGCCAGTCTTTCATGCTGGAGATCCGGGCAGAGAGGCAACCGCAGCGGCCGCTGTGGATCTAGATCCTGGCGGGCTGTCGCTCAGTCGGCGTTGACGATGGCCGTCCCCATGCCGCCGGAGGCGATGGCCCGTTTGACGGTATACTGGCCGATCCGGTCGGGCCGGGGTTCCGCCTGGTCACCGACCGGCCGCGCGACCGTCTCCTCGGATGCCGCCGTATCCTCGATCCGGCCATGATCCTCGGGGGAATTCAAGAGAGCGCTCCTTCAGGTGCCGGCGGACCAAGGGCTCCTTCAGGCGCGTTCGATGGCGTCGACGGCGATCACGGCGGCCAGATCGGTGCCGGGGATCGTCCGGGAATCAGCCCCGCGGCCGCGCCTTGACCCAGCGGTCGTACACGCTCAACAGCACCACCGACACCAGGGCCAACCCGGCGAAGATGACCCACATGATGCCCGGCTGGTTCACGCCGCCACGTTCAACAGGACCGAAGTACTGGTAGAGCCCACCGCTGAGCAGTCCGCCAAAGAGATTGCCCAGGGCCACGCACCAGTAGAAATAGCCCATATACATGCCCACCTTCTCGGGCGGGGCGATGCGTCCGGCATACTCCTTGGAGCGCGGACTGGCGAGCATTTCACCCACCGAGAAGACCAGCACTGCGGCGACGATCACCCAGCCGCCCATACCGATGAGGTAGAGCAGGAAGCTGATCACGGTGACGAAGCTGCCGAGGATGATGCAGGTCAGCGGCGGCAGGCGGCGCACCAGATAGGCGATGCCGATCTGGCCGGCGATGATGCCGAAAGCGTTGAGGTTGATGATGTGCTCGGGCTTGATCTGACCGTGTTCGAGGTAGGCCCGACTCCACTGGCTCGTGTCCAGCCCCATGCTCTGGGCCACGCCGGTGATCCAACCGGCCAGAGGCGTGAGCGAGCGGATGATGTCCGTGGTGTCGGCGTAGTCACGAATGTACTCGGGCAGGGTCATGAAGATCTGGTTGAAGCTGGTCCAGAAGAAGGCCATGAGCACCAGGAAGACCAGGTAACGGCCCTCGCCCACCCGCATGGGCTGCAGGAACCAGGGCCGGCCCTCGCCGCCGCGGCGCAGCGGCAGATCCAGCAGCACGTTCAGCACGATCCAGCCCAGCGCCGCCGGCAGGTACACCTGCGGCTCGAGCCACTTGGAGCCCATGACCAGCAGCACCAGCATCCCCGTCACCAGCAGGAAGAAGCGCCCGTTGCCCACCACGCCGATCATGCCGCGGAAGACCTCGCCCAGGGAACGCTGGGCCTCGGCGGCGGCGTCCCGTGCCGGTTCCTTGTAGAAGATCATGGTGATGATGCCCATGAGGACGATCCAGCCCGCCGAGGCGTAGAAGACGTACTGCCAGTCCCAACCCCGCACGATGCCCGCCACGATGGGGCCGATGAAGCCGCCTATATTCACCATCATGTAGAAGATCCCGAAGCCCATGCTGCCGTTCTCTTCGTTGGTGGATTTGGCCACGGTGGAGATCACCGCCGGCTTGAACATGCCGTGCCCCACGGCCACCAGCAGGTACACGGCCAGGAAGCCGCCCACGCCGGTGGGGATGCCGAGCATCAGGTAGCCGGGGATCATCACGACGCACGACGCCAGGAACATGCGCTTGAAGCCGTAGCGGTCGGCCAGGGCCCCGAAAACCGCCGGGAAGAGGTAGAGGAAAAATGTCGCCACGCCCTGGATCATGCCCCGGTCCTCGGAGCTGAAGCCCAGGCCTCCGTCGGTCACGGCACCGGTGAGGTAGAGGCTGCTCACGGCGTAGAAGCCGTACCAGCCCATGCGCTCGAAGATCTCCATGACGTTGGCGGCCCAGAAGGCCGGCGGGAAGCCGAACCAGCCGGACGCACGCGGGGCGCGGTTCGTGGCGGTGGTATCCAAACGGAACTCCTGTCGCGGGATCGGGCCAATATGCGGGGAAACCCAACTTCCATCATGACGGAGGCCGGGTCAAGCCCGACCTCCGCCCTGTCCGTCGCCGGATGTGGGCACCGTCACGCGTTCTTGAAGAGAGCCAGCACCGCCCCCTGGGGATCCCGGATCACGCAGAACCGTCCCGCCTGGGGAATATCCGTGGGCGGGCACACGACCGTGGCGCCCAGGCCGGTCGCCTGCTCGAGGGATGCGTCCACGTCGGGCACGTTCACGTAGTTCAGCCAGTGGGGACATGCGCCGTGCTCCTTGGCCTCCGCCGGCAGTTCGAGGATGCCGCCGAAGTGGCCATCGCCCCGCAGGAGCAGGCGGTAGGTCAGGGCGCAGCCGCCGATCTCCATGTCCGCCGTCTCGGTGCGCCAGCCGAAGAGTCCCTCGTAGAAGGTCTGGGCGGCGGCCGGATCGGTGGTCACGCACTCGTTCCAGCAGAACACGCCGGGCTCGCCCTTGGGCGCGGGTTCGCCGACGGACTCCTTGCCCTGCCACAGGGAGAAGGCCCCGCCCTGGGGGTCGGTGATGACGGCGAAGCTGCCGGGACCGATGTCCATGGGCGGCACGCACACCTGGCCGCCCAGTTCGCCGGCGCGGTCGCAGGAGACCTGCAGGTCGTCCACGGCGATGTAGGGCATCCAGTGGCTGGGCAGTTCGTCGCCGTCCAGGGGGACCACGCCGCCGACGCCGCGCTCGCCCATGAAGAGCATGTCGTAGTGGCCCTCGCCCATCTCCATGGTGTCGATGCGCCAGCCGAGAAGTTTCGTATAGAAGGCCTTGGACGCATCCACGTCCTGGCTCATGAGGTCGTACCAGCAGAAGCGGCCGTGGTCGGATGTGCTCATGGATTCTCCCTCCTGGGGTGCCTGTGCGGGGGCTCATATTCTAGTAATACCGTGTGTTTTTGGCCACGAACACCGGGCATCCCTTTTGCGGCGGCGTGCATCCTGAGGGGAAAGCACACCATGCGAAATCGATCCGCCTCAGTACACCGCCACCGCCGCGTTCAATCCGATGACCACTCCCAGGTCGTCCGCGTGCACGTCGATGGAAGGGCGCAGGGAGGCCATGGCGCCCAGGTCCAGGCCCACGTGTTCGCCCAGGCGCAGCAGCACGCCGCCACGCATGAGCAGACCCACTCCCGGGCTACCGCCGCTCACCGTCGACAGGGCGACGCCGTCCCAGCGCCGCGACCACGCGACGAGCACGGGGCCCGCCTCCACGTAGGTGTAGTGGCTGTTGCGCCGGGGGTGGACCGCGCGCCAGCCCAGGAGCACGGCGACCTCGTTGCTCCACGCGCCCATGGGAGCGCCCAGATCCGGTACCGATTCACGCACGCGCTGGCGGCGGTACTGCCCCCGCAGGTGCCAGGACAACGAGAGTTCCCGGCGTGCGCCGGCGAAGACAGCTCCCGCCCCTTCGAAGCCGCCGAAGCCGCTGGTGACGGACAGGGAGCCCCCGGCGTCGAAGGCCAGGCCCATCCCCTCGGGTTCCACGCGCTGCCTGCCGAGCAGGGCGAAATGGGTGTCGGCGGGGCTGGCGTCCGCCACCTCTTCGGTGATGTGCCGGCCGGAATCGTCGTGGATCCGGGCCACGTCCACGGGGCTGAGGTTGAACTCCCGGCCGTCGCTCGTGCGTAGGCCGAGCATGAATCCTTCCAGCTTCCAGAAGACGTCCACGTGCTCGTGCACGGTCCCGTCGACCATCTCGACCCTGCAATCGGGCCAGACCGGGTCGCCGGCCCAAGCCGTACCGCAGATCAGGACCGCTATCAGGAAAACCATCATCGTTCGCGTCATGTGCTCCTCCATGGTGGTGCCCCGATCAACCTACTGCATCCCACCCACCTTGACGATCCCCCAAGCGGACCTTAGCCTGAACTGGACGACGACACCGGGCCGACACCCAACTCCCAGGAGCCATCATGACCCAGGGCCACCCGCGGGGCCTCCATGTCCTCTTCTACACCGAGATGTGGGAACGCTTCAGCTACTACGGCATGCGAGCCATCCTGGTCCTGTACATGACCAAGGCCCTGTTCTTCGACGTGGCCAAGGCCAGCACCGTCTACGGCAACTTCACGGGTCTGGCCTACCTCATGCCCCTGGCCGGCGGCTACATCGCCGACCGCTGGTGGGGCAACCGGCGCTCGATCCTCCTGGGCGGCTCCATCATGGCCTTGGGGCAGTTCATCATGTTCCTCAGCGCCAGCTTCTATGACCAGCCGGCCGTGGCCCATCCACTGCTCTGGGCGGGACTCGGCGTGATCATCGCCGGCACGGGACTCTTCAAGGCCAACATCGCCTCCATGGTGGGATCCCTCTACGCCCCGGACGACCGCCGCAAGGACTCGGCCTTCACCATCTTCTACATGGGCATCAACATCGGCGCCTTCCTGGCCCCCCTGGTGGCCGGCGGCCTGGGCGACACGGGCGATCCGGCGGACTTTCGCTGGGGCTTCCTCTCCGCCGCCATCGGCATGGTCATCGGAACCTACGTCTTCTACACCTTCAAGGACCGCTATATCATCGACTCCGAAGGCCGTCCCTTGGGTCTGCCGCCCTCCGAGCGCCAGGACGGCAGCGACGCCGGCGTCGAGAAGCAACCGCTGAACCGGGAGGACTGGGAGCGCGTCGCTGTCATCTTCATCCTCAGCTTCTTCGTGATCTTCTTCTGGGCCGCCTTCGAGCAGGCCGGCGCCTCGCTCACGGTCTTCGCCGACCGCCAGACCGAGCGCGACATCCTGGGCTGGACCATGCCCGCCAGCTGGTTCCAGTCGGTGAACGCCGTGGCCATCGTGCTCTTCGCGCCGGTCTTCGCCTGGCTTTGGTCGCGGCTGGGCCGGGTGGGATTGGACCCCAGCACTCCAGTGAAGATGTCCCTGGGGTTCTTCCTGCTGGCCATCGGCTACCTGGTCATCGCCTTCGGCGTGAAGGGTGTCGACCCGACCACCAAGGTGAGCATGATGTGGCTCATCGGGCTGTACCTGATGCACACCTTCGGCGAGTTGTGCCTGTCGCCCATCGGATTGTCGGCCGTGAGCCGCCTTTCGCCGGCGCGTTTCGCGTCGCTGATGATGGGCGTGTGGTACCTGGCCTCGTCCATGGCCAACAAGATGGCCGGCGTCCTGAGCAGCTTCTATCCCGAGGAGGGCAAACCGGCGCCGGTTCTGCTGGGCTACGAGATCACGAATCTCCACGAGTTCTTCGTCATCTTCGTGGCCATGTCCGCGGTGGCCGGAGCGCTCCTGCTGGTGCTGGCGCGACCCATCTCCCGCTGGAGCCACGGCCGGGCCTGACGCTACGTCGGTAGCTTTCGCCCCCTGGGTATGCTAGTTTCCCCGATGGAGACTGGGCTCCAGGGCCCAAGGGGAAAGGACGCCGGCAGATGAGAGAGTCCCGCGCCCACACGTGGTTCGCGCCCGGCGAGCGCGCGACCGGTGCCGATCTCGACCGCGAGATCCGGCAGGTCACGAACAATCCCGTCACCGACACCCTGCTGAATTCCGTGGACGGGCTCATGGCCATCCTCAACGCCCACCGCCAGGTGTTGGCGGTGAACAAGGTCTTCCTGGAGGCCATCGGGGCCGACGACGCCGGTGAGCTGATGGGACTGCGGCCGGGCGAGGTCCTCGATTGCGTCCACGCCCACGAGGAACAAGGTGGCTGCGGAACCTCGCGCGCCTGCGGTACCTGCGGCGCCGTCCGGGCCATCATCGAGGCTCAGCAGAACGATGTGTCCAACGTGCGATCGGCCACGATCACGATCCGCTCGGGACGTGAATCGCGCGACCTCGTGGTGGACGTCAAGGCCTGCCGGTTCACCATGGACAGCAACGACTTCATCCTGCTCTTCATCCACGACGTGACCCGCGCGCACCGCCTGGCCGTCCTCGAGCGCACTTTTCTCCACGACGTGAACAATATCATGCAGGGGCTGCAGTCCACCTCCGAACTCATGGCCACGGAACCCGACTCGGACGAGGTGCGTGGACTCGGCCGGCACCTGGGCGAACTGGTGCAGCACCTGTCACGGGAGATGGAGTTGCAGCGGTTGCTGGTCACGGAGGATCTGAAGGCCTTCCGGATCGCGTCCGACCACGTGCCCCTGGCGCGCGTCCAGTCGGAACTGCGAAAGGTCTTCCGATTCCACGGGGCGACCAAGGAGCGGCACCTGGACGTGGACGACACCGACTCTCACACCTGGATCCGCACCGACGCCTGGGTGCTGCTGAGGGTGCTGTCCAATCTGGTGGCCAACGCGCTGGAGGCCACCCCCGCGGGCGGGCGGGTCGAGGTGCGCACCATGGCCAACCACGACTCCGCCGTTTTCCACGTGTGGAACGCCGGAGCCATCGATCCGCAGATCCGGCACCGCATCTTCGAACGCAATTTCTCGACCAAGGAAGGCACCGGACGCGGTCTGGGCACCTATTCGGCCAAGCACCTGGGCGAGACCCTGCTGGGCGCCGAGGTGGCTTTCACATCCTCTGAACACGCGGGGACGGAGTTCCGGGTCGTGTTGCCGCGCTGAGGTAGGATCCGCGGATTTTTGAAAATCGCGACAGCGTGGTGTTCCTGGCCTGCGACGGTATCGGTCTACGCTCCATGACGAGAGGTAATGTCCCATGAAGATTCCATCAGGACGCATTCTGCTGCTGCTCGGGGCAACAGTCGCGCTGGCCATCCTCGGCGCCTGCCAGGAGACACCGCCCACCGCACCGCCTTTGGAGCCGACTTCCATCGACGTCCAGACCACCGAGGCCTACTACGGTTTCGAGACGGGCACCTGCGACCGATCGCTCCACGTGCAGTTGGAGGAGTGGTACGAGATGCCGTCCGGAGCCTTCTGGCGACCCTACAACGCCGTGCTCGACTGCAGCATGGACAGCGAGTTCACCTTCGAACCAGTGGGTTGGGGCGACGGACAGACCATCACGCTCATGGTGCCGGAAGGTGCAGTACCGAGTTCCTATCCCGGATATCCCATGGTCCAGTTCACCGTGTCGGTGCCGATTCCCGACGGCGCCATACCCATCGGTGGCGGCGACCCCGAACCCTGGACCGCCGTGCCCATCATGTTCTCGCCGGATATCGATTTCGACGAGGCGGTGACCGTGATCATGTCCTGGCCCGACTTCGCGGAAGAGCCCGAAGGCAATGGGTTCGACCTGGCCCACATCACCGCCGAGACCCACGAGAACACGACCCATTACCAGGTGGAGAAGGTTCGAAACGGCTTCTATTATTCGACGGAATCCACCCCACCGCCGGCGGCGCCGTTGCCCTGGACCAGTGGAATAGGCTTCCAGGTCGAGCATTTCTCCCGTTGGACGCTGGTGAGCGGGGACGATCCTCCAGGCGGACCCGGTGTGCTGGATTATCTCGGAGTGGCCGAGACCGCCCATTGCTGGACGGACCTGCCCCCCGACCCGCTGGAGCCGTTCGACGCGTTGCCCCTGTTCCGCTGAGCCGACCTAATCCGCGGCGCCGACGAGGCGGGTGAAGGCCCAGTAGGCCGGATGGCGCCACTCATCCCGGGCGGAGCGTAGTTCCTGCTGTGCTCCGCGCAGGGCTTCGGCCCGCCCCGCTCCCGATAGCCAGAGTCGGTAGAAACTCCCGGCCAGCGCTGCGGCGGCCTCGTCGTCGACCCACAGGGTCGAAGCCACCACCGACCGTGCCCCCGCATCCAGGAAGGCTCCGGCGAAGTCCACGGTCCCGCCGCCGCGGCGACCGAGGCGCCGGCCCGCGTGGCAGCAGGAGAGGTAGACGAGGTCCGCGTCCAGATCGAGATCCGCCACCGCCGCCACGGTGACCGGTTCGGATCCGTCGCCCGACGCCAGCCTCAGGGTGGACCGTCCCGGCAGACCTTGGTGAACCGTGGCATGGGTCGCCACGTGGACGACGCCGAAGCGGTCCAGGCCGGACAGCACCAGATCATCCCAGGCCGCCGCCTCACCGACCCGGATTTCCTGCTGTTCGATAGGCCACAGCGCTGCCACGCGCCGCGCTTCGGATTCGGCGTTCCGTAGCGTCGGCAGTTCCGCCCCGGCATCGCCGGCGCCGTCGCGGCCCACAGCGAGGATCGGCCGCGTGCCCGGCACTGAGACGCGCGTCGGGCTTACCGGACCGCCGGCCGTCAACACAACGGGACCGTGATCGAGGATCAGGGTGCCCTCCGGTCCACCAGGCCACGGCAGGGCGCACCACGGTACGCCATGGAGCAGATCATCGGGAGCGACGGACAGCACCCGGTCCTGCCGCCAAACCCGGATCAGACCGCCGACCAGGGCGGCAGCCAGTTCAGCGCGCGGCCGTTCCGCTGGTGGCCTGCCCGGCGTCGCCAGATCCGCGATCACCGGGGCCAGCATGGCCCGCAGGCCGGCCCGTCCCGGCAACCGGTCGCAGGTGACACCGACGTCGGTCACGATCCAGCCGTAGGACCGTTCCTCGCCCACGAAGAATACGAGGCGCGGCGCACCGGACGCCGGGAGCGGCGCTCCAGCCAGATCGGGTCGTGCCACGGCCAGGGCGGCTTCCGCCGGATTTCCCTCCGGCAGATCGGGATGGTCGAGCAGCAGACCCGCCAGCGCCTCGCGCACACGACGCTCGTCGTCCGCCAGGTAGGCCGCGATCTCGTCGAAGGAGGAGCGGCCAGGCGCCTGGGCCAGAGCCTGGCGGGCCCGTTCCAGGGCGGCCATGGCCTCGGGAGCATCGCCTGCCAACGCCAGAGCCCGCCCCAGGCCCAACTCGGCGGCGGCGACCAGGTCCGCCGGCGTATGGCGCCCCGCCATGGTCAGCACGCGCCGAAAACTCGCCTGGGCCTTCACGGAACGCCCTTCGGCCAGAAAGGATTCGCCGGTCAGCAGCAGGTTGTGCAGGCGACTGCTGAAGCGGCGACCGAACGTGGTGTCCTCGGCCACGGGCCGGAACAGCTCCCGCGCTTCGACGGAACGGCCCTGGGCCAGCAGAACCTGACCCAGTTGTCGTCGGCTCCGAATCAGCAGGTCCGGATCCGTACCGCCGGCGGCCAGGGCCAGGCACTCGGTGAACGAGGTCTCGGCAGCGACCACGTCACCCCGTGCCAGAGCCAGTTCGCCGGCAGCCGCGCTCACCTCCCAGACCTTGCCCTCGCCGCCGGCCGTTGCCACCGCCGCTTCCGCCGCCCGTTGCGCTGCAGCGGCACGTACGAACTCGCCCTGGCGCGTGAGCAGGCGCAGGGAAGCGATCCGGTGGTCTGCTCGCAGGTTCTCGTCCAGGCCGCGGTTGTGCATGGACCCCGTCAAATCATCGAGACGATCCAACCAGCGGTAGGCCAGGTCTGCGCGACCCATTTCCAGTGCCTGGGGTAGGAGTTTCAGGAGCATGCGCGCCTCGTCGTTGGACGTGCCCGCGGCGTCTCCCATGCCGGCAGCGGCCGCCAGCAACGAGTCGGCCAGATCGTATTGACCGACCAGGCAGTAGTATTCGGCGAGCGTGCCGTTCAACAGCATCCGGTTGCGGCCGTCGGGATAGGCGGCCACGGCGTCCTTGGCCGCCATGAGATACACGCGGCAGGAATCCAGCGCGCCCAGCATGCGGTGATCATGGGCAACCGAGGCCAACGTACGCGGCAGGTTGAGCGGATCGTCGAGGGCGCGAGCCTGGGCCAGCGCGGCCCGGTCCAGGTCCAGGGCGAAGACATAGTCGCCCTGGTCGACCGCCGCGCCTGCCGCGTTGTCGCGAGCTCGTTGCCCCAACCAGTCGAAATCCTTGGCCCCGGCTTCCTCGGCCAGGGCCAGGAGTTCCCGCCGGGCGACGAGGTGCTCCCGCCGGGCGTCGAGAATCTTCGCCAGGCGGATGCGGACGCGCAGCATCTCGTACTCCGCACCGGCTCGTTCGAAAAGGACGCCGGCGATCGCAACTGCGTGAAGCGCGTCATCGAGCCGGTCGGCCAGGGTCAAGAGGCCCGCTGTCCGGTCCCAGGCCAGGGCCTCGAGCCGGGCGCCGCCCATGACCCGGGCTTGCGGAAGCACGGCCAACAGACGGCGCACGCCGGCCAGGTTGTCGCCCGCTTCGTTGTCCACCTCGGAGAGCTTGAACTGCAGCCAGACCCGCGCCAACGGTTCCAGTTCGTCCACCCCGGTTTCCGCGCGCCGGTACAGTTCGCCGCGGTCTCCGTGGCGGAATCGCAAGCGGCCGGCCACGTAGGCGCCCAGGGGCGTGTCCGGATCGCCCAGTTCCGGTATCGCGCACATGGCCTCCAGAGCGTCGCGACGGCGCAGCAGGAAGTCGTAGTTCTTGGCCAGCTCGAGCCAGAGCACGTTCCGGGGTTCGACCTGCCAGCGTGCGTAGATCTCGTCACCGGCGGCCTGGCGGGTGGCGGGGGCCCACAGTCGCACGATGAGGTCTTCGTAAGCCGCCAGGTCATCGTCGTGGGGTGTGATCACGGGCGTTTCGTGAGCCGCCAGGGATTCCGACACGTGCCCGGCCAGCTCAGCGGAGGCGACGATTCCCGAGAGGTCGTACAAGCCGCTCCACCAGGGGTCGGACTCCCCGGTACCGCAGCCGGCGATCCAGGCCGCCGGGGAGGCGGCAAGCAGCACGATTACGGCGGAAACGAGGCTTCTTCGACGCATGGACCGCTCCCTCCGGTGACAACTGCCGCGGTGGACAGCCCCATTGAATCACCCTATGCTCCCTCTTCGCAAGTGTCCCGGCGTCGGCAACCACGGTGGATTCCCATGATACCGGATGCTTCCGGTCACCCCGGCGAGCGCCTCAGCGACGCACAGATCACACCCCTCGTCGCCGCCTTCGTGGCCGGCGACGTCGCTGCCACCGAGCGTCTGGCCGCTCTGCTCTCCAACCACGCCCGGATCACCGCCGAGGAATTCCTCAAACCCGATCACGCCGAGATCGACGATCTGGCCCAGGACGCCGTGGTCGCGGTCCTCGATGCCCTGCGGCGGCGGGGCGGCTTCGAGGGCAGCGTCGTCCATTTCGCCATCGCCGTGACCCGGAACCGGTGCCGCAACTGGCTCCTCTGGCGCCGCCGGCACGCCACTGCGTCCCTCGATCCGTACACCGATCGCCTGGCGGCCCGGGATCCGGATCCCCTGGACCTGCTGGAGGCCGACGAGGTCCGTCGCCTCGTCCAGCGCGCCGTGGACCGTCTCGACGACCTGTGCCGCGACCTGCTGCACGCGCTCTACGTGGAGGGCGCCACGGTCGAACAGATGCGGCTCCGGGCCGGTCTGAAGTCGGTCCAGAGCATCTACTACCGCCACGCCAAATGCTTGCTGAAAGCCGGGGAGCTTTTGAAGAAACGCCTCGGGATTTGTTCCTTCGCCGACGGGGTCGAGAACGAACCACGTTGCCCGGAGAGGAAATGACCATGAACAACGGGCCCCACCCCCAGGACATGGAGTTCGAGTGCGTCGAGCCCGCAGTCGGTGAACTGCTCTGGCAGCTGCGCGATCCCGACCTGGCCGCGGACACCCGCGCCCGGTTCGAGGACCACCTGCTGGTCTGCGACGCCTGCCGCCTCGAGCATGCCGTCTCGGCGCAGGTGTCACGCTTGTTGGAAGACGGCGAGGTGGTTGTCGCGACGCGCCACCGCGGACCGCGCCTGGCAGCCTGGAGCGGTGGGTGCGCCTTGGCGGCGGCCCTGGTTCTGGCCTTCCTCGTGCCGCCGCGGCCGGCCACCCATACCGTGCCGCGCCGCGGTGTCGATGCCACCCACGTGGTGCGCCCGGTGGAAGGCGAAGTCGTCCTGGCGGACCGGCCGCACCTGGACTGGACACCGGTTCCCGGCGCCACGGCCTATCGGGTGGAGATCACCGGCCTGGACGACGACCACCACTGGCGCGGACGTCTGGCCACCCCGCCTGCCCGTCTACCCGCCGGGGCGGCACTGCCCGGCCACGGCCGATACCGGGCGCTGATCGAGCCCATTCCCGAGGATCTGGCGTTGCCGGGCGATCTATCGGTCTCCTTCGTCCGCACCGGTCCCCTCCGTTTCGCGGCCTACCGCCTGACTGCCGCCCCCCCGCTCGTCCTGGCCCTGGGTGGCCTGGGCCTGTTCGGACTCGCCGGAGCCGCTCTCGCCAATCGCCGCCGGCCAGCCTGACACGTTCCCGGCTCCTCGAAAAAGCGGCCGCCCCGTGGGGCGGCCGCCTCTTCTTTCCGAACCGGTTCGTACCCTACTTCAGCAGGATCATCTTCTTGTACTCGGTGAAGTCCCCGGCCCGCATGACATAGAAGTACGTCCCCGAGGCCACGCGCCGGCCCGTCTGGTCACGGCCCGTCCAGACCGCCTCGTAGCGGCCCGCCTCGCGTACCCCGTCCACGAGGGTGGTCACCCGCCGGCCCTGCACGTCGTGGATGACGATCTTCACGGCCGACGCCTCCGGGAGTTCGAAGGAGATGACCGTCTCGGGGTTGAAGGGATTCGGGTGGTTGCCCACCAGGGCGAAGGCCGCCGGCAACGCCTTGTTCAAGACCGCCGGGGTGTCCGGATCGATGATCGGCGAGCAGTCGTAACGCGTGCCGACACTGCCGGTGGCCGTGAACAGGAACGGGTCCTGTCCCGTGGCGTCGTGGACGAAGGAGTCGCCGCCGAAAGCGATGGTCGTCCACCGCCAGCACCAACGGATGGGCGGATTGATGTCCTTGTCCGCCGCAACGGACTTCAGCACGTCGTGGGCGACCGCGGCGGCCGAGGTGTTGTAGGTGATGGAGCCCAGGGTGTACCGGGTCGCGAAGACGTCCGGTTGCCAGCCTGTCGTCGGGCCGAAGGTCACGTGGTGTAGACCCTGGTCCACGATCTCGACCCCGGCTGCGGGATCCACGTCGATGATGTGGTGGGGCCCGTCCTCGACGACGGTCACGAGGAAGTCCGCCACCGGGAAGGTGGAACGCAGGTAGTAATCCTGGACCACGCTCGAGGGCCGCGTGCTCGTGCGCTGGTCGCAGGTCAGCTCGGCGTTGGCGTAGGCGAGTCGCGGCGCCTGCACGAGGGTCAGATTGTCGGCGCAGTTCGTCTCCAGCGAATCGGTGACGGCGTCGCGCACCCGCGCGAACCGGCCCTCGAAATCACACGCCAAGGTAAGCGGGAAACCGTCGGTCTCGAACGTGGCCGGGGCGGCGATGTTCTGCTGGATGAAGTCCAGGCCGACCAGGGGCGTCGAATCAGCGGTGTGCGAGCGTTCGCCCACGACGCCCATCTCGTAGGATGAGTAGAGCTCGATCTTCTGCAGCGGCGACTTGGCGCTTGAGATCTGGTATTCGAACCAGAAGTCGTCCAAGGGGTTGGCGGGATCCGGCGCGCCGGGATCGGGCTGGTGCATGTTGAGCAGGACCATGTCCGGTCCCAGGTCCAGATCGATCCTGATGGCGGCTGCGGTCGGATCGTCGACGACCGTGTCGCCGCCAATGGTGTAGTTGTGGGTAGCCTCGATCACGCCGGAAAAGATCTTGGCTGTTCCCGCGTCGTCCGCATAGACCATGTCCTCGACGACCATGGCCAGCGTCGCTGCGTAGTCCTCCATGGTGACCGGACCGGAATGGTAGGTGTAGGCGGCAGCCAACGGCGCGCACACATCCTCGGTACTGTTGCCCACGTGGATTCCCACGCCCCAGGGCTGGAACTCCACCGGTTCCGTCTCGCCGCGCCAGTCACCTACCACGCGGAAGCTCACGGTCGCCAGCAAGCAAGGCGTGCTCGTGTCGTTGTCCGAGAACGGGTAATTGAACAGGTCGATGTAGATGGTCCCGTTCATGGGATCGGGCGGCCCCCCGTAGGTCCAATACCAGGGGGTGCAGTCATTACCGGCGACAACGCCGATGGGAACCAACCGCGTCTCGTCATAAGGAACGAATCCCTGCACCCGCAGCACGTTGGCGTTGCTCGACAGGTAGATGGGCACGTCGATGACCAGGTCCGCGTCCACGGCGCCCGGCAGGGAGATCCCGGCCGGTTCGCCGTCGAAGGGGTCGTCGTCGAGGACCGATACGTAGCCCGCGTACTCGGCCACGGAGAACGTACCGGTGGGCGCCGGCGACGACGGATCGGTGTAGTGCAGGTCCTGGTAGCTGACGTAGCTCTCGGCGAGCCCGGTCAGCACGGTCATCGTGGCCGGCGCGCCGGACTCCTGGCACAGGGGCGCGAATTTCAGGTAGTAGAACTCGACGAAATCCGTCGGAGTCGCCACTGCGCCGGCGTCCAGGAAGACAGTCACGACGCCGGCCGTCTCGGAGTAGATCTCGTCGCCGGGCCAGACCACATCCCCGGCGGCGATACTACCGAAAGCATCGAGGGAGCCGCCGAGGAAAGCGAGCTGGTCGACGGGATAGGCGATCTTGAAAACGATGGTCTTGGCGCTGTCGGGAGCCGACCCGACGATCCCCCGCAGGGAGAGAGACACGATGCCCTCTTCGGAAGTGGGATCGGAGGTCGTGTTGGGGATGAAGACGCCGTCGACATCGCCGACTGCGAAGTTCACGCCCTCGATCGGGGCCAGCTTGTCCACCTGGCCGAATGCCGTGCCGGCCAGGGCGCCGACCAGCAGGACCAGGAGGACGGATACGGGTACGCGCGTGTGTTTCATGATACCCTCCTCGGGCGAAACGGGCGATACGGATCAGGCGCGGTTCGCCGGATCAGCGCGTCAGGAACAACGCCCGGAAGGGAATTTCAAACGGTGAAGCGGAAGCGGGCCGGGTGGGGACAGGAAACCCCGGCCGGGAATCGTGCGTAGCAAGCGAACCGCTCACTGCAAGGGGGAAGGTCTCATGTTGAAATTCCTGCTCTGGTGCATCCTCTTCGTGCTCTGCTGGCCCCTGGCGATCCTCGGGCTGCTGCTCTACCCGCTGGTCTGGCTGCTCATGCTGCCGTTCCGCCTGCTGGGCATCGCCGTCACCGGCGTTTTCGAACTCTTCAAGGGCATCGTCTTCCTGCCGGCCCGCCTGCTCGGACAGCGGCCCGGGCACTAGGTCCCCGGGCCGCCGGTCCACTCCGCATGCTTGTCAGTCGCCCAGGTCGTAGCACACGATCTCCAGGGGACCGCTCTCGGTCTCGTCCTCGGGATCCGGTGCGCCGCCGGAAACCATGACCATCATCATGCCTCCGCCCCCGCTCGTGGTCTGCTTCGGCGGCACCATGCGCGCCTCCCGGAACACGAAGAGCCGGTCGCCGACGATGCTGTAATCGTCCCGCGCCGGGTCGTAAACCACGCCCTCGATGCGCAGGGTGCGGACGTAACGACCCGCCGTGTCGAAGACGTCGAAGGCGCCCAGGGAGCCCTCGGGACGTGCCTGGTTGCCGGCGCTGTTCTCCACCCACAAGAACCCGTCGGGCCGGGCGTGGATCGCGGTGATATCCCGGGCGCGCTCCTCCACCTCCTGGGTGACACCGGGGAAGCGGGCGTTCATCTCCTCGGCTTGGCGCCGCGCCGAGGCCAGGGCCCTCTCGGACCGCTTCCGGGTCTCGTAATCGCGGCGGATGGTCCGCACCGGTGACCCGTCGCGTCCGAATACCTGCAGCTCGTAATCGAAGGCGTGCCGGAAGACGACCACGCTGCCGTCGTCGCAGAGGGTCCAGTTGCGGGTGAAGTCGTCGTCGCCGCCGCCCAGGGACAGGGAGATGTTGCCACCGTCCTGGGTCTCATTGTGCTCGACGAGGGTGGCAGCCAGGGAACCGTCGGCCCCGTAGCGGGCCAGGGTGTAACTGGTGACGACGCCGTCCTGACCGAAGCTCGTGGAGACGTGGCCGAGGACGATACCGTGATCGTCGGTGTCCATGTGCTGAGGCAGCATCATGTCACGGCCGCCGTCGCCGTTGGCGTCGCCGCCGGGACGGAAGCTGTCCCGCGGCTCGCCGTGGCGGTCCATGACCACCACATTGCCGGGCATCATCTCCATGATACCCACGTCGCCATCCGGCATGAACGCCAGCTCAGTGGCATTGCGGAACTCGCCCGGGCCATCGCCCTCGCGACCGATGGTCCGGAGCAACACACCCGCCGGATCCATGACGTGGATGAGGCTGAGGTTGCCGTCGAGCAGGAATGTGTTGCCGTCGGCGTCGGCGATCACGTCGGTGATGAGGCCGAGCAGGGGGTCGTTCTCCTCGTCGGCGCCGAATCGCCACGCCTCGCGGGCGGCCAGGACCGACTCGCCGTCACGGGACGTGCCGGGGTTGGTCACGACCGGGATGCCGTCCTCGACGGTCTCGGTGGCGCTCCACTGGACGGCGGCAACCACCGGCAGGGCCGTCAGGATCAGGATCAGGGCGATGCTGGCAAATGCTCTCATGTGGGAATCTCCTCGGAGTAGGTGCCGCGACAGATGGTCCGCCGTGACTGCTCCCCAATCTACGCCCACCGGTGTCAAACGTAGCGTTAAGCCATGCCAGGAATGGTTAATAAACGTGAAGCTGCCGATCCACGGGGCGCACGGCGGGCCGGCGTGGGTTATCATGGGGCCATGAACATCTCCCGACGCAGACTCCGTTTCACCGTCCTGCTCCTGGTAGTCGCCCTGGGCGGCCTGGTGGCGGTGCAGGCCGTGCTCCTGGGCCAAGCCTGGGAGCTGAAGACCCAGGCCTTCCGGCGCAACGTCCGTTCGGCCCTGGGCCATACGGTGCAGCAGATCGAAGCGGCGGAGATCGCCGGCGGCGCCACCGCGCTCTTCCTCGACGGGGCCGTGGCCGACTCCTCGGCAACGTTCTTCCGCGCTCTCAAACCCGCCCAGGGCCACCCTGCACCGGGCGATTCCCTCTGTGCGACCACGGAGTTCGACACCCTCGTCGCCCTGGTCGCCTTTCCCGACAGCGTCTATGACCAGGAGTTCCTGGCCCATGGTATAAGCCGGACCAGCGAGTTCGGGGCCATGGAACATCAGATGACCGTGACCATCCAGGGCGACCGCCGCCAGGTCATCCAGCGGGTGGTCAGCGGCCTCATCGATTCAGACCGGCCGCCCATGGCCGAACGCCTTGCCGCCGTGCCCCTCGATTCGATCCTCGCCGCCCAGCTGGCTGCCGCCGGTATCGACGCTCTGCCTGAAGTCGCCGTCCTGGGCGCCACCGACGACACTCCCGTGCGCGTACCCGCAGGGCGCGACCCGGCCGCCTTCGCCGCCTCGGCCTTCCGGGCGCGCCTCTTCGGCCTGGACTTCGCCCCGCCCCACCACGACCTGGTCCTGCTCTTCCCCGGCGAGCGCGCCTGGCTCCTGCGCCAGACCGCTCCTCTCTTCGCCGCCTCCCTGCTCTTCCTGGCCGTGGTCGTCGTCGGCTTCTTTCGGACCGTGCGCGCGCTCATGGAGCAGCAGCGCTACGCGGCCCAGGTGGTGGACTTCGTCAACAACATGACCCACGAGTTCAAGACGCCCCTGTCCACGCTCACCCTGGCTGCCGAGGCCATCGCCCACGGCGCCGACCCGGCCGACGAGACGCTGCTGCGCCACACCCACATGATCCGCGAGGAAACGGCGCGTATGGGACTCCAGGCCGAGCGCATCCTCCAGGTGGCGCGCCTCGAACGGGGCGAACTGGAACTGGCGCCCACCCTGGTGGACGGCAACCGGCTCGCCGCCGGCGTGGCCGAGAACTTCGCCCTGCGCGTGGAGAGGGAGGGCGGCCGTCTGGCGGTGGACCCGGCCGCGCCGCAGGCAACCCTCCGGGGCGACGAGATGCACCTGGCCGGCGTCCTGGAGAACCTGCTGGACAACGCCCTGAAGTACTCGCCAGGGGAGCCGGACATCACCCTGTCCACCGCTGTCCGGGCCGGACACCTCGTCATCACCGTGGCCGACCGCGGGCGGGGCGTGCCCAAGGCCGACCGGGAACGGGTCTTCGAACCCTATTTCCGCTGCCCCACGGGCGACCGTCACGACGTGAAGGGCCACGGCCTGGGCCTGAGCTACGTGCGACTGGTGGCCCGGGCCCACGGCGGCGACGCGATCCTCGAAGAGAACCCCGGCGGCGGCTCGTGCGTCATCGTGAAACTGCCCCTGGTCGGTGAAGGAGGCGCACCGTGACCGAACCGCGATCCATCCTGCTGCTGGAGGACGACCAGAATCTGGGCCTCATCGTGGCCGAATCCCTGGAGGCACGGGGCTACGCCGTCACCCTCTGCCGCGACGGAAGGGAGGGTCTCGAAGCCCTGCGCCGGGCTCAACCCGACCTCTGCCTCGTGGACGTCATGATGCCCGAATTGGACGGTTTCGGCTTCGCTCGGGAAGCCCGCGCCCACGCACCGGACGTACCGCTCATCTTCCTGACGGCCCGCTCCCTGGTGGAGGACCGCATCGAGGGTTTCCGGCTGGGCGCCGACGACTACGTCACCAAGCCCTTCAGCATGGAGGAACTCGTGCTGCGCATGGAAGCGGTGCTGCGCCGCACCGTCGGCGCACCGGCGGGAACCAAGGCGGCGCCCGTGGCCGTGGGGCGCTTCGTGCTGGATCCGGTGCGCCAGATCCTGGCCTTGGACGCCGACGAACGCCAGCTCACGGGCCGCGAGTCCGAACTCCTGCATCTGCTGGCCGCCTCACCGAACCAAGTAGTCCCGCGTTCGACCCTCCTGAAGAGCATCTGGGGCGACGACAGCTACCACGCCGGACGCAGCATGGACGTTTTCGTCTCTCGCCTCCGCAAGCACCTTGCCGACGACCCGGATGTGGAGATCCGCACCGTGCACGGCAAGGGCCTGCGCCTCATCGTCGACGACTGACGCCATCGGACGTTGCGGCCCGGCGAATCCGTGGGATACTGTACCGGCAACTTGCGGACCCCAACCACGGCGGACGAACTTGACCCTGGCTGTGATCATCTTCTGGGTGAGCCTCGCGCTGCTGGCGTACGTGTACGCCGGCTACCCCCTGCTGGCCCGCCTCCTGGGCGCGGTGGTGAACCGCCGCGTGAACGCCGCCGTCCCCGGCGAGCACCTGCCCACGGTCACCGTCCTCATCGCCGCCTTCAACGAGGCCGCGCACATCGAGGCCACCGTCCGCAACAAGCTGGAAAGCGATTACCCGGCCGACCTCCTCGACGTGGTCGTGGTGAGTGATGAGTCCGAAGACGGCACCGACGCCATCGTGAACGGCATCGGCGACCCCCGGGTCCGCCTCCTGCGCCAGGAGCCCCGCGCCGGCAAGACGTCCGCCCTGAACCTGGCCATGCCCGAGGTGACCAGCGAAGTGGTGGTCTTCAGCGACGCCAACAGTCTCTACCGCCCGGACACCATCGGGCACCTGGTGGCCGCCCTGGCCGACCCGGACGTGGGTTACGTCACCGGCCGCATGGTGTACAAGGCCCCCGACGGCTCCCTCACGGGAGAAGGCTGCTCCGCCTACATGGTGTACGAGAACAAGCTGCGTGAGTATGAAACCAGACTGGGCTCCATCGTGGGCGTGGACGGCGGGGTGGACGCCCTCCGCCGCCGGCTGTGGACCCCCATGAATGCGGACCAGCTCCCGGACTTCGTCGAACCCCTGTCCGTGCGCGAAGGGGGCCACCGCGTAGTGTATGAGCCGCGGGCCCTGCTCTACGAGGACGCCCTGGCCGCGTCCGGCGACGAGTGGCGCATGCGGGTGCGCGTGGGCCTGCGCGCCTTCCATGCCCTGAAGGACAAGGCCGCCCTGCTGAATCCCTTCCGCTTCGGCCTCTTCGCCTGGCAGCTCTGGTCCCACAAGGTGCTCCGCTACCTGGCCTTCGTGTTCATGGCGGGGGCGTTCGGGGCCAATGCGTACCAGAGTTGGGTGGAAGGCAGCTATTGGTCGCTGCTCTTCACCGGCCAGGTGGTGTTCTACCTGACCGCCGGCTTCGGACACCTCATGAGCCGTCGCGAGCAGGAGCTGCCCAAGGCCATCGGCCTCGCCTATTACCTCTGCGTGCTGAACCTGGCCAGTGCCGTGGCCTTCTGGCGCTTCCTCAAGGGCGAGAAGCAGGTCACCTGGAAGCCGAGGACCTGATGCCCGCCCTTTTCGGCGTCCCCCGCGAACCAGCCTGGCCGGAGCCCCGGATCTTCCGCGACTGGCGGCTGCGCGCGCTGGGCATGGCCATCCTGCTGGTGCCCTTCTTCGTGCCCATCCCCGTGGAACTGCGCCGCCACGTGCTCATCGCCACCCTGGGCGACCGCCTGCACATGGTGCTCCTGGCCGGCGCGGCGTTGGCCCTCTACTGGCGCGGCCCCCTGCGCGGCCGCCTGCTGCCGGCGGCCCTGGCGGCGGCGTTCCTGGGCGGCGCCATCGAGATCCTCCAGGAACTCGTGGGACGCACAGCCCTCTTCCATGACTTCGTCCTGGATGTCATGGGAATCGCCATGGTCGTCGGCTGGGTCGTCTGGCGCGGGCACGGCCGGCCCGCCGGAATCCTGCTCGTGGTGGGCATGCTGGTCGTGACCGGGTACCAGTTGCGCAAGTTGCCGTCGGTCATGGTCGCGGCGGACCGGGCCGCCGCACGCTTCCCGGTGCTCGAAGACTGCCGGAGCACGGTGGGCGCGGCCCTGTGGGGCACCACCGACGACATCGAACTGATCTACGTGGCTGACGGCCCGGATCCCTGCGTGCGCCTGACCGGCGGCCCACCCGATCGCTGGCCCGAGACGACCATGCGGCGCTTCCCCCACGACTGGCGGGGCTACGAGGCCCTGGAACTGCGCGTCCGCCACCGCAGCGCGGACCGCGACTCGGTGCCCTTCGGCATCCGTCTCGACGACTTCAAGAGCGTGCGCGACGGCGACTGGGACTGGTTCGCCGGCAATTTCGTCGCCACCTCCGAGTGGCGCACTTTCGTCCTGCCGGTAGCCGGCCAGGAGACCCGCTGGCAGGGCCGTCCCCTGGACCTGGCCGACATGGACAAGCTCACCGTCTTCCTCGACCAGCCCGATACGACCATGACCCTCGAGTTCACGGATATCCGCCTGCGCTAGCAACAAGAAGAGAGCGGCGCCCGACTCGTGGGCGCCGCTCTCCGTTTCTGCAGGACCGCGATCTAGCCGGCGAAGTTCTTCGCCGCCACGTTCCAGTCCACCACGTTCCACCAGGCCTCGATGTAGGCCGGGCGGGCGTTGCGCTTGTCGATGTAGTAGGCATGCTCCCACACGTCGATGGTCAGGACCGGCGTGCCGGACTTGAGGGCGCTGTCGGCGTCATCGGTGTTGACGATCTCCAGGCCGCCGGACGCGTTCTTCACGAGCCAGGTCCAGCCGGAGCCGAAGTTGCCCACGGCGGACTTGGCGAACTGGTCCTTGAACTCGGCGAAGCTGCCGAAGGCGCCGTTGACGGCCTCGGCCAACGCACCTGTGGGCTCGCCGCCGCCGTCGGCGCTCAGGCCGGCGAAGTAGAAGGTGTGGTTCCAGATCTGGGCCGCGTTGTTGAAGATGCCGCCGGCGGGAGCGTTCATGACGATCTCGTCCAGGCTCATGTTCTCGAACTCGGTGCCGGGGACCAGGTTGTTCAGGTTGTTCACGTAAGCGGCATGGTGCTTGTCGTGATGGAACTCCAGCGTCTCGGCCGAGATATGGGGCACGAGAGCGTCCTTGGCGTAGGGAAGCGCGGGCAGTTCGTGGGTCATGTCGGTCCCTCCAGGTTCGGTGGTCAACGGCTCCGGGGCCGCGGCTTTTTTCTCTGACGTGCGAACAGGATAGGATGAATCTTGAATTCCGCAATCAGGAATCGTTGTCGGCCAGCCCAGCCACTTCGGCGTGGCGATAACAGCCGGTTTCGTGGTCGTTCACCAGTCCCGCCGCCTGCATGAAGGCGTAGGCGATGGTGCCCCCAACGAAGCGGAATCCGCGCCGTTTGAGGTCTTTGCTCATGGCCTCGGAAACAGGGGTATTGGCCGGAATGTCCACCATCCGGCCGAAGCGGTTCTGGATGGGTTCGCCGTCCACGAAGTCCCAGATATAGGCGTCGAAGCTGCCGAATTCCGCCTGCACCTCCAGAAAGGCCTGGGCGTTGGTCACCGACGCGGCAACTTTCAGCCGGTTGCGGACGATACCCGGGTCGGCCAGGAGAGCCGCCTGCTTGGCATCGTCGTAACGGGCGACCTTGTGCGGATCGAACCGGTCGTAGACGCGGCGGTAGTGGTCGCGCTTCTTGAGGATGGTCTCCCAACTCAGCCCGGCCTGGGCCCCCTCGAGGATGAGAAACTCGAAGAGCAGCCGGTCGTCGTGGACGGGCACGCCCCATTCGGTATCGTGGTAGCTCTCGTAGAGGGACGATTGGCCTTGGGCCCAGGCGCAGCGTTTCATGATGGACAATCCTCACGTTTTCGAAAGATTTTGGGAGCAATCCGGGCCACAAGTCGTATAATTCACCCAGATATCGACCAACATACGAAGTTCACAGGGGGAGCTGAACTTTGAACGAACCAACGCCCAAGTACTTCACCATCGTCGCCAGAATCCAGGCCAAGGACGGTTGCGAAGCCGCCGTCGCCACCGAGTTGCACAAGCTGCTGGAACCCAGCCGCCGCGACAAGGGGTGCATCGACTACGATATGCACGCGGGACTCGAGTCGCCCGGGCTCTTCGTCTTCTACGAGAACTGGGAGTCGAAGGGGCACTGGGAGGCCCACATGGAGTCCGCACACCTGAAGGAGTGGCAGGAGACCGCGATCGGCCTGGTCGAGGACGTCGAACTCATGGAGCTCGAGAAGATCGAGTAACTAGCCGCCCGCATATTTGACTCGCCAACCGCGCTCCTGGAGAGCAGCCACGACGCGGTCCCGCTGGTCGCCCTGGATCTCCACAGCGCCGTCCTTCACCGTGCCTCCTGTGCCGCACAGTTTCTTCAGGTCGCGGGCCAGGTCGTCGAGGCCGGCCAGTTCCAGGGGCGCGCCGCGCACCACGGTGACTGCCTTGCCCCGGCGGCCCTTGGTCTCGCGGGACACACGGACGACGCCGTCGCCGGCGGGTACGGTGGATGTCCGGGCATCTTCCGGCGGCAGATCCCCGTCGCTGGACCAGACGACTTTCCCGCTCTTCCCCATCATGGGACCTCCAGATCCTCGGCCGTCAACGAACCGCTGGGCAACGCCACGACCGCACACAGTACGCCGGCACGGGAGCACGCCGTCTCGCAGCAGGTGCGGTAAGGCCCGGCGCAGGGATCCGCGACGGCCGAGCGCGTGAAGAACACGACCCGCGACGGTTCCAGGTCCGCAATCTGGGCCGCCACGCGTCCGGCGAGACGGTCGATCTCCCCCGCGACCAACAGATGATCGTACCAGGGGATGGAATCTTCCGGCGCCAGCAGGCCGAACTCACCGGAAAGGATGCGGAACGCCGCCTGCCGGCGCCCCGCCAGTGCCGCCACGGCCTCGATGCGCGTGCTCCGGTAACGGCGAATCGCGGGCAGGTCACCCGGTGCCGGATCCTTGTCGGCTGCACAGTACGTCACCAGGAGGGTTCTGCTCACGACGGATCCAGGCGATCGAATTCCTTCAGCGTGATCTCGGACTCCACGTCGCCGGTGTGGGCGATGCCCGCCGGTTCGAAGAGCATGAGCTTCACGTGTCCCCGCGGCAGGACCCGGTGCTCCACACCCCGCGGCACGATGCAGAACTGGCCTGCCTCCAGGGTCACGGTCGCGTCCCGGCGGAGCACGTCGAGAGCCCCGTCGAGGACGTAGAACATCTCGTCCTCACCGTCGTGGACGTGCCACGGCACCTTGTCCCCTTCGCACCGGACCACGGCCACGATCTGGCCATTGAGTTCGCCCACGACCTTGGGGGAAAACGTATCGGAGAAGCGTTCGAAACAGCCGGCGATGTCCACCTTGTCGAACATGCGCAGTCCTTTCCCGGATCGGCCGGGCGGGGGGCCCGTGTCCGTGTCCGGGATCCTAGCGCACGAGCACCAGGGAGCGCACGGTCGATTCGCCGCCGGCGGCCAGGCGGTAGAAATACACCCCGCCCGACACCGGACGGCCGGCAGCATCGCGACCGTCCCAATCCCGCCCATGATCGCCTACGCCGGGTCGCCAGCCGTCGGCCAGGACCGCCACCAGACGTCCCCGCGGATCGTGGATCGTCAGGCTGACCGGCACGTCGGCCACGAGCTCGAAGGGGATCCGGGTCAAGGGGTTGAAAGGATTAGGGACGTTCTGGCCGAGCCGCGCTCCGGCCGACGGGACCATCCCATCCACGCCGGATACGAAGTCCACCAGGCGCCAGTATTCCCCGAAGCCGCCCGAGTCCGCATCCACATCCAGATCGGCGTAGGACCCCCGCTTCCACTGGAACCACTCGACACCCGTCACCGCCCCGGTGGGCGGCAGGCGTCCGGGAGGCAGATTGGATTCCAGCACCGTGTTGTGCAGGTTCTTGTCGTAGTCGCTGTCATAGGAGGCGAAGACCACCAGATCGGTGACGCCCGGGTCCAGGCCGTAGATGGATCGCAGGGACGGGTCCAGCGCGGTCCAGACCCGGATCAGCGTGGAGTCGCAATCGCCCGGGAAAGGACACAGATCCAACCGCACTCCGTCCTCGAACCAGCCGACGTCCAGGTCGTTGGGGAAATCGAGCAGCACGCCTTCCTCGGTCTGGGCGTAGATGGTGACCACGTGGCCGGTGTTCTGGACCACCGAGTGGTCGGTGAGGTCACCACCCAGGCGGACCGCCGGGTGGCCCTCCCAATCGAGGGATTCGAAGACGGACTCGGTGCGGTACAGCCCCGGCTGGTCCACGTTTTCGTAGGTCCAGACAGTTCCCATGACGGCGGTGAAGTAGTCGCCGGTCCAGTCCGCGGAAGACGGCGAAACGAAAAGGCAGAGGACGAGGGCGGCGACAGCCGGACCCAACCGGCGCCTGTTCGGATGGCGCATGACGATCCCCTCACGTCAGGCCGGCGAGGAACCGGCTACTCCCTATTCCCCATGGGCCACGAGGCGTCGCAAGTAAAGTGTCGCGAAACACACGAGGCCGTATAGAAGAAGCGCATACAGAACCAGAATAACCAAATCGACCGTGCCGAGCACATTCACGAGAGCGGCTCCCTATCTGTACAAAGCCTTGATCGCGCCAAAGGAGATGGACTCCCCGGCCACCGGTCCGGTGACCGTGAACCTGAACTCCTCCACTTCGTCGGGCCAATCGGGCGCGCTCGGGCGCACGTTGTGCTCGATCACGCGCAGGGTCCACAGGCCCGGCTCATTGCACACGAAACCCTCGTCGAAGAGGTACATGTCGTGAGGTCCGGTGCAGTAGCCTGCGGGCGGCAGGTCGATGACCGTGGTGACCTCGAAGATCAGGACCAGGCCGTCGTGGCTCGTGGCCACGCCCTGCTGGTGGGCGCAGGAACTACCCGAGTCGTAGTCGAAGGTGATGGTGAAGGATTCTCCGGTGATGGCGTCGTCCGGCAGATTTGTGGGGACGACCATGGCGGCGGCGGCACCGGCGCCCAGGATGCAGCAGGTCAACAGGGCGGTAAAGGTCTTCATGACGAGACCCTTTCATATGGTTCGATACGATGGCGGGATTGTAACATATCCATCCTTTCCCAGGGTGGTCTCCGGCGGGACAGAACGCGCGAAGGCCCGGACAACCGCCCGGGCCTTCGTCGGTGCTCGTCCTGCGCGGCGTCCTAGTCGCCGACCACCTTGTAGCAGATGATCTCCATGGGCTCGGCTTCCTCGTCTCCCTCAACCGCGGCGCCGCCGCCCTGCATGGCGCGGATCGCCGGCATGAATCCGGTGATCTGGACGGCCGTGTCGCCCCGCCACAGCATCATGTCCTCGAGACCGTCGCCATCGCAGTGGGCGGCCACCTGCTCGAGGAAGTCGCCGTCGCCATCGAATACGTCCCAGGTGTAGAACACGCCCTCGGGCTGGTCGACGCCGCCCCGACTGGTCTCGACCCACAGGTTCCCGTCGGGACCGATGCGCAGGGCGGAGATGTCGGGCTCGATCTTGCTGACGGTCCACTTGGCGCTGGGTAGCTGGGCCAGCTGCCGCTCGAGATTCGACTCGATCCGCTCGACCTCCGCCTGCACCCGCGGCTGGTGCTCGTAGGGCCGAGTGACGACCCGCGCCAGGGTGCCGTCCTGCTGGTAGACGTTGATCCGGTACTCGTTCCGCTCGGAAGCGATGTAAACACGGTTGTCCGGGCCCACGGCCGTGTGGCGGAATTCGATCTGCTCGATCTCGTCCTCGACCCAGTGGAAGTTCGTGAAATCCAGTTCTCGCCGGTGCTCCTCGAAACGGGCAAGCTCGGTGCCCTCCATGTCGTAGGAGGCGGCAAATCGCGTGCGCACCTGTCCGGCCGGCGGATTCTGTTCGATGGACTCGGCCATGACCACCAGGTTCTCGCCCTGGTTGAAGACGTCGAAGAACTGCATGAAGCCGCCCTCGGTGATGTCACCGCCGATCTCCCAGTTGCCCAGGGGCGTGTCCTCGGTGTCGATCATGACGACCCGGCCCGGGAAGATGGTGGCGATGCCCAGGGCGCCGTTGGGCATCCAGAGGATCTTGGAGGGCAGACGGATCTCGCCGGGACCTTCGCCCTCGCGGCTGAGAGTCGTCACTCGCTCTCCGTCCGGGTCATAAACGGCGATCTCGTTCAGCTGCAGGTCCGCCAGGTAGAGGTTGCCTGCATCGTCGAAGAGGGCGTCGGCGATGATGCCGAAGAAGTCCTCGCTGTCCTCCCCGCCCACACGCCACATCTCCTCCAGTTGCACGTTGCGAACGCCGCCCGAGGGCACGGCCTCGTTCTCGACCCACAGCACGCCGTCCTTCATGACCTCGCCCGCCGCGGCTGCGCCGGGTATCGCGATCAGCGTGCCCAGGACGCAAAGCGCCAGCGTCTTCCAAACCTTCATGGCCGGATCCTTTCTCGGTGCCGCCCGTCGGCGACTGATTCTGGGGCCGTATTCGGTGATGCGCCGTCGCGGCGCGGCTACGTGGCAGGCCTACACGCAGAAAGTGACGGAAATTCGCGGGTCCTGCAAGACCGGTCATCCGTCGTAGCGGGTAGTACGCGGAGGGCCCCTTCGGGTTGCGAACGGCCGGGTTGGCGTTTGCGGTGCCACCGCCTACCTTCGGGCCATGAACACTCCCGCCATCGCGCCCGCCGCTGAATCCCTCGGCCGCATCGCCCGCACCTGGCTGCCCCTGCAGGCCACCTGGCTGATGATGGCGGTGGAAGGTCCTTTCCTGGCCGCCGTCATCGCCCGGCTGCCGGACCCCAAGTTCAACCTGGCCGCCTACGGCGTAGCCTTCGCCCTGGCCATCATCGTCGAGGCGCCGGTCATCATGATAACCAG
This sequence comes from bacterium, assembly GCA_024231905.1. Taxonomy (GTDB): domain Bacteria; phylum Krumholzibacteriota; class Krumholzibacteriia; order LZORAL124-64-63; family LZORAL124-64-63; genus JAAEQC01. The sequence continues at coordinate 161,444 of JAAEQC010000140.1, read as the reverse complement.
CGCGGCCACGGCCCTGCTGGACGGGGATACGAGCTACCGGCGGCTCAGGAACTTCACCTGGTTCCTGAACGGCGGCATCACCGCGGCCATGCTCCTGCTGGTGTGGGAACCCGTGTGGCACCTCGTGGCCTTGGACGCCGTCCGGCTCAATCCCGAGGTGGCGCGTCTGGCCCGGACGGCTCTCGTGATCCTCCTGCCCTGGCCCGCGGCCATCGGCTATCGGCGCTTCTACCAGGGTGCACTCATCCGCGACAGGCTCACGCGACGGGTGGCCTGGGGTACGGTGATCCGGCTGTCGGCCATGACCGGTGTCGCTTTCTTCGCCTGGCAAGGATCGGACCTGCCCGGAGCCTGGGTGGGCGCCTCCGCTCTGAGCGCCGGTGTGGTGACCGAAGCGGTGGCCAGTCGGATCATGGCCCACGGCTCCGTGCGTCGACTGCTGGCGACACCTTCGGTGGATCCGCCCACCTACCGGGACATCCACCGCTTCTACCAACCTCTGGCCCTGACCTCCACTATCTCGTTGGCAGTGCAGCCGTTGGTCACGTTCTTCATGGGCCAGGCGCGATTCTCGCTGGAATCCCTGGCCGTGCTGCCGGTGATCAACGCGCTGGTGTTCGTGTTCCGCACGCCGGGCTTGAGCTTCCAGGAACTGGCCATCGCCCTGCTGGGCCGCTCGCAGGCCAACCTGCAGCAGGTGAAGAGATTCGCTGGGCTGCTGGGACTCGGCGCGTCGCTGGGCTACGCGATGATCGTGTTGACGCCCCTGTCGCACGTGTGGTTGGAAACCGTATCGGGGCTCACGCCCGAACTGTCGGGACTCGCCCACCTGCCCCTGCAGATTCTGGTCCTCATGCCCGCCCTGAGCGTGTTGCTCTCCCTGCAACGGTCGCTGCTGGTGGCGCGGCGCGGGACCGGGCCCATCACCTGGGCCTCGGTCATCGAGGTCGTGGGTATCTTCGGCGTGCTGCTGGTGACGGTGGCCTGGTCGGGGTGGGTCGGCGCCACGGCGGCGGCGGTGGCGTACCTGGTCGGGCGGGCGGCGGCGAATCTCTACCTGGTCAGGTCGATGAGGACCCAGACGGATGGATCGAACTAATCATCGGAATCGTGCCGTCGCCCTCTACCCCGCTTCGTCTGCCCCCGCCTCCGCTTGTCTTCCAACCTTCTCCTGCGTGACGCCGCCGTGGGTCGGGTCGCACGCCGTGGTTTCGGCGGCACCAACGCCTCCCTCACCAACTGGGCCAGCCGCTGATCCACCTCTTCGCGATTCCGCCGCTGGCTGCGGTGCTTGTCGCTGGCCAGGACGATTTCCCCAGCTCCCGTCAATCGCGCCGCCAGCGCCCGCAGCACGCGTTGTCGCTGCACCGGTCCCAGAGCCCGCGACTCGGCCACGTTCCACCTGACCTGGATCCGCGTGTCGGCCTTGTTCACGTGCTGGCCCCCGGGTCCGGAGGCACGGCTCGCCTGGTAGACGAGCTCGTCGCCGGGAATGGTCACGCGCGGATTGATGACGAGGTCGTCGGCCATGGCGGTCCTTTCAAGGCTGATCGATCGCGGTTATGATAGCAGACGCCAACGATGACACCATCCCGGAGGTCCGGTCTTGATCATCCGCAAGCTCGACGACGTGGCAGCCGCGCCCGTGGCCATGGACGGGGTGGAGGGCGCCATGCGCCAGCTCGTGCTGGGTGCGGCCGACGGCGTGCCCAACTTCTCGCTGCGCGTCTTCACCCTGGAGCCCGGCGGACATACACCCTGCCACAGCCACGCCTCCGAACACCTGAACTACGTCATCAGCGGCCAGGGCACCCTCATGGACGCCGACGGCAAAGCCAATCCCCTCGCCGCCGGCGAATTCGCTTTCGTCCAGCCCGACGAGACCCACCAGTTCCGCAACGTCGGCAACGCGCCCTTCGTCTTCATCTGTGCCGTCCCGAAAGAGTACGAGTGACCGCCGGGGCGGCAGTTCCCGAGGGAGGCCGGCCGCGGGCCTGGCCGGTGCTCGCCCTCGCCGCCCTGGCGGTCGCTCTACGCCTGTGGCACCTGGACCACGGCCTGCCCTGGTTCGAGGAGGAGGCCCTGCCTTTCCGCAAGTCCTTCGAACTGTGGGGCTGGGACGGCACGGGGCACCATTGGAATCCCGACTACTTCCACTACCCGTCGCTCACACTCTACCTCCAGCATCTGATCCAGGGTCTGCACTACCTCTTCGGTCGCGCCACCGGCGCCTTCGCCTCGCCGGCGGACTACTACCTGGCCTTCCACACGGATCCCACGGTCCACGTGGTGGTCGCCCGTCTGCTGGGCGTGGCGGCGGACGCGGCCACGGTGGTGGCGGCCTATGTGCTGGGTGAAAAGTGGCGCCGCGGTCTGGGCCTGGTGGCCGGATTCGCCGTGGCCGTGGCGCCGGCGGTGGTCTTCCACGGCCGAGCCATCTTCACCGACACGGTCATGACCGCCCTGGTCATGTGGTCGGTGGTTGCGGCGGTGCGCTGGCACGGCAGCGGCGCGCGCAGACACCTGATCCTGGCCGCGGTCCTGGCCGGCCTCGCCGCCGGCGCCAAGTACCCCGGCGCCCTGGCCCTGGTGCCCCTGGCTATGCTTGCCCTGCTCAGGGAGGGACCGCGTCGCGCCGCCTTGACCATCCCCGTGGCGGCGGCCCTGGCAGGCCTTGTCTTCCTGATCACCACGCCCTTCGCACTCCTGGACACCGCGGCCTTCCTGCGGGACTTCGGCTTCGAGCGCGAGCACATGACCGCGGGCCACCTGGGGCGCACCGGTGGTCCCGTGCTCGTCTCCCTGCTGGCCCTTTTGGGCCGCAACCTGGGCTGGCTCCTGCTGCCGGCGGGACTCCTGGGCGCCATGGCCGCCCTGGCCTCGTTCAAACACCCGGACCGCGACGTTACGGGCCTGGCCCTGACCGCCGTGGCCCTGCCCTTCCTGGCCATGTTCGGTTCGTTCACCATGTTCGCCGACCGCTATGCCGTGGTGCTGGTGCCGCCTTTGGCCCTGCTCGGCTGCGCCCTGGGCGCCCGGCTGCTGGAGCGCGTGCCCGCGTCGGCGCGCAACGCCGCCACCGGTCTGGCCGTGCTCGCAGCCCTTGCATGGCCCACCTTCACCGGCCTGCAGATCGCGGCCTCCGGCGGACTGACCACACGCCAGCAGGCGGGCGACTGGCTAGCGGCCGAGGTGGGACCCGACCACTTCATCCTCACGGAGGAATACGGGCCCAACCTGCTCACCCACCGGCACTTCAACATGCCGGACGCGCGCCAGATGGAGGCGGCATCCATCGAGCGGCAGGAGGCCTTCGGAAACCGTGTCTACCACCGGGCCATCACCATCCCCATGCTCGTCAGCGGCTCGGTGGGCATCTTCCACCGCAATCCTGCCGGCGGCGGCCGCGAGATCCCCCTCTGGCCCGACGCCTGGGACTTCAACGCGGTCTACTACGACCGGCAGTACTTCCTGGCCGCCGATTTCGTGGTACTGTCTTCGGCCATGTCCGACCGCTACCGCGAAGACCACGCGCGCTTCCCGATCCAGAACGCCCTCTACGACTGGCTGGCCGCCGAGGTCCCCGTGGCGGCGGAATTCGCCCCTTCCGGCCGGGTGTCCGGACCGGTGATCACGATCCACGACCTGCGCGGACTCGAGTTGCCCCTGCCGGGCTTCGGTCCCCTCGTCTGGATCGGCCACATGCCCGATCCCGCCCGCCGCGCGGTGATGGCCGCGGCCAAACCGTCCGGCGTCGAACTGCGGCCGGAGCATCTGTGCGCCTTCCTGGCCAGCCCCTTCGCCCGCTACCTCAAGGGCTGGTACATGCAGACGGCCTTCTACCTGTCGGACCTGGACCGCCACAGGGCCAGTCTCCCCTACCTCCGGGCCGCCCTGGCCTTCGAACCGGACCACGCCCTGGCCGCGGTGATGGCGGCTTCGGCCCTGTCGGCCACCGGTCGCAACGACGAGGCGGCGGCCACCCTGGAGTCTTGCCTCGCCGCCCGCGGCGACGCGGCTGACCCGCCCACGAGGCAGTTGCAGGGCATGCTTCGCCAGCTGCGTAGTGCCGCTTCCACCGAGCCCTCCGGGAACTGAAGTTCGGGATCACCCGGGAACTCGACTTCATTTGCTGGCGTATACTTGAAAAGTTTGGTCAAGATAATCGTGGCGCTCTTTCGCCGGGATCCATTCCTTCTATATAGGAGGGTCGCCACAGCCGCAGCCGGATCGCTCAACCATTGCCCAGACACCACTTCCGTTTCCGGCACGCACTTTGCGGAGTTGCGGCGAATCGGTGAATTCGTCGACGTCGGCGGGCGTCTGACGATGCGTCAAAACCTGCACGGTCGCGCACGAACGGGAGTCGAACATGGCTGGAGAGACGAAGAACACGCTGCAGAGCCACCTGCTGGCCCTCAAGTCCGGCGAAAAGGTCTTCGAGAACGCCTTCCAGGGCATCAGCCGCATGATTCTCGACAGCGAGATCGAGAAGGTGGTGGTCAACGGAAAGACCACCTACGACTTCAAGATCTTCCGCCAGGGCAAAAAGCACATCATCGGCATGTACGACGAAATCAACAGCTTCGTGTCCTACGTGAAGGACGCCGCCGAGGGTGGATCGTCTCAGGAAATGGCCTATGTGCTGGTGGGCGAGCCCGGCAACGGCAAGACCTTCTTCGTGGAGTACCTCTGCGAACTGTATCGCAATTTCCTGCGCGAGGACCTGAACCGGAAATTCACCTTCCGCTTCGTCGGATTGGACAAAATCGGGTCATACGGAAAGATCGCGACCATCGAAAGCCAGACCTACGAGGATCCCGCCATCCTCGGCCTGAACGTCCTGGAGACCCTCGATGAGAGCACCGACTGGCTGGCCCGCAAGTTCGGCTTCGCCGACGAGCAGATCGAATCCCTGCGCGACAACTACCGCCCTCTGGGCGCCTGCAGCGGCTACATCTGGAACGAACTGCGCGAGCACTGCGACGGCGACATCGAGAAGATGCTCAGCCACGTCGAGCTCGTGTCCGTCCCCCTGACCGAGAGCCTGGGCACGGTCACCGGCAAGTACCCGGCCAAGGACAAGATCACCTCCAGCGCCGTGGACCTGCTGGGCGAAGAGTCCATCCAGCGGCTCCTGCACATCACCGACACCAACAACCCTTACCGCTTCGACCTGAGGCGCGGCGCCCTGGCCCGCGTGGCCGGCGGCGGCATCCACTTCTCGGACGAAATGTTCAAGAACAAGAAGGACCTCGTGCAGGTCTACCTGGGCGTGATCCAGAACCGCACCATCGAGATCGACGGTTTCAAGTGGCCCATCGACACACTCATCGTCGCCACCAGCAACAACAGCGAGTTCAACCGCTTCCTGGCCGAGAAGGAGGAGGCGCCCATCGTCGACCGTTGCCGCCTGAGCTACATCAGCCACAACACCAACTACCTGCTCCAGGAGGAGCTGACCCAGTACGCCATCGGCAGCGAGACCAAGACGACCCTGACCCGCGAAGTCCTGCACCAGGATCCGAATCTCAACTACGCCGCCAGCGCCTCGGCGATCCTCACCCGTCTGCCCCACAGCGAGAAGCTGACGCCCATCGAGACCATGAAGCTGGCCGCAGGCGAGGTGGCCGGCGAGAAATCCATCAAGACCCTGGCCGAGGTCATCGACACCCTCAGCCAGGACACGGACATCACCGCCCGCTTCGGCCAGAAGGGCCTCGGACAGCGCAACCTGGGCCGCGCCATCCAGCTCCTGGTGGAGAGCAGCGAGACCAACGAGGGGCGCTGCATGTACGCCCACGACGTCTTTCGCACCGTGGAGAGGGTCATCCTCGACTACGTGCACGACTCGGGCGACCGCGCCAAGTACCTGGAGGACCTCAAGACCGCCCGCAGCCTCTACCGTGAGCGCATCATGACCGAGATGTTCAACGCCTATATGGACGAGCCCCAGGCCATCCGCAAGGACGTCATGAACTACGTGAACATGATCATCGGCGTGGACGCGGAGCACCTCGGACCGGACAAGATGTGGAAGTACAAGGACCCCCAGACCGGCGAGCTGAGGGCCCTGAAGGTGGATGAGCGTTTCATCAACAGCATCGAGGAACGCCTGCAGCTGAAGACCGAGGAGCAGCGGGAGAGTTTCCGCACCTCCATCCGGAAGATCTACGGCCAGAAGATCGGCGTCGACCCCAACTACGACTTCATGGACAACCTGGAGCTGGTGAAGGCCGTGACCGACGTGCGCCTCAAGAGCGACATCGCCGGCGCAGGCAGCCTCATAGGCGCCCTGGCCAACCGCACCAACGAGGAGAACCAGAAGCTCTACGACCGCATGATCGACACCATGCTCAACAAGCTCGGCTACTGCCGGACCTGCGCCCAGAAGACCATCGAGTACTTCTGCACCCAGGAAGACGAGAGCTGATATGTCCGGACCGCGCACGACACGGCTCAAACGCGTGATCGAGGATCCTTACGCGTATGACGACCTGACCTGGCTCCAGGCCATCGCCAGGCCGCGGAGCGCCTTCGCCGTGCAGACCGGTACCCTCGACGACCTCATGGACCGCGATTCCCGGCGCGAGGAAGACGGCTTCCCGCGCAAGATCCGCATCGGCCGGCTGGTCAAACCGGGCCGGGGGGGCAAGAACAAGGTCGTCGTCGTACCAACCACGGTGGAGGACAAGCTCCTGCACGATCCGAACTTCGCCGAGGAGACGGCCGGAGGCGGAGGTGGCGCCGGAGGCAGCGGCGAGGGCGAAGAAGGCGACATCATCGGCGAAGAGCCCGTACGGCCCGAGCAGGGCGAGGGCGAAGGCGCCGGACCCGGCCAGGGCGAGAGCGGCCCCCACGAGATGGAGTCCAACGCCTACGACCTGGGACGCATCCTCACCGAGCAGTTCCACCTGCCCAACCTGCAGGACAAGGGCAAGAAGCGCTCGCTGACCCGCTTCACCTACGATCTCACCGACCGCCACCGCGGCTTCGGCCAGCTCCTGGACAAGAAGGCGACCCTGCGGCGCATCGTCGAGACGAACATCGGACTCGGCCGGCTCGCCCCGGGCGAGGAGGTCGACCCCAGCGAGTTCCTCATCGCCCCCCGCGACCGGGTGTACCGCGTGCTGTCCCGGGAGAAGGATTTCGAATCCCAGGCGGTGATCTTCTTCCTGCGCGACTACTCGGGTTCCATGAGCGGCAAGCCCACGGAACTGATCGTCGCCAAGCACGTGATGATCTACAGCTGGATCCTCTACCAGTACGCGGGACAGGTGGAGTCACGCTTCATCCTCCACGACACCGAGGCCAAGGAAGTCGAGGACTTCTACACCTATTACAACTCCCGGGTGGCCGGCGGCACGCGGGTCAGCTCGGCCTTCCGCCTGGTGAACGAGATCGTGGAAAAGGAACGCCTGGCCAGCGAGAACAACATCTACGTCTTCCACGGCACCGACGGGGACGACTGGGACACCGAGGGCAAGGAATGCATTCCGGAGATCGAGAAGGCCCTGGCCTACGCCTCCCGCGTGGGCGTGTCCATCGCCCGCGGCCCCTACGGCAACAAGGGCGAATCGGAAGTGGAACAGTACCTGAAGAAGTCCGGACTGCTCGAGAAGAAGAAGAACCTCATCCGGCTGGACGTGATGCCCGACGGCACCGACGAGGCGCGCCTCATCGAGGGTATCCGGACGCTGATCGGCGAGTGACGACATGCAGCTGATCGACCAGCATGCCAAGGCCATCATGGAAGGGTGCAAGGAACGCGCCCGCGACGTGGGGCTGAGTTTCGAGGACGAGACCCTCGAGTACGTGGTCACCAACCGCGACCTGCTCGAGCTGTCGCCCAAGGTCATGATCCCGACCATGTACGACTACTGGGTGCACGACGTGGAGGTACTCCAGGGCCGGGGCCGCTACGAGCTCTACCCCAGCAATCCCTACGAGACCGTCATCAACACGCGGCCGGCCATCAGCTTCTACAACGACAACAATCCCGACTGGCTGAACGTGATGATCTTCTACCACGTGCTCGGCCACGTCGATTTCTTCCAGAACAACCTCTACTTCCGCCACACCTGGGACGACGACTTCGCAGGCCAGTCTCTGGCCAACAAGCGAACCATCTCCCGCCTGCGTTCCGAGCACGGACGCTGGGTGGACTACGTCATCGAGTTCGCCCGCTCCATCGACAACCTGGTGGACTACCACGGCATGCTCGGCAAGCAGTTGCGCCCGCGGAAGAACGGCTGGAGCAATCGCCTCGACTGGTACTTCGACGTCTTCCTGCAGGAGGTCAAGCAGGTCCCGGTCAACAAGTACGTGAAGGAGATCGAACGCTACAACGTTTGTGCCAAGGAACGCGGCGGCGCCTGCGAAGACGCCTTCTTCGCCGAGGTCCAGCGCCGGCATCCCGAGTTCCAGGCTCTGTTCGAGAAGGCCGGCCGCAAGGAAGTCCCCGGCAACCGGGATCTCATGCAGCACCTGCTGGACCACAGCCCCTTCCTGAACGACGAGCAGAACCGCTGGATGAAGCAGGTCATCCAGATCGTGCGCCAGACCTCGCTCTACTTCCAGCCGCAGGTCCGCACCAAGATCATGAACGAAGGCTGGGCCAGCTACTGGCACGAGACCCTCTTCATGCAGGACGACCGCATCGCCGGCCACGAGGTGGACTTCGCGCGGGTGAACGCCATGGTCACCTCCCTACCCCGCGTCGGCCTGAATCCCTACGCCCTGGGCATGCGCCTCTTCTACTTCATCGAAGAGGCCGCCGACAAGGGCCGCTACAGCCGTCGTTTCCTCTCCCTCCTGGACACCGACCAGCGGCGCCGCTTCGACGAGGGCACCGGCAGCGGCCGCGACGCCCTCTTCAAGGTGCGCGAGAACCTCAACGACTATCTCTTCGTCACCTCGTTCCTGGAACAGGACTTCGTCGACCGGCACAAGCTCTTCGTGGCGGACAAGGTCCTCGACGAGCAGCGCATGGTGTGGCAGTGGTACGTCAAGAGCCGCGCCATGGAGGACTACCGGGACATGGTCCTGGAGAAGCTCTACCACCCGCCCTACGTGACGGTCGACCTGGACAAGACCGGCAAGGACGCCCTCTACCTGGTCCACCACTTCGAGGACAAGCCGCTGGTGAAGGACTTCATCCTGGGCACGCTGCTGGGCCTGGAGTTCCTGTGGGGCGGCAAGGTCATGCTGGAGACCACCGAAGTGAAGTCGGTGACGAAACCCGAACAGGATCCGCCCCAGGCCGCGGGCGGGCGCGTCCCCCTGGAGCCGGCGCCGGAGCCGGTGATCGAGTGGCAGCGCGTACGCTACACCATGAAGGACCGCAAGCTCAGCAAGGGGCTGATGTAGCCATGGAGTACATCCGCAAGGCGATGCGCAATCTGGCCGAGAGCCAGCGCGGACAGGACCCGGCGCGGACCATCGACTTCGCCGAGTTCCTGACCCTCCTGCGGGCCCATCCCGAGCGACTGATCCGCAACGTCCACCAGGTCTTCCACGACATGGTGCGCAACTACGTGGGACCCGGCATCGACGAGTACCCCGAGGACCCGGAGACCATCAACTTCGTGGACTACGACTTCGACCACCTGCTGGTGGACGACACGGACAACCCCTTCTTCGCCGACCGGATCTTCGCCAACCGCCTCATGGAGGTCATCGACGGCTTCCGGGGCGGCACCCAGCAGAACAAGATCTACCTCTTCGACGGCCCCCCGGGCTGCGGCAAGTCGACCTTCCTGAACAACCTGCTGCTCCGGTTCGAGGAATACGCCAACAGCGAGGCGGGCGGCCGCTTCGAAGTCGTGTGGCGCCTCGATCGCGCCGCCCTCGGCCGGGACGTGGATCCCGACCGTCGGCCCATCGTGGACCAACTGGCCCGCCTGCTGGGTGACCAGTCCTCGGCCGAAGCCCTGGTCGAATCGCCCCTGGAGCCGCGCACCGGCAGCCGAGGCGGCTACGTGGAAGTGCCCTGCCCCAGCCACGACAGCCCGCTGCTGATGATCCCCAAGGAGCAGCGTCCGGCCTTCTTCGACGACCTCTACGCCAACGACGAGTTCAAGTGGAACCTCTCGGCGGGCAAGGACTACGACTGGGTCTTCAAGGACAACCCCTGCACCATCTGCACCTCGCTCTACCAGTCGCTGTTGCACAAGCTGGGCGATCCGGCGGCCGTGTTCCGCATGATCCACGCCCGCCCCTACGCCTTCAACCGGCGCCTGGGCGAAGGCATCACCGTCTTCAACCCGGGCGACCAGGTCGTCAAGCAGCCGGTGCTCACCAACCCCCAGCTCCAGCAGCGCATCGACAACCTGCTGCAGGACAGCAACCAGGTGCGCTACCTCTTCTCCCGCTACGCACGCACCAACTTCGGCGTCTTCGCCCTCATGGACATCAAGGGCTTCAACAAGGACCGCCTGCTCGAACTGCACAACATCATCAGCGACGGGGTCCACAAGGTGGACGACATCGAGGAGAACGTGAACTCGCTTTTCCTGGGCGTCATGAATCCCGAGGACAACAAGAACATTCGCGGTTTCCAGTCCCTGACCGACCGCATCGAATTCATCAACATCTCCTACGTGCTCGACTCGAGCACAGAGGTGAGCATCTACGGCGAGATCTTCGGCCGCCACGTGGGCGAGTCCTTCCTGCCGCGGGTGCTGGAGAACTTCGCGCGGGTCATTATTTCCAGCCGCCTGAATCCCAAGTCCACGGCCATGTCCGAGTGGGTCGAGGATCCGGAGAAGTACTCCCTCTACTGCGACGAGAACATGCTGCTGCTGAAGATGGCCATCTACGCCGGCGAGATCCCGTCCTGGCTGGACGAGGAAGACCGGCGCGCCTTCACGGCCAAACGGCGCCGCAAGCTCATCGCCGAGGCGGAAACCGAGGGCGCCAAGGGCTTCAGCGGCCGCGACTCCATCGACATCTTCCAGGAGCTGCTCTCGGCCCACGCGCGCGACGGCCAGATCATCACCATGGACACCCTCAAGCGCTTCTTCACCAAGACCCGGCCGGACCTGGCCAAGTCCCTGCCCGAGGGCTTCCTGGATTCGCTGCAGCGCATGTACAACTACCAGATCCTCCAGGAGGTGAAGGAGTCCCTCTACTACTACAACGACGAACAGATCGCCCGGGACATCCAGAACTACATCTTCGCCGTGAACTACGAGCCGGGCACCGCCGCCACCTGCCCCTACACGGGCGACAGGCTGGAGATCAGCGAGACCTTCCTGGCCGGCATCGAGCACCACCTGCTGGGCGAGAGCGCCAAGGAGGGCCGCCGCCGCGAATTCCGGGCCGAGACCCAGCGCGAGTACACCTCCCACACCCTCACCCAGGAGATCATGGTCGAGGACACGCCGGTCACCGAGACGAAGCTCTACGCCAAGCTCCACAACCGTTATGTGCACAACCTCAAGGACCGGGTCCTCGAGCCCTTCCTCCAGAACGAGAACTTCCGGCGCGCTCTCAAGGACTTCGACGGCGAGGATTTCAAGGCCTACGATCAGAAGATCCAGGACGACGTGACCTACCTGATCAACAACCTGAGCGACCACTTCGGCTACAACGAGGCGGGCGCGCGGGAAGTCTGCCTCTACGTGGTGGACCACAAGTTGGCCGAGGAATTCGCCGAGTAGGATCCCTCATGGGAAATCACGAGGAGCGTCGAGGGACTTGCCTACCTGCATTACCCGTTGATTTTTAGGGCTTTCCGTGACCATGATGCTGCAATTGATGGTATAATCCATAAGAACACAGCGGTCCGCCGCTCGTCGGGAGTTTCGACCCTATGAAGAACCTGTTCGGATCAGTATTCACGATTCTCATGATTGGCCAGATCGCTCTCGCCGCTCCTGGTGATGATCCGGCCTGCACCCCTTACCAAAACAGTGTCCATTGGGCCGGCGAGTACGACTTCCTCTACTACGCCAACGCCGTCCAGGTGGTGGGCAACCTGGCCTATGTGGCCGACGACGGTCTCGGCTTGCGCATCATCGACGTTTCCGACCCCACGCAGCCGATCCGGGCCGGGGGACTCGAGTTCGGCGCCGGAGCCGAGGATGTGGTGGTCGAGGAACCGCTGGTCTACCTGGCCACCGGAACCAGCGGTCTGCGCGTGGTAGACGCCGGCGACACCCAGGACCCGGTATCGGTGAGCAACCTGGTCCTGCCGGGCGCCGCCGCGAGCCTGGTCAAACGCGGCGACCTGGTCTACATCTCCTGCGGACCCGGCGGCCTGCAGATCGTCGACGTCTCCGATCCCGCCGCACCCTTCCTGGTGGGCGGTCTGTCCGTGGGCGAGATCATGCGGGATGTAGCCCTGGCCGACACGGTGGCCTACGTGGGCTACATAGAGGCCGGCGTGAACACGGTACGCGCCATCGACGTTTCCGATCCCGCCGCGCCGGCGCTGCTGGGTGCCACGACGACACCGTCGGTACCCAACGAAATCGCCCTGGCCGGTGATCTGGCCTACGTGGTCTGCGGCGACCGCGACCAGGCCGGCGACGGTTGCTTGCAGATCCTCGACCTCACCGACCCGACCGCCCCGGTGGTAGGTGCCGTCCTGCCCCAGCCTCCGGGAGCCGAAGCCCTGCTCTTGGATGGGGAAGCTCTCTGGACCAGCGGCGCCCTGGCCGGCGACGCACATTACGGTTTCCTCCACGCCTTCGACCTGACCGACCCGGCCCTCCCCGTTTTCGTCAGCGAGACGGTGCTGCGGCACTGGGGCGAGGACATCTCTCTGGTGAACGGCGAACTCTGCGTGGCCTGCGGCTACTACCCGGGACCGGGCGCCTTCCACCTGGGATCCTTGCAGGTCGTCGCCAAACCCTCGCTCGCGACGGCCTTGCCGACTGCCTCACTCGAGTTGACTTACATCGAGAACCTGGACATCGGCGGCGACCTGGTCTACGTCACCGGCGGAACGGGCCTGCAGGTCATCGACGTCCTCGACCCCCTGGCACCGGCGGAGATCGGCCTGTCCGTCACGCCCGGCTACGCCCACGACGTGGCGGTCCAAGGCAGCTTCGCCTACGTAGCCGACGGTTTCGACGGCCTGCAGGTCGTGGACGTGTTCCTGCCATCGGCACCCTTCCTGCGCGGCGTGGGCAACGTTGCCGGCACCGCCGAAGCCTGGCTGGTGGATGTGGCCGGCACGCGGGCCGGTCTGGCCACGATCCCTCTCGGCGGATCCGCAGGCTGGTTCGAGATCTTCGACGTTTCCGATCCCGACGCCCCGGTTTCCGGCGGCGGCATCGCCACGACCGATCTGGTCGCCGACCTGGTCATGGATACGGACTACGCCTTCCTGGCCGGGGGCGACGCCACCCTGAGGGTCGTCGATCTGGCCACTCCCGCCGTGGTGGCGGAACTACCGTTCCCCAGCCGCATCCGGGCCCTCGCCCGGGGTGGCGACCTCCTCTACGTGGCGGGCATCACCAGCACCTACGGGGGCTGCGTGTGGGTCGTGGACGTGACCGACCCTCTGGTCCCGTTGATCGTGGCCGAGATACCGGCCCCCGCCCCCGGCGTCGACATGGCGGTCGGCGACGGACTGCTCTACATGGGCTGCGAGATGGCAGGCACGGTCGTGTACGACCTGGCGGACCCCGGCATCCCGACGCTGGTCGGCGTGCTCGGCGGCGCAGGCGGCCCCCTGGCAGCGACCACCAACGCCCTGTACCTGACGTCCAACGGTTTCGCGCTGCAGATAGCCGGATTGCCTTGTGGCGACATCTCGGCCGTCGGTCCTTCGGCTGCACCCCTGGCCGCCATTGGTCCCCGCGCCTACCCCAACCCGTTCAACCCCCAGGCGACGATCACCTTCGTCATGGACCGGACCGAACGGGTGGAGATCACGGTCTACGATCTCTCCGGACGGCGCATCGCCGTGCTGGCCGACCGGGTACTGACCGCGGGCGAGCAGTCGGTGCAGTGGGACGGCCTCGACACCGCGGGCCGCGACGCCCCGTCGGGGATCTACCTGCTGCGCATGACCACCCGGGACCGGGTACTCGGTGGGAAAGCCACGCTGCTGCGCTGATCCAAGGTCAGCGGAACTTTTTTTCAACCATTTAGCGCTACGCTGCGTCATAGGGATAACGCACCGGCCCGCGCCCCCCCGCCGCCGCCGGTTCCAACCCCGACGGCGAGGCATTCCATGACGAGGATCACGGCGACTCCCCAGGCTGTTCGGATATTCCTTTTCACCACCTTACTCCTGATCGCCGGCACGGCGTCCGCCCAGCAGGCGGATCCCCAATGCGATCCAACGCAGGTTCCGTTGGCGGACGTGATCCGCGCCGAAAGGCTCGGCGGTCCCGTGGAACTGGACGGTGTTCTCGACGACGCGGCCTGGCAACGCCCGGGCGAGACCCGCCACATGCAGAATGACCCGGACAACGGCTGCCTGCCGCGCCAGGTCACCGAGTTCTGGGTGGCCTACGACAATTCGGCCCTCTACGTGGCCGCCCGCCTCCACGATTCGGCGCCCGACTCCATCAGCGCCCGCCTCGGCCGGCGCGACACCTGGCCGTCCTCGGACTGGCTCTACATCAACCTCGACACCTTCAACGATGATCGGAACGCCTTCTCGTTCTCCATCAATCCGGCCGGTGTGCTGGGTGATTCGAAGCTCTACAACGACGGCTGGGGCGACAATTCCTGGGACGGCGTCTGGGAAGCCGCGACCCGCATCGACGAGCTGGGTTGGGTCGCCGAGGTGCGCATTCCCTTCTCCCAGCTCAAGTTCCCGGCCTCCGAGGAACAGGTGTGGGGCATGAACCTCTCGCGTCGCACCCTGCGCTCCAACGAACGCACGGACCTCTTCCACAATCCGCGCGGCGGCTCCGGCTACGGCAAGCGCTTCCCCGACCTGGTGGGCATCAGCGGCATCGAACCGGAAACCTCGACCGAGATCACGCCCTATCTGTTGGGCAAGGGCGAATTCCGCGACGTGGATCGGGACGACCCCTTCGCCAGCGACCCCCAGTTCTCGGGCAATGCCGGCGTCGACTTCAAGACAGCCCTGTCCAACAACCTCACCCTGAACGCCGCCGTGAATCCGGACTTCGGCCAGGTGGAGGTGGACCCGGCCGTGGTGAACCTGGGCGCTTACGAGACCTTCTACGAGGAGCGCCGCCCCTTCTTCGTGGAGGATGCCAACACCTTCCGCTTCGGGCGCGAGGGGCTGAACAGCAACTGGAGCTTCAACTGGATGGACCCGATGCTCTTCTACAGCCGCCGCGTGGGGCGGGCACCCCAGCTGGGCATCGACGGCGACTACGACTTCGTGGACCGTCCCCAGGTGACGACGATCCTCGGCGCGGCCAAGGTGAGCGGCAAAGTGGGGAACACCTCCGTGGGCGCCCTGTCGGCCTTCACGGCCAAGGAAAAAGCCCACCTCCAGATAGACGGCAAGGAGTTCGAACAGGTGGTCGAGCCCTTTACCAACTACTCCGTGGTACGGGCCAAGGTGACCAAACCCGACGGCACCTGCGGCCTGGGCATCATGGCCACCAGCACCATCCGCGACCTGGACGATCCGGTGAGCCAGGCAGCCCTGGACAAGCGCTCCTTCACCGGCGGCATCGACGGCTTCACCAAACTGGACGAGGACGGCGTCTGGGCCCTGAAAGCCTACGTGGCGGGCAGCCACATCACCGGCAGCCCCGAGGCCATCGCCGACATGCAGACCTCCTCGCGCCGCTACTTCCAGCGTCCGGACGTCGATCACATGGATTACGATCCGGACGCCACCGAATTGAAGGGCTGGGTCGGACGCGCGGGCGTGAACAAGGAATCCGGCAACTGGCGTTTCAACAGCGCCCTGGGCTACTCGTCGCCGGGCTTCGAGATCAATGACGTGGGCTTCCAGTACCGCACCGACATGATCAACGCCTCGGTGACCCCGGGCTATTCCTGGCGCGAGCCCCACGGCATATTCCGCAACCAGAGCCTCTTCCTGGGCATGTACAAGACCTGGGACACGGGCGGCAACCCCGCCGAGTACGGCGCCGGTCTCTTCTACTGGAATCAGTTGAAGAACTACTGGTCCGTGGACTCGAGCGTCTTCATCAACCCCGAGCGCAACAACCCGCGCCTGACCCGGGGCGGCCCCATGATGCGGGCGCCCGCCTACCGGTCCTGGGACCTGGGTCTGAGCTCGGACTGGCGCAAGAACTGGGTCGTGAGCGTCAGCGGCGGCGGTTCGTCGGACGACGGTGGTTCGCGCACTGCCTTCGGGCGCGTACGCCTGGAAGTGCACCCCATGGCCTCCCTGGGCCTGACCGTGACGCCGCGGTACACCTGGGAGCAGGAGGAAGCCCAGCACTACGACGAGATCACCGACCCGGCCATGACATCGACCTACGGCAATCGCTACATCTTCGCCGACCTGGAATACCGTCAGTTCTCCCTGGAAACGCGTATCGACTGGACCTTTTCGCCCAAGCTCACCCTGCAGGCCTACGTGCAGCCGCTGTTCGCCGTGGGCCGTTACACCGACCACAAGGAACTGGCGCGGTCCTCGAGCTTCGAATTCGACCGCTTCGGCCGGGACAACGGCTCGAGCATCGTCCACGACCCGGCGGGCGACGCCGACAACCCCTACCTGGTCACGCCCGACGGCGCCGACCCGGCCAACACCTTCCGCCTGGCCGACCGGGACTTCAATTTCAAGTCCCTCAAGGTGAACATGGTACTGCGCTGGGAGTACGCGGCGGGCAGCACCTTCTACCTGGTGTGGACCCAGGACCGGGTGGACACGCAGAATCCCGGCGATTTCGATCTGGGGCGAGACACGCGGTCGCTGCTGGACGCGCAGGGGGAGCACATCCTGATGGTGAAGATTTCGCAGTATTTCTCGTTGTAGGATGCGACGGGTGCTAGAGGATCACCTGCCAGTACCCCACATCGATCTCTCGCCCGAACTTGTCGCCCACCCGCTCCAGGTGGGCGACTTTCGCATAACCGAGCTTCTCGTGGAGCTTCACGCTGGCCTCGTTGGGCAGGGCGATGCCGCCCAAGGCGGTGCGAACGCCGGCGTCGCGCAGGCGCTCCAGCAGCAGTACGTAGAGCATGGTGCCGCGACCGCCACCGGTCATACCCGGGTCCAGGTAGATGCTCGTCTCCACCGTGTGCCTGTAGGCGCAGCGGGACTTCCAGCCCGTGGCCAGGGCGTAACCCCACACCTGGCCCGAGCGCTCCCCGACCAAGAAGGGGTGTTCGGCGTCCGCCGCGGCGATGTCCGCGGCCATCTGCTCGGCGGTCACCCGCTCGGTGGCGAAAGTCACATGGGACGTCTCGATGTAGTGGTTGTAGATCTCGGCGATACGGGCGGCGTCGGTGGACGCGGCAGGCCTGATCATGTCCCGGTGGCTCCCTGGTGGGTCAACGTTCATAACTTCCCCCACTGAGCCTCCATTTGCATTATAGCACCATCCCGCAGGGCCACAACACGTTACATGACTATTTTTATACAGAAAACACCAACCAAACGTGCCTTGCGGTCCATCTAGCGGAATCCCTCCGGATTGCCGTTCTGCCACCGCCAATGGTCGGCGCACATCTCGGTCAGACCCCGTTCGGCCCTCCAACCCAGCTTTTCGGCCGCGGAGGCCGGATCCGCCCAGCAGGTGGCGATGTCGCCGGGGCGCCGGTCGACCACCTCGTAGGGAATCTCCCGGTCCGCCGCCTGCTCCGCCGCCTTGATCATCTCCAGGACCGAGTAGCCCCGGCCCGTGCCCAGGTTCACGGGCGTGCAGCCGGCGAAATCTGCCAGGCGGTCCAGGGCCGCCACGTGGCCCAGGGCCAGATCGACCACGTGGATGTAATCGCGGACGCCGGTGCCGTCGCCGGTGGGGTAGTCGTCGCCGAAGACGCTCACCTTCTCCAGCTTGCCCACGGCAACCTGCATGACGTAGGGCATGAGGTTGTTGGGCAGGCCCCGCGGATCCTCGCCGATGCGGCCCGAGGGATGGGCGCCCACGGGATTGAAGTAGCGCAGCAGCAGGGCGCGCCAGCGCTCGTCGGCGGCGCAGGCGTCCCGCAGGACATCCTCGATCATGAGCTTGGTGCGACCGTAGGGATTGGTCACCGATAGGGGCATGTCCTCGGTGATGGGCACGCGTTCGGGATCGCCGTAGACCGTGGCCGAACTGCTGAAGACCATGTCGAAGCAGCCGTGTTCGGCCATGACGTCCATGAGGACCAGGGTGCCGCCCACGTTGTTGGCGTAGTACCTGAGAGGGATCTTGGCGCTCTCGCCCACGGCCTTCAGGCCCGCGAAGTGGATCACCGCGGCGAACTCGTGGCGGGCGAAGACTCCCTCGAGGGACTCGCGGTCGCAGATGTCCACCCGATTGAACTCCAGGTCCTTGCCGGTGATCTCCCGGACCCGCCGCAGGCTCTCCTCGGTGCTGTTGTCCAGGTTGTCGACGACCACCACTTCGTAACCCGCACGGAGCAACTCGACGCAGGTGTGACTGCCGATGTAACCGGCGCCGCCGGTCACGAGAATGCGCTTGGTCATATCAACTCCCGGGCGGGTCGCGACGGCCCGCCGTGATCAGTGCTTTTCACGCCGGACGGACCGGCCTAGTGTGGTCGGAAGGTTCCTACACGGAAACCGCCGTGTCCAGTCCGGAGGGAGAAGGCCATGGACCGCGTCCTCGAATTCCTGTCCGGTGCGCCGGTCCTGTTGCACAGCGCGGCCGTGCTGGCCATGGCGGTCATCGTGCTCGGCGTGCTGAATCGCATCCTGCAGAGGAACGCGGGCCAGAGCCGACGGTTCCGCCACCAGTTGACCATGCTGGCCGCGACGCTGGTCACGGTGCTGGCGGTCATCCTGGCTCTGCCCTTGGACGCCGAAACCCAGGGGCAGCTCCTGGGCCTGTACGGCATCCTCGTGTCGGCGGCCATCGCCCTCAGCGCATCCACCCTCCTGGGCAACGCCATGGCCGGCATCATGCTCAAGACCGTACGCAACTTCCGCTCCGGAGACTTCGTGCAGGTGGGCGACCATTTCGGCCGGGTCACCGAGCGCGGTCTCTTCCACACGGAGATCCAGACCCCGGACCGGGACCTGACGACCCTGCCGAATCTCTTCCTGGCCACCACCCCGGTGAAGGTGCTGCGGTCCTCGGGGACCGTCGTCAGCGCCACCTGCAGCCTGGGCTACGACATCCACCACGGCCGCATCGAGGAATTGCTTCTGGCGGCGGCAGCCAAAGCCCGTCTCGAGGACGCCTTCGTGCAGGTTCTCCAACTGGGCGACTTCTCGGTGACCTACAAGGTGGCCGGCCTGCTGAAGGACGTGAAGTCCCTCCTGGCCGCACGCTCGCGCCTGCGGACCGCCATGCTGGACGTTCTGCACGAGGGCGACGTGGAGATCGTGTCGCCATCCTTCAGGAATGTGCGTAATTATGATGCGGACGAGACCTTCATCCCGGACCGCCCCCACCTGGCGGCGGTGCCGGTACAGGACGCCGCGCCCATGGACGTGGTCTTCGACAAGGCCGAGGAAGCCGAGTCCCTGGCCACCCTGGAGCAGCGGCGCCAGCAGATCCGCAAGGAACTGAAGGAGGTCCAGCAGGCGGTCAAGGACGCCGTATCCGAGCAGGCCGCCGAGCGATCCCGAAAACGACTTGCGGTGCTGCAGGCGAGGCTCGAGGTCATCGAGCAGGGTATCGCCGACCGCCGGGAAGGGATCGAGGAGGACGACGGGTAGTCCGCGCCACCACCAGGAGAAGTCCATGCCCACAGCACCATTGCGCGCCCCGCGCCTCGACGCCGGTCCGGCCGATGGGAAGCGGGAGGAGATCCGCCGCTACTTCCACACCACCTGGGAGCTGTACGAGCAGCTCTTCGACGTCATGGCATCGGACGAAGCCTGGTTCACCCGGGCCGACCCTCTGCGCCACCCCCTGATCTTCTACCTGGGGCACACGGCCACCTTCTTCGTGAACAAGTTGGTGCTGGCCAAGTTCGTCACCGAACGAGTGAACCCGCGCTTCGAGTCCACCTTCGCCATCGGCGTCGACGAGATGAGCTGGGACGACCTGGACGAGCGCAACTACGACTGGCCCACGGTGGCCCAGGTGTGGGAATACCGGCAGCAGGTTCGCGCCCTGGTGGACAAGGTCATCGACGAAATGCCCCTGACCATGCCCGTGGGCTGGGACGATCCGTTCTGGGTCGTCCTCATGAGCATCGAGCACGAGCGGATCCACCTGGAGACCAGCTCGGTGCTCATCCGGCAGCTGCCCCTGGAAATGGTGAAGTCTTCCGCCGAATGGCCCGTGTGTGACCGGGCTGGCGATGCCCCGGCCAACGAGTTGCTGGAGGTGCCCGCCGGGACCGTCGCCCAGGGCAAGACCGCGGACGACACTCTCTATGGCTGGGACAACGAATACGGCCGTCTCGAACAGGAGGTCGCCGCCTTCCGCGCCGCCCGCTATTTGGTCTCCAATGGCGAGTTCAAGGAGTTCGTGGACGCCGGCGGCTACGACGCCGAACGCTTCTGGAGCGAGGAAGGCTGGGCCTGGCGCCAGTACCAGAAAGCCGTGGCCCCGCGCTTCTGGGTCGCCGACGGTAACGCCTGGAAACTGCGCTGCATGGTCCAGGAGATCCCCATGCCCTGGGACTGGCCGGCCGAGGTGAACCAGCTCGAAGCCAAGGCCTTCTGCAACTGGCAAGCGGATCGCACGGGTCGCCCGGTCCGGCTCCCCACCGAAGCCGAGTGGTACCGCCTCCTGTCCGTCAGCGGCATCCCCGACATGCCCGACTGGGAGACTGAACCGGGGAACATCAACCTCGGTGGACCGGCCTCGGGCGTGCCGGTGAACGAGAACCTCCACGGCGGCTTCGGAGACGTCATGGGCAACGTGTGGCAGCACACGGAGACCCCCATCGCCGGTTTCCCCGGCTTCCGCGTCCACCCCCTGTACGACGATTTCTCCACGCCCACCTTCGACGCCAAGCACAACCTCATCAAGGGCGGCTCCTGGATCTCCACGGGCAACGAGGCGACCCACGGGGCGCGCTACGCCTTCCGCCGCCACTTCTACCAGCACGCGGGGTTCCGTTACATCGAATCCGCCACGGCGGTCGAGGTGCGCGAGGACGTGTACGAGACCGACGGCCTGGTGAGCCAGTACTGCGAGTTCCACTACGGGGCCGAGTACTTCGGCGTGCCCAACTTCCAGAAGCAACTGGCGAACATCTGCCGCGAGGTGGTCGGCGACCGCCGGATCGAACGCGCCCTGGACCTGGGCTGCGCCACCGGCCGCGCCACCTTCGAACTGGCCCGCTTCTGCGACTTCGTCACCGGCATCGACTTTTCCGCCCGCTTCATCAAAGTGGGCCACGAGATGCAGCAGACCGGACGCATCCGCTACGTCACCCCCGACGAGGGCGAACTGGTCTCCTACCACGAACGCACCCTGGCCGAGTACGGTCTCGAAGATACCGCTGGGAAGGTGGAGTTCTGGCAGGGCGACGCCCACAACCTCAAGCCCCAGTTCAAGGGCTACGACCTGGTGCTGGCCGCCAACCTCGTGGACCGCCTCTACGAGCCCCAGCGCTTCCTGGACCAGATCGCCGAGCGCATGAACCCGGGCGGCCACCTAGTGCTCACCTCGCCCTACACCTGGCTCGAGGAATTCACCGCCAAGGAGAAGTGGCTCGGCGGCAAGAAGGTGGACGGCGAGAACGTCACCACCCTGGAGGGCCTGCGCTCGGCTCTGGCACCGGCCTTCGAACCGGTGGGCGAACCGCGGGACGTGCCCTTTGTCATCCGCGAGACCGCCCGCAAGCACCAGCACACCCTCAGCCAGCTCACCGTGTGGCAGCGCGCGGACTGAGCCGGAGAAGACCATGGCCGACTGCCCCCGCGAAGCGGCGATCCGCGTCCTGATGATGCCCCGGGACACCAACCACCGGGGCACCATCTTCGGCGGCGTCATCCTCAGTCACATCGATCAGGCCGGAGCGGTGGGCGCCCTGGGTGCAGGCTGCCGTCAGGTGGTGACCGTGGCCATGGACCAGGTGGAGTTCCACCAGCCGGTGGAGGTGGGGGATCTGGTGAGCTACTACACGAAGGTGCTGAAGGTGGGGCGGACTTCGGTGAAGGTGCGGGTGGAGGTGGCGGCGCGGCGGCGCAACGGCGAGGAAGTAGCGGTGACCCGGGCGGACGTGACTTATGTGAATGTGGACGACGACGGGAAGCCGGTCCCCGTGCCTTCCGGGACACCATAGTCTGTCGTCCGCGCAGCCCCCGCGCCGCTTGCATAGCGAACAATTCCCATTCCCGTTTTCGGTCTCCCCGGCAACGACTCCCGGCTCCTTGCCAGCGGTTTGTCGCCCAACACGTTGCTTCTCCCACCAACTAACTATGTATAACTTGTTGATATAAAAGAACTTCTGATATCTCCCATAGAGACTTTCAACTTGTTTCCCATTTAACCTCCTTAATATTTAACCGAGTAACATATCCAGGAGGAAACTATGGATACCCTCGATCGCACCACCGCCAACGCCGTCCGCGTCCTGGCCCAGACCTTCCAGGAGATCTGCCTGCCGCGAGTCCTGGAATCCGCCTGCGACGAGCCCCTGTCCCGCAACCAGATCATGGTGCTCAACCTGCTCGGCAAGCGAGACCGTTTCCCGGTGAGCGCCATCGCCCGCCTCCTGGCGATCACCCCCCCGGCTGCCACGAAGATCGTCGACCGGCTCGAGATCCTGGGCTTGGCCGAACGACGTTCCCGACCCGGCGACCGGCGTGTCGCCGAAGTGGCCCTGCGCGACGAGGGGCGCACCCTCCTCAAGCGCATCGGCGCGGGGCTGGGTGATCGCCAGGCAAGAGTCCTGTCCCGATTCAGCGACGAAGAGAAGACCCGGCTCCACGAACTGGTCCGCAAGTACGTCAGGATCACGCTGGCCGAGGAGGACGACACGGAGGTCATCTGCCTCCAGTGCTTCAACCGGGTCGGCGAGGACTGTGTGCTGGAAGACCGCGACACGCGTTGCCTGAGAAGGCTCGAGGCCTGAGACACCGGAGGCGAACCTCATGGTGACCCGCAGAGACTTCATCAAGTGCGCCGGCGGAGCGGTGGCCGCCCTGGGCGGCGTCGAAACGGCGCTGGCCTCCACCGGACCCCACCTGGACCCCGACCGCGTCGGCGTCCTCTGTGACTTCACCCTCTGCATCGGCTGCCGCCGCTGCGAATTCGCCTGCGCCGAGGAGGCGGGACTGCCCCACGGCGAACTGCGCGCCTACGACGACACGGGCGTCTTCGCCGCGACGCGGCGCCCCGACGCCGAGTCCCTGACGGTGATCAACCGCTACCCGGCTCTCAGCGCGGACCACAAGCCCCTGGACGTGAAGGTGAATTGCCTCCACTGCGAACATCCGGCCTGCGTGTCGGCCTGCCCGGTGACCGCCCTCCAGAAGAACGCCCTCGGACCGGTGACCTACGACCCCTGGCGCTGCATCGGTTGCCGCTACTGCATGGTGGCCTGCCCGTTCCAGATCCCCGCCTACGAGTACCACGACGCCACCGCGCCCCGGGTCATGAAGTGCACCCTTTGCCAGGACCGTACCCTGGAGCAGGGCCGCCCGCCCGCCTGCGTGGAGATCTGCCCCCAGGAAGCCCTCCTCTACGGGTCCCGCGCCTCGCTGCTGCGGGTAGCCAAGGCGCGGATCGAGGCCCACCCGGACCGCTACGTGGACCACGTCTACGGCGAGACCGAGGCGGGCGGCACCTCGTGGCTGTACCTGGCCGACCGCGACTTCCACCAGCTGGACCTGCCCGAGGTGGCGTCCACGAGTCCCGCCGAGGTCACCGAGAGCATCCAGCACGGGATCTTCAAGGGCTTCTCGGGGCCGCTCATGCTGGCCGCCCTGGTGGGCGTGATCCTCAAGTCGGCGGGAGCGTGCGAGAAGTGCGAAGCCGAAGCCGCCGCCCGGAACGAGGCCGGAAAGGAGGCCGACCATGAGTAACCGCCACGCCGTTCCCTTCGTGACGCCGGGCGTCGGGATCCTCATGGCCCTGGCCGCCGCCGGTCTGGCCGTCCTGGCCGCCCGGCTCTTCTGGGGCCTCGGCGCCGTGACGAACCTGGACAACCAGTACCCCTGGGGCCTCTGGATCGGGGTGGACGTGGCCACGGGCGTGGCCCTGGCCGCCGGCGGTTTCACCACCGCCTTCGTGGCCCACGTGATGCACCGGCACCAGTACGAGGCCATCGTCCGGCCCGCCCTGCTGACGGCCATGCTCGGTTACACCTTCGCCGGCCTGGGCGTATGCGTGGACCTGGGCCGCTACTACAACATCTGGCACTTCTTCGTGCCCGGCCTGCCCAACGGCAACTCCGCCCTCTTCGAGGTGGGCATGTGCGTGTGCATCTACCTCACGGTGCTGTACATCGAGTTCCTGCCCGTGGTCTGCGAACGCTTCCGGGGCCGGGTGAAACTGCCGGGCGCCCTGGGCAATCTGGACGGCTTCACCGAAGGCCTGCTACGCGTGGTCGACAGGACCATGGACCGCGTCATCACGGTCTTCATCGTGCTCGGCGTGGTGCTCTCCTGCGCCCACCAGAGTTCCCTGGGCACGCTCATGGTCATCGCGCCCACGAAGCTCCACCCCCTGTGGCATTCGACGGTGCTGCCGCTGCAGTTCCTGCTGTCAGCCTTCGCCGTGGGCCTGGCCATGGCCATCTTCGAGTCCTTCCTGGCCTCGCGGTCCCTGAAGCGGCCCTACGAGGTGGCCGTGCTGGCGCCCCTGTCCCGGGTGCTGCCCTTCTTGCTGACGGTCTACTTCGCGGCCAAGGTCATCGACATGGCCAATCGGGGCACCTACGCCCACCTGGCCGAACTGACACCGCAGACGTTGAGCTGGCTGGCCGAGGTGGGGATCGGGGTGGTCCTGCCAGCGGCCCTGCTCATGACTCACCGGCTCCGGCGCAGTCCCGGCTGGCTCTTCGCCGCCAGCGCCATGATCGTCGGCGGCGTGGCCCTGAATCGCCTGAACGTCTTCGTCATCGGCTATAAAGCGCCCTACGCTGACACCGCTTACGTGCCGTCCATTCCCGAGATCCTGCTCACGGTGGGCTTCATCTCGCTGCTGGTCCTGCTCTACCGTGCTTTCGTGTTCATCTTCCCCGTGTTGCACGAGGAAGGGGAGTCGCATCATGCCTAGGTACCTCGCGATCATCCTCGGGCTGACCCTGCTGGCCGCCCCCGCCGCCGCCTCTGACCAGGCCGTCAAGGAGGCCCATCCCCACGATCGCCTGCACGGCCACTCGGAAGTGCCTGGCGCCAAAGGCCAGTGCGCCGATTGCCATCTCTGCGCCGAGCCCACGGCGGAGGACCCCTGCATGGTGTCCTGCGCTCGGCACGGCGGCCAGTTCCGCGGAGTCCACGAAGTCGCCGAGGGTCCGGGCGTGGTGGTCATCGACCAGCTGGCCGCCCGCTACGAGCCCGTGGTCTTCGCCCATGAACTGCACGCGTCCATGGCCGCCATGAGCGGCGGTTGCACCAACTGCCACCACTACTCCGAGGACTCGGGCGCCATACCCACCTGCCGCCAGTGCCACGCGGCAGACCGGTCCGAAGTGGACCTGTCCATGCCCGCCCTCAAGGGCGCCTACCACCGCCAGTGCATGAACTGCCACCTGGACTGGAGCGGCGACAACTCCTGCGACTTCTGTCACCGGGAAGCCGCCGAGCCCGGAGCCCCCGTGGCCCACGACGCCACGGACATCGTCGGCATCCCCCACCCGGTCATCGAGGCCGTGGCGACCTACACCTACGAGACCTCCCACGCCGATGCGCCCGTGGTGACCTTTCACCACAGCGACCACGTGGACGTCTTCGGCCAGCAGTGCGTGGACTGCCACCGGGGCGACAGCTGCAAGAGCTGCCACCACGGCGACCAGAAGCCCGCCGAACACGCCCGGCTCGACCACGTGACCTCCTGCTGCGCCTGCCACGGCGAACGGGACTGCAACTTCTGTCACGGCCGCGAGCCCATGCCGCGCTTCGACCACGCCCTGTCCACCGGCTTCGACCTGGCGCCCTACCACGCCGGCCGCGCCTGCCAGGACTGCCACGGCGACCCGCGCGCGTTCCGCTACCCCAGCGGCGACTGCGCCGAGTGCCACATCCACTGGGAGGACGGGGGCTTCGACCACGGGATCACGGGGCTGGTGCTGAGTGCCGACCACGAGGAGAACGACTGCAGCGATTGCCACGTCGATCTGGACTTCGCCCGGCGGCCCTCGTGCGACGACTGCCACGACGACTACCGTTTCCCGGCGGAATCACCCCATTGCGAGATCTGCCTGAACCTGATGAACGAAGGGGACGGCCGGGCGGCCGCCCCCTCCTGTGGTCACGAGGTACGCCGACCGGTCAACCCTGGCCGGCCCTGATCACCTCGATCTCACCCAGGTCGAGCTCGCGCAGGCCGGGCTCGACCACGGACCAGTCGCCGACCACGATCCAGACGACGTGGTCCGGATCCAGGTGGTCGCGCACGACGCGGTTCAGGTCGTCGCCGTCCAGGCCGTTGATGCGATCCTGGAAGGTCAGCCAGGAATCCAGCGCCAGGCCGTTGCCCACCAGATTCACCAGTCCACCCGCCACGCCGCCGAAGGTCTCGAACTGCTGGGGGAAGCCCATGACCCGGCGGTTGCGCGCGTCGGTGGTCTCGGTGTCGGTGATGGGGCGGGTGGAGCGCGCCTCGTCCATCTCCTTGATCAGCTCCTGCAACGACTCCTTGGTGTACTGGGTGTGCACCGGCGCAGTGAACAGGAAGATGCCCGCGTCGCGGAAAGCCGCCAGCTGGGAACGCACGCCGTAAGTGTAGCCCTTGTCCTCCCGCAGATTCATGTTGATGCGCGCAGCGAACTGGCCGCCGAAGGCCTCGTTCATGGTCTGGAAGGCCTCGAAGTCCGCGTGGCGGCGAGGCAGGGAGACGCAGCCGCCCACGATGGTGCTCTGCTGGGCACCCGGGCGATCGATGACCACGATCTTCGGACCGGAGTAGTCGTCGGTGGCCGGCACGTCGATGGTCGGCAGGCCCGCCGCCTGCCAGTCGCCGAAGGCCTTCTCCAGACGCGCCACCGCCTCGTTCAGGGTCAGGTCACCCACCACCACCACGGCGGCGTTGTTGGGCTTGTACCAGGTGGCGTGGAAGGCGCGCAGGTCGCCGGTCGTCAACTGTTCGAGGGATTCGGGCGTGCCGGTGCCCGTGTAGGGCTGGGCGTAGGGATGGCCCGCGGGGAAGACGCGCTGCTGCAGTTCCTTGATGGCCTGCACCATGGGCGTCGAAGCCTCTTGCTGCTGGCGGCCCAGGTAGTTGCGGCGGATACGGTCCAGGTCGGCTTCGTTGAAGTCTGGCTCGAGGGCGACCTTGGCCATGAGTTCCAGACCCTCGTCCAGGCGGCTGGTCAGCACGTTGAGAGTCACGAAGCTGGCGTCGAAGAAACCGCCGGTGCCCAGCTGCGCGCCCAGGCTCTCCTCCCGCTCCGACAGTTCGAGGGCATCCATGCCCGCGGCGCCCTCGTCCAGCAGGTCGGCGGTCACGGCGGCGGTGCCGGGCTTGTCGGCCGGATCGGCGGACCAGCCGCTGCTCACGGCCAGGCGCACCTCGGTCAGGGGCAGCTCCCGCTTCTCCACCAGGTACACGTCCAGACCATTGGCCAGGGTCGCGGTCTGGATCGCCGGCGGCGCGAACAGGACGTCGCCGCTGCTGGCGGGCTGGTCGGCGCGGTCCACGGGGGTCTCGCCGGCCACGAGGGTGCCCTGGGGCACGATGTGCACCACGGAGCGGTTGTCGAAGCCCATGTATTCCCGGGCCACGGCCAGGACCGACTTGGGTGTGGCGTCCAGGTAGCGGGCCAGGTCCTGTTCCAGGTAGCCGGGATCGCCGGT
Organism: bacterium; assembly: GCA_024231905.1. Classification (GTDB taxonomy): domain Bacteria; phylum Krumholzibacteriota; class Krumholzibacteriia; order LZORAL124-64-63; family LZORAL124-64-63; genus JAAEQC01. Next base: position 133,483 of record JAAEQC010000140.1, on the reverse strand, counting down.
GAAGACGTTGTAACGGTTCAGGCGATCAGCCTTGCCGCCGAAGCCGCCCACCCGCTGCAGGCCGCGCACGAAGTTCGCCTCGTAGCGGGTCTGGGCCAGTTCGAACTCGTCCTTGCGGATGCCGCGATCCAGCAGGCGCGCCAACTCGGCGTCGACGGCGGCCTCCACCTCGTCCAGGCCATAGCCGGGAGCGGCGGTGACCTGAATGGTGAAGGTGCTGCTCAGCTCGCGCGACGCCTGGAAGGCGCCCACGTCCTGGGCTATCTGCTGTTCGTACACCAGGGCCTTGTAGAGGCGGGAGTTCTTGCCGGTGGAAAGGACGTCGCCCAGCAGGTCGAACTCGGCGTCGCCGGGCTTGTAGTAGCCGGGCGTGTGCCAGGTCATGTACAGGCGCGGCAACTCGACCTTGTCCTCGGCCGTGCTGCGCCGCTCTCCGTCCAACCGGGGGATCCAGGTGGCCACGCGGTCCACCGGGAGCCCCGGCGGGATGGTCCCGAAGTACTTGGCGATCATGGGCTTGATCAATTCGGGATCGATGTCGCCGGCCACGGACAAGGAGGCGTTGTTGGGGGCATAGTAGAGCTCGAAGAACTCGCCCACGTCCTCCTTGGAGGCACGGGACAGGTCGTCCATGCTGCCGATGACGGTCCAGGAATAGGGGTGGCCCTTGGGGAACAGAAGCTGCAACTCCAGTTCGTCGCTCTTGGCGTAGGGAGCGTTCTCGCCCTCGCGCTTCTCGTTCTTCACCACGTCCTTCTGGTTGTCGAGCTTCTCCTGGGTCATGGCCGGCAGGAGGTAGCCCATGCGGTCGGCCTCGAGCCACAGGGCGAGTTCGACCTGGTCGGCGGGGACGTTCTCCCAGTAGTTGGTGCGGTCCTTGTTGGTGGACCCGTTCACCACCGCGCCGATCTTCTGCAGGGGCAGGAAGTAGTCGGTGTCGTGGTTCGTCGAGCCCTGGAACATCATGTGCTCGAAGAGGTGGGCGAAGCCCGTGCGACCGGGCTTCTCGTTCTTGGACCCCACGTGGTACCACACGTTCACCGAGACCGTGGGAGTGGTGTGGTCCTCGTGGAGGATTACCTGCAGACCGTTCTCCAGGGTGTATTTCTCGAATTCGACGACCGGCAGGTCGCCCGCGAAAGCCGCGCTGCCCATGAGCGCCAGCGCCAGGATTCCTGTGAACACACGTAACCGCATTACGAACTGCCTCCCGGTCCGGGTGGGTGGGTCGGAGTCGCCCGAAACCCTACCATACGGGTGGCGGCGGTCGCGGTTGCGGGAGGGAATACCTCCGCATTCAGTCGACATCGTGGTTTCCAACGGCGGGATCTGGTATGATCCGGAACCCGTTACCGGAGGCCGACCATGATCCACTACACGTTGCTGCGCACCGTCCTGGACCCCTTGCTGGCCGTCGCCGGTCCGGCGGGACTGGTCCGCCTCGAGTTCCTGCCCCGCGCCTGGGAGTACCACACCCGTGCTCACGCCGTGGCCCGGCAGAACTTCGCCGCCCCGGCCCTGGCCGCCGCCGACGGAAACGGTGACGAGACAGTCCCCCCCCCTCCCCTGGTCGTCACCGAGGACGCGAGTTGTTTCGCCGAACTCAGGGACCAGCTCGCCGAGTATTTCACGGGCCAACGTGAGGTCTTCGACATCGAGCTCGACCTGCGCGGTTCGGATTTCCAGATGAAGGTGCTCCGGCAACTCCAGCGCATCCCCTTCGGCAAGCTGCGCACCTACGGCCAGCTGGCCCGCACCATGCGGCAGCCCAAGGCCACCCGCGCGGTGGGCCAGGCCGCCGGCCACAACCCCCTGCCCATCCTCATCCCCTGCCACCGGCTGGTGGGCAAGGGCGGCTCCCTGGTGGGCTTCGCCGGGGGCATCACGACCAAGGCGCGGTTGCTGCGGTTGGAGGGTCACACCCTGGGGGATGCGGCGCGGATCGAGGAGCCGAAGTTGTTCTAAGAATTGCCGCTTGGTCCGCCATGGATGATCCTGCAATGTCATTATTATCTGGAGATCCAAACGACCCTCTGATAAGATGCCATCATCTATCGGGGGGGTGTCGTCGGCCATTCTGGATTCGGGTATCGCCGGCCGCGCCGAGGGATGAAGGCGGAACATTTCATCTTCTAGACGATCACCGTTGCCACGGTGGGTGTCGCCCCCCTGTCACCATGGGAGAGGGTACATTCGTGTACCTGGGGAGGACGACATGAAACGCACTTCGTTCCTGCTATGCAGCCTGCTATTGATCCTGGGCGCCGGGGAGACGGTCGCCCGCGGACCCGACGTGGACACCGCACGACCGGTCATGGTGGAGGTAACGCCCCAAACCGTCGACAACACCACCTTCGACTCGACCGCCAAGGTCCTCTACTATCCCATCTACACCGAGGATTTCGAGTCCGGCCCCGGGGGATGGATCTCCCATGACCTGACCGAGGTCGTGCCCCACTGGCAGACGAGCGACTTCAACGCCGCCAACCTCGACCCGGGAACGGGCAACAAAGCCTGGTGGTGCGGCGCGAACTTCGCGGTCTGCGACGCCCTCGAGGAACCGGGCGGCTACGGTCCTGGCTACGACGACATACTGGAGTGGCGGGGCACCGTACCTAACCCCGTCCAGCCTACCAATGTCAGCCTCACGGCCGTCCTGAACCACGACCTTGAGGCGAACTACGACTTTCTCTACCTGGAATTCTGGACAGCTTCCGGGTGGGTCACATACGAGTACTGGACCGATCGTGGAAGTGCCGTCGCTTCCGCCATGGCCGTGATACTCGACCCAGCCGACTACATCGACGACCAGATCCTGCTCCGCTGGCGGGTGGAATCCGACGCCTTCTATGACTCGGCCGACTGCAATTGGATCAACGAAGGTGCGGCCCAGATCGACAACATCGCCGTGTCCTTCAACGGCTCCCTGGTCGGCGACATCGAGACCTGCGAGGACGGTACGACGCCGGCCTGGACGCCCATCGCCCAGCCTGGCGTCGGCGACTTCGCCCAGCTCATGGACAACGTGATTGACGCCGATTCCTGCTCCGAGAGGGAGAACATGTCCCATCGCTGGGTCTTCGTCGACGACGGACTCGTCGTGCCGGGAACCGGCGGCACCATCGGCGAAGTCTGGAATTACGGACCGGGCGGCTACGTGGTGAACCACTCGGGTGGCGTACTCGGCGCGGGGAATTACATCTGGAACGAGGTGTGGTCCCCCATCATCGACTACAATCCGGGCGGCGCAACCGGCAACGGCGGCATCGTGGCCTTCGACTATTTTCTGCACATCCCCTTCGGCACGTCGGGCTTCACCGGCGTCGTCGGTACCTATCGCATCCGCTCCACAGCCGACCCGTCCGCCGATCCGGATGTGGACCCGGAATTGTGGAGCGACTGGTCCAGCATGGCGAACTACTACTATTCCGGAGGACCGTACAACCGCCGTTTCGAGTTGGATGTTTCCCATCTGCTCGAACCGAACTGCGCCCAGATCCAGATCGCCTTGGGCGTACAGCAGTTGTCGGCGTACTACTACGGCACTTCCCAGGCCACGCCCTCACCCTACTTCGACAACGTGGAAGTGATCCGTTACGAGGCGCCCTTCATCATCACCGCCTGGGAGGTGGACCTGGCCCAGGACGCCGGCCCGACCGCCGTCGATCTGGTCAACTTGAGCAACAACCGCGTCCGCTTCGACTCGGCGCGGGATATCGGCGATCCCGCGGGCCACGCCGACCGCGGCGACTCGCTGGTGATCACGGTCAGTTCGCTGCAGACCGGCGGTGCACCTCCGGTCGAGGTCCGCATGCACTACTTCTGCCTGTGGAATCCGATCTACGAAAATCATCGCGGCACGGGTCTCCCTTCCGAGGGATCGGTGCGTTGCTCGACCACCGACGATATCAAATTCTTCGCCGACCTGCCCGACTCCGGATTCATCTACCCCGGGGATGTCCTCCACTACTGGTTCGAGGCCGACAACGGGGTGGGCGTGATTGCTTCCTATCCGGAGGATCTGACCGGCTATGACGATTTCTCCCACACATCGCCTTACCCGGAGCATTTCACTTTCCGCGCCCTTCCATCCCATGACCTGGAAGGCGAGGTACCGCGCACGCTCTACTGGAACGACTCGGGACTCATCGATGATTACAACGACTGGCCCGAGGCCATGGTGGCCACCGGCCTCTTCCCCGGCACCGGCTACGACACCTACCGTACCGGAGCCCCGGGCTTCAACGGGCGCAACGGTCTGGGCGGAGTGTCGCCGGGAGTGCTCTCGATGTACGACACCATCGTCTACAGCGGGGGCGCCTACTCCTACAACGCCCTGGAGGAGGGCGACATCGCCCAATTGGACGCCTTCCTCAGGCTGGGAGACCGCAATCTGATCCTGGCCGGCGACCACACCGTCGGTACCTTGTCCGACTCGCCCCTGGGATTGGATCTGCTCGCGAAGCTGGGCGTGCAGTTCGCCAGCGCGGATGTCGGCACCGCCATCGGGTCTCGCAACCCGCATGTGCTGGCCGTACCCGGCAACTCGACCTTCGACGAGGGCCGCGAGTGGGACTTGGACGGAAGCTGCCCCTACGCCTGGGTCTTCGACGCCATCACCACCGACGGCGCCGAGATGCTGGCCGAGTTCAGCAGCCCGGGTGCCTGGTCCTACGCGGCGGCCACCCGGCAGCACTGGGCGGTATACAACTCCACCATGATCGTCTTCCCCTACGACCTGAACCGCGTCGACACCACGGCCAAGAGCGCCCTCCTCATGTCCTTCGTCCTGGAGGACGTGTTCATCTCCCTGGACTACGGCGCCGTGCCTGTCTTCCTGCCCACCTGCGACCTCCGGGTCCTCGACGGTGCCGTCGAAGTGAGCTGGCCCGTGTCCGCGTCGACCGAACTCGACGACTTCCGGCTGGAGGCGAGCGGGCGGGGCACCACACGGGTGGTCCCCCACGTCCGTTCGGCCCCGGACCGGTTCACCGCCCTGGACGACGCGCCCGCGGTGGCGTCCGGCGGCGTCTTCACCTACACCCTGCACCAGGCCGATGCGCAGGCCGGGTGGCTCGCCATCGACCGTTCCGAGATCGACGTGGCGGCCGCACCCCTGATGACCCGTCTGATCGGCGCCTCGCCGAACCCGTTCAACCCCGGCACCGAGGTGGCCTTCGCCCTCGACAAGCGCCAGCGGGTGGAAGTGTCGGTGTACGATCTGGGCGGCCGCCGGGTGGCGACCCTCCTGCAGGAGGTCTTCGACGCCGGTACACACCGGATCGCCTGGAACGGCCTGGACGCCGCCGGGCAGCGCGCCTCCTCCGGCGTGTACTTCGTGCGGATGCAGACCCCGTCGCGGGACCAGACGGCGAAGATCACGCTCATGAAGTAGTAGCACAACTCCATGACAAAGAGGCCCCCGGGACACGTTGTTCCGGGGGCCTCTTCACGCCGATGCCGTCTCTACCGATTTGACCTGAACCGAGGTGATTCGGTATGCTCATGCTCGTGGTCCGCATGGATCATGCGGGCATGACATATACCCGATTCCATTCATTAGGGGGGGAATCGATATGTCACGTACCTCGCTATTCGTGTGCCTATTTCTGCTACCGGCCGCCATCGCCCTGGCAACCGCACCGTCGGGAACGCGTCCCGTATCCGTCTCGGAACTTCCCATCGACGGCGCCACTCTCGGCGTCGCCGCCGTGGACACGACCCTGCTCGTGGGCTCCTGGCGCAGCGGGGCCCCGGTCAACGGCCAGTTCCAATCGCCCGGCGTGGCGCCGGCCTGGAACGGCTGGGCCGCCGTGGATCTGTCCGATCCCGGCGGCAACCACTGGGTCGTCTCGACCCGCACCGCCGTCAACGGCGTCTACAGCGCCTGGTGTGGTGATCCGGACATCCCCTCCTGCGGTCCCGGCGACCCCGAAGGCGGCTACGGCAACGACTGGTACGACATGGTCTACTGGCAGGCGCCGGTGGCCGACCCGGCCCTGCCCTGCACCGTGCGGGTCCAGGCCCTGGTGAATCTCGACTCGGAGGAGGCCTACGACTACGGCATGATCCAGGTGGTCACCACCGACGGCCTCAACAACATCTGGTACGACTCGGGCGATCGGACCGCCCTGCCGGTGGACGCGACCTTCGTCTTCGAGCCCTCCCACTACCTGGGCGACGACGCCGACCAGGTCCGCGTCCATTTCACCTTCATGTCCGACGGCGCCGCCTCGGACGAGGACTGCCTCTACGCCCAGGCCTCGGCCGGCGCCATGAACTTCGACGACGTGGTCATTACCCTGAGCAACGGCACCGGCTACAGCCACGACTTCGAGGACGGTACCTGGGGCGCATTCGTGCCCGTACCTCGGGACGGCACCGGAAGCTTCGGCAAGATCTGGACCGACCTGGACGACCTGGACGAGTGCCACGAGAACTCCAGTCCCCAGGTGGCCTTCATCGACGACGGCGTGGTCGTGCCCGGGACCGGCGGCACCCGGTGCCTGGACTGGTGCTACGGCCCGGGAGGCTTCGTGGTGAACCACACCGGCGGCGTCTCCTACGAAGAGGAGTCCCGCCTGCACAGCGTGGTAGTGTCGCCGCCGCTGACGCTGCCACCGGGATCGGACGACATCCTGCTGGCCTACGACACGTACCGGCACGACGGATTCGCCTGGGTCTGCGGCGCACCTTCGTGCCTGCCGAACCTCCTGCCCTGGGAGGGGATCCGCTCGGTGGCCACCGGCGATCCGGCCGATCTCGAGTACGCCGAATGGATTGGCCCCGACTACGTCTACCTGGCCGAACCCGGGACCTACCGTGTATCGCGCCAGCTGGGCCACAAACTCGTGCCCGGCGCGACCCACGTGCAGGTGGCCCTCGGCGTCCGCGACTACTCCCCCATCGGCTGGCATGACAATGCGGGCGAGAACTCATCCCCGGCCCCGTACGTGGACAATGTGCGGATCGTCGCCTCCCCGCGGCCGGGCCCGGTCATGACCACCTTGCCCCGGCAATTGGCCCGCGACGGATTCCCGTCCCAGGGCCACGTGGATCTGGTGAATCTGGGATCCAACAGCGTGCGCTTCGACATGATCGACGGCGACATCGGTACCGGAACCCTCGTACCCAACGACTCGCTCCTGGTGCGGATCGAGCCCCGCGACGGCGCCACGGTCAGCGGCACGCCGCGCCTCCACTACCGGCTCTTCCGCAACGAGATCTTCGACCCGCACCGAACCGCCGGGATGCCGGATCTGGGCAGCGCGGATCTGGTAATCCAGGCCGGCGCGAGTTGGACCGTGGATCTGCCCGACGAGGGCTTCCTATTCCCCGGCGACGTACTCCACTACTACTTCGACGCCATGGACGACCTGGCCGGGGATATCCGCACGAGTTTCCTGCCGGCGGACACGACCGGTTTCAGCGGCGACACTTGGCACGGCATGCACTCCCCCGGTTACGATCCGGCGTTCACGGTTCGTGCCCTGCCCTCGGCCTACGCGGACGCGGGCAATCCCGGCACATACCGAGTCCCGCAAGTTCTCCTGTGGCATGATTCGGGTACCGACGACGACTGGGACGAGTGGCGCGGCGCCATCCACCAGGCGTTCGGTGCGATCCTGGGCCAGCACTACGACATCTACGACGCCAAGACGACCCATCCGGACGCCCGTGCCCTGGGATCGACAGTGACGACCGCGCACCTGGGAGTCTACGGCCAGGTGTTCTACGCCGGCGGCCTAGAAGACACGAGCCTCGAGGCCGACCTGCCGCTGGTGGAGAGTTGGCTGCAACTGGGAGGCAAGGATCTCTTCCTGACGGGCCATCGCGTCGCCGACGATCTGGAGGCTACATTCACAGCCTGGTCCGGTACGTCCGTCGCCGGAACCGACCTACGCCTCCTGGTGGGAGGTCAAATGGCGCCGCGAACCGAGACGATCGCCGCCAATCCCGTGCTTGCCACAGTGAACAACTGGCTGGCCTTCGGCGAGTGTCCGGACATGGCCCCCGCCTCGGCTGTCACCACCACCGGTGGCGGCTCGAGCCTGGTCCAGTACCTGGATCCCCTCGGTAATCTCGATGTGTACCCGTACACGGCCCTGGTCCTGAATGTGGATGCCGCGACCGGTTCCCGGGTCATCACCCTGCCCTGGGATTTCGCCCACGTGCACACGGATCCACTCGAAAACTACAAATCCGATGCCACCCAGGCCGCTCGTGTCCGGATGCTCGCCGACATCCTCTCCTACTTCGGCGTCGCAAGCATGAAGTGGATCGCCACGGACGTCCCCCTGGCCGGCACCTTCGCCGTCTCGCCCCGTCCCAATCCGTTCAACCCATCGACAACCATCAGTTACGCCGTCGAGCGGCCGGGGCATCTCCTGTTGCGGATCTTCGACCTGCGGGGTGCGCTGGTGGCGACGCTGGTCGATGTCCGGGTGGAGCAGTCGGGCCAGGCGACCTGGCTCGGCAGGGACAATAGCGGCGCCCACGTGGCCTCGGGCGTGTACTTCTACGAGGCGCGGATGCACGGAGACGTGCGGAGGGGCAAGCTGGCGCTCTTGAAGTAATTCGCCGGCCAACGCGCAGCGGCCCCGGCCGTGAAGAGGTCTTCGAGGCCTGGACCGAGTCGGACGCCATCAAGCAGGCCCACGGCAAGAGCTGCGCGTCCGAGGGCACCTACGTCGGCCAGCCCGATTTCGAAGGCTTCGAAGTCGTCCTCTAGCTGGATTTCTTCAGCTTGGCGGCGAACTTCTCGCGGAACTTGGCCAGCTTGGGGTTGATGACCACCTGGCAGTAGCCCTGGGTCGTGTTGCGGGCGTAGTAATTCTGGTGGTAGTCCTCGGCGCGGTAGAACTTGTGCAGGGGCGTGACCTCGGTGACCACCCGGTTCGTCCAGGCGCCCGACTCGTTCACCGCATCGACGGCGTCCTCGGCGGTGCGGCGCTGGTCGTCGTTGTGGACGAAGACGGCCGAGCGGTACTGGGTGCCCGCGTCGGCGCCTTGGCGGTTCAAGGTCGTGGGGTCGTGGACGGTGAAGAACACGCCCAGGATGTCGGCGTAGCTCGTCACCGCCGGGTCGAAGGTCACCTGGACCACCTCGGCGTGGCCCGTGTCGCCACCGCAGATATCCTGGTATGTCGGGTCGACGGTGCGTCCGCCGGCGTAGCCGCTTTCGACCTTCGTCACACCGGTCAATTCCTCGTACACCGCTTCCAGGCACCAGAAGCAGCCGCCGCCCAGGGTGGCCTGCTGCAATCCTTCTGCTCGTGCATCGCTCAAGGTCAATCCTCCCAGGACCGCGAGACCCAGGGCCGCGGTCTTCAAACTCATTTTTCGTATCATGCGGGGCCTCCCACGTCACCGCCCCGGTTGCCGCCGCCGCCCCATTCCGCTATGGTCGGTGGGGAGGTCGCAAGCATGAGCGCATCTCTCTTACTAGGAACCGTGCTCGGGACGGTCATGATCATGGTCAACGGCATGGGTGCGGACGCCTCGGATGGCGGCGGTCAAGACGCCGAGCGCCGGACCATGGTCCGCCAGGTCGAGGCCGACGTACGCCGCAGCCCCGAGGTACTGGGTCGCGAGACCCTCTCCGAGACCGTGCGCGCCGCCCTGCTCACGGTGCCCCGGCACGAATTCGTACCACACACCTTCCGCAACCACGCCTACGAGAACCGGGCCCTGCCCATCGGCCTGGGTCAGACCATAAGCCAGCCCACCGTCGTGGCCATGATGACCGACGTTCTGGCTCTGGCACCGACCGACACGGTCCTGGAGGTGGGCACGGGGTCCGGATACCAGGCCGCGGTGCTCGCCGAGGTCCTCACAGGTGGGTACGTGCACACGGTGGAAATCGTGACCGAACTGGCTCGCATGGCCCGCATGCGGCTACGGGTCCTGGGCTACGACAACGTAAGAGTCCACGAGGGGGACGGCTACGCGGGGCTCCCGGATCTGGCGCCCTTCGACGGGATCATGGTGACCGCGGCGGCGGAAGAGGTCCCACCGGCCCTGGTGGCCCAGCTCGCCCCGGGCGGCCGGTTGGTCATGCCCCTGGGCGAGCAGCACGAGGTCCAGTGGCTGACGGTGCTGGAGAAGGACGAACGCGGCGAGATCTCGCGGCGGGTGGTGCTGCCGGTGCGCTTCGTACCCATGACCGGCGAGGCGGAGCGGCGGTGAGCAGGACCGAATCTACAGGTCCTCAGTCCCCGACCTGCTTCCGGGGCACATCGGGATAGTGTTCCTGCAGGCAGTCCGGGCAAATGCCGTGACTGAAACGAGCCTCGGAGTTGGCGTCCACGTAGGTCTCGAGTTGCTGCCAGTAGCCCTGGTCGTCACGGATCTTCTTGCAGTTGGCGCAGATGGGCAGCAGGCCGCTGAGGACCTTCACCTCGGACATGGCCGCTTCCAGTTGGGCCCGCTCGCTCTCCATCCCCAGCCGGTACTCGGTACGGAAGTGTTCGAACCAGTAGGCGATGGTCCCCACGAAGAACAACGTCACCAGGAACCGCACCTTGAAGCTTACGGCATAGTCGTAGATCGCCGCTCCGGGCACCATGTCCAGGAGGATCAGGACCGTGATACCATAGACGCCGAGGGACCAGATGAGTCCCTCCCGCCGGCCCAAAAGGAAGAGGGCGATCATGGGGAACGTGTAGGTCCAGAGGATCTTGTCGCCGGCGGAACCGCCGACGGCCACCATGTGGAGCATGAGGGCGGCGTACAGGAGGGCATTCAGACGATAGATCAAGGGCGGATTATAACCGCGTCCCAGCAGCGCCCAGCCTACGGCGAGCCCGGTGGCGCTGGTCAGCACCACGGCGCCGACCGCGTACTCGCCCTTGGCCAGGGCCATGGCCGCGAAGACCACCATGGTGGGCACGCCCAGGATCAGGCACACGGTGTAGTGCTGGAGTCGGAGCTTCTCATCCGACGCCATGGGCGCACGATCGATGACGCGACGGAAGAATCCCCAGCCGGGTACTCCGGCGTGTCCCTCGGATGTCATGAAGCACCCCCATGCTCATGTAGGACCGGCCGCGCGAGAATCCTGCGTGGCCCGATGGGAGACACCATGGTCTCGGCCTGCCAAGAACGCAAGTTTGTCCTGGTCAACAGAGTTCACCGGGGGGTGGGGTCGGTGCTCGCCATGTGGAAGCTACCGGTAGAAGGCCTCGAGGGTGCTCCAGGACAGGTCGCCCGCGTCGAACGCCAGCAGCAGATCGGATCCGTCACCCAGCTGGCGCGGCACCACGCCCAACTCCAGAGGGATCTCCACCTGTTCGGCTGCGGAAGCAACAGTCGCCCGGAGCAGACAGATCAGGATGGACTTCAGGATGGCACCCCCCTTCACGCCTTCCCCGGAAACGGCCTATTGTCTACCACGAGTCGGAGGCCGGAGGGTCAGACGCCCTCCCCCAACGCCTGCAGCAGTTGCTGGCGGTAGGACGCGAACGCCGTCCGGCCCGTGTCCGTCAGCCGGTAGGCCGTGCGCGGGGTCTTGCCCACGAACATCTTCTCGACCGCCACGTAGCCCGCTTCCTCGAGCTTGGACATGTGGCTCGAGAGGTTGCCGCGGGTGAGCCCGGTCTGGTCCTGGAGAAAGAGGAAATCCGCCTCGGCCACGGCGTTCAGATACGCCACCACCGCCAGGCGTCCCGGTTCGTGGATGACCTTGTCGAGACCGGCGAGTTGGCGCAACGCAGGGTCAGGCGTGTTCATCGGCACCCTCCTCGTCCCGGACCGGATGGGTCCGCACGAAGTGCGCGAAGACGGCGATGCCCGTCAGCACACAGATCAGCCCCAGACCCAGGGCCCAGTGCTGGATTCCCTCGTAGACCGTCCGGGCCGGCAGCAGCGAACAGGCCACGCCCCAGCTGATGCTCGCAACGAACAGAGCGTAGTGCCGCCACAGGCCGCTCCGTTGCGCCAGGTACAGGAAGGCGCCCGAACAGAAACCGCCCATGACCGCAGGCAGCCACTTCATCCATTGGTCCCAGCTGGTGACGTCGCCCCACACCACCAGGACGGCGGCCGCGATGAAGACCACCACGCCCAGGTAGAGGAGCATGCCGCGTCCCAGCTCCGGCCCGGTCTCGGTGGGCTGCAGTTTCACGTATCCCGCGCGCGGGTAGGTGAACCGTTCCTTGAAGAACCGCAGCGCCCAGCGCAAGGGGAAGACCAGTAGGGCAGGCACCCAGGCCAGGTGGGGATCGACCACCGCCCGGGCGATGAAGAAGAAGAGGCAGCCGACCAGGAACTCCCCGATGCCGTCCTGGGAATCGTAGCGCGCGGCCCGGCGTTGGAGATCGGTTTGGCTCAGGGATTCGGTCATGTCGGCTTTCCTTTCGCGACGGATGCGGTTGGCTCCCCAACCAGTCTGTACATCATATTGGTTTGTGTCGCAAACTTCAAGACGCAGAATTCGCCCCAGGGTTGCACCGCGCCGTTTGTAGCCCTGCCCGGCCGTATGCTATATTGGTTCAACTATGCGAGTTGTTAGATACTGGAGAGTATCGGAAATCTCGGACAGAAACGGGGAATTCCATGCAGAAGCTGCTTCCGGTCGCCCTCCTGGCGGCCCTGAGCCTGTTGCCCGCCTGCTCGGACGACCCGGCTGAACCGGAGCCCTTCGCCGTCTCCGTCAAGGTCGTGGACACGGCGGGCGACCCCGTGCCCGGTCTCAAGATGAATGTCACCAGCAACAACGACTTCTTGCAGGATCATATAGGCAAGGCTGCGGTCGCGATCCCCATGACGATCATCGCCGAAACGCGCGTCTGCGTGACCATCGAGGATGTCGCCGGTCGGGTCGTCCGCAATCTCGTAGATCAGCAACTACCTGCAGGTCAGCACCGCATCGTGTGGAACGGCCGGGATGACACCGACGTCCACCTGCACAGCGGCTACTACGTGGCCCGGCTCGTCGTCCACGAGTTGGGCACCGACGCGGTCATCTGGCAGGGCACGGCGCCCATGCTCATGGCCCTGCTCGACTCGGACCACAGTCCCGTGGGCGTAACCGACGACCGCGGTAAGATCGTCCTCAGGGACATGACGCTCTTTCCCCACCTCTACGACTTGCCGCCCTTTTCGGCGAGGAACGAGAATGGGGAAATCATGGGCCAGCTCGAATTGAACGAGGAGATGATCTTCACCTTCGGCGACACGATCACCCATACCCGGATGTACGTGGTGACGGAAATCTCGGGATCGGACCGTTTGGAGTTCCTGTGGGCGCCCCGCCCGGCGCCGGCGCCGCCCAAGGCGCAAACGACGATGCCCGTACGGATTGTCCCGGCGGCCGAGCCCGACTACGGGATCGGCCCCGTCTACCCGAATCCCTTCAACTGAGCCGCGGACGCCGAACCCGGTTGAGGAATTCCGTCTTGTGGGTTAATTATGGGCTTTCCCGGCCGCGCGCCGCGCCGGCTACCCCGCTGACCCCTGGCCCCGGGACGGATCCATGCAGCACGACAAGATCGCCGTCATCGACTTCGGCGGGCAGTACGCCCATCTCATCGCCACCAAGGTGCGCCGCGCCCGCGTCCTGGCCGAGATCCGCCAGCCCGAGGATCCCCTGGAAGCCTTCGCCGACTACAAGGGGATCATCCTCAGCGGCAGCCCGTCCATGGCCTCCTTCGGCGAGGACTCGGGCTACAACAAGGGTATCTACGACCTCGACGTGCCCATCCTCGGCTTCTGCTTCGGCCACCAGGAAATCGCCAAGCATTATGGCGGCACGGTCATCAACGGCAAGCAGGAGTGGGGTCACGCCGACCTGCACCTGAACCGCGAACACCCGCTCTTCGCCGGCCTGGGCGAGTCCGAGCAGGTCTGGATGAGCCACTTCGATTCGGTGACTGCCGTGGGACCGGACTTCGAGGAGCTGGGCTACACAGTGCTGGGCGAAGGCGCCGAACCCCACCGCTTCGCGGCCATCGGGTCCGACGAATTGCGCCGCTACGGCTTCCAGTTCCACCCCGAGGTGGACGACACCCTCCACGGCGACGAGATGATCGCCAACTTCGCCCTGGGAATCTGCGGCTGCCACCCCACCTGGACCATGGACGGTTTCGTCCAGCAGGAGGTGGCCAAGATCCGCGCCCAGGTGGGCGACGGCGCGGTTTTCCTGCTGGCCTCGGGCGGCGTGGACTCCACCGTGGCCGCCAAGCTCTTCGCCGAGGCCCTCGGTCCCGGAAAGCTGAAACTGCTGCACGTGGATAACGGCCTCATGCGCAAGGACGAGTCCGCCGGCGTGGTGCAAGCCTTCGCTGAATTCGGCCTGGGCGACGACTTCCACTTCATCGACGCCACCGACACCTTCCTGGCCGCCCTGGAAGGCAAGATCGAGCCCGAGGAGAAGCGACGGGCCATCGGTGACACCTTCATCGCCGTCTTCGAGGACGAGGCGCGGCGGCTGGGTCTGACCGAACACCTGCTGGGCCAGGGCACCATCTACCCGGACACCATCGAGACCGGCGGCACCAAGCGCGCCGACACCATCAAGACCCACCACAACCGGGTGCCCATCATCGAGGAGATGATCGCCGCCGGGAAGGTCGTCGAGCCCTTGGCCGACCTCTACAAGGTGGAAGTGCGCGAACTGGGCGACAGGCTGGGCATCCCCCACGACATGATCTGGCGGCACCCGTTCCCCGGTCCCGGACTGGGTGTGCGCCTGCTCTGCTCGAACGGCGAAGTGGCCGACGCGGAGCAGCTGGAGTCGATCACGCCGGCAGTGCGGGAAGCCGCCTCCGAGCACGGTCTCCAGGCCGTACCCCTGCCCATCAAGTCCGTGGGCGTGAAGGCCGACTTGCGCAGTTACGAGCATCCGGTCCTCTTCCATGGGAAGGCCGATTGGGAGACCCTGCAGAAGGTCAGCGGCCGCGTCTTCAAGACCGTGGACGGTCTGAACCGGGCCCTGTGGAACCTGGCGGACACCATGCCGCGCGCGTTCCGTCCCCTGGCCGCGGGCATGACCCGCGAGCGCCTGGATCTGCTCCGTGAATGCGATCACCTGGTCATGGAGGGCCTGCGCCGCCACGGCATCTACCAGGACGTGTGGCAGTGCCCGACGGTGCTCGTGCCGGTGGAGATCGACGGCGCCGGCCGCGAACTGTGCATCGTCCGCCCCATCTTCTCCGAGCGCGCCATGACCGCCACGGCGGCCGAGCTGCCGCGTCCCCTGCTCCTGGAATTGAAGCGCGACATCCTCGCCCTGCCCGGCATCAGCGGCCTGGCCTACGACCTGACCAGCAAGCCGCCGGGAACCATCGAGTGGGAGTGACGCCCAGCTCAGAGCAGACGCCGCTGGGCTACCGCCAGATCCTCGCCTTCTACTGGCCGTTGGTCCTGACGAGCCAGATGATGACGCTGGCCCACCCCATCATCAACGCCGCCCTGGGCCGGTGCGAGGACGCCATCGTCCAGCTCGCCGCCTACGGCGTGGGCTTCGGCACGGCGGTCTTCCTCAATTCGCCCCTCTTTCCCTTCCAGCAGATCGTCACCGCCATGGGCGCCGGTCCGCGAGCCCGCCGCGACCTCATCGCCAAGGGACTGAGCCTGGGCGCGGTCATCTGCGTGGTGGACCTGGCCTTGGCCGTGTCGCCCCTGGGCACGTGGCTCTTCGCCGACGTCATGGGCTCGACCCCGGCGGTGACGGAACTGGCCCAGCGCATCCTGCTGGTGCAGGCGCCCATCCCCCTGCTGCTGCCCCTGCGCTCCCTGGCCTGGGGCATCATCATGCGCCACCGGAACACCCGCCTGATCAGCCTGGCCACGGGCGTGCGTCTGGCCTGCCTGGCGAGTTTCGTCTTCGCCCTGTCCGGCCGGGGCTGGCTGCCGCCGGCGGTGGTCGGCGGCATGGCCATGACCGTGGGGATCTTTGTCGAGGCCGTGTACTCCGGCCTCCAGGCCGTGGGACTGGTCCGTCGCCGCGCCGAGGGCGTGGACGCGGGCGAGGACGAACGCGTGGGCTGGCGCCACTTCCTGGTCTTCATCGGCCCGCTCATGGTGAGCACCGTGGCCTGGGCCCTCATGCGACCGCTGCTCAACGCGGTCATGGGCCGCACCGTGGATCCGGACCTGGCCCAGGGTGCCCTGGGCTTCGTCTTCCCCCTGCTGATCCTCATGGCCTCACCCCTGTGGGCTCTGCAGAACACCACCCTCGTGCTGGTGAACGACCGCCACGACTTCCGGCGCCTGGCCCGCTTCTCCGGCGCGGTCATCCTGGTCTTCGTGGTGGCCATCGGCGCCTGGGTGTGGACCCCGCTCCGGGGCGTTCTCCTGCTGCACGTCTTCTCCCTGGAACCGGACAAGGCCGCCTACGTGGCCGGCGCCCTGCTCTTCATTCCCTTCCAACCGATTCCCATGGGCTGGCGCTCGTTCTCGCAGGGGTTCCTCATGAACCGGCGCCGCACGGGGATCATCGCCCTGGCCAGCGCCCTGAAGACCCTGGTGCTGGTGGTCCCGGGCTTCCTGATCGTGGCCCGCGATCCCACGGTGAACGGCGCCCTCCTGGCCACGATCCTGATCATGGCGGGCGGCTCGGTGGAGACCCTGGTGGTGGCCTGGCGGGCGTTGCGTTTGCACAGGGAGCTGGCAGCCGCCGAACCGGAAGTGGCCCCTGCAGCCGGCAGCGGTTAGATTCCCGGAAAATCGGGGCGACGGCCCAAGGATTCGACTCGGCGCACCGGACATCAAGCGGCTCGAGTGTTACTGCAATACCCAAGGTCCCCGAGGACCTTGAGCGGGCCGGACGCGATCTTGTAGGCACAACCGAACGAAGGCGAGAACCATGACGACCCCCTGGACCGGCCACGCCCTCTCCACCGAACTGGAAACGGCCCTGGCCGCCGTGCGCACGGCGGGCCTGCTGTGCCGCGAGGTCCAGGCGAGCCTCGACCCAGGCGCCCTGGAGAAGAAGGACCGCAGCCCCGTCACCGTGGCGGACTTCGGCAGCCAGGCCCTGGTGTGCAAGGCCCTGGGCGAAGCCTTCCCCGCCGATCCGGTCATCGGTGAGGAGAACAGCGCCGCCCTGCGCGACCCGGCCAACGCCGCCACTCTCGAGCGGGTGACCGACCTCGTCCGAGCCCGGGTCACCGACGCGACCACCGACGATATCTGCACCTGGATCGACCGCGGCGCTCACAAGGAAGCCGTCCCCCGCCTGTGGACCCTCGATCCCATCGACGGCACCAAGGGGTTCCTGCGCGGGCAGCAGTACGCCGTGGGACTGGCCCTCGTGCTCGACGGCGAGATCGTCCTGTCGGCCCTGGCCTGCCCGAATCTGGGCCCGGCGCTGGACGGCGACCGCGGCGCCGGCACCGTGATGCTGGCCATCCGCGGGGCCGGTGCCTGGCAGGTGCCCATGGACGGCGAGGCCGCCGCCGTTCCGTTGCGCGTCAGCGGGGAAGCCGACCCGGCGCTGATTCGTTTCTGCGAGTCGGTCGAGAAGGCCCACTCGTCCCACGACGCCGCCGCCCGCATCGCCGAGCGCCTGGCCATCCGCGCCGAACCGGTCCGGCTGGACAGCATGACCAAGTACGCGGTGGTGGCCCGCGGCGAAGCGGAGGCCTATCTGCGCCTGCCGCGCTCGGCCGAGTACCGGGAGAAGATCTGGGATCACGCCGGCGGCGTGCTCGTCCTGACCGAGGCCGGCGGACGCGTGACCGACGTGCTGGGGCGCGACCTGGACTTCAGCCACGGCTACCGGCTGGAGGAGAACCTGGGCGTCATCGTCAGCAACGGGCGGGTGCACGAGGCGATCCTCGCGGCATTGGAGGAGTTGGAGATCGGGCGGTTCTGAGTAGCAGGGACCGAAGAGCTTCGGTTGACGGCCCGCACGGCACGACTGTTCCCATCACGCGCATTCGACCAGACAATAAGCGCCCGCCGGCCATGACCGGCGGGCGCCTCTGCATGCTGCGTAGGCCAGGTCCCTACTTCTTCGTGCCGCACGTCGCCTTGCACGTGGGATCGCAGGACGCCTTGGCCGCCTCCGCCGCCTTGGCCTTGCAGGCCGCTGCCTTGGCGCAGGCTTCCTTGCCGCAGGCGGGCTTGCAGTCCTTGCCGGCGGTGCACTTGGCGGGGTCGCCGCCGCATTTGGCCGAATCACTGCACTTGGTCGTGCAGGACGCAGCTGTCGCGCAGCCGGCCTTCTTGCAGGCTTCGGCGTCGTCTGCGTGCTTGGCGCAGGCCGTCCGGCAGCACTTGGCCTTGTCGTCGACCTTGCACGTCTCGGAGCACTTGGCGCCGTCGGCCGTTTTGCAGGTGGTCTTGCAGGTGGTCTGGCAACTGGCGGCCTTCTCGCACTTGACGGGCTCGTCGGCGTAGGCAAGGCCGGCCGCGGCCACCATGGTGACGAGCATGATGATGAGCGTGGATTTCCGCATGGCGGACTCCTCCTGTTTCCGGTTCCGGGTTCGGCCCCGCAGGCAGCGGGACCACGATGATCGAAGAATCAGGCGGAGCGCGGAGGCGGGATGGGAGGCCGGATAGGACGGCTCGCCGCCGATGGTTGATGCGCGGCAGAGCGACCCCGTGCGGGGCCGTCGTCGCCCAGGACCGGCGGTTCGACGGTGTGCAGGGCCAATTGGCCCAGCTGGAAACAAACGCAGGAATTCGCCCGGGAACTGCAAGGACGTCCCGGGGAACCGGCGGCTTCAGCGCAATGGGAACGCCCGGCGTCACAGGACGTTCGGCGGACGGGCACCTTCGCCAGAGGCATCCCTGTCAGGGGGCACGCGTCGCCGGCGACCACCGTTGTCAGGAAGCCGTGCTGGGCGACGGGGTCGAAGACGAAGTAGCTGTCGCCGGGGCGGATGCCGGTTCCGCCGACCGCCGACCACACCGCGGCCACGACCACGGCCAGGCCCAGACAGTCAACGGTGGTGCGGCGGCGCTGCATACTCGTCCTCGGGGATGTCGGGGATCGGCGACTCCGCATTATAGCTCTTTCTGGACCGACAGTTCCTCCGAAATTTCCCATCGGTGCGATAGGTATGAACCTTTTCGGCGTCCGGCGCGTAATCCCCAGGTCAGCACCAGGGTTGACGGCCTCCCGACAGCTATCCCAACCCGGCACAGCAAACCCCGCGTGGCACGAGCGCTCCCACCCCGTTCGGCGCCGCCACACCTGGGAGCACAGGGATGAGATCTGCCTGCATCGTTCTGGCCTGCGCGATCGTCTGCACCTCCACCGCCTCGGCCCAATCCGCCCACGAGCCCGCCGTGCGGCCTGTTCTCGAGACCCACCGCTCCGCGAGTGGCATCGAGATCGACGGCGTCCTCGACGAAGCCGGCTGGCGTGACGCCGGCCGCGTGGACAACTTCTCCGAACGCTGGCCCGTGAGCTACGCGGCCCCCCTGGCCCGCACCGAGTCCCGGGTCACCTACGACGACGAGAACCTCTACGTGGGCTTCGTCTGCGAGGACGACCCGGCGGCCATCCGCACCACCCTCTGCCAGCGCGACCAGTTCAACGGCGACGACGCCGTGGGCTTGTACCTGGACACCTTCGGCGAGGGCCAGTGGGCCTACGTCCTCTGGGTGAATGCCTACGGGATCCAGAAGGATCTCATGTGGACCAACGTCCAGGGCGAGGACCGGGGCTTCGACATGGTCTGGCACTCGGCAGCGCGCATGACGGACACGGGCTGGAGCGTGGAGATCGCCATCCCCTTCTCCTCCATGCGCTTCCCCGAGGGCGACGTCCAGAACTGGCGCCTGGACCTGCGACGCAACCACCCCCGCGACAGCTACCACAACTACGCCTGGGCGGCCTGGGACCGGGACGACCAGTGCGGACCCTGCCAGTGGGGCACCCTCGAGGGCGTCGAAGGCGTGGCGGCGGGCAAGGGCCTGGAGATCCTGCCCTCCTTCGTGGCGAGCCAGAAGTCGACCATCAACGAACGGACGGATGCTGACTCGGGCCTCGACAACGAGGATATCGTGGGCCAGGCCTCCCTGGGCGCCAAGTACTCGGTGACCTCCGACGTCACCGTCGAAGGCACCTGGAATCCGGACTTCAGCCAGATCGAGGCCGACGCCGCCCAACTCGACGTCAACACGTCCATCCAGCTGCGCTTCCCCGAGCGGCGACCCTTCTTCCAGGAGGGCAACGACCTCTTCCGCACCTACTTCAACTCGTTCTACACGCGCATGGTCGTCGACCCGGAGGTGGCGGCCAAGGCCACCGCCCGCTGGGAGAAGACCAGTGCCGCCTACATGTTCGCCCGCGACGAGAACTCCCCCTACATCGTGCCCCTGGCCGAGCGCTCGGAGCTCCAGCCCATGGGCTACTCCAACGTGAACGTCCTGCGCGTGCTGCACAGCCTGGGCAACAACTCCCAAGCGGGCCTCATGGTCACCGACCGGCGCTACGACGACGGCGGCGCGGGCACGATCCTCGCCGGCGACGCCAACCTCCGTCTGTCGAACTCCTGGAGCTGGATCGGCCAGTACGTCCACAGCCGCACCGAGGAACCCGAGGACGTGGAGATCAGCGCAGGTGAGGTTTTCGCCAACGGCGAGCACACGGTCGACCTGGACGGTGAGGTATTCGACGGCGATGCCTTCATCACCCAGCTCCGGCGCCGGGCCGACCGCTGGAACATCACCTTCGACTACAACCAGGTCAGCCCCACTTACCGCACCCAGACCGGCTACGATCCCTGGAACGACCAGCGCAATGCCTTCGTCTGGACCAGCTACAACATCAATCGCGACGAGGGCCTGGTGGAACGGCTCTCGCCCAGCGTCTTCCTCAACGGTCGCTGGGACTTCGACGGCCGCAACAAGTGGCGCCACGCCACCGGCCAGGTGAACACGAATCTGCGCTGGGCCCAGACCGGCTTCGGCATGGGCTGCGAGATCGGCGAGGAGACCTGGGGCGGCAGGCGTTACCAGGATCTCTGGCGCGCCTTCTTCTGGGTCGACAGCCGTCCCCATGACCGCATCGGCTGGTTCGTGCGGGGCAACGTGGGCGAGAATCCGGCCATCTTCTCCGAGGTCCGCGGCGACGAGATGAGCTTGACCGGAGAACTCCATCTCAAGCCCCTGGACAACGTCATCCTCGAGCCGACGGTGGACTACATCCGCTCCGAGGACTCGCACACGGGCGAGAAGCTCTTCGAGCAGACCATCCTGCGGGCGCGCCTCCGCTGGCAGGTCACCCGGCGCCTGTCCTTGCGGTTGGTGGCCCAGCGCGTCGGCTCCGAGAACCCGCCGTTCCTGGAGCTGGCTCGCCGGGAGCCCAGCGATTTCCCGACCTACCACATGTACTTCGGCGGCGGCTGGGAACTGGATCCGCTCATCACCTACCGGGTGAACTCGTTCTCCGTTTTCTACCTGGGATCCACCCATGACTGGCGCGATTTCAACGGGGCCGCCGAAGGTGCGTCGTCCCTGTACCGGACGACCGAACGGCGGTACTTCATGAAGCTCCAGTACCTGTTCCAGATCTGAGGGGGGAGATTTGTGGGGTGCTCCTTCGGAACCAGGGAATCAGTCCGGTTCCACCAAGGCCGACGGTCCGTACCGTTGGTCCGCCACCAGTCGAGCGGCGGCGGATGCGGCACGGGGCCGGTCCCGGCGTGGCGACGCACGGGACGCACCCCAGACCCTTTCGGACGTAACGGCGAGGATCTGGTTTCACTTCAGGTTACGATTTAAAAAGATCACGAAAAAGGGAGGGCCGGTCGGCCCTCCCTTCGCTCATCTCAGGCTGCCGTCGGTGGTCTAGCCCTCCCAGCCCGCGACCCGTCCCAGCAGCCACCAGAATGCCTGCCCTTTGCGGAAGCAGTTGAAGCAGTGGCTGTGGGCACAGCCGTAACAGTCCTCGCAATCGTGGGTGGCGCACCAGTCGACGCACCAATCGCAGCGGTCGAGGGCGTCCGGGTAGTAGGTACCGTCGGGGTCGTAGCTCTCGATATCGGCGAAGTCAAAGAGCCACTTGTTGTTGGCCTCGCAGTAGGCGCGGATCTGGTTATTCGTGGTGTAGAGACTACCGTCCACACCCGTGCCGTCCAGGTGGCCGGTCATGTAGATGAAGACCACGTCCGGGTAGTCGGCTTCGAGCTGGGTCATGGCCGCCAAATAGGCATCGACGCCTGCGACGGTGTTATCCGAGGCACCGCCACACCAGGACCAGACCACCACGTTGGTGTCGTTGCCCGGGGCATCCAGGTGCGCGCGGGTGGGCGCCACCCAGGTCAGGTCGCCCCGGTGGCCCAGATCGTCGGAGATCTCCGTCACCGCGGGTTGGTCGTAGGACGCGTCCATCTGCTCGATCATCCAGAGGCCGGTCATGAGCTGGCTGCCGTGGGACGTATGACCGTAGAAGAGGCGCAGGTCCGACGCCACGTTGTCGGCCCAGGCCGCCGGCAGATCCGCGAAGTCCGCGGTGGCCAGGTGGTCGGCCGTGATGCCGGGCGCGCCGGTGACCGGGTCGGTGACGGTCACGTAGTCGGCGCGGGTCTCGGTGTCGGTGCCGTAGGCGTTGTGGACCGACAGGGCTACGGTGTAACTGCCGGCCGAAGAGTAGGTGTGGCTCGGGTTCTGATCGGTGGACGTCGCGCCGTCGCCGAAATTCCAGTTCCACACGGTGGGGCCGTCGGTGGAAGCATCGGTGAACTGGACCGTCACGGGCGTCAGTCCGCTCGTGGTCGAGGCCGAGAAATCGGCCACCGGCGGGTCGCCGCCGGCCGTCCCGCTGACCGAGACGCAGTCCACGTCGGTTTCCGTGTCGGAGCCGCCGGCGTTGGTCGCCGTCAGGGCCACGGTGAAGTCCCCGGCAACGGTGTAGGTGTGACTCGGGTTCTGGGCGGTGGAAGTGCCACCGTCGCCGAAGTCCCAGGCCCAGGCCGTGGGTTCACCGGTGGAATCGTCGGTGAAGGTCACCGCCAGGGGCACCTGGCCCGTGGGCGTGTCCGCCTGGAAAGCGGCCATGGGCGGTGTCGTATCGTCCGGACCGGCCGGATCGTCCTCGCTGCAGGCAACGAGCACGATGGACAGAGCGGCGCCCAGGACCCAGGCAGCCTTGATGGTCTTCATGATTCCCTCCGGGGTTGAACCGGGACCAAGTTAGTCACGGATGCGGAGGATATGCAACCGGCGGGCCGAAATGGCCCGCCGGATCGAAAAACGCCGACTGTCGTCATTCGTAACAGGAACGGCCGGGAAGGGTCCCCAGGTACCCGGCATCGCTGAGGTTGATGGCGCCGGCGATGTACACCTGGGTGCGCTGTCGGTCCAACCGCCGGCGGGCTCGAGCCACACGTCTTCCCAAGGGAACGCAGCGACTCGCGACCCGGCTTCAGCCCAGCAGACTCGCCACGCCCAACTCCACGCTCTTGGCCGGCGAGATCTTGAGCTGCTCGTCGACGACCTTGCCGTCCGGTCCGATGACCCAGTGGCTGCGGATCACTCCCAAGTAGACCTTGCCGTAGAGCTTCTTCTCACCCCAGGCACCATACTTCTCGAGCACCACGTGTTTCTCGTCCGAGAGCAGGTCGAAGCCGAAGCTCTCCTTGTCGTGCCAACGCTTGAGCTTCTCCACCGGGTCGGGACTGACGCCCAGCACGGCGCCGCCCGCCTTCGTGATCTTCTTGAGGCTCTCACGGAACCCCTTGGCCTGGGTGGCTCAACCGCCGGTCATGGCCTTCGGATAGGCGAACAGCAGCACTGTCTTGCCCTTGAAGTCGGACAGCTTGACCTTCCGGCCGTCCTGGTTGGGCAGGGTGAATGCGGGGGCTTTCTTGCCGACGGGGGGCATGGCGCGTCTCCTTGTGGCTGGCGGCGGGATTATCTGCGATGATTCCATCGAGGATATCAGGAACTGCGGGCGATTCCAACGCACCGGGAGCGGTCATGCACATCGTCATCGGAGGAGGACCCGCCGGGTTCATGGCCGCCGTTACCGCCCGGCGCACCGACCCGTCCACGCCGGTCGTCCTGCTCGAGGCCGGCCGGCAGGTGCTGCGCAAGGTGCGGGTCTCCGGCGGCGGACGCTGCAACGTCACCCACGACTGCGACGACCCGGCCCGGCTGGTGACCAACTACCCCCGCGGCACCCGGGAATTGCGCGGTCCATTCACCAAGTTCGGTCCGGCGGCGGTGGCCGACTGGTTCGCCGCCGAAGGGGTCGCCCTGAAGAGTGAGCCCGACGGCCGGCGCTTCCCCGTCACCGACCGCTCGGCCTCGGTGGTGGACGCCCTCACGGCCGCAGCACACGGGGCCGGCGTGGAGGTGCGGACCGGCGTCCATGTGACGGCATTGCGGGCGGTCGAAGGGGGCTTTGCCGTGGAGACCGGCGGCGGTGCGACACTGGACGCCCGCCGGGTGGTCCTGGCCACCGGCGGCGCCACCTCCGCCGGGTCCGGCCCCTCGGGTTTCGACCTTGCCCAAAGCCTAGGCCACGAGATCGTGCCCCCGGTGCCGTCCCTGTTCACCTTCACCTGCCGCACGGCCCTGCTGAAGGGCCTGGCGGGCCGGAGCGCGACCGTGCGCCTGGCTGCTGCCGGCCATGCGTCCGAAGGTCCGTTGCTCGTGACGCACCGGGGAGTGAGCGGACCGGCGGTTCTGAAGCTGTCTGCCCTGGGCGCCCGCGACCTGCACGATGCCGGCTACCGGTTCGAGCTCCGGGTCGACTGGCTGCCGGACACGTCCGACGCCGACGCCCTGCTCCGGAAACAGATCGACACCCACGGACGCCGCCAGGTAGCCGGCGATCATCCCTCATCCCTGCCGCGCCTCCTGTGGGCCGCCCTGGTCCGCGAGGCGGGAGTAGCGGACGCCGCGCGCTGGGCCGATCTTGGCCGCGACCCGCGACGGCGTCTGGCCGCCCTGCTCAAGGAAACGGTCCTGCCGGTGACGGGTCAGACGGCCTTCAAGGAGGAGTTCGTAACCTGCGGAGGCGTCGCCCTCGGGGAAGTGGACTTCCGCACCATGGCCAGCCGCGTACAGCCGGGATTGCACCTGGCCGGCGAAGTCCTCGACGTGGACGGTGTCACCGGCGGTTTCAACTTCCAGGCCTGCTGGACCACCGGTTGGCTGGCTGGAAACGCCCTGGGAGATCGTGAATGAACGACAAGCTGAAGATCCTCTTCCTGTGCACGGGCAACTCCTGCCGCAGTCAGATGGCCGAAGGCTGGGCGCGGGCCCTCAAGGGCCACGTGATCGAGGCCCGGTCCGCCGGCATCGAGACCCACGGCCTGAATCCGCGGGCGGTGCAGGTCATGTCCGAAGCGGGGATCGACATCTCCGGCCACCAAAGCCGGCACGTGGACGAGTTCTCCGACGTCGCGTTCGACCTGGTTGTCACGGTGTGCGGCAACGCCCACGAGAGTTGCCCGGTCTTCCCCGGCGGCACCCGCGTGGTGCATCACAGCTTCGACGATCCGCCCTTCCTGGCCCGCAAAGCCGCCTCCGAGGAAGCCGCCCTGGCCCCCTACCGACGCGTGCGAGACGAGATCCGCGATTTCGTATCATTTCTGCCTGATTCTCTTAATTAGACAAAAATACGTGGAATTAGCTCCTGCTTCCGTGATATAATTGTCGTCTGGTCATCTCACGCACACGCTGATGTGTGCGCACCCCTGGACTTCATCATCGGAGGGATCGATGAAAACGCTGCTCAAGATTCTTGTCCTGACGGCCGTGGTCTGCCTGCCCGGCCTCGCCTCGGCCACCCACTGGGAAGCCGTCGAACTCATCGTGGACTGCGACGGCTGGAACGCAAAGGTGGACGTCTACTACGGCGGTCCCCGGGCCCAGGCAGACGTGGACATCACCCTCATTCTGACCGACGAGACCGGCACCGACGTGGGCACCACTTCCTGGTCCGACACCATCTACCGCTCCGGCACCGCCGCCGTGGAGAGCTACACCCTCACCGGCGCCTGGGCCGATCCTCCGTGCGGTGTGCTCGATGTGCGCGCGGTCCTCGATCTGACCACGCCCCTGGGCGACACGACAGCCACCCAGACCGACACCGAGACGGCCACGGCGACCCTGGACTGCCCCTGCGACGAGCCCGACCCCGAACCGACCTGCAACTTCACGCAGGGCTTCTGGAAGAAACACCCCGAAGCCTGGCCGGTGGACGAACTCGAACTGGGCGGCGTGCTCATGAGCCAGTCCGAACTGCTGGACATCATGTTCACCCCGGTCCGCGGCGACGCGACGATCATCCTGGCCAAGCACCTCATCGCGGCCAAGCTGAACGTCCTGAACGGTTCCGACGACCGCATCGAGCGGGTCATCGACCGCGCCGACGGCCTGCTCGAGCGCCACGAGGTGGGCAGCAAGCCGCGGCGCCGCGCCCGAGTGCGCGCCCTGGCCCTCAAGTGCATCCTCGCCCGATACAACGAGGCCGGCTGCAGCTTCGTCGATACGGACGATTCCAGCGTCGACAAGGCCCTGCCCGGCGACGTGGAAGACACGAGCTGGAGCGACTTGAAGGCGAATTACCGGTAACGACCACGATGGTGGAACGGGGAGGCGGGCTGCAGCCCGCCTCCTTTCTCTTGTACCCCCCGCCGATCCGTCCCAGTCCACCCTCACAGCGTCTCAGGCCCGATTCCAGCACACCATGCATCTGGTCTGCAGCGACCCAACGAACTTCGCCCCGGCGGGCCGATCCAGATTCTCGGAGGCTACGAGGTCCAGTTGCTCATGCCCGCCGAAGCTACTAGTCGGGGCGACGTGAAAGCCGTGTTCCGCAACCGATAGCCCCGATCGACGGCCGGGCCCGAGGCGACCCGGGCCCGGCCTTCCGCTGGCGGTCTCGCGGCGGCGGCGGTACTCTCCCAGGCAAGCCCTCGACGCACCGACCGCCCCGGAGGTCCGCCCATGAATATCGCTCTCGTCCAGCAACACGCCGGTCCGGACCCGGCGGAGAACTTCGAACGGGGCTTCGCCGCCGCCGAGGTGGCCATCTCCGACGGCGCCGAGCTGATCTGCTTCGCCGAGCTGGCCTTCACCCGCTTCTGGCCCCAGTTTCAGGCCACGCCCGAACTGGTGGCCAAGGCCGAGCCCATCCCCGGCCCCACCACCGACGCCTTCTGCGCCCTGGCCAGGAAGCACGGCGTGGTCATCGTCCCCAACCTCTTCGAGCAGGGGCCCGACGTGGGCGGCGCCCATCCTCTGACCTACGACTCCTCCCCGGTCATCGACGGCGACGGCACCATCCTCGGCATCACGCGCATGATCCACATCACCGACTACGAGCACTTCCACGAGCAGGGTTTCTATACCCCCGGCGACACGGGCGCGCCTGTGTACGACACCTGGGTTGGGCGCCTGGGCGTGGCCATCTGCTACGACCGGCATTATCCCGAATACATGCGCGCCCTGGCCGTGTCGGGGGCGGAACTGGTGATCGTGCCCCAGGCCGGGGCGGTGGGCGAGTGGCCTGAGGGGTTGTACGAGGCGGAGATGAGGGTGGCGGCGTTCCAGAACGGCTACTACACGGCCCTGTGCAATCGCGTCGGCGAGGAGGAACATCTCACCTTCGCCGGTGAGAGCTTCGTGTGTGGGCCCGACGGCCGGGTGCTGGCCCGGGCGGGCGAAGGGACCGACGAGATCCTCCACTACGACGTGGACATGTCCGCCTGCCGGGAGTCCCACGCGCGGAAGCTGTTCCTCAGGGACCGCCGTCCCGATCTGTACGGCGAATGGCTGAATCCGAAATAGTCACCGCCACACTTCGAACGATCAGCAAGTCGATTCCACAGCGCCGGTCGGAGCCGCCTCCTGACTGTTCGCCGCAGCCATCAACCGCCCGCTGGTCAAATCGACGACTGCGTGCAGCACCATGGGTACGAACAGCGAGCCTGAGAACACGGCCAGCAGGGCCATGACCAGACCTATCAGCGACGTCTTGGCGATGCCCGCCGGTCCCTGATAGGCGTGGCCCAGGCCGAAGATCACCGAGCTCACGACCATCGCCGTCCAGATCCCGAAAGCCTGGGCCAGGACCGCCAGCAGGACGCCCCGGTAGATGATCTCCTCGCACACACCGGCGGTGACGCACACCAGGGTGAAGAGCCGGCCCTCGGCTTCGGTATGCGGACCGAGGGCCGCCACCTCACCTACCTGCTCCCGCAACCGCTCCAATTCGGAGGGTTTGCGGAGCACGACGACCATCTGCCCGATCATGAAGACCGTGGCCGCCAGTCCCAGTCCCACGGCCAACCACTGCCAGCCGTCCACGGCCGGCACGAGGCCCAGATCGCTCAGCCCCCGGCCGTCCGCCAACCACCAGCCGGCGATGACCAGAGTCAGGGTCCACTCCATGAAGAGGACCCACCGGTAGGCGCTGGTGCGGGCGTCGGCCCGGCCTTCGGCCAGGTGACGCAGGAAACGCCGGAAGTCCCAGATCCCCAATAGCGGCATGGCCACGGTCAGGAACAGGATGACGACGATACCAAAGATGCCGAGAGTTTGCCAATTCATATTAGCCGCCTTGGTGGGGTTCTTTGCGGCTGCGTCCCTTGATCGGCAGCAGTGCAATAGTCAGTGAAAGATGCTCGGCGTCCGTCGAGGGCTCGGCTTCGCCGGCGGCGTCCGCCTGCAGCAAGTCCTCGATGGCCGACAGATGCTCGTTGATCGCCGCCAACAGCTTCGGCGACGCCCGCATATGGAGACGGGCCGCATACATGTTGCGGTCGCGTCCCTCCTGGCGAGCGGCCCGGTCGCGCAGAGCCGCCTCCAGGTCGCGCTCCGTCATGCGGAATGCCGAGGCCATGGCCTTGACCGCATGGTCGATGGCCTCGTCCTGATCGGCGGGTGCGTCGACCTCGAACCGGCCGGCGGTGAGACCGAAGAGCGCCTCGTGCCGCTTGCCTTTGGGGCGGGTGCCCACCCGCTCCAGTAGGTCGGCCTTTTCGAGGATGCCCACGTGGTGGTAGAGGGATCCGGCCTTGCGCCCCATGAGGGCGGCCATGTCCGCTATGGCCAGGGCGTCGCCGTGGGTGAACAACCCCAGGATCTCGAGCCTGAGGGGCGAAGCCAACGCGGCCCGCTGTTCGGGTCGGTCGATCTTCTTGGTCTTGCATCGTTTTGTGTTCATGCTCAACAAGATACAAATATGATTCAAATTTGTCGATATTTTTAAATTAAAATATCAATATATTTTAAACGCTTATCGGGAACGCGTTTGACCGGTCGAACCGCTTGCGGAATCCGCCCACGTCCCGAGCATGACAGCCAAAGGAGGACCATCATGATCACCCTGCGCGTCGTCAACCAGGACGTCATCCAGGGCGGCGGCGGCTTCGACACCATCGGGCAGGACGTGCGGCTCCTCGCCGGACGCTTCTCCCCGGGACAGCAGGTCGCTTTCGATCTTGCTTCGGGACGTGGCGCGTGGCTCCATGTAGCTACGGGGTCCGCCCGGCTGGACGGCCAGGATCTCGGTGGCGGCGACGGCGCGTACGTCTCGCGGCAGGATCGTTTCACCATCGAGGGACGCGACCCGACCGAGGTCGTACTCTGGGATCTGCCCGACACGGGAAAGGGATGACCATGCCCGACACCTCAGGCATCAGGATCGGCGTGAGCGCCTGCCTGCTGGGCCACCGGACCCGCTACGACGGGGAGCACGCCCGCGACGTCGTGGTGGCCGACATCCTCGCCGAGCGCTACGAACTCGTGCCGGTCTGTCCCGAGGATGAACTGGGCATGGGCACGCCGCGGGAAACGGTGGACCTGTGGGGCGGGACCACCGCGCCACGCATGCTCGGCACCCACACGCGCACCGACTGGACCGACCGCATGAACACCTGGGCCGCCGGGTGCTGCGACGAACTGGAGGCGGCCGGACTGAGCGGCTACGTCTTCAAAAGCCGCTCACCCAGTTGCGGGGTCGTGGACGTGAAGCTGCACCAGGAGGACGGGACCGTCCGGAGAGAAGGAAGGGGGCTCTTCGCCATGGAGATCGCCCGGCGCTTCCCGGACCTGCCGGTGGCCGAGGAGACCGACCTTCAGGACCCCGAATCGCGGGAAGCATTCCTGGCCCGGGTCGAGACCTACCACCGCACCCGGGCCTGATTTCAGTCGCCCTCGTTGGGCTCCGGCCTGTACATGCGGTCGATGATCTCCCGGTACTTCTCCGCCACCACCCGCCGGCGGATCTTCAAAGTCGGCGTGATCTCCCCCGCAGCCATGGAGAACTGCCTGGCCACCAGGGTGAAGCGCTTGACCTTCTCGAATGGCGCCAGGTTGGCGCACTGGGCGCGGATGCGGTCCCGGTACAGCTCGACCACCTCGGGCAGCTTGATCAGATCGTCCTCTGTGTTGAACTTCAGACGGCGCGACGCGGCGAATTCCTTGAGGGCCTCGAAGGCCGGCACCACGATGGCGCCGATGAATTTGCGGCGGTCACCCACCACGGCCAGCTGGTCGATGTAGTGGTCCTTGCCCACCACGCACTCGATGCGCTGAGGCGCCACGTTCTTCCCGCCCGAGGTGACGATGATGTCCTTGATGCGGTCGGTGATGACCACGTAGCCGTCGTCGTCCACATGGCCCACGTCCCCGGTGCGGAACCAGCCGTCGCGGAAGGACCGCGCCGTGGCCTCGGGGCGGCCGTAGTAGCCTTCGGTGACGTTGGGGCCGCGCACCTCGATCTCCCCCTCCGGTCCCGTGCGGATCTCCACGCCGTCGATGGGCGTGCCCACGGTGCCGAAGCGGAAGGCGCCCGGCGAGTTGCAGGTGAGCATGGGCGCGGTCTCGGTCAGGCCGTAGCCCTGGCAGACGAGCAGGCCCATGGACAGGAAGAACTCCTCCACTTCCTTGGCCAGCGGCGCGCCGCCCGAGGACAGGAAATTCTTGGGTCCGCCCATGACCGCCTGCAACTTGCGCAGCACCAGCCGGTCGGCCAGGGCGTGGCGGATCTTCAAACCCATGCCAGGCGCTTCACCCGCATAGTGCCCGCGCCAATATTCGTCGCCCACCTTCATGGCCCAGGCGAAGATCTTCCGCCTGAGGGGCGGTGCCGATTCCACCCGCGCGGTGATGGCCGCGTGCACCTTCTCGTACAGCCGGGGCGCCGAGACCATGACCGTGGGCCTGGTCTCGGCCAGGGCGTTCACCACTTCGCGCGGGTTGGACAGGATCGTGTTGGTGGCGCCCTTGAGCAGCACGTAGGCGGTCCAGGTGCGTTCATAGACGTGGCTCAGGGGCAGGAAGCAGAGGGAGCGGTCGGTCTCGTCCACCTGGAAGAGCCTGTCCACCGACGTGTACTGGTTGACGAAGTTCCGGTGCCGCAAGAGGACGCCCTTGGGCTCACCGGTGGTGCCGGAGGTGTAGATGATGGTGGCCAGGTCATCGTCCGTGGCGGCGGCGCGGCGCAGGGCGATCTCGTCGGCGGCAGTGGACGGGATCGGAGCCTCCGCGAATTGCTCCAGGGGCCGGACCCGTGGGTCGGCCGACGTCACTTTCCGGTCCAGGGTGATGATGGTCTCAACCTGGGGGCAGTCGTCGGCGAAGGCGAGGGTCGCTTCCAGTTCCTTCTGCTGGCCCACACAGAGGATCCGCAGTCCCGAGTCCTCGACGATCTGCCGGGCCTGCTCCGCCGTGTTGGTGGCGTAGATGGGCACGGACACGGCGCGGATGGAGAAGACCGCCAGATCGGTCACGATCCACTCGGGCAGGTTGGGCGAGAAGATGCCGACCCGGTCGCCGGGCTGGACGCCCAGGCCCACGAGGCCGGCGGCGGTGCGCTCGACCATATCCGCCATACGGGCGTAGGAAATGTCGCGGAAGCCGCCGTCCCGGCGCTGGCGCAGGGCGACGGACTCGCCGTGGTGGGCGGCTGCTTCGAGGATGCTCAGGGCGATGTTGCGCATGCGCGTCTCCGCTTTGCTTGGGGGAACTCCCAGGATAGGGGCTGGACCGCTCCCCGCCAAGATGTTCGAGCCTGACCGGTCAGATTCCGGTCCGCGTTTCCCGGTAGACGATGCCCCGGGCCGCCAATCCCTCCAGGAGATAGGGCACGCAGCCAGGCACCCGTCCCAGGTACTCGGGCGGGGTGATGCCGGGCTCCCGGTAGAGGCCGTCGGCCAGGGCCCGGACGGTCATGGTCGCCGTGTAACCGGTGGTGCGCGCCATGCTGGTCACACCCAGGTCGTGGTCGTAGCGGTCGAGCAGATCGTAGGTCCAGCCCACGGGCCGGCCTTCCTGCTCGCCCTCGACGCGGATGCGCAGGACCGTCAAATCGCCCTCGCCCTCGGGCAGCCGCCACATGGGAAAGAGCAGGGCGGCGGTCAGGTCGCGCGGCACGACCGGTCCGCCGGCCGTCTCCACCGGGTCCTCGGCGAAGAAGCCGCACTCCCGGAAAAGCTTCATCTTCTCGATGTGGCCCGGGTAGCGCAGGGTGCGCTCGCGGAGGTTCGGCGCGTCGATGGTCGTCAGCAGGGTGCGCAGACCGTCGGTGTCGAAGGCCTCGAGGGTGCCGACGCCAGGGAAGTCGAGCAGTTCCGGCTCCGACAGCGCCGGCGTCATGACCTCCAGGCCGTCCCGGCGGTAACGGGCCGGGCGCGTGTACTCCTCGATGACGTCCACGGGCGAGAACACGGCGCGGTACTCGAAGGGTTGTTGCCGCACCTCGGGCAAACCTCCCACGTGGATCACCACGTCGTCCAACCGGTCGCAGAGACGGGCGGCCCGGCCGATGAGAGCGCTGCCCATGCCCGGGAAGACGCCACAGTCCACCACCGCGGTCACGCCGGCCCGGCGGGCGGCCTCGTCCAGGGCGAAGGGGTCCTCCGGGAAGAAGGCGATGTCGACCACCGGGCGCCCGGCGGCGATGACCGCCTCCAGGGTGGCGTACCCCAGGTGGCCCGGCATGGCGCCTACTACCAGGTCGTATTCGCCCACGAGAGAGGTGACCGTGGCGGGATCGGAGAGGTCGGCGACCACCGTCGCCACCGGCGCCAGGCCCGCCAGATACGCCAACGCAGGGGCAGAAACGTCCGCCACCGTCACGTCGAACCGCTCGTCCGCCGCCAGGTCGCGGGCCATGGGACCGCCAACGAGGCCGGCGCCCAGCACGACGATCTTCATGGGTTACCTCCATCCGGCCGGGTTCCTGCTTGCGCGACACCGACATCATGGATGTTGGCGCAGAGGAAGGCAACCGTCTCCTGATTCTGCGGTCCGGGTTGATACGGCGAGTCGTTTTTCCTATGGTTAGCTCATAGCGTCGCCTAGAAAAACGGACTTTTCGTGTGCGAATTGACTAATTCATAGGTTTTCTTGAAATTAGATGCTGATTGTGGTACGATTTGTCGGTGGGGACTAGCATCTAGGCACGCGGCGTCCATCGAGGCGCCTCTGCTGGAGGAAAAGATCATGCGTCGCATCCTGTTCGCCCTAATGGGATTTCTGCTCTTGCCTGCTTTCGCCTCGGCGACCGAGTTCGGAGAATCGAGTGTCCAGGGATCGTGCCTCGGCTATGCGGCCGCCTTCGACGTCGAATTCCATCCCGCAGTCTACGAGATCAACTACGGCATCGTCGTCACCATCATCGACGAGACCCAGGCGGAGCTCTTCCGCTACGAAGACGAGGGAGTCCTCGAGCGCCTTGACGCCAACGTCCTGCAGAGCTACAACCTCGCCGCCAACTGGAACGACGTGACCGACGAGACGATACCGCTCTTCGGCATGATGGACATCCGGGTGGAGCTGCGACTCTTCTACTCCCAGGACAGCCCGTTCTGGTCCACGAACACCGCCGGCAAACTGCTCGTCATGGACGACCGGCTCGAGTGCGCGGTCGTGGGTGCGGACGATCTGAGCTGGAGCGCGATCAAGGCGGACTTCCGCTAGACCGCGCGCATTGATTCAGAGATGACAACGGCGGGAGGCCCCGAGGCCTCCCGCCGTTTCTTTCGTTCTCCTCTGTCCGGTCAGCCCTCCAGGGCCGACAGCAGATCCTTCTTCAGCCCCCCGCTGGCCGGCTTGCGACCGAACCACACGGTCCACAGGGCCTCGGCCATGGGCTGGCCCAGAGTGCCCTTCATGTCGCCGTTCAGCGTCGTCGTCATGCCCGTGCCCGGGCAGTAGTCGAAGACGAGGACGTCGCCGTCCTGGGCGTCGGCCGTGAAGTAGGTCAGGAAGGTATCCAGGTCCTCGCTGAAGGCGTCCTGGCTGTCGTAGTTCTTGTCGATGACGTCGGTGAAGGCCTTGACCAGCTTCTCGCGGCTGAAGCTGCGGCGCAGGTCCATGCGGATGCGCTTGGGCACGTCGAGGGTGACCATGAAGTCGTCGGCCTCGCCCACGGTGGTTCCTTCGAGCACGTACCCGACGATGGTGTAGACGTCGACCTTGAGGAAGGTCTTCTCGCGCACGCCCGTGCCGGTGGCGACCAGGGCCAGTTCTTCTCCGCCGCAGTCGAAGGCGATGGCATCGGGGTACTCCATGCCCGTGTCGGATTCGGTGATGGCGACGGCGGGCGCGGTCACGCAGGCCACGCACACCGCGATCGTCAACAGGCTCAGGATTCGGCGCATGTCGTGTCTCCCGGGTCGGAGTGGAAGGGTGGCAACCGGATGGCAGCATACTCTGCACCGACCGGCGGCACAAGGCCGGGAGCAGGGGTGGGAGATTGTCTTTGCCCGGCCCCGGGACGGCTGATAAGTTGCCCGGACCCGTCCGAATCGCCGGCCTGCCTTCCCGAATGGATTGGAACCATGGAAAAAGTCTCCGCGATCCTCGTCTGCCAGAATATCGAGCAGGAGATCGATCGTTGCCTCGGGAGCGTCAGCTGGGCGGACGAGATCGTCGTCATCGACTCTTTCAGCGGCGACAAGACGGTCGAGCTGGCCCGCAAGTACACCGACAAGGTCTTCCAGCACGAGTACCCGGGCTACAGCCGCCAGGTTGAGCGCGCCACCGACCACTGCACCGGCGACTGGATCCTGGTCATCGATGGGGACGAGGAGTGCTCCCCCGGGCTGAAGGCCAAGCTGCGGGAGATCGTGGCCGCGTACGAGAACGGCCGACCGGTGGGCTACGAAGTGCTGCGCCGGGTCGCCGCCTTCGGCAAGTGGATCGACCACGGCGGCTGGTACCCCGAGTACAAGCTGCGCTTCTTCCGGCGCGAGAACCTGACCTACGAGCACCAGGAAGTCCACGGGGCCTTCACGGTGGACGGCCCGGTGGAACGCCTCCAGGAAGAACTCAACCACTACACCTACGAGACCATCTACTCCTACCTGCAGCGCCTGAACAACTACACCTCGCTCCAGGTGGCCAACAAGCTCCGGTCCAATCCCGACGCCCAGGCGCCCTGGACCAAGATCGTCTTCAGCCCCGTCTCCCACTTCTGGCGCATGCTCGTGGTCAAGGGCGGCTGGAAGGACGGCTATCACGGCCTGGCCCTGGCCGCCCTGGACGCCATGGTCGCGGGCGCCCTCTACCTCAAGCTGTGGGAGTACCGCATGCGCGAGAAGGAGGGGAAGGGCAACCTGCCGCCCATCTGGAACGACGAGATCAACGAGGCCAAGCGCAACTTCTGACGCCGCCACGGCCCGGATTCCGGGCGCCACCGTCCTCATGGGTCGCAAGCCCGACCTCGACGGAGGACGGCGGGGGGCCACTGCACCTTCAGGTACACCCCTCAATCCAGCCTAACATATAGCTAATCCACATCTTACGCCATGTCTCTCCACTTGGTCGGGACCTTGCAATCCATGCTCACGCAAGCGAGTGAGGCTGATACGAAAGGACACCGACATGAAACCCCGCGACCTCATGCCCAGCCGGACCCTGCGCGTTCTCCTCCTCATGTTGATCTTCATGACCCTTGCCCTGCTGGCGACCCCCCGTGGCGCCGAGGCCGGCCTCGTGATCAGGGTCAAGGCCGCCCCCGTGAAGGTCATCTCCGCCCCGCGCGCCAAAACCGTGATCGTGGCGCCCCGCGCCCCGCGCGTGATGGTGGCGGCCAAGCCTCCGGTGCGGCACGTGACCGTGGCCTACCGAAGCGGCCCCCGCACCGTGGTCAAGTGCGGCAGTCCCGCCCCCCATCGCGTGTGGGTCGCCGGCCACTGGGAGCGCACCGGCCCGCGCACGAGCCGCTGGATTCCCGGCCACTGGAAGATCGTTCGGCGCGGTTGAATTCCGGTGACCTTGGCCCCGGCCCATCGGCCGGGGCTTTCTTACGTCCGCTGGCGACCCGGCCGCCCGCGATCCATATTGGCCGGAGCGATGAAGCGCCTGCACCTCGAGCCCGGGACGATCCGTGACCCCACCCTTCCCCTACTTCGGCGAGACCATGGCCGTCCTGGCCGCGTTCATCTTCTCCTGGACGAGCGTCTTCTTCACCACCGCCGGCCAGCGCCTGGGCGTGACCAACGTCAACCTGCTGCGCCTGCCCGGGGCGACGGTCTGCCTGGGCCTGACCCACTACGCCCTGACGGGCCGTATCTGGCCCGCCGATCTCGCCTTCGCCGACCAGGCCTGGATCGGCGCCAGCGGCATCATCGGCCTGGCCATCGGCGACTCGGCCCTCTTCCGGGCCTTCACTCTGGTGGGTCCCCGCCGCAGCATGACCATGATGGCCCTGGCGCCGGTCTTCACCGTGTTCACCGCCTGGGGTATGCTCGACGAGCGTCTGTCCCCCCTGGCCTTCCTGGGCATCGCCCTGGCCATCGGCGGGGTCATGCTCGCCACCCTGGGCAAGGACCAAGGGGGCGGCCGCTTCCGGGGCCTGCCGCCGGAGGCGCTGCGCAAGGGTCTGCTGCTGGCCCTGGTGGGCTCGGCGGGACAGGGCCTCGGCAGCACCCTGGCCAAGCTCGGCATGGCCGGCACCGGCGAGGGCATCGACGCCCTGGGGGCGACCCTCGTGCGGCTGGCCTGGGCCACGGTGGCATATTGGCTGGTGATCGCGCCGCGATTGAGTCCGGCCACCGTACGCCGCCAGCTGAGCGACCGGCGCGGCCTGCTCGCCCTGGGCATCGCCATCCTCATGGGCCCGTTCATCTCCGTGTGGTGTTCGCTGATCGCGGTGAAGCACACGGACACGGGCGTGGCCCAGGTGCTGCTGAGCATGGTGCCGGTCTTCGTCATCGTGCCGGCCTGGGTGGTGTACCGGGACCGCCCGTCACGCCTCAGCCTGCTGGGCGTGCTGGTGGCCATCGGCGGCGGGGCCGTTCTCTTCCTGCGTTGATGCTCCCATGGCGAAAGCTTCCCCTGCGGACGATACTGCCACGATCCTGAAACCGCCTTTGCCGATCCCGAGGTCGGGCTGCCGGTTTCGCGCGGCGTTCACCCGGGCCGCTTCGGCAACCGCAACGACCAACCAAGGCCTACCATCCAGCAGCACAACGTTCACCACGTGCACGTCGGGATCGTCCATGTCCGCGCCGTGCAACTCGCCCAGGAGGGGATTCACCAGGTAGCAGGTGCCACCCAGGCCGTCCTGATCGACGGCGTCGAGGAATTCATCGCACGTGGGCAGTCCCGGGGGCAGTCCGCGGCGAGAGCGCTACAGCTAGGATACGTTTTCGAAAGGCACCCGGACCAGGTGGGCCGTGAGAAGCTCGGCGAGGGCCTCCGTCGAAGGCGCATGGCATGCGACACCCAACAGCGCCAGGTACCGTTCCGCCTGATGGCCGGTCATGCGGCTCACCGGATCGAGATTTCGCCCATCTTGTACTGGACGTCGAACCGCAGTACCGGCAGGGGCGTCTCCTCGTCCCGGCGCAGGCGTTGGTCGTGCCCCTCCACTCCCTCGATCACCACGTCGTCGGGAAGGCGCACGTCCACCCCGCCCATGGAGGACTTGAGGCTGATGGCCGCGTCGTTCCGCCAAGCGCCGTCCAGGTCGATGCTGGCGCCGCCCATGGCGTTGTCGATCCGCAGCACCTTGGGGCTGGCGTTGCCCAGGCGCCGGGCGTCGAAGCCGCCCATGCGGCCGTGGATGACAAAGCTCTCCATGGGCTCGCGCAGGGGCTCGACGATGTCCAGTTCGAAACCGCCGCGGGCCCAGTCGATGTCCGCCGACGTGAGCCACAGTCCGCCGAACTCGGCCTCGAAGCCGCCTTCCTCCATGTCGATGACCAACTCGATGGGCGATTCGGGCGGAATAGCGATTTCGACCTTGGCCTCGGTGGCTCCGCCCATGAGGGCGCGGAAGAGAGCCTGCATTCCGGGCATGGTCTGGCGGAAGTGCAACTCGTACACCCAGCTCGAGTCGGGATTCACCACGAAACTGTCGGTGAGTTCGTGGACCTCGGCGTCGTAGCGGGCGCGCAGGGAGAGGCCGGCGCCCGGCTCGGCGGGCATGATCTGGAACTCGCCCTGACCGATATCCAGCACCAGCCGGCCCGGCTTGCCCAGGGGCGGACCGTCCCAGGCCGCCTCGGCGCTGGTCTGGGGGGCGATGGTGTCGTCCACCGGCCGCTGGTCGCTCAGGTTGATGCGGGCCAGGAGAGCCGTGATGCCCACGAAGAGGATCAGGAGCACGATGAGTCCCAGGCATCCGAAGAGGGACGTTTTCCAGCAGCCGGGTCGCTTGCTCATGGGGCGCTCCTTGCGGGATTGGAGAGGGACGACGCCCTGGAGGTTACACTGATCGTAGTGGGAAAACCAGTTGCAGTCCGGAGAGAAATCCGACCTCCGTTTGGCATCGATCCTGAAGTTCCTATGGAGAAATCCCGTTTGTGTCGTTCTTGTAACAAGACAGTGATAAGTGTTCTCAGGATCAAGGTTTCGTGATAATACTCTCAAGCGATCGTCCCCCGACGAACTCAACATCTTCTTGTGCCACAATAAATTGGTGGGACGTCGCTGACCGTGATGGAAGGATCACGGGCGCCTGCGTCCGCCTTCCCGAACATCATCATAATCCCATAGCCCTAGGAGAAGCGAATGTCATCTCGCCGTGTTCACTTGATGCTCCTGACTCTTATTTTCATCCTGTCCACGTCTGCTTTCGGCGCCCCACGGGAGTTTTCCCCCGTGCAGGACGGCTACGCCGCCTACGGCGAAGAAGTCCTCCCGTACGCTCCGGGACGGGTGCTGGTCAAGCTCGCACCCAGTCCCCTGAAGGCCCTGTCAGCCGTGCCCATGCAGCGCGGCGCCAGGGTGCCCAACGCCACCTTCGGCCTCGCCGGAGTCGACGCCATCGCGCAGGCCGCAGGCGTCACCTCCATCGAGCGTCCGTTCATTTTCCCGGCCCAGCCGAACAAGGCGGCTTCGGGCCACGAGAACTGGTACATGATGCGGGTCGCGCCCGGAGACATGGAGGCCCTGGCCTCCCGTCTGGCCGCCGACCCCGACATCGTGGCGGCGCACCCGGACTGGCGCGCCTTCCCGGCCGCCGTCCCCAACGATCCCATGTACGCGGACAACTGGGGCCACGACAACACGGCCCAGCTGCCCGATCTGGACTGGGGCGGCACCTACGACCACACCCTGTCCACCACCGTGGGCACCGTGGGCTTCGACGCCAACGCGCCCGGCGCCTGGGACGTGACCTACGGCAACTCGGGCGTCGTGATCGCCATCCTCGACAGCGGCGTCGACGTGGGCCACCCGGACCTGAACCAGGTCACCGGCTACGACTATGGCGACAGCGACAGCAATCCGGACGACAACAGCGCATCCGCCGGCCACGGCACCGCCTGTGCCGGTGTGGCCGCGGCCATCTCGAACAACAGCCTGGGCGCCGTGGGTGTCGCCGGCGGTTGCTCGATCATGCCGCTGAAGATCGCCGACAGCGGTGGCTCCATGTACTTCTCGTACATCGTCAACGCCATCTACCACGCGGCCGACAACGGCGCCGACATCATCAGCATGAGCCTCGGCGCGGCTATCAGCAGCGACTCGTCGACCGATGCAGCCCTCCTGTACGCCTACAACGCGGGCTGCACGATCTTCGCCGCTACCGGCAACGAAAACGACAGCACCATCAGCTATCCGGCCATCAACGCCAACGTCATCGGCGTCGGCGCGGCCTCGCCCTGCGGCGAGCGGAAACGCTCGTCGAGCAGCAGCGGCGAGGTGAACCCTGGCGTGAACACGGATCCCAACGGCTACACCTGCGACGGTGAGCGCTGGTGGGGCTCCAACTACGGTGTGACGACGGCCGACGCTGCCGATGCCGTGGACATCCTCGCCCCGACGATCCTCCCGACCACCGACATCCAGGGCTCGGGCGGCTACGACTCGGGTGACTACAGCAGCTTCTTCAACGGCACCAGCTGCGCGACACCCTACGCGGCCGGCGTGGCAGCCCTGCTGAAGTCCCAGAACCCGGGCTGGACGCCGGCCCAGATCCGTCAACAGATCGTCGACACGGCCCAGGACGTGACCAGCGTCGAGTCCGGCAGCGGCTGGGACCGCTACAGCGGCTACGGCATGATCGACGCCGAGGCGGCCCTGGGCGGCGGAGGCCCCGTGGAGGACCCGCCGGTGGCGGCCTT
The DNA here is from genome assembly GCA_024231905.1 of bacterium. GTDB lineage: Bacteria > Krumholzibacteriota > Krumholzibacteriia > LZORAL124-64-63 > LZORAL124-64-63 > JAAEQC01. The sequence continues at coordinate 93,041 of JAAEQC010000140.1, read as the reverse complement.
CAGCGGCTCGCCCACCAGCGGTTCCCTGCCCCTGGACGTGAGCTTCACCGACGCCTCGAGCAACACCCCCACGAGCTGGAGCTGGACCTTCGGCGACGGCGGTTCCTCGACGGCCCAGAACCCGTCTTACACCTACACATCAGCCGGCTCGTACGCGGTCACCCTGACGGCGACCAATGCGTTCGGTTCCGACGGAGAGACCAAGACGGGCTACATCACCGTGACCGACCCGGGCGACCTCTACGCCTCGGTGCCCTTCAGCGACGGCTTCGAGGCCGGCGACCTGGGCCCCAACTGGACCTCGGCCTCGGACAACAACGGACGCATCCTGGTCACCACGGGCAACACGCCCCACTCGGGCAGCTACCACCTGACCATGGACTGCTCGGCCAACGGCACCTACAGCACCAACGAGGCCTGGCTGCACCTGAACCTCGCCGGTGAGGGCCAGGTCGATCTGGGCTTCTGGTGGAAGGACTTCTCCGACGAGACGCACTCGGCCGACGGCGTGTACTTCTCCGACGACGGCGGCTCTTCGTTCACCAAGGTCCAGGACCTGAACGGCGCCAGCTACACCAACAACACCTGGAACGAGTTCGACCTGGACGTGGACGCCCTGGCGGCGGCCAACGGCCTGAGCCTGAGCGCGACCTTCGTGGTCAAGTTCCAGCAGTACGACAACTACATGGCGACCACCGACGGTCACGCCTACGACGACATCAGCGTCACGACCGGCGCCGCCGGCACGGCCCCCACGGCCGCCTTCGCCGGTACGCCGACCAGCGGCACCTATCCGCTGGACGTGGTGTTCACGGACGCCTCCACCGACGTGCCCACCAGCTGGGACTGGGACTTCGGTGACGGCGGTTCTTCCACGAGCCAGAACCCGGCGCACACCTACACCTCGGCCGGCACCTACTCGGTGACGCTGACGGCGACCAACGCCTACGGTTCGGACGGGGAAACCAAGTCCAACTACATCACCGTGACCGAGCCTAGCTCGGGCGGGGACTGGGTGGAGATCACCTACGACGACTTCGAGAGCGGCATCGGCAACTACACCGACGGCGGCGGCGACTGCCGGCGGTACTCCGGATCGCGCTCGCCCCAGGGCAGCTACTCCATGGAGATCCGCGACAACAGCGGCACGGCCTCGTCGTTCTATCACACGAACAGCTACAACGTATCCGGCTACGTGGAACTCCAGGTCGATTTCTCGTTCTACGCCTATAGCATGGACAACACGAAAGAGGACTTCTGGCTCCAGTACTACGACGGCTCCAGCTGGCAAACCATCGAAACCTGGGCCCGAACGACCGACTTCAACAACGGCACGACCTACTACGAATCCGTGACGATCCCGAACACGTACAACTACCCGACCAACGCCAAGCTGCGCTTCATGTGCGACGCCAGCGGCAACCGGGACTACGTGTACGTCGACGAGATCGAATGGAGCGGCCTGACCGCCGGCGGCGCAAACATGATGGCCGAAAAGGTCATGCCCAAGGTGTTCGCCGCGGGCCAGAACTACCCGAACCCCTTCAACCCCATGACGAAGATCTCCTTCGACCTGCCCAAGACGGAGTTCGTGAAGATCGACATCTTCAACATCAAGGGTGAGAAGGTCGAGACGCTGGTGGCGCGCGAGTACGGCGCCGGCAGTCACATCGTCGAGTGGTACGCCCGTGGCGTGGCCTCGGGCACGTACTTCTACCGCGTGCAGGCGGGGAAGAACACGGCCACGAAGCGGATGACCCTGATCAAGTAACGCGGCTCCTGCGGGAACCGCGCGTCGCGCATCCCCGGCCGGACCTTCGGGTCCGGCCGGGTTTTATTTTGCGGATGTTCTCAGTCCTCGTCGCGGTGGTGGCGAGCCGCATGGCGGCGGACCGCCTCCTGCTGCATGTCGATGAGGGTCTCCGGCATGTCCACGCCCAGGCGGGCGCGCTCCCGTTCGATGAGTTCGCGCTGGGCGACGGCCGCCGACTCCGGGTCGTGTTCGCCCCGCACCCAGGCGCGGATCTGCTCCCGGTCGAAGCGCCATTGGGAGCCCACCTGGCGACCGGGCAGGCGCCCGTCCTTCACCATGCGCTGGATGGTCCGGGTGGATACCTGGAGGAGACGGGCAGCCTGTTCGAGGGTCAGGATAGGGGGGAATTCCGGGAGATCCGGGCGATCGGTCATGATGATCCTCCTTGCTAGTGTGGCATCATCTGTCTTTTAATGTCGTTTAATGTCATGATTATGTCAAGGGTGTCGCTTCCGGCAGCGAGAACTCGATTAGCCGCTGGCCGCGGACGGGGGCTCCGGTTATCATCCACGATCAGCCGAAAACCGCCGCCGAAAGGACCTCCATGCCCGGGATCGACCATCTCCAGCAGTTCGTGACCGAAGCCACCGCCGGGGCTCCGGCCGACCTGGATCTCACCAGCGCCACCCATCTGCTGGCGGCCCGCGATCTGGCCGACACCCTGCTCGACATGGCGCCGGAAGCAGCGGACCTGCGGTCCCTCGAGGAACGGCTCGTCGCTGCGGGGGACGTGAAGCTCCTGGGTCATCTGGCGGCCAAGCTCGCCCTGTCCCGAGCCCTGGTGGCGGCCCTGCCGGGTCCGCTTCACCTGTCGGTGGTCTTCGCCGTCTACAAGGAGCACGAACGCATCCAGCCCGCGTCCGAGGTGGCCGGCGGCGAGGACTTTCTTGTCCGCAAGGTGGAGCAACTGGAGTGGCTCGCCGCCGGCCGCGACGATTTCGGCTGGGATCTGACCGTCGTGGACGACGGCTGCCCCGAGGGCAGCGGCGACATCGCCGAACGCCTGGCCACAGCGCGCGACTGGACGGACCGGGTGCAGGTGCTGCGCCTGGCCGACGCCATCGCCGCGGGCCTGGACGTGACCAGGCCCCTGACCGATACCAACCAGAGCATGAAGGGCGGGGCCGTCGCCCTGGGCCTGTGGGCTGCCTCGCGGGTCGAGCGGGAAAACCACGTGGTCGTCTTCACGGACGCCGACCTATCGACGCACCTGGGCCAGACGGGCCTCCTGCTCGAACCGATCCTGGGCCGCGGTCGGGACGCGGCCATCGGCTCACGGCGGGAACCCACCTCGGTGGTCGTCAAGCAGGGCGTGCGCAACACCCGCGGCAAGCTCTTCATCTACCTGTGGAAGCGGGTCATCGGCGTGCTGGACGACATCGTGGACACCCAGTGCGGCTTCAAGGGCTTCCGGGCGGACGTGGTGCGCGACATCGTCGGCGACCTGCTGGAGAAGAAGTTCGCCTTCGACATCGAGTTGCTCATCAAGACACGCCTGCGGGGCGGGGGCGGCATCGAGCGCGTGCCCATCGCCTGGATCGACAGCGAGGTCCTGTCCACCACCACCGACCTGCAGCCCTACCTGCCCATGCTGCAGTCCATGGTAGCCATGTACCGGCGCTATCTGGAGCCCGCCCCTGCCGCCGACAGGTTCGCCGCCCTCATCGACGGACTGGACGAGGCGGATTGGGGTCGTTTGCTGGAGTCCATCCCGGCGGCCATCGCCGAAAGGGATCCCCGGGAATTCGGACAGTTCGACGGCGTGACGGCGGAAGAATTGCGGATCGCGGCCCGCTCCTGAGGCCCCCGGGAGCCTTCACCGCCCCCTGCAACTTACTACCGGATAAGACCTTTCATTCTATCGGGCACTGTGATATATTAGATTTCAGTTATAAGGTTTCGCGTTCGATAATCATGGGTACCGAGGAGCCGTTCCGTGAGCGGTTTGCGTCTGAACCACACATCGTTGCGCCAGCAGGTCTACGAGGTGCTTTGCGAGGATCTGGGACGGGGTGATCTGCGTCCCGGCGCCACCATCAACTTGGACCGGGTGGCCGAGCGGCTCGGCGTGAGTCGCACCCCTTTGCGCGAGGCCCTGCTGAGGCTGGAGAACGAGGGCTTCGTGACCATCCGTCCGCGCAGCGGCGTGGTGGTGCGAGAGTTGTCCGAAGAGGACATCCGCAACCTCTATCAGATGATCGGCGCCCTGGAAGGTTCGGTCATCGCCACGGAATACGGTCGCCTCACCGGCGAGGGCTTCGCGGCCATGGGCGCGGCCAACGACGCCATGCGGTCGGCCCTGGCGCGGGACGATTTCGACACCTTCTACGTTGCGAACCTGGAGTTCCACAACGCCTATCTGGACCAATCGGCCAACGCCGAACTCGTCCGCCAGGTGGGGATCATGAAACGGCGCCTGTACGACTTCCCCCGCAAACGCACCTTCGTCAAGGAGTGGGAATTGGCGTCCACCGGCGAGCACGAGGCCATCGTCGCCGCCCTAGAGAAGAGCGACTGGATCGAAGCGGCCCGGCTCGTGCGCGACGTGCACTGGTCCTTCGCCGTGCAGGAGCAGTTCATTCGCCGCTACTACCTGGAGGAACTGGGGTGAGTACGGCCACGGTGTTCAACATCCAGCGCTTCAGCCTGCACGACGGGCCGGGCATCCGCACGACCGTCTTCCTCAAGGGCTGTCCCCTGCGCTGCTCCTGGTGCCACAATCCCGAGAGTTGGGACTACCGGCCCCAGCTGGCCCTGCTGGCCGATCGTTGTCTGGGCTGTGAGGCCTGCACACCCGTGTGCGACCAGGGCGCGGCCGGCCCCCTGGACGTGCCCGCGGCCGCCGACTGCGTCTCCTGTGGCGACTGCGCCGACGCCTGCCCCACGGGAGCCCGCGACCTGCTGGGGCGCACCTGGTCCGCCGACGAGTTGCTGGCGGAAATCCTGCGGGACCAGGTCTACTTCGGAACCACCGGCGGCGGCGTCACCTTCTCCGGCGGCGAACCCCTGTCGGGAGCCAACGCGTCCCTGGTGCTGGAATGCCTGGCCGAACTGCGCCGCCGCGGCGTGAAGACCGCCGTGGACACCTGCGGGCACGTGGATACGGATCTCCTGCTCGACGCAGCCTCCCTGACCGACCTCGTGCTCTTCGACCTGAAGCTCATGGATGCCGCCGAGCACCGCCGGCGGTGCGGCATGGGCAACGGACGCATCCACGAGAACCTGCGACTGCTGGTCCGCACCGGCGGGAGGATCCAGGTCCGCCTGCCCCTCATCCCCGGCCTGACCGACACGCCGGCCAACCTGGAGGCCACCGCCGCCTTCGTAGCCGACTTTCCCCAGCAGCCAGAGATCCAGTTGCTGCCCTACCACACCACCGGCGCCGACAAGTACGACCGCCTCGGTCTCGTCTACGAACTGATCGGCACGGCCGCGCCCCATCCCGAGGATCTGGAGCGCGCCGTCCGCACCTTCACCGACCGCGGCCTGGCCGTGACCTGCGGAGGATGACCATGAACACGAGAGTCCGACGCCTGCGCGACCGGAGCCTGGCCTCCCGGCCGTCCATCTCGGCCGAACGCGCCCTCCTGCTCACGGATTTCTACCGGCGCGAGGAAGGCAAGCATCCGGTGCCGGTGCTCCGGGCCCTGGCTTTCCAGTATCTCTGCGCCCATAAGACGATCCACCTGGGCGACGACGAACTCATCGTGGGCGAGCGCGGCCCCGCACCCCTGGTCGTGCCCACGTTTCCCGAACTCACCTGCCACTCGACTGAAGACCTGCGCATCCTCGACGCCCGGGAGAAGACGAGCTACGCCGTAGACGAGTCGGTGATCGCCGCCTACGAGGAGACGGTCATCCCCTTCTGGCGCGGCCGTTCCATTCGGGACCGGGCCTTCCCTTCCCTGCCAAACGAGTGGCACGCGGCCTACGCCGCCGGCGTCTTCACCGAGTTCATGGAACAGCGGGCGCCCGGCCACACGGTGGCCGACGACAAATTCGTCCGGAAGGGTCTGCTCGACCTGCAAGCGGAGATCGATGTGGTCCTGGCCGGGCTCGACCCGGCCGCCCCGGACTCCCCCGCCCGCCGCGACCAGCTGACGGCCATGCGCATCGCCGCCGACGCGACCATGCTCTTCGCCCGCCGCCACGCCGAACGGGCGCAGGAGCTGGCCGCCGCCTGCGACGATCCGAGCCGCCGGGTCGAGTTGGAGACCATCGCCGCCGTGTGCACGCGGGTGCCCGCCCACCGTCCTGAGACCTTCCGCGAAGCGCTGCAGGCCTATTGGTTCCACCACCTGGGAGTCGTCACCGAGTTGAACGGTTGGGACGCCTTCAGCCCCGGTCACCTGGACCAGCACCTGGGTCCCTTCTACGCCCGCGAACTGGCCGCCGGCACCCTGAACCGCGACCGCGCCAAGGAACTGCTCGAGTGCTTCTGGGTGAAGTTCAACAACCACCCGGCCCCGCCCAAGGTGGGTGTGACCGCGCAGGAGAGCGGCACCTACACGGATTTCGCCAACATCAACCTGGGCGGCCTGACTCCCGACGGTCGGGACGCCAGCAACGAGGTGAGCCTCCTGCTGCTGGAGGTCATCGACGAGATGCACATCCTCCAGCCCAGCAACAACGTGCAGATCTCGACGGAGACGTCGGACCGCTTCCTGCAGGCCGCCGCCGGGGTCATCCGCAAGGGGTACGGATTCCCCTCCGTGTTCAACGCCGACGCGGTGGTCAAGGAACTGATGCGGCAGGGCAAGTCCCTGACGGACGCCCGCGCCGGCGGCAACAGCGGCTGCGTGGAGACGGGAGCCTTCGGCAAGGAGGCCTACGTCCTCACCGGGTATTTCAACCTGGCCAAGCTCCTGGAACTCGTCCTCCACGACGGGCGCGATCCGCGGACGGGCGAGCAGCTCGGCCCACCCACGGGCGACCCCCGCGATTTCGAATCCATGGACCAGGTGCTGCGGGCCTGGGAAGGCCAGCTCGAACACTTCATCGGCATCAAGGTGGCAGGCAACGCCATCCTCGAAACCACCTTCGCCGAACACGCACCGGCGCCCTACCTGTCGCTCCTCATCGACGACTGCATCGCCAAGGGCGGGGACTACAATGCCGGCGGCGCCCGCTACAACACGAGCTACATCCAGGGCGTGGGTACCGGCACGTTGACCGACAGTCTGGCGGCCCTGGACCACCTGGTCTTCGCCACCGGGCGCGTGGGCATGGGCGCGTTGCTGGACGCCATGGCCGCCGACTTCGCCGGCGCTGAACCCCTGCGCCAACTCCTGGTGAACAAGCCCCCCAAGTACGGCAACGACGACGACCGGGCCGACCGCTTCATGCAGCACATCTTCGGCGCCTTCTTCCGCTGCGTGGACGGACGGCCCAACGGCCGCGGCGGCACCGTCCACGTGAACATGCTGCCGACGACCTGCCACGTCTACTTCGGCTCGGTCATCGGCGCGACCCCGGACGGACGGCGCGCCCATCAGCCGCTTTCGGAAGGCATCTCCCCCGTCCAGGGCGCCGACCGCAAGGGACCCACGGCGGTCCTTCAGTCGGCGGCCAAGATGGACCACGTGAAGACGGGCGGGACCCTGCTGAACCTCAAGTTCAGCCCCCAGGTGCTGGAGGGCGAGGCGGGTCTGGACCGCATGGCCGGACTCGTGCGGGGCTACTTCGCCCAGGACGGGCATCACGTGCAGTTCAACGTGGTCACCGCCGACACCCTGCACCGGGCCCAGGACGCCCCCGAGCAGCACCGGCACCTCATCGTGCGGGTGGCCGGCTACAGCGACTACTTCTGCGATCTGTCACGGGAACTGCAGGACGAGATCATCGCCCGGACGGAGCACGCCGGCTTCTGAGATCCGCGTACTCGGGCGAGGCGCGCAGGCGGGCCAGGTCCGGGTCCGCTTCGATGGCCTCCCAGGCTGTGAACCCCAGGTCGAGAGCTTCCTCCAGGCGTACCGCAGCAGCCGCCGCCCGGCCCTGGCGCGCGGCCACGCAGGCCAGGTTGTAGCGCACGTGGGGATCCTCTGGCGCCGCCGACGCCACCTCCTGGAGAAGGGTCTCCGCCTCATCGAATTCCTCCCGGGCCAGGCACGCCAGGGCCAGATTGGTCATGGCCCCCCGGTTGCCCGGTTCCAGCTCGAGGGCGCGCTCCAGATGCGCAGCCGCCCGCTCGTGATCTCCCAGCAGGAAGTACTGGTTGCCCAGGTCACGCCGGACGTCGGCGGCGTCCTCGTAGGCGATCAGCGAGGCTTCGTAATGCCGGACCGCGCCGGCCGGGTCGCCCTGCTGGGCCAGGAGCCGGCCCAGTTGGAAGCGGGCCACGTGGTGATCGGGGTTCAGGTCGATGGCCCGACCGTAGGCCGCCGCTGCCTCGACCGGGCGGTCGCGCACCTCGAGTCCCAGGCCCAGGAAGGTGTGGGCCATGGGATTGTCCGGGTTTCGCGCCAAAGCGTGCTCGAAGAGGGTGAGGTTGTTCCGCCACACACCCACCTGGGCGTGGGTGACCCAGGCCAGGGCCACCAGGACCACCGCCACGAGAGTCGCCACCGCCGGTCGCGGAACCCGCAGGCGACGCGCCAGATCCGCCCCGCCCCAGGCCACGATCACGAAGAGACCGATGAAGGACACGTAGGTGTACCGGTCGGCCATGCCGTGGACTCCCTGTTGGGCCAGGCCCGAGACCGGCAGCAGGGAGATCACATACCACCACCAGCCGAAGAACAGGTAGGGCGCGCGACGGGCGTAGCGGATGCTCGCCCAGCCGACGGCCAGGAGAAAGACCGCCGAGGCGATGACCAGCCCCGCTGGCGCCGTCAGCCGGAAGGGCACCTGGGCATACAGTCCCACCGGCCACACCATCTGCAGCGGGTACTGGGCGTAGGAGACGACGGCGTTCACCAACCGCGGGCCGAGGCCCAACTCGGACATGGACGCCACGATGCCCCCGCGCTGTCCCACAACGAAGGTCACGGCGCCCACGGCGGCGGCCAGGGCGAAGAGCGGGCTCTTCTCCCGGACGAGGCGGCGCCAGTCCGTGCGTCCCAGGGGCCAGACGTCCACCAGGAGCAGCAGCACCGGCAGGGTCACGAGCATGGGCTTGGTCAGGAGCCCGAGCACCGCCCAGGCCAGCAGCACCAGGTAGCGGCCGCGAGTGCGCCGCACGGTCCAGCGGTGGTAGGCCCAGAGGGCCGCCACCAGGAAGAGGGTGCTGAGGGTGTCCTTGCGTTCGGTCACCCAGGCCACCGATTCCACGTGTCCCGGGTGCCAGGCGAAGAGGGCGGCCACCAGGGCGGACCGTCGGACGGCGCCGGTCATGGCCCGTAGGGCGCCGAAGAGCAGCAACGTCGTCAGCACGTGCTGCAAGACGTTCACCAGGTGGTGGGGCCCCGGGCGCAGGCCGAAGAGTTGCACGTCGGCCAGGTGGGAGAGCCAGGTGCCGGGGATCCACAAGGCGGCGTGGTCGGTGGTGAACGACCAGGCAATGGCGTCGGCGGTGAGCCCCTCGGCCAGGGCCGGGTTGTCGTAAACGAAGCGGTCGTCGTCGTACTGGAGGAACTCGAAAGTGGCCGTGCGGGCGAAGAGCCCACCGGTGACCAGCACGAGGCCCACGGCCAGGACGAGCACGAGGCGTTGATCGCGGCGATCGGGCATGGGACCGGAACTCTCCCCTGGTTGGTCGAATAGGTCCCCTAGAGATTACCGTCCCTGCCCGTCCTTGTCATTTCCGCACTGCCGGGGCTCGACCTCCTAGATTTATAGGAGATAAGAACAATCCTCTAAAACCTTTTTTTTGAGTCCGTTGCAACCCTTTGCCCTGTTCGGCGTGTCTCCAGGGTTAACACCCCCGCAAGCCCGGACGGAGAGCATCATGACCCAGACCGACCGCCGCCCAGGAAACCTCGCCCTCCTAGTGAATCTCGTTCTCTGCGTGTCGGTCCTTGGCGCCGGCAGCGCGATGGCCCAGTGGCAGGCGACCTACCTGCCGACGCTGGATATTTCCCGCGTCCAGGGCGAGATCGAGATCGACGGTCTCGTCGACGATGCCGGCTGGCGCACCGCCGCCATAGCGACCCACTTCGCCGAACACCAGCCCGGCGACCAGATTCAGCCGCCGTTCCGGACGGTGGTGCGCGTAGCCTACGACGACCGCAACCTCTATGTGGCCTTCGAGTGCTTCGACGAAGACCCGTCCCAGATTCGCGCCTCCTTCACCCGGCGCGACCAGATCAATGCGGACGACAACGTACTCATCGCCATCGACACCTTCGGCGACGCCATGAGCGCCTACGAGATCGGCTGCAACCCCTACGGGATCCAGACCGACTTCCTGTATTCCTCCAGCGGCGGCGAGGACTCGAGCTACGACCTGATCTTCACCACCGCCGCGCGCATCACGGACCAGGGCTGGCAAGCCGAGTTCTCCATCCCCTTCAGCAGCCTGCGCTTCCCGGACACGCCGGTCCAGACCTGGAAGGTCGATTTCTGGCGGAACCAGCCCCGCGAAGTGCGCACCCAGGCCTCGTGGGCCGCCTACGACCGGGACGAATCCTGCTGGCCCTGCCAGTGGGGCACCATCACCGGCATGGAGAACGTGGATCCAGCCAGCGGTCTCCAGCTCATCCCCGCTTTCACGGCCAACCAGGCGGGCGAACGTCGCTCCGACGGCAGTTTCGACAACGGCGACATCAAGGGCGAGCCGTCGCTGACGGCCAAGTACAACATCACCTCCGACTTCAGCGCCGAAGCCTCCATCAATCCGGACTTCAGCCAGGTGGAGTCGGATGCGGTGCAGATCAACGTCAACTCGAACTTCGCTCTCTTCTTCCCGGAGAAGCGGCCCTTCTTCCAGGAAGGCTCCGACCTCTGGAACACCTACTTCACGCCTATTTACACCCGGCAGATCAACGACCCGTCGGTGGCCGGCAAGTTGCTCGGCCGCAGCGGCAAGACCAGTTTCGGCGTGCTGGCCGCCTACGACGAGCACTCCCCCATCCTGGTCCCCCTGGAAGAGCGCAGCTACATCAGCGTCAACGGCAAGAGCATGAACACCTTCGCCCGCGTGAGGACGGATCTCGGCGGCCAGTCCCACGTGGGCTTCGTGGCCACCGACCGGCGCTACGACAGCGGCGGCAACGGCTCCCTGCTGGGCGTCGACACCCGCTGGCGCCTGAATCCCATCTACCAGCTCGAGGCCCAGTACCTGCACAGCTTCACCACCGAGCCCGACGACACCACCCTCACCATGGGGATCAACGGCGAGAAGTTCGACGGGGATCGCCACACGGCGGGATTCGACGGCGAGACCTTCGACGGCGGCGCCCTCTACGCCAGCTTCGAGCGGCACGGCCGTAGCTGGGGCTTCGACTTCGACTACTGGGACTTCGCTCCCACGTTCCGTGCCGAGAGCGGTTTCGAGGTGCGCAACAGCTACCGCGAGGGCATCGCCAACACCGACTACATGTTCCGCTTCAACGACAGCACGTGGTTGGACTACCTCAGCCCGGGCGTCCGCATCATGCGGACCTGGAACTACGACGACATCCGCAAGGACGAGGCCGTCGAGATCTGGCTCTCCGGGCGGTTGCGCAAGGCCCAGGCCAGCTTCCACGCCCAGTATAAGAAGGATGCCGAGCGTTACCGGGACACGGACTACCGTGGCCTCGACCGCTGGCACATCTGCGGCAACGCCCGTCCCAGCGACCTTATCATCATCGGCGCCAACGCCAACTACGGCCGGCGGATCTACTACCGCGAGCGGACCTTCGGCATGCAGTCGGACTTCGGCCTCTGGTTCGATGTGAAGCCCATGGACCGGCTCCTGCTCGAGACCAGCTTCAACTGGTCCCGCTCCGAGCACGAGGATACGGGCGAGTTGTTCTTCGACAGCTACGTCATGCGCTCCAAACTGGGCCTGCAGATCACGCGGGAACTGAGCGCGCGGATCATCGTTCAGTACAACGGGTTCTACGACACGTGGGAGGGCGACCCCCTGCTGCAGTACCAGATCAACCCGTTCTCCATCTTCTACGTCGGCTCCACCAGGGACTACGCCAAGGTCTCGGTGGATCCCGCCGCGGAGCAGGATTGGCGGCTCACCCACCGCCAGTACTTCATGAAGATGCAGTACCTGTTCGGGATCTGACGGTACGGCGGAAACATCCCTGCTTTCGCCCCCGGACGCCGGTCGCTATCATGACCGGCGTCCCTGCTTTTCCGAAACCCGTACCGACCGGGAGCCGTCCGCCGTGCCCTACTTGCGCGCCCTCGTACTTGTCGCCGCCCTCGCTGCCGGCGCCGGGTCCGCCTTCGCCCAGGCCACCGGCGCCGAGCAGAAAGTTGCCGAGACCGCCCACGTGCTCGCCGACTCGGCGGTGGTGGAAGAACGCGGCGACACGGTCGTCTTCCCGGTCTTCGGCTACACCCCGGACACGAGCCTGCTCTTCGGCGCAACCCTGCTGCGCTTCTTCTACCTGGATCCCGAAGGGCCGAACACCCGTCCGTCCCTGTTCAGCCCGGTGTTCGTCTACACGGCCAAGAGCCAGACGCTGGCCTTCCTGGGCGTGGACCTGAACTGGGACGAAGGCCGCTGGCATGCGGGCTTCGTGCCGAGCTACCAGAAGTTCCCGGACCAGTTCTACGGCATCGGCCGTGACGCTCCCGAAAGCGCGGAGGAGGACTTCACCCCCGAGCAGTTCGCCGTCGAGGTCATGCTCGAGCGCAGGGTGCTGGGCGAACTGCGGGTGGGATTGGAATTCCGCTTGGCGCAGAACCAGTTGCTTGAGGTCGAAGCGGGTGGATTGCTGGACGGGTCTGCCATCGTCGGCGCGTCCCGAACGGTGGTATCGGCCCCGGGCGTCGCCCTGGCCTGGGACACCCGCGACCACACCTGGTCCACCCGCCGCGGCGCCTGGGTCCGTGCGAGCACGTCCTTTTACCGATCCGGCTGGGGCAGCGATCTGGGCTGGACCGATTATGAGATCGACGCCCGGGGCTACGCGCCCCTGGGCGATCGCGCGGCCCTGGCCGGCCAGGTGCTGTACAACTCCGCGGAGGGAAGCGCGCCCTTCTTCGAGTTGTCCCGCTTGGGTGGCCAGTCGGGCCTGCGCGGCTATCCGGGCGGCCGCTACATGGACCGTTCCTTGGCCCTGCTACGCGGCGAATGGCGTAGCGGCGAAGTGTTTGGACGCCTGGGTGGGGTGGTCTTCGCCGGCCTGGGGGACGTGGCCCCGACACCGGCCAAACTGACCACCGCGGCCCGGCTCTACACCGTGGGCGCGGGCCTGCGCTTCACCCTCAGCCGGGACGAACTGGTGAAGATCCGGCTCGACATGGGCTGGGGCAACGGCGCCGGCGGCTTCCACCTCTCCCTCGGCGAGGCCTTCTGAGCTACTGCTCCACCGGCTCCCAGAGGACGTTCACGATCTTCCACTCCCCGGCGATCTTCGCCAGGTGGATGAAGTCGATGAACTCGGGCGAGATCGACTTGGCCATGGCCATCTTGTCGGTGGTCTCGAGGATCGCCACCTGGTTGACGTAGCCTTCGGGCAGCTTGTCCTTGCCGAAGCCCGCGGCCGTATAGGCGACCATGTTGCTGGCCGAGACCGAATTCAGGAACTCGCCTCCGGTGGGCAGCGTGCGCACCACGCGCTTGGTCAGGTCCGGGTGGAGGGCCCGCTCCATGCGCTCGGCGTCGCCGGCGTACCAGCCGTCCACGTAGTCCCGGACGGTGGCTTCGATGGCGGCGTGGTCCGCTTCGGCGGCGACGGTGATGCCAGCCCCCAGCGCCAGAATCGTCAGCGTGATCAGCGCGACACGTTTCTTTCCCAACATGCACTTCCTCCCCATTGCAGCGACCTCGGCCGCCTGCCCGCCGTCGTGAGTACCAGAACCGATACGTCCACGGGGTGGTCGAGTTGCCTCACCGCGAATTCGGAAGCAACCATTTCACCCTACCGGGTGTCCATAGAAGTAGAGACCAGGATACGCGCCCCGGATCGATGGAAGGACAAGAAGATGTTCGGATGCCTCATCGCCCTGCTGACTACCGTGCTCATGGCTGGTGGTTCATCCCCCGACATCGCCGCCCGCATCACCGACCTCGGCGACGGGTCCATCGGCCTCTCCTACGAGGTTCGCGACGGCGTGACCGGCAATGGCCGCGGCGTGCGCGTCAGGTTGGGCGCCGATTCCACGGCCAGCTTCTACCAGGGGCACTACGCGGATCTCGACGACCTCACCGAAGAGGGTCCCGCCCACCTGACTCTGCGCGTGCGGAACGGCGCCGTGGTCGACCTGGACGTGGTGGTCGGGGGTTCCGGCAAGCAGGCCCGGCGCGCCGACGTGGATCTGGGAACGGTGGACCCTGCCGTGGCCGCCCGCTGGCTGATGGGGCTGGTCGAAATGGGCAAAGCCAAGGTGGCCGACGACGCGATCCTCGCCGCGGCCATCGCCCGGGACGTGGAGATCGTCGAGCCCTTCCTGTCCGTGACCCGCGACCGGGAGTGCGACGCCGACGTGCGCAGCAGCGCCCTCTACTGGCTGGTCATCGTAGCCGGGGAGCGCATGCTGGGTGACGTGCAGGCCGTCATCGACGACGACGACGAGGACGTGGAGGTCCGCGAGAACGCCATCTTCGCCCTGGCCCAGCTCGGCGAGGGCGAGTCCCTGGAACACCTCATGGGCATCGCCCGCGACCACCGCGATCCGCGCCTGCGCCAATCTGCCCTCTTCGCCCTCGCCCAGTTCGAGGACAAGGACGAGGTCGTCGCCCTCCTGGAAGAGATCCTCACCGAATAGTTGGGTTGCGTCCCGGCCGGGGTCTCGTGGTCATGGAAAGAGGCGCGCGGCGGCGGCATCTTCGGCGAGAACCTGCCCTCCGGTGGATGAGGTGCTGGCCGGGCAGATGCAGAGATTGGCGGACCACCTGGCGGAGTAGGCCGACACCCGCCGACGAATTCGGCCCCGGGCCGCGGTACGACCATCATCTTCACCCAGCATCCGGTCACAGCCCGGCCATCTGCTCCGTAGAACCTGCCGAGGCCGCGCCGCGCCGAGCGCCGCCCTATGTCCCTCGACAGGAGACCACCGCATGCTGTCGCGCCTGCTGATCGCCGCCGCCCTGCTGGCCGGGGCTCTGCCCGCCATGGCCCAACCCGTCACCACCGCCGATTACGAAGTGGGCTTCGACGCCACCTGGTCCGCGGCCACCCATCCCGCGGATTTTCCGCCTGACCCCCATTTCTCATGGCTCATCGGCGGCACCCACGACGACCAGGTCGACTTCTGGCAGGTCGGGACGCCGGCTTCCCTGGGCATCCAGCGTATGGCCGAGTGGGGCAGCAACTCCCCCCTGGACGCGGAAGTCCAGGCCGCCATGGGCACCGGACACGCTGGACAGGTCATCGAGAGTGACGACTACGTCTTGTCGCCCGGCATGCTCGCCGCCACCTTCACCGCCACGCCGGCCCACCCCCTGGCCACGGTCGTCACCATGGTCGCCCCCAGTCCCGACTGGTTCGTGGGCGTGGCGGGTCTGGACCTGCGCGACGGGAACGACTGGGCCACGGAGATCGTGGTCGACCTCTACGCCTACGACGCCGGAACCGACAGCGGCCCCACCTACACGTCCCCGAACCAGGCGACCGTGCCGCAGGATCCGATCGCGTCCATTGCCGGCTACCCCTTCGCGTCGGGCGTCCCCCTGGGAACCTTCACCTTCAGGCTGCTCCAGGTGACGGCGGTGCCCGAGGCGCCGTCCCTGTCCCTGGCCGCCTATCCGACCCCTTTCAATCCGCGCACGACCGTCGCCCTGAAGATCCCGGCAGCGGGACCGGCGCAGCTGGCCATCCACGACGTGCGGGGCAGGCTCGTGCGAAAACTGTGGGACGGTCGGGCCCAGGCGGGACGGACGGAAGTTCTCTGGGACGGTCGGTCCGACACCGGTCGCGACGCCCCTTCGGGCGTGTACCTGGTGCGGGCCACGACGGGCGGCGCCGTGGCCGTGACCCGGGTGGTGCTGGCGCGCTGAAGGACGTCCGTCAGCCGGCCGCGGCCGCCACGACCGCCGGACGTGCGACGTAGGCGACGACCCGCGCCACCAGTTCCGGATCCCTGCGCACGCCGTTGTGGCCCAGCCCCCGGGTCGGCACCAGTTCCGCCGCCTGCCAGGTGTCAGCGATCCGTCGTGCATGGCTGAACGGGACGACCGGGTCGGCCTCGTCGTGGCACACCAGCAGCGGCGTGGACCCGTCCCCGGCCCAGGTGTCCACGTCCAGTTGATCCCAGGAGAAATCGAAGCGCGCCTCGGCCCGGCGATTCATACCCTCCTGGACCCGTGGCGACAGTTCCAAGTGCTCGCCGAAGGCGCGGAAGAAGACGCGCATATCCGCCGGCGGCGCCAGCACCGCCGCCCGGGAGATGTCGAGCCCCCAGCCCAGAGCGATCATGGTGGCGGCGCTGCCGATGCTGTGGGCCACCACCGCGTGGACATCGCCGAGTCCCGCCGTGATCTGTCCCAGGGCGCGGGCCATGTCCGGTCCGGAGGTGATCCGTCCGGGCGACCGGCCGTGAGCCATGGCGTCGTAGGCCACGACCCGGAAACCGGCGTCCACCAGCGGTCCTACGAAGGCGGTCATCTGGCCGGCGTGCCCGCCCCAGCCGTGATGGAGCAGGACCACCGGACCCTCGCCCCAGCTCCAGCCCTGGAGTTTCCCGAAGGCGGTCGGCAGCAGCACCTGCTCCCCCGCGTCGAGGACGGCAGCCTGGTGGGGCTTCACCCGGCGCGGAATCGGACGGCAGAAGAGCCACAGGGCCAGGCGTTCGGTACCGCCGGGCCAGATCCGCGTGAGCAGGCGCAGTCCGTCCACGAGAAAACGCGGCGGCACATGAACCATACGACCGTTCGTGCTTTTTCTCCTGACACAGATGTTGGACTTCGTCGCGGTCATCTCATCTACTCCTTGGCGTTGTTCAGAAAGGTTTCGAAGCTGATCTGCACCCGCTGGAAGGCCAGAGGATCGCGGATCAGTCGAGCGGCGTGGTGGTAGCCCAACATGAGGGAATGGAAGTCGTGGGCGAACTGCTCCAGGTCGAGGTCCACCCGCAGATGGCCGGCCTGGACGGCGCGGCGTGCGCACTCGGCCAGGATGCCCAGCCAGCCCTTCTGCTGCTCGATGAGATGTTCCCGCAGTTCACCGGGCTGATCGTCGAGCTCGAAGCTGAACTGCACGAAGGGACAGCCACCGGCGTAGCCGTTGGAGCGGGTCCACTCGACCCAGTTGGTGAAGAGCTGGCGGATGCGCGGTTCGCCCGCCGGAGCCTTGAAGGCCGGATGAACGACCACGTCCAGGAATTCCTGGGCCGCCTGGTCCAGGACCTCGATCTGCAGGTTTTGCTTGGACTTGAAATGGGCGAAGAGGCCGCTCTTGGACATGTCCATGTCGTCGGCCAGCTGACCGATGCTCACCTGGCACAGACCGATGCGGCTGCACAGGCCGATGGCGTGCTCGAGGATGGCTTGCTTGGTGGCTTGGCCTTTGCGCATGGGAACAATATAGCACGCGCGTTCTATTTTGCAAGGCAAGGAATCGGCGGGGTGCTGTCGCCAGCAGCGGCAGCACCCCTTTCCACGCCCGCACGAAGCGGGGTCGGTCACTGATTGCTCTGGGTCACGGGCACTATCTCACCCGTGTCGAGGTAGTAGACCAGGGCGTCGATGGCGCTCTCGAACCGCGCCTCGAGATCAGGCAGCGCTTCGAGTTGCTGATTGCCGTCGTCATCGAGACCGGTCAGCAGGATCCGCCACTCCACCTTCGTCGCACCGTCCGTGCCGGGAGTTAGCGTGATCTTGAGTTGGAAGACCAAGTGGTCCATCAGCCGCACGAACTCGGCCCGTCTATCCTGCTCGTGGCGGCAGCACACCCACACGCCGGGACCGAAGCCGTTGGTGTCGTCGGTGCGGAAGACGCAGTCCTCTTCGATGTAGCCCGAGGTCGTGTGGACCAGTTCGGCGGTCCAGCCCGGGATCCAATCGCTCTCCCGGCTGGGGCAGAGCAGGGGGAAGACAGCTTCTACCGGGTGAGCGATCTCACGCTCGAAAGTCAGGGCCTGGCGTTGTGCTCGAAACGTGCGCTCGTTGAACGCGGCGACTTGGGCGTCGGATTTCTCGGTGTTCATGTCGGTTCCTTTCGTTGGTCGAATCGGCTACGCCCTCGTGTTTAGTATCTAAACACAGGGGGCAAAAAAACTCACTCGAGATTCTCGAAAATGCCGTTCATGGTGGTCAAGAAACGGCGGATCACCTCCTTTTCCGTTGTATCCAGGCCTGCCAGGAACTCGCCGTAGCGCTGTTGCACGTGGCCGGTTGCTTCCCGGGCCCGCCGGGCGGCCTTCTGACCGGCGGGCGTCAGGGCCAGTTTCAACTCGTTCTTGCTGGCCGGATCGCGGGACTTGATCAGCATGCCCTTGCGCTCCAGTCGCGACAGGGTCTGCGAGACGGCGCCCTTGGTCACGCCCATGCGCTCGGCCATCCGCGTGGCGTTGCCCTGGCCGCCGGCGTCGATCACCAGGAGCAGGTGGATCTCAGTGGGGTAGAGGGTCCGCCCTTCGACCTCGAGGGAGTGCCCCTTCTCGAGGTAGAGGATGCGGTCGATCATCCCCTCGACCATCCTGATCAAGTCCTTGTTCTCGGTCGTGTTCATGGACTAGAGTATAGCATCTAAACTCGCGGTGTCAAGGGTCCGAAGCAACAATCCGATTGTGTGAAGGTCGTCCGCGCCTAAGGCAGATCGAACTCCGTCGACTGGAAAGCGACGGCGCCCCCGCGTCGGATCAATACGGGACCGTCAAAGACGTAGTTCTCGCTGGTCATGGAACCCCCTCGGCGTCGCAGAATCCGTGGGTCTCGACGAGTTCCCAAACGGTGAGTTGCAGGACCTTGCCCGGCTTGCCTGTGACACCCTCGGTCGACTACCGTCCACTAGGCACTTATGGGCGTCGTTCAGCAGGCCATCCAGGCCTGCTCCCATCCGCCTGGTGAGTTACTGTCATAGGATTTGGCTCCGGAGGCTGGATGCAATCCGAAAACATCGTGGCCTGCTACGGGTGAGTTCGGGGGCCGTTTTGACACGACCACCCATATTTGATACGGTGCCTTCGGCCGCCGTCTTGCCTGAATTTCTGACCTTGAAGACCATCCCGCGAGACCTCTGACCAAGCGCGATTCGCCGTCCAGGGCGAACCGCTGTTCAGCAACGCTCCCGAAAGGAGTGGTCATGGCTATTTCCCAACGATCTTCCGCTATTCTGGGCATCCTCTCGATCGTTCTCTGCCTGGGCTGTCTGGCCGACCAACGCAATACAGAATCGGAGAACAAGGAACTCGTCAGGCAACTCTATGCGGCTATCGATGTGCAGGATTATGGAGAGATCGAGAGTCTATTGACCGAGGATTTCAACCTCATGTATGTAGGAATGCCGGAACCACTATCTCGTGGCATGACGCTCGATCTCATTCGTGGCTTCTACTCCGCTTTTCCGGACTACACGCACACGATCGAAGAACTCGTCGCCGAAGACAATCTCGTGGCAGCGAAGTTCTCCTACAACGCGACTCACCAAGGCGACTTCGAGGGAATCCCGCCTACAGGTAACGAGGTCCGCTATGCGGGTGCCCAGATCATTAGAATCGTCGACGGCAAGATCGACGAGTGCTGGGCTCTCGAGGACAATCTCGGGCTAATGATGCAGTTGGGGATGCAGTTGGCTCCATCGACGCAATAGACGAGTTGGCTCCGCAAACTGGACTAGAATGAGAACTCGGAATCTCAGACCCAGCGGCAAAGAAATAAGGCGCTAGCGGCCATGTGATCCCCGGATGGAGGAAAGGGCGGGACAGGGACAGGTTGACCGGGAGCATATATCCCGTGAATACTCACAGTTGTGATTCGGGCCAATGGATTTTCGAACAAGGAGAAACCGATATGGGTGACAAGGGAAAGAAAGACAAGGGCAAAAAGGAAACCCAGAAGAAGGCCTTGCTCAGCCCAAAGGAAAAACGAAAAGCCAAGAAAGAGAAGAAGCAATAGACGCCCGAGGCAGGTCGGTGACCGGTGAGCCGCACCCGGCCTGCAGCCACCCAGCCGGTCTATTCGTAGCTGAGTGCGTCGACAGGATTCAGCCTGGATGCCCGAACGGCGGGCAACAGACCGAAACTGATACCCACCGCTGAGCAGAAGACGAGTCCGATGACCGCCCACTCCATGGGAACGTTGACGTCGAAGGGAGCGAACAGGGTAACGACGTTTCCCATCCCGAAGCCCGCCATGACACCGACGACGCCGCCGATGTTGCACAGGATGACGGCCTCCAGCAGGAACTGAAGGAGGATGCTCCGGGGTTTGGCGCCGAGAGACTTGCGGATCCCGATCTCCCGGGTCCTCTCGGTCACCGAGACCAGCATGATGTTCATGATGCCGATTCCGGCCACGATCAGCGCAATGATCCCGATGACGAAGGCCGCGAGTTTCACGCCCTGGGTCATCTCGTTGAACTCGGTGATCAGGCTTTCGCTGCTGAAGAAGTCGAAATCGTCTTCCTCGTTCGCCTTCAGGCCGCGTTCGCGCCGCATCAGTTGCCGCGTTTCCTCGAGGGCATCGGCGGCGAGTTCGGGCGTCTTCGCGCGGACCGTGATATTGACCGACCGCTGAAACCCGCCGCGCCCCACCATGCCGTACGTATCGAGGAATGTGGTCACCGGAATCAAGACGTATTGGTCGAATCTTCCCCCGAAAGCGGAGTTCTTTTCGTCGAAGACCCCGATGACCCGGTACTTGCGCCCGTCCATGCGCACATCCTTGCCCACGGGATCGGTGAAGGGAAACAGCTCCTGCCCTATTCCGAAGCCGATGACGGCCACCTTGTGGTGATTCTTGACGTCGATCTGGGAGATGTTGCGGCCCTGGCCGACATAGTGGGTGTTGTTGGCCGGGTACTCGGGCGTGCCGCCGACGATGGAACTGTTCGCGTTGGTGGATTCACCCCGGTACTCGACGGCATATCCGAAGTCCCAGATCTCAGATCCCACCAGGTCCACGGTCGATACCCGCTCACGGATCGTATTGGCGTTCTCCACGGTCAGGGCCGGACGCCGCATGGCCCGGCGCCGTTCCTCGTCGGAGTTGAATCCGGCGGGCCACTTCTGGACCTGGAAGACCTGCGCCCCCAAGACGCTCATTTCCTTCTCCATGGTGGATTGCACCACCGATATGGCAGTCATCACCGCGATGATGGAGGCCACCCCGGCGACGATCCCGACCAGCGTCAGGACCGACCTCAGCTTGTTCCTGACAATCGCCCCGAAGGACATGGTGAATGCGTCAAGAAGACTGATGGCTGGGACTCCTGCGTTGGGCGCTATTCATACCGGAGCGCCTCGATGGGATTGAGTCGGGAACCGCGGAAGGCCGGAACCAGGCCGGCCACCACGCCCACGGCGATGGAAACCACCACGGCAATGAACAGAATGGGAAACGACACGCTCGCGGGCATCAGCACCTTGTTGATGACCGCGGTCAGAATGGAAGCCACCAGGATGCCGATCACCCCGCCCAGCAGGCATATGGAAGCCGACTCGAACAGGAACTGAAACAGGATGCTGCGGGGCTTGGCGCCGATGGATTTGCGGATGCCGATCTCCCTGGTGCGCTCGGTGACTGAAACGAACATGATGTTCATCACACCCACGCCACCGACGAACAGCGAGATGCTTGTCACGAGCAGCCCCACCAGGAGCACCACACCCATCACGTTGTTGAAGGCGCCCACCAGGGTGTCGAGCTTGTTGATGGAGAAGTTGTCATCCTCTGCGGGGCGCAGTTTACGGATCTTGCGCATTTCCCCCATCACTTCGAATTCCAGCTCTTCCAGGGCCTCCCGAGACGGGGCCTTGACGGCCACGTCCACCCCCTGGCGCCCGCGATGACCGCCGTACGCCTTCACGTAGGAAGTGATCGGAATGTAGATCTGCCTGTCGAAATTGGGGCCGCCGAGGAAACTCCCGCCCTGCTTCTCCATGACGCCGATCACCCGAAACCGGGCGCGGCCGATGTGGATGGATTTGTTGAGCGGGTTCGCTGAGCCGAACAGCCCGTCGCGGACGTCGGTACCGATGACGCAGACGTTCTTCTTGTAGGTGACGTCGAATTCCGTAAGAAAGCGCCCGGTTTCCGGCTGGGCGCTGGACACCATCGACTGCTTGTCGGTCGTGCCGATGATTCGCAGTCCCGACAGGGTCTCGGACCGGTATTTAACGTCGCGGGCGGTGTCCATGGTGGGATTGACGATGCCTCTTCCGCGAAGCCTCGACTCCAGTTCGTCGGCCTGCTTGAGATCGATCTGTGGACGGTTCCGGTACAGGAAGAAATCGCCCTGGATCACCCAGGGCATGCGCGAGACATAGATGACGTCGGCGCCCACCGAGGAGAAACTCTGGCGGAAAGTGTTCTGCAGACCGTTGGCCGCCGTCATGGTGAGAATCACCGCGACAATGCCGATGATGATGCCCAGCGTGGTCAAGGTTCCACGCGCCTTGTTGGCGCGCATGGCGTAGAGGGCGATCCGGAACGCATCGACCATGTCACGCATCAGCCTCATGAGACCACGGCCTCCAAGTCGCTCTCGATCATGCCGTCCATGAGCCTCACGGTGCGGAGGGCGTGCTTGGCGATGTAGTCCTCGTGGGTGACCAGGATGATCGTCTGTCCGTCCGCATGCAATCCGTCGAGAATATTCATGATCTCAGCGCCGGTCTTGCTGTCCAGGTTCCCCGTGGGCTCATCGGCGAGGATGATCGACGGGTTGCACACCAGCGCGCGCGCGATGGCCACGCGTTGCCGCTGTCCTCCGGAAAGCTCATTCGGCTTGTGCTTTATGCGGTCGGCAAGACCCACCCGTTCGATCGCGGCCGTCGTGCGCCTGCGGCGTTCCCCTCGAGACACGCCGGCATAGACCAACGGCAACTCGACGTTCTGGTAGATGCTCACCCGCGGGATGAGGTTGAAAGTCTGAAACACGAATCCGATCTGCTCGTTGCGGATTTCCGCCAGCTGGTTCTCTGACATCTCAGCCACCATCTGGCCCTCCAGCGTGTAGGTGCCGGAGGTCGGCACGTCGAGACAGCCGATCACGTGCATCAACGTCGACTTCCCTGATCCCGAGGGCCCCATGATGGAGACGTACTCGTTGCGGGCGATGTCGAGGGACACCCCACGCAGGGCCTGGACCTGCACGGTGCCCATGTCGTAGGTCTTCACCACGTCGCGCAGGGCAAGCGCGGAGCTCGTTTCAGGCTGTATGGTGCCCCCGTTGGTGTGCGCCACTGGTCTACACCTCGCCCGTTCTGTCGGTGTCGTTGGCAATATCGACAACGGCACCGTTCTCCAGGTCCTGCGATATGGCACGGTAGCTTCCGGTGACCACCTCTTCGCCTTCCTCGAGACCCGTGAGGATCTCGATCAGTTCGTCACTCTGGATCCCGGCGGTCACCTGTTTGGCCATGGCCATGCCGTCCTCGATGCAGAACACGATCTCCACGAATCCGTCGCGATCGGCGGTGTAGCGTTCTTCCGCATCGGCCCGATTCTCGCCCGCCATCACCAGTTGATCGACCGTTCTGACCGCCACGCTCTGGATCGGCACGCTCAGCGCGTTCTCGTTGGTCTTGGTGAACAATTCGGCGCTCGCGGTCATCCCCGGGCGGAGGGTCTCCGGCGGATTCACGATGCTGATCTTGATCTCGAATTCGGTCTTCTGGTCCGTACTTCCGGCACCGGCGATGTTGGCACTGCTGGCGATCTCCGCCACCACGCCCGTCAGCACCTGGTCCAGAAGCGCGTCCACCTCGATGTCCGCATGCTGGCCCACCGCGATGGAGATGATGTCGTTCTCGTCCACGTTGACCTGAGTCTCCATCTCCGAGAGATCCGCGATGACCAGGATGACGTCCTCCTGGAACTGGGAGCCGATGGCGATCTCGCCCTGCTCCTTGCGCAGGTCGCTGATGGTTCCCGACATGGGGGCGTAGATCGTCGTCTTGGAAAGGTCGTCGCGGGTCTGCTTGAGGGCGGCCTCGGCCTGTTCCACCTGGAAGAGAGCCGATTCGTGGCGCGCCACTTCCACCTGATACGCCGATTGCTTGTCCTCGAAGGTCGCGGCCGACTCCAGATTCCGGTCCAGCAACTCCTTGGAACGCTGGAACTCCTTCTCGGTCCGGCCCATGTTCTCCCGCACCAGTTTCGCGTTCGACTGCACGGATCGCACATTCGCTTCGGCGCTTTCCACGGCGGCGAGATAGCGCTCCCGGTCGAGTTCGACCAGGAAGGTGCCCTCTTCCACCCACTGGCCCTCCACCACGGCCAATGTGGTGATCTTGGCGCTCACGTCGGCGCTGACCTTCACCTGCAATTTGGGCTGGATCTTTCCCGTCGCGCTCACCTTCTGCACGATCTTCTGGCGGTCCACCTTGGCCGTCTGCACCTCGAGGGCCTCGTCGCCGCCGCCGCGCATCGCCATGCTAATAATGACGATACCCACCACCACAACCGGGGCGCCGATCCACAGGAGTTTCTTCTTCATCGCAGGGATGCCTCCATATCACAGAATTTCAAGGCGTTACGTGATTCGATTGAATGCTGATAGAATATGGGGGCTTTCGGCGGAAGGTTGCCTTGGAATGACACATGGTGTGCCGCATTAGTGTCCCACCCACGTTGGCGAATAGACAATTACGGTGTGTCACGCCATTCCCTCTCCCGACCCCGACACGGCCCTGCGACTGTGGTATATTGCGGCACTCGAGCCCATCCCAACCCACCATCCGGGAGTCCCCCATGGGTATCACCGTCCGCTCACTGCTGCTGGTCCTGCTGGTCTGTGTCACCGCCGCTTCGGCCGCCGGCCTCAACGAAGGTCTCGCTCCGCCGACCTTGGCCGACCTGCTTCCCTTCGCCGAGTATGCCGCCGGAGTGCCGAGCCAGGTCGAAACCACCGGCGTCGCCCCGGCCGAGCGCCCGCTACGGCCGGACGAAGTGTTGGCCTACTTCCAGGCCCTGGCTGACGCTTCTCCCCGCGCCCGCCTCCTGGAGTACGCCCGCAGCCACGAGGGCCGGCCGCTGGTCATCCTGGCCGTTTCCGACGAAGCGACCATTGCCGAGCTGGACGCCTTCCGGGACCGCCACGTAGACACCCTCGATCCCCGCACCGCCACCGCGCCCCGGGCCGGCGACAAGGCCGTGGCCTGGATGGCCTACGGCATCCACGGCGACGAGCTCAGCAGCACCGACGCAGCGGCCGTCCTGGCCCACTGGCTCGTTGCCGGCGAGGACGACCGCGCCAAGAATCTGCGCGACAAGCTCCTGGTCCTCATCGACCCCTGCGAGAACCCCGACGGCCGCGCCCGCTACCTGGCCCAGATCACCAGCTTCGCCCACCGCACGGCCAACCCGGACCAGGACGACCTCTCCCACCGGGCCGTGTGGCCCTGGGGTCGTGGCAACCACTATCTCTTCGATCTGAACCGCGACTGGTTCTCCATGGTCCAGCCCGAGAGCCGCCGCTCGGCGGAGATCGCCGGCTGGCTGCCCCAGTTGCTGGTGGACAGCCACGAGATGGGCGCCAACGCCACCTACCTCTTCCCGCCCCCGCGGCATCCGTTCAATCCCCACTTACCGGCCAGCGCCCGCAAGTGGGAGCGGCCCTTCTCCGACGACCAGGCCGCCGCCCTGGACAAGCGCGGCTACGCCTACTTCACCGGCGAATGGAACGAGGAGTTCTTCCCGGGCTACGGCTCCTCCTGGGCCAGCTACCACGGCGCCGTCGGTATCCTCTACGAGATGTCCCGCACCACCGGTACCCATGTACGCAAACGGGGCGGCACCCTGCGCACCTTCGGGCAGGCGGTGGAGCATCAGCTCACCTCCTCGGTGGCGAACCTCACCTCCCTGGCGAACCACGCGGACGAGGTGCTGTCCGACCACCACGCCGCGCGGCGCGCCATCGCGAAGAGGGGCGCCGAAGGCAAGGTGCGGGCCTGGATCTTCCCACCCCACGGGCGCCAGCCCGAACGTACCCAGGCCTTGGCCAACCAGCTGGTGGACCAGGGCATCGAAGTCCTCAGCCTCGCGGCCTCCACGACGGTCAAGAGTTTGACGGACGCCCGCACCGGTGAGAAGAGCGACCTGGAACTGGAGGCTGGCACGCTCCTGGTCCGCCTGGACCAGCCCGACGGCGCCCTGGCGCGGGTCATCCTCGATCCCCACGTGCCCATGGACGACGTCTTCTTCCGGGACGAGCGCAAGTACCTGGAGAAGGGCAAGGGCAGCCGCCTGTACGAGACCACGGCCTGGTCGGTGCCCCTGGCCCGGGGCGTGCCCGCCTTCTGGAGCGGCCGGATTCCAGGCGGCGACTGGCAGCCCTGGTTCCCCCACCGGAACATCCCCCTGGAACTGGCCGAGGACGACTGGAACTCCCTCGTCTACGACGGCAATCCCGACGCGGCGCCCGCCGCCCTGGTCGACCTCCTGCAGGCCGGCGTCACGGTGCGCGTGGCGGCCAAGCCCTTCGCCGTCGGCGGCCGGGCCTTCGACCGCGGCGCCATTGTCTTGCGTCGGGAAGGGAACCCGGAGGACCTGCAGCAGACCGTGCTGAGCGTCGCCCGCCGCCACGATCTGGCGGTCCACCACGTGGGCACCGCCCGCGCCACATCGGGTCCCGACCTGGGCGGCAACGAGTTCGACGTGCTCGTGGCGCCCCGGGTGGCCGTCCTGACCGGCATGCCCGTCGCCCCCTCGGCCTACGGTTACGTGTGGCACTTGCTGGACCAGGACCTCGACCTGCGGTTCAGCGCCCTGGACATCGGTCGCTTCGCCGGGACCGACCTGTCGCGCTACAACGTGCTCGTCTTCCCGTCCATCTGGGGCGGGGCCGCCGGCTACCGGCACTTGCTGGGGCCCGGCGGCGTCGACAAGCTGCGGCGCTGGATCGAGGCCGGCGGCACGGCCATCGGCCTGGGCGGCGGTACAGCCATGCTGGCCGACACCGAGACGGCTCTGACCACCACCCGCTTGCGGGGCCAGGCCGTGACCGACTACCCGACGCCCGTGTGGAGCATCCCGGCGGACGAGGCCGCGGCGGCCGGACGGCCCGCGGCGGTGGGCATCCGTCCTGCGCCGGACGATGAGAAGAAAAAGAAGACACCGCCGACGGACCGCACCTCGCCCTACGACGTGGCTCCTCTCTTGGGTGCCGGCGCCCGCCCCTTCGCCGACGGCGTCGCCCAGGGCACGCCCCTGGGCGGTGCGCCCGTGGCCCTGGCCGAATGGGTGAAATCCGTGCTGCCCCCGGGTCGTCGTGAACCCACACCCGAGGACCTGGCCGCCGCCGACGGCCGCCTGCGCACCTTCATGCCCCGGGGCGCCATGCTGCGGGTCGAACTGGACCCGGAGGCGTGGCTCAACTACGGTCTCGGCGACGAGGCCACCGCCTGGTTCGGCCGCCGCGAGCCCCTGGTGGCCACGCCGCCGGTGCGCGTGGCCGCGCGTTTCGCCGAGGTGGACGCCCTGCACCTGGGCGGGCTGCTCTGGCCCGAGGGAGCGGCGCGCATCGCCAGCACCGGCTACGCCACGCGCGAGGCCCTTGGCCGCGGCCAGGTGATCCTCTTCGCCGACCATCCGGCCTACCGGCGCTGGATGGCCGACACGGAGCGCATGTTCGTCAACGCCATCCTGCTGGGACCGGGTCTCGGCACGCGCTGGTCATCGCCCTGGTAAAACCCGAACGGGAGTCAGCCATGTTGCATCGCCTGATCATCCTGGCCGCCGTCCTGCTGGCGACGACCTCCGCCGCGGCCCAGGATCTGGCCGCCGACCTCCAGTCCGTCATCGACCGCTTCCACGCGGCGAATCCTTCGGCCCCGGGCGTGGTCGTCCATGTGGAATGTCCGCCCCATGGCCTGGACCGGACCTTCGTGGCAGGCGTCACCGACCGCGGCGTGGACGAGGCGTTGACCGCGCACCACACCTTCCGCATCGCTTCGAACACCAAGACCTACGTGGCGGCGGCGATTCTCCGGCTCGGCGAGATGGGCCTGTTGAACATCGACGACCCCCTGGCCCTGCATCTCAGCGAGGAACAGCGCATTCTCCTGTCCAGCGACGGCTACGATCTGCAGGCCATGACCGTAGGCCAGGTCCTCAGCCACACCAGCGGCCTCTTCGAGCACCCGGCCGACCCGCGCTACGCCGAGGCCATCCTGGCGAATCCCCAGCGGGAGTGGACCGCCGACGAACTGATCCGCCTGTGCGTGGAGTGGGGCGATCCGGTGGGCGCGCCGGGCGAGAAGTTCTCCTACTCGGACACGGGCTACATCATCCTCGGCGGCATCGTCGAACGGAAGACCGGTCGCAACCTGGGCCAGGCCGTGCATTCCCTGCTGGACTACGACGATCTGGGCCTGGACAGCACCTGGTGGGAGATCTACGAGGACGAGCCCGCCACGGCCGCCCCCCGCGCCCACCAGTACTACGGCGAGCACGACGCCACGGGATGGCACCCGAGCATGGATCTCTACGGCGGCGGCGGCCTCCTGACGGACGCCCGCGACCTGGGTCGCTTCCTGCGGTTGCTTCTGGGGGGCGAGGTCTTCCAGCACGAGGCCACCCTGGCGGCCATGACCGGCCAGGGCGCCCGCGAGTATCGTCTCGGGATCTTCTGTACCCGGTTCGACGACCGGCTGGCCTGGGGCCACACGGGCTTCTGGAACACCTTCGCCTTCCACGTGCCGGCGCAGGACCTGACCGTGTCGGGGGCGGTGCTGGACCACTTCACCGAGCGGGGACAGGTGCTGGCCGAGGAACTGGTGGCCATCGTCGCCGCCGCCCGGGTTCCATAAGAAGACAGCCCCTCCCGGCATGGCTGCCAAGAGAGGCGGTCGACCGCGGCCACACGATGCGGCCACACCCCCACCGAAATTTCTAGCGGTACCGAGCCGATGCGAAACCGAGATGAACCGGTCCACGCACAATCCCCCGCGCATCCCGGCCGCCAGCGTCGTCATTCCCTCATGATGGTCGTCAGAAGGTATCCCAGGCAGGTGATACTAAAAATGATCTTGGTCAAGTCTCGTCATGATTTTAGATAAGTTTTTCTCTATCGGTGGCGACGACCTGGAGTCCTTCCACATCCAGCAACTCGATGTCTCTTCGGTTGACACTGATCAGGCCCTGCTTGGCGAACTCGGCCAAAACCCGTGACAGGGTTTCGGGTGTGGCGCCGATGGCCTGGGCCATTTCCTTGCGTTTCAACCGCTTGACGCGCAAGGGCTCCCACTTGTCGCCGCGGATATCGTGTCCGTGCAGCAGCAGCAGGACGTCGGCCACCCGCCGCCGGACGGGGCGCTGGGTGAGCGCGATGAGCAGTTCCTCGGATATGTCGAGTTGCTGCGCCAGGTATTTCATGACGCGGAAGGCGAAGCGCGTGGAACGTTCCAGCACGTGGAGGATCGCCTCGCGGGGCAGGACGCACAGGGTACAATCATCGAGGATCGTGGTGGTGGCGGCGAAGTTCTCGTCGCCCAGGATGGGCCGCAGGCCGAGCACGTCGGATGGGCCCAGCAGGCGCAGGATCTGCATGTCGCCGCGCTCGCCCATGCGGGTCAGCTTGGCGGCCCCGGAGATGACACAGGAGACGGCCAGGACCGGCGCCCCCGGAGTGGAGATGGTCTCGCCGCGTCCTACCTTGTGGGTGGTGGCGACGTCCGTGAGTTCCCGGCAGAGATCGGGCTCGAGCTCATTGAAGAGGCACCGCTCCGGACGGCGGCAACCCAGGCAGTTCAGACTCATACCCGCTTCTTTCGTGTCATCTGAAGAGTATCAACCGCCACGTGGCGATACGACCGTCGCCCGGGCAGCAGCGACGGCGCAGAAGTCCCGACTCGGCAACAAGTATAGCCTATTCGATATCAGTCCTTCAACCCGGTCGCGCTACCGGACCATTTCATAGCAGATGATCTCCGGCGTCTCCGCCTCGCCGTCCTCGCCGGCAAAGGTGGCGCCGTTGCCGAACTGGGCAGCCAGGGATTCGAAGTAGCCCTTCACCACGATGATCCGGTCCTCGCCGCTGAGGAAAATGCCCACGTCGCGTCCGTCGTGAGGCGCCCGCAGGGCCATCTGCCGTACGAAGACGCCCTCGTCGTCGAAAACGTCGAACACTGCCATCACTCCGGGTTGGCCCGGGCGCACGCCGCGGCCCGTGAGCACCCACAATTCGCCGTCGGGACGAACCTGGAGCCCGCGGTGCATGGACGCAACAACCTCTTCGCTCTGCTCGATGACGATGGTGGGCTGGAAGGGCGCGCCGTTGAAGGCCGACAGCACCATACTCTTCAGCTTGGCGTGCTCGTCTGCCGTGCGGTCCAGGGCCTCGTAGGCTCGGCCGAAGGTGCGCAATGCGGTGCCGTCGGCGGCGAAGGCCTCGACCCGGTAATTGTCGCGATCCGAGACCGTGTAGACCGTACCCGTGGACGAGGCTGCGAAGGCCCACCAGAAGGGCGGCAGGTGTTCGCGCTCGATGAAGTGGAAGTCGGCAAAGTCGTACTGGGTCTCGTTGCTCGCGTACTGGACGGACACGACACCCTGGTCGTCGCACAGTTCGAGGAAGTTCACGCGGAGGTTGATGCTCGGGTGATCGTTGGGCACCTGGTGGGTACCCGAGACCAGGACCCGGTCGCCCGCGGCGGCGCAGGCGGTGAGGCTGTGGATGCCGCCGTCGGTTCCGCCGAGTACGGCCCGTCCGGCCGGATCGCCCTGGGCACCCACGAAGGAGATCTGGCCCGGGAACTCCTGAACCAGGCCCACGCGGCCGTCGTCCAGCACGACCATGTCCCGCGGGCGCCGGACCTCACCGGGGCCGTCGCCCTCGCGGAAGAGCGTGCGCAGGAGATTCCCCCGGGGGTCGTAGACGCTCACCTGGCACAACTGCGAGTCGAGGATGTGGACGTTGCCCTCCTGGTCGGTCTCCACACGGGGTACGAGGCCGAAGAAGACGTCGCCATCCTCGCCGCCCACCCGCCACACCTCGCGCAGGGTGACGTCGAAACGTCCCTGGGTGGGTTCGGCCGGATTGTCCACGTGTTCGACCGCGGCGGCGACCAGGGGCATCAGCAGCAGGACGAGGATGAGGGCGGTGCGGATCATGGTCGTCCACTTCCTTTCGGGGGATCGGGCCGGGGAAAGTCGTCCATCAACAGACGGAAGCGGGCGTGCTAAGGTTCCACGATCGAGGAGGAGATGACATGGGCGTGGAGATCGAACGCAAGTATCTGGTCACGGGGGACGGCTGGCGGGAGGCCGGGCCCGGGACGTTGTATC
Source organism: bacterium (assembly GCA_024231905.1). Classification (GTDB taxonomy): domain Bacteria; phylum Krumholzibacteriota; class Krumholzibacteriia; order LZORAL124-64-63; family LZORAL124-64-63; genus JAAEQC01. The sequence continues at coordinate 61,794 of JAAEQC010000140.1, read as the reverse complement.
GGCAAGGGTATCTGTGCACCGAACCAGGGCGCACCGTGCGGGTGCGGATCGAGGGGGAGCGCGCGTTCCTGACGGTGAAAAGCCGGGCGACGGGGTTGACGCGGCTGGAGTTCGAGTACGCCGTGCCGGTGGCGGATGCGCAGGAGATGTTAGGGTTGTGTCCGCATGCGGCGGTGGAGAAGGTGCGGACGAAGGTTCCATTCGAGGGGCATGTTTGGGAGGTGGATGAGTACCGCGGGGACAACGCAGGGCTGGTGATCGCCGAATGCGAACTCGTGTCCGAGGACGAAGCCGTTGAATTGCCGGGATGGGTGGGCGAGGAGGTTACGGGGGACCATCGATATGCCAACTCGCAGCTGGCGGTGCGCTCGTTTCGGTCTTGGTAGTGTTGGGGTTAGCGACGTCTCGCCTGTGCCCTCACCCTCTGCCCCCCACCAAACCGGTTTTTATTGACGCCCGCCCCCCATCCTCCCATCCTCATAGGTTCCACCGAAGCTCAGCGAGAAACGGAGCCCTACATGTCTCTCTTCAAATCCAGCCGCATCGTCGAGAAACAGATCGACGAATTCCTCGACACGGTCGCCGAGGGCGCCCTCGTCTTCCGCTCGGGGATCAATGCCTACCTGGAGAGCGCTAGAGCCGAGTTCGAGGCGTCCATCATCGAGATCGGCAAGCTGGAGAATCGGGCCGACATCCTGAGCCGCGAGGTGGAGTCCCATCTCTACAGCCACTCGCTCATTCCCGAGCACCGAGGCGACGTGCTGGGCCTGCTGGAGCACACGGACAACATCATCGACACCGTCAAGATGAGCCTCATGCAGTTCTCGGTGGAGCATCCGGTGATCCCCGACGAGTTCGACGCCGGCTACCGCAAGCTCGGCGAGGCGTCCTACCAGGCGGCCGACGCGGTGGTCGTCTCCACGCGGGCCTTCTTCCGCGACGCCACCGCCGTGAAGGACACCCTCTTCAAGGTCCATCACTACGAGAAGGAGGCGGACGGCATCAGCGACACCCTCAAACGCGCCATCTTCGCCTCGGACCTGGAGCTGGCCCACAAGACCCAGCTGCGCTATTTCGCCCTGAACGTGGAGCGGATCTCCGACCGGGCCGAAGAGGTCGCCGACCGCCTGGCCATCTACGCCATCAAGCGCAACACCTGAGGCACGGTCCATGGGACTCCTTCTCTTCCTTTCGAGCGGACTCTTCCTGGGCTGGTCCCTGGGCGCCAACGACGCGGCCAACGTCTTCGGCACGGCCGTGGGCACGCGCATGGTGCGCTTCCGCACGGCGGCCGTCATCTGCGCCGTGTTCATCGTCCTGGGCGCCACCCTGAGCGGCGCCGGCGCCGCCCACACCCTGGGCCGCCTAGGCGCCGTGAACACCCTGGCCGGCGCCTTCACCGTGGCCCTGGCCGCCGCCCTGACCACCTTCTGGATGACCCGGCTGAAGATGCCGGTCTCCACTTCCCAGGCCATCGTGGGCGCCATCATCGGCTGGAACATCTACGCCGCCTCGGTGACCGACACGGACTCCCTCACGCGCATCGTCCTGACCTGGGTGGCCTGCCCCCTCATCTCCGGCACTCTCGCCGTGGTCCTGTTCATGCTCATCCGGTGGCTCATCAACACCACCAACCCCCACCTGCTGCGCCTGGACGCCATGACCCGCGCGGGGCTCATCCTGGCCGGCGCCTTCGGCTCCTACAGCCTCGGGGCCAACAACATCGCCAACGTCATGGGCGTCTTCGTGCCGGAGAACCCATTCGGCGACCTGTCCGTCTTCGGGCTCTTCGTCCTGTCCGGGACCCAGCAGCTCTTCCTCCTGGGCTCGGTGGCCATCGGCGTGGGCGTCTTCACCTATTCGGAGCGAGTCATGCGCACCGTGGGCGGCGGACTCGTACGCCTGTCCCCCGTGCCGGCCCTGGTGGTGGTCCTCGCCCACTCCATCACCCTGTTCCTGTTCGCGTCCGAGGGCCTGGAGCACTTCCTGGCCAGCCACCACCTACCCACCTTCCCCCTGGTGCCCGTGAGCAGCAGCCAGGCCGTCGTGGGCGCCATCGTGGGCATCAGCCTCTTCAAGGGCGCGCCCATCCGCTACCGGGTGCTGGGCGAGATCTCCGTGGGCTGGATCACCACGCCCATCATCGCCGGCGTGGTGGCGTTCCTCATGCTCTTCTTCGTGGATAACGTCTTCGACCAGCGGGTCCACCAGGACATGCGCTACCGCATCGATCGAATCGTCGTGGAGGAATTGGCGCGGCAAGGCGTCGCCGACGCCGGGCTCGATGAGATCGCCGGCACCACCTTCGCCAACGGCGTGAAATTCAAACGGGACCTTGAGACGGCCACGACCCTGGCGGAGGACGACATCCACCGGGTCATCGAGCTGTCTCGCCTCGGCCACTGGATGATCGATCCGGGGATCCTGGCCGAAAAGATCGATACCCGCTGGCTCACCGCCGCGCAACTGGACGCCCTGCGGACTCTCGCGGACCGGCGCTACGAGCGTTCCTGGCTCATGCACCGCGAACTGGCAGCGACATCGCCGGACTGGTCGGAACGGCCACCGGCCGCGATCCACCGCTCCTGGAACAAGGAACTGGCCGCGAAGCTCGTCTTCCTCGACCGGGTCTTCCGGCTGGAACGCCGTGACGAGCCATAGCGCCCTCCTCGGAGGTTCATCGGGATGAGACAGCCGGAATATGTTCCCCACGGACCGTTGTTTCGGATCCTGATCCCTACCGAGCCGCGACGTTACGCCGGTCAACGCTGGGTCAAGATGATCGCCCGTGCGGCGCACGTGGTCCTCGCTGGGGTCTATCTCGGCGCCCTCGTCTTCCAGGTGGAGCCCGCGACCCGCGGGCCCTGGTTCCTGGCCGCGTTGCTCTCCGGATTCCTGATGGTCGGTCTGGACCTGTACGAGAGCGGCGCCTTCCTGCTGCAACTGCGTGGCCTGGTGACGTCCGTCAAGCTGCTCCTGCTGGCCTTTCTCCCCACGTTCGGGGCGGCGGCGGTGTGGGTGCTCGCCGCCATCGCGTTCTGCTCAGTGATCTCCAGCCACGCCACGGCGAACTTCCGCTACTTCCTGGTCTGGGGACGGGGAAGGATCAAGGCGGCAGAGACCCGGGGCTGACCGGCGGTAGAGATCCCTGCGCCCTGCCGGCCGCTCGATCCACACCGGAATTCGTGCTAGGATCCGGGCGTTGATCGGGGGACGTGGATGCCGAGGAGGGGATCTTGTACCAATATGATATCCAGCCCGAAAACCAGGACTCCCAACAACCGGCGCGGCTGACCGGTTGGCGCCTGGCCTGCCTGCTCCTGCTGGGTTCCGCCTGGGGATTGACTGAACTTGTCGGTGGCGAAACGGTCTGGCTCACGGCCGCGGCCCTGTGCGGATTGGCCGTCGCGCGGACCCTTGTGAACCGGCCGGGCTCCTCGACGGCAGTCGCCGCGATCGCCGTGCTCTTCAAGTCCGTCAACACCGCTCCTTTCATCTGTCACCTGGCGGGTATCGCCCTGCTGGGCTTCGCGTTCGATCTGGCGGCCAGCCTCCTGTGGCGGGACGATCGTGGGCCCTACGTCCGGGCCGCCTCGACCGGAGTGGTCGGCGCTTTCCTGAGCTGCCTGTTCTTCGCCGCCGCCATGGTTTGGATCTTCGAGTACGGATACTGGGCCGACGGCGGGCTCGCGCGCGTCGGTGAGCACACACTGTATTCGGGAGGTCGCGGCGCCCTGGCCGCCGTGGTCGTCGTTCCGATCGGCCTCTGGCTCGGCCGCCGGCTGTCCCGACGGGCGGCGTTTCATCCGCGCGGGGCTCTACGCACGGCGGTCATGGCCTGCCTGGCAGTCTGGCTGCTCGGACCCTGGGCCGGTTGATCGCACCGAAGACCCGCTTTCGTCTCCGAATTCCGGTTTCCCGCACTTCTGGGACTGTTCACGCTTGACAGCCTCTCGCGGATCGAATAGGTTCCAGCGGTAGGTTTCGAACGAACGTTCGATTGGAATCGGCGACACCCCTCGAGACGCGCGTCAACGACCAGCCGCCTACATGATCCGCGCCCACGAGCTCGAGAGCCGGTCCAACGACCGTGGGGGAAACGCATGAGATATGCCGAGACGGGATTCAACCTGGAAGTCGATCTGGCCCGGGGGAATATCGAGCGAGTAGCCACGGATCCACAGCTCACCGAGCTCCATCTCGGGGGACTGGGCACCAACGCCAAGCTGTTCTGGGATCGGGTGCCGCCTGAGGTCGGGCACTTCGACCCGGAGAACCTGCTCATCTTCGGCACCGGTCTGCTGACCGGGACGCCTGCTCCCAGCTGCAACCGCACGGTCGTCTCCGCCATCTCCCCGCAGACCCGGCTGTTCGGATTCTCCATCATGGGCGGGTTCTTCGGCCCCGAGCTGAAGCGCGCCGGGTACGACAAGTTGATCTTCTCCGGCAAGTCCCCCGCGCCGGTCTTCCTGTGGATCCACGACGACAAGGTGGAACTGCGGGACGCGTCGCACCTCATGGGCCTGGGCACTCTCGAGAGCGCCGAGGTCATCCGCCAGGAGCTCGAGCAGCCGGACGCCGCGGTCTCCTCCATCGGACTGGCCGGCGAGAACCGGGTCTTCTACGCCTCCATCGAGCAGGGCAGATCCAGCGCCAGCCGCCTCGGCCTGGGCGCTGTGATGGGCGACAAGAACCTCAAGGCGATCGCCGTGCGCGGGTCGGGGGACATCCACATCGCCGACCCGGCCCGGTTCATCGGACTCTGCAACGAATCGCTGGCGTTCATCAAGCATCGTGACAAGAACCCGCTCAAGGGCGTGATGCCCATCCTGGCGGGACTCGGCTCCCCACAGGAAATGGCCATCGACGACGAGAAATGGCACACCGAGAACTTCGTCTGGGGTAACGCCCGCGTCCGCCGCAAGGGCTTCTGGACCGAGGAGGTCGCGGACGAGTGGACCAAGACCATGGATTCCATGCGGACCCGGCTGCTCAGCTGCTTCAACTGCCCCATGAAGTGCGGCGCGGCCATCAGCGTCGACACGCGCATGTGCTCCTACATGATGAAATGCTTCTCGAAGCTCACCTACACCATGGGTGCCTTCTCGGACCTTGAATTCGGCCTGCGGATCGCCCAGAAGGCCACCGAACACGGAGTCGACGCCTTCTCGGCCCCCCAGACCATGGCCTTCGCCATCGAACTGCTCGAGGACGGGATCCTCAAGGACTCGGACTTCCCGGGCATGCCCGCCGACAGCGAGGGCCGGTTCTACTGGCTACTCGACAGGATCGTCCGCCGCGAGGGCATCGGCGACGTCCTGGCCGACGGCACCTACTGGGCAGCCCGGAAGATCGGTGGCGGCGCCGAGGAGTACGCGCACAACTGCATCAAGAAGACCGAGCAGTTGCCGCTGAAGCTGGGCATGCTGAACCACATGTACTTCCTCATGTACTGCACCGGCGAGAAGGCCAACATCACGCAGATCGAGGGGAACTTCCCCCAGGTACCCTTCCCGACGCGGGAAGAGAACGAGGACTGGAACGAGGACTGGCCCCAGGTCCCGGACGAGCGATTCAAGGAGTGGTTCCGCGACTGGGAGCTCCGCGGGGACAACTCGATTCCCCACTATCCCAGCGCCGAGGCGAGCTTCGAGATCGTGAACTGGCAGGAGAAAATGCACTACATCGACGACAGCACCGGCATGTGCGCCGGCCTGTCGTCCTTCCCCTACAAACCGCCCTTCCACATCCACAACCTGCCGACGCTGATCTCGGCCGGTGCCGGACTCGACCTGGACGAGGATTCCCTGTCGCACCTCACCCGGCGCAACCGCGACCTGGTCCGGGCCAACAACATCCGCCGCGGCATGCGACGTGAAGACGAGAAGCCGCCCGACGACCACTGGAAACATCGGTTCCCCGAACTCGAGCAGCAGCTCCTGGACGGCTACTACGAGTTCAAGGGCTGGAACCCCGATGGGATTCCCACGCTCGAGTCCCTGCACGAGCTGGACCTGGACTACGTGGCCGAGGACTTCCTGCAACGCGGCATCCTGACCGAGAACGACGAGGCACCGGCCGGAGCGGCCGCCGCCGATGGAGAAGAATCGTGAGCGGACCGCAGAAGAAGATCGTCAAGCGGATCAGGATCGACGTGGACAAGTGCAACGGTTGCCTGGGTTGCGAGGTGATCTGTTCGGCCTCGCACGCCATGCCCAAGTACAGCAGCAACAATCCCGCGCGGTCCCGTATCCGGGTGATCCGCGAACCGCTGTCGGACATCTACGTGCCCGTGTTCGCGGGCGAGTACACGGCGGCCGAATGCGCGGGCCGGGACAAGTACATCATCGACGGCAAGGAGTACGAGGACTGTGCCTTCTGCCGGGCCGCCTGTCCCTCCCGCGACATCTTCAAGGAGCCGGACTCGGGCCTACCCCTGAAGTGCGACATGTGCGAATCCGATCCGTCGCTCGACGAACCGCTGTGCGTGCAGTGGTGCCTGGCCGATGCGCTGATCTACGAGGAAGTGGAAGTGGCGGCCGGGGACGAATCGGAAACGGTCGCGGAACTGGACGCCGGGCTGCAGGCCCTGGCCCACAAGCACGGCTGGCCGAAGGTGCGCGACGCCGTCGACCGGATGAAGAAGAATTAGCATGGAAACCGTAGCCCCACTCACGGAGATCATAGAGGCCGTCACCGAGGCTGGCGGTAGCGCCTTCAGGCACTGCTACACCTGCGGGAAGTGCGACGTGGTGTGCCCCTGGAACCGGGTGGCGGACTTCAGCATCCGCCGGATCATCAGGCAGGCGTCACTCGGTCTGCTGGAGATCGAACTCGACGACATCTGGCGTTGCACCACTTGCGGCACCTGCGTGGCGGCCTGCCCCCGGGGCGTCGAGCAGGTCGAGGTGGGAGTCGCCGTGCGCCGGATCGCCGCCACGTACGGGGTCTACTCCGGCGCCGCCGAGACCTTGTCCGCCGTGACGGCGAGCCTGGTGGGCGACGGCAATCCACTGGGCGAGGCGCGGGAGAACCGGACCGCCTGGGCGGACGGACTGTCGGTCAAGCCCTACGCCGAAGGCATGGAGATCCTGTATTTCGTCGGGTGCTACTACAGCTATGACCCGCGGAACATGAAGGTGGCGGCGGCCACGGCCGGCATCCTCGACCGGGCCGGAGTGGATTTCGGAATCCTGGGCGACCGGGAGAACTGCTGCGGCGAGAGCATCCGCAAGACGGGGCACGAGGGCGCCTTCAAGAAACTGGCCCGCGAGAACATCAAGGCCTTCATCGACAACGGGGTGCGGCGGATCCTCGTCTCCTCTCCCCACTGCTACCATACGTTCAAGAACGAGTACTCCGAGTTCATGATGAATCTCGAGGTCGTCCACATCACGCAGTACTTGCAGGAGCTGATCGAGCAGGGGCGGCTCGCACCGGCCGGACGCGTCGAGAGGAAGGTCGCCTACCACGATCCCTGCTACCTGGGCCGCCACAACGGCTGCTTCGACCCGCCCCGGGAAGTGCTGAAGATGCTGCCCGGACTGGAACTCGTGGAGCTGCCCGGCTCGCGGCAGAACAGCCTCTGTTGCGGTGGCGGGGGTGGCCGGATCTGGATGCACACGGACAAGGAAGAGCGGTTCGGCAACCTCAGGTTGGACCAGGCACTTGCGGTCGGTGCCGAAGTGCTGGTCACCTCCTGCCCCTACTGCATCAGCAACTTCGAGGAGAGCAGGCTGTCGCTGCTGGTGGACGAAACGCTGCCCGACGAGGATGCCCTGCAGATCATGGACCTCACCGAGGTCGTCCTGGAGTCGCTGAACGGAAGCACGGACTCGCCATGAGTGCGCCGGGGACCGGCTTCGGAGACGTGTTGGTCGTCGGCGGCGGGATCAGCGGCATCCAGGCCGCCCTCGACCTGGCCACATCCGGTTACAAGGTCTTCCTCGTCGAGCAGTCGCCGACCATCGGCGGCAAGATGGCGCAGCTCGACAAGACCTTTCCCACCAACGACTGCTCCATGTGCATCGAATCACCGAAATTCATCGAGTGCGACCGGCATCCCAACATCGAGATCCTGACCTACACCGAGGTCGAGACGGTGACCGGACAGGCAGGGGACTTCGAAGTCACCCTGAACCGCAAGCCCCGGTACGTCAAAGAGGACCTGTGCACCGGCTGCACCGTCTGCGCCGAGTACTGTCCCATCCCGATCCCCGATCCCTTCAACCAGGAACTGTCGGACAACAAGGCCGTCCACATCTACTTCTCCCAGGCCGTGCCGCTGGTCCCCTACATCGATAAGCGCTGCAGCTATCTCGACGACCAGAAGTGTTCGATCTGCGAGAGCGTCTGCAAGAACAACGCGATCGACCTGCGGCAGAAGGCCGAGCAGCAGGTCGTCAAGGTGGGCGCGATCGTGCTGTCGCCGGGCTTCGGAGTCTTCGACCCCGGCCTGCGGGGCGACTACGGCTACGGCAAGTACCCGAACGTGGTGACGAGCCTGGATTTCGAGCGGCTCCTGTGTTCGACCGGGCCCCACGAAGGCGAGATCCTGCGCCCCTCGGACAAGCGGCATCCACAACGGATCGCCTGGATCCACTGCGTCGGTTCGCGGCAGGTGCAGGAGGGCGGCCACAGCTACTGCTCGTCGGTATGCTGCACCTACATCCAGAAGCAGGTTATCCTGGCCAAGGACCATGACGCGGACATCGAGGCGGTCATCTTTCACAACGACATCCGCGCGTTCGGCAAGGATTTCGAACGCTTCTACCAGCGGACGACCCGGCTCCCGGGGGTGGATTTCATCCGCAGCTACGTGGACGTGGGCCGCGAGATTCCCGAGACGAAGAACGTGACCATCCGCTACGCCACCGACACCGACGGCGTGCAGGAGCAGGAATTCGACCTGGTGGTCCTGGGCGTGGGTCTCGGCCCTCCGGCCCAGGTGGAACGCCTGGCCGAGCAGTTCGACATCGAGCTGGACGATCACGGCTTCTGCCGGACCAACCCACGCAATCCCCTCGAGACCAGCCGCCCGGGCGTGTTCGTCAGCGGTGCCTTCCAGGGACCCATGGACATCCCCGAATCGGTGGTGACCGCCAGCGGGGCCAACGCCCTGGCCGGCGCGCTCCTGAAATCCAGGCGCGGCATGCTCGACACCGAGCGGGTGTACCCAGAGGAGCGGGACGTCACCGAGGAGGAAGTGAAGGTCGGCGTCTTCGCCTGCCACTGCGGCGCGAACATCGGCCGGGTGGTGGACATTCCCTCGCTGGTCGACTACGCCGGCGGCCTCGAGCACGTGGCCCACGTGGAAGAGGGCCTGTTCATCTGCTCCACAGACGCGGCCGCCGGCATCGCCGAGACGATCCGCGAGAAGGGGCTGAACCGCGTGGTGGTGGCCGCCTGTACGCCCCGCACCCACGAACCCCTGTTCCGCGACACCCTGCGCGAGGGCGGCATCAACCAGTACTTCTTCGACATGGCCAACATCCGCGAGCACTGCTCCTGGGTGCACTCCAAGCAGAAGGAAGAGGCCACCGCCAAGGCCAAGGACATCGTGCGCATGTCCGTCGCCCGGACCGTCGGCCTCGAGCCTCTCGATGAGTTCCAGCTGCCGATGAACAAGACCTCCCTCGTGGTGGGCGGCGGCGTGGCCGGGATGACCAGCGCGCTGGGGCTGGCCGAACAGGGCTTCGAGGTCCACTTGGTGGAGAAGGAGAAGAACCTGGGCGGCATGGCGCGGCGGATCCGCACTACCCTGGACGGGCTGGACGTCCAAGAGATGCTGCAGGACCTGGTCCGGCGGGTCTATAAGCACCCCCTCGTCCACGTCTCCCACGAGGCGACCGTCACCGACGTGTCGGGTTACGTCGGCAACTTCGTCACGACCCTGACCTCGGAGGGCCGGGAAAAGACCATCCATCACGGCGTGGTGATCCTGGCTACCGGCGCGGACGAGTACCGGCCCACCGAGCATCTTTACGGCGCCGACGAGCGGGTGCTGACCCAGCTCGAGCTCGAGGAACGCATCCACGACGACGACGAGGCGCTGGCCGATGCCGACAACCTGGTGATGATCCAGTGCGTCGGTTGCCGGCAGGAGGGACGCGATTACTGCGCCCGCGTCTGCTGCAGCCAGGCGATCAAGAACGCGCTGGCGCTGAAGAAGCGGCGCCCCGAACTGGAGATCACCGTCCTGTACCGGGACATGCGGACCTACGGCTTCAAGGAGGACCGCTACTTCGAGGCGGCGGACCTGGGTGTCCGCTTCCTCCGCTGGGAGCCCGACGGCGAACCCGAGGTAGCGGCGACGGATTCCGGCCTGCAGGTCACGGTTCCGGATCCGGTCCTGGGCAAGCGGCTGGAGTTGGACGCTGACCTCGTGGCCCTCGCGGCCGCCGTGATCCCCTCCGCCGGCACGCCGGAGGTCACGCGCCTGTTCAAGGTGCCGCTCAACCCGGACGGCTTCTTCCAGGAAGCCCACGTGAAACTGCGGCCGGTGGACTTCTCCGCCGACGGCATCTTCATGTGCGGCGCGGGCCACTATCCCAAGCACCTGGACGAGACCATCAGCCAGGCCTACGGCGCGGCCGGGCGGGCGGTCACGCTGCTGTCCCACGACACGGTCACCGCTTCGGGCTCCGTCTGCGAGGTCGCCGAGAGCGACTGTGTATCCTGCGGGGCCTGCATCACGGCCTGCACCTACGACGCGATCCACTGGCGCGAGACGCCGACCGGCAGGAAGGCCGAGGTGAACCCCGCCCTCTGCAAAGGCGACGGCCTGTGCTGCGCCAAGTGCCCGACCGACGCCATCGCCCTGAAACACTTCACAAACGAGGAGATCTTCAACCAGATCGACGCGGCGCTCGAGGACCCGTGGAGCGCTGCGAGCAAGCCCGAACCGACGACGGAGGTGGGAACATGACAGGACCCGGCCACACGCCGAGGATCGTCGCTTTCCTCTGCAACTGGTGAGCGTACTCCGCTGCCGATCTGTCTGGCGTGACCAGACAAAGCTACGCACCGGAGATCAGGATCGTGCGGGTGATGTGCACCGGCCGCGTGGACCTGAGCTTCGTCCTGCGCGCGCTGCAGGGCGGGGCCGACGGGGTGATCATCGGCGGTTGCTGGCCGGGCGAGTGCCACTACGTGACCGAGGGCAACTACGACGCCCTGGGCAACATGTACCTGTGCCGAAAGCTCCTGCGGCACGTGGGGGTAGCCCCCGAGCGCCTGCGTCTGGAGTGGATCAGCGCCGCCGAAGGGACCCGCTTCGCGGAGATCATGAGCGACTTCGCCGGGCAGTTGCGCGACCTCGGGCCGCTGGGCGAGGGCGAGAATCTCGACGCGACCGACCTGAAACAGCGCCTCGCGGCCCTGGTCGACCTGGTTCCCTATCTGAAACTGGTGGAGCGGGAGAAGCTGCGCGTCCCGGAAAAGTCCGAGGAGGCCTACAAGGAGTTCTTCGAGAACGACGCCACCGATCGACTCATGGACGAACTGATCGGCGACAAGATCGCCGTCAGCCGGATCCTCAGGCTGCTCGCGGACAATCCCCTGTCCACGGGCGAGATCTCCGAGCAGCTGGGTCTGGCCCCGGCAGACGTCAGCAGACACATGAACGACTCCTCCCGGCGGAGCCTGGTCCGGTACGACAGCGACCGGCAATGCTACGCCCTCGCGCAAGCAGGAAGGCCGGCGGCGGAATGAACACCACGATCGCGGATCTCGCTGGCGTCGACAGGATCATCGCCGAACACGGCGGCCGGGCCGACGCGCTGATCCAGGTGCTGCTGGACGTCCAGGCCGAGATCAGCTGGCTGCCGGCCGACGCGTTGGCGAGGATCGCCGAGCGGCTGGACGTGCCGCCGGCCCTGGTGCAACACATCACGACCTTCTACAAGGCGTTCAGCCTGGTCCCCAAGGGTCGTCACCGGGTGCACGTGTGCATGGGGACGGCCTGCCACGTCAGGGGCGCCCTCCGGATCCTGGACACGGTCGAAGAACTAACTGGCCTGGCGCCGGGCGAGACGGACCCGGACCTGAAGTTCAGCCTGGAGACGGTCAACTGCCTGGGGTGTTGCGCCCTGGGACCGGTCATCGAGATCGACGGCAAGACCCACGGCAACGTATCGCTCGCCCGGACCGAGGACGTGCTGAAGAGCTACGAGTAGGGGAGACATGGCGCGATTCGGTACATTGCAGCAGCTCACCGACTACCGGCAGGAACTCGTCGGCAGTCGGCCGACCGACCGGCCGTGCGTCGCCATCTGTGCCGGAGCGGGCTGCCTGGCCTCGGGCGCAGGCGAGGTCATCGACGCCTTCGAGACCGAACTGTCGCGGCAGGGACTCGACGCGGGCATCGACACCCGGGGCACCGGCTGCCCGGGATTCTGCGAGCGAGGGCCGGTGGTGGTCATCCGCCCCCAGGAGATCTGCTACCTCCGGGTCACTGCCGAAGACGTCCCGGAAATCGTCGCGAGTCTCGGGAACGGGCAGATCGTCGAGCGCCTCCTGTACGAAGATCCGGCCAGCGGCGCACGGGCGGTCCACGAGAACGACATCCCTTTCTACAAGCACCAGAAACGAACGCTGTTGCGCAGCAACAACCTGATCGACTCCCGCAGCATCGACGACTACCTGGCCATCGGCGGGTACGCGGCGCTGGTCAAGGCGCTGTTCGAGATGGGCCCCGAAGCGGTACTCGAGGAGGTCAAGAAGTCCAACATCCGGGGACGCGGCGGGGCGGGCTTCCCCGCCGGGCGCAAGTGGGAAGGCTCGCGGAACGCTCCCGGCGAGCCCAAGTACGTGCTCGTCAACGCCGACGAAGGCGATCCCGGAGCGTTCATGGACCGGGCGCTGCTGGAGGGGAACCCCCACTCCGTCCTCGAGGGACTGATGATCGGCGGTTTCACCATCGGCGCCGCCGAGGGCTACATCTACGTCCGCCAGGAGTACCCCTTGGCTGTGAAGAACGTGCTGCACGCCATCGCCCAGGCCGAGGAATACGGCCTCCTGGGCGAGGACATCCTGGGGTCGGGTTTCGATTTCACCATCAGGGTTCACAAGGGAGCCGGCGCGTTCGTCTGCGGCGAGTCCACGGCGCTGATGACGGCTCTCGAGGGCCGGGTCGGCGAGCCCCGGCCGAAGTACGTTCGCAGCAACGTCAAGGGACTCTGGGGCCGGCCCACGGTGCTGAACAACGTGGAGACCTGGGCCAACGTGCCCTTGATCGTGGGGCGCGGCGCGGACTGGTTCAACGGGATCGGCACCGCCGGCAGCAAGGGCACCAAGATCTTCTCGCTGGTCGGCAAGATCAGGAACACCGGCCTGGTGGAAGTGCCCATGGGCATGCCCCTGCGCGAGATCATCGAGGACATCGGCGGCGGCGTCCCCGACGGCAAGAAGTTCAAGGCCGTGCAGACGGGCGGCCCCTCGGGTGGGTGCCTGCCCGCGGAGATGCTGCATCTGGAAGTCGGCTTCGACGAACTGGCTGACGCCGGGTCCATGATGGGCTCGGGCGGCATGATCGTCATGGACGAGGACAACTGCATGGTCGACGTGGCCAGGTACTTCGTCGAGTTCCTGACCGAGGAGTCCTGCGGCAAGTGCGTGCCCTGCCGCGAAGGCCTGCGACAGATGCACCGCATCCTGACGAACATCTGCGAGGGCCGCGGCCGCGAGGGCGACATCGAGACCCTCGAGGAACTGTCCGAGGTGCTCACCGAGGCTTCCCTGTGCGGGCTCGGCCAGAGCGCCGCCAACCCCTTCCTCAGCACGCTGCGCTACTTCCGCGCGGAGTACGAGGCACACATCACGGAGAAGCGTTGCCCGGCCGTGTCGTGCAAGGAACTGGTTTCCTACTGGATCGACCCGGAGAAGTGCAAGGCGTGCATGATCTGCCTGAAGAGGTGCCCCGCACAGAGCATCGAAGGCGGCAAGAAACAGATCCACGTCATCGACCAGTCCAAATGCGACGCCTGCGGCGTGTGCCGCGACGTCTGCCCCGAGAAGTTCGCCGCGGTGAGGAAGTTCTCGGGCGAGCCTGTCCCGGATCCCCTGCCCCTCGCCGAACGCACACTCGTGAAGGGGGGCGGCTAATGAGCGAGGTCCGCCTGCAGATCGACGGCAAGGAAGTGCGGGCCGAGGAGGGCGCGACCATCCTGGAAACGGCGCGCGCGGCGGGGATCGAGATTCCCACGCTCTGCCTCCACGAGGCGCTGGAACCCTTCGGCGGGTGCCGGCTGTGCGTCGTCGAGGTGGAGGCCGGTGGCTGGAGCCGGCTGGTGGTGTCCTGCGTGTACACCGTGGCCGAGGGCCTGGTCGTCCGGACCCGTAACAAAAAGATCGACCGGACCCGCAAGATGCTGCTGGAGCTGCTGCTGGCCCACGCCCCCGATTCCCCGCCGCTGCAGGAGCTGGCCGCGGAGTACGGCGCGGACCGCGATCGCTTCGGGCAGGAGACCTCCTTCTGCGTCCATTGCGGGCTGTGTGTCCGCTACTGCGCCGAGGTCAAGGGACTGCACGCCGTGGGGTTCATCGACCGCGGCATCCGCAAGGAGATCAGCTTCCTGCCGGAGATCGCGGCCAAGGAGTGTCGCGACTGCATGGAGTGCTTTCCGCTGTGTCCGACCTCGTACCTCCAGGCGGCCTTCGTGCTTGTCGAGGCTTTCACTTCCCGATGATCACGCCATGGCTGGGCGCCGTCATCGGCATCACGAACCAGATCGAGAGGAACATCATGAATCTGTCGTTGCGGAGGCTGCTGTTCGTCCTGTCCCTGGCCGTCTTCGTGTCTTCCGGGGCAACCATGGCTGCCGACGAGAAGCCGGTCCGCCTCAGGATGGCGACAACCACGAGTACGGACAATTCCGGGTTGCTGGAGTACCTGCTGCCCCGTTTCGAGGAGCAGAACGGCATCAAGGTCGACGTCATCGCCGTGGGGACGGGCAAGGCCCTGAAGCTGGCCGAGCGTGGCGACGTGGACGTCATCCTGGTCCATGCTCCGGCCGCGGAACTGGCCCTGGTCGAGGCCGGCTGGGTGGTGAACCGTCGGGGCGTGATGGTCAACGACTTCCTGATCGTGGGACCGCCGGCGGATCCGGCCGGCCTGAAGCGGACCAAGACCCTGGCCGCAGCCCTGTCGATGCTGAAGGAGAACCAGGGCACCTTCGTGAGCCGCGGCGACGACTCGGGAACGCACAAGAAGGAACGGGCGCTGTGGCTGCTGGTCGACGGTCCGCCGGCCGGCGACCGCTACCGCGAGTCCGGCCAGGGCATGGAAGCGACGCTGCGCATCGCCCACGAGAAGGAGGCCTACACCCTCACCGATCGCGGCACGTACCTGGCTCTGCGCGGCAAGATGGAACTCGTTTCCGCCTTCGAGTCCGACGCCGCACTCGACAATCCCTACTCCATCATCGTGGTCAACCCGGCGCGCCATCGCCATGCCAAGTACGCCGAGGCGATGCGCCTGGTGTCCTGGATCACCTCGCAGGAGGGGCAGGACCTGATCGGCGCCTTCCGGGTGGAAGATGAAATCCTGTTTCATCCGACGGCCATTCCGATACAGTAGGTGGCGACCGGTATCAGGTGACCGGCGGAAGGCGTTCGCGGTCATGGGCTTGGCGTGGGGACCGAGATGACGGATTCCGGAATAGGCTGGGAAGTCTTCGAGATCATGGGCGTATCGTTGCGCGTGTCCCTCACCGCGACGTTGCTGGCCACCCTCTGCAGCGTGCCGGCCGGCTTCCTGCTGGCCGTCTCGTCGTTCCGGGGCAAGCGCACGGTCGTGACCGTGGTCACGACCTTGATGGCGCTGCCCACGGTTGTGGTCGGGCTCCTGGTCTACATCCTGTTGAGCCGCTCCGGCCCCCTCGGTTCGCTCGGCATCCTCTACACGCCCGCGGCCATGATCGTCGGACAGTTCATCCTGGCCCTTCCGATCATCACCGCCCTGACCTACACCGCCGTCAGCAGCGTCGACCTGCGGGTGCGCAAGACCGCGGAGTCCCTCGGCGCCAGCCCCTGGCAAGCCTCGTGGATGGTGCTCAAGGAGGGCCGCCTGGGGATCATCGCCGCCATCGTCGCCGGCTTCGGCCGCGTCATCGCCGAGGTGGGTTCGGCCATCATGGTCGGCGGCAATATCCGCGGCTACACGCGCACGATGACCACGACCATCACCCTCGAGACCGCCAAGGGCAACTTCGCCCTGGGGCTGGCCCTGGGCCTGATCCTGCTGGTGGTCGCCCTGTCCATCAACGCGCTTGTGCTCAGCTTCCTGGGACGCCGGTCATGAGCGAAACGCCCCTCTACCGGCTCGAGCGGGTCCGGCGGATCGTCGACGGGGGCGAGACCATCCTCGACATCGACGAACTCGACCTGCCGCAGGGTGGACTGACGGCCATCGTCGGCCCCAACGGAGCGGGCAAGAGCACGCTGTTGAAGATCCTGGCGTTTCTCGAACGGCCCGAACAAGGGACGATCCATTACCGCGGCGGGCCGGTGGAGTCCCGCGATCTTGTGCGGCTGCGCCGGCACGTAACGCTGGTCGACCAGGCGCCGCTCCTGTTCCGGGGCACGGTCTTGAAGAACGTCACCTATGGGCTGCGGGTGCGCGGCGTGCCGTCCCGGGAGTGGCCGACCCTGGTAGCCGACGCCCTGTCCCTGGTGGACCTGAGCGGTTTCGAGGACCGATCGGTCCATGGACTGAGCGGTGGCGAAACGCAGCGCATCGCCATCGCCAGGGCCCTGGTCTTCAAGCCGCAGGTCGTGCTGCTGGACGAACCGACGGCCGGAATCGACGCCGCCCGGAAGGAAATGGTGGAGCGCCTCATCACCGAACTGCACACGATCATGGGCGTCACCGTCCTGTTCTCCACCCACAGTCTCGCCCAGGCCCATTTCCTGACCGAGCGCGTGATCCACCTGGCGGGCGGCAGGATCGTCCCCCACAGCATCGACAACCTCTTCAGCGGTCAGGCCGAGGCCGGCCTGGTCCGACTGCGATGTGGAACGACCGTCCGAACGAGATCGAAACGGACGGGCCCGATGCGCTTCAGCGTTCCAGCCGCGTCGGTTGAAGTCGTACTGTTTTCGGACCGGGACGATCGAGCCGACGGCTTCGACGGCACCATCACGCGCATGGAGCTGCGGGGCGGACAGGTCCGGTTGGTGTTGAGCGGCAAGCTGAGTCTCCGGGCGGAGATGTCGCCGGAGGAATTCCAACGCAAGGATCTGCAGCTCGGGAGCCGCGTGACAGCGATCATTCCGCCGGATGCGATTCGACTACTGCAGGGTGAGGCATGATGCGACGGATGTCGTGCCGTCAGGCAGGGAAGGACGACATGATCACCATCGAGCAAGCCGTCAGGAAGCTGAAGTCCCGGCTCGATCCGCTGGGGACCGAAGAGATCCCGGTACTGAAAAGCGCCGGCAGGATCCTGCGCGAGGATCTGAGCAGCCCCCACGCCATCCCCCCCTTCGACAAGTCGGCCATGGACGGCTATGCCGTGCGGGCAGCGGATGTGGCCGACGCTTCAGTCGAGGCGCCGGCCGTCCTGAAGGTTCTTGAGGACATCCCGGCCGGACAGGTCGGCAACTTCCGCCTGCGGAAGGGCACGACGGCGCGCATCATGACCGGAGCCCCCCTGCCCGCCGGGGCCGACGCGGTCGTCATGGTGGAGGACACGGTGATGGCACCGGAGGGGGTCCTCATCAGGAAGGCCGCGACCAGGGGCGCCAACGTGGGGCCCGCCGGCGAAGACGTGAAGAAGGGCGAAACAGTCCTGACCGCCGGCACCCTCCTCGGCGCCGCCGAGATGGGGATGATCGCCGCCACCGGGCGCAGCAGGATCGAGGTGTCGATCCGGCCGAAGGTCCGCATCGTCTCCACCGGCAGCGAGATCCTCAAGCCCGGCGTGAAACTGCGACCCGGACACATCTACGACGCCAACGGGTACTCCCTGACCGGGCTGGCGGGCGAACGCGGCGCCGAGGCCAGGTTCCTGGGCATCGCCGCCGACCGCAAGGGCGCCCTCGAACAGAAAATCGCCCAGGCCGAGGACGCCGACCTCCTCGTGCTGTCCGGCGGCGTCAGCGTCGGCGACTACGATCTGGTGCAGGACATCCTGTTGGGCCTGGGCGTCGAGCAGATCTTCCACAAGGTCCGCATCAAGCCCGGCATGCCTACCTTCGCCGGAGTACGGGGCACGAGCTTCGTCCTGGGCCTGCCGGGGCACCCCGTATCCTGCATGGTCACGTTCATGCTCTTCGCTGGAGTCATCATCGATACGATGCTGGGTAGGAATACAGCGGGGCCCCGGCGCACCACGGCCATACTGTCCGACTCCCTGCGCCTGAAACCAGCTCGCCGGAAATACTTGCGCGGAATAGTGGAGAATTCGGATGGTCGTCTGGTAGTCAGTCCCTATCACGCCCAGGAATCGGGCGTGCTCAAGAGCATGGTTGCCGCGGATGTGCTCATCGAGGTGGCGGAGGGCGTCACTGAGCTGGAAGCGGGCCGTCCGGTGGATATCGTCTACTTCTAGTGTCAACGGCGGAGGTTTGGGTTTGAGTCCTACCTGGGGAGAACCAACCCCCAAAGCTACACGATGCGAACTTTCCACCGCCGCCCGATCCGACTGGATCGGGTTTCTTGGTATCCGACCAACGTGTTTGAGGATAGGCACATGCGATTCCTGATGAACCAGTGCCGCTTGCCCGCGCAGGTCATCTCAGTCAACAGCGATGGACGTCTTTCCGGGCCGACAGGCGCGTCTGAGTCTGAGGTTTCGTACCCCGCCGGGTCGGTTTGGTCAACGCCGTAACTGTCGGTATTCCAACGCGGACGGAATACCGGGGAGGAGCATCGAGCTTCCGATCAGCTCCCGATGGACGAACTGGAATAAATAGTGGTATTATCTTGTTTCGAGGCTGTCAGGTCAGCTGCAACCGGCCGTCAGTCGCTTGAGGGAGCCTTGGCATTTGGTTTCGGTGACGGTTCATGGCATTCGACACACAGCAGATTCCATCGACGTCGGGCAGGGATTCCTTCGAGCCGCGCTGCGTCGATCTCCCCACGACTCCCAGGACGGAAGTCGGGACTGTCCTGGTCACGGGCGCTTCCGGCTACGTCGGCGGCCGTCTCGTGCCGGAGTTGGTTACGCGCGGGTATCGCGTGAGGGCCATGATCCGCGGTAACGAAACCGGCGACCTCGATTCGTGGCCCGAAGTCGAGATCGTCGTGGCTGACGCGTTGGACCCCGCAGCCCTCGCACGCGCTCTCGAGGGTGTTTCGATCGCCTACTATCTCATCCACTCCATGGTTCTTGGCCCCAGGGAATTCGCCCGCGCTGATCTGCAGTCGGCCCACAACTTCCGCGAGGCGGCCCAGGACGCCGGCGTGGAACGGATCATCTATCTGGGTGGGCTGGGCGCGCAGGCTGAAGATCTCTCGCACCATCTCGACAGTCGTCGACAGGTGGCCGAGGAACTCGCAAACGGTTCAGTGCCGTGTACGATCATCCGCGCGTCGATTATCATAGGTTCGGGTAGCGCGTCTTTCGAGATCATCAAGGGTCTGGTCGACCGGCTGCCGTTGATTCCGTTCCCGACCTGGGCTGACAACCTGGGCCAGCCCATAGGAATCCGTGACGTCTTGAAGTACCTGGTCGGAGTGCTCGAGGTGCCCTTGCTGGGGGACAGGACCTTCGACATCGGCGGTCTAGAGGTGTTGACCTATCGCCAGATGATGGGGGAACTGGCGTCTATTCTGGGCAAGCGCACTCGCTTCGTCCCGGCGCCGATCCGCGGCACGAAGATGGTCGCCTATGCCATCAGCCTGTTGACTCCGGTGCCGGCGCCCATCTCGATTTGCTTGACCGACGGGTTGAAGTCCGACACGGTCTGCGACAACAACGCTATCCAGATACTCGTCCCCTTCACACCGATTTCGTACCGGGAGGCGCTCGTCCGCGCCCTGAGCGTCGCGGAGCAGGACTGCGTGGCGACGCGCTGGTCCGACGCCTATCCGCCGGCACACGAATTGAGCATCAAGCTCCCCCAGCTACGGCGGCCGCCCCGCTATCGGGCGGCCTATTCCCGGCTATCGGACCGATCGGCCTCGGCTCTATTCAGGGCGATCACCCGCATCGGCGGCCACGAGGGCTGGTTCAACGCCAATTGGATGTGGCGCCTGCGCGGAGCTTTCGATCGCGCGATCTTCGGGGTGGGAACGGCGCGCGGCAGACGTAGCGCCCGCGGGCTCCGCATCGGTGACGTCATCGACTTCTGGCGGGTTGAGGAACTGCAGCCTGATCGACGTCTGCTGCTGCGGGCAGAGATGCGCATGCCGGGACGGGCGTGGCTGGAGTTCGACGTCAAGGAGGAACAGGGTCGTCGGCGCTTGGGAATCACGGCCCACTACGCGACGAAGAGCCTCTTTGGGAACCTCTACTGGCGTTTCTTCCAACCCTTCCATTGGTACATATTCGAACACTTACTGCGACAGATCGAGGGGCGCAGCCAGGTGTTCGACGACCCGACGTTCGACGTCCGTGGCTGAGGAAGCCAGGGATTATTAGAGGCGTAACGACAAGGTCGCCGACATTGGCGATGGTTACCGCCATCTTGTTCCTACCGGATATTTCATCCGGGTCGATTCCCGTGGGGACCAAGGGCAGACCCAGTGTCGCTACCAGATATTCCGCCCGGGCTCAAATGGCCGTTCGAGGTCAACCACTACCTCCGAGTCTGAGCCCCCGAGCTCCCTTTCAAGCCCCACGTGAGGAAGAACTCTGCACAGCCCTCGGTTGGTGCTCTGGGCTTTGTAACTGGTTCGATATCAACGCAGACGGAATATTCGGGGTAGGCACTAGGCACAAGGGGAAGATCCCCTGGATTTACCGGCTGCAGAGATTCCGGAAATAAGATATAGTCGGTCCGCTATGACGAACAAGGACTCGGACCATTCCAAGCACGACGCCAGGAACGGCGACGACACGCAACGCCCATCCAGCGGCGACGACGCCGCCACTCTGCCCACGCCCCCCAGTCCTTCCATCGACCGCCAGATCGGACCGTACCGCCTCCTTCAGAAGATCGGCGAGGGCGGCATGGGCGAGGTCTACGTTGCCGAGCAGAGAGAGCCTATCCGCCGCCGTGTAGCGCTCAAGGTCATCAAGCCGGGCATGGATAGCAGGCGTGTCGTCGCCCGCTTCGAAGCCGAGCGCCAGGCTTTGGCGTTGATGGACCACGCCAACGTGGCCAAGGTCTTCGACGCCGGCGAGACGCCGCAGGGACGTCCCTACTTCTCCATGGAATACGTGAAGGGTGTGCCCATCACGGAGTACTGCGACCGGCAGCGGCTAACGACCGAGGAGAGGCTAGAACTGTTCATGCTGGTCTGCGAGGGTGTGCAGCACGCCCACCAGAAGGGCATCATCCACCGCGACATCAAACCGTCGAACGTGCTGGTGCAGACCGACGGCGAGAGGCGCATCCCCAAGATCATCGATTTCGGAGTGGCCAAGGCGACCGAGCAGAGGCTGACCGAGCAGACGCTGTTCACCGAGCACGGTCAGTGGATCGGCACGCCCGAGTACATGAGTCCCGAGCAGGCCGAGTTGACCGCCGAGGACATCGACACGCGCTCCGACGTCTATTCGCTGGGGGTTCTGCTGTACGAGCTTCTCGTCGGAGCGCTTCCGTTCGATCCGAGGGAGCTTCGGCGGGTGGGGTTTGACGAGATCCGTCGGAGGATCAGGGAAGAGGAGCCCTCCAGGCCGAGTACGCGCGTCAGCACACTGGGCGACGCCTCGACCCATTCGGCGAGCAAGCGACGGACCGATCCGTCGTCGCTGGCGAAGCAGCTTCGCGGCGATCTCGACTGGATTGCCATGAAAGCCCTGGAGAAGGATCGGGTGCGGCGCTACGGATCGCCCGACGAACTGAGCTCCGACATCCGCCGCTACCTCAGCGACGAGCCCGTCCTGGCCAGCCCTCCGACCAAGTCCTACCGGCTCGGCAAGTTCGTGAGGAGGCACAAGCTCGGCGTGGGGTTCGCTGCGGTGCTGGTCGTCCTGGTGGTGGGCTTTGCCGTGACCTTCGTCACCATGATGGCGGTTCAGGCGCGTCGAGTCGCCGCCGAACGCGACCGGGCGAACCAGGAAGCCGCCACAGCAAAGCAGGCGCTGGAGTTCATGACCGGACTGTTCACGGTGTCCGATCCCGGCGAAGCGCGGGGCAACAGCATCACGGCTCGGGAGATCCTGGACAAGGGTGCGGAAAAGATCGACGAGACCCTGGCGGACCAGCCCGAGGTCCAGGCGCGGCTGATGGGCACGATGGGCAATGTCTATCGCAAGCTGGGGCTCTACGCGCAGGCAGAGCCGTTGATCGAACAGGCGCTCGGCGAACAAAGGCGCGTTCTCGGAGACGACCACGAGGAGACGCTCAGCTCCATGAACAACCTGGCCTTCCTCTACCGCGATCAGGGCCGCTACGACGAGGCCGAGCCGCTCTATCTCGAGACCATTGCCGCTCGAAAGCGCGTGCTCGGAAACGACCACGAGAACACGCTCAACACCATGAACAACCTGGCCCTTCTGTACCACGATCAGGGCCGCTACGACGAGGCCGAGCGGCTCCATGTCGAAACCCTCGAGGCCCTGAGACGCGTGCTCGGAGACGATCATCCGGGCACGCTCCACTCCATGAACAATCTGGCGATCCTGTACAGCGACCAGGGCCGTCACGACGAAGCCGAGCCGCTTTACCACGAGGCCCTTGCAGCTCGAAAGCGCGTGCAGGGAGACGATCACCCGAACACCCTCACGTCCATCAACAACCTGGCCGGCCTGTACTATGACCAGGGTCGCTACGACGAGGTCGTACCGCTCCTCCGCGAGACCCTCGTGATCAAGACGCGCGTGCTCGGAAACGAACACCCGAGCACGCTCTGGGCCATGCACAACCTCTCCCTCGTGTACAAGAGACTGGGGCACCTCGACGAGGCCGAACCGCTTTGCCTGGAAACGCTCGCGATCCGGAAGCGCGTGCTCGGAGACGATCACCCGGATACTCTGGCGTCGATGAGCGGGCTGGCCATCCTGTACAAGATGCAGGGTCGCTACGGCGAGGCCGAGCCGCTCTACGTCGATACCCTCGAGACCCGAAAACGCGTTCTCGGAGACGACCACCCGCACACGCTGAGGTCCATGGGCGAGCTGGCGCGCTTCTACAGGGCAACGGAACGGCCGGAAAAGGCGCTGGAACTCGAGGCCGCACTGGAAACCGGGAGCGAATGATACACCGAGCCGTTGTGCCTTGTGCCTACAGGCACAGCGAGTCTGAAACTACGAATTCCCTTTCGAGCCCCATCCGAGGAGCCGGATTCTTGAGATTGGTGTAAGTCGGATCAGCCCTATCTCAGCTTGTAGCGTTGGATTTTTCCGGTCGCGGTCTTCGGAAGTTGGTCGGAGAATGTTATCCAGCGCGGGTACTTGTACTTGGCCAGGCCGTTCTTGCAGTGCTGCAACAACTCCTCGGCCATGGCGTCCCCGGCTTCGCCGGCATCGATCAGGACAACAAAGGCGGCCGGCTTAATCAGGCCGTCGTCTGCGGCCTTGCCGACCACTGCTGCTTCGAGAACCCTAGGATGCTCGATCAACTTCGCTTCGATCTCGAAGGGCGAACACCAAATGCCACCGACCTTCAGCATATCGTCGTTGCGACCGCAAAAATAGTAATAGCCTTCCTCGTCGCGGTAATAGGTATCGCCGGTATCGAGCCAGCCGTCGACCATGATCGCTCTTGTCTTTTCCGGATCGTTCCAATAATACGCGGCGTTCGACTGACCGCGTATCTTCAGGCGGCCGCTCTCACCAACCGATACCTCTTGTCCGGCATCGTCGAGGATGGCTGCATCGTACCCTGGCACGGGACGCCCGCTGCTGCCGGGCCGGTAACCGTCGTCCCGGTTCGAGATGAAAATATGTAGGGCCTCGGTCGAGCCGATGCCGTCGAGTATCAAACAACCGGTCTTTTCGTGCCAGCGTCGGAAGATGTCGGCCGGCAAAGCCTCGCCGGCCGAGATACAGGCCCGCAAGGAGGAGAGATCCTGTGGCCCCTGGTCCAACTCCCGCAATTGTGCGGCATACAATGTCGGCACCCCGAAGAACAGCGTCGGCTTGTACTGCTCGATGACGTCGAAGACCACTTGCGGCGTTGGCGGCCCCGGTAGCAGCACCGCCGAAGCGCCGGTCCACAGGGGCATCGTCATGGCATTGCCCAAGCCGTAAGCGAAGAACAGCTTGGCCGCCGAGAAGCAGACATCAGAGTCCCGCATTCCGAGAATCCCGACACCGTAGAGCTCGCTGGTCAGAACCATGTCGCGATGGACGTGCACCGCCCCTTTGGGCGTACCGGTTGTACCCGAGGAATAGAGCCAGAAGCAGTCGTCCTCGGGCTTGGCCGGCACCGGAACAAGCTCGCTCGATACGTCGGCGATCAAGGCATCCAGGCACTCACCCTCGCCTGCAATGGGCAGACAGACTTTGGGGTTGAGCGCCGCAGCGGCCAAGGCTGGTTCAACTTCCGTGGCGTATTCGGGAGAATAGACGATACCGGCGCATTCCGAATCTTCGATCATGAAGCGATAGTCGGGTGCGCGCAGCAGCGTGTTCAGCGGGACCGGGATGATGCCGGCCTTGATCGCTCCCCAGAACAGACCGAAGAATTGTGGGCAGTCCTTGACCACCATCAGAACACGTTCGCCGCGTTTGATCCCCAGGCCCTGCAAGACATTGCCGGTTCGGTTGACGCTGTCAGCAAGTGCACCGAAAGTGACTGCCTCTCCCTTCGTCGTCCTGATCGCCAGCTTGTCGCTACGGCCCTCTTCGATATGGCGGTCGATAAAGGCAACCGCCACATTGAATACCGGCGCGAACGTCAAGCTTGTCGGCGTGGTCGAGCGATCGACTGCCACGGTGTGGTCTTGCATCAGGCGGCTTCCGTTTCTCCAAGACACTGCCGGTTCGGCGGGCGGTTCCCGCCGTGTCCCTGACAATCAATCCGTAAGAGGTTGGATTCGCTAGTCGAGGGCCGGTAGAGGCTGTGCTTACCACATATTCCATCCGGGGCTGAAATAGCCGTTAGGGCCCGTTTCGCTTGTCGCCGAGTCTGGGACTCCAAGTTCCCTTTCTGGTCCTACCCGGGGAGCCAGTTCACTCAGGTAGGAAAAAGTTGTTAGAATTTGGCAGCTTCGGGCGGCGCGCTCCATAAGACGTTGTCGCAAAGAGGTTAGCAACGACCGCGCGCCTGGGCTGTAAATAGTCTCGGCCCGCAGCGGTTAACACAGACTCATGCGAGACGGTCGAAATAGCCGTCTGAGTCTCGAAAACCGTGCCCACCGCTCGCTCCTGGTTAACAGCCACGTCTGTGCGCCCACAGGATTCCCCGACCATCGGGGAACTGGGTCCGGTTGATCGCCATCACGGCGGCCGGGCCACATTGAAGCGATAGGGATCCTGCCGGAAGAAGCCGGCGATCCGGACCGCTTGGTTAAGCCGGTAAGCTGGCACTTGGAGAGAATGCCTTGAAGAAACTGTACATCGGCAACCTTCCGTTCACTGCGACCGAAGACGAAATCCGCGAGACGTTCGGCGCCCATAACCAGGTCCCTATCGCCCGCCGCAGACCGCGTAGGCCTCATCCCCAGATAGGACTTAAGAGAGAACCCGCTGCCCTGAACGACGCTCAACCTAAAAGCACCACAGAACCGCCCGACCTCGTCTTCTCAACCGACTCCGTGACGGACGTGCCAATCGCGACACCTCCAGGCAAACAGCACAGCCACTTCGAAATGTCGGAGAAAACCATGCAAGTCCACGAGGGCTACCGGGCCGAGTACGCCCGGAACCGGCAGGTGATCAAGGAGCGGTGGGGCTTGACGATGACGGTTGCCGCGGCCGGGCGGTCTACCAACCCCAGTCGCCCTCGATGGCGAGATTGTCGCGGAAGAGTCCGGCTTCCTCGCCGAACGCCTTGACCCCGTCGTTGTGGTAGAGGAATGTCGCGTGCTCGTCGCAGACCCGGCTGAAACGCACGAGGCCGGCGGGGCGGTCCCGGTGCTGGGGATCGACGACCTTCAACTCCGTGAACGTCTCGTGCTTCTCGGAAGTGAGCGATTGGGCACACACCGGGCAAAGGAAGTCGACGGCGTCGCCTTTCTTCACTTCGAGATCGAAACCCTTGTCGCAGATGACCTGGTACTCCCCCAGTTTCGAACTCATCAACACGATGCAGCGCCTGTTCGCATGGTGCGCGATGAGCACGACCCGTACGTTGGGATTGAGCAGGGCGTCGCACTTGGGGCAATGGTAGGATATGCTCATGGCTATTCGACCTTTCAGGACAGCGATTCGATGATCAGCGCGTTGCCCTGGCCACCGCCGATGCACATGGTGATCAATCCATACTTCTGTCCTTTACGACGCAACGCGTAGGCGCAGGTCAGGGTCAGGACGGCTCCCGTGGCCCCCAGCGGATGGCCGAGGGCGATGGCGTTGCCCTGTGGATTGACCTTCGCCGGATCGATGTCCATCTCGGCGAAATCGCGGACGCAGGCCAGGGCCTGGGGCGCAAACGCCTCGTTCAGTTCCACGTGGTCGATGGCGTCTCCGCCCAGCCCCGCTTTCTCGAGGGCGATGCGCGTGGCCGGGACCGGGCCCCAGCCCATGATCTGCGGATCGCAGGCCGCCGTCCCGACCGCCACCACCCGCGCCAGGGGCTTGAGTCCGTGCTCGCGGGCGTCGCTCTCGCGGCCCAGCACCATGGCCGCGGCGCCGTCCACCACCGCGCTGGCGTTGCCGGCGGTGATGATGCCGCCCATCTCGAAGGCGGGTCGCAGCCGGGCCATCTTCGCCATGCTGATGCCGTCCATGATGTGCGTGTCGTGCTCGACGGTCAGATCGGGCTCGCCGCCGCTTCCGGGCAGGGTGACCGAGGCGATCTCCTCGGCGAAGTAGCCGGCGTCGCGGGCCTCGCGGGCATTCGCGTGGGAACGGTGGCCGAACTCGTCGGCCTGCTCACGCGTTATCCCGTAGCGGCGGCCCAGTTCCTCGGCGGTGTTGGCCATGGCCAGCGAGGCGCTGGGGTCGTACAGGCCCATGAGCAACGTGTCCTGGAGCACCTCGCCCCGCGGCAGGCCGCGCGGGTCGAGCGGACCGTATTTCTGGATGCCCTCGCCGACCTTCTTGCCGCGCATGTTGTAGGCGCTGAAGGGGTACTGCATGCTCTCGGCGCCGCCGACGACCAGGAAGGGACGTGCCTGGTCGTGACGGATCCCGGCCAGGATGTGCTCCATGCCCACGGCCACCGCTTCGGCGCCGCTGCCGCAGATGCGGGCGACCGTCAGGGCGGGTACGTCGTCGGCCAGCCCGCCGCGCCAGGCCATACCCTGGGCGCCGTAGATGCTGTCGCGATGGCTGTGCGAAGCCATGCCCATGATCACGTGCCCGACCAGCTCGCGTTCCACCGGCGTCTGCTCGAGGGTGGCCTTGATGGCCAGACCGCCCAGGGCCGTGGTCGAGTAGCGCGCGAACAGGCCCGGCACCTTGTTGTCGATCAGGATGTCGGCCCGCGGAGTGCGTCGTGCTCCGTCCAGGATGACGATGGATCGGTCGTCGGTCATGGTCGTCTCCCGCTCATTCGTTCATGAAGACCGCAGGAATCCTGGGGCCGTTCTGGATGAAGTTGGTCATGCCGATGCCGTAGTCCACGGTGCGGCGGCAACGAGCGAACGCCTCGGCTTCGGCTTCCAGGCCCGCGTCGAGTTCCCGGGTCAGGCCCGCGAAGACCACGTCGGTCAGGATCCGGTCGATGACCAGGGATCGGTGGCCGATGGCCACTTCCGGCAGCGTGTCGGGTACCGGCATGGGCGCAGGGTCGAGCCGCGCGATATCCCGCTCGCCGGTCACTACCGCCTGCAGCAGGGTCCTGGCCGCCGCCACCGGATCGGCCGCCGGTTCGTCCACGGCCCACCCCCAGTCGCAGGCTTCCGCCGCGGTCACCGTGCGGCCCGTGCGCAGGACCTCGGCGGCGCGCTCGACGCCCACCAGCCGGGGCAGGCGCTGCGTCCCGCCGTAGCCGGGAATGATGCCCAGATTGACCTCAGGCTGGCCCCAGACCAGGCCGCGCCCCACTACCCGGGCGTGGCAGGCCATGGCCAGTTCCGAGCCGCCCCCCAGGACCGGTCCGTTCACCGCCGCCACCACCGGCTTGGCGAAGTTCTCGATCTCCCTGAGCACGGCGTGGCCGTGCCGGCACTTGTCCGCTGCTTCCTGGGGAGTCTTCAGGGCGGCCAGTTCGTTGATGTCCGCACCGGCCAGGGAACCGCCGTAGCTGGTCAGGACCACGCCCTGGACCGCGTCGTCGGCGCCCAGCTCCGCGAATACCGCACTCAGCTCGTTCATGGTGCGCTCGTTCAAGGCGTTCAGCACCTCGGGCCGGTGGACGCTGACCACGGCCAGCTCCCCGGACCGCTCAACCTTCACGTTGCGCCGGAAATCCAGCAGGTTCCCGGCGGCTACGCTCGGCGGCACCTCGAAGCCGGGATTGTCGGCTGCGTAGGCGACGCACACCTCGCGCACACGGGCGGCGCCCAAGTTCTCGGCCAGGTCCAGCAACCCCTCCGCGAATCCCAACGCGTTGCGGGTGAGCCAGTTCAGGTCCGCCGGGTCACAGATCCCGTTGTCGGCCACGAAGTAGGTGCGCCCCAGCAGCACGGCCAGGATGCGGTCCAGGACCTGCCGTCCTGTCTCCTGGTTGAAGGCCGTTTCACCGGGATCGTTCGGGTCGAGCCAGGGCGTATTGGCCTGTTCGGAGAAGACAGCCGGCGGAGCGAACCAGGGCGACCCGGTCTCCGCATCTTCCATCAGTTTCAGGCACTTGACGTTCAGCAGATTGCCGCGCGTGAGGTCCATGACGTTGAAGGGGCCGCCGCCACCGATGGCCTCGTTGACGATCCGGTCCACCTGCGCCGGTGTGGCCAGACCTTCCACGTGGATCCTCGCCGCCTCGGCGCAGTAGTTGCAGAAGATGTCGTCGGCGGCGAAGCAGGGCACGTCCGCCGTCTCGATAGGGACCTTGCCCAGGCGGCGCAGGGTGGACAGCATCCGTTCGCTCAGATCCGCGTCCGGCGACAGCACCACTTCCATGGGCAAGGCCCGCCAGGCCGGGAAGAACGGATGGTTGACGAAGCAGCGGTCCGGATGCTCGGCGCTCGCGGCGATCCGGGCCCGCGGCAGACCGCTGGTGGCGAAACCCACGAGGCAATCCTTCCCGATGACCTCCTCAAGGCCGGCCAGGATGACCTTCTTGATCTCCAGATCCTCAGTGGCCGCCTCCAGGACGTAGTCGCAGTCGGCCAGGTCGGTCAGCTGCAGCGTGGGCAGAAGAATCTCTGTGACGGCGGCGGCCTTCTTGGGATTCAGCTTGCCCCGCGCCACGCCCTTGGCCACGTAACCGCGGATGCGCTCTCCCCCCGCGTCCAGGGCGGACTGGTCGATGTCGTGCAGGTAGACCTTCGCGTTCGGCGCGCCCGCCAGGGCGGAGGCGAATCCATACGCCAGGTCGGGGCCTATGGCACCAGAACCGATTACGCCCACGATCATGACGTTCTCCTTGCGACGGCTGGGGATGAAGAGAGGCCAGGGTCCATCTGTGCCGGCACCGGAGGGGAGGGCGATAGCTGAATTTCCGACCGGGACAGGAGGATATTGTCTCATCTTGACCTGAAAATTTCAACTGATCAAGGATCTGCGTGGCCAATGGACCTCGCAACCGCCGGAGCCGGGTTCGCGTTCGCCGTGATCGGTGGCGTATTTGTGGATCGACGAGTAGCCGAACTCGCGGAAGAGCCTGCGTCGTATTACTCCGCCGAACCAGAGGACGGAGTACAGGTGGGCTTCGTCCAGGACGGCGAGTGACCGGCGAAGAGAGCGGTCGACACGGGCGGCGGAGCGATCGGATTCATAGGGCACGGCGCGCATGGAGCACCTCCAACCTCGGTGTTGCTGGGAGGTGCATACATTACACGAAAATATGGCGTATACAGCAAGAGCCAAACTGCCATAAACCTCTTTATTTCTTTTGAGTTATGAATCTAATGAGTGTCCCGCCGATTCCCTCGCCGAGCGCCGCTGCGCGGGCCACGAAACAAACGACCCGGCAAGGTCCCCGGGGACCCGCGTCCGCTCGCCCGTTACCGTCCGCGGCACGCCCGACAGGTTCCCCCTGAAAATCCGACCCTTGTAGTGGTATGGTGGGAGATAGCTTCAATCAGGGAGGCACCGACATGGGTGAGCGAGACAGCAAGGCCATCAAGAAGATCCAGGCCACCGGCCTGATGCGGAAACTCATGGGGGCCTACTTCCAGGAACTCGACGAGGCGGCCCGCACCGGGAACCGCAAGATCGCCTGGTGCACCAGCGTGGGGCCGGCCGAGTTACTGCGCTCCTTCGGCTTCCTGGTCTACTTTCCCGAGAACCACGGGGCGGTGCTGGGCTCGTCCCGCATGGCGCAGGACCTGATCCCCGCCGCCAACGCCCGGGGCTACTCGCCGGACATCTGCTCCTACCTGACCAGCGACGTGGGCTCCTATCTCAAGGGCGAAACGCCCCTCAAGCAGGCGTTCGGCATGGCGGGCGTCCCCCGGGCCGACGTCCTGGTCTACAACACAAACCAGTGCCGCGACGTGAAGGACTGGCTCGCCTTCTACGAGCGCGAATGGGACGTGCCCCTGATCGGCATCGACACCCCGCGCGGCCTGGGCGACCTGTCCCGGGACCACCTGGACGGGTTGATCGCCCAGCACAAGGCGCTGATCCCCACCCTGGAGGATATCTCGGGCCGGGCCTTCGACCTCGACCGCCTCAAGGAAGTCGTCGCCTCGTCCTACCGGTGCACGATGCTGTGGAAACAGGTGCTGGGGTCGGCCACTCACCGGCCCAGTCCGCTGACCTTCTTCGACGGCACGATCCACATGGGCCCGGCCGTGGTTTTAAGGGGCCTGCCCGAGGCCGAGCATTACTACGAGGTCCTCATC
This sequence comes from bacterium, assembly GCA_024231905.1. GTDB lineage: Bacteria > Krumholzibacteriota > Krumholzibacteriia > LZORAL124-64-63 > LZORAL124-64-63 > JAAEQC01. The sequence continues at coordinate 30,686 of JAAEQC010000140.1, read as the reverse complement.
CAGGAGCTCGAACAGCGCAACGCCGACGGCGTGGCCGCCGTGGACGGCGAGAAGCACCGCTTCTACTGGGAAGGCATGCCCGTCTGGGGCAAGCTGCGGGACCACGCCCTGCTGTTCTCCGGTCAGCAGGCCTGCGTGGTGGCGTCCACCTACTGCAACAGCTGGATCTTCGAGCCCCTGGGCAGCGACGACCCCTTCGAGGGCATGGCCCGCTCGTACACCGAGCTGTTCATCGTCCGCAGCGAAGACTTCAAGGAACGCTACCTCGCGGACATGTTCGCGAGCTACGACATCGACGGCATCATCTACCACGATGCCAAGACCTGCCCCAACAACTCCAACTGCCGCTACGGCATGCCCCAGCGGCTGACCCGGACCACGGACGTACCCTACGTGACGATCAACGGCGACCTGAACGATCTGCGGCTCTACTCCGAGGAGCAGGCCCGCACCCAGTTCGAGGCGCTGATCGAGCAGTTGCATGAACAGCCATGAAATATGCAGCCGTGAGGTGTACAGGAACGCAACCATGAGGAGCACATGAGCACCTTCTACTGTGGAGTGGACATCGGAGCCTCGGCCACGAAGCTGGTCCTGCTCGACGATATTGGCGAGGTGCTGGCTCGCACGCTACGGCCCTCGGGCGTGGACTACGCCGGCACCGCCGCCACCTGCCTGGACGAGGCGGTCCGCAGCGCCGGTCGCGAAGGCGGCCCTGCCCTGACGGTTGCCACCGGCTATGGCCGCGACAACGTCGCCTTCGCTGACGAGACCCGCACCGAGATCCATTGCCACGGCACCGGCTGCTTCCACGAGGTGGGCCGGCGGATCTCGATCATCGACATCGGTGGCCAGGACAACAAGGTCATTCACATGGACGACGCCGGCCGGCGTCGGGAATTCAAGATGAACCGCAAGTGCGCCGCCGGCACCGGGGCCTTCATCGAGGAGATCGCCCTGCGCCTCGGACTGACCGTTGAGCAATTGGACGGGCTGGCGGCCGCCGCCGACGAACCGGTGCGTCTGGGCAGCTTCTGCACCGTCTTCACCAAGACCGAGATCCTGTCGCACCTACGCCGGGGCGCCGCTGTGGAGAGCATCGTGCGCGGCGCCTTCATCTCGGTGGTCGACCGCATCGTGGAGATGGATCCGCTCGAGGGCGAGGTCGTGGCCACGGGGGGCGTGATCGCCCACAACCCGACCATCGTCGAGATCCTCGCCGAACATCTGGGACGCCCGGTGATCGTGCCGGAGGCCCCGCAGTTCACCGGTGCGCTGGGAGCCGCCCTGACCGCCCGACGGGCGGCGGGCGACTGAGACGAACAGGGGACCAAGCGAAAGGGAACAGGATGCTGGACGGACTCTTCAGGCCGCGCGCCGTCGGCGTGATCGGCGCCTCGGCGAACCCCTACTCCATCGGCCACATCGTCGTGCGCAACCTCACCCGGTACGGATTCAAGGGCCCGGTCTTTCCGGTCAATCCCAAGGGCGGCGTGATCCGCAGCATGCAGGCCTACAAGTCGATCCTGGACGTGCCCTGCGACGTGGACCTGGTGAACATCTCCATCCGCAACACCTTCGTGCCGGGCGTGCTGGAGGAATGCGGCCGGAAGGGTGTGAAGTTCGCCATCGTCCACTCGGCGGGCTTCAAGGAAGTGGGCCCCGAGGGCGAGGAACTCGAACGCGAGATGGTGGCCACCGCGCACGAGCACGGCATCCGCGTCTTCGGTCCCAACAGCCAAGGCATCCAGAACGCCGACCCCGAGGTGTCGGTGTACGCCAACTTCACGTTCGTCCCGCAGAAGCCGGGCAACATCTCGATCATCGCCCAGGGCGGAGGGATGGGCGAGATGCTCAAGCTGCACCTGCACAACGTGGGACTCGGCCACCGCATGTACTGCAGCTACGGCAACGAGTGCGACCTGACCATGCCCGAGATCCTCGCCTACTACGGCCAGGACGAAGGCACGCGCGTCATCATGATGCAGACCGAGAGCTTCAAGGACCCGCGGGCCTTCCTGGAAGCAGCCGCCGCGATCACGCCCCACAAGCCCATCCTGGCCATCAAGGCCGGCCGCACCAGCGAGGGTTCGCTGGCGGTCTCGTCCCACACCGGTGCCTTGGTCGATCAGGTGACCATGGCCGAGGCCATGTACCGTCAGGCCGGCGTCGTGCAGTTCACCGATACCCACGAGATGATCAAGGCGGCCATCGCCATGTCGACCCAGGACGCACCTCCTGGGAATCGCATCGGCATCATCACCAATACCGGCGGACCGGGCATCCAGGCGGTGGACGAGTCGGTGAACCAGGGGCTGGAACTGGCCAAGTGGTCGGACGCGGGCACGGCGAAGCTGAAGGAGGCCCTCTTCGCGGAGGCCAGCCTGGGCAACCCTGTGGACGTGGTGGCCACGGCCGACCACAACCACTACCACGCCGCCGTGAGCACCTTGTTGGCCGAGGCGGACACCGACATGGTGATGGTCTTCTTCGTCACCGCGCCGTTCACTGATATCGACGCCATCGCCATGCGCATCAAGGAGGCCACCGAGGGTTCGGACAAGCCGGTGGTGGTGGTGGTCGAGACCTTCAGCGAGAACTACCGCCTGATCGAGAATCTGCGGGCGGCCGACCTGCCGGTCTACGAGTTTGCCGAGGACGGGGCCCGCGCCCTGGCCGCCCTGAACCGCTACGCCCTTTTACGCGAGCGGCCGCGAGAGGACGTGCCTGATCTGGACGTCAACCGGGACGCCGCCGAGACCATCGTGGCCCGGTACCGCGGCCGCGACACCTACCTGCCCCAGGCGGAGGCCTTCGACCTGCTCGCGGCCTATGGCGTGTCCGTGCCGCGGATGGCCGTCGTGGCGGGTGCGGACGACCTGGAAACCGCCGCGAAGAAGGTTGGTTTCCCTTGCGTGTTGAAGGTGGATGCGGCCGAAGTCGTCCACAAGTCCGACGCCGGCGGCGTGGTCCTGAACCTGGCGGACATGGCGGCGCTGCAGGAGGCCTTCGCGGCCATGCACGCGGCCATCGCCGGTCCTGACGTGTCCTACCTGCTCATGGAACAGAAGTCACCGGGCCAGGAGTTGATCCTGGGCGCCAAAGCCTCCCCTGGTCTGGGCAGCCTGGTCATGTTCGGACTGGGCGGCATCTTCGTGGAAGTTCTCAAGGACGTGGGCGCGGCGGTCGCGCCCCTGAGCCGGCCCGAGGCCCGAGAACTCATGCGGTCGATCAAGGGCTACCCGGTGCTGGAGGGGTTGCGAGGACAGCCAGGCGCAGATCTGGATGCCCTGGAGGATCTGCTGATCCGCGTGTCTCTGCTGGCCGGCGACTTCCCGGACATCGCCGAGATGGATCTCAACCCGATCTTCGCCTATCCGGCCGGGCAGGACCCCACGGCGGTGGACGTTCGGCTGAGGATCAGCTAGGCCATGACCAACCTGGTGCCCCTGCTGATCGTCGTCTTCTACCTGGTCGCCCTGTTCGCCGCCACCTGGTGGGCCCGGCGCCTGACCGCCCGCGGGGGCGGCGGCATGGTGAACTACCTGCTGGCCGGCCGCGGGCTGCCCACGGTGGTGGTGGCCTCGCTGCTGGCAGGTCTCGCGGTGGGCGGCGCTTCGACCATCGGCGTCGCCGAGCGGGCCTACGCCGTGGGCATCTCGGCGGGCTGGTACAACGCCGCCTGGGCGGCCGGCGCCGCGGTGATGGGACTGTTCGCGGTGCGCCGCTTCCGCCGCTGGGAACTGACGACCCTGCCTGAACTCTTCGAACGGCACTACGGCGTCGGCGGCCGTGTGCTCGGCGTCTTCGGCCAGCTGGTCATCCAGGTGGTGATCACTTCCCTGCAGTACGTGGCGGGCGGCGCCATCCTCTCCTCGCTACTGCCCGAGGTCTTCTCCTTCCAGACGGGTATGGCGGTATCGGCGGCAGTGTTCGTCGGTATCACGTTGATTGGCGGGTTTTGGGCCGCGGGCCTGACCAACGTGGTCAACGTGGTCGTCATCTACGTGGGAATCTGCCTGGGGGCGGTGCTGACGGTGGGCGAGCTGGGCGGCCTCGGCGAGCTGGCCTCCCGGTTGCCGGCCGAACATCCGGGCTTCGATCCGGCGGCGGTGGGCGGCGGACTGATCCTGGCCTGGTTCATCGTCATGATCACGACGACCCATTCCACGCAGTCGGTGATTCAGCCGGGTCTGGCGGCCCGGGACGAGAAGACCGCCGGCCGGGGCTACCTGCTGGGCGCGGCCATCATTGCGCCGGTGGGTTTCATCAGCGCCGTGATCGGCATGGCGGCGGCCGTCATGCACCCGGGCATTGTCGCTGCGGAGGCCCTGCCGCGTGTAGTGCTGGGGCTGCAGCCGGCGGTGGCGGGATTGATCCTGGCCGGACTGTGGGCGGCGGACGTGAGCACGGCCTCGGCCCTGCTGCTGGGTAGCGCAACGCTGGTTTCCAACGACCTGGTCAAGCGGTTCCTGGCGCCGGACCTGAACCCCGCGCGGGAGCAGCTCCTTTGCCGGGTGACGGTGCTGGTGCTGAGCGTGGTGACCTTCCTGCTGGCGTTGACGGTGGTGGGGATCCTGAAGATGCTGCTGATCGCGCTGACATTGACCACGTCATACACGCTGATCGTGCTGATGACCATGCTGTGGCCGGCGGCCTGCCGGCGCGGCTCGGCGGTGTGGACGTTGGGGATGACGAAGTTGGCGCTGGTGGTGTGGTTGGTGGCGCCGGATGGGTGGAGGGTGTTTCCGCATCCGGTGTATTTCATGTGGTTGGTTAGTCTGGTGACTTTTAGCTTGGTGGGGCTGATTGATCAACGCCGGATCGACACCCGTCCATCAACTCCTTCTTGAAGCGCGAACATCCGCATGCTGTGTCCGGAGAACCGGGCGAAATCCAATCACCCGACAGTATTCGGTGAGGAAGACGTGCAACTGGCCGTGACCGGGACCGGTCATCGTACAGCCTTGAATCAGAATGGTGGACGGTCAGCAGATGTTGATCGGCCTCGGTGAACTCCCGAGCACACTTGGCGCAGATCATCCCATGCAGCGCCAGTGACCGCTCCCGGTAGTTGGTTCCGGACACGGCGCCTCCTCGGGACCGATATCGGCCGATTCACATTCTGCGCCCCGACCTACGGCACGAGCACCGCGCGCTTCTTGAGCTCGCCCGCATGCGCCGCATCCAGCACCTTGTTGATTTCCGCCAGCGGATGCTTCTCCACGAAGGGCGTCACCTTGATCCGGCCCGCGCCGATCCACTCCACGACCGCGGAGTACAGCGTCGGGTCGCAGCCCCAGTTGCCACGGGCCGTAGCGTCGAAGGCCATCAGGTTGCTCAGGCGCAACTCCAGCTTGGCCATGGTGAAACCGACCACCGACAGATGGGCGCCCTGGTTCAGTAGGGCGAAGGCCGTTTCCTGACCGGCCTTGCTGCCGGACATCTCGAAGATCCGCCACTGGGAGCGCGCGGCGCCCAGGTTCTTGGCCGCTTCCTTTACCTGGGACTTCACGCCGCGGATGTCCAGCCCCTCGGTATGGATGACCGCGTCCGCGCCGTGGGCCGCGGCCACTTCCAGCTTGGCCGCGTCGATGTCCAGGGCGATCACCTTGGCGCCGGTGGCGGCGGCGATCTGGACCGCGTGGATGCCGATGCCGCCGGTGCCGATACAGATGGCCGTGCCGCCCTCCTGGAGGCCCGAGCTGCGCACCGCCTGGAACGGAGTCGTGATGGCGTCCGAGACCACCGACAATTCCCACAATTCGTGATTCTCCAGCAGTGCGTCGGGAACCGGGCACAGGTAGCGGGCCGGCACCGTGACGTGGCTGGCGAAGCCGCCGTGGCGGTCGTTGCCGGGCATGACCTGCGCGCGGCAGATGCGGAGGTTGCCGCCGCGGCAGGTGTCGCACTCGCCGCAGGGCAGGACCGCCGGCACCAGCACGTTCCGGCCCAGCAGGTCGGCGGCGACCCCGTCGCCGATCGCCGCCACGGTCCCGCTGATCTCGTGGCCCAGCGCCAGCGGCGCCTCCGCCCGCGTCGGTACGCCCAGATGCAGGAAAGAGATGTCGGTGTGGCAGACGCCGCAACCGGCCACGGTAACGACGACTTCGCCCTCGGGCGGCGCGTCCAGCGCCTCGGTCTGCTCCACACAGGGTTCGCCCTGGGCCGTCATGACCCAACGGGTAACGGTCTGGTCAGTCATCACGCTTCTCCTTTTCCGGACTGCGGTCGCCGTGATCGCTGGGCCCACAGGGCGGCGCCCACGGCGCCCGCCAGGATGGGCCGGGGCACGGCCTTGATCTCGATGTCGAGTGTGTCGGCGAGAGCCTGCAGGACGCCGGGAAAATACTCTGCCACGCCACCGGTCACGCGCACCGGCCCCTCCAGGCTGCCGATCTCGATGACCCGATCGGCGATGGAACGGATGCACCCGAGCGCAATCTCCTCGCGGGTCGCACCGTCGCGGAGTCGCTCGAGGATGTCCTGGCCCGAGAAGATGGAGCAGTAGCTGCCGATCTCCGCCGGCTCGCTCGCCATGTTGGCCATCTCCTGCAGCCGAGTGGGGTGAATGTCCAGCTGCCGCGCAGCGAAGATCAGGAAGGTGCCGATGCCGGCGGCGCAGCGGCGCAGCGTGTGGATGGCCTCGGGCCGCCCACGGTTGTCCACCCGGATGATCTTCGGATCACGTCCACCGAGATCGATCACGTCCATGGGCTCGGAATGGAAATGGAACGCCCCCAGCGCATGGCAGGCGGTCTCGCCCAGGAAACTCGTGGCGCCGGTGACGCAGTTCTCGGCGAAACCCGTGGCGCAGATCCCGGCCAGATCGTCCTCGCCCACGCCGCCGTCCTCCAGGGTCATTTGCCGGACTTCGGTCACCCTGTCCTGGAAGTAGCCCGAACGAGGCACGACGGCGCTGCCGAGCAGGGCGCCGGCCTCGTCCATCACCACCGCCTTGACGCATTCGGTGCCGACGTCGATGCCGAGGCTGATAAGTTTGTTCTTCGCCATGGTCACTCCTGTCGCGCACTCTCGTCACCGACCCGTCCGGGCGATCGGCTCACTCACTCCCGCCGGCTTCCAGGGCGGCCAGTTCCTGCATCTCGATGAAATCGCGCAGTTTCTGCATGACCTGGTTCATGGAGAACAACCGCAGGTCGTGGGTGTCCGCCTCGAGGACCAGCGTGTGCAGCCCGGCCCGTTTGCGGAGCTGGAATTCGAGTCCGTAGCGGACGTTGCTCTGATAGGGCGCCGTACGCCCCTCGTGATAGACGACGCCATCGACGTTGAAGTCGGAGAAGGCGCCCAGTAGGTAGTCCTCCTTGTAGGCGTCGGACCGGTTGTGGAAGATCCTCGTGTAGCAGCGGGCCATGCTCTCGACCGGGTTCTTCGGGTCGATGGCCTCGAGAGCGGCGATGCTGCTGTAGGTCGAGGCCACCACCGCCACGCCGTGGTTCCAGAAGAGATCGGCCAGGGGCCTGAGCGCCGGCCAGATCGGCGGACCTTCCCAGTAGAAGCGGAAACGCTCGCCGGGCACCGCGGCGACCCCGCGTTCGACCCTCTCCTCGACCTCGGCCAGAAGCAGGGTGTAGTACTCCACGGCCTGGTCCGTGCCGCGCATGATGATGGCCGGCGCCAGGTGGATCAGTGTGTCGAAGAAGGTCAGGGGAGCCGGCACGGCGCGGCACAGTTCGAGGATCTGCCCCCACAAGTAGGTGCAGCGGTTGGACTTCTTGACGACCTCGGCCAGGCGATCCTGGTCGAGCTGGCGGCCGGTGGCCGTCTCCAGGTTCTCGATCAGGCCCATGAACTGCTGCGTGGCGGCGCCGATCTCCACGGGCCCGACCTCGTGCAGCGCGGCCGGCGGATGCAGACCCAGCACGGGCACGCTGAAATGGCGGCCATAATACTCGAACCAGCGGACGAGGTCGTGGCCGTAGTTCGTGTTGTAGACGAGCACGTCCGGTTGCGGTGGACCGTCGATGCCGTGCACCGAGACCAGTGGGCTGTCGCCGGCGAGCATGGCCCCGATGTCGCTGGCCATGGCCGAATTCGCGAACTGGGACAACCCCTCCTGCAGCGCCCGCGGGATGTAACGGCTCGTCTGGCGGCTGGCCCCGATGAGGGCTGCGTGGTTCTCGGGGAAGTACGGCGTCAGATCCATGGCGCGCAGGATCTCCGACGGCCCACTGCCGGAACACCAGGCGACCTGCCGGTCGGGATCGTCGCTCGCCGCCTGCAGGTCGCGGTAGTAGGCGGTCAGCAGTTCCTTGAGCTTGGGGGCCGTCCGCAACGGCTCCTGGCCCGACGGCATGCCGCCGCCCGGCGCCGGATGCATGGGGCGCACGGCCGGCCGGGACGGCCGGCGTGGTACGGCCTGCGTGCTGTCCGCCGTGGGATCGGATTCGACGGCGGCCCGGGCCTCGGCCCGCAACGTGGCCGCCACCTCCTGCTTGCGCAGGAACTTCTGTTTCTCGCGGGAATGGATGAAGTGCACGATGCCCTGGTTCAGTGGCGCCGGCAGGCCCAGATGTGCCGCTTCCCTGACCACGGCACCGTTGATGGCGTCGACCTCTGTGCGGTACGAGCGCAGCAGGTCCTGCCACATGGACGGCCGGTTCTTGCCCAGCGCCGTTTGCGAACCGACCACCGGCGCGTAGGGATCGTCCTCGTTGACGATAGGAACTCCGCGAGCCTTCATCACCGCCACGATCTCCAGGCACAGGTCGCGCATGAAGTCCTGCAGGTCCTCGTCGTCGAGCATCTCGCGGCAGGTCAGGCCGGTCAGGGCCGAGACCGGATTCACGACCGCGTTGTGCAGGAGCTTCTGCCAGATCACGTCGTCGATCTGTTCGACTATCTCCGTATCCAGTCCTGACTGCCGGAACACCTCGCCCACCATCTCCACGTCCGGCGTGACGTCGCCGTCGTAGGGCGCGATCTGGATCGGCTTGATGCCGGCCCGGTAGCGGATGCGGCTGGGTCCGGTGTGCTGGATGCTGTGGTAGGTGATGCCGCTGAGGATCCGAGACGGCTCGATGATGGTGGCCATGGTGTCGGTGTTGCCGAAACCGTTCTGCATGGAGAGGACGAACGTCTCCGGGCCGATCACCGACAGGCACGACCTCAACGCGGCCTCGGTCTGGTAGCTCTTCACCGAGATGAAGACGAGGTCCGCTATGGGCAGTCCGGCCACGGAGGACGTCACGTTCAGGTCCACGCGGACCTCGTCCTTCGTGCCCTCGGACACATGGAGACCTGACTTGCGGATCTCCTTGACCCGGGCCTCGTTGATCTCGACGAGAGTGACGTCCTCGCCACCCCGGGTCAGCTGGGCGCCGACCAGACCGCCGAGGGCCCCGGCACCAATGATGACGATGCGCATGAGCAACTCCGTTTCTCGTCCACCCGGCCGTGACCGCTGCCGGTCAGGCGTTCTTCCACTCCGGCCGCCGCTTCTCGTAGAAGGCCGCAATGCCCTCGACCGGATCCGCGGAGGTCATCAAATCATCCAGGAACACCCGTTCCGCCGCGGCCAGGGCAGCAGCGAAGTCCGTCGCGCGAGATTGCTTGAGCGTCCGGGAATTCAGGCGCAAGACCAGCGGGCTGGCCCGGCGGAAATCCTTCAGGACGGCCTCAAGGGTCGCTTCCAGTTCCGTGCCGGGAACCACGCGTGAAACCAGGCCGAATTCCGCCATCTCGCCGGCCGTGTAGGCGCGACCTGAACAGGTGATCTCCATGGCCCGCGCGCGGCCGACCCGCGCCGGAAGTTCTACCACGCCCACGGGGGCGAAGAAACCCAGCCGGATCTCAGGTTGGCCGAAGGACGCCCCGTCGGCGGCCAGCAGCACGTCCGCCATGAGCACCAGTTCGAAGCCGGCGCCCATGGCCGCGCCCTCGACGGCCATCACCACGGGGATCTCCATGGCGTCCAGGCTGCGGAACAAGCGGCCGAAGGAGGCGATCATCGCGGCCACCTGGTCGGGCTGGTGCTCGCCCACGTCGGCCCCGGCACAGAACGCCTTGCCGCCGGCGGTGAAGGCCACGGCCTTCAGGGAGGCGTCGGCCGCCACGGTCTCCAGGGCGGCGGCCAGTTCGTCCATCATCGCCCCGGTCATGATGTTCACGGGCGGGTTGTCCAGATGCAGGTAGGCGACGTCGTCGCGGATATTGAGATCGATCAATGCGAAGGAACGGTCGGACATGGCAATCCTCCCCCGGGGACGGTCGCTCAGGATGAGTCTGTCTTGACCCACCCGGTCCCCGGCTGTTCCAGGGTGTAGTGGACCTTGATCTGTTCGGTATCCTCGAAGATGCGGGGCACGACCTGCACGGGCATGCCGATGCGGATGTCCCCCTCGTCGATGGTCTCGCCGAACCAGGCCAGCAGACGACCGGTCTCCTCCAGGTCGATGACGCCCACCGTGAACGGCGTCACGTCCTCGAAGCCGGCCGGTGCGGCGTCGATGCGCGTGTAGGTGACGACGGTACCGGCGCCGCTCATCTCGACGAACGCGAAGGCGTCGTGCCGGCAGGCCGGGCAGTCGGCCCGGGGCGGGAAGGCAACCTCCCCGCAGGCCTCGCAGCGCGAACCCATGATGCGGCCGTCCTTGAGATGGCGGGCGAAACCGGCGACTTTCGTATGCGGGCAATAGCTGACCTTGCCGAACCAGTCGAACACGTCAGTCCCTCCTGAAGAGGTTCACGAAGCAATACTGTCCGATGCCGCCGACGTTGTGGGTCAGGCCCACGTCGGCGTCGGGCACCTGGCGTTCGCCGCAGTCGCCGCGCAGCTGGCGCACGATCTCGTAGGCCTGCGAGACGCCGGTGGCACCGATGGGGTGGCCCTTGGCCTTGAGGCCGCCGTCCACGTTCACCGGAGAAGAACCGCCGATGTACGAGGCCTTGTCCTGGATAAAGGCCCCGCCCTCGCCCTTGGCGCAGAAGCCCAGGTCCTCGTAGGCCATGATCTCGGCGATGGTGAAGCAGTCGTGCACGCCGGCCACGTCGATGTCGGCGGCGGCGACGCCGGCCATGTCGTAGGCCTGTTGCGCCGCGTCGGCGGCCGAAGGCAAGCCGGTCAGGTCCGGTCGCCTGAGCACCGACATGCTGGCGGTGGCACAGCCCAGTCCGTCCAGCCAGACCGGACGATCGCTCAGGTCGCGCGCGCGGTCCTCGGCGGCCAGGATGAGGCACACCGCTCCGTCGGCGTTGGCGCAACAGTCGTAGACATTCAGGGGCGAGGCCACCGGATCGGAAGCCTGGGCCTTCTCGACGGTGATCTCCTTGCGGAACAAGGCCTTGTCGTTGCGCGCGCCGTAGTAGTGGTTCTTCACCGCCACCAGCGAGAGTTGGTCGTTGGTTGTGCCGAACTCATGCTTGTGGCGCTGGGCGAACATGGCGTAGTAGCCGGGGAAGGTCGTGCCGAAGACCGATTCCCACTGCACATCGCCGACCCGGCCCATGAGGGCCAGGATCTCGGCCGTGGTCAGCTCGGTCATCTTCTGGCAACCGATCACCGCCACCACGTCATGCACGCCGGCGCGGATGGACAGCCAGGCCGTGCGGATGGCCGCCGAACCCGAGGCACAGGCCACTTCGGTTAGCCAGGTCGGGCGCGGATTCAGGTCCAGGTATTCCTGGATCACGCCGGCCAACGAACGCTGCTTGTGGTACTCGGGCACCGACCCGATCACCGAGGCGTCTATGACCGACGGGTCGACGTCGCCGTCGGCGAGCGCCTCGCGGTAGGCCTCGAAAGCCAGCTCCTGCACCGTCGCGTCGCTGCGCCGTCCGAAGACGGTGTGGCCGATGCCGACGACTCCCACTCTCGTCATATCGTTCCTCCGGTCAGATGTACTGGCCGCCGTCGACCTTGATCACTTCGCCGGTCACGTGTCGTGCGTAGTCCGAACAGAGGAAGGCGACCACGTGGGCCACGTCCTCCGAGCTGGCGATGCGGCCGAGAACCGTGTCGGCGACCGCGGCGTTGAGGAATTCCGGAGGGATGCTGGCGGCCATCTCCGTGGCCACCATGCCCGGGGCCACGGCGTTGACGTTGACGTTGAACTTCCCCAGTTCCTTGGCAAGGGCCTTGGTCAAGGCGTTGTTGCCCGCCTTGGAGGCCGAGTAGTTGGACTGGGCGAACTTGCCGCGCAGTCCGTTGATCGAGGAGATGTTGACGATCTTGCCGCCGCGCTGGTCCTTGAAGACGCGGGCGGCCGCGCGGTTGTAGGTGAAGTACCCGCGCAGGTTGGTGTCCAGCACCTTGTCCCACTGCTCGTCCGTCATCTTCCAGATCACCCCGTCCCAGGTGATGCCCGCGTTGCAGACCAGGATGTCCAGACCGCCCAGCTTGTCGATGACCTCGGACACGGAGCGGTCGGTCTCCTCGGTGCTGGAGACATCGGCCTGCACGGCGAGGGCCCGCCGGCCCAGCTCCTCGATCTTCGCGGCCACGGCGTCCGCGGCGTCCTTACGGCCGTGATAGGTCAGAGCCACGTCACAGCCCTGCCGGGCCAGCTCGAGACTGACCGCGGCGCCGATGCCCCGGCTACCGCCGGTGACGATGGCCACCTTCCCCTCGAGTCCCAGCATCATGAGCTTTCCGTCCTTTCCGGCGGCGGGCCGGCGCGCAATCCGTCCATGACCAGGGCGATCATCTCGTCGCCCAGGCGGTCGACGGGTTTGTCACGGTCGGCGTCGTACCAGGTGAAGATCCAGTTCAGCATCCCGAAGACGAACAGTGTGGCGTGGCGCACCCGACCGTCGCTCTCGAGCCTGTCGCCGGGAACGCCCCACACCTCGGCCACGATCTCGGCCAGGCGGTGGTAGTACCACCGCCGCAACTCGGCGATGGCCTCGTAGCGTTCGCCCTCGAGGGACTCCAGTTCGTAGGTGCAGACCTTGAGTTCGTTGAAGTGATCCAAGAAATAACGCAGGTGGTTGCGCACTAGGCGGCGCAGGCGCGTTTCGGCGTCACCGCCCTCGGCGAGGGCCGCTTCCTGCAGCTCGAGCAGAGCGCCGAAAGTGCGTTCCTGGATCAGGAAGAGCAGGTCTTCCTTGTTCTTGAAGTAGTAGTAGAGGCCGCCCAGGCTGATTCCTGTCTCGTTGGCCACGTCGCGGATTGAGGTCCGGCCGAATCCGCGCCTGGCCATGAGTCCGGCCGCGATGCCCAGCAGATGGTCGAGCTTGGGCGCCGTGCGGGAGGTCATGCCGCCCGCGTTGCCGTCCGTCCCGCTCCTGTCCAGTTCCGTCATGATCGTCGTTCTCCCACGCTCAACTCTTTGCCTCGTTCCGCTGCTTTCGCAGACCGGACAGGATCTTCTCGGGGGTGATCGGCAGTTCGGTGACCCGCACTCCGCAGGCGTCGTGGATGGCATTGGCGATGGCGCCCGAGATCGGCAGCATGCAGCCTTCGCCGATTTCCTTGGCGCCGAAGGGACCGCGCGGCTCGTAGCTCTCCACGGCGCGCGAGACGATGCGCGGCGTGTCGCCCACCGTCGGCACCAGGTAGCCGTGCAGGTCGGGATTGACCAGCGAACCGTCCGACCGGACCAGCGTATCCTCCATCAGCGTCTCGCCCAGACCCATGATGATGCCGCCTTCCACCTGGCCGTGGAAAGTCACGGGATTGATCACGGTGCCGGCGTCGCTGAAATCGGTGAACTCGTCGACGGTCACGTAGCCCGTCTCCAGATCCACCGTGACCTCGGCTACGGCGGTCGAGAAGCTGTAGGCCGGCGACGTGCCCACGGCCGAACCCTTGACCGGACCGCCCAGGTTCGGCGGCGGCGAGTAGTGGCCGGTTCCGGTGACCGGCCCGCCGCGGGAGAAGGCCTCGCGGGCCACCTCGTCCCAATCCAGGCCCACGCTCGGATGGGCGGCGCAGAAGATCCGCCCACCGCGGGCCACGAGTCCCTGGGCGTCGGTGCCCAGCAACCCGCCGGCGACCACCAGCAGGTTCTGCTTGATCTCGGCGGCGGCCATGCGCACGGCATTGCCGGCCATCAGGGTCACGCGGCTCGAGTAGGAGCCCAGATCCGTGGGCGCCAGCACCGAGTCGCTGTCCACCAACCACATGCGGTGGTAGGGGATGCCGAGCTCCTCGGCCGCGATCTGGGGCAGGACCGTGTTGCAGCCCTGTCCGATCTCCGCCACGGCGATGTGCAGCGAAGCCGCCAGACCGTCCTCCGAAACGCGAATCAGCGCATTGGAGTGGGGAAATTTGGACCGGTAGATCGGATATCCGGCGCCCGACACGAAACCGCCGCAGCCCACGCCGATGCCCTTGCCCGGCGGCAGGCTCCCCTTCTTCTCCCGCCAGCGCGTCGCCTCGCGCGCCTGCTCCAGCGTGGCCACGAACTCGCAGGATCTGATGTCCAGGAAGTTGCAGGTCACGGTCTCGGGCTGCATGGCGTTGGTCAGGCGCATCTCCAGGGGATCCAACCCGAGCTGCTCGGCGGCCATGTCCATGAGCGACTCGAAGGCGAAGCGGGGCGCGGGCACGCCGTGGCCCCGCATGGCGCCGCTGGCCGGCAGGTTGGTGTAGACGCGGTAGCCGTCGTACTTGTAGCTCGGAATGTTGTACAGGGTCGGGATCATCGAACCGGCGTAGTAGGCGGTGATGACGCCGAAGGAAGTGTAGGCGCCGCCGTCGAGCAGGATCCGCGACTGGCAGGCGGTGATCGAACCATCCTTCTTCAACCCGAGCTTCATCTCGATGTGCTGCTTGTGGCGTCCACGGAAGTGGGTGAACATCTCTTCGCGGGTGTACTTCATCATCACCGGCCGGCCCGTCATCCTGGCGAAGACCACGGCGCAGAAGTCCAGCGGTGTCGTCTCGGCCTTGACGCCGAAGCCGCCGCCGATGCAGGGCGCGATGGTCCGAATGTCGCCCTGGGGAATATCGAAGACCCGGCTCAGGGTGTGGCGCAGGTAGTGGGGCGTCTGGGACGAGGACCACAGGGTCAGCTTGCCCGCGTGGTGTTCCCAGCGGGCCAGCGTCGCGTGGGGCTCGATGGGGCACTGGTAGACGCGGTTGCCGACGAACTTCTCCTCTACGACCACATCGGCAGCGGCGAAGCCCTCGTCCACGTCGCCGAAGTGCCACTCGACCGCCGTGTTGACGTTGCCGGCGTAGCGGGGGTTCTCCGGGTGGATCAGCGGGGCGCCGTCGGCCATGGCCGTGTCGGGATCGAAGACCGCCGGCAGTTCCTCGTACTCGACCTCGATCAGGTCGAGGGCCTTCTGGGCCGTCGCCTCGTCCACGGCCGCCACCGCAGCGACCTCGTCGCCGATGTAGCGTACGCGCTCGCGGGCCAGGATCTGCTCGTCGTAGCGAGCGGGACTGACCCCGTAGAACCTGTCGGGCACGTCCTCGGCCGTGATCACGGCCAGCACGCCGGGCAACTCGCGGGCGCGGGCCGTGTCGATCCGCTTGATGAGGCCGTGAGCCACGCTGCTGCCCAGGATCTTGCCGTGGATCATGCCCGGCAGTTTGAAGTCGGCGGCGTAGAGCGTGCGGCCGGTGACCTTGTCGGGACCGTCGTACCGCGGCACTCCCCGGCCGGCCACGTCAAGGTCCCGCTCCTGGTCGCGCTCGTGCTCGTCGAAGGGCTCGGTGTCCAGGGGCACGCCCTCGAAACTGCGCCAGTTCTTCACCGCTTCGAGGATGCGCGGGTAGGTGCCGCAGCGGCAGAGGTTCCCCGCCAGGGCGGCCTTGATCTCCTGTTCGTCCGGCTCGGGATTGCGCTCGATGAGCTCGATGCAGGTCATCAGCATGCCCGACGTGCAGAAGCCGCACTGCAGCGCGCCGTGCTTGATGAATGATTTCTGCAGCGGATGCAGGTCGTTGCCCTGAGCGACGCCTTCGATCGTCCTGATCTCCGCGCCGTCGGCGGTGGCGGCCAGCACCAGGCACGAAGTCACGGCCCGTCCGTCCATCAGGACCGTGCAGGCGCCACAATCCCCGGCGTCGCAGCCGCTCTTGGTTCCGGTCAGTCCCAGGTCCCGGCGCAGAACCTCCTTGAGGGTCGTTCCGGGGGCCACGCCCACTTCATGGACCTGTTCGTTGACCGTGAGGTTGATCAGCCGGGAACCGCTCTCCCGCCCCGTCATCGGCCACCTCCCCGAGCCCGGGTGACGGCTTCTTCCAGTGCGCGCGCCGCCAGGACCTCGACGATCTCCCGGCGATACTGCTCGCTGCCCCGCAGGTCGCTGATGGGCCGGGCTTCCTCCGCGGCGATGCTACCGGCCGCGGCGAACGACTCGGCCGAAGGCAGCTTGCCGACGAGTTCCTGGGCGCAACGGTCGGCGTAGATCGGCACCGGACCGACGGCTCCCAGCACGACCCTCGCGTCGGCGATCTCCTCGGCGTCCAACTTCACCCAGGCCGCAACCGAGGCCACGGCCAGTGCCGAACCGCTACGCAGCGCGAAACGCTGGAACGCCGCCCCGGACCCGTCCGACCGCGCCGGGATGCGGATCTCGGCGAGAACCTCTCCCGGCTCGAGGACGGTCACGCGCGGCGCGAGAAAGAAATCCCGCACCGCGACCGTCCGCTCACCGTTCCCACCGAGCATGACGAGGTCGGCGTCGCAGGCGCAAAGGACCGGAGGCGTGTCCGAACAGGGTACTCCGCAACAGATATTGCCGCCCAGCGTGGCCAGGTTCCGGATCTGCCGGCCGGCCATGGCATCGATCGCCGAGCAGAGCGCCGGACAGGACTCCTGCACTTCGAGAGAGCTCGAAACAGCGACCATCCTGGCCATGGAGCCGATCCGCAAGTGGTTGTCTTCCAATCGAATCAGCTGAAACTCGGCCAACTCGGCGAGCGAGATGACGTGGGCGACGGATCTTCGTCCCGATCGCAGATCCACCAGCAGGTCGGTACCGCCCGCCAGATAGGCGGCATCCTGCCCATGTTTGAGGCCGAGCTCGCAGGCCTCGGCGACGGTTTGCGGCCTATGGAGAAAGAAGTCATTGAGCGACATATGATTAAACGCCTAACGGCTAGCGAGTCCGGCAACTCCGGAGCGTGTTTCGACGACGACGCTCATTTTCGAACTGACGTTCGATAGATTACCCGCCGAGGCGTTGAACGTCAATCCCCAAAAACGCCCCCCGGCCAGTGGTCGAGGGGCGTTCACGGGGTCGTGCCGACGGTGATCCTCGCCTACTCGGGGCGGGGCAGAACCTCGGCGAAGGCGTCGTCATCCATGATGGCCCCCGCGGCGATCAGCTGGCGGAACTTGACGAAGTCGATGACGTCACTACCGGTCTGCTTGCGGCTGTTGAAGGCGGTGAAGCCCAGGAACGCCTCGCCACTCATGTTCGCTGCCAGCCAGTGGCGGTTGGCCAGCTTGGTCTGATCCCAGAAGAACTTCTTCTTGGCGCGGATGCCGTCGATGGACTTGATGAGACAGCCCGGGAAGAGGTTGGTGAAACGCCAGACGATCCGGTCGATCTCCTGGTCCAGCCCGCTGAAATCCACGCTGCCGGACTTGAGCAGGCCCTTGGCCTGATGGGCGGCCTCGCCGAGCTTGTTCTCGCCGTAGACGACGGCGCCGTCATCCACATAGGTACCGGTGACGACCAGGGGGTTACGCACGAACTCGCCGTCGACCCGCAGCACGGGGACCGCCGCCGTGATCAGTCCCTTGAGCTTCATCTTGTAGGCGCTCCACATCTCGCAGGAGATGCAGTTCCACATGGCGTCCTCGATGGAGAGCATCCAGGGTAGAAAATCGGTGCTGCCGCCGTCGGGAGCGGAGCCGTGCTTGGGGCCGGCCTGCCCGAACACAGCGAGATCGCTGGAGATCGTGAGGTCGCAGGCCATGCCGATCTCCTGGCCACCGGCAACCCGCATGCCGTTGACGCGACAGAGAGTGGGTTTCTTGCACCCGAGTATGCCGTCGACCATGGCGTTGAAGAGATCCATGTACTCGCCGTACTCGTTGGGTCGCCTGCTGTAGTACTCGGCATACTCCTTGGTGTTGCCGCCGGTGCAGAACGAGCGATCACCCGCACCGGTGAAGACCACCGCCACCACGCTCCGGTCCGACGAGGCGGCCTGGAAACCGGCGATCACGCCTTTGACCATCTCCGTGGTGTAGGAGTTGAACTGGGCCGGGTTGTTCAGCGTGATCCAGGCCGTGAACAGACCTTCCACCGCCTGGCCCTTGGCGTCGATGACGGGCCGCTTTTCGTAGACCGTACAGGGCGCCTCGGTCCCCCAGTGTTCGGTGCCGATCAGGGAGTGGTTCTTGATCTCGTCGTCGCGGGCCAGCCAATCGATAGACATGGACGCCTCCTCCTGGTTACCTGGAATATCGGCAGGATCGAGTCTACCGCACGGTCATCGAACACGCAATTATCGTCCCGGTTCGCCGCCAGCTCGCCGGTCAGCGAAACGCCTGGATCCCCGTGATCTCGGCTCCCACGATGAGGGTGTGGATGTCGTGGGTCCCCTCGTAGGTGATCACGGACTCGAGATTGGCCATGTGACGTCCGGGCGAGAACTCGTCGGTGATCCCGGCCGCGCCGAGTATGTCGCGGGCCGTGCGCGCGCAATCGAGGGCCATGGCCACGTTGTTGCGCTTGGCCAAGGAGACCAGCGGCACTTCGTTGACGCCGGAATCCTTGAGCCGACCCAGCTGCAGGCTCAGGCCCTGGGCCTTGGTGATCTCGGTGAGCATCCTGACGAGCTTCCGTTGCACGAGCTGGAACGACGCGATGGGCTGGTCGAACTGCTCCCGTTCGCCGGCGTACTTCAGGGCCGTCTCGTAGCAATCCGCCGCCGCCCCGACCGCGCCCCAGGCGATACCGTAGCGGGCCTCGTTGAGGCAGGACAGCGGTCCCCGCAGACCCTTGGCGCCCGGCAGGCGCTGACTCTCCGGGATCCGGACCTCATCGAGGACAAGTTCGCCCGTGTCGCTGGCCCGCAGGCTGAATTTGCCGTGGATCGGATTCGTGGTGAAGCCGGGCGTACCCCTCTCCACGAGGAAGCCGAAGACCCCTTCCTCGGCCCGGGCCCAGACGACGGCCACGTCGGCCAGGTTCGCATTGGTGATCCAGAGCTTGGCGCCGTTGAGAACCCACTCGCCGCCGTCGCGCACCGCCCGCGTTTCCATGGCTCCCGGATCGGAACCGTGGTCGGGCTCGGTCAGGCCGAAGCAGCCCACCTTGCGCCCCGCCGCCATTTCCGGCAGCCATTTCTGTTTCTGTTCGTCGGAACCGTAGGTCGCGATGGGCCACATCACGAGGCTGCTCTGCACGGAGGCGAAGCTGCGCAGACCGCTGTCACCTCGTTCCAGTTCCTCGCAGATCAGGCCATACATGGTGTAGCTCAGTCCCGGACAGCCGGGACCCTTCACCGAAGGTCCGAGCAATCCCAGAGCACCGAGCTCGGGAATGAGCTCGACAGGAAAAGTCCCATCCTTGAAGTGTCGGCGCAGTAGCGGCAGGAAGTCCCGGTCGACGAAACGGCGGACAGTCTCCCGCACACTGCGCTCCTCGTCGCTCAGGCTCCCGCTGAATCTGTAGAAATCCACTCCTCGATGCTCGCTCATACTTTCCCCCGTTTCCTCACTCAGGACTCCCGTGGACGACTTGCCCAGCCCCGACCGTAGAGACAGAACGAAGCCAACTCAAGAGAAAGGTGACGGCGGGACGGCAGGAGTCCGGTTATACCCGCGGTCCGGGTGGGGCCGGACCGGATCGACGGACCGGGTCACTCGTGCAGGTGTTTGACACGCTCGCGAGCGCCTGATATGGAAAATTTCCTGACTATCGACACGTCTTATGGTATTCTCCTGGGCTACATTGAATACGGCCCGAACCGGCGCCCGGGAGCGCCGGTGCATCTCGAAGGAGTCTCCGCATGAATCGCTCGACCCATCGCCTTCCCGCCACGGGTATCCTCCTCGCGCTTCTGATCTCGCTCGTGGCCGGCACGGCCTTCGCCGCCCCCGGTGACATCGTCATCACCGAGATCATGCAGAACCCGGCGGCCCTGGCCGACGCTGACGGCGAGTGGTTCGAGATCCACAACGTCACCGCCGGCGCCATCGACATCGAGGGCTGGACCATCGCCGACCTCGGCTCCAACACCCACACCATCGCCAACGGCGCGCCGCTGATGGTTCCAGCCGGTGCCTACGTCGTGCTGGCCCGCAACGCAGCCGGCGCGGCCGGCGAGGGCATCACCGCCCTGTACGAGTACGGCGGCAGCATCGCCCTGGGCAACAGCGACGACGAACTCATCCTCACGGACGCCGGTTCGATCGAGATCGACCGCGTGGAGTGGGACGGCGGCGCTTCCTGGCCCGATCCCACGGGCGCTTCCATGATGTGGGACGAGGCCACGGGCGATAACAACGTGGGCGCCAACTGGGCCGCCGCCACGGCCACGACCATCTTCGGCAGCGGCGACTACGGCACCCCGGGTGCGGCCAACGGCACCCCGGCCCTGCAGCCGCCCCACGTGGCGAACCTCATGCACCGGTCCCTCCTGCCCGAGCCGGGCGAGACCGCGGCCGTCACCTGCGACGTCACCGACAGCGACGGCACGGTGACCGGAGCGACCATCGAGTACACCGTGGACACCGTGCTCCAGTCCCCCGTCGTCATGAGCAGCGGAGGCGGCGACGCCTGGACCGGGACCATCCCCGCCCTCAGCAGCGGCCAGGTGGTGGAGTACTACGTCATCGGTACCGACAGCGACGCCCTGGCCGACACGAGCACGACCCTCGGCTACACCGTCGCCGCGGAGACCGTCACCTCCATCGCCTCCATCCACGCCGACAGCACGGGCTTCGACGGTACGGTGGTCATGATCCAGGGCCAGATTTACATCCCCGGCGACTACCAGGCCGACGGCACCAGCGTCAGCGCCTTCGTCCAGGACGCCTCAGGGCGCGGCCTGAACGTCTACGGCACCTTCGTCTCCACGGGCATGGCCGACCTCTACGACACCACGAACATCGTGAAGGTCACCGGCACGCTGGACTGGTACTTCGACACGGTGGAGATCGTGCGCTACGAGGTGGAACTGGTCAGCACGGGCAACCCGGCCCTGACGCCGACCAGCTTCGGCACCGGCGCGGCCGCCGCGTTCGCCAACGTGGGCACCTACGTCTCCTCCACCGGCCCCATCACCGCCATCGCCACCACCACCGGCACCAACCCGGCCCACAACTTCACCATCGACGACGGCTCGGGTCCCCTGGTGATCCGCATCGACGACGACGTGGTGGCCGGCCTGGACACCTGGCTGGTGGGCGACGTCCTGGTGGCCGCCGGCGCGGGCAGCCAGTACAACAGCCAGGGCCAGATCCTGGTGGGCCTGGCCACAGATGTGGTGAACAACGGCCAGGGCCCGGACCTGACGCCGCCGACGCTCACCGGCGCTTCCCTCACGGCTCCCACCGAGGTCACGCTGCAGTTCAGCGAGGGCATCGACGCCACCACCGGCAACGACGCCGCCAACTACTCGGTCTACGAGACGGCGACCCCGGCCAACACCACGACCGTCACCGCGGCGGTCGTCCAGGTGGACTCCACCAAGGTCGTCCTCACGCTGGCCGCCTCCATCAGTGGCATCGACAACACGGTGAGTGTCTCGACCGTAGAGGACCTCGCCGGCAACCCCATCGTGACCAACAGCACCGCCGCCATCGTCGAGCCGGGCGAGGTCAACATCGTCATCAACGAGATCATGCAGAATCCCTTGATCCTCGGTGACGCCGACGGCGAGTGGTTCGAGGTCTACAACGCCGGCGCCGACCCGGTGGACATGGAAGGCTGGACCATCAAGGACGACGGCACCGACAGCCACGTCATCGCCAACGGCGCGCCCCTGGTGATCGCACCGGGCGAGTACGCCGTGTTCGGCGTCAACGCCACGATCATGGCCCTCGAGGGCGTCACGTTGAAGTACCAGTACTCCGGCATCGCCCAGGGCAATTCCGCGGATGAACTCGTTCTGCTGGACGGCACCCTGACGGAGATCGATCGCGTCATGTGGGACGGCGGCACCCTGTGGCCCGACCCCACCGGCGCCTCCATGCAGTACAAGGGCACCGGCGACAACAACGACGGCACCAACTGGCAAACCGCGGCCGTGGTCTTCGGAACCGGCGACTTCGGCACCCCCGGCGCCGTCAACGACATGGTGTCCGCCGTGCCCGACGCCGAGGTCACCGCCCTGCGCGGCAACCACCCCAACCCGTTCAACCCCCAGACCAAGTTCTCCTTCTTCCTGGAGAACGACGACCAGGTCACCCTGCAGGTCTTCAACGTGCGGGGCCGCCTGGTGAAGACCGTGGTCGACGCGCGTCTGACGGCGGGGAGTTACGAAGGCGTGTACAGCTGGGACGGACGCGACCAGAGCGGCCGCCCGGTCACCAGCGGCACCTACCTGTTCCGGATGAAGACCGGTTCCGGCTACGAGGAAACGCGCAAGATGGCGCTCCTGAAGTAGACGCGATACCGTATTGAAGACGAGGCCCCGGGCTACGGTCCGGGGCCTTCGTTCGTCGGTGGGTGATCGTCACAGCGGATGCGCGCCCGGCCGTGCTAGAATCCGTCCTCGCCCAGGGACCGGACGCCACGGGAGGAACGCGTTGAAGGCCATGCAACGGAACAGCTCGAATCTCGCTCGACGCCACCTCTGCGCTCTAGGTCTGGGACTCCTGGCGCTGGTCGCGGGTGTGGCCGCAGCCGCGGACGCCACCGCCCCGGCCACAGCCTCTCTGACCCACGGCCCCACCGTCGGCGGCGTCACCGAGAGCCGAGCGCAACTGTGGGTACGCCTCGACGGACCGGCCCCGGTGGCCTTCCGCTACGGCACCGACCCGGCCCTGGCCCGGTTCTCCGTCTCGACCACCGCAGCAACCGTCGCGGAACAGGACTTCACCGCGCGCGTCATCATCGAACCGCTGCAACCGGACGTCCTCTACTACTACGCACCGGTCGTCGCCGGCAAGGTCGCCCTGCAACCACCCTACCCCAGGTTCAGGACCGCCCCAACCGTCGACGAATCCGCCGAGTTCACCTTCGTGTACCTGACCGACTTCCAGAATCCCAACTCCGGCGGCCGGGTCGAAACTTTCCGTTCGGCCGCCGCCTGCGACCCGGCCTTCGCCATCCTCGGCGGCGACTTCGATCATCGCAATCCCGGCCGGGCCAAGAACGGACCGGAGCGCACCCTCGAGGACATTCGCGAGCGGACGCGAACCATGTACCGGGAGAATCTCCAGCGCGGCATGTCCCGGCGCACGGACCTGGTGGACTACATTCTCCGCCGCGGCAGCATCGCCCACTTCTGGGACGACCACGACTTCTGCTGCAACGGCTCCGACGGTACCTACCACGCCAAGCACCTGGCCCTGAGGATCTACGATGAGTACTTCCCCGGCTTCGCTCGCCCGGCGCCTGAGGAAGGGATCTACCAGACCTGGCGCTGGGGCCAGGTCCAGTTCTTCCTGCTGGACGGCCGCTTCCACCGCACGCCCCGCGACGCCCCCGCGGCGGACAAGACCCTACTCGGAGCGGAACAGAAGGCCTGGTTGAAGCGGGAATTGCTGGCCTCCACCGCCGTCTGGAAGATCCTGCTCACCGGATCGGTCTTCAATCCCACCGTCAAGTGCGGCGCCGACAACTGGTGCGACTACCGCCACGAAGGCCGGGAACTGACCGACTTCATCAACCACCACGAGGTGCGCAACGTGGTGCTCATGTCGGGTGACCTCCACGCCGGCGCCATCACCGACGGCACGAATCCGGTCTATAACACCTTCTGGGAGATGATGGTGCCCGGCGCCGACGTCTACACCCCCGGCTGCGACACGTCCACGTACCAGGGACCGGGGAAGTTTGGCGTGTGGACCCACGGCACCTGGGGCGAGGGCTTCCGGAAGTACCGCCGGCCGTTGACCTGTTTCGGGTATGGCCAGGTCGACGTGTTGACCGGACCGCACCGCCTGGTGCTCTCGGTCAAGGATGAGCTGGGAGAGACGCGGATCACCGCCACGGTGCACGCGGACTGACGCGGACGATACGGATCAGCGGAAGCTCGCCTTCAATCCGCCCCAGGACATGCGCTCGCCCGGAACCTGGTTCGATGTCGTGAACCGGGCCGTGTGCGGAGTGGTCAGACCGTTGCCCGCCACGTCCCTGACCCCCGACCCCACCTCCAACGTGTACTCGGTGGTGGTGGCCAGGGCGCCGCTCAGGAGCACCGTCACGTGGGAAACACCCACCACGAGGCCCGCCACGCCGGCGCCGGGCCCGCTCAGCGCGATGTTCCCCTCGTAGGTGTCGATATCCATGAGTTCGTTGAAGTCGATGCGCACCGAGGCGATGTCCTGATGGATGCCGGTGGCGCCGTCGCCCGGATCGGTGCTGGTGACGAAGGGCGCCGCCAGGTCCGGCCCCGCCGTTGCCGTGCGGAACGAACAGCTGAAGCCCGTGGGCAGCGGGTTACCGGCCAGGTCTGTCGCCGCAGTGGTCACATGTATCGAGTGCACGGTGCCCGCCGCCAGGAGCTCCGTCGGGGTCAGAGTGCAGTCGCCGCCGTCGACGGACTGGCCCGCCAGGGACACGGCCGGGCCGTCGGGCGTGAGGCCCACCCGCAGCGACACGGCTCCCGTCAGCGAGGTCGCGTCCATGCCTTCGTTGAAGGTGACGATCACGGCGCCCATATCCACGGGTACACCGACCGCTCCGGCCAGGGGCGTGGTCTGGGCCACGAAGGGCGGGTCGGTATCCTCGTTGGCGGCGGACGCGGTCGTGAAGGTGCCGGTATAGGGAGCGGCGAGGACGTTGCCCGCCAGGTCGGCCACACCGGTGGTGACATGGACTCCGTAGATCGTTTCCTGTTCCAGGGTTTCCGCCAGCGCCAGGCCGCAGTAGGTGCCACCCGCATGGAGCGTCCCTATGGCCACGCGCGTGCCCCCCGCCGCCGTGCCCACCGTCAGGTAGACGTTGCCGGCGTAGGTGTCGCGATCCATCTGCTCGTCGAAATGTACGAAGACGGCCACCAGGGAGGTGGTCACGTCCGTGTCGCCGGCGACGGGCGCGGTGTGGGTAACGACGGGTGCGGTGACATCCTGGGCTGCCGCGATGGGCACAACCAGGACCAAGGCCGATAGAAACAGATATCCGACGTGGCGCGGCATCCCAACCCCCTTCCGCGAACGCACTCATGACAGCTTCGCAAGAATCGGGGCGAATGTCCAGTCCGGAACGGCCGTGGCGCGCCTACCAGACGACGACAAAACGGCCGGCGAAGTCCTCGAAACGGCTGTCCTCGGACTGCACGACGTAGAGGTAGATGCCCGAGGAGATCTCCTGGCGGTTGCGGCTGACCAGGTTCCAGGAGGCGCAGCCGTCCCCCAGGGTTCCGTCGTGTTTCAGGGTCTGGACCAGGTCGCCGGAAGCGGTGTAGATGCGGATCGTGTTGCGGGCTGCAGGCAGGTTCGCCCAGACGATCTGTGCGCCGGTGGGGTTGCTCCAGGTGGTCTCTTGGAGATCGAACTCGGCCAGTGCCTCCCGTGTGACCGGATTCGGGTAGACGAAGATGTTGGCGCCGGACGCCCGCTCGGTGGCGGTCTGGGCCGCCTGGCGGGGCCGGGTGAGTACGAAGTTCTGGCCGGGAGCCGCCTCGACGCCGTAGCCCGCGGGCACCCACTGCCGGTGGCTCAAGACCAGGGCGTGGTCCATGGCGGTCACTGCGTAGTAGGTAGCGAAGTTGTTGTGCAGGTCCCGGTCAACGTAACGGTAGTAGCGTGTGCCGTGCTTGCCGACGACGCCGTTGGCCGTGTCCGCCGGCCGCGACGTGGTGGCGAAGAACGTGTCCAGCACCGCCATGTGCTCCTCCCAGGGCAGAAGCTCTTCGTACCCCGGGCGAGGCCTGCCGTCGAACCGCCGCAGGGACGGCAGACGCACGAGATCGCCCGCGGGATCGGCAGCGACGACCGTCTTCATGACCGCCTTGACCCCCGCGAAGAACGGATCGTCCAGGCAGATCGGCCGGTAGCGGATGTCCGTCAGACCGGTGTTGCGGCCGAGCTGCGTCTCGTGGGCCGCAGGGCCGATGCCGGCCGGAATGGTGTTCACGAGATCCCGTTCGACGATGAGGTCCCACATGGACGCCGGCGGGATCTGCCGCTCGTCCACCCCCGCGGGACGAGTCCAGTCGGTGACGCGCCACACCCGGTAGCTCTCGAAGTCGTAGACCCGCGCCATGGGGTCCAGGTCGTATTCGCTGCGGTCGTCCCAGTAGATCTCCACGCGACCGTCCCTGGGCACCACCCGCATGGCCGGCGGCAAGGGCGGCAGGGCGCCGGTCAGCAGCCAGGCCGCCCGGTGCTCGCGCCCGCCGAAACCGGACTTGGCGACGGTCTCGGATGCGACCTGCGGACTGGCCCCGGCGGGCAGATCGGGCGGCTCGCATTCCTCGCCCCTGCTCTGGAAACACGCCTCGCAATTGTCGGCGTTCACGTAGATGCACCGGCGGCCGTCCGTATCGGTGAAGACCTTGTCGTCGTGCTCGATGGTCTCGGTCATGAAGGGACCCGGCCCCGTGCAACGCTCGTCCGCGTGGTCGGCGTAGTACGTACCCAGGGGCCGCACGCCGTACAGGGGAGGCAAGTCGCCGAAGCAGACCTTGGTCTCCCGCCCTCTGAGGCCCGTGAAGTAGTTCTGGTCCGCGTCGAACCACGCCCCGCGCTGGGCGATGGAGGCCTGCAGGGCGTTGCGGAGCATGCCGTCCAGACCGTCCCCCATGACCAGGGCGATCCGGTAACGGAGCACGCCGCCCGACCGCAGGTACTTGAACGGACCGGTGGAGATGAGGATCTTGTAGTCTTCGCCCTCGTTGGCGTGGGTGTCCCGGTCGAAGCGGGCCTGGCTCAGGGCGTGGTAACGGTCGGCATCGCTCAGGGGCTCACCGCCCTGCAGGTACGATTCGTTCATGGTGAACGACTGGAATCCGGTGACCCCCAGGCCCGGTGGCGCACGCCAGCCGCTGAAGTCGGTGGTGTGGTCCAGAAGCATCACCCCGATCACGCCCGGCAACGGGTCCTCGGCCGCCCCGTCCCGCATCCAGGCCACCTGGATCCGGTGGTAGCGGCCGTCGGGACCGCGCGCCACGCCGTCGTAGAAGCCCGCCAGGTCGTCCGGATCGGTGTGGGCTTCCTCCCGCCGCTGGATATCGCAATCGGCGTAGAATCCCAGGTAGAGATCCTCGATGACGTGGTGGCTGTTGTTGTGGATCTCGAAGTCCAGTCCCACGAAGTCGTCGAAGTCCGGGTCTGCCCAGGCGGTGGACCGCTGGACAACGGTCAGGCCCAGGGGCTCGTGGTCCGGATAGATCTCGAGCACGAGAGGCGTGTTGTCGTGCATGGTGGCGACCATCATCTGGTCGCCGAGTTGGCCGAAGTCCTCATCGATGCTGCCGTCGCCGTCGTCGTCTACGCCGTTGAGGCCGTCCTCGTCCCAGGCGCCGTCACCGTCGTCGTCGTGGTGAACTTCCGGCAGGCGGCGGCCGGTGATGCGATCGGAGTACGTGGGCCGCAGGACTCGCCCGCGCTGGGCCTCGTAGATGGTGGCGGCGATGTCCTCCGCCGGCCGCAACTCCCGCTGGGGCTGGCCGGTGGTGACCGAGGGTTCGCCGGCCACGCGGGCGCCGATCCACAGACCGGCGCCATAGAGGTACTCGTCCCCCGAGCCCCCGGGCCACTGGGCGGACGGCGCGCTGGAGAAGGGCTGGTAATCGGTGAACTGGGAGCCGATGAGGCCGTGGTTGGTGATGTTCACGCGCAGGGTCCCCACATCCATGACGTAGGAGCCGTCCAGCACGTGGATGCCGTCGATGCGATCGGGGAAGTCGTCGCGGAGATCAGGGTGTGGCCGTGCGACCGCGGCCGTGGTCAGGACCGTGAACAGGAGGATATGCAGGATCGTCGCGCCTAAGCGCGGTGCCAACCGAAGCGAGGTATCGGTCATCATGCCCCTGATACGAACCGAACCGTAAACGGGAATCCTGCGGGCGAACGCGATTCCCGGTCGTGATACCAGAGTCGGGGGTAACTGATACTATGGATTTGATCCGCCGAGGACAATTGGTCGCCCAAGCTCGGCGGTGTCACCTATTAAGACACCCATGCCGAGTTGATGGTTGCCAGCTATCTAGGTATTTCTAGCAACGCAGTGATTGTCGGCGCTGTACCGGTGTTGTTCGAGCAGTCAGCGATGCCCTCTGCAGTTACCGTCCCGGCACTTCGACAATAATTATACCCGATGACTGCTTGCGCTTCTCGCGATGGATCAGGCGTCGGTACTTCTTGAGTTCCTTGGTGTCCTTGGCCTCCTGCGCGGCAACGCGCTTGGCCTTCAACTCCTTGATCGTCGCCTTGATCTTGCGCTTGCCCAGGCCTGCAGCGACCTGCTTGGGAGGCTTCTCGATGCCCAGGTGGTCGGCCAGGAGGTCGACGAGCTCCTCCTTCTTCAGGCCGATGACGCCCTCGATATCGGGCAGCTCTTCTTGACCATGTCGCGCAGGTCGGCGACCCGTGTTTTCTGCAACTCATGATATTCCATGGTTTTCCTCCCGATGAGATCCACTTGCCGAGCTGAAAACCTAGCACGCCGGGGAGGGGCTCTGCGATCCCCTCGAAAAAAACTGCAACCTTTCCCTTCGTAAGGTGTATTACTTAACATATGCACTAATGCAGTGCATGATCACTTCAGGATCGATGCGAATTCGAGGCGGGCCAAGTCGACGGAGGCAGAACCGAACATGCTCTAACTCAAGCCCCAAGTTATGCGTTACGAGTATCGCCATGGAACTTAGACAATTCACCTATTTCGTTGCCGTCGCCGAGGAGTTGCACTTCTCGCGCGCGGCCAAGCGTTTGCATATGACGCAACCGCCACTGAGCCGGCAGATTCAGCGACTGGAGAACGAGCTCGGGCTCAAACTTTTCAAACGAACACAGCGTTCAGTACGGCTGACGAAGGCCGGGGAGACGTTTCTTGAGCAGGCCCGGGCCATGCTCGCTCAGGCAGAGCGCACCAAGGACCTCTGCCGAAGGACTCAACTCGGCGAGGTCGGAGAATTGAAGGTCGGCCTCACGCCGATCGATCATGGGCCCGGCCTCATCGATTTCATCAGAAGGTTTCGGGAATCCCGTCCCGACGTCCACCTGACCTTGCTGGAATTACCGACCAACGAACAGTTGAAAGCCCTGCACGAACGCCGGATCGATGCAGGCTTCCTCCAGACATACGAACATGAACTGAACGGGCTGCGTTCGATACGCGTTCTCTCAAAGCGCTACTGGTTGGCCGTACCGGAAGACCACGAACTGGCCCGATTCAAGCGGATTCCGATCGCTGCGCTCGAAGATGTAAACTTCATTCTGCCGTCCGTCACAGATCAGCCAGGCATCATGCGTGTAATCATCGGCAGTTGCCGTCAGGCCGGCTTCAATCCCCGTATCGATATCGAGGCGCGTGTCGGCAAACAAATGGCGCTTACTATGGTCGCGGGGGGACTCGGCGTGACTCCATGCACCAGGCTGAATCTCTCGAATCCCCTCCCGGGCGTCGCCTACCGGAAGATCTCGGTGGGCTGGCCGAGGATGGAGATCACATTTGCCTGGAAGCCTGACGAGACCCATCTCAGCATGCAGCGATTCGTCGAAATCGTGCGTAAACCTACGACCTGAGCGAACACGGAACCGCCCCCTGTTCGATACTCAATTGTCGCGTTTAATGCTATCTGAGCATACTGCGCGCCAACCCTAACCAACCGCAAATACATTCCGTAGTATTCCTCCAATGGGCAAGATTCCGCTCGCCCGTTCATCACTTGTGATCGCCCAACATCTTCGGACTGCGACTCAGTTACCGGAGGCCGAACCAGAATCGCGCGGTTACCCCACCCCCCCGACCTGCCGCGGACCTTGCTACCCAAGACATCGATCGTGCATTGCCGTGCATCTGCTTTCCTCGACCCAGGCAATGGCACGTGTACGCCTAATAAAGTGTTGACCATCACCCAATGATGGGGGAAGAGCATGAAGAGAATCACTTTGTTCGCATGCCTCGTTCTCGCGCTGTCGTTCACCGTGAACGCCTTTGCCGACATCGAGGAAGGACTCGACATCCGCACTGCCGCGGGCGCGCCCGATCGGCTGACCAGCGGACCGAGTAGCATATCCAAGGCCAGTCGTGACACGGTCTTCCTGATCGGCGGGCCCGACCTGCTGCCCGTGGTCGACGGTACGTTCCAGGACGCCGGCGGCGCCCCGGACATGCACGGCTGGACCACCCTTGACTGGACCGTGCCCGATACGACCGTCGCCACGTGGTATGTCACCGACTACTACGCCATCAACGGCACGTACTCGGCCTACTGCGGCGACGAGACCCTGCCGTCCTGCGGCGCCGGTGATCCGGCTGGCGGCTACGGCACCCGCTGGTCCGAATTCCTGAAGTGGGGCGCTGTCGTCGCTGACAACGGCCTGACCACGAACATCTCCGTCAACTTCGCCTTCGACCTCGACAGCGAAGGCGGCTACGACTGGGCCTATGTGGCTCGTGAACTCGAGAACGAGGAGCGCGAGGACATCTGGCAGCTTTCCGGCGACTCGACGGGCACCATCACGGTTCCC
>JAAEQC010000139.1 GCA_024231905.1 bacterium | reverse complement strand
TCATCCAGCGTCACGAAACGCTGCGCACCTGCTTTCCGGCCGAAGGCGGACAACCCCGGCAGGTCATCCGCAAGACCCTCCATCTGAGCTTGCCCATGGTCGATCTGCGGGGACTCCCCGAGCGCTCTCGCCAGCTCCTGGTCGAGCGCCTGGCCACCGAGCAGAACCAGATTCCCTACAAGCTCGAAGAGGGACCGCTGCTCCACGCCCTGGTGGTGCGGCTGGCCGAGCGCGAGCACGTGCTCCTGCTCAACATGCACCACATCATCGCCGACAACTGGTCGGTGGCGCTGTTCGTGCAGGAGACCGCGGAGCTCTACGAGGCCGCGGTCGAGGACCGGCCGCCGGCACTGCCCCGGCTCGACTTCCAATATGCCGACTTCGCCGTCTGGCAGCGCCAGCAGCTGGCCGGAGCGACCATGGAAAGCCAGCTGAGCTACTGGCTCGAGGTGCTCGGCGGCGAGCTTCCGGTGCTGGAGCTGCCCACCGATCGACCCCGCCCCGCGGTCCAAACCTACAACGGAGCCCGCCACTACCTCGACGTCTCCCCCGAAACCACCGCGGCGCTGCGCGCCCTGGCGCGCCGGGAGGAGACCACCGCGCTCGTGGTCGGACTGACCGTCTTCAACCTGCTGATCCATCGCTACACCGGCCGCACCGATCTGCCGATCGGCACCACCGCGGCAGGGCGCCGGCACTCCGGCCTGGAGTCGTTGCTGGGTCTGTTCATGAACCTGCTGGTGCTGCGCGGCTCGCTTGACGGCGAGCCCACCGCGCGCCAGCTGGTCAAGCGCTTCCAGGAAACCGTCGTCAACGCCCTCGCGCACCAGGACGTGCCCTTCGAACGGGTGGTCGACAAGCTCCGGATCGAGCGCGACCTGAGCCGCAGTCCCGTCTTCCAGTTTCAATTCAATCTCCAGCCCGCTTCCGCCCAGTCCATGAAGCGCGCGGGAGTGGTCATGACCCCGGTGTACGTCGACAGCGGCACCGCCCGCTTCGACATGGAGATGATCCTGTGGGACGACGAGGGCGGTGGTCTCAAGGGCTACATGGAGTACAACGTCGACCTTTTCGACGCCAGTACCATGGATCGGCTGGGTCGTAGCTTCCTGCACATCTTCCGGGAGCTTCTACGCCATCCCGACGCGCCCATGCGCCGGATCATCGAACTGACCGCCGTCGAGTCCCACCAGCTTCTCGGGGAGTGGAACGACACCCGCCGTCCGGAGCTCGCCGGCGAATCGATCCTGCCCCTGATCGAGGCCCGGGCGCTCACCGATCCGGACGCCGACGCCCTCGTCTTCGAGGGTGAGCGGCTGAGCTACCGCGAGCTCGACCGCCGCGCCAACCAGCTGGCCCACTTCCTGCGCCAGCGGGGCGCCGGGCCGGAGTCGGTAGTCGGCATCTGCATGGAGCGATGCCTGGAGCTGGTGGTGGGCCTCCTGGGCATCATGAAAGCCGGGGGCGCCTACCTGCCGCTCGATCCCGGGTATCCCGCCGAGCGCCTGCAGTGGATGGTCGAAGACGCGCAGGCGCCCGTCGTCCTGACCCGGACCGCGATCCGCAAGGGACTGCCCGAGCTGGCCGCTGGGATCGTCGACCTGGATGAAAGCGGGCCGGGCCTCTCCGAGCTTCCCGACGACGCCCCGGCGTCGGCGATCACGGCCGCCGGCGCGGCCTACGTGATCTATACCTCGGGCTCCACCGGCACACCCAAGGGCGTCGTCAGCTGCCACGGCGGGCTGGCCAATCGCCTGCTCTGGATGCAGGAGGCATTCGCCCTGACGCCGCGGGACCGGGTCCTCCAGAAGACCTCCTTCACCTTCGACGTCTCGGTCTGGGAATTCTTCTGGCCGCTCATGACCGGGTCGGCCCTCGTCCTCGCCCGACCCGACGGGCACCGCGACGCCGGCTACCTGGCGCAGCTGATCGCCGCCGAAGAGGTCACCACCCTCCACTTCGTGCCGTCGATGCTGCGGGTCTTCCTGGAGGCGCCCGAGGTGGCGGAATGCGGCTGCCTGAAGCGGGCGATCCTGAGCGGCGAGGCCCTG
>JAAEQC010000138.1 GCA_024231905.1 bacterium | reverse complement strand
GTACTGGGTGTCGTCGCAGCAGCTATAGTACCGGATGTCGAATGCCATGTTGGCGGTGGTGTAGCAGGAGGACTCCACGCGGAACTTGAGCACCGCGGTGTCGTTGGGGTCGCCGCCGGCCTCGATGACCCCCGTGAGATCGCTCCCCACGCCCTTGACGTCGACATCGTACCAGGTCAGTACGCTCCCCACCTGCACCGGGTTGCCGATGGGGCCGACGCCGACGCCGCTATCGGCGCCCTGGCCGAACAGGGAGGTGCCGAGGAGGTAATCCACGTTGGGCGGCAGGGTGATAACCAGATCCACGTTGTGGGCGTCCACGGCTCCCGTGTTCTCCAGCACCACGGTCAACTCCGTGGAGTCGTTGCACGAGTCGATTTCCGTGGGGAACATCCCCACGGAGAGGTAGCCCAGCGTGGGCTGCCGGGTGCTCTCGTCCGTGTCCCGCTCCTCGGCGTCGGTGAGGCACTGGTCGCCCACCCCCTCATCCACGCCCGGCTTTGTGGAGGAGTCGTTGTCCGGGATTCCGCATCCCCAGAACGCCTCCACCGCGTTGTCGATCTCCTCGCAACTGCCGCCGTCGGAATTGGCGGTGAGGGTCAGGGTGACGGCGTTCGCCGGGCCCGGGAGCAGGTTGACGATCTCCCAGGTGGTGACCAGGGGGTCGCCCCCATAGCCGTTGTCGCCTCCGTCCACCCCGCCCGTGGAGGAGGCGAAGGTGAATCCCCCCTCCATCGTATCCTCCACCCACACCACCGGAGCCGCGATCTCACCGGTGTTGGTGACCACGATGCTCCATGTGACCGGGACGCCGCAGTCCACGGGGGCGCCGGCCGCCGGCGCGGTGCGGGTCTTTTCGATGGTGAGTTCGGGCAGACGGACCGCCATCAGGAAAGTCCCCACCGAGTCGGGGTTCACCGTCTCCATGCAGGGGTTCTTGTACTCGGTCTCCACCTGCATGGTTCCTCCGGCGAAATCGCACGCCGCCTCGATGTCGAAACGGATCTCGATGATGTCGCCCCGGTCCAGATCCTTCATCAGGTCGGACAAGACGACGCCGCCGATGACGTCGTCAAAACGCCACACCAGCGGGGAGACCGTGGGGCCCCCGTTATTCGGATGCGGGCAGGGGGCCCAGGGCGTCCAGGTGTCCGTGCTGTCATC
>JAAEQC010000137.1 GCA_024231905.1 bacterium | reverse complement strand
TCACCCAGCCGGCCACGTCCTGCACCGCCAGGCGCAGGGTCAGCGACCCAGGCGGCAATTGCCCCCCATCGAGCGTCACGTCCCGGGCCGGGTCGCTGCCCGAGGCCAACACCGTCCCACCCTGCTCCAGCGTCCAATGAGCCAACCCGCTTGAGCTATCCCCGCCGGTTACGTTGGCCGTGGCCGGACTGCATGTCTGGCATAGAGAGCCATTCAAGGCAATATCGCCGGCCGGCCGGGTCAGATCCAGTTTGGCCGTCGTCTGCTGAATCTCGGTCTCGTTCCCGGCTGCGTCCCGGGCCGCAAACTCAACCACATACGTTCCCTCCGCCTCCAGGCCAAGCGTGTCTGTCTGCCACGAACCACCGTCTACCCGCACCAGACGATCGGCCACGCCCGATACCACGTCCTCCGCGGTCACGCTAATGGTCAGGGGAGCGGTGTACCAGCCTGACGAAGTTGCCTCCCGCGAGAAGACCGCCTCGACCCGGTAGGGCGGGTCCAGGTCAACCTTGACCGGCCTGACAATCATCGCACTCCGGTTCAAGGCTCTGTCCCGCCCGTAAGCCCGGAGGAAAAACTCACCTTGTCGATCCACCACATTGGCCCCGCCGGGGATGACCTGCTTCCATCTCGTATCGCCCGGCTGCAAATAGGTGGCCGCCAGCCCGGAGCCGGGGAAAGGATCGCTGCCTCCCAAGCGCACCGTCAACGGCGAGCGCTGCCAGCCGTTGTTTCCGGCCGTCCCGGACAAGGCCATATCCACCGCCGGGCCAACCGTATCCACCCCGAAATAAAAGGCGGTGGCCCAGCGGCTCCAACTGGCCGAGTTATGGGCCCGCACCCGCCAGGCCAACTGGCGCGCCCCGTAGTCGGCGTCCAGAGTGTGAGTCCATTCGGTCACGTCGGGACCCACGGCCTGGTACAGTAAATCCCCGCTGCCCAGATCCATCAGGTGGACCTCGTAGCTATCAACCGGCCCGGCCCCGGTAGGAACGCCGGCCGGCAGCCAGT
>JAAEQC010000136.1 GCA_024231905.1 bacterium | reverse complement strand
GAGACCGAGATCCGGGTCACCGAGCAGGAATTCGACCAATCCGGCCGAGTGATCTCGGTGTGGAGCGGCCCCGCGCTTCCGGATTCTGATCGGGTCGATCCATCGCAGGCGCGCCGTGAGATCGAGCTCCGGTACGAGATGGAAACCGGCCGGGTTGAGATGGAAAGCTACGGCGATCTCTACGGCGAGCCACCGCTCTACACCCGGACTTTCGGCTATCACGCGGAGAACCAGGCCCCGTGGGCCGACGAGGTGACCTATGCGGAGGCGGTCCCCGGCGAGACCGAGTTGGTCGATACCTTCACAACCAAATTCTTCCGCGATGCCTTCGGCCGGCCGATTCGTGAGCAGAATGGCGACGGCCGGCTGATCGGCACGACCTACGACCGCATGGGTGACGCGATCCAGGTGCGGACGGGCTCCGGCGCTACCACCAGCGTCAGCTTCGATGGGCGTGGTCTGCCCGCGCGTCAGCTCCGTCCCAACAGCCGGGGAGTCACCACCTATTCCTACGATTTCGACGGTCGGTTGCTCAGCCAT
>JAAEQC010000135.1 GCA_024231905.1 bacterium | reverse complement strand
CTGCCGGAAGGTGCGCCGCAGCGGGTCGAGTTGCTCTCGGAAGACGTCTCGGACACCTGGGTGGTAGGCGAGGAGCCTCCCGAGGACGTCACCGTGAGTCCCGAAGAGCTGCCCGAGGGTACGAAGCCCTTCACCCTGACGGTCGAAGGCTACGACGGCGAGGCCGGACACCCCGTGACCTTGCGCAACCTCAGCCGCGGCTGGTGGCGGCGGGTGGATGCCAGCGAGACCGAGGGCGAAGAGGGCCGGTATCAGTTCGAGGTCGAGGTGCGCCGCGGCGACCACCTCGAGCTGTTGCGCAACCGGAAGACCCTGGCCTACGTGGTCATCGAGGGTTACGGCGTGGCGGCGGTCGACGTCAACCACTTCTACGGCGAGCTCGACGATGTCGACGGCAGCGACGAGCCCGACTACACAGGCGCTAACGTGCACAGTCAGGTGTTGCGCTACGTCTCCGAGTTCGAGTTGCCGGACGACGAGCCGCTGCCGGGCGCCGAGCCGCTGTGCGATCCCCTGGGATTATGGGAGACGCCGCAGGATCTGGCGATTCTGGGCGGCGGCGGATCCTCAACCGAGGAGCAACCTTGGTTTGTGCCGGTGCTGTTGCGTACCCAGGGGATGGCCTTTCTCAGGGCGGACCGCAACCAGCCGGTGGACCTGAAACTCGTGAGCGGTCAATGCGGGGTGAAAATGGGGGAGGAGGACATCGGCCAGGCGACGGGCATGGCGGTGGTCGAGCGCTACCCGATGTGGGTGATCTACGACGATCCCGATCAAGAGGACATTCCAGTCGACGAGGAGGGCGAGCCGCTGGCCGAAGGCCCGGCGGAGCGTGACTACCTGGTGATGACCAACACCTACGGCTGGGTGGTGATCGTCGACGTCACCAAGCGCGAGGACCCGCGGGTGGTGAGCATGATCCGGCTGCCGGAGGAAGAGGAGGAGATCACCTCCGCCGCCAACGTCGTGATCGACCGCGAGAACCGCCGACTGCTGGTGTCGGCCTCCACGCATGGTCTCTACGTCGTGGACTTCAACGGTCCTCTGGGGATCCTGGAGATCGACGTGACCGAGGTGGAGATCCTCGACGAGGACGAAGACGACCGGGACGATCGGGTCCTGGAGCGAATCGAGGTCCTCGACGGGGAAGGCAATCCGGTCAACGTCGTCAACCCGGTGCTGCTATGGCAGGAGCTCGGACTGACGTGGGTGAGCGGAGTGCAAACGCCCACCATGCCGGGCGAGCAAGGGATGGTGGGCTACGGCCATGCGCCGCCGGAGATCCGGGTGGTCGCGATGGATAAGGGACCGTGGCGGCAGG
>JAAEQC010000134.1 GCA_024231905.1 bacterium | reverse complement strand
GCGGGAGCTCGTGCGTGAAGTGAAGCGGGCGCGTCGGGCGGCGGTGGTCGATCCGGGTCAGGGGGAGTTGTTGCCTTCGGCCGAGCCGGTGACGCGTGAAGTCCCCGTGCGCTACTCCCTCGAACTCACGCCGGAGCAGGAAGCCCGCCGGGCCGCATTGGTTGAACGGCTCCACAAGCTCGGTGCAGCGCCGGCCGACCGGGCGGAGTTGCTTCTCGATGCGCTGGCGGCGCTGGTCGCGTCCCACGAGGGTCCCCGGGGACCTTCGCGGCCGGTGCAGATCCATGTGCACGAGCGAGGCGGCAAGCTCTTAGTGCCCACGAATCAAGGCGAACGCGAGCTCGGCCGCGCCGATACCGAGCGCCTGCGGTGCGACGCCATCATCTGCAAGAAAGGCCGGCGAGCGAAGGCCACGATCCCCCCGCGCGTCCATCGCGAAGTCCTGGCCCGCGACGGTCACCGGTGCCAATCTCCCGGCTGCGATCGGACCCATTTCCTGGAAGTCCACCACCGGACTCCACGCGCCAAGGGCGGTACCCACGACCCCGCGAACCTGGTCACCCTCTGCGCGTCTTGCCATCGGCTGCATCACGAAAAGGGCTCCCTCGTCAGGGAGCCCTTTCTCGCTCTGCGGTCGAAGGTCCCGGGGGACCTTGTTCCAGGGTCGGCGGCCGGGCCAGGGACGACGGATCAGCCGGGCACTGCTTGGGGGCCGGCGCCATGAACGCCGGACACGAAACTAGGCGGGACCCAACCCCTCGTTGATCTCACGCTCCCAGGTCTCCCAGTCGCCCATGAGCTGCTCGACCTCGGCGTCGATCTCCACGCATCGCCTGCCGAGTCGCTGCAATTCCTCCGCGTCGGTCGCCCCCGACCCCATGGCCGCCACGGCCTCCTCCTTCTCGGCCTCCAGTTCGAGGATCCGCTCCTCAACGGCGGCGATCTTCTTGAGGCGGCGGTTCTGCTCGTTCTTGCTCAGGGTCCGGCGGCCGGTAGGCGTTGTTGCCGTCGGCGCGGCTTTGGCCGACTTCCGCGGCGCCGCCGGATCATCGGCCGCGGCCGCCTTCTCTTCGCTCCGCTTCCTGACCCACTCGGACCAGTTGCCCAGGAACTGCCGCACCTCCCCTACGCCATCGTCCGGGAAGACGATCAGTCGCTCGACCACCCGGTCCAGGAAGCGCCGGTCGTGGGAGACAACCACCATGGTACCCGAGTAGTCGGCCAGCGAAGCCTCCAGCGACTCGCAACTGCGAATGTCCAGGTGGTTGGTGGGCTCGTCCAGCAGGAGCGTGTTGTGGCCCTCCTTGATCAAGCGCATGAGGGCGAGCCGGCCGCGTTCGCCGCCGGATAGGCTGCCCACGGGCCGGTCGTAGAGATCCTCGCCGAAACCGAAGGCACCCAGGAAGGAGCGCAGTTCGCCCACGGTGGCGGCCGGGTCCACCGAGGCGATCTCCTGGATGACCGTGTTGTGGTCCGAGACGCTGGCCAGCTCCTGGTCGTAATAGCCCGGGTCCACGTTGTGGCCGGTGACGACGCGGCCGCGGTCGGGGACGACCTTGCCGGCGAGCATCTTCAGCAGCGTGGACTTGCCGCAGCCGTTGGGTCCGACGATGCCCACCCGGTCGCCTCGCGAGATGTGGAGGTCGAGCAGACCCATGAGTTCGCGACTACCGTAGGCCTTGGCCAGTCCTTCGGTCTCCAGGACCGTACCTCCGCTGGCGCGCACGGGTTTCAGGGCGAAGCGGAAGAGGCCCGGGTCGGCGCCGGGCCGTTCGAGCTTCTCCTCCTTGGCCATCTGCTTACGGCGGGCCTGGGCCTGCCGCGTCTTCTGGCCCTCGATGTTGCGGCGGATGTACTCCTCGGTCTGGCGGAAGCGGTTCTGCTGGCGCTGCCAGGCGTTCATGTCCTGCTCGTAGCGCAGGCGGCGCTGCTCGTCGAAGAAGCTGTAGTTGCCGCTGTAGACCACCAGGCGGCCCCGGTCCAGGTGCCAGGTGCGCGAGGTGATGCGGTCCAGGAAGTGGCGATCGTGGGAGACGATGACGCAGGCGGCGGGGCTCTGCTCCAGAAAACCCTCCAGCCACTCGCAGGACGCCAGGTCCAGGTGGTTGGTGGGCTCGTCCAGGAAGAGCGCATCCGCGTCGGACAGGAGGACCGCCGCCAGGGCGGCCCGGCGTCGCTCGCCGCCGGAAAGGCGGTCCACCGGCGTGGCCCAAGTGGCGGGCGGCAGGCCCACGCCACGCAGGGCGGACTCGAGGCGCGCCTGCATGGAGTAGCCGTCGCGGCGCTCGAAATCCTCCTGCAGGCGGCCTTGCCGTTGGACCAGTTCGTCGTGGTCGGAAGGGTCGGCGTCGGCCAGGCGGAAGGTGACCTCGGCCATCTCCGCTTCGATCTCCTGCTCGCGTGCGAAAGCAAGGCCGGCGACCACATGGCGCAGGCCGGCGGCGGAACCGTCTCCAGCGGTGAGGGTCGAATCCTGTTTGAGCAACCGCATGCGCACGCCGCCGGTGATCTGGCGCCCGCCATCCTGGAGTTCGAGTTCGCCGGCAAGGGCCGCCAGGAGTGTCGTCTTGCCCGCGCCGTTGGCGCCCACCAGGGAGCAGCGCACACCGGCGTGCACAGCCACGTTCACACCGCGCAGGATGTGCTCGCGACCGTAGTCGAAGTGGGCGTCCTGGAGAGAGATCAACGACAAGGCGGTGGCTCCGTTCGCGCGTTCCCCGCGACCGTCGCGAGGGCGTGAATCATGGGTGATGGGGACCGGGCTGGCAAGGTTCGGCGCGACCGGTTCCGGCCACGGAAAAAGGCCCCTGACTCGAGGGGCCTTTTTTCGTCAGCTTCGTGACCGGTCGAAATCCCCCGCGGCTCAAGGACCGTTGTGGGGACTCTTCCGGAACTTCAAAGGCGACAGACCGCAGCGGTCCTTGAACGTCCGCGAGAAGTGAGCCAGGCTGTTGAACCCGCACTTCTTGCTGATGTCCTCCACCGAGAGATCGAACCGCTTGAGCAGGCACTTGGCATTCTCCACGCGCACCTGGATCAGGTAGTCGCTGAAGCTCATCCCCACTTCCGAACGGAAGAGGTTCGAGAAGTACCCCGGAGACAGGCTGACCATCTTGGCCATCTTGTCGCGATTGATGTTCTCGTTGTAGTGCGCCAGTACGAACCTGCAAGCATACTCGGCTCGGTAGTCCTGCAGGGCGCCGGCCGCGTGGACCGTTTCGCCGTGATCGGCCTTCAGGGCGATGTCAGGCAGGTTGTCCTGCCAAAGTTGTTCGTTGCCCGGAATGTTCGCCAAGGCCGGATCGAGGCGGGTGCTGTCTTCCGCCGTACCGTTAGCCAGAAGTCCCGAAGCCGCCGCAGCTGTCAAGGGCTGGACCCGCGTCAGGAACTCCGTGACGAAATGGGCCGTCCGCACCACGTTGTCCCGGCGCGCAACCAGGACGGGCGCTTGGGCCCGGCTCTCGAGCGGAGCCAAGGCAGCTGGCAAAGCCGCCGGCGTCTCCGCCGCGTACACGAAGATAAAGGAAACCGCGTCGAGGGACTCGGCGCCGTTACCTTCCGGCAATCGCCGCATGAGAATCTGGGAACCGAAGAGGGCCAGGCAAAGCTCGGAAGGATTCGCCTCGGCCCGCGGACAGAGGAAGAGAATCTGCTGACTCTCTTCCCTGCCTTGAACGACACGTTTCGCGATCGTAGGAAATTCGATCACGAAGTTCGCCCAGGGCTCCTGTTGGAGTTGGTACCGTTCTTCCACGTTCAACCCCCCAAGCGTTGACGTCTTGGGCAGCGCAATGATGTGACCATTCTGTAAAATTTATTCCGTAACGCAATTTATGATACAATCCGCACGGTGGTCTTGTCTATGAAAAAACAAAGAATCTTAACGTGTATTTTTCTTGATCAAAGTCATCCAAGAACGAGTTACCCGATGCGTCTGTGGCCGTTGTCTGAAGTTGTTACGAAAGTATCGTTTCGACCGCGGAAAACCGATCATCGAAAACGTCAAATCTCGTCACGTCAGGGCAGGTTATCAGCGGACAAATACGATGCGCCGGGTGACGCTCCAGTCATCCAGTTGGAGCTTACAGAAGTACGTGCCCGAAGCGACCTTGCGGCCGAAGGCGTCGGTGCCGTTCCAGCGCACGATCATCTCCCCGGACCTCATCGAACCCTCGTGCAGAGTCGCCAGTTCTTCACCGTTGATACCGTACACCTTCACCGAGACCGACGGCGCACCGCTTTGCCAGGGAATCGCCGCCTGCAGGTCCAGGTTGCCGGGCCGGTCGTCGGGGTCGTCCCAGGCGAAGGCCTCGCCCACCGTTGCGGGGATCCGCAGGCGCAGGTTGATGGATTCACGGAAGGGATTGGGCCAGCCCTGTAGCAATTCCGGCGAGAGGTTGGGTTGTGAGCGGTTCGACATGAGCAGCCGCTGCTGGTCGACGACCGTCGGCCCGGCGGCCTGGCTTTCCCTGGCCGCCCAGGCCATGGCCGAGCGCACCGGGTCGGCCGAGGCCAGGTCGAACTCCAGCGCCGCCGTGGCGGAGCGTCCGTCCAGGTAACCAACCGTCACTTCGTGGAGAGGTTCGCGAGCGGTGAGCCGGCGCACGAGGGCCGGGTGGGGCGTACGGAAACGGAAGCCCAGCACGCCCGCGGCGTCGTGGGCGGCGAGACCTTCGAGAGCTACATAGGGGCAGGACGGTCCCTTACCCGTCCGCGCGATCCGTTCGGGCGTGACCGTCGACCAGGCGATGCCCTGCTCCCCGCCCGCCGTAGGAGTCCAGAACACCTGGTCCGGGGCGCCCAGATCACGGCCGGCGAGGCGGAACAGGTCCGGGTCGAGTTGGGCGCAGGCCGTGGGCGTCACGTCCGCGAGCAGGACCAGATAGCCCAGGTCGTCCAGGCGCCAGCGGAACGACGGCGTACCGGCCTGGCGGCAGGACGCGCAACCGGGGACGACGATCCACGCCGCGCGGCGGCCGTCCACCGGGTCGGTCACCCCTTCACGCACCACGCGCGCGTCGGCCAGGCGGCGCACCAGGCCCAACCAGGAATCGGATACGGTCACGGCCAGCAGCGCCGGCCGGCCGCCCAGGCGCACGTGCAGGGCTTCGCCGTCCAGGACCATTCGCCCCACGTCGTCGCTGCCCGGTTCTTCGAGGACGGAAACGCCGATCCAGCGGGAGTGGCTGCCGGGGCCGGCATCGACCCGCGTCACGAAGGCGTGGACCGGCACGGCGATGGCGCGGCCCGTGAGCCCGTGGTGGGTGGTGGTGGCGGACACCTCGAGCCAATCCGAGCCGGCGGTCTCCAAGCGCCAGACGGAGCGGCCGGCGCTGGCTGTCGTCAAGGAGGCGAAGACGATCGCGCGCAGGTGTCGCTGGTGCCAATGGTAGTACTCGGCGTGGATGTCTCCGGGGCGGCTGATCACGACCATGGCGTCGCCGATGGCCGCGTGGTCTTCGTCCACGAGGCCGTCGCCGTCGTTGTCGCGGCCGTCGAGGCGGTCTTCGTCCACGTTGCCGTCGTCGTCGTCGTCGGCCTGGACGGCGAAGCCCCGCCGGCCGCCCTCGGCCCCTTCGGCCGTGCGGCTCGTGAAGACGGGGCCGGCGGCGAGCCCTACACGGCGGCCGCCCGTCACCTGGAAGCCGGCGGTCAGCAGGGGAATACCCGTGGTCGATTCGCGCAGCACGAGGGAGCCGTCGTCGGCCACCTCGGCGGCGAGACCGGCGCCGAGATCCAGGTCGCGCAGGATGTGGGTCGTGTCGGCCGCGGCCGACACCGACGCGAGCGCCACGACCACGGACAGAACCACCCAAGACGTCCGCAGGACGGCGGTCAGGCGCTGGTGCAGGAGATGTCGCTCGCGCAGATGCATGGCCGGGATTCTAGACAGGGTCCATGGCTGGAATCAACCCCGCCGCCGGGGATGTCGGCAAGCCCCGGCGGCGGAAGGTCTTAGCGGGCGGGCAAGCGTGGGTGATCGCTCCGCGGGAGATGGTCATTCCGCCTCCGGGGGTTCCGGGGTCGCGTCGGCGTCCCTGGTCTCGTTGGTGGCGTCGTCCTCGTCGGTCTGTTCCGTCTCCCCGGACTCGGCGTCGGACACCGGGTTATCGTCCTCGTCCCCGGCGATGTCCTGGCCGATCTTGGCGATGCCGCCCACCCGGTCGTCCTTCTTCAGGTTGATGATGCGCACGCCCAGGGTGTTGCGGCTCTGCTGGCTCACGTCGTCCAGGGAGATGCGGATCATGATGCCGCCGCGGGTGATGACCATGAGTTCGTCGCCCGGCCGCGTGTCGCGGATACCCACGAGCGGGCCGTTGCGGTCGCTGCACTTGATGGTGATCAGGCCCTTGCCGCCGCGCTTCTGGATGCGGTATTCCGACACCGGCGTGCGCTTGCCGAAGCCGTTGCGGGTGATGGCCAGGAGATTGCACTCCTCGCACTCGCCGTCCACCACGACCATGCCTACGACCTTCTCCTTGGTGCCGATGGCGATGCCGCGTACGCCACGGGCGGTGCGGCCCATGGGCCTGGCGTCGGTCTCCTTGAAGCGGATGGCCATGCCGCCGCTGCTGGCGAGGATGAGGTCGTTGGTGCCGTCGGTCTCGCGCACGGTCACAAGGTGCTCGTCCTCGAGCAGGTTGATGGCGCGGATGCCCGCCTGGCGCGGCCGCGAGAAGTCCACCAGCGGCGTGCGTTTGACCACGCCCAGGTTGGTGGCGAAGGCCAGGTAGTGGTCCTCGCTGAACTCGCGCACCGGCACCACAGCGTGGATCTTGTCGCCGGGCTGGATCTGGATGAGGTTCACCAGGGGCTGGCCCTTGGAAGCCCGGTTGGACTTGGGTATGCGGTACACCTTCAGCCAGTAGAGTTGGCCCTTCTCCGTGAGCACCAGCAGGTACTGATGGGTCGAGGCCACGAAGAGGTTGTCGACGAAGTCCTCGTCCTTGGTGCCCATGGCGGTGATTCCCTTGCCGCCGCGGCCCTGTTGGCGGTAGGTGTCCAGGGGGATCCGCTTAGCGTAGCCCTGGTTGCTGATGGTGACGACCATGGGCTCGTCGGCGATGAGATCCTCCAGGTCGATCTCGCCCTCGTCCTCCACGATGGAGGTGCGTCGGTCGTCGCTGTAGGCCGCGCGGACCTTTTCGATCTCATCGCGGACGATCTGCAGCACCAGTTCGCGGCTGTCGAGGATCGCCTTCAGTTCGGTGATGCGCTCTATGAGGGACCGGTACTCGTCCTCGATCTTCTGGCGCTCGAGGCCTGTCAGCCGGGCCAGGCGCAGATCGAGGATGGCCTGGGCCTGGATCTCGCTCAGGCCGAAGCGTTCCATGAGCTGCCCGTGGGCAGTATCAGGGGACTCGCTGTTCTTGATGAGATCGACGATGGCGTCGATGTTGTCCAGGGCGATGCGGTAGCCCTCGAGGAGATGGGCCCGCTCCTCGGCCTTGCGCAGCTCGTAGCGCGTGCGCCGAATCACGACCTCTTCCCTGAACTTCAGGAACTCCTGCATGGTCTCCTTGAGATTCATCACCTTGGGCTGGTTGTTCACCAGGGCCAGGTTGATGACGCCGAAGGTCGTCTGCAGGTAGGTGTGGGTGTAGAGCTTGTTGAGCACCACCTGGGGGAAGGCGTCCTTCTTGAGGACGACGACCACGCGCATGCCGTCCCGGTCGGACTCGTCGCGCAGGTCGGTGATACCCTCGATGGTCCCGGCCCGCACCAGGTTGGCGATCTTCTCGATGAGCGACGCCTTGTTCACCTGGTAGGGGATCTCGGAGATGATGATCCGCGCCTTGCC
This sequence comes from bacterium, assembly GCA_024231905.1. Classification (GTDB taxonomy): domain Bacteria; phylum Krumholzibacteriota; class Krumholzibacteriia; order LZORAL124-64-63; family LZORAL124-64-63; genus JAAEQC01. The sequence goes on along the minus strand of JAAEQC010000134.1, from coordinate 82,767 downwards.
GTTGTCCTGGATCTCCGTCTCGGTGCGGGCGCGCACCACCACCCGGCCGCGGCCGGTTGTCACGTAGTCGTAGATGCCCCGGCGGCCGTGGATGGTGCCGCCGGTGGGAAAGTCCGGGCCCTGCACGTACTCGAGCATCTCCTGGGGCTCGAGATCCGGATTGTCCAGCACGGCCAGCAGGCCCCGGCATACCTCGTCCAGGTTGTGGGGCGGGATCTTGGTGGCCATGCCGACCGCGATACCGTCGGCGCCGTTGACCAGCAGGTTCGGCACCACCGAAGGCATCACTGACGGCATCATGCGCGAGCCGTCGTAGTTGGGCACGAAGTCGACCGTCTCCTTGTCCAGGTCGGTCATCACTTCGGTGGCGAACTTGGTGAGCCGCGCCTCGGTGTACCTCTCGGCCGCCGCCGAGTCGCCGTCCACCGAACCGAAGTTGCCCTGGCCGTCCACCAGCGGGTAGCGCAGGGAGAAATCCTGGGCCATGCGCACCATGGTGTCGTACACGGAGCTGGTGCCGTGGGGATGGTAGTTACCGGTGGTGTCACCGGTGATCTTGGCGCTCTTGCGGTAGGGCCGTCCCGGCTGCAGGTTCAGATCGTTCATGGCCGTCAGCACTCGCCGGTGCACCGGCTTCAGTCCGTCGCGCACGTCCGGCAGCGCCCGACTGATGATGACGGACATGGAGTACTCGAGGTAGCTCGTGCGCATCTTCTCCTCGATGCCTACCTCGATGATGCGTTCGCCTGTCGGCGTGGGGACGGCGCTGCCCTCGGGGGTCTGCTCGTCCGGAGTCTCGTTGACTTCTTCGTCGCGATTCTTGTCGTCGGCCATGCCTTGCCTCTTGCTCCTTGGAGATTCCGTCCCGAATTAGATATCCAGATCGTCCAGGTTCACCATCGCCGCGTTTTCCTCGATGAACCGCCGGCGCGGCTCCACCTCGTCGCCCATGAGGGTCGTGAAGATGTGGCTCGCCTCGGCGGCGTCCTCCAGGGTCACGCGGGTGACGGTGCGGGCTTCCGGGTCCATGGTCGTCTCCCAGAGCTGCTCCGGGTTCATTTCACCGAGACCCTTGTAACGCTGCACGTACACGCCCCTGCTGCCCATCTCCTCCACCAGGCGTTCCTTCTGCTCCTCGTCGTAGGCGTAGACCTCGGTCTTGCCCTTCTTCACGCGGTACAGCGGGGGCTCGGCGATGTACATGTGCCCCTGCTCGATGATCTCGCGGAAGTGGCGGAAGAAGAGGGTGAGGATGAGGGTGCGGATGTGGGACCCGTCCACGTCGGCATCGGTCATGATGATGACCCGGTGGTAGCGCAGCTTCTCCAGGTCGAAGATGCCCGCACCCACGCCCGTGCCCAGGGCCGTGATGATGGTCCGGATCTCGTCGTTGCCCAGCATCTTGTCCAGGCGGGCCTTCTCCACGTTGAGGATCTTGCCCTTCAACGGGAGGATGGCCTGGAAGCGCCGGTCGCGGCCCTGCTTGGCCGAGCCGCCGGCCGAGTCGCCCTCCACCAGGTAGATCTCGCACTCGGACGGGTCGCGACTCGAGCAGTCGGCCAGCTTGCCGGGCAGGGCGGCCGAATCCAGGGCGCTCTTGCGGCGGGTGAGATCGCGGGCCTTGCGGGCGGCCTCGCGTCCCTGGGCCGCCGCCACACACTTGGCCACCATGGCGCGGGACTCGCGCGGGTGCTCGGCCAGGTACTCGGCCAGGTAGATGTTCACCAGCTGCTCGACCTGGCCCTTCACCTCGGTGTTGCCCAGCTTGGTCTTGGTCTGGCCCTCGAATTGGGGCTCGGGGATCTTCACGGCGATGATGGCCGTCAGGCCCTCGCGCACGTCGTCGCCGGTGAGGCTCTTCATGTCCTTCTTCATGAGGTTCGAAGAGTTGGCGTAGGCGTTGATGGTGCGCGTCAGGCCGGCGCGGAATCCCGAGAGATGGGTGCCGCCCTCGGTGGTGTTGATGTTGTTGGCAAAGGTGAAGAGCGCCTCGGAGTAGCCGTCGTTGTAGTCCATGGCGATCTCGATCTGGATCCCGTCCTTCTCGCCCTCGAAATAAACCGGCTCGGGGCAGATGACGTTGCGTCCCTCGTTCAACCAGCGCACGTACTCGACGATGCCGCCCTCGAAGTGGAACTCCTCCTCGCGCTTCTTCTCGGTGCGCTCATCGACGATGGCGATGCACACGCCGCGATTGAGGAAGGCCAGTTCACGCAGGCGGCTACGGAGGGTCTCGAAGCTGTAGACGAGTTCGGGGAAGATCTCGCCGTCGGGCTTGAAGATGATGATGGTGCCGCTCTCGTCGGGCGGGCACTCGCCGACGACCTCGATGCCGCCACGCGGGACGCCGCGATCGAACTCCATGCGGTACACCTTGCCTTCGCGGCGCACCTCGGCGGTCATCCATTCGCTCAAGGCGTTGACGCAACTGACACCCACGCCGTGCAGTCCGCCGGAGACCTTGTAGCTGCCCTTGTCGAACTTGCCGCCGGCGTGGAGGCTCGTGAGCACGACCTCGAGGGCCGGCTTGCCTTCGGTCTTGTGCATGTCGACGGGAATGCCGCGGCCGTTATCGACGACGGTGATGATGTCGTCCTCGCCGATGGTCACGCGGATCTCGTCGCAGTAGCCCGCCATGGCCTCGTCGATGGAGTTGTCGACCACCTCGTAGACCAGGTGGTGCAGGCCGCGCTGGCCTGTGTCTCCGATGTACATGGCCGGGCGCTTGCGCACCGCCTCGAGCCCCTTGAGGACCTGGATGCCCTGGGCGGTGTAACCGGCCGATCCGGAGGCGCCGTTGCGACGCGTACCCTCGTCGTTCTTGGTAGGTTCAGTCATGGTTTCTTCCGGGCCTCCCGCCCCGATTCTTCCTTGCCGCAGGGCGTTCCCGCCAGCTGATCGCCTCGACGGTGCCTTCACCGCAGAGTTCATTGAATTTCGCCATGATCTGCGGCACGAGCATGGTCAACTCCTGGCGCCAGGCCCCGTGGTCCGCCTCCAGGACCAGCACGCCGTCCTGCAGGTCCACCGGCCGCGCGTGGTCCGCGATCTTCGCCCCGACGATCTCCCGCCAACGCAGCATGGCCGCCCGTTCCTCCATCCGCTCGTTCAGGCCGCAGGCCTCCAGCGCCTTGGCGAGGATGCGGGAAACGTGCTGGGGTCCGGGGTTGTCGCTGCGTCGGTCCATGGCCCGTGGCTCCTCGGACGGCGGTTCTGTCGACGCGACGACGGTCTACAAGGGCGCGGTCGGGTCCTTCACCTGGGTGAAGGCGCCCCCGTCCACGCGCCAGGCGCACAGATCCGCCGGACGCCAGTCGCCGAGGTCGTCCGGCCGCGCGGTGGCCACGAAGACCTGGTGCGCGCGGATCGCCATGTTCTGCAGACGGCGCGTGCGCTCCCGGTCCAGCTCGCTGAAGATGTCGTCCAGGAAGAGCACGGGACGGACCTGCCGACGCCGGTGCAGCACGTCGCTGCGCGCCAGGATCAACGCGATGGCCGCCGACCGTGTTTCGCCCTGGGAGCCGTAGGTGCGCAGGTCCAAACCGGGCGCCTCGCCCCCCTCATCCGGGGAGCCTGAGAGACGTACTTCGAAGTCGTCCATCTGGGGCCCGTTCAAGGGTCTTCCTCGTTGTATTTCCGACCCCACAATATAGCTCAATTCCTTGAAAATATCCTGTTCCAGGGACCCTATTTCGCCAGGTTTTTCCGCCTCCGGCGGGTTGCCCTCAGAAGGCGTTCTAGAGGGGGTTTCAAGGGGGTTTCCGGGAGCTCCAGCGTCGTCCTCTGTGAACACTCTGGCGGCAGCCGTCTCCAGGCGGGGTCGGTACACTACCCGGAGGGTTTCTTCGTCTCCTGCCAACTCCCGGTGGGCAGCGTCGGCGAAGGGGGTCATGAGGTTCGCATAGGCGCCCCGTTCGCGGCACACGACGGCCGCGTGGGTGGCGATCTCCCGGTTCCAGGCTTCCAGGTCGTCGCGGATCCGGCGGCCGTCCACGGCGCCGTGGCGCACGTCACGCAGCAAGCCGGTCTTCTGCTTGAGGGCGCGCTGAAAAGCCGTCAGGTGGACCAGATAGGAAGGGTCGATTTCCGCGATGCCCTGGTCCACGAAGTGGCGGCGGCGCTGGGGACTGCCGCGCACGAGGCGGATGCTGTCCGGGTTGAAGAAGACGGTGGCCAGGCGGCCCACCAGATCGGCGCGCCGGCGCAGGGCCTCGCCGTCGAGACGGAAGCGGCGTCCGTTGTTACGGCCGAGCCCGTACTCGCAGGCCAGTTCGGCCCCGGACTCCTCCACCACCCCCAGTTCCACGTGGAGGGCCTCGGCGTCGAAGGCTATGAGTTCGTCGTTGCGCGCGCCGCGGTGACTGCGGCCTAGGGCGAAGTAGTTGAGAGCTTCCAGTAGGTTGGTCTTGCCCTCGCCGTTGCGGCCCACGACGACGTTCACCCGCGACGAGAAGTCGAAGCGGGTTTCCTGGAGGTTGCGAAAGCCGGAAATCCGGGCGGACCGTATCTGCACTATTCGCCGGCCAGGCGCAGCGGCATCAGCAGGCAGACCACGCCCGTGTCTTCACCTTCGTCGGTGACCGGGCGGAAGAGGGCCGCGCTCTGGGCGTCCCGCAGGGAGAGCACCACCGTGTCGGACGCGAGGTTCTTCAGGATGTCCTGGAGGTACGCGTAGTTGAAGCCGATCTCCAGGGCGTCGCCGTCGTAGGAGACCGCGATCTCATCCTCGGACTGGCTGCCCTCGGCGCCGTGAGCCATGAGTTCCATGCGCCCACTCTCGATACCGAGCTTGATCTGGCTGGTGATGCGATCGGCAGTTATGGACACGCGGCGAATGGCCTGGGCCAGGTCGGATTTGTCCACGGTAACGAGCTTGTCGTTGTCCTTGGGAATGACCGCGTTGTAGTCCGGGAACGGGCCCTCGAGCAGACGCGTGTGGAGCACCGTGCCGCCGGCCTTGAAGGAGAGCTGGTTGTCGCCCATGAAGACGTCGACCTTGCCCGCGTCCTCCTCGTCCAGGGAAGCGACGATGCGCGGCAGTTGCCGCAGGCCCGAGGTGTCGACGATCATGTCCCGGTCCGCGTCCACATCCCACTCCATGGCGCGGGTGCTGCGGGCCAGGCGGTGGGCGTCGGTGGCCACCAGGGTGAGCTTGTTCGGGCGGATCTCCCAGAGGATACCCATGAGCGCCGGGCGGGTCTCATCCCGCGACACGGCGTAGTTGGTCTCGTTGATCATGTCGATCAGGAGACCGGCTTCCACCTGGAGACCGTCCTGGGCGGCGAGTTCCTTCAGGGCCGGGTACTCGTCCACGTTCATGGTGTTCTCCGTGAGACTCGCTTTCCCGCTGGTCAGGCGGATCTGCTTGCCCTTCTGGGCCACGGTCACCGAACCGGCGTTGAGACTGCGTACGAAAGGCACGAGTTTCACCGCGGGCACGGCGATCCGGCCGCCCTGCTTGATGGCCGCCTTGTCCGTGGTCGTGGTGATGGAGATGTCCAGGTTGGTCGCCGACAGCTTGAGTTCCTCGCCTTCGGCTTCGAGCAGCACGCAGGTGAGGATGGGCAGGGTGGTCTTGGCCGGCACCACGTTGGCGATGATGTCCAGGGCCTTCTGCAGTTCGTCCTGCTGGATCTCGAACTTCAAGCTGGGTCCTCCGGTTCGGGTCGGTCGGCACTCAGGGACGGCTTGTCCACGGCCCACGGGGTCGGTTCATGCGCGGGATGGCCATGATAGGTGATGCCCACGCGCATATCAAGTCCCATGGGCTGTCCTGGATTCTCCTACTTCCTTCCTGGATAGATAGATAAAATTCGTTGAAGTAGTAGGGGTTGGGGATATGTGTATAACTTCTGTTAAATCCCCGTTTCCGCCTTGGATGAGCACTTTCCGCGCCAAGACCGAGGGGATAACGAGGGGTACTTCGAGGCGAGTCATCCCCAGCTATCCCCCGGTGGAAAACTCCTCCCAAATTCACATATCCCTGTACCCTGGATTTCCCCGGTCGATCCCCGGGTTTATCCCCCTTAAAAATAGCATCATTAAAGGAGATTTCAGCCCCGGGAGCAGAGAACCACATGGGCGGTGATGGGGGCGTGCAGTTCGTCGCCGACGCACCAGGGCACCAATTCGTCGGTTACGTCGCGGGCGATGGGCGAAGCCGCAGCGGCAACATCGGCGGCGGCGGCGAGGGCTGGCGGCAAGTATCGGAGAAAACCCCGGGCGAAAGCCCCGGGCGAGGGGTGGACCGTGTCGACGGCGATACCGGTGATCGTCACCATCTCGAAGACCGGTTCGTAAAGCTCGCGCAACATGGTGACGTCGGGCAGGGAGAAGGGTTGGCGGACGAACCCGGCCGCCGGTTCACCCAGATGCCGGGCGACCGCTTGGTGCAAGGCCCGGTAGAAAGGACAGTCGTCCAGGGCGGCCCAGGTCATGATCGCCGCCCGCCCGCCCGGTCGGAGCACACGCTCCAGATGACCTACGGCGGCGGTCCGGTCCGGGAAGAACTGCAGGCCCTGGTGGCAAACGACCAGGTCGAAAGAGGCGTCGGCGAAGGGCAGGGCCACCGCGTCGCCCCGTACCCAGGAGCCGGGCGCGGGCCCCGCATACAGGGACTGTGCCTTCTTGAGGATGTTGGCCCCGATGTCGAGGGCGGTGACGCTGCCTTCGGGTCCCACCGCCTCGGCGCAGAGGCGGGCGGCGATGCCGCTACCGGCGGCCAGGTCGAGCACGTGCTCACCGGCGCCAGGAAGCGCGTGGCGCAGGAGTTGCCGGGTGCCGGGAGTGAAGAGGTGGTCGTCGAAGCTGTACCGTTGGCGGTTCATGGAGCGCTCAGGAACGTTTCCTGATGCGCTCCATGAGATCGCGCACCGCGCCACGGAAGCGCGGATCGGTTTCCATCTCGTCGGAGATCTTCTTGCAGGCATAGGCCACCGTGGAGTGGTCCCGGTTGCCGAACGAGCGGCCGATCTTGTTGAGGGAGGCGCCGGTCAATTCACGGGCGAGGTGCATCGCGATCTGACGGGCCCGGGCCAGGTCCTGGGTGCGTCGCTTGGACTTCAGTTGATCGACGGAAAAGCCGTGGACGTCGGCAGTGACTTCCATGACATCGGCGATCTTCACTGGTCCGGTGGAGGTACCCTGGAAAAAGGAAGAGAGAGCTTCCGAGGCCATTTCCAGAGTGATCTCCCGCCCGGTCAGACTCGCGAACGCCAGCAATCGAACCAGCGCCCCCTCAAGGCGTCGAATGTTGTCGGTGATGTGCTCGGCGATGAACTCGATGACGTCATCGGCGATGTAGATGTTGTTGATGTCCACCTTGCGCCGCAGGATCGCGATGCGCGTCTCCAGATTCGGCGGCTGGATGTCGGTGATCAGTCCCCACTCGAATCGCGACCGCAGCCGCTCCTCCAGGCGCGTGATCTCCTTGGGCGAGCGGTCGCTCGTGAAGACGATCTGCTTCTTGAAGTTGTACAGCGCGTTGAAGGTGTGGAAGAATTCCTCCTGGGTGGACTCCTTGCCGGCCATGAAGGCCACGTCGTCCACCAGCAGCACGTCTACGCTGCGGTAGCGCAGCTTGAAGTCCGGCGTGTGACTTTCCTGGATGGATTTCACCAGGTCGTTCATGAAGTTCTCGGCGGTGGTGTACAGGATGCGAGCCTGCGGCCGCTGGATGGCGATGCGGTTGCCGATGGCCTGCATGAGATGGGTCTTGCCGAGACCCACGCCGCCGTGGATGAACAGCGGATTGAAGTGGTGTCCCGGATTGTCGGAGATGGCGGTGGCCGCCGCGTAGGCCAGGTCGGTACCGCTGCCTACGACAAAATTCGAAAAGACATAATCAGGATTGAGGTTCGTCTGGGGCCGCTCGGGCATGACGATGGTCTCGACCGGCACCGTGGTGGCCGCCGGACGGCTGACGACCGTTTCCGGAGCGGGTGCGGCTTCGGGACCGGGGACGCCCAGCTTCACGACCTCGTTGCTCACCACCAGCTCGAAAAGGACCTCATGCCCGAAGTAGGCCGTGCCTGCGTCGTTCAGATGGTGGAGTTGGTGCTCGCTGAACCAGTCGAGAAAGAAATGGTTCGGACAGGACACCTGCAGGCCGCCCGCGTCACCCGCCAGGGGCGCCAGCGGACGGTACCAGGTCTGAAAAGTCTGGTGTCCGACCCTCTGTCGCACCGTATCGAGGATTTCGGGCCAGTGGGAATCGAGATTGGATACGGTCGCCGGCACGTTTTCCCCCGCGGTCTCGGTCAGTTTTCGACCGCTCTCACCCGTGTTGTCCACAGGAGAAGATTTACCCCAAAGAGCAGCATCAAAACAACTTAAGTGAACCGCGCCCCCGGGAAAGAAAAGTTATCCACAAATCTAACAGCCTGTGGATAACTTTTAAACACTCTCCAGGAGTTATCGTCACCTGATGGCGAAATTATCACGGGGGTCGGGGTCCAGCAAGGGCTTTCTCGAGGGAATATTTAGAAAGTTTTTACGGTGTTGAAAACAAAGAAGATCTGAAATCGGGACCTCCGACCGGCCGAAAGTCCGACCCGATCCGCGACACCGGAGCCGCCGCATCCGATCCCGGCGACGCCCGCTTGCACGGGGCATAACCGGCTGCATTTTCTTGACACTCCACCTCCTGTTCATTACTCTTTCGCGGCTGAACAGAAACCAAAGGAGAGATCCGTGAAGCGGACATTCCAACCCAGCAATCTCAAGAGGGCGCGTCGCCATGGCTTCCGTAAGCGCATGTCGACCAAGGCCGGCCGCCTGGTCCTCAAGCGGCGCCGGGCCAAGGGCCGCAAGCGTATCTCGGCCTGAGGTGGCGGATCAGGACCGCAGTCACTGGCGGTCTTTGAACCATAGAGAAGATTTCCATAAGGTCTACGAGCGGGGCGCCAAAAGAGTGGGGCGCCTGCTCGTAGTTTACCTGTTGCCTGCCGGGGATTTCGCCCGGTCCGTGGTGGCCAGCCGCAAGGTCGGCGGCGCCGTTAAGCGGAACCGGGCCAAGCGGTTGCTCAGGGAGGCCTACCGAAACGGGCCCCTGGCCGACCCCGCGAACGTTCCCGGCGTACGCGCGAGGTTTTTTCCGGAATCGGGCGGCCCCGAGGGCACCCCGGCCGGGGATGGAGGACTTTGGATCGTCCTGGTGGCGCGGCACCGTATCCTGACCGCCGGCGCCCAGGACGTCCTTAACGAGCTCCAGGAGTTGCTGGCCGACTGAGCCCGCTCTCGCCCCACCCGGCCCCGCGAGCGATCACCCGAAGACTCGGTCCGATCGCCCTTCCGGAACGACCCACGCCGAACCGGCGCCTGAACGCCCTATCCTGTACTTCCTGTCCTGGGCGGGGGCACCAACGGATTTCGCATGTGGCGTTTGCCATATTTCTTCATCATGGCCTATCGGCGCCTGCTGTCGCCGCTGCTGCCGTCCACGTGCCGCTTCCACCCCTCGTGCTCCGCGTACGGGGCCGAAGCGTTGCGTACCCACGGCTTCTGGCGGGGGAGCTGGCTCACCGTCAGGCGCATCGCCCGCTGCCACCCCTGGCACCCGGGCGGCGTGGATCCCGTCCCGCCGACCGGCGACGCAACCACGAACCATCCTTCCACCAACGGAGAATCCGCCCATGGATAGGCGCACTTTTGCGGCCTTTGGTTTGATCTTCCTGATCCTCGTCGGTTCCCAGTTCGTCATGGACAAGCTCTACGGCGGGTCCAAGACGGCGGCGGCCGACAGCACCATGGTCATCGATGAGCGGGCCATCGACCAGGCGACACTGCCGGCGGACCTACCGCCGTCGAACGTGTCGGCCCACCCGGACAACCCGTACACCGAGGGCGACCCGGCCGAGGAGCTCGCGGCCGCCGAGAAGCTCAACACGGGCCAGGACGCCCTGCGCCCCGTGTCCCAGGGCGAACCTCGCGTCATCACCGTCACGACACCCCTGTACCGGATGCAACTGAGCACGGCCGGCGGCCGGGTCGTGTCCTGGGAGGGCTTCGAGCACGACAGCCACCTGGGCGGTCCGGTGAAGCTCGTGCCCGAGGACATCGCCGAGTTCGGCCTGGACGCCCTCGTCTTCGAAGGCGCCGAACTGGACCTGGGTTCGGTCGTCTACGAGGCGGACCTGTATTCACTGGAGCTGGTCGAGGGCGGCAGTGCTCGCACCCTCGAGATGACCGTCGGCCTGGCCGGCGGCATGGAGGTGCGCAAGACCCTGGTCTTCGACCCGGAGCTCTACGGCATCTCCATCACCCATACCCTCCTGGCTGTGGACGGCGGCCCGACCCGGCGCTCGCTGGAGCTGCTGGGCCGCCCGCGCCGGTTCCGCTTCGGCTGGAACCAGGGCATCGTGGCCACCGAGCGCGTCCAACGCATGGAGGAGCCCTCCATGCGCTCCTTCGCGCGCGTGGGCGAGGACTATCACTACAAGAAGCGACAAGGACTGAAGAAGAACGTGGAGAAGGTGGAGGGGCGTTGGCGCGGTTCGGTGCATTTCGCCGGGCTGCAGAGCCGCTACTTTACCGTTGTCGGAATCGTTCCCCAGGAGCAGGGGGAGCCGGTCGAGGGTACGATCGGGCTGAGCGGTGACCAGGATCGAATGAACCAGACCTGGACCATTGACGTGCCCGCCCGCGCCACCGGCGAAGGCGACATCGCCGCCGCCAGCCTCGACCTCTTCATCGGCCCCCAGGAGGCCGCCCTGCTCGCGTCCTACGACCAGGGTCTCGAGAAGTCCATGGACCTGGGCTGGAAGCTCTTCCGGCCCCTGGCCGAAATCGTCCTGTGGGGCCTGGAGTACATGCACCGTTACATCTCGAACTACGGTGTGATCATCATCATCTTCTCGGTGCTGACGAAACTCCTCTTCTACCCCCTGACCCGCAAGTCGACCGAGTCCATGAAGAAGATGCAGGACCTGCAGCCGAAGCTGAAGGCCCTGCAGGAGAAGTACAAGAAGGACAAGGACAAGCTCAACTCGGCGACCATGAATCTCTACAAGGAAGAGAAGGTGAACCCGCTCTCGGGTTGCCTGCCCTTGGTCGTGCAGTCGCCGGTGTTCATCGCCCTGTACCAGGCCTTGAGCCACACGATCGCCCTGCGCGGCCAGCCCTTCGTCCTGTGGATGAACGACCTGTCCCAGCCCGACGCCCTGACGCAGCTGCCCTTCGCGCTGCCCTTCCTGGGGTCGGACCTGAACGTCCTTCCCATCCTCATGTCCGTGGCCATGTACTTCCAGACCAAGATGACCCCGACCAGCGGCGCCGGCGGCCAGATGGCTGCCATGAACACGATGATGCCGCTGATCATGGTCTTCATCTTCTATAACATGCCGTCCGGGCTGGTCCTGTACTGGCTCGTCAACACCGTGATGCAGGGTTACCAGACCTGGCGCATCCACCAGGCGGCACCGAGCAAGGGAGCTCAAGCAACATGACCGACAAGATCGAAATCCAAGGCAAGACCGTCGACGAAGCGGTCAGCGAGGCGCTGCTGAAAATGGGCGCGCGCCGCGACGAAGTCGACGTCACCGTGCTCGAGGAGCCCAAGTCGGGCTTCCTCGGCATCCTCGGTGGCCGCCCCGCGCGGGTGGTCGTACGCAAGCGACGCCAGCGTCGCGACAACCGGCGGGACTATCGCCGGAACGACAACGGCCACAAGCCCCACTCCCTCGACGGAGGCGACAGTGGGCGCAATCGGGGCCGTCGCGGAGGCCGTCGCTCGGCCGCGCGTCCGGAGCGCTCCAACGACGGCGCCAACGAGAACCGTTCGGGTGGTGGTGGCCGCCGCGATAGTGGCCAGGCGGCCCGGGGTGGCCGCCCGCAGGGTCGACCCGACGGCCGCCGGGACGAGAACCGCCAGGAAGGCGGTTCGCGCGAGGGCACGAGCCGTCGTCGTGGCCGTCGTGGCGGGCGGGGACGCGGCCGCGGGCGCGGACGTGGCGGCGAGCGCCAGGACGGAGCCCAGACGGCACAGAACACCAACCAGGAACAGCGCAACGACGGTGGCCGTGGGCCCCGGAATGATCGGCAGGACGGTCGGCAGAGCGACGCCCGCCGGAACGACAACCGGAACGAAGGCCGCAGCGATCGCCAGGGCGATCGCCAGGGCGGGCGCCAGGATGGGCGTCAGGATGGACGTCAGGACGGCCGTCGCGATGGTCGCCGGGACGAGAACCGCCAGGATGCCGGCCCGCGCGAAGGCACGAGCCGACGTCGAGGTCGCCGTGGCGGCCGGGGTCGAGGTCGTGGCCAGGGCCGGGACCGCGAGGATCAGCGCACGCCCATGAACGAGCAGCCCGTGGACACCTCCGCGGCGACATTCGACGGGGCGCCGAACCTGGAGTCCCCGCCGGTGCAGGACACTCCCCGGCCGGCGGAGCCTGCCGCTCAGACCGAAACTCCGAGGCACGACCCCCCGCCGGCGAACGACCGTCCGGCAGCAGCGAGGATCGATGATACGCGGCGTGACGAGGCGCAGATAGACGACATGCAGATGGACGAGCGACCGAGGGAAGGATCGAACATGGCACCAGACGAAGAGATCGTGAGCGGCATCCCGGCCCAGCGTTACGCCAAGCCGCTGAAGAGCGAGGGTGACCTCGGGACTCAGGACGAAATGCTGAACAAGCTGGCCGCGGGCATGCTCGTGCGCGCGGGTTTCCCCTGCCGCTGCGAAGTCGTGCCGGACGAGTACAGCCTGGTGAAGATCGTCACCGACGACTCGAGCGCCGGCATGCTCATCGGACGCCACGGTCAGACGGTCGATTCGGTCGAGCACCTGGTCGAGCGCATGGCCCACACGGTGGCCGGTGAGCGCGTGTTCATGAACCTTGACATAAACAACTACCGCCGCCGCCGGGAAGAGTCCCTGGTGGACCGTGTGGCCGACGCCATTTCGTCGGTCCGCAGCTCCGGCGAGGAGTTCCACATGGAGCCCATGAACGCCCGCGAGCGGCGCCTCGTGCACCTGGAGGCCGAGCAGGCCGGCCTGCACACGCGCACGGATCAGGGGCAGGGCGGCAAGCACGTGGTCATCGGCGCCGACCCCATGGTGGCCGACGTGGCGGCGGCTCCGGTGACCGAGGCCGCAGAGCCGGCCGCGGAGACGACGGAGCCCGTGGCTGAGGAGGCGCCGGCGGTCGAGCCCACCGAAGAGGTAGAGGCGCAACCGGCGGAGGAACCGGCGGCCCAGACCGAGGCCGAGACGGACGCAGAACCGGAGGAAGCGGAAGAGGAAGAACCCCGCCAGGAGTTCTGACCGCGTCGCTCCAACCGGACCGGAATACGGGGTGGCGACAGCGCCACCCCGTTGGTTTTTGAGAAGGGGGGAAGGACCATGCACGAGACCACCATTGTGGCCCAGGCCACGCCCGAAGGGAGCGGGGGCCTGGCTGTGCTGCGCCTCAGTGGTCCCGACGCCCTGGCCATCGCCGGCCGGGTGTTCACGGCCCGACGTTTCGGGCCCGGGAGACCCTCGCACCGGGCGGTATACGGTATACTACACACCCCTAATGACGTAACCACAGATGATTACGAAATCGATCGCTGCTTAGCTCTTACTCTCCTCGGGCCTGCTTCCTACACGGGCGAGGACACGGTGGAGTTCCAATGCCACGGTGGCCCAGCGGTGGTTCGCCGTGCCCTGGCGGCCTGCCGACAGGCTGGAGCGGAGCCCGCGTCGGCCGGCGATTTCACCCGCCGCGCCTTCCTCAACGGCCGGCTCACCCTGGACCAGGCCGAGGCCGTGGCGGACCTGGTAGGCGCCGGCAGCGACCAGGCCGCGCGAGCCGCCTTGCGCCAATTGCGCGGCGGCCTGGACGACCAGTTACGCCAACTGGAACAACCCCTCCTCGAGCTCCTGGCCCGTCTCGAAGGCAGCTTCGAATTCCTCGACGAAGAGGAGGTGGATGTGCCTTCCGCCGAGGCGGCCGGGATCGTCCGCGCCGCCAGCGCACGCATGGATGAACTGCTGGCCATGGCGCCGGCCGGCCGACTCCTGCGCGACGGCGTGCAGGTGGTCCTGGTGGGCCCACCCAACGTCGGTAAGAGCTCCCTCTTCAATGCTCTGGTCGGCGACGAGCGCGCCATCGTGGACGAGGAGCCGGGCACCACCCGTGACGTGGTGAGCGCACGAGTCGAGCACGACGGTCTGACCTACGTCTTTCACGACACGGCCGGATTGCGCGAAGAGGGCGGCCGGATCGAACACAAGGGCATGGATCGGACCAGACGCGAGGCGGCGGGGGCGGACGTGATGCTCGCCCTGCGGGACGTGAGCCGCCCGGGGTCCGGCGGCCTCCTGCCGGCCGATGTCCGGGCGCCGGTGCTGGTGGTGGGGACCAAGGCCGATCTGGGCGAAACGTCGACCACGGTTGACGTCATCACCTCGAGTGTCGACGGCAGGGGACTGGACGAGTTGTGGTCCCTGCTCACGGAGACGGTCCGCGACCGACGCGTGGACCAGGCGGTGGCCATGGGAGTCGTCCTCAACGAACGCCACCGGGGCCGGCTCGTCCAATGCCGCGACGACCTGGCTGAGCTCTCTGGGATGCTGACCGCTGACCCTCCCGCCGGCACCGAGGTCACCGGGACGGTTCTGGCCTCGATCCTGGGTCGCCTGGGTGAGATTTCGGGTCGCGTATTCACCGAACATCTGCTCGAAACGATCTTCAACAAGTTTTGTATTGGGAAGTAAGTAGATGTCCCTAAACAAGTTGGACATAATTGTGGTAGGCGGAGGCCACGCTGGGATCGAAGCGGCCCTGGCGGCGGCTCGCTTGGGCGCAAGCACGGCTCTCGTCACCCACGACCCGGCCGAGGCGGGGCGTATGCCCTGCAATCCAGCCATCGGCGGTCTGGGCAAAGGCCACCTGGTGCGGGAGATCGACGTGCTCGGCGGCGAGATGGGTGTGGCCATCGACGCGACCGGCATTCAGTTCCGTATCCTCAACCGCCGCAAGGGGCCGGCGGTCCAGTCACCGCGGGCCCAGGCGGACAAGCAGCATTACCAGGAACGCATGGCGCAAGTCGTGCAGACGGTCGACGGACTCGAGGTGGTTGACGGCGACGTGGCGGGCCTTCTCTGGCGGCGCACTGCCGACGGTGAGGGCCTGGTCACCGGGGTGCGCCTGGCCGGCGGACGCGAATTGGCCGCCGCCAAGGTGATCCTCTGCACGGGCACTTTTCTCAAGGGACTCATGCACACGGGAGAGAATCGCACCGCCGGCGGGCGCGAGGGCGCGGCCAGCGCCGAGGGCCTGAGCACGGATCTCGTGGCCGCCGGTTTCGAACTTCGCCGCCTGAAGACCGGTACGCCGCCGCGCCTGCGCCGGGACACCATCGATGTCTCCCGCCTGCAGGCCCAGTCGGGGGACGAGCCGCCGGAGCCTTTCTCATTCCGTACGGGCGAATTCACCCCGGACCAGATCGATTGCTGGCTGGCCTATACGAATGCCCGCACCCACGAGTTGATCCGCGCCGCGCAACACAGATCGCCTTTGTTCACGGGCGCCATAGAGGGCCGTGGCCCGCGCTACTGCCCGTCCATCGAGGATAAGGTCGTGCGATTCGCTGACAAGGAGCGCCATCTGCTCTTCCTCGAGCCTGAGGGATTGGAGACGGACGAGGTCTATGTGAACGGACTGTCCACGAGTCTGCCTCAGGATGTACAACTTGCTGCGGTGAAATCAGTTGAAGGGCTCGAGCGAGCACAGGTCGTTCGCTTCGGCTACGCCGTGGAGTACGACAGTGTGCCGTCGTGGCAGATTCGCCGCTCCTTGGAGTCCAAGCCATTGTCAGGGCTGTATTTAGCCGGACAGGTCCTTGGAACTTCAGGATATGAAGAAGCTGCGGCCCAAGGGCTCGTGGCGGGCCTCAATGCGGTCCGGTCCCTGGACGATCGCGAACCGTTGGATCTGAGGCGGGACACCTCGTACCTGGGTGTGTTGGTTGACGATCTGGTGACCAAGGACATCGACGAGCCTTACCGTATGTTCACCTCGCGAGCCGAACACCGGCTCCATCTGCGTTGCGACAATGCGGAAGCTCGCCTGGCGGATCTCGCCCTCGAGTTGGGGTTGTTGCCCGCCGCTGCCCGGAAGATCCTGGGCGCCCGACAGATCTGCTCCGACCGGATCGAGCACGTGCTCACGAAGACCCGCCTGCATGACCGGGACAAGGGCGGCCACCAGACGGCACGGGCCTGGCTCAAGCACCCGGGTCACGGGCTCGAGGATCTGCGATCTCGAGAATTGGTCGGTCCGGATTTCGCAGCCGATCTCGAATCCGCAATAGCCGAGTACCAGGCGTCGGGCGCGGGTCCTCGACAAGCTGCTGCCGTGCTCCGTCAGGTGGAGAATACGGTCCATTACGAGGGCTATATATCGAAGCAGGAGAAACTGTTGCGCCATCAGAGCCATCTGGATGACTTGGAACTGCCGAGCGCGATGGACTATCTGGAGATCACCGCCCTGAGTTTCGAGGCGCGGGAGAAACTGCAGCGTGTGCGGCCGGATACTCTGGGCGAAGCGAGCCGCATCGACGGCGTGCGCGCCGGCGATCTGGCGGTCCTGGCGGTGGCGGTCAAACGCTGGCGAGAACTGCACGGGGGGCCAGCATGACGGACTCGGACAGGCTGACGAAGTTTCGCGACGAGGTGCGACGATGGAATGATTCCATCAATCTCGTGTCCCGTCACGACACGGCGGCGCGCATCGACACGCTCGCGAACCAGTGCACCGGCGCCTTGCGCACCTGGGGCAGCCACCCGGGGCCGCTGGGGGTGACCCTGTCGGGGCGCCACGTGCTCTACATCGACCTGGGATCGGGCGGGGGCTTTCCGGCGGCCATGTGGCACGAGGTGTTGGCGCGCGAATGCTCGAGCCTGCATTCGGTTCTGGTGGAGCCGCGGGAGAAGCGGGCGTGGTTTTTGGCTCGGATCGCCCGCCTTCTGTCCGAGCCGGCGCCCGAGGTACTCGCCGGACGCTGGGGCGAAGTTCCTTCGCGGGCCGTCTCGTCTGCCGAACTCGTCATCGTTTCCCTGAAAGCGCTGCGATTGACGGATGTTGAGATCCTGGCGGGCCTCGGCCCATTCCTGGCCGCTAACGCACAGGCGGAGCTCGCTGTCGCGCGCTTTCACCCGGAGGACCAGAAGTGGTCGGACAACCTTGTGTCCACCTTGGAGATTCCGGATCCATCAACCGAGGTAGAGAGCGCGGAATGGCGTGCCGTGGCAACAGCTTCGGGTCTCGTGAGAACGCCGGGTTCGAGCCTCGTCGTCTCCCGGTACCGTTTCAGCCGCCTTTGAGCCGCCTCTCATAATTGTTCCACGTGGAACAACGCGCTTCCGTCCCCGCCCAATGTTCCACGTGGAACAATCCTCCCCAAGCGGTCGCGTTGTCTTGACGCAGGACGACCGAAAGCGGTACATTGCTCGCCTATCTTTCATCCATTCCTCCCGGAAGGCCCAGGTCCAGCGTGAAAAAGATCATCTCCATCTCCAACCAGAAGGGCGGCGTTGGCAAGACGACCACGGCCGTCAACCTGGCGGCGAGCCTTGCCGTGGCCGAACAGCGCGTCCTCATGGTGGACCTCGATCCCCAGGGCAACGCCACTTCGGGTGTTGGCGTATCAGTTAATGAGACAACAGTTTACGAGTTCATGTTGGGCGCCGCGGATGCCAGGAGCACCATCCAGCAGACCGCCATCGGCTTCATGGATGTGCTGCCCGCGGACCGGCGCTTGGCCGGTTCCGAGGTGGAGTTGGTGGGCGAGGCCGAACGCGAGCACTTCCTGGCGCGCGTGCTGCGGCCCCTGCGCAACGAGTACGACTTCATCATCATCGACACGCCGCCGAGCCTCGGTCTGCTCACTCTCAACGCCCTAAGCGCCGCCGACTCGGTGCTCATCCCCATCCAGTGCGAGTACTACGCCCTCGAGGGTTTGAGCCAGCTGCTCAGTACGGTGCAACTCGTCCAGCGCGGATTGAATCCCGACCTGCGCCTGGAGGGGGTGCTCCTGACCATGTTCGACCGCCGGCTCCGGTTGTCGAACCAGGTTGCGGACGAAGCCATCGACTTCTTCGGCGAGACCGTGTACGAGACCAAGATCCCGCGCAACGTGCGGCTGAGCGAAGCGCCGTCCTTCGGCAAGCCCATCCTGCTGTACGACGTGGAGTGCGTCGGGTCCCGCAGCTATCTCGATCTGGCGCGCGAGGTCATCGCCCAGAACGCGCCGGAAGGACGGCACGCCCAGAACGCCCGGAGGGCCGCGGCCGGCACGCAGGAAACATCCGACTAGCACCACGGAAAGGTGGAGCCCATGTCCAAGAATCGTGTGCTGGGGAAGGGCCTCTCGGCGCTCATCCAGGGGGCCGACCTGACCGGGTCGCCCATTCCCGTGGCCGACGAGGCGTCGGTGCGCCGGATTCCCCTCGAGGAAATCGGATTCAACCCCGATCAGCCACGTAAATCATTTAACAACAACACATTAGACGAACTAGCCAATTCCATCAAGCAGGTCGGCATCCTCCAGCCCGTGCTCGTGCGCCGGCTGCAGGAAGGCGAATCCGTGGCCCAGCATCCGGATTCGGACGCCGATGCCGAGAGTCTCGCCTACTGCGTGGTGGCCGGCGAGCGGCGGGTGCGCGCGGCGCGGCTGGCGGGCCTGGAGCGGGTACCCGCCCTGGTGTGCACCTACGCCGAGACCGAGGCCCTGAAGGTGGCCTTGCTGGAGAACATCCAGCGCGAGGATCTGGACCCGGTGGAGGAGGCCGCCGCCTACCGAAACCTGCTGGACGGCTACGACGCCACCCAGGAAGAGGTGGCCGAGATGCTGGGCAAGAAGCGCAGCACCGTGGCCAATATGCTGCGCATCCTCACTCTCGAACAGGAGGTGCTCGACCTCCTGCATGAACGCCGCATCCGTCGCGGCCACGCCAAGGCCCTGCTGGGCATGGAGCCGGGACCGTCGCGGGTGCAGCTGGCCAGGCTGTGTGCCGGCCGCGGTCTGTCGGTCCGCGAGGCGGAGCAGCGGGCCCAGCTCGCCGGCCGCAGTCCGCGTCGCAAACGCAAGACCAGGAAAGCAGCGCCGGAAGATCCGGCCGTGGCCGCCCTGCGCCGCCGCGCCGAGGAGATGTACGGCTCGCCGGTAACGGTCCAGCGCGATGCGAAGACCGGCAAGGGCACCATCAGTCTCCGCTTCTACGACGACGACGACTTCATTCGCCTGTTGAAGATCATGGGCGTGGACACCGAACTCTGAGGCGCACCATGGGCCGCTTGAAGACATTGCGGTTGCCCGGTCGCGCGCAGCGGTTGCGCATGCTGCTCGTAGCGCTGCTCCTGGCGTCGGCCTCGGTGCTCGTGGTGCAGTCCTACTGGCTGTATCTGCTCTACAACGAGACCGGTTCCTGGCAGGGTGTGTGGGAGCAGGGCTGGCGCTCCGGTCACGTGGTCACCGAGCTTCTGGCCAGGGGCATGTTCCAGGTCTTCGTACTCGGCCTGGGGTGGAGTTTTTACGTCCGTATACGGAATACCGAGCTCGCTAACTTGCGTCTTCGCAGGTCAGAACAGAAATATCGGAGCATCATCAACCACGCCGGCGAGGCCATCTTCCTGATCGACGAACAGGGTCGGGTGCAGGAGTGGAACAAGCTCGCCGAGTCCCTCTTCCGGGTGCCGCGGCGCAACGCGCTCGGCCGCAGCGTTGACGAACTGGACCTGGGTCTGCAGCGCGATCGCACCATCACCCTCGAGCAGGTCTTCGGTGACGTCCGGCGCACCGGCCACAGCCTCACCTACGAGCTGCAGCAGGGCGAAGCGAGCGACGCGCCCCGAACCCTGAGCTTGACCGTCTCGGGCATCCGCCCGGACGCGGGTCCCCTGGACGACGACACCGGTTCGTTCGTGGTCATCGCCCGGGACATCACCTCCGAGAAGCAGCTCGAGACGCGCATGGGTGAGACCGAAAAACTGGCGGGCATCGGTCAGCTCGCCGCGGGCATCGCCCACCAGTTGAACACGCCGCTGGGCTCGATCCTCCTGTCGGCCCAGATGCTCGAGGACACGGTCAAGGACGAGGACGACGCCGACGACATCCGCCGCATCATCCGCCAGACCGAACAGTGCCGCGGCATCATCAAAGGCCTCCTGAATTTTGCGCGGCCCACGGGCAGCGATCGCGGCCGCGTCGACCTGGCCGACGCCCTGGGCGAGACCCGTTTCCTCTTCGAGAAGAACCTGCGCGTGGCCGGCGTCGAGGTGAAGATCAAACGCGAAACCGATCCCTGGGTGTACGGCAACCGCAACGAACTGGAGCAGGTCTTTTTCAACCTCATGGCCAACGCCCTGGACGCCATGCCCGACGGCGGCGGCATCACCGTCACCATCGCCGCCGGCGACCCGGGCGAACTGACCGTGGTCTTCTCCGACACGGGCGAAGGCATTCCCGAGGAACACCGCGACTCCATCTTCCTGCCCTTCTTCACCACCAAGGACTACGGCATGGGTACGGGCCTGGGCTTGTCCATCGTCGCACGCATCGTGCACGAGCACGGCGGGCGCATCGCCGTGGACAGCGTCGCCGGGTCGGGCACCACGTTCTGTCTGCACCTGCCGCGGGCCCGCGGGGAGTCCGGCTCCCCTTCCCTCATCGAGGACGGCTGACCCCATGGGCATCCCGCGCCACACACGCATCATCTTCATCCCCGACCATGGACGGACCCGGGAGTACGGCATCTCGCGCCCCATGGCGGTGACGCTCGTGGGCCTGGTCTTCATTACCGCCGGTATGATCGCCGGCCTCATGGCCATCTTCGCGGGACGATACGGGGAGCGACAGGAGATCGGACGCCTCGAGCGGGAACTGGCCGCCGCCCAGGTCATCGCCGCCAGGGCCGACACCCTGGCCGCGGAACTGGAGGGGACCCGCCAGCTGCAGGAACACCTGCTGGTCATGCTCGGGGTGGACACGGCGCCCCCGGCGGCGGAAGATTCCCTGGCGGTGTGGACCGCCAGCGCCCCAGGCTCGGCGGGGGAGGCCCTGCGCCGGGCTGCTGCCCTGTCCCTGAGCGAAGGGCCGGTGAACTGGCCCGCAGCGGGCTACGTCACCCGGGAGTTCATCCAGGGGAATCAGGCCCGGGGCGTGGAATCCCACCCGGGCCTGGATATTGCTTCGGCCGGCGACACACCCATCACCGCGGCGGCGGCCGGCCGGGTCGCCCGCGCCGGCGAGGACCAGCACCTGGGAAACTATGTTGAAATCGAACACGGATTCGGTTACCTAACAGTCTATGGCCATTGCAGCCGACTGGCGGTGGCTATGGGCGACCGGGTGGAAACGGGCCAGATCATCGCCTACATGGGGGCAACGGGTCAGGCCACGGCCACCCACCTGCATTTCGAGGTCTGGCGCCAGGGCGAAGCGGTCGATCCACGATCCGTCATCGCCGGCGACCCGCCCAGGAATTGATCGAGGAGCATATCGCGCACGACGCGCGTTTCGGCCAGGAAACCGGGCTACCCCGTCCGGCCCAAGGAGGAACACCATGTTCGGAAAAGAACCCGAGAACCAGTCCGTGCCCAGCGGTCAGACCTCCATCATCGCCCAGGGCTGCAAGTTCGACGGCAAGGTCGAAGTGCGCGGCACATTGCGGGTCGAAGGTGAATTCAAGGGCACTATTGGCACTCCCGAGAGCCTCGTCATCGGCAAGACCGGTGTGGTACACGCCAACGTGAAGGTGAAGAACGCCATCATCGGCGGCCAGCTCTTCGGCAACATCACCGCCGAGAACAAGATCGAATTGCAGAGCGGCTCCCACGTGGAGGGCGACATCAAGACCAAGCGCCTGGTCATCGACGAAGGCGTGTTCTTCGAGGGCAACTGCTCCATGGGCGCCAAGAATCCGGCGGCCGTGTCGCCGGCCAAGCCCACGCCTCCTATGGGCGACGACAAGAAGTAGTCGGCGGCCTTCGCCACGAGACCGGCCGCCGCTCCCTGGTGGGGCGGCGGCCGTCGTGCGTCCTGCGATGGGTCGCGGCCGTCGCGCCGCGTGCGTAACTTGCCCGGACCATGAACAACAATCTGAAAACAGTCTTTCGCTTCCACGACGAGACCAAACACCAACCCCAGCGCGACGCCCGCTCCCTCGGGTACATGGATTGGGCCAACCAGCCCGACCCCTTCCTGCGCTTCGACGGCGCCGACGTCCGCCGGTTGTCCCTGCCGGAAGACGATACCGGCGGACCGACCTGGCGAGAGGTGATAGCCGGCGGCCTACCGCCCGCGCCGGTGGACGATGCCGCCGTGAGCCGGTTGCTCTACGGCAGCATGGCCCTGTCCGCCTGGAAGGAGGCCCACGGACTCGACGGCGAAGTGGCCCAGCGCTGGGCCCTGCGCGTGAACCCTTCCAGCGGCAATCTTCATCCCACCGAGACCTGGTTGGTGCGCGAGGACGGCCTGCACCACTACCGTCCCGACCTCCACGCCCTCGAGCATGCGGGCGTGGGCTGCGGTTGGCCCGCGGGGCGCGGCCTGCTGGTAGGACTGAGTTCGGTGGTCTGGCGCGAAGCCTGGAAGTACGGGGAGCGCTCGTTCCGCTACTGCAACCACGACACGGGCCATGCCCTGGCGGCCATCACCCTGGCGGCCCGGTCGCTGGGCTGGGAGGCGCGACTGCTGGACGGCCTGTCGTCGGAGCTGGTGGGGCGGTTGCTGGGGTGCGCGCGGCGGAACGGCCCCGAAGTGGACCACCCCGATCTGCTGTTGCATGTGGGTCCCGCGAGCGAGCTGGTTGGCGTCCCGACCATTTCGGAGATCGAGGATCTCCGCAAGCGCCTCGAGGCCCGCGGCGAGCCGTCGCGTCTGAGTGAAGGGCACCAGGACTGGCCCTTGGTGGAGGAGGTGCGCGAGGCCGTCGCCTGGCCCGGCCGGGGCTGGGATGGCGAGACGCCTGCACCGCCGATTCCGCCGACTACCGGCGATCGATCCTTCCTGTCCCTCGTCCGTGGCCGCCGCAGCGCCGTGAGCATGGACGGCGCCACGGGTCTCGATGCCGAAGCGTTCTACGAGATCTGCCGCCGTGCGCTGCCAGGCCAGGTGCCGTTGCCGTGGCCGGCCCAGGTGTCGGTCCTGCTCTTCGTGCACCGGGTGGCGGGTTTGCCGGCGGGTCCGTACCTCCTGTCCCGCTCACCTGATCACGCCGAGGAGCTGCGCGAGATCCTGCCCCCGGTCGCTACCTGGGAACGCCCGCGGCGCTGCCCCGACGACGTGCCTCTGGTGCGCCTGGACACGGCCGATCTCAGGAACCACGCCCGCGCTCTGTGCTGCACCCAGAAGATCGCCGGCGACGGCGTTTTCGCCGCCGCCATGCTGGCGCGCTTCGATGAGCCCCTGCACGAGTACGGCGCCGGCTTCTACCCACGGCTGTTCTGGGAGACGGGCGTGGTGGGACAGATGCTCTACCTGGCCGCCGAGGCGGCAGGCGTGCGGGGCACGGGCATCGGCTGCTACTTCGACGACGAGGTCCACAAGATGATGGGCCTGGAGGACCACGCCTGGCAGAGCCTCTACCACTTCACCGTGGGCCAGGGCGTGGATGACCCACGGTTGGTGACGGCGCCGGCCTACGAACGGGAGGGCTGAGTCAGTCCTCCTGCGTCGCAGTGTCCTTGGCGCACCGGAACCCCACGTTGAAGTCCCGCCAGCCGGACGGCAGGACGTTGCGGTTGGCGATGTGATTGCACCCGCGGCCCGAGAACCAGCCCCCGCCCTTGATGACGTACCAGCGCCCCTTATCCGGACCGACCGGATTCTCGAGCACCACCTCGGGGTCGCCTTCGAAGGGCGCCCAGCGGTCAGCGACCATCTCGCGCACGTTCCCCACCATGTCGACCAGGCCGTAGCCGTTGGGACGGTAGCTGCCCACGGCCACGGGACCGTCCTGGTCGGTGGACTTGGTGTTGGCCTCGTCCACCCCGAGGGTGTCGGCCACGTCGTAGCGCAGTCCCGTCAAGCCGCCCCGCGCGGCGTACTCCCACTCGGCTTCGGTGGGCAGGCGTTTACCGGCCCACTCGGCGTATTTGGCGGCTTCGTTGTGGCTGATCCCGATGACCGGGTGGTCGGGATACTCGAGTCCACTGCGGAAGCGTTCGATGCCCCAGAACATGGGCAGGTCGGCGTCGGTGGCCTGGCAGTAGGCGTAGTACTGGGCGTTGGTCACCTCGGTCTTGTCGATCCAAAAATCGCCGACTTTGACCTGGTGGTCTGGGAACTCGGTGCTGCCGGGGTCGCCCATGGCGTAGATGCCGCCCTGGATGAGGACCATTTCGGCGGGCTGGACCTCAGGGTCCCCGGGGACCTCAGGATCGGCGATGGCCGGTAATGCGAGAACCAGCATGGACGCGGCGACGAACAGGGCGACGGATCTGCGCATGGAGGATCCTTTCGGAGGCGGGGTTCGCTGCAGGATAGCACGGTGACCGGGACTCGGTCAGCAACCGGCACTCCGGCGAGGAGTTCCCGCCACCTGATTTCGTGTGCTGTCCGAGGGTGTCCCAGAGTGTCCCGCGTGCGCGACATAATTGGAAACACCATTGCTATTTCCGGTGTTTCTAGAGTAGAATGGCCGGGTTCGACGAAATGAAGCCATATAGAAAAAAAACATCTACCCCGAGGCGCCACGGCTTCTACGTCGGTCTCACTCGAGCCCAGCCGACGGTTTTCACCTGAGCCAATGGAGTAGGCCATGTGTACGCTACGTCGATCCGGTACGTTTTGCGCATTCGCCCGAATAGCGGTGACGGTGGCGGTGTTCGCCTTCGTGTTGGCGCCGGTTGGGTGGGCGGCGGTATATAACGAGGTTATTTCAGGGGGGAACGAGGGGGATCCGGGAGACGGGCATAATTTTGCGGGCGGCGGCGGTTCATCGACTGGAGGAATTGGTGATCAGGATGCTGGCGTTAGCCCCGAGGCGTTTTCACCGCCTGTGATCTATCGATTCATCCCAATCGTCATAGTTGACGGTATTCGGATCACTGTCACATTCATGTCTATAGAGCCGCCGGTAGTAGACGCTCGTTCTGAGGGGGGCAACAAGTGAAGCTCCCGAGTGCCCTTTTAGTCGAAAGACCTCTCGAACAATATGTTAGCGAAGATCGATATTTGAGAGCTTTGGACCTGCTGATTGGTGAGCAGTATTCCGAGTCGCTTGAATTGGTTGGCCTTACGATTTGCGAAGCAACTACGGAGTACACGCCCGCGAAATCATTGGCGTTCGAGAGCGCACTCGCGGTGTATTTGTGGAATCTACTTTATCTGAAGCGATTTGAAGAATTCGACGGCGCAAGGGAGTTGTTGGACTGCAATTGCTATAACGAATCGCTGATGCTTGAAGCGGTTTTCCTTTGGCGAGATGTCGAGAAAGGAGAATGGAAGAACATATTCGAAGAGGCCCACTCGGTAATCGAAGAAGACAAGAGTGCAATAGAACTGCCGGAGTTCTATTTCCTCAGATCATATGCTCGCGCGAATATGGGTGAGATTGAACGCGCAATAGAAGATTCTGAGATTGCCAGAAGCCTCTTCCTGGTTGCAGGCTTGAATCACCGCTCAGCGTTCACGTGTAACTTCTTGGGGATGCTATTCCGGCAATCTGCTCAGTATGTGCTTTCGCTATCTTGGTACAAGCGGGCACTAGAGCAATTCACTGCTAATGGTGGCCAACTCAAACTCTCCATGGTCCACCTAAACCTAGGCGTAACCCACTACAAAACCGGCGACTACAAAACCTCCCTCGACCACCTCAATCAATCCCTTGCCGTCGGCAAGGAAGGCGGCTGGATCCACCGCCAGTGCTTCGCCAACATCGCCCTCGGCAACGTCCGTCGGCTGCAGCACGAATTTGAGACCGCGCGCCGCCACCTGCACGAGGCCTACGGCCAGGCACAGGAGTTGGGCTATCCCCGCGAGGAGGCCCTGGCCCTCGAATTCCTCGGTGACGTGTACCGCGACGAGTCGAAATACGCCGACGCGCGCCGCTTCTATGACCGCGCCCAGGCCATCGCCGAACGGATCGCTCCCGAGGGTGACATCGCCATGGAGGTACGCCGCCGTCTCGGCGAATGCCGGCTTGGCGAAGGCGATCCCAAGAGCGCCATGAACGAACTCAACCGGGCCCTCGATCTGTCCCGAACCCAGGGCGACCGCTTCGAGGAGGCGGCCACGCTCCGGGTGCTGGCCCAGGCGGTCCTGGAGCTGGGCGACGTGGGGTCGGCGCGCCGTTGGCTCGACCAGTCGGTGGCCATCCTCGAGGAGATCGGGGCGAAGCATGAACTGGCCATGTCGCTGCTCGAGTCGGCGGAACTGGCCCTGATCGAACAGGAACGCATGATGAGCGCCGCGGCGGGCAGTAGCCATCTCGACCAGGCTTGGCAGCAGGCCACCGCCGCCCTGAGCGAACTGCTCGACGTGGACGTGGCCTGGTGGATCGAGAAGGCGCGGTCGCTGGTCGACCGCATCGCCCGCCTGCGGTCGGCGCGAGAACGAGCGGAAAGCGAGGTTGCGGACGCTGAGGGGAGTATCTACGACCCCGGCGACACCATCATCCACGCTTCCGGCCGCATGCGTGACCTGCTCCAGCTCACGGACATGTTCGCCAGTTCCCTGGAGCCGGTCCTCGTCACCGGCGAGACCGGTACCGGCAAGGAGCTCATTGCACGACGGATCCATCGAATCAGCGGTCGCAGCGGCCCCCTGGTTACGGTGAACGTGGCCGCCATCACGCCATCCCTCTTCGAACGCGAAGTCTTCGGGCACGTGCGCGGCGCCTTCAGCGGCGCCGAGCGCGACAGCGAAGGCTTCGCCGCCCGGGCCGACGGGGGCACCCTCTTTCTGGACGAGATCGGCGACCTCCCGCCCGAGGTCCAACCGAAACTGCTCCGCCTGCTGCAGGAGGGCACCTACCAGGCCGTTGGGGATCCCCGGGAACGCCGGGTCAATATCCGACTGGTGGCCGCCACCAACGCGGACCTTGCGCAACGCGTCCAGAGAGGCGAATTTCGCGCGGACCTGTGGTACCGGCTGCGCATTCTCGAGCTGGACCTGCCGCCGGTCCGCGAGCGTCGCGAGGACGTCCTGCCGCTCCTGCGCCACTTTCTGAGCATGGCCGCCGGCCGGCACGTGGAGCTGGGCGACTACTTCGATTCCCCGAGCCAGCGCGCCGCCGAAGATTGGCACTGGCCCGGCAACGTCCGCGAGATCGCCATGGCCGCCCGGCGCGCCCACTTGGAACGCCAACGCTCCGGCCGTGTACGTGTGGTGTTGGGCGAGAACGACTCAGCGCGCCTGGTGCTCTGCGGCGGACCGCGCGCCGCCATGGTGGCAACCGAGGGCGGATTGCCGTCCCACGAGGCCGTCGAACGCACTCGTATCATCTTGACCCTGGAAGACAGCCGGGGTAACCGCCGCGAGGCCGCTCGCCGACTCGGCATCGGACGTAGCACCCTCTATCGGCGCATGGTAAAATTGGGAATTCCTACCAAGAAAGCGTGATCGGTCGTCGCTATCTCGCCTCGACCGGCACGCCGGGCCCCCCGATCAACCCCCCGGGGGGCCCGTTTTTTTGGCCGTACCTAACCGATCTCCTGACCCTGCCTTCGTTTAGACGTGAATTTCGGTTCGCGGCACCCCACAATGGACCAAAGACTCATAAGTCGCCCTTAAGCTAAGTGATTACTTACCGACACCTAAATTGGCCCCCTAATGCGAGCGGGCCCGTTGAATCGGTAAGGGAATCGCTTCGGGAGCGAAGAGCATGCTGACTATGCGATTATCTATCATAATGGCGATGATGACCCTGGCAGTCGCATCCGTCACATTCGGCCAGGACACCCAGGCCTTCCACGAGCTTTCCCTCGAGGAGCTGCTCGATGTTCAGGTCTTTTCGTCCGCCAAGCAGTCGGTCCCCATGTCGGAGGTCCCGGCAGCCGTGTACGTGATCACAGCCGATGATATCCGGCGTTTCGGCTTCCCTAACGTGCCCGAGGCTCTGCGCACGGTGCCCGGCGTGAACGTTGCGCGTATCGACGCCCTGAGTTACGCCGTGACTATCCGTGGCTACAACGGCCGGTTTTCCAACAAGCTGCTCGTCATGATCGACGGCCGATCCATCTACTCGGCCCTGTTCTCGGGCGTCCTCTGGGATGTGGGTGTTCCTATGGCCGAGATCGACCGCATCGAGGTCATCCGGGGCCCCGGCTCCACGCTCTGGGGAGCGAATGCGGTGAACGGCATCATCAACATCATCACCAAGACCGTCCGCGACACGGATGGCGGCCTGGTGGATGTGCAGATGGGCAGGTTGCTGGAGGCCTCCGTCATGGCTCGCTATGGCGAGTACAAGGACGACGGCCCGTCGTTCCGGGTCTACGGACAGTTCCAGCAACTGGCGTCCACCGAGGGTCTCGACGGTGCCGATCTCAACGGCGGCGGCGATATCGGTGTGGGCGGAGCTCGGCTGGAATGGTACGGGGAGGAATCCGTATCCCGATTCGAGGTGATCGGGAACCATAATCGTGGCGGTTATCTCGACCTCTACCCGGACAGCTTCGAACCGCCCTACGTGAAGGAAGCGACGGAGACCTCGGAAATCGAATCCGTAGCCATGATGTACGCCGTGGAGAAGAACAAGTCCGATCATTCCGGATTCAAGCTGAGTATCCACGCCGAAGCGAACAGGATGGACCAGCCGATTTTCGGCGTCAATATCCGGCGCTTCGGCCTGGACTGGAGCCGCCATCTCAAGACCGGGCGCCATGCTGTGGTCTGGGGCTGCGGCTACAAGCTCGACGAGATCGATTACCTGCCCACCTTCGCCGTCGCGACGACCACCGAATCGTCCCAGAACTGGCGGCTCGATACCTTCTTCCAGGATGCACTCACCGTCTTACCGAAGCGTCTCACACTCACGCTCGGCGCGAAGATCGAATACGGTTCTCTGGGCGATTTCGGCTTCCAGCCGAACCTGCGCGCCATGTGGACTCCCCACGACCAGCATACCGTATGGGCCTCGGTGGCGCGGTCCCTCCGTTCTCCCTGCGTGTTGAACGTGGACGTCGAGATCACGAACAGGGTCATACCGCCGGGAGCGCTCGGGCCGCAGTCTCCCACCGCGCGTTTGCGCCTGGTCGGTAATCCGGATTTCGTCAGCGAGAAGTTGTGGGCCAACGAACTGGGCTACCGTCACATGCCCGTGCCGTGGTTCGCCGTCGACGTGGCGGCGTATTACAACCGCTACGATGACCTGAGCAGCATGAAGAAACCAATCATGACGCCTATGTATCTCGCGACTCCGCCACATCTGGCGATCGACACCAGCTTCTCCAATGGCGCCGAGAGCGAGACCTGGGGCGGGGAAGTGGCGCTGGACCTGCGTCCGTCTTCCTGGTGGCGTCTGCGTTCGACATACTCACTGTTGCGCGCGAAAGAGGAACTCGTGAACACGGATGCCGATGAGCGGCTCCAGATGCGGGCCATGACCTCGCCCGAGCACCAGATCAGTGTCTTAGCATCCTTCGACATCGGCGCGGCTGTGGGGATGGACGCGGCCTGGCGCTACGTCGACAAGCTCGAGAGGATCGATGCTTCTGCCTATTCCGAATTGGATTTTCACCTACGGTGGCGCGTGCTGGCGGACCTCACCGTCTCGGCGGCGGGACTCAATCTCCTGGGAGAAGGGCACAACGAATACCATTCCGACGAGATCATCGCTCGCCGACGCTCCGTTATTCCGCGCCACTTCCGCACCGGCCTGAGGTGGGAGTTCTAGATGCGCCACCGCCTCGCCATACTCGCGCTTCCAGTCTTGGCCATGACGTTGCTCGTGGCGGCCGCGCCGGCCCAGGCCGGTGACGAGGCACCCCGCGAGTATCGGGTGAAGGCGGCCTTCGTCCAGCGCTTCCTGGAATTCGTGGCCTGGACCAACGAGCACATCACCCCCGACGGTCCCATGCGGATCGGCGTGGTGGGCGACTCCCCCATGGAGGCGGCGCTGCAGGACCTGACCGGTGACCCCGGCGTGGGTCGCGAGTTGCTCTTGTGCTCGGCCGACGAGCTCGCCGAGAACGGCTACGGCGTGGTCTATGTGGCTGCGACCATTGACGGCCTGCCCCGCAACGAACACCCCGTCTGGAACGACCTGCACGACCTGTCGTCGGGCATTCTGACCATCGGCGAGGATCCGGGCTTCCATCTCTCGGGCGGGGTCATCAACTTCTTCGCCCAGGGCGATCGCCTGCGGTTCTCGGTGAGCGAGAGGGCAGCCACCGGCGCCGGGCTGAAGATCAGCTCGAAGCTCATGCGGCTGGCCTTGATCGTGGATTGATCCGACGGTTCCCAGGAAGAGCCTAGACCACCGCGCCCACTCCCGGTACCCACTTCTCGATACATGCGGTGAGGGTCGCCATCTTGAGCGGCTTGGTGAGGTAGTCATTCATGCCGGCGGCCAGGCATTTCTGGCGATCGCCGACCATGGCGTGGGCGGTCAGGGCGACGACGGGCACGTCGGCCGCCGCGCCGGCGGCGTTGCGCAGTTTACGCGTGGCCTCGTAGCCGTCGAGGACCGGCATCTGGCAGTCCATGAGAACCAGGTCGTAGGTGCCGGCGACGGCCATGGCGTAGCCCTCCTCGCCGTCGTTGGCCACCTCGACCTCGTGCCCCAGCTTGGCCAGGAATCGCATGGCGACCTTCTGGTTCACCAGGTTGTCTTCCACCAGCAGGACGCGGGCGTGGTCACGCGGCGCGACGGGCTCCTTGACCAGTTCGACCTCGACCGGCGCCAGGGTCGGTGCGGTGGATTCGGGTAGCATGGCTTCCATGAGGAAGTTCGAGCCGACACCCGGTTCACTGGTGGCGGACACCTTGCCGCCCATGAGCTCGGCGAGCTGGCGGCAGATGGCCAGGCCCAGTCCCGTACCGCCGCGGAGGCGGGTAGCGGAACTGTCGGCTTGGCTGAAGCGGCCGAAGAGTTCCTCGATATCGTCGGGTTCGATGCCGACGCCCGTGTCCTCGACGGCAATGGCGAAGGACACGTGGCCACTGCCCGTGGATTGCCAGGCAGCCTCGATGCGAACCCGGCCCTCGTCGGTGAACTTGACGGCGTTGTTGACGAGGTTGGTGATGATCTGGCGCAGGCGCGATTCGTCGCCGACCACGAAGCCGTCGTCGTCGGCCGTGATGGACACCTGCAGGTCGAGCCCCCTTTCCTGGGCC
Organism: bacterium; assembly: GCA_024231905.1. Classification (GTDB taxonomy): domain Bacteria; phylum Krumholzibacteriota; class Krumholzibacteriia; order LZORAL124-64-63; family LZORAL124-64-63; genus JAAEQC01. Next base: position 51,495 of record JAAEQC010000134.1, on the reverse strand, counting down.
GTGGGCGCCATGAGATTGGCCACGTCCTGGACCGCGCGTCGCAAGGGGAAGGGCGCCGAGGCCATGACGATCTTACCGGCCTCGATCTTGGTGAAGTCGAGGATGTCGTTGATGATGGTCATGAGGCCGTCGGCGGATTTCTGGATCGTTTCGACGAATTCGCGCTGGTCTTCGTCCAGGTCGCCGGAGGCCAGCAGGTCGGCCATGCCGAGTACGCCGTTCATGGGCGTGCGGATCTCGTGGCTCATGTTGGCCAGGAAATCGCTCTTGGCCTGGCTGGCGGCGTCGGCCTTCTCCTTGGCCACAGTCTTCTTCTGGATCTCCTCGAGCATGGAATTGAAGGCGTTCACCAGGTCACCGGTCTCGTCGGCGTTGCGGCGGACGACCCGGCGTCGGAAGTCCTGGTCACGGGAGATGTGCCGGGCCACCGAGGCCAGGTCCGACAGGGGCCGCGTGATGAGCCCGCCCAGCCAGTAGGACGCCAGGACCACGAGCCCCAGGGCCGCGAGCACTGACGCTGCCATGGCGCCAAGAAGCTGGCGCTGGCTGGCGCGTTTCTGGGCGAGTCCGATCTTCAGATGGATGTGACCGAGGACTTCGCTGCCGTTCATCACCGGTCGCGTGATGTCGTAGTGGTCTTCATGGTATCCGCCGACCGCGAAGGCGTGAGGGTCCGGCTGTCGTCCGGGAATGCCGAAGGTCGCGAAGAACTCGCCGTCGGCGTTGTAGAGGGCGGCGCCTTCGATCTGGGTATCGTTCCGCAGGGTGGCCAGCAGATCCTCGGCGGCGATCCGGTCCTCGAACATGAGCATGGGCTGGCTGTTCTCGGCCATGACCGCGGCCATGGCGGCGCTACGATCGATGAGATTCCGTTCGAAGGACCGCGCATTCTGGTGGATGGTCACGGTCACGACAGTACCGATGGCCATGGCGGCGGTCACGAGCAGGACGAGCTGGATCTTCTGGCGTATGGTCACGTTACACGTCTCCGTAACAGGGCCGCGGACGCACGAGCACATCGCCTGGATGTGCACTCAGGTGTCCTATCGGCAGATAGTGATAGCTGATAAAGAAAAACCTTAAAGTCGACTAGTTCGCAATGGCTCCTTCGAGCCAGCGTAGGATCTCCACCATGGCCAGGGTATCCAGGCAGCAGTACGCCCTGAGATCATTGAAGATAACTTCGCGCCGCGCCGGGTCGAGCCCGCCGAACATGGCTTGCTCGTAACTGTGAGTGGCCGTACCGCCGCTGGAGATGTTCAGCTCGCTGTAATCCAGCTCCGTCACCGCCGGCAGGACGACCTTCAGGGAGCAACTGCCCCCTTGGCCCGGGTGGTAGACGGCGAAGGACTGGAAGGGGGCCATGAGGTCGGCCAGCCGCGTGGCGAGGTTCAACAACCGCGGCGCCCGGACCAGGTCGTAGGTCGCCAGGTCCTCGATGACGAGCTTTTCGAAGGACATGTTCCAGGCGAGGATCGTGCCCTTCTCCCCGCAGGCCGCCAGCAGCGCTTCGACCAGTTGCGGCCGCGGGTCGCCCGGCTCGGTGGCCAAGAATTCCCGGTGGTCCGGCTCTGCCCCGGGCTCCTGCTGGATGTGCAGGGAGAACTGGCAGGGGATCTGCTGGTACGGGTGGGCGCCGGGAAACGCCGGCACCGCCGGGGCGAAGGTCTCGAAGTCCAGGTGATAGAGCGGATACTCGAGTTGGTCCACCCAGGCCTGTACGGCCGGCTTCTCCAAGTGGACCTCGTCGTTGACCAGGGCGTGCTTCTGGATCCGCTGCCGCGGAGTGAGGCGGGCATCCGCGATGCCGGCCAGGGTGAAAAGCCCCTCGTTCATGAACTCCCAGATCTTGCGGCCCCCCGCGTAGAGTTGGGTGACGTTGGCCGGCGGCAGATCGCCCCAGCAATCGGGCTTCAGGGGGCAGGGATGGGGCGCGTTGCAGCGGGACCCCAGGGGCGTGTCCGGGTCGGGACCGGTGAGCATGTCCTGCATGGCTCCGATGGTCTGGCCCATGTAGGGCGCCAGATGCATGACCCGCTCGGTGACATCCGTGGCCGAGAAGAGCTGCTCCAAGTCGACCTCGTCGCCGCGCACGTAACTGCCGTCCAGGTGCATGATGACCATGCGGTCGATCTCCAGGCCGGCCCGCGTCAGGGTGTCGTACTGGAAGGCCACGTCCCTGACGTGGGATTCGCGCACCCGCGTGCCCGCCTTCACCTCGACGATGTCCCAACGGCCGGCCAGTCCGGGCACCAGCACGTCCACGCGGCACAGGCGGTCGCCACCGGCGAAGGCTGCCTCGAAGAGCGGTACCCGTTGCTCCAGCAGCTTGGCCGTGGCGCGCACGGCCGCGTGCGCTGCGTCGAAACGCGGCACCTCCACTCCCCCGGGAAAGAGCCGCTGGGCCAGGGCGCCCACCTGGCGGCCGGCCTGCATGATGAGTTCGCGTTGGGGTTCCGGCGGCGGTATCCGCTCGGGTCGGTTCCAACGGGTCCACAGGAGCTTCGGACAGCGCAGGCCGTCCAGATAACGGGACTTGGTGAGATCGCGGGGCATGAGCTGCTTTCTCGACGGTGTGGGGAGTCGCAGGCGCCGGGATGATACCTGCTGGCTCGTCGAGCGGCCAGCACGAAGCTGGACGTTTCCCGACCTTGGCACAGTCGTCGCGATGAAGGATATTGGGGGTATCACCCATTTGCGAGGTAGCCATGCGCGACGAGGACGATCGTCAGAAGCCCAAGCCCCCCTGGTGGTCCGAATCGGCCCCCGAGGAGACCCCGCTCCCCGATGGTTTCCCCGAACGCCCGGACCAGGCCAAGGTCGAAGAACTGCGCAAGAAGATCCGCGCCGACCGGGCCGAGAGCGGTAATCATCACCGCACTCCCCTGCATGACCGATTCCGCAAGGACCAAGGCCGCGCGGCCCGCGACATCGGCAACTACACCTTGATCCCCATGATGATGCTCGCCGGTCCGGTCATGGGCTACCTGGTGGGCCACTACGCCGAGGGTCGGTTGGGCGGAGAGCCCTGGTTGGGTGTGGGCGGCGCCCTCTTCGGCCTGGTGGCAGCCTTCCGGCAGATCATTCTCATGCTGCAGAGGAAATCCGGCCCGGGAGGCAGGCCTTGAACGACCGGATCCTCGTCATCATCAGCACCGCCGAGGCGGGCAGGGCCCACGCGGGGGCCATGTATGCCCTCAACGCCCTGAAGTACGAGTGGATGGCGGGCCTGCAAGTTCCTGGCGGGCCGGGATGGTCAAGGGGACAACCTGGCTGACCTCGGGATGGATGTCCAGTACGTGGGACCCCTTATCAGCGAGGCCATCAAGGACGGTTTTATTCCCATGGTGTGGTGAGGACGAGTTGGAATCGAATACCTTGTCCATGGATAACTAATTGAAATCATGCAATCTAATTCAGCGAGTCACCGCCCCAGCAGGATCATGATTTCCGAACATTTCCGTCCGTTATCACGCCTTTCCTTTGCAGATTTCCACGCGCGCGGTGATGATGTTCTCGGAACGATTGATGGGAGATACCTTCCGCGCGAGCAACGAGGAAGACCCCGGCCGCGGCAAAAGGCGAGATGCCGTGGCCGGGTGTTTTTTGTCCACAATCCCCTCCCCGTCACTTATAATCGAAACATCATGATTTTCAGGTCCGGGGCGGCGTGATCGCCGCGGTCCGATATGCTGCGGGGGATCCATGCCGAATATCCAGTTGCCTGACGATTTTCCCGAACGCCTGCGCGCTTACCGTATTGAACACGGTCTGGCTGAATCCGAGTTGGCCACTCGGGCGGGCCTGACCTACAAGACCATTCGCGACCTGGAAATGGGCAAGCGCCGACGCGTCATGGAACGCACGATCCTGGTGCTGGCCGAGGCCTTGGGCTTGACCGTCGACGAGTTGTTGGGCGACGAATCCGAGGCGGACGCCATTCCGGCGCCGCCCCGACCCGTGCGACCGGTCCTGCTGGGCTCGTTCATCACCCTGGCGGTGGTGATGCTGGCGGCCGGCGCCCTCGCCTGGTACGCCCGCACCAATGCCCATTTTATCATGGAGCGCGATGTCCTGACGGCCGTCGACCCCATCTTCCACATGAAGCTGTGGGATCTGGAGTCCGACGCCCGTTTCCACCTCTGCGAGGAATCGCCCTGGGACGACGGCCAGTTGCTCGTAGGGCTGGGCAGCAAGTCCCTCGCCGGCGGCCGGCTCCTGTGCCTGAAACGGGCCACCGGCGATACGTTGTGGAGTGTGGGGCCGGATGTGGACGCGATTCGGCGGGCCTTCGGATCCGAGATCGTCGACGCCGCCAACTTCAGTGTGTCCAGATGTGCGAGCGGTGACTTCGACGGCGACGGCGAGCCGGATCTGGTCGTGAACTTCACCCACGGCTTCTACTATCCCGGCGTCCTGGTCTGGATCGACCGGGACGGCCGGCGGCTCGGCCAGTATGCCAACAAGGGCCACATCTACGGCATGGTCGTCTTCGACAACGACGATGACGGCCGCGACGAGGTGGTGGCCTGGGGCACCAACAACGCCAAGGCCTACCAGGGCGGCACGGTCATCGTGCTGGATTCCGACCACTGGCGGGGCGCCTCCCTCGACGCGGATTGCGGCTCCGCCAGCGCCGAACCCGACTCGGCGCTCCTGCGCTTGGTCGTGCCCCAGTTCACTGCGCCCTACATGGAGGTGCTGGGCCTCCAGCGACTCCAGTTCCACGACATCCAGGTCTACCGCGGTCCCGACGGTGGCATCATGTACGGGACTTCCTTCGGCGCCGGCGAGGCCAATTTCGTTCTGGCCCTCGACGACGAGTTCCGCCCCAGCATGGCCCAGCCGGCCGATGGTTTCCTCAGCTTCATGCAGCGCGCACTGCCGGACAGCCTGGTCGTGGGGACGGGCCCGTCGGACAAGGTGTGGACGGCCCAGTGGCTCGCGGGGCATAAGCTGTTCGAAGCGGGGCATTGGCCGCCGACGGAATCCATGGCGAACAATACGGATGAAGGGATCAGACCATGATCAAGGCCCCGCTCCCTGCGCGTTTGAGGACGAGAGCTGGAGAGATGTGAGGGCGCTCATCAGGTGACCGAGCGCTGGATATCGTATTCTGGGCAGCAATCACAAAAGCCATGATACCAAACGAAGGGACACCATTATGAAACCCTTGATCCTCGCCACGGCCCTTCTGGCCATCTTCGTTTCAGGCGCCTTGGCCCAGCCCGACATCGGTCACTACCCCAACGAGATCGGGCTCTTCACGACACCCGATCCGACCTCCGCGTCGGACACGAGGCTCGACGCACCGACCGCAGGCACGTACACCATCTATCTCATCTGCTCGAATCCCTGGAACGACCGGTTGAATCGCCCCATTCCCGAGCTCGGAGGCTTCGACCTGATCATCTACCTGCCGTCCGGGTGGGACTTCAGTCACGTGAACCTCCCGCCGGGAGTCTTCGATCTCTCGCCCGATCTCCGCTCGTTCTACTGCTCGGGCTTGATTCCCGTCGTTTCCGACCAGGTCGTCCTGGCGACGATCGGCATCGAGTGCGCGGTTCCGAACGCTGGTGGGATTCGACTCGCGGCCTATCCCGGCGCCGCCTCGGTACCGGGCAGCGCGGCCATCACCGATGCAACCGACAGCTTCCACCCCTTCGCCCTCGATCCGGTGACCAACGACTACGGTCTGCCGGTCATGGGCATCAACATGAACGTCGTGCCTGCCGACGACCTGAGCTGGAGCGAGATCAAGACCCTGTTCAAGTAGGCGGACCCTGCCCTGAAACGCGAGCGGCCGGACCCCCAGGGGCCCGGCCGCTCATCCCTCATCCGCCAGCGGTTGCTAGTGCTCAGCTGCCGTCCTCATGTGCCCCGCCAGCTCGCGGATCTCCACCAGGTCCTTCTTCATCTTGGCGTAGCCGTACCAGGTGGCGTAGTCCGGGTTCATGTGGAAAGTGCCCTGGAAGGCCTTCATGCGGTGGTCCATGAACATCTCGTAGAGCACCTGCTCGATCTTGGTGTCCACGTCGTAGAACTCGAGCAGGTCCGGGTACTCGGCGCCGGGGCGGTGGTCGTAGGCGATGACGCCGTCCCGGTAGAGGTCGGCGATGATCTCGATGGCTTCGGCGAAGACCTTGTCGATCTCCTTGACCATCTCGTCGGCGGACTTGAACTGGGTCGCCACGAAGTTCGGCGTGTGGCAGCGCTCGCAGATCTCCACGAAGCGGCCGCGCTCGGCGTCGAAGTCCTCCTTGGTCAGGCGGGCGACCTTGCCGGCCTTGACCACGTCCAGGCGGCCGGTGGGCTGACCCGCCGGGTCGAGCACGCCCAGGGCCTTGAGGATGGACACGCGGTAGCCCATCCACTCGGCGTCTTCCTCGGGCAGGCGCACGGCCAGGAAGCCCCAGGCGCTGAACACCCGGTGGTTGCCTTCATCCATGTGGCAGGTCTGGCACGTAGGCGCGCGGTCCGTGTCGCCGTCTTCGCCCATGGCCCGGTTCATGAGATAGGTGACGCCGTGCTTGGAGCTGGACCACATTTCCCACTGGGGGTGGTCGAAGCCCATGTGGCAGGTCTGGCAGGCTTCAGGCTCCCGGGCCTCGGCGGCCTTGAAGGCGTGGCGCGTGTGGCAGTTCTGGCAGTCCATGCCGTAGAAGTCGTCGCCGAGCTTGGCGCGCTCCTCCTGGTTGGTGATGCCCAGGTTGTGGCAGCCGCCGCAGCCCTTGCCGCCCTCGATGAAGGCGTCGGGCTGGGCGTGGGTGTTGGGCATGGCGTGCAGGGCGACGCCACCCAGGGCGTGCTTGCCGTCCATGTACTGGTGGACCTGCTCGTCGTGGCATTCGAGGCAGGTCTCGATGGTGGGCAGGGTGGCCTTGTCGTAGTCGTCCATGGTGGTGTGGGCGTCGCCGTGGCAACCGGTGCAGTCCATGTCGTGGGACATGATGCCGCGGTTGAAGTCCTTCACCAGATTCGGGGTGATCTTGGCGTGGCAGGTCTCGCAGTCGGACTCCACCGCGTGGGCGGCGCCGGCGAGCAGGACCATCAAGAGGACGGGTACGAAGCGCTTCATCTGAGACCCTCCGGTCGGGGCTGGACAGGGCGTCCCGGGAGCGGGACGCAGGTTCGGCGGATAGAAATTAGACTGTTTCGTCCCCGCAAATCAAGACAAAGATGTCGCCATTGTAAACGCCAGCAATTTGGTAGGTTATAGGAATTAGCGGGTCAGCGCGCGCCGTTGGGCCCAAACACTGCGTTTTGCCATTCTCCGGCCCTGTAACTGTGCAATACGGAATCCCTCAACTGGGCGCGGAGTGTATACGCCGGGCCCCGTCGCACCCGGCTGTTCCTTGTCGTTCCCCGGGATGCCCCGCGAGGGCGTGAACGCGCTTCCGGTACGTTCCTTTCAGTCGTGATTCCCGAAGACGGTGGTTCGCGCAATGCGCCACCGGACACCTCGGAGGGCACCATGACCAAGCGCGTATCGACACCTGCGGCTCCATTACTGGCAGCCGCCCTGCTCTCACTCCTCGTGGCCGGACTCGCCCTCTCCGGCTGCGACATCGCCGAACCGAAACTCCCGACTTTCGAGACCCGATTCGCCCTGCCCATCGGCGAGGAGCGCCTGGACGTTCTCGACGCGGTGGACGACGAGGAGTACCTGGTCAGCCTCCAGGACGGCCTGCTCGGCTTCCAGGTGGAGGGCGACCCGGATACCGTGGCCCTCGATTTCGATCTGGCCGCGGACATCGACGCCCGCGTCCTGACCAGCGACCTGGGCGACTTCTCCCTGGACCTGGCCTCGGTGGACCCCTTCGACTTTGTCCTCGGTGACCTCTACCCGGCGGCCTGGGCCCTGAACGGCATGAGCGTGCCGGTGCCGGCCTTCATCTTCGGCGTCCAGAGCCCGCCCGAAAATCTGGCGGGCGTGAACAGTGTGACCATCAGCAGTGGCACCGTCACCGTGCGGCTGGACAACGGTCTGCCCGTGCCCGTGTCCGGGACCACGGCGCCCGAAGCCATCCAGCTACGACTCCAGGACGCCAGCGGCGGCGGTACCATTCTCACCCTGGACTTCGACCAGGAGATTCCCGCCGGAGGCCAGGCCGAACTGACGGCCGACCTGGCGGGCGTGGTTCTGCCCGGCTCCATCATGGTCGCCTTGGACGGCGGCTCCCCCGGTTCGGGCGGCACGCCGGTGACGGTGGACGCCGCGGCAACCATCCGCGCCGAGGTGACGTTCAGTCCCCTGGAGATCTTCGCGGCCGACGCGGAGATTCCCGCCCAGGACATCTCCCGCGACGAACTGGTGGACCTGCCTGCGGGCTACGGCCTCATCGACGCGGCCATCGAGAGCGGCGTCATCACCGTCAACATGACCAACGACATGCCCGTGCCCTGCCAGGCGGCCGTCACCTGGCCCGAGGTCCTGGACGCGGGCGGCCAGCCGGTGGCCCTGACTCTGGACCTGGCGCCCTTCACCACCGCCGGCGCGACCATGGACTTCGCCGGCGCGCGGATCGTGGCGCCGGGCCTCGCGCCTATCAACCAACTGACCACGAACATCTCCCTGACCAGCCCCGGTAGCGGTGGCGGAATCGTCACCATTCCCGCCGGTGCGAGCGTGAGTGCGTCCATGGACGCGGCGCGCCTGGTCTTCGGCTCGGCTACCGGGGTCTTCCCCGAGGAGATCTTCGCCATCGATCCCATCGTCGAGGACATCGACCTGCCCGACGAACTGAACGGCGTCGAGCTCAACCGCGCGGCCCTCGTGCTCACGGTGGACAACACCGCCGGCGTGTCGGCCACGGCGGACCTGGTGCTCACCGGTACCAGCGAGTCCGGCAACCTGGTGACCATGGCCGTGAACGAGCCCATCGGCGCCGCGGGGGTCACCGAGATCGTTCTCGACGAGACCAACAGCGCCATCGTCGACTTCCTGAACAACCTGCCGGTGACGGTCACCCTGGCGGGCGACGTGCGCGCCGGCGGACCCTTCGCCGTAGGCACCGTCAGCCCCGGCGACCGCATCGTGGTGGACTGGAACATCCTGGCGCCCGTGGAAATCATCATCAACGACTCCCACCTGTGGGGCGACCCCGAGGACCTGGACCTGGACCAGGACACCCGCGACCTCATCGCGGATCACGCCCTGGACGCCAACGTCCTCATGGAGATCGACAACCACCTGCCCATGGGCGTCGAGGCGACCCTGCTGTTCAGCCCCGACACCACGACCATCCGCACGGACCCGCTGCTGACGGTGGGGCCGGTGACGGTGTCCGCGGGCCGGGTCGATCCCCTGACCATGCGCGTCATGAGCGCCGTGACGAGTACGCCCGAGGTGAACCTCACCGTGGCCGAGTCCAAGCTCCTGGGAACTGAAGGATTGTACTCGGTGGTGCGGGTCCAGCTGCTGGATACGAACGGCCAGCCCGTGCAGGTGCTCGCCACCGATTACGTGGTCTTCCGCGGCATGGTCCGCATGAACTTCGAGGTGTCTGAAGATGACTAGATATATCGCCCGCCCCGCTGAGGGAGGAGCCATGAGCAACATGATCCATACGAGGGTGATCGTGGCGGCGGTCCTGCTGGTGCTGGCCTTCTTGGCCGCCGACGCAGCGACTGCCGGCGGTGACGCCCGCAGCCTGGCCATGGGTGGCGCCTGCACCGCTTCCGCCCGGGGCCTGGACGCCGCCACGGCCAACCCCGCCTTCCTGGCCCACACCGAAGGCATGTCCATCGGTCTGGCCGGAGGCACGGTGGACCTGCAGAACAACAGCTTCACCCTGGCCCGCTACAACGAACTGTCCGGCAAGACGCTTACCGAGGCGGACAAGGCCGAGATCATGGCCGACATTCCCGTCGAGGGCTTCGGCGTGGACGCCCGTGCCGACTTCGGCGGCGTCGGCATGACCCAGGGCAGCTTCGCCATGACCACCAGCGCCGTGGGCGCGGGCGACGGCCGCCTGGACAAGGACTTCTTCGATCTCGTGCTCTTCGGCAACGTGCCGGGCGAGACCGTGGATTTCAGCTCCACCGACGGCGAAGCTTTCGGCGTGGCCCGGGCCTCGTTGAGCTACGGCGTCCCCGTGGGCGAGTTCGCCGGCGGTGAGCTCTCCGTGGGCGCGACCGGCAGCTACCTGTACGGCATCTACGAGGTCCACGTGGAGGAAGCCTACGGCCGGATCACCACCTCCATGACCGAGATCGAAGGCGAGGCCTTCGCCGCGGCCATCACCGCCGAAGGCGGCGCGGGCTACGGCCTGGATCTGGGTGTCGGCTGGCGCTCGCCCGGCGGCGCCTGGTCCCTGGGCCTGGCCCTGGACAACGCCTTCGCCACCATCGCCTGGGACGGGAACGTGGAACGTCGCGAGTACCGGATCGACGCCACGGATCTCAACGCCCAGACCGACGACTTCGACCAGGTCGTCGTGGACTCCGACACCACCTACGCCGTGCCCGGCTACTCCACCGATCTGCCCCGCCGCGTCCGTCTGGGCGCGGCCTGGGACCTGCCTGGCCTCACCCTGGCCGCCGACTATGTCCAGGGCCTGGAGAATCGGGCCGGTACGAGCACCGTCCCGCGCATCGATCTGGGCGCCGAATGGCGTCCGGTCGGTGCTTTGAGTCCGCGGGTGGGGGCCTCCCTGGGTGGCGGCCTGGACCCGGGTCTGGCCGCCGGACTGGGGATCAAGGTGGCCTTCTTCCAGCTGGACCTGGCCGTCATGCAGCGCGGCGGTCTGGGCGAAGCCAACGGCAAGGGCTTGGGCGCGGGGGCATCCACGAGGCTGGTGTTCTAGCCCGCATCACCACAACTCGACGGGGCCGCCTACTACTCCTCCGCGGCCCCAAGGGAGCGACCACCCCAGTGCCCTCCGGGGTGGTCGCTGTTTATTCGGGTGTCGGTGGTTGGCGGGGTTCGTGCGGTATATCCGGATATGGAGCTCGGTATAAGGAAAAGGCCCTCGGGGGCCTTTGGTCGCCCCCCTACGATGCCTTTGAGGTCGAAGCGTTAGACACGGGTGCCCGTAACTGATTGATAGACAACAAACAGCGCCAAAACCACCAACCGGTTGGCGGTCGACCTACCATCGCCAGGTGGTATACAGACTCCGGGAGGAGCTCGAAACCGGTCCCCGGCCCACTTCTCTGTCCGAAGGCGATTTTGGATTCGATCCGGCGATACATGCCGAAATATGGCACCCGCCCATCAGCTTCATAATGTGAAGCACAAGACAAAATCACACTTGACAAGCTCCCTTCATCCCGCGAAGCTCCCATACATGAAGATGCGCGCCCTGGATCCCCTCCTCGGCACGCCGGCCCGTATGGCCATCATGGCCACTCTGGTCGACGGCCGCGACTGGACGTTCACCGAGCTGCGCGAGGCCACCGGCCTGGCCGACGGTAACCTCCACGTGCAGACGGCCAAGCTGGCCGAGGGCGGTTACCTGCGCATCAAGAAGATCAAGCGGGGCGCCCGCACGGCCACCTGCTATCGGGCCGAGGACGAGGGCATCGAGGCCCTGCGCCTGCACGTGGAGAAGCTCCAGCGGGCCATGGCGGGCCAGCGGCCGGGCAAGCCGGCTGCGCCCCCGAAGAACGACGACTCACGGGTTTGGTAGGAGAAGACGAAGATGAAAGTCGCCATCGGTGCGGACCACGGCGGGTTCGCCCTCAAACAGAAGCTGGCCGAGCACCTGGCCCGCAAGGGTCACCAGGTCACCAACTGCGGTACCCATTCCTCCGACCCGGTGGACTACCCGGTCTACGCCCGCGCCGTAGCTGAAGAAGTGGCCGCCGGACGTGTGGACCGAGGCATCATGATCGACGGGGCGGGCATCGGCTCGTCCATGGCGGCCAACAAGGTCCCCGGCGTCCGGGCCGCCATGGCTTACGACGTTTCCACCGCCCGCAACGGACGCGAGCACAACGACGCCAACGTCCTGACCCTCGGCGCCGGCCTCATCGGCGCCAGCCTCGCCACCCAGATCGTCGACGTCTTCCTCTCCACCGATTGCACCGAGCCGCGCCACAAGAAACGTGTCGCCATGTTCGCCGATCCGCCGCCCCCCATCCCCAATGCGGCGGTTCTGGGCGATCCTGTCGCCAACCTCTCCGACGAGGACCTGGCCCGCATCGTGGCGCGGCTCCAATCCATGCTCGGACCCGGCGCCGTGGACCACCAGGGTCCCTGCGTGGGCACCTGTCCCGACACGGCGCGCACGTTCATCGAACTGGGCGCCCGCCGGCTGACCCACGGCCCCGGCAGCTCCCAGAGCCCGGGCCGCATCCCCGAAGACGTGGCCCGCTACATTGACCACACCATCCTCAAGGCCGACGCCACCATCGCCATGGTCGACAAGATCATCGCCGAGGCGCGGGAGTTCGGTTTCCGCTCCGTGTGCGTCAACCCCTGCTGGGTCAAGCGGGTGGCCGACGGACTGCGCGGCACCGACGTCCTGACCTGCTCGGTGGTCGGCTTCCCCCTGGGCGCCGCCACGCCGGACATCAAGGGCATGGAGACCCGCAAGGCCATCCGCGACGGGGCCAAAGAGATCGACATGGTCATCAACGTCGGCCGGCTCAAGTCGGGCGACGACGAGTACGTGCTGAAGGACATCCTGGCGGTGACGGATGGGTGCAGGGATGGTTCGGCACGCTCCAAGGTCATCATCGAGACCGCGCTCCTGAACGACGACGAGAAGCGCCGGGTGTGCGAGCTGGCCAAGCGGGCCCGGGCCGACTTCGTCAAGACGTCCACCGGGTTCAGCAGCGGCGGCGCCACCGCCGAGGACGTGGCGCTCATGGCGTCGGTGGTCCGCGGCGCGGGCATGGAGGTGAAGGCGTCCGGCGGCATCAAGGGCTTCAGCGACGCCAAGCGCATGATCGAGGCGGGCGCCACGCGCATCGGCGCGTCGGCCAGCATCGCCATAGTCCAAGAGGCCCAGGGCACGAGCGTGGGAGGCTGAGATGGTCGACCTGAGAGCGTATTGCGTCATCGACAGCTTGCAGCCCCAGTTCGCCAGCTTCCAGGCGACCATCGCCCAAGGGTTCCTGCCCAAGGTGGGCCAGGCGTGCCTCTTCGTGGAGATCGCGCCGGGCATCGAGATCAACCGGGTCATGGACATCGCGCTCAAGAGCACGTCCGTCACCCCGGGCATGCAGATCGTCGAGCGCCACTTCGGCATGCTCGAGGTACACAGCGACAGCCAGGCCGACGTGCGCCAGGCGGGCAACGCCATCCTCGAGGCCCTCGAACTCAACGAGGATCAGCGCCTGCGGCCGCGCATCGTCTCGAACCAGATCGTCCGTCACCTGGACGACCACCAGTGCATGCTCATCAACCGCATGCGCCACGGCAATCTCATCCTCTCGGGCGAGACCCTCTTCGTCCTGGAGTGCGAGCCGGCGGCCTACGCGGCCATCGCCGCCAACGAGGCGGAGAAGGCGGCCAACATCAACATCCTCGAGGTGCGCGCCTTCGGTTCCTTCGGCCGCATCTACATCGGTGGCGAGGAGAGCGACGTGCAGGCGGCCCGGCCCGCGGCCGTGGCCGCCCTCGAAGCCCTGACGGGCCGGGAGGTCCAGAAGTGATCGTCCGTCCGGCCACCGCCGACGACCTGCAGCGCCTGGTGCGCCTGGGTCAGCAGCTCCACCGATTGCATGTGGGGTTCGCGCCGTGGCGGTTCCGTGTCTCGGACGACGACGCCTTCGCTGCCTGGTTCACCGACGAACTGGCCAAGGAAGACGTCACGCTCCTGGTGGCGGACGTGAATGGCCGAGTCGAGGCCTACGCCCGGTGCGAGTCCATGGAGCGGCCCGTCGATCTCTACGGCGAAGGCCGCAAGTGGCTCGAGATCGACCAGGTGAGTGTGGACGAGGATACCCGCCGCCGCGGTCTGGCTCGCGCCCTCTTCGTCGCGGCCGAGGATCTGGCCCGCGGCCACGGCATCGAACGCCTGGAACTGAATATCTGGACGAGAAACGACCGGGCCCGGACCACCTTCACGGTGCTGGGCTACACGACGTTCATGGAGAGGCTGGGACGGGACCTGGAATCCGTCACGGCCGGAGACTAGGTACGAAACAGGAGGACCGCTCAAATGGCAGACGCCCTGGGAATGATCGAATGCCGGAGCTTCGCGGCGACCGTCGAGGCCGCGGACGCCATGGTGAAGGCCGCTCGTGTGGAGCTGGCCGGGTACGAACGTACGGGCGGCGGCTACACTACCGTCATCGTGCGCGGTGACGTGGCCGCCGTGAAGGCCGCCTGCGATGCGGGCCAGACCGCGGCGACCCGCGTGGGCGAAGTCGTGGCTGTGCACGTGATCGCACGTCCCCACGCCAACGTCGACGCGGTGATGCCCCTGGGTCGCCTGGACGAGGCGTAGGCCGTGCTCCTGGCGAAGGTGCTGGGCCGCGTGGTCGCCTCGCGCAAGGAGGAGGCCATCGAAGGCATGAAGCTGCTCATGCTCGGCCAGGCCGGTCCCGACGGCCAGCTCACCGGCGGTTCGGTGGTGGCGGTGGACGCCGTGGGCGCGGGCGAGGGCGAGTACGTCCTCTACGCCTCGGGCTCGTCGGCGCGCCAGACCACGCTCACCAACAACAAGCCGGTGGACGCGGTGGTCATGGCCATCGTCGATAGCTGGGACATCGACGGTGAGGACAAGTACCGCAAAGGCGACGAGTGATGGCGGGATTGAGCGACCAGCAGGTCGACCGCATCGCCCGCGAGCTCGCCGCGCGGATGGGTCCGCAGGCTGCGGCACAACAGGTTTCCGGGGGACGCGCACCCGCTTCGCGAGCTTCAGGGTCGCGTTCGTCCGGGCAACTCGGAAACTATGTCGTGCGCCCGGTCTCGCCGGACCCGTCCGCCGGCCCGCCCCGCCCCCGTGAGGGCGACGGCGTGTTCGCCACCGTGGACGATTGCGTGGACGCGGCGCGGGCGGCGTTCCTGAACCTGGCCACACTCTCGCTGGACAAGCGGCGCGAGATCATCGAGGCCATCCGCTGTTCCATGCGCGAGCACGGCGACGAGTTGGCCAAGCTGGCCTGGGAGGAGACCGGCCTCGGCCGGTACGAGCACAAGGTCATCAAGAACGCCCTGGTCACCGAGAAGACCCCCGGCGTGGAAGCTCTGGTTCCCCGCGCCGTGAGCGGCGACGACGGCCTGACCCTCACCGAGTGGGCGCCCTTCGGGGTCATCGGGTCCATCACCCCCACCACCAATCCCACCAGCACCATCATCTGCAACACCATCGGCATGGTTTCCGCCGGGAACAGCGTCGTGTTCAACGTCCATCCCGGCGCGCGGGTGTGCTCCATGGAGACAATCCGCCTGTTGAACCGGGCCATTTGTTCGGTGGGTGGTCCGGCGAACCTGGTGACGGCCGTGGCCGAACCGACCATCGAGTCGGCGGGCGAGGTCATGCATCACAAGGGGATCAATCTGCTGGTGGTGACAGGAGGCCCCGGCGTGGTGAAGGCCGCCATGCAGAGCGGCAAGCGCGCCGTCTGCGCCGGCCCCGGGAACCCCCCGGTAGTGGTGGACGAAACCGCGGACATGTCCAAGGCCGGCCGCGACATCGTCCACGGCGCGGGCTTCGACAACAACGTCATCTGCGTGGACGAGAAGCAGGTCTTCGTGGTGGCCAGTGTGGCCGACGCGCTCCTGGACGCCATGCGGACCGCCGGCGCTCACATCCTTTCGCCGGCCGAGCTGCGTCGCCTCGAACGGGAGATCTTCCAGGAGGTCCCTCAGCCGCGCAGCCACGGGGTCATCAACAAGGACTGCGTCGGCAAGAACGCCGGGGTGCTGCTGGAACGCATCGGCGTGCGACCGGTGCACGACCCCAAGTTGCTGGTGGCCGACGTGTCGGAGAACCACCCGCTGGTGTGGTCGGAGCAGCTCATGCCCGTCCTGCCGGTGGTGCGCGTGCCGGACGTGGACCGGGCCATCGCCCTGGCCCGTGAATCCGAGCACGGGTTCGGCCACTCGGCGAGCATGCACTCGCGGAACATCGAGGCCCTGAGCCGCATGGCCCGCGTCATGAACACCAGCATCTTCGTGAAGAACGCCCCCATCGTCGCGGGTCTCGGCGCCGGCGGCGAGGGCCACACGAGTTTCACCATCGCCAGCCCCACGGGCGAAGGACTGACCGACCCGGTCAGCTTCTCCCGGCTTCGGCGCTGTGTGCTCAAAGACCACTTCCGCATCGTTTAGGAGCAGCGTGTACCAGGCCTTCGCCCTCCTCGAATCGTCCAGCGTCGCCATGGGTGTCGCCGCGGTGGACCGCATGCTCAAGAAGTCGCCCGTGGCGTTGCTGCGCTGCGGGACCGTGCATCCCGGTCGCTGGCTGTCCCTGGTGGGCGGGACCGTGGCCGCCACGGAAGAGGCCCACGCCGAGGGCGTGACCGTACTCGGCGAGTCCCTGTGCGACGAGGTGTGCCTGGCGGACCCTCACCCGGCCCTGGCCGCGGCCGTTTCCGGCGAACGGAACGCGCCCGAGGGCGAGGCTCTCGGCGTGCTGGAGACTACGACCTCGCCGGCGTTGCTGCGGGCGGTGGATTCGGCCTTGAAATCGGTGCCGGTGGGCCTGGCGGAACTGCGGATGGCGGACGATCTGGGCGGCAAGGCAGTGGCCCTGATCCACGGGTTGCTGGCCGACGTGGAAGCGGCCCTGGAGATCGCAGCGGCGAACGGGGGCGGCGCCGTCACCGGTTCGTCCCTCATGCCGCGCCTGGACGACAACCTGCGCGACATCCTGGCCGCCACCACCCGATTCGGCGGTTGCGCGTCCTGGCAGCCAGAAGGCGGCGAAGTGTTGGAGGAAGAGTAGATGTTCCTGGGCAAGGTCATTGGACGCCTGGTGCCGGCCATGGTCACCGACGGCATGGAGGGCATCCCCCTGCTGTGGGTCCAGCCCCTGGACAAACGCGGCGCCGACAGCGGCACGCCCTTCGTCTGCGCTGACGGCACTCGTATGGCCGGTCCCGGTGAGACCGTATACTGGGAGGCGAGCCGCGAGGCGGCCCTCACCCTCGACCCCAGCTTCGTGCCCGTGGACCACGCCATCGTCGGCATCGTCGACGACATCATGCTGCTGGACGAGGAGGCGCCATGATCCTCGCCCGCATCGCCGGCAACCTGGTCAGCACGATCCACCACCGGGACATGAACGGCCGCAAGATCCTCATCTGCGACAAGCTCGACGCCCAGGGCGAACCCACCGGCGGCTACGTCATCGCTTTGGACACCATCGGCGCCGGCGCCGGCGAAACGGTGCTGGTGCTGGACGAAGGCAATGGCGCGCGCCAGATCCTGGGCGGGGAGAACCTGCCGGTCAGGAGCGTGGTGGTGGGGATCGTGGACGCAATCTGATCCCCGGTCTCCCCGAAAAACATCACCACCACTCTCCTGATTTCCCTACATTCATGCGTTCGCGATCCTCTCCACTCCCGAACGGGAGGATGAACCCATGAAACGGCGACCAAAACAGCCCGCGGCTAAACTCATGGGAATGCCGATGATCGTGCCCTGGACCATGGAGCCCAAGCGATCGTCCCACACGGCCCTGCTGGGGATCTATGTGCCCCATCCGCAGGAAGGGAAATTGTAGCCACGCCGATGCAGCCCTTCTCGATAGAGGGCTCTCGCCGCGGTTTCGTCATGGCCATGGGCGTCGGCTACACTCCCCACGCCAGCGATTCCCCGGACCATCACGGCGACACCTGCAAGGAGACCGCCACGTGAACCAGGGGTTCGGGGAATATACCCACCAGGCGGCCAGTCCTCGGCGCCGGGGACTGGGTCTGTTGGCTGGGGTGGCGTTCTGAGATCATGACGGTATACGGTATGCAGACTTTCATAAATGTCTTATTTTTAGTTGGTTGTTTGGTCCCCGAAGCTGCGTTAGCCGGGGATCCCAACGCCCTTCTGCCCCCCTCCCGCGACGCCTCCGAGATCGGCGGCGAAGCCCCATCCGGCGACCGCGAGGTGGACGAGATCCACGCCGGCGACCCCATCCGCATCCTGGTGGACTACCCGCCACAGATCTGGGTCACCGGTACGGCGGTGGCCAGTGGACGGGACAGTCTGGTCGTGGCCGCCGACGGCGACACGGTGGTCATTCGCTGCAGCGAGATCGTGCGGGTGCAGATCCGGTATGACCCGGACGGGGATTTCGATACTACGCGATTGCTGGCCGGAGCTGCATTCGCAGGGCTCGGCGCCTGGGCCGGCTGGGGCCTCACCGATAACTTCGGGGAACCCAGATGGGAGGTCGCAGTGCTGGGCGGCATGGTCGGATTCGTGCTGAGCATGGTCGTGTTCGGCATGCCCGAGGACCCGTACGATCCGCGCTGGGAGGACTCGGAGGGGGTGCGGATTCTCCCGATCGCGGGGGTGTGGGACGATTCCGGGATTGGGGTTGCTTGGCGATTCTAGGCGGCAATGGCCCCATGGCGCCAGATATTCCCGAACGCGCAACAAGCGGCGAGATGATTGATCGGTAAAACAGGTTGACCGATCGGTTATGTGGTGTATTTTTGCCCGATCAGGAAACCCCCTTACGACCAAGGAGCCGACATGACCACCATCGCTACCGCCGCTGACCTGGGCGCCGCTGTCCGTTTGCGCCGTCGCGAGCGCAATCTGACCCTGGCCGAAACCGCCGAACTGGCCGGCGTCGGGGTGCGGTTCATGTCCGAGCTGGAGAACGGCAAGCCGACGGTGCGCCTGAGCAAGGTCATGGATGTAATGGGGGCGCTGGGGTTGGAGTTGCGGGTTGGGACGGTGGTGCAGGCGAAGGGTGAACAACCCGCTCCTGTCTCGCCCGTAGACGACGCGTTCGGTCTGGCGGGATTGATGGGCGAGGTGAAAGGGATCTTGGAGGAGGACGCCACGTGAACCGCCGGCCATCAGTGACGATCGGGTTGGGTTGACCACCGCTGACCGAACCATGTAGAAGACAGCAGGACCGCCCTCACGGGGCGGTCCTTTCACTTCCCACCGACCGCAGCGAGCTAGGCCCCGAAGAAGTTGATCTCGTCCCCGTCGTCCGCATCGTCGCCGAAGGCCGTGATCTCGTCGCCGTCGATGACGAAGGTGGCGTGGGTGCCGAACTCGCGACTGAACTCGATGATCCGCCGCGAACCACCCTGCTGGTGCAGCTGCAACTCGGCGAAACGCTTGTCGCGCCTGGAGGTGAGGTCCGCGTGGCACACGGGACAGGCGAACTTTACCAGGTCGCCGGGCTCGAGTCCCTTCTCGACCGTCGGGTCGCACACGTACTTGAAGTTCCCCGGCTGCGGGCTGAGCAGGATCATGCCCTTGCGCGAGCGGTAGGACACGACCAACAGCACCTTCACGCTGGGGTTGAGCGTGGCGCGGCAGTGGGGACAGGCCAGGTGGGTTTTCATGGGTCGACCTCGGGGGCTGGGGCGCGGCTGCGGCCGCGGTGCCGGTTCGTTCAGGCGGGCGGGAGCCCGCAGTTCCTCGGTGACAGGATGGACCCGTCGGGGGACGGATTCAATCATGTTTTATTTTGGCCGCTCTTCCGCGGATTGAAGGGTTACGCTCACACGGAAGTTCGCCGGCGAGCCTGACGTCGCCGGGGGAGCTCTGCTCAGGTGTCACTGGCCCAACCGTCCAACCCGTGGTAACGTGCGAGGACGAATTCGATCCGGATTCGAGACCGGCCGCCGCCGGCACGCCGCGAACCCGACATCACGCCCTGCCTCTTGCTGGACACCGTACCCCCATCGAGGAGACGATTCCATGTGTCGCACTCGAACCCTGACCTGTTACCTGTTGTTGTCGTTGCTGATCGCCGCCGGTTGCGGCGGTGACGACGACGACGATACCGGCGGACCCCAGGGCGGCAAGCCACCAGCCGAAATGGTGGGCAGCTGGGTGTTCCAGTCGGTGACCCTGGACGGCGCGGCCGCGAATCTGGCCACCGTTCTCGAGTGGCAACCGGCGACGGTTCAGTCCCGATTCCACGTCCAGGACAACAGCGCCTATGTTTACGAGGAAGTGAACGCCGCTGGTGGCCAGCTGTGGTTCGAGTCGGGCTGGATCTACGTGGACGGGGACGAATTGGATCTCAACGTCCTGCAGGACAGCAACGGATCGGTGGACGAGACCTCGCGCCTCGGGTTCACGCTGGCCGGCGGGGTGATGACGATCCAGGAGAACGACGAAGGCGTCGTGGTCGTCTTCACGCTGACGGCGGCGCCCTGATTCCGAATTCATCGTCCGCCGGCTCTTGAATCGGCGGCGCCACGGCTGTTCTTCCCCAGGGGACCGCCCGCAGAAGGATCCGCGGCAACCCCTCGGGGCGAACCCCGTGGCTGCGTAATCTCGCCGAGCGGCAAGTCTCCGGGTATCGGAGGCGTGTGGGGGTTCGCCTCTCTATCGATGGCGTTTTACAATAATCCGTCGAGCTGCTCAAATCACCGCCGGTCCCGCTGTTCTCGTAATGGGGCCAACGCCTATCCAGTTTGAGAATCTCACCACACCCAGGCCGTTTTCAATGGGAAAGCGGTCGTGTTCCAGCAATTCCCCGGTTCTCCCGGTGAGCAGGCGATGAAAGTGACGCCGGAGTTCGAGACCCAGTTCAAGGCCGTGATGATCGAGGAAGTGATGGAGAAATATGGCGAGAATGCGGAACTGAAGACGAAGATCGAGAAACTGGAGTCCAGGTCGGAAGAGGTCCAGGCCGAAGGCGGGGGCGGTCAGTAGGAGCCAGCTTCGGTGATAGCCCGTTCGGTGAGTTCGAGCCGCCGGTCACGATTGAAGTCGCGCGCGCTATACCTGGCCCCCCGGATGTTGCCTACGTAGAAGGGGACGCCGACGAGGGCCACGCCGCCGGCCGCTTGGTAGTGCTCGTTCTGGATCAGCACGACGACCGCGTAGATGAGGATACCGTTGAAGATCAGGTGCCGGACACCGTCGTGGGTGCGTCCGGCGTACATCTGACCCGAGCCGGGAATGACCGCCGACATGAACATGGCGAATCCGGGGCTGCGGTGCGGCAGGTCCGGCCCCAGCGCCGCGATGCTCGCCATGTGACCCAGCCGTTCGGCGAGCGCCAGGCTGTCGGCGACCGTCGCACCGGCGGCGAAATCGGCGGCGGCGTCCCCCCACTCCCCCCGGGCAGTCCGGCACAATCCCCGCAAGGCCAGAGCCCGGGAGGTCAACCCGGGGCCAGGCAGCATCTCCACCGAAGCACGGTAGCGACCGTCGTTGAAGAGGCTGGCCGCCAGCAGGTGTCCGGCTGTCCGCCGACGAAGCGGGCCGACGGCCAGCATGCCGGCCTGCAGGTAGCTGCGCTCGGCGTCGGCCCAGGCGCCGGCCTCGAAGTAGCAGGCGCCGACCTGGAACTGCGACCAGAGATGCCAGTCGTCCGCACCGGATAGGTGGGCCGCCCGCAAGTACTCGGTCTCGGCGCGCCAGCAGTCGCCGTCGACGGCCAACTGGCGGGCGAACGAGACGACCTCGCGGACGCGCTCCGACCGGATGGCCGCTGCGGCGGGGACTGCCGGCGTCGCGATATCGAAGGCGGGCAGTAGCCAGGGTTCGAGGCAGGGCACGACCGCTCCGTGGGGCGTCCCATGGGCCGGGTCCTCCAGCCCGCTCTTCCCGCGCCGGTAGAAATGACCTGCGGAGGCGTTGCAGCGCACGAGACGGTCCGCAGCCAGGGCCGTGCCGCTGAAGAGTCCGTGGCCGGCGATCGCCTTCCGGGCGTAGGCCGAGCAGCTCGGGTGGAAGCGGCACCTGGCGTGCCGGAGGGACGAGAGGTAGTCCTGGTAGAAGTCCAGGGCGATGTCCGCCGGGTCGCCGGGTGGGGCGCCCGTTTCCGGATTGTCGTCTTCGTCGGCCGGGGCGTTGGTGCAGACGCCGAGGATGGCAACCAGCACGACCGACACCGCGATGAGTGCGCGATCAGAGACCATTGAAGTGGATCGCCAGGCCGATGTTGAACCCGACCAGGCTCTTCTTGCCGATGTGGTCGAGGGTCAGGGAATGGGTGAACGACGATTCCCAGGGTACGACGAAGAGCCGGGTGCTGAAGCCGACGAGCACGGAGCTGTTCGTGTCCCATAGCACGGACAGGGAGAGATCCCCACCCAGGCGCCAGGCCTCGAGAGCGTCCTTCTTGTCTTCCAGGCGGGTCATGCCGGGTAGCTCGTAGACCTCCAGGGTCGCGTTCTCCTTGACCCAGAACACGCGCGGCCCCAATCCCCACCTGAGGAACGGCCCCTTCCGCGAGAAGGTGTGGATCATGCCGAAACGCAGGCCGGAATCGATCATCCACAGATGGGAGATCTGCGGTGATTCGTGGCGGGTCGAGGTCTCGTAGTCGTAGAGCGGAGACCCCTGTGCGCCGGCGAACCCGATATCGAGACCGACCTCGAAGTTTTCGCTGGGGATGAAGTAGGCCGTCACCCCGAAGCGGCCGCCGCCGTGTTTGTATTCCTCCCACACCTCCGAGGGGCCGGACTTCCACCAGGAGAGATCCAGGACCAGGCTGAAGTCGGCCGGCACGACGACCCGCTCGGGTTCCGGTTCGGTGTCGGATGGTTCGTCGTCGCCGTGGGTAGCGGTGGCCTGGGCCGGCTGGTACGGGTGGGGTGGTTCCTGTGGTTGGGGAGCGGGTGTCGGCTCGTTCGAGGATGCGAAGAGGCTGGCGAGGAAGCCCCCCATGCAGGAGCCGACGCAGCTCTCATCTTCGTCCTCGTCAACATCTGCATCGCCGCTACGGTCGTTCTTCTTCCGGGTCTCCTTCTTTTTGACGCGCTTCTTCTCATCCTCGGCGGGGGCGGACGGAGCCGCGGATTCCGTCGTGCCGGTGGATATAGCGCCCCAGGCGGATCCGGGGAGGTTGGGGGGGGGCGGTGGTGTCCGAATCCACGGTGGTCGTGGCGATTCGGGCTGAGTCCGGGGCGGCGGTATCGTCGGCCCAGGCGAGCGGTGCGGCCAGGAGGATGATCAGCAGGATGGCGAGTCGTGCGGCCGGCAGGGAATGAGGGAGAGACATGGTGGCCCCCTAATCGCTGCTCATCAGAAGATCGTGTTGATACGGATTTTGAAACTATCGGATCAGGGGTGGGGGGTCAATGGGGATCCCGGTTGGGGAGGCTTAGGCCTCGTTTCGCCCTACCAGAGTTATTCGATTCCCGCTCTTGAAAATCCGCCGAGTCGGCTGTTCTTCCCCAGGGGACCGCCCGCAGACGGAACCGCGGCACCCCCTTGGGGCGGATCCCATGGCCGAGCTCTCGCCTTCTGGCAAGTCGCCGGTTATCGGCGGCGCCGGGATCCGCCTCTTCAACTTCCTCGCGACAGTTCAGTCGTCCCCGATGATGCCCCGCAAGCTCGGCACTTTCCTGGCGATCTCCACGGCGATCTTACCGATTTCGAGGATCTGCGCCTTGAGGTCGGCCTGGGCCAGGTTGATGCGTGAGGCTTCTTCCACCACGGTCATGAGGTGTTTGTAGACCAGCATGTCGGTCATGTCGGGCGTGATGGCGTCGATCTCGTCGCGGGACAGGCCCATGAGCTCGTTGATCTCGTCCTTGTACTTGCCCTTGAAGCTCACGTCGGCCCGGCGCAGGGACTCGCGGACGCGGCGGCGGTAAAGGGCCCGGCGCTGGGCGCGGGTGAGGCGTCGGTTACTCATGGTCGATACCTCCGTGGTCGAAGATCTGCGACGAGGGGACGGTTTCCACCGGCTCCGGGGCGAGGGCCTCCTGCAGCTTGGCGGTCAGCCCGGCGAACTCTGCCTTGGTCCGGCTGCTGCGTGCGTCGTCGTCGATGATCTCGTCGAGCTCGGACTTGATCTCCCGCGCCTCGTCCAGGACCTCGGTCACGGAGCCGGAGAACTCGGCCAGACCCGTGGCGACCTTCTGCCGGTAGTCCTGCAGGCCCATGTCCCGGAGTATCTCCGCCTGGGCGTCGTACACCTTGACCACCGAAGCCAGGTGGCCGGTGACCACGGCGTTGGCGGTCTGGAGCTGCTGGAAGGCCTCGTCGATGCTCAGCAGCACCGAGTCGCGCTGGGCCTCGACGGGGGCGCGCATCTCGGCGCGGAAGGTGTCGATGCGGGCGGTGGCTTCCTCGCTGAAGATGACCAGGACGTCCAGGCCGTCGAGCTCCAGGTCGTGGGTGCCGGCCAGGGCGCGCTCGAAGTCGGCGACCAGGTCCAGGTCCTCCACGGCGGCCTCGATGATGTAGGGCCGGTACACCTCGTCCACGAAGCGGTCCACGTCGGCGAGCAGGTAGTCGAAGTGCATGAGGGCCAGGTTGCGGTTGGCCTGGTGGACGGCTTCCAGATCGCGGCCGACGGTGGCTGAGAGTTCGATGGATTCCCTGGGAACCGTGGCGCAGCCGGTGGACAAGGGAAGGGCCGCGAGAAGGAACAGGCAGGCGCACAGGGGTAGGCGAGAACGGGGCGTCATGGGTTCACCTCCGGGATCCGGATTCGCTATGGTGTTGTGATTGGCGTCAAACCCCCGCTCCCAGGAATATCACGGGCGGGGGCGGATCGCCACTGATGGATCGGGGAGGGCCTGAAATACACCTCCGACGGCATCGGCGGCTTCTGTTGCTCCCAGAGCTTCGACCGGGAGAAGGCCTACCTGGACGCCGGCCTCACCGAGTGCGACCTGCCGGAGGACCAGAAGGAAGCAGGCTTCTCGGCCCTGGTGAAGATCAAGTACGACAACTGCGATATCGCGCGGATCGAGGTGGACCGGGTGATCGTTTTGAATGGTGGGTGAGACACGATCCGGACTCCGACGTCAATCGCAACCGACCGCCCCCGCCCCGGATCAGCACCGTGTCGCCCACCTCGGCGTGGAAGAGCGCTATGCCGATGGTGGCGGGGTCTTCGGTGCAGGCGGAGGCCAGGATCAGGAGTCCCAGCAGGATCGCAAGTCGGATGATGGCTGCGTTCATGGTTCCCTCCAGTAGGAGGGACCGTACCGCGAATGAAACTCCCCCCCCCCAAAAAAAATCAGAACAGCGGTTCGTCCCGGTGCTCGCCCCGACGATGCCGTCGGATCAGTCCCCCGGTCCCAACGGCATCAACTTGATCTGCTTCACCGACTCGTTCTCCGGCAGCGGCGTCTCCCCCTTCACGATCCCGAACTCCTTGATCGTCTTCAAACGTGCCAGCACGCCCGACCCCTTGGTCGCCCCCCGCCCCTCGTCATACCAGTCGAACCAGGGCAATCCGGCCTTGGAGTACTGCTTGGCCGTGGGCGGCAGCGTCGGCGGCGCCTCTCCGGTGATGGCGCGCCAGGTCAGGGAGTTGGCGATGTGGACGAAGCAACTGGCGCCGTGGTCGAATTCCCAGGCGTCGAGGCCGAACTCGTCGTCGTAGATCTCCTGGCGCATGCGGCCGCCGGCGCCGAGGCCCATGTCCGCGCAGCTGGGCTCACTGGCGGTGGCCGATCCGATACGGTACATCGCATGAGGCCGGGAGCGAGACTTCAGCTTCTCCCAGGACTCGGCCTTCATCGGATACACCACGACCTGCACGCCCCCCATGTCCGCGCGCCCGGTGATCTGCTCTTCGGCCGTGTATCCATGTCCCAGGGGCATGGCCACGAACTGCCGGATCTCCCCCTTCCTGACACAGAAACCGTCGAGCCAGGGCTGGCGCGGGACGACGCAATAGTTCTGTGGTTCGGCGACGGCCCGCGTGGACCAGGTGTCGCCCGTGACCGCGTTGATACCGCCGGCGGAGATCATGACCAGGAACGGGAAGCCGATATTACTTCTGAAATTCAGCCACATGGCCTCGCTCTGGAACATGGGCAGCATGACACCGCCGCGTTCGAGCCAATGATCAGGCAAGGAGTCGCGGTGCTGGAGGACGTTGCGCAGGGGGAAGTGGCCGAGTCCCGGGGGCAGGAAGTGGACCTCGTCGTCGTCGGGAATGCGGAGGGTGCGGTGGAAGTCGATGCCGAGGCGGGCGTCCTTGTGGACGGCGGTAAGATCGAATCCGAGGCTGTCATGTTGGATCGTGATCATGGGGAATCCTCCCGTTGGAGTCGGCGGGCCAGGTCGTCGATCAGGCCGGACAGACGGTGGCGCTCTGCGGTCAACTGCTCCACGAGGTCGCGGGCCTGGGCCAGGGTTCGGGCCAGTTCGGTTTGGGGCGAGGGGGCGGTGACCCCGGATTCGGGATCGTCCGCGCACGAGGGTCTCGGCGAGATCACCGAACGGCGTCGGCGGAGGCCGGGGGGCATCTCGCGGACAGCGAGGCCGTCCGGCTCCATGACCGGCGGTTCCTCCTCCAGCACGTCCATCGACGGTTGCCGCTCAGCCTCCGTGTCCATGATCGTCAACTCGGCCCGGCCGCTCAGCAGGGCGTCCAGGCCGTCGGGTGAGAGCGTGTCCAGGGAATGGCCGATCTCGTCGAGGGTCATGGCCCGTCTAGTGGGCTCGATCTTGATGTTTTTCAATAGCTTGATGGCCTGGAGGCGCTCAAGTGTCTCGGGTTGGTATACAGTATACGGACCCCGCTTGTCGCCCGCTCCGGGTACGAGCCGCTTGGAGATGTAGAAGCGGATCTGGCGTTTGGTGAAGCCGGTTTCGCGGACCAGGTCGTCGAGGGTGAGGCCGGGCTTGTGCACGGTGATCTCCTGCTGGTGAGGTCCGTGAAGAGTGATTCTGTTGATAATACACTAAACAGTGGCTACTGGCAACACGTGTTCCGTCAGTGAGCCGGGATAACAGGAGGGGGCATACCGATAGGATTGCCGGAGACACCCAGAAAAGCGGAGAACGATTTTCGGATCGGCCGGACGCGGATCAGGTAAGCCCGAACCAGCGCGGCGGCCAAAATCGCAGGGAACTGTGCCGCAGAGCCCGCGAAACCTTCTTTTCGTCCAGCCAGCCGGAGCGCGGCGGGACGAACGGCGCCCCGTCATTACCGAGCCCGGCGAGATGCTTGCGCAGGCCCACGTCGGCCAGCGCGTAGCCGTGGTTCTCCAGGACCGCCTGCTCACCGATCGTGAATCCGTCGAGGTCGGTCCGGATATTACCGATCATACTCTTGACGAGGGCGTCGGAGTAACCGTTCCAGGTGTCGCGGGGCTCCGCTTTGTATCCTTCCACGTCACTCGTCAGCCCCAGGTAGACACCTCTGCGAAGTAATATTCGACGGTTGCTCGAATCATCATCCGCCTCGGTCGCAGAGGCGCGCGCCTGGTCGTTGATCAGGCTGAACAGCTGCGTCTTTCGCAGGGAACTGACCTGCTTCTGCACCACCGTGATGTACCGCGCATACCTGATAAAGGGGATCCTGCTGACCTTGAAACCGAAGGGCGATCCGCAGTCGGATACGATCACCGTGTCGTGGTTCTTCAAAGCCGGTTCCAGACCAAGGTTGTCGTACACACCGCCGTCGCTCAGGCGCAGGCCGCGCATGACCTTGTCCCGGTCAGGCTTCTGGTACTTGCCCCCCTTGAATTCCGCGGGCTCGATGGGAACGCCCATGGGGCCGAAGAGCGGGGGGAAGCAGGCCGAGGCGGCCACGGCGAAAGCCAGGGACAGGTCGCTCGGCGTGGGGGCGTACCCGGCCTGGTAGTCGCCCACCCTGGTCTTTTCGAAGTACCAGTTGACGCCGAAGGCCAGGTTCGTGGCGCAGAACATGAACCGGGGATGGGGCGGGATATCCTTGAGGCGGAGCCCCGAGAGACGGTCGCGGTAGCGCTCGACCATGTGGGCCGCGCGCGGCGTAGGAAGCAGCCAGTTGAAGGGCAGCGTCCACAGGATGGGCCAGGTGCGCAGGTCCCTGGACACGAGCTTCAGGAACGGGTTGCCGATCTGCCGGTCCCAGTCGGTGATTGAGCTGAGGGAATCCAGGCCCAGGTGAACCATGCGTTCGGCCAGATGTCCGGCCAAGATGCTGCCGCCAGAGACAGAACTGATGGTCTTGATCTGGGCCAGCACGCCGGTCTCGTGCAACCGGCGCAGCACGCCGAGGTGGAAAATCGATGCCCGGAAACCACCACCGGAAAGGCACAGCGCCAGTTCGGGGCGGCCCTCCACGCGGGAATCGTGTTCGGTAACATTCATGATCCCTCCGATCGTGTTCGAGATGCCGGTATTGTAGCCGAGTCGGCAGGCGGACGGTGGATAAATCCGGGTGCCACGCTGGTGAGTTGCCACTATCATGATAGTTGGGGATTTCCATATCATCTTATTTGACAAATTCTTAGACTGGAGGGAAGTCATGAAAGTCACCGTCCCAGTCATCGTCAAGGACCCGGAAGTCGCTGACTTCAAAGGCATCAATCCCACCGAGAAGATCACGATCGAGGAGGAGATATTCCTCGATGGACCCATCTCGCCCCGGGTGGCGATCCTGGATTTCGACCCGGAATCTGGGGAACTCGCTCCGGGTGTCCCGTTCGTGCCGCCCGGGACCATCAAAGGCGCGGGCTCGTACCGGTTGGACCACGAGATCACCGAGGGCGACTCCCGGGTCCCGACCCGGGCGGCCGCGGTCAGCGTCTTCGGCGCCGTCCACAAGGCTCTGCGGATGTTCGAGGAGAAGGACGCCCTCGGCCGCCAAGTGGAGTGGGCGTTCGACGCGCCCCAGCTGCTGGTGGTGCCGCGGGCCGGCGACCGGGCCAACGCCTACTACGAACGGGAAAGCCACAGCCTCCAGTTCTTCCGGTTCCCGGCGGACGACGGCCGGATGATCTTCGCTGCCCACTCCCAGGACATCGTCGCCCACGAGACCGCCCACGCGGTGCTCGACGGCGTCGCCCCCGACCTCTACGAGACCATCTCGCCCCAGGGTCTGGCGATCCACGAAGCGGTGGCCGACCTGACGTCCCTGCTCTGCGCCTTCCGCTGCCGTGAGCTGGCGTCACGCATCCTCGAGCAGATGGGCGGCGACCTGAACCACTCGACGGCCTTCAGCGGCCTGGCGCGCCAGTTCGGCGCGGCCCTGGACCGGGGGCGCTTCCTGCGGGACTTGTTCAACACAAAATCCATCCATCCCGACGCCCCCGAGCAGGATCGCGTGGACCGGGGCAGTCCCCACGACCTGAGCGAAGTGCTGTCGGGGGCCTTCTACCGGGTGCTGGTCCGGGTCTACGACGAGCTGCGCCGCCAGTACGGTGCGCGGCGGGAGATCGACCCGGACCTGGTGGCGGCCCCGGAAGCGGAGCACGTCCAGCGCCGGGTCGCCCGTCAGACGTCGGCGGGGTTCGCCGACCGGCTGGGCGCCCAATCCAAGGCGCTCTTCGTGGCCAGCGAACGGCTCAAGCGTACGCTGTTCCGCGGCCTGGACTACCTGCCCCCGGGCGACGTTACCTTCGCCGATCTCGCCCGGGCCGTGCTCGCGGCCGACGAGGCGTCCCACCCGCAGAGCAAGCGGCAGCGGCAATGGATGATCGCGGAGTTCATCAAACGCGGCATCGCTCCGGACGGGCGAGCCTTGGAGGTCGAGACGAACTTCGACCACCCGGCCGTAGCCGACCTCGATCTCGCCGCGCTCGTGCGTAGCGACTACGTGGCCTACGACTTCGCCGAGAAGAACCGGGACCTGCTGGGCATCCCCCGCAGGATCAAAGGCTTCGAGGTGCGGCCCCGCCTGGACGTGACCAAGCGCGACTGGCACCGGGACGGCCCCCAGGAAACGCGGGAGTGCTTCTTCAAGGTCGCTTGGACCGAGATGGAGAAGAACGTCCGGGACCGGGGCCTGCCCGACCGGCGACGCTGGACGGCCGGTACGACCCTCGTCATGAGCTGGGACGAGGGCCCGCCCACCGTCCGCGCTCTCCTGACCACCCGGCGCACCCGGACCGACCGCACGGACACGGACCGACTCCTGCTCCACCTGCTGGACAAGAACCTGCTCAAGGTCGACGGCGCCGCCTACGGGATCGGCGGCATCCCGCTGGAACGGGCCGTGGCCGGCGAGATTCTCGAAGGCGCCCTGCGAATCAAGGGCATGGGCCGCACGCTCCACATCACCGAGGAGGGGGGATCATGAGCGACACACTGACCATCCGTGTCTACAACGTCGGCTTCGGCGACGCCCTGCTCATCACGGTGCCGGACCGGGATCCCGCCACAGGCGAGACCACCACCCGCCGCATCCTCATCGACGTGGGCAACGCGCCGACGGTGGCGAGCGCCGAGGGCGGCAGCGTCGACTTCTTCCCGCCCGTGATCGAGGACATCCTGGCCGAACTGGACGGCAAGCCCCTGGATCTCTACATCATGACCCACGAGCACCTGGACCACGTCCAGGGCCTGCACTACGCGGCCAGGAGGATTTACCCCGACGATTTCCAGGACCGATTCGAGGTGAATCACGTGTGGATGACCGCCTCGGCGGCCGACGACTATTACGACAACCACCCCGAAGCCGAGAAGCAGAGGCTCGCCTACGACGCCATGCTCAAGCGGATCACCCGGCACCTGCAGCGCAAGGGGCTGGCCGAGGAGCCCGGCTTCATGGAACTGCTGGGCATCAACAATCCCTACTCGACCAAGGACGGGGTCAGTTACCTCAAGACCCTCAATCCCGATCACACGGCGTACATCCACCGGGAGTCCGACCTGGAGGGCACCCACCCGTTCCGCGAGGCGGCGTTCTCCATCTGGGCCCCGGAGGAGGACACGGCCGACTACTTCAGCCTCCTGCTCGCCCTCGACCTGGACGACGGTCCGGCTGCCGCCACTGCCGCCACTGCCGCCGACGCCGCCACCGGCACCGCCACCGACGAGGACCCCTACCTACCGCCGTCGCCGCCGCCGGGGGTCGACGCGGGGGCTTTCCTCAATCTCGTCGACGCCCGAAACCGGGGCCTGGCCGACAACATGCTGGCCATCGACAAGGCCGCCAACGACAGCAGCATCGTCTTCGCCATGGAATGGCGCGGCTGGCGATTCCTGTTCACCGGGGACGCGGAAGAGAAGAGCTGGCACAAGATGCACGAACACGGGGTCTTGCAACCGGTCCACTTCCTGAAGGTCTCCCACCACGGGAGCCACAACGGGACGCCGGAAGGGGAGGCGTTCGACGCGATCCTGCCGGAGGAGGCGCCCGACGATGCCGAGCGGTATGCCATGACCTCCACCTGGGAGGACACGTACAGCGGGATACCTCACGCGGCGACGGACGAGAGGATCGCGTCGCGGTGCACGCTGTACTCGAATCTTCAGGAGAAGGATGCGCTTTATATGGAGCTGGGATTTCCGGGATAGGTCCCAGGGACGCTTGCCGGCGTGACCGCAGGCGTTGATTGGCGACGCGGGACTACTCGTCGTCCCGCGTCGTCGACAACAACCCGAAGATCCACATCATCATGCAGATCAAGGCGAACACGAACATGGGGTGGGGGTGAATCTCGGTTCCGGTCATCATGGCTCGAACCTCCAGTCGAACAGGGCGGCGGTGCCTTGTCGCTCTCTATCCGCTGCGGTTAGCAGGAGACCAAGAGAAAGCGGCGGTCCATCTGGCTTGGACCGCCGCTTCTGTGTGGAGACCCGGCCCTACTGCGGCGCGGCGTCCGGCTCCGGCGGGGGAGGCACGTGGCCGGGCTCCGGACGGGGGGGAACCGGAGGTGTCGGCTGGGCGCTTCGAGGCGGTGGGGGCGACGGGTCTCCAGGCCGGACCGGCGAGGGATTCGGAGGTACCGGAGACGGGTCGGTGGGCGGGGTCGGGGAGGGCCGGGCATCCACGGTCGGCGGCGTTGCGGGCGGAGGCGACAAGGGCGTCGGAGTGACGGGGGGCGTGGTCGGGTTCGGGCTACTCATGGTCTTCCTCCTCGTTCAGGTAGTGGTCCGTCAGTTCTGCGACTTTGTCCGGGTCGACCTGTGCGAGGTCGGTGGCCAGTGCGATGTAGCGGTCGAGACGATCCGGGTACGCGGGCTCGCGCCGCCGCTTCAGGCCCGAATCGCCACCCTCGGAAGGTGGCCTCTCCGCTTCTTGTCCGGCCTGCTCTTGGATTTCTCGTTCATGGCTCCACCGTTCCTTTCCACATGCTGGGTCGACGTTGATTCGTGTGTCGATGACCCCGTGCTCCTTGTTGGGACGATTATCTGTTCCTGTGCTCCCTATCCCGGTGGGGTTACATCCGGCCGCTCTCGGCCCGCAAACCAGGTCCGGGCGGGGTTACGTCCCCCTCTCTGACGATTCTGCAAAACCTCTCAAGCCGTCTCCTTGGAATGAGTTCCTCGTGGCGTCGCCCTAGGGATCATTTCGTTGTGTGATTTCTGTACCCTCGGGGGGACTAACAAGTAGGACCTACGCGGGCATTGCGGCGGGTTGCTCCCGGGCCCGATGGCCCACGAGGGGTAAGCATTATCCGTAACCCGAAACGATAGAGAGTAGGAACCAAATCCCGCCAAGGAAGGCACAACGCGATGGCAACCGTCGAACCAAGAGAGAAGGGCAAACGCATGAGTTCAATTCGAGTACCTCGTCCCATGGGCCGCGCGCTGTTCAGAGCCGCGGAGAATCCCATCGACGTGTGTCGGGCCCGGAGGGAGGTGGATTTTGTGGCCCGCGAACTCAGCATTGCCACGTTCTGGAGACGGCATTGCCCCCCTCAGATCGGATCGCCCACCTCGGCCCGCCCCCGCGGGTGGAGGTCATGTCGCGGCCCGGCCCCCTAGGGACGGGCCGTTTCCGTTCAAGGAGCAGCGCACCAGCCGAACCGGCAGCGAACGGAAGCGCGAAACGATCAGCAGGGGGGAGCGCCCTCGCATAAGGAGGCACCACCATGGCTCCCATGCCCCCTCGCTCGTGCATCGATAGGGATATCGACCTCGTCCACAGCTCGACCGCCCACGACGACGACCGCTTCCTGGCCTACCGCCGTTATCTGAACAGCAAGTACGACGTCGGATCCGTCCGGGGCGTCACGCCCTATGCGGATCTGCTCGCGTACTCCAGGGCCAAGGTGCGGAAACAGGAGAACCGTCAGGGCTTCAGGTCGGGCGTGCTGGACGCCGGCGACATCACGATCCGAGCGATCGACACCTACTTCGAGAAGGCGCCCACCATGCCCCGGCCCGTCGTGCCCCCCGTGGCTTACATGAAGGGCATCGTCCGGATCCTGATCCGGCGGGACACCGAGGAGATGTTCGAGCTCGGACTCACTGCAGAGGTCGACGGCGTCGAGGACATCCCCTTGGATGACGACCCTCTCGCCGACGAGGACGACCCGGAAAAGGCGGATGAGCTCCGGGAGCAGGAACGACTGCGGCGTAAGCAGGCGGTCGTGGACGCTCTCGCGGAATTGCCCCCGACTCTGCTGGAGCCGGCGCGGCTGTTCTACTACGAGAAGCGGACCCACAAGGAGATCGCCGTGGAGCTGGGGATCTCGCCGAATGCGGTGAAGCAACGGCTGCATCGGGCGCGGAAGGTGCTGAAGAAGGCGCTGGGGTTCCTGTTCGCGGTAGTGGCCGATGGCGAGAGTGGGGTTGCGAGCTGATCGGGTAATCGGGGCGCCCGTTCGTTCACTCGTGGCGGGCGTCCTTCCAGATTCCGGCTGATTGTCGGAGAGGTTTCCCTTCTCTACACGGAGCTTCGCAACCTAGGCCGCCCGCCCGGCCGCGAAGTAATGAACGACGAGGCAACCGAAGGAGAAGAGCATGCTGAACACGATCACCACGACCGCGCCGCCGTCCAACGCGGAGAACTGGAGATCACCGGCGAGATGACCGGACCGGGTAGCCATGAAGCTCACGAGATTGATGCTGAAGGGAAGTCCGCCCGCGGCCGCGGCGATACCCAGGAAACCCTTGCTGAGACTCGAGGCCATCTGCCGGGTGTCGCGTGGAAACCGGAACACGTACAGGACATATCCGAACAGGGAGAGCATCAACCAGATGTTGACGAACATGATCGCCTTGGTGGGCGCCTTGTCCAGGTAATCGAACCAGCTGCCCGGCCAGCCGATTCCCCAGACGAACAAGGCCGATAAAGCCCCGGCCCCCACGGTGATGAGAATGCGTGCCAAGGAAACGGACCTCGCCTAGTTCGATGTCGAGTGGATCAGGTTCTTCACCAATGCCCCGAAGACTGTCGCCATGCCGAGACACACGAGCAGGCTGGTGGCGAAAACGGTGCTTCCCGCGCTGAAGGCGAGGGCGATCATGACGACGAGCAGGAGGCTGACCGTAAGGGTCGATTTCCAGAGGAATCCCGGCAGCTTGTCGTGATCGAGCATCCAGCGCACGGTTTCCACCACGCCCAGGCCCAGTTCACGCATCAGATTCGAGGGCTGGGACCTCATTTCTCTCCCCACGGTCTCGATGACATCCCGGCGGGCTGCGTCTTCCGCCTCATAGATCAGCTCGATGGCTCGGGCTCGGATGAGGCTTGTGCTCGACTCCATGGTTGCCTCCCTTTGTCTATTAGTCGCCCGGGCGTTACATGGAGGGGGCTCTGGTAGATCAAATCATTTTTCTACATAGGGTTCCAAGAGTCTTCGCAGTGCGTTACGGCAGCGAAAGACACGTTGTCGTGCGTTGTTCGGGGATATGCCCAGCTTGATCGCGATCTCCCGCTGGGAGGCGCCGGCCATGTACATCCGTGCGACGTCCTGGAGCGCGGGTGAGAGACTCGAGATGGCAGATTCGATGTGCTGCTTCATCTCCCGCGCTCGCGGGGAAGGCGCGGGCTCGCTGTCGGGGACTTCCGGGCTCGGCAGGTTGTCGGGAGCCTGCTGAGCGTTCAGGGTGTGGAAATCCTCGTGCACGGCCCTTCTGATCAGGTTGCGGATGACTCCCTTGATGAACGCGGGAAGCGAGTCCTCGTGCTCGATCTTGTGGGCTTGCTTGAAGAAGAGCCAGACGGCTTCTGAAGCGATGTCATCCGCATCGACGACGTCAGGACGCTTGAACGAACGAAGGTGCTGCTGAGTGCAGAACCGAGCGTAGCCATGGGCGAACTCCATGAGCGTCGCATCACCGAGCCACCCTTCGCGATGACCGAGTAGCCTCTCGAACGCCGCGAGCCTCTCCTCCTCGGAGCGGGATTTATCCTTCATGATCCGGAAATCGACGAGATTAGGATTCTGGCGGTCGGCAGAGGACATGCGCGGCCCTTCGAAATCCTGGACTCAATACCGAGTGTCGGTAGTGCTTATGTGCCGTTCGACTCCCTAGCGAGCATATATCATGCTGGCCGAGAAACGAACCTTACGATTCTGGCCCCAGCGGTACCAACACCACCTGCTTCACCGACTACTTCAATCGGGCCAGCAGTCCGAGGATGTCATCCCGGTCGGGCGTGATCTCGTTCGCTCTCTGGGCACAGCGCCGGGCTTCCTCGCGTTTGCCCAATCCCAGCTCTGCCTCCGCCAAACCCAGCCAACCGAACGAATGCAGCGGATTGATCTCGACCGCCTCGAGGTACATCTTCCGGCCCTCGGCATACTCGGACTCCTCCACGAGGAATCGTCCGAAGCTGACGAAGAACTGGGCGTTCTTGGCCTTGGCTTCGGTCGCCGCCCGGAAATGCGTCCGGGCGAGGTCCTTCCGGCCTTGTTTGCGGTGGATATAGGCGATGGACCAGTTCCATGAACCCGATTTCTGGTGTTTCTTGCTCAGTCCTTGCAGGAATGTGAACGCCTGACCCAGGGAGCGGGTCCGGCGGTAGGTCCGATAGTGCCAATAGTAAGCCGGGTGGTAGCTCGGAGCCAACTCGACGGAGGAGGCAAAGGCCCGCATGGCGCTCCAGTCGTCACCCGACGCGAAATGCGCGCGACCGTGTGCCTGATGGGCAAGATAATCGGCCGGGTCATCGGCGATCCATTGCTGACAGTAATCCAGGGCCTTCTTGAAGCGTTCCAACCTGAGTTTGGCCATCACCTTGCCGTATCTCGCCTCCTTCAGATCAGGGTTGATCTCGATAACCTTGTCGTAGAAGGACTCGGCCGCCTCGAACAAGTCCGATGCGTCGCGACCGCAGGCCTTCTCTCGTACTCCCAGGCCCATTTCGGCCTCCGCCAATCCCATCCAGCTGTACGCTATCCGCCGATTGAGCTCCACGGCCCGGAAGAACATGTCCCGGCCTTCTTGGACCTCGTGTTCGTCGAGCAGGAACCGGCCGAAGTTGGCGAAGAA
The DNA here is from genome assembly GCA_024231905.1 of bacterium. Lineage (GTDB taxonomy): Bacteria > Krumholzibacteriota > Krumholzibacteriia > LZORAL124-64-63 > LZORAL124-64-63 > JAAEQC01. Next base: position 15,371 of record JAAEQC010000134.1, on the reverse strand, counting down.
CTGCCAACGAGGGGCCTGGCTGTCGATCGCGGTCTGGTAGTGAGACCTGGCTTCGTCCTTGTTCCCCTGTTTGGAGTGGATGTTCGCGACGGACCAGTGCCACGGCCCGGAAACCCGATGCTTCTCGCTCAGCCCATTCAGGAATTCGAGCGCCTGATCAAGAGATTGTGCTCGGGAGTAAGATCGGTAGTGCCAGTAATAAGCCGGGTAATAATTCGGATCGCGCTCGACCGCAGCTGCGAAGGCCTGCGTCGCAAGTTCGAACTCACGGGAAAGGTAATGCACCCGACCGAGGGCCTGGTAAGCCTGGTAGTGGGCGTGGTCGTCGACGACCCACTGCTTGCAGTACTCCAGAGCCGGTTCCATCCGTTCCGCCTTGATCATGACCATGACCTTGCCGTACTTCGCCTCCCTCAGGTCGGGATCGGCAGCAAGGGCCTTGTCGTAGAAGGCCTCGGCGACGTCGAGTGGTCCCCGGGTTTCGTGACTGCGCCCCTTCTGGCAATGGGCCATGGCGTAGTCGCCGTCGAGTTCGATGGCCTTGTCGTAATAGCGGTCGACCTCCTCCCAGGCTTGCCGCCGGCTCAGCAGGGACATGATCTCGCAATAGTAGCGCGCGACGCGAGGATTGAGGCGGATGGCCGTATCGAGAGCGGCCTCGGCCTCGTCGGGGCGGTCGGGGAACTTCTTGAGGACGCATCCCCATTGGTAGTGGACGGTCGCCGAGTTCGGCCGGAGTTTCAAGGCTGTCTGGATAGCGGACTCGGCGCGATCAAGGTCGGCGTTCTTCATCAGGGCACGGCTGAAGCCCACCCAGGCATAGACATAGTCGTGCGACAGCTCGATGGCCTCGCGGTACTCCTTGATCGCGGCCGGGAATTTGCCGCAATCCCCGAGGACCGTCGCCAGGTAGGAATGGAAGAGTGCGTTGCCGGGCTCGAGGTTCGTCGCGGAGCGGAATGCGTTCTCGGCGGCCGGCAGGTCCCTCAGCTTGCGGTAGACGATCCCGATGCCGAAGTAGGCCCTGGCCGCTTCCTCGATCTCCAGCGCTCTCAAGTACGAAGCCTTGGCTTCGTCGTACATCTTGAGCGCCAGCAGCGCTCTCCCCTTCTCGATGTGGGCCGCAGCCATCCTGGGGTCCAACTCGAGCACGTGTTCGAGCATGGCCAGCGCTTCCTCCGGCTGGCCGTCGGCACGCAATCGGGACGCACGGAAACAGAGCGATACGGGATTATGTCTCCGGGCGGCCTCGATGGCCTTGTTGACGGCGTTCTGCGCGAGCGCCCCCTTGTTCAGGTTACGGTAGGCATCGGCGAGCCTGTACCAGGCCGACACGTTGCCCCGGTCGTTCTCGGCCGCCATCCGGAAGTGATCCACGGCCGCTTCGGGGCGCCCCGCGACTTCGTTGATCAGCCCCAGGCGCTTGTGGGGACGAGGATCGTCGGACCGGATATCCGTACAGGCACGATACAGGCCCAGGGCCTGCTCGAGATCGGTGCTGAACCCCTCTTCTTCGTCGAACTCGAACTGGTCGGCCAGTTCGGCCTTGGTGTGCCGGCCCGTCCAACCGCAGAGCGCATCGGCCATGGCCAGGAGGTCGTCGAGGTGTTTGCCTTGCTTCAGCACGTCCAGCACGATGTCGCGGTACCGATCCTCGATCTTCCAGTCGCCGATCAGACCGAGGTAGGCATCGTAGACGGCGATGGCCTCGTTGGCGGTCGTGTCAACGAAGCCTGCATCGCGCAGCCACTTGAGAGCCTCGAGAAACTGTTCCGCCTGTTGCTTGAAGATGTCGGAGACGAAGACCGACCGCAGCATCGTTTCGTTGCACTGACAGATTCCGAGCTCGTTCAGCAGGTTGAGTCCCTGGAGCAACGACCTGGCCGCCACATCGGCCTGCTGGTACCGGGTGGCCATCTCGGCCGGATCGACCTTGATGCTCAGCGGCGTACCGTCCCACTTGCGTTCCAGTCCTCCCACCAATTGGGCGAGCTCTCGGCACTGGTCACGTGACCAGTCGTCGAGCTGGATGACGGAGAACATCTTGTAGATGCGGAAGGCGTCGTTGAGATCACTGTACTCGGGGATCGTACAGCGATTCGTGGCCACGACCTTGAGTTCGGCGCAGGCCTGGCTCAGTCGTTCGATGAGATCGACGATGCCCGTATCCCCGTCCGCACGTTTCGCGTAGTCGCTCAGGTCGTCCAGGAAGAGCACGCAGCGCTTCTTGCGGGCGGGTTTGATGTTGAGATTGTAGGGATCCGAAATGCCGGCGGGTGACGGGATCACGAGCAGGTGATCGGGACAGGTCCACTTGATGTGAACGACGGCCGCGTGGCTCTTGCCGATGCCCGGCCGACCGACGAGCAGGACATGCCCCTGATGGGACAAGGCGTCGCCGATCTCGTCGTCGCGCGCGATGGCGAGATAGCCGTACTGCTCGTTGTAGTGGGCGACGCATCGCTCCGGTTCGAAGTCCCCGACCCGTACGAACGAGATCTGGCCGGAACTCTTGTGGGTTTCGAGGTCGTGGAGGCGTCGTTGACGGCGGGCTTGATGCCAGGCGAAGGCGGCGGTCACGAATGCCGCGATCAGGGATGGCCAGAGCCAGTCGGGGATCTCGCTCGAATCGTCGTCCGAAGTGGCCGGGTCCGGCGTCGTCGGTGACTCGAGAGTCGCAGTATCGGCGACCGCGGGCTGCTGGACGGCGGCCTCGTCGAGTCCGGAGGCAAGTGAATCCACAGCGGTGCTGTCGGGATCTGCGATCAGGGACGATGCCGAGACCAGCAGCGCGACCGCGACGATGAACGCGCGCAGCCAAGGGTGTCCGACCCGGGAACGGACGAGATCGCGATCCAAGAAACCCTCGCTTCCACACCCTCACCACCGAACGGCGACTGCCGGTGGCGAAAACTCTTGTGCGGTAACCATATCACAGATCACCAGCCGAGTGGCAGTGCGGGTTCTGGACGGGGCGTGTCTGTCTACTTTTGCGATTCAACACCGGCCGATGCCTCCCGATCAGCAACTCCTCCAACTCCACCCGCCCGATCCCCACCGGCATGCTCATGTAGTCGCACGACGCCAGGTAGCGCGTGACCTCAGTTTCGTCGAACGGGTGGAAGTGCCGCTTCTTGCCGTCCTTCTCCAGCAGTTCGAAGCCCAGGATCCCGGTGCCCACGTGCCGGCGCAGGGCGGAGAAGTAGGTGTCGCGGCCGTGGGCGCGGTAGCGGTTGGCCAGCTGGGAGCTTTCACCGATGTAGATGGGCGCCTTGTGGTCCGGGGACCAGACCACGTAGAGGCCGGCGCCCTTGGGCACCTCGGCCTCGAACCAGGGGACGCGGGTCTGCGACCAGAGGGCGGTTTCACCCTGGTCCAGGAGTCGCGCGGACTGTTCCTGGACCGACCGCCAGAGGTCGCTGCCCGTGGCCGGGTCCACCACGTCGCGCTTGCCGAGCTGGAAGCGGTTGAGACGCGTGGGGATGTTGACGATGCCGAAGTCCTCGAGCTCCTTGCGGCCCAGGTGCGCAGGGGCGTACTGGACGCGGAAGGTGTCGAGGGGGGCGGGGTCGGGGCGGCGGGAGCGGAGGTAGTTTTTGTAGAAGGTGGACGTGCCTGCGGCGAATTGCTGCTTCAAGCGGGGGGCCAGATGCTGGGATTCGCCGATGTAGAGGGGGTCGTCGTTCAGGGAGATGAGGTAGTTGCCGGGGTTGTTGGGGGCTGTGGTACCGTTTTTGAGCGTCGAGTGAGCGCGTAAGGCGTGGATTCCCTCGGCGAGGATTTCGTCGGCGTGTGTTTGGCACCACTCCCAGTTCATCGTCTCGATCATAGTTCCAGCCATCCGTTCTGATCGGGTCGAGCCCGCATGCCCGCATGCCCGCGTGCTCGACGGCAGGGTGTCAACGCATCAGTCAGTGGCGGAAGGCTTGGGCGAGCCTTGACTACGGATCAATTGACCGAGGTCTATCAGGATCGGCGGGTTGCTGATGGACTTGAACGATGTGCTACGACCGAGCTCATCGTCACCCAATTATCGCCGTGCAGGGGGGCAGATAGATCCCGAGTCGATTACTCATCTTGAGTCCGCGACGAGGTGAGGGCCTGAGCCGAAATGTGCCCAGTGTTGAAACCCCATTCGTCCCCGACCGATACCTTCATTGTGGGACAATGTGTTCGTTGATTGTGTCATTCCGGAATGCTAGGATAGGCCGTCAGATCAGACGGTATCGCAGATGCCAGATCTCTTACGAGCCTGCCACGAGGTAATCCACCAGCGAATTCCAGAACAACGATATCCCCGTCCCTATCAAGGTAGGTGAAAGGCTTATTTCGCATGAGTTCTATTCCATGGCCAGAGATCCTGCAAATCTGTCTGATCGTCGGGGGAATCGCTCTTGTAGTATTTACTCGAGTCGTATCGACGAGGCGAGAGGCCAAGCTCCTTCGGGAGATACGACTCGCGCGGCAAGAGGCGTCTCTCATGACGAGAAAAGAGGCCCCGGAAGTCGATGATGACTTGTCCGCCGATGTCGGCGTTTCGGCCTCACCTGCGTCAGGTCTCATCGAAGCGTGTGCGTCCGGGAATTGCGTTCTCGTTGCCGGCGCCGGCCTGGGTATTTCGGCGGGGTATCCATCTTGGAAACAATATCTGTCGCGCTTGATCGACCGGTTGGGAGAAAGTCATACAGATTTCGATTGGGAAGAACTCCGCAACATGGTCTCTCGGGGTAGGAGCGCTGAGGCCGCAGAAATCATCACTGCACGCGTATCGCGGGAGGAGATTGTCGCGCTGAGCATCGATGTCGCCGGAGGCCGGACCGAGCCTGAGGTACCTACGGTTCTGGCAACCCTGGCTGATATCCGTTTTCGGGGAGTGGTCAGCACAACGTGGGACAGGCTCGTTCAGGAAGCATTCCGGGTAGCGAACGACGATGTGATGACACCGAACTCCGAGAATGATTTCACACAGGTACTTCGCGACCCGAAACAGTTCTTCTTCAAGCCCTATGGCTCTTTCGTCCACGAAGAGAGCCTGGCTTTCACCTTCGATGCCTACAGAGACGCGGTAGATCATAACGACGCATATTCGAAGTTCATCGGGGCTATTTGCACCATGTACTCGCTTTTGTTCATGGGAACGAGCGTTGAGACGATCGAGGATTTCTTCAAGAACAGCGGGGTCCTGCCGAGCCCGGATCGGTACCATTTCGCGCTCGTTCCCGAGAGCGAATGCAGCGACCTCGAGCGGGAACGCCTGCTGGCTAAATACAATCTGAAGGTCGCGACCTTTGTGCCGTCTTCGGGATGGGGCGAGGTGCGTATGTTTGCCGAGGATCTGCGTGAATTCGTCTCTGCCGAGATGACAAAAAATGTCGCTCGTCCGCCGATAAAAGCGCAGTTGCTCGAAAAGTTGACACTTGAAAACATTGCCCCGTTTAAGTCTCTTGAGCTCGATCTCGCCCCTGAATGGACGATTCTGCTCGGGGACAACGGATGTGGAAAGACGACCATTTTGCGCTCAATCGCGTTGGCGCTGGCGGGGGATGCCGATGAGGTGCAGGATGTCGCCGGTTGCCTGCTGCAGTCGGGTGCAGACTCCGGATCGATCGAGCTGAAGATCGGTGATAGCATCTTCAGGACTACATTGAAGAGGGTTGGCCGCAAGGTCCAGGCGCGATCGAATTCCATCACGCCCGTTCAGGGGGGAACCTGGCTGGTCCTCGGTTTCCCGGCTCTACGAGGTGCGCCTTCAAGAAAGCTGAAGGGCGCCGTCTCGGTTCTACCTTCCTCCGAGCCGAGTGTCGACGACTTAGCGCCTCTATTGAAAAACAACGTCGATTGTCGGTTCGACGACCTTCAGCAATGGATCCTGAACACGCTGATCAGTGCGGAGCGCTCGGATAGTGACAACAACGTCGCCCGTATCCGGCGCGACGCGTTCCTCTCCGCCATGAGGCAGTTGACACCGGGGATAACACTGAAGCGGTTGACTTACCGCGAAGATCCCTGGGAGGTCATGGTGGTCACGGAGGATGGCGAGATACCGCTGAGAATGATGAGCCAGGGGATGAACTCGATCATTGCCTGGACGGGTATGTTGCTGCGGCGCCTCAGCGAGGTCTATCCAGACACCGAGGAGCCCCACCTTTGCCGCTGTCTCGTGCTGAATGACGAAATCGGCGCCCACCTCCATCCGGAATGGCAGGGAGAAGTGCTGTCGCTGATTCGCGGTGAATCCGACGGCGAGGATGTGGAGCTGCAGCGAAGCATCAAGAAACTGAGACGCAACGGCGTCTTTCCGAATATCCAGGTCATCGCCACGACTCATTCCCCGCTGATCGTGGCGAACGCCAAGAAGGGCGAGGTGTTCTATCTCACCAGGCCGGACCATGATTCCGAAGAGTCATCCAAGCCGGCTCAACCCGTCGTGACGCGAATCGAACACTCCTTCGAAGGCTGGCGCACCGACCAGATTCTGACGGCGCCCGCGTTCGGCATGGCCTACGCCAGGGATCGCAAAACACGGTTGCTGCTGGAGCGCTACGAAGTTCTGTTCGCCAAGGACAAGCTCTCATCCACCGAAAGACAGCAGATGGAGATGTTGGCGCAGGAACTCGATCAAATGATCATTCCCCGCAAGGAACGAGCGGAACAGCGACAGGCCTACAAGCTCCTCAACGAGTTCATGGAAATGAGACTTAAAAAACTGCCTGAGAAGGAGAAGAGGCGGATCATTTGTGAAGCGGAAAAACTCCTTGTTGAGATGGAGGTGGAATCGGAATGAGGCACGTACCATTCGCCCCGGACAGCCTGGACGGCAAGGCACGCCTTACCTGGGAGGAATGGTACGCAAAGTCGCGTACGGGGACCGCGGCGCTGTACGAACAGCATCGCCGGGGCGACAAGATCAAGTACAACAACAAAGTTTGGCGAGAATTGAAAGACTGGCTTCTCGAACACGTCTTCCATAAGAAATGCGCCTACTGTGAGAGCAAGGACAGGGCGACCACCCACGACGCCGCCGAACACTGGCGACCCAAGGACAAGGTCACCGTAAATAACGAAGTGGTCGAACTTCGCGACGGCAATCGCCACCCCGGATACTGGTGGCTCGCCTACGCCTGGCAGAACCTTGTTCCGTCGTGTGATCGCTGTAACGGGCCGGGCGGCAAGATGAACGAATTTCCGGTAGAAAACGAGCATGTCCTGAACGACGCCCTTGCCAGTCACGATCTCGACGAAGCTGAAGTGCCGTTGCTTCTCCACCCTTATAACGAGGGCCGTAAGCCTGAGGATCATCTCAAGTTCGGGGCGCAGGGGGCGATCGCCGCCAGGAGCGGCAGCATCTTCGGCGCGACTTCCATCCGGGTATTCAATCTCGATCGCACAGATCTGAAAGAGGAGCGGGCGGAGGCTCAGGAGAATGCCGACCTGCGTTATAAGCAAGCCATTTGCATGGTATCTGACAAGGGCGCTTCACTTGGCTCAACGGTGGAGGAGCTGTACGGCCCCGAGAAGCGTTATTCGCAAGCGGTCAAGGCGGTGCTCACTCCGAAAATTCGGAACATCAGGAAGTATCTTAAATAGTCCCAACAGCATGGTACCGCGCGTTTCCGGAGCGTGCAACGTCGTCTCCTGGACCGCTGATGAAGAAATAATCAAGGTGAGTCGGTCGCTATCAATGCAAAGGAACAACAATGAGTATTGTCGCTGATTATATCGATAATTACTTCGAAGTCTCCCTTGAGTCCCTGAAGTTTCCGGAAGACCGAAAGAACTTCTGGCGCACGATTCACCACGCCAGGGACGGGGAGCCATTCCGCAGATTCATGAGGGGCACAAACACCTTTCTACTCGTAACCGGCGAGTACGGGTCGGGTAAGTCCTCGTATATCCGCCAGCAACTCGAATTCGGCAAGTCAAGCCCCCCAGAGTACGTCGGGATAGTTATCAATCTGGCCGAACGCTGGGACGACCTCCGCAACGTCTACAAGCAGATCAAGGACTCGCAGCGCAACATCAAGCCACATGATTTCGAATATGCCGAGTACGATCTGGAGATCGACAAGATCGTCGCAGAGACCATCAAGGCCAAGTTCATAGAACACCTGGGAATCTGCATCACAAACAATCTCGGCTTTGCGACCTGGCGTCAGAACGACTTCTCGAACCATATCGGCAAGAGGACGATCACGATTCCAACGACAGCGAAGCACAACAAGATCCTTTCGAGAGTAGAACAGCACTTGGCCGCGATTATCGTTCTGTTCGCGAACAACACGTTGCTCTTGGAGCGGAATCCGAGAAAGAAGGACATCCGGAAACTCTTCGACAAGATCGAGAAGGCGCCGGCCAGCATCAACAAGCAGAAAGAGATCCTCATCAAATCCCTGAGCCGCAATAAGTCGCTCCGGGATCACCTAATCGATATCAACGCGACGCCTGATTATCCCCAGCTGGCCGACTACTGGCTGCACATCTACAATGCGTTCTTCAAGAAGCCTTCGTTCGTCGCGTTCGACAACACCGACGCGCTGGGCGATGCGCATGAGATCGCCCAGATCTATGCCTACTGTAAGAAACTCGTCGGCAAGACGAGTGTCTATTACAGCCATCACCACCCCAAGACAGTGATGGCGGTTCGTGACCGGAACTTCCCCACGAACAGAAGGCATGACCGCTGGGCGAACGAGAATCGGACGATCTACCTTGCGAAACGGCCGCAGGGATTGACCGAGTCGGGCCACGTTTCGAATCTGGGCATCAACCGCGACCAACTCTACAGCATTGCGAAGAATCGGCTCCGATTCGTCAAGAACATCATGCAGAGCGACGGCCAGTTCGACGAGAACGAGAAGGAGTTCAACGAGTATAAAAAGACAATGCTGCTCATCATCGACGGATTCTGGCCGGAAGAAAGTCAGCCGTATCGGGACAGGGAGCACTCGCTGCATTCGATCACAAACGACAGCTTACGCCTCATTCTCGAGTATCTAAGCACCGCTACAACCGAATATATGACGAGCAACGAATTACGGGGCCAGCGCATCACCCCGAGCAGCACACGCAGCTTCATTATCAAATGGCTGTTCAAGCGTGAAACGACATACATCGACATGTTTCTGCTCATCGCAAGGGAATGCCAGATGATCAAGGAGAAGAGGGCGCTCTGTTGCACCCACCGCATTCTGATGTCGTACATCTACAAGGCATCGCAGGTTGCGCCATTTTTCACGACGTACCAAACTCTCATCAGGCGGATGGCGCCGATCTTCGACATAGACAGAGGCCACGTTAAGGAAGTCGTTTCGAAGCTCGCGCAGGCCAACCGGAACGAAATCGACAGGGATTACCTCTCCAAGCAATATCCACCCGATACGTCTCCTACTGGGGAACTGACACCGGAATGCGAGATCTCGATCACGTTGCGAGGCGTCGTCTTCATCGAACGTATTTCCATCACGTTCGAGTACTGGTACTACCTGTCAGTGTACCCGGAGAAACCGATGCACGAGAACTTCTTCCGCACGGATATCGTAAGATTCTCGCGCGTGGTGAAGAAGGTTTCCGAGTTTACCGTTAACCACGCATGGCAGCACGTTCTGAACTGGAAGAGACTCGTCGTCAAGGATGGTTTCTTTAGAAGGCATGGAGAGCTGCCGTTCGATATCTACGAGAAGGAATTCTCTCTGTTCCGCGCTTTCCATATGGAACGGGCTTGCCATTCGCACCTCACAACGATTTGCAGCTACCTCCGCGAGCGGTACGGACGAAAGGGTCTCAAGCCTTTCAAGTACGATAGTGGTGAAAGGACATCTGACGGCTTGACGCAGGCGCTGGAAGACTACTGGAGCGATTTGTATGATCTTGCACAGGACAAGAAGTTCTACGGTGATATTAAAACTGTTCACGAAAGAGGCCTGGAATATCTCAAGGTCCTGAAGATGTTCAGCCGAATCCGACCGATGACGGCCTTGCAGTTGCAGAACTTGAAACTCGAAGAGATCATGAAGACGTCCTGACGGTAGGTTGGAGTCGTCCCGGTCTCGTGGGCGGGAGTAGGGTGGTGTGGTGACTGAAGAGCGTGATAAAGGTCTTGGAATCGGAGTCGGCGAAATGGCGTTTTGCGGTTATGGGCACAGACTGACTTGGAAGAAATTCGGGGAATTGATGGTGGAGCACGGCGTCCGGCCGTCTGAGAAGCGCTGAGACGAGCACTAAAAGCTCCATGACATCGTTGCCTCGATGAATGGCGAGTGGGATTCGAGCCTGGTCGAGCAGAGATTGAAGCGATCGCCACTCCGTGGAGAACAGACTTGCCAAGGCAGAGAAAAACCATCAGCCGGCAGGATCTCCTTGATCGCTTTGCTGCGATCAATGTTTGGAGACGAGGTGACGTTCGGGCTCCTCACAAGCCCCTGCTGCTGCTCTTTGCGTTGGCGCGGCTTAGCCGGGGTGAAGGGCGCGAGGTTCGGTATTCTGATGTTCATGGCAAGCTTGGCGGACTGTTGACCGAGTTCGGTCCCGTGCGGAAGTCCGTGCATCCGGAGTACCCGTTCTGGCGTTTGCAGCACGATGGTCTTTGGGTGGTACGGGATGCCGAACAGATGGCGTCACGCAAGGGCAAGGACGATCCCAAGCCATCAGAACTGAAGCGCGTGAATCCGGCGGCCGGGCTCACTGCAGACGTGGATGCGAAGTTGCGGTCGGATCCGACGCTACTGGCTGAAGTGGTCGGCCTGATTCTGGAGGCCCATTTCCCCAGCAACTTGCACGAAGACATCTTGACCGAACTCGGGATGCAACTCGACCAGGTGGTCTCGCGCCGCCGGCCGCGCGACCCGGCATTTCGCGAGCGGGTGTTGCGGGCGTATGAGCGGCGATGTGCGGTTTGTGGATTCGATGTGCGACTGGGGAATCTGACTCTGGCGTTGGAAGCAGCTCATATCAAGTGGCACCAGGCCGGCGGGCCGGATATCGAGCCCAATGGGCTGGCTCTTTGCTCGCTCCACCATAAGCTCTTGGACCGCGGTGCGTTCACTCTTTCGGCAGAGAAGCGGGTGCTCGTGTCACAGGACGTGTGTGGAAGCGACGGGTTGGATGAGGTCTTGTTGCGTTGGCATGGGCGTGAGATTCGGCGGCCTCAGTCTGCGGAATTCGAGGCGGGGCTCGAGTTCGTCAGATGGCATGAAGAGCAAGTATTTAAGACGCCGGCGCGGGAGTTCTGAACTCGTTCAGGATGGCGGCGGGTTTCATGCTATGTGGTGCTCATCGACACTCAGTGCCAACGGGGGGTTGGTGGAAGCTGGGTGGATAGTAAGTAGTTTATTGGTATTCGGTTATGTGGTCAAGGGTTTTGGTGGGAATGGGCTGGGAGTTCTGGTGCGGGTCTGGTGCGGTCCTCCGAAATGCCGTAGTGCATGGACAATGTTTGAATGGTCAGGAAGTTGTTGCCGTAGTAGTTTGGCACCCAGGGATGATTTGGTACGATAAACGGACTAGGGCGATGCTGGGATACAACAGGCCGCCCAGAGGGTCCTTCAGGGGTTCCTACGGCCCGTAAGTAAACCCCGGGATTTGTGGAGTCGATAGTTGCGACTATTTAGACGCACCTTGTTGTGTTAAACATCTAGTGCAACAGTAAAAAGCAGCGGAAGGGCACTGACATACTCCGGCCAACTATTGTATAGTTGAGATGGATTGCAGGTAAATAGCCCGTTTTTCATCAGCAGGATTGAGTCGGGAGACTGGCTCAGGAAATCTAGTCTTTGTTTTGGAGTAAGGGATTGGGTTTGTGAGCGAATGGCGAGTAGTTCTCCTAAGTGAAGGGCAGATGTTAGACGTCAACACCGAAGACGTTCTTGAAGGAGGGCTCTATCGGAAATGCAATACGTATAAAGGGGGAGGGGGATATGATAGCTTTCCAAAGCTCGCGGAATCTAGATTTGGCCCCGGCGACTATCACTTTCAATTCATTGTGCAACTCTATGGCTGTAATCTTGATTGTCCGTTTTGCTATGTGACACGAGCTGGAGTGTGGGGGCACTACAAAGTGATATCGACTTCTGAACTCGTAGCGGCATTCAATAGAGCACCCTGCAATGTATTTCATCTTATGGGTGGCGCCCCAGCACTGGCGATGCGGCAATGGCCCCAACTGCTGGAAGAACTTGCTTCGACTGCAGGAGAAAACTGGGTGTTTCATTCGGATTTGATGTTGACCGAAGCTCAATACAACGAGAGCATATTGGATGATGTTTCTCACGATCGCGCCCTTTATGCAGTAGGGCTTAAGGGATTATCTGAGAAGACCTATCGCGCCAATACACGGAAGGCATTTTCTTCGAAGCTAATCTGGAGTAATCTCGATAGAATCGAGAAACATAAGGTTCCGTATTATTTTACGTTTACTAATGTACCTACTGCGGAACGAAGGAGTTTTTGGGGCGACATTGAGAATCGCTATGGGCGAGCTCGTATGAAACAACTCAGGCAGGATGCACTTGTGATTCCATTGATTGTGTACAATGCAGAATCCAAGATTGATGATATTCCTTGGGGAGGAACACATGCCGGACCGTGATGTTGTTGGAATAGACGAATTGATGAAGCTCAGGTCCAGAGTAGAGGTCTTGCGGGCGGATCTATTGACTGATTTAGTCCCCTTTCTCCACGAAGAAGATGAGGTTTCATTTCGTCGCTTACCGAATTCTCCATCGGTTCCAGGCAAACTAAGCGTCGCAACTACATGTACTGCAATGATTGCATGTGCATACGGGGACGCTCTTCCTCACGTTTATGAAAGCCCGTCACGATTGCTGCCGTTAATTGATCGCATTCGTACAGATGCGTGGGACAGCTCGGGGCTACCGAAGGATAACGCATTCACTGCTGTACTCGTTCTCCGAGCATTGGGTGTTTTGAAGGGAAAAGATTGGGCACCGGGAGATATTGGACAAACGCCACTTGAGCCGCATGATGGTGACCGGTTTCGCGGCAAGTCACTTGAGGAGATTGCCCAGGTATTAGCAGAGGGAGCACCCGGCGAACTCCGAGTTACTGACTATCCACCTCGAACTGAAATTGGATACTGGCTTGTCCATGGTGCGGACGAACTCGGGGTCACACTTGGGGAAGAAAGTGTTGAGGCATTAGCACAATGGGCGCAATTAGAGTTGATGCGCCAGACAACCTTTGTAGCATCTGAGAGTCACACGAAGTTTGATCCGATTTCGTTGGCTATGTCAGCGTGTCTGTTGCGGCGTATAGAAAAGGGCCATGCGGACAGCGGGATGCCGGACGTGCTTAAAGAAATGGATTTTTTGGAATCGCGAGAGCTTGAACATGCGGTACTTACTTTCTTCAATTATCAGCGCGAATCACTGATGTGGGATTCCTACTTTCCCATGTTTCACTATCCGGATCCTGAATCTGGAGCTAACCATTGCTGGGCTATAGAGGTTCTGGAAGCAATTTTAGCTGAGTTTCCAAATCTTATTTCGACACGTTCTGTATTTTCTGGACTTTGCAAGACAGTTGCATGGTGTGAAGATCACAAGTTAAGATATGACCACGAAGATCAGGTATATTTTGGATGGAATGCTGGCGGCCAAGAACTCACGCTGAGACGCGGGATGCCGGAAGCCTGGGCTGTCGGCGTCATACACGTATTTTTCAGTCGTTTGGTGGAAGCTTCATCAGCAGCTATTGCAAAACTGTTAGTGACGAAGTACGCCGGCAGCAGACTCGGCATTGGACATTCGGATAGAAGGCTTTGGGACAACTTGTTAGATTCCGAAATAGAGCTTCTGGGAAATCCAGAGAGTCTAAAGGGCACTATCGAGAGCCGCATTTTGCTACCAGCCATGGGCGCTGGGCCGAGAGAATTGCGCCCGGCCAAATCGGCCCTACTCTTCGGGCCACCGGGCACGGCCAAGACGACCATAGCAAGGGCCACGGCACAGTATTTGGGGTGGCCAATGGTAGAGCTATCTCCAACTCATTTTCTTGATAGAGGACTGGAGAATATCTACGAGCGATCTCGAGAGTTATTTCATGATCTAATGGAATTGGAAAATGTAGTCGTGTTGTTTGATGAAATTGACGCGCTTGTACAGAAGCGTGGATATGGTGATGGAGTGCCGAGATTGGATGCTGTTCGGCAGTTTTTAACGACTAGTATGTTGCCAAAACTTGGGCGCCTTCGGTCGTTGGGTCGGTGTATATTCTTCCTGGCAACCAACCACCGGCAGGATTTCGATGAGGCGATAACTCGCCCTGGCCGTTTTGACCTATTGCTACATGTTGCCCCTCCCAACTGGACCGAGAAAACCTCACGATTTGAAATGTTCGTTCCAGGGGTATCTCCCGCTGCAGTTTCCCGTGTCGTCGATTTATTGGGTGAAGCGCTGACGGGAGAAGATGATCACATCCGATCTGTGTTGGAGCTATCCACGTTTGCAGAGATGCAGAGTTTCGTGGAGGAATTTGGACCGCCGAATGAACTAGTTGATGAATTGGAGGCTATTGGGGGAGCGGAAATTCGATCTCACGCCCGAATGTGGACTAAGAAGTATTTGGCTCTTCGGCAAAATGTTGACGAAGAAACTCAAAATCCACTGTGGGTGGAGTATCGGGCTGACCGTGAGGCGAGCCGAATTCAGACTTGATCGCGTGATAAATCTAGTCCGAAGGCTTGCCCGGGCACCTAAGGCAGTTGTTGGATTATTCTCTGACTGTAGGGTGGATAAATGGAACCCTATGGGATATTTGCTGAGGGTGGTGCGCTAGGAGGACAGGGGCTCATTTTGTAAAACCCATCGCCAGCTATATCGGGAGTTGTGCGTTAATCAATCGTGCATACAATTAAGCTCCGATTCCATGTCTTCAAGATCCAACGCAACTGGGCCCCGAGCACTAAACCCGAGTTTAAACGACACCTTCATTCCCTCGCGGACCTGCAGCGTTCCAAACTTGGATCCCGGGCAGAATACATCTGGATATCCAACAACACGAATGAAGGCGAAGCCGGCTTTGAGGGCGCCGATTTCGCCCTGAAGTACCATGGGGTTCTGCGGGGTGACGGCATCACGCGGCTTAAACCCGATCTTCTGAAGTTCAGGATGAGTAAAACGCCCTTTTGCGGCGTCATCAAACAACTGCTGAGCCTCCGTAAAATCTCCGTTTAGAAAATGCAATCCACCTCGGATCGCAATGTATCGCGGATCTCTCAGAGGTGGACCCCATTCCTTGGACAGCCTGGCGGCCAGCTTAAGGTGGACTCCCAGTACTTGATCATGCCGCCAGCCTCAGATTGTAGACCTCCATCGGTGTCCTGTCGTCCGTGAAGTTCGAGTGCGGCCGCTCGTCGT